>NZ_JAXCLW010000031.1:0-581 GCF_034044715.1 Dongia soli | reverse complement strand
GGGGACGTCTGGGCGTCGCCCGAACCTCGGCAGAACTCGCAAGCGCCTCGTCCAACCGGTTTTAGCGGGATAGGTACTCCAGACACATATCGTCGATTCATTGACGACATCAAACGCAAAGTCGTTCCGGATCGGTGGCAGGAAGCCTATGTTTCGCCAGCCGACACCTTCCCTGATGCAGGGGTGGGGCAGTTCAAAGAACTTAGTTTTGCGAGCGATATCGGAGCTCGCGATTATCGGCTCTATATTCCGACCGGCTATAAGGGAGAGCCGATACCGCTCGTTGTCATGCTTCACGGCTGCACCCAGTCGCCGGACGACTTCGCCGCGGGAACCCGCATGAATGATGTCGCTGAGGAGCAGACTTTTTTTGTGGCATACCCAAGTCAGCCTCAATCTGCCAATCCCTCCAGGTGCTGGAACTGGTTTAATCGAGGTGATCAGGTACGTGACCACGGCGAACCCGCGCTTATCGCCGGCATTACTCGACAGATTATGCAGGATCTGAAGGTGGATCCGACGCGTGTCTATGTTGCCGGATTGTCTGCGGGTGGTGCGGCAGCGGCCATCATGGGCTTCAA
>NZ_JAXCLW010000030.1:0-632 GCF_034044715.1 Dongia soli | reverse complement strand
GGCTCCGGCTTTGGCTGAACCGGGTTCTGGCGGCGCATTCCGAGGTCGGCGATCCGGCGGTCTTCGACAATGATGTGTTTCCCTGGATCGGCAATCTGGAGCGGCATTGGCCGGCGATCCGCGCTGAGGTTGAAGCGCTGGTGAGGAGCGGCGAGGAGGTTCCCGCGTTTCACGACGTGTCGCCGGACCAGTACAAGATTTCCAAAGGGGAGCAGTGGCGCTCCTTCTTCCTTTGGGGCTTCGGTTACACCGTCCCGGCAAATTGCGCCCGTTGTCCGCAGACCACCTGGGCGCTGGACTGCGTGCCCGGGCTGACCACGGCCTTTTTTTCGATCTTGGCGCCGGGAACGCATATACCGCGCCATCAAGTGGTCTCAAAACGCCTCATCAACTGTCATCTTGCCTTGATCGTGCCTCGACAGGCACGGCCCGGTACCGAAGGCTGCCGCATCGCCGTGGACGACAAGATCTTCCGCTGGGAAGAGGGCAAGTGCCTGGTATTCGATGACACCTACCCGCATGAAGTCTGGAATGACACGGCGGAAACCCGGGTTGTGCTGTTCCTGCAGTTCAAGCGGCCGCTGCGGCAGCCCGGCAGGGTGCTCGGCGATTTGTTCCTAGCCGCCGTGCGT
>NZ_JAXCLW010000029.1:0-661 GCF_034044715.1 Dongia soli | reverse complement strand
AACCTCACTTGTGGTATTTCTGGGCGATTTCGTCGAGCGATGGGTAAAACTGGGTCCATACATCGTCTTTTTTGGCGCTGGCAATGTGGCAGAAGGCACACTCGGCTTTCGGCTTGACAGATGCTGTTTCCGCTTTCGGCTCGTAGTGGTGAAAGTTGTAGTAACCCCAGCCACCTGTGGCCGCGTAGCGCTTCGAATCCTTCACCGTCACGTCGGCGCCATTGAAGGCGCCTGGAAAATATCCACGGCCCGACGGTTCGGTCCTTGAGCCGTCCGCTTCTTCGCCCTTGACCGTCAGCTGCAGCTCCTTGAAGAAGATCGTTCCTTCGGGGAATTCCCCGGTCTTCTCGTAGATCGCAAATGATCCGGGCTCGATATAGACGTTGTGGAATTCCGGAAAGTTCGCCTCGCCGCCGTTAAGGGCGTTGGGCGTGAGCGGGGAGCCCACATAGACCCAGTGTCGCCAATTTTTCGGCAGCATCAGGTCACCTTTTGCCGTGTATTCGGGAAGGTAGCGCTTGGGCGCTGCGCTCTCGCTGTCCGTCGACTGGGCTTGACTTGCCGTAGTTTCGATGAACGCGCCGGCCGCGAGTACGCCACCGGTAAGTGCGAGAAAGGTAAACATCACTTTTCTATTCATACTGCCCTCGGCTCGTCAATT
>NZ_JAXCLW010000028.1:0-672 GCF_034044715.1 Dongia soli | reverse complement strand
CAACCCGTCCCCTCACGCATAGGAGCTCCCATGGCCGACGGACTGATCCTGACCAACGCCGTCATCGACTGCATCCTGAGCCGCAGCGCCGCCAAGTACTACGACCCTGCCGCCCGCTTGAGCGATGACCAGATCCGCGAGCTGGTGCGCATCGGCACCACCGCCCCGACATCCTTCCATTTGCAGAACTGGCGCTTCATCGCCGTCCGCACGCCGGAAGCCAAGGCGCGGTTGCGGCCGATCGCCTGGGATCAGCCGGCGATCACCGAGGCCGCCGTGACCTTCATCATCTGCGGCCAGTTGGCCGATTCCAGCGTCATCCCGGATCGCCTGGCGCCGCTGGTGGAAGCGGGCATCATGCCGGCAAAGATGGTGCCGGAATGGGAGATCCCCGCCCGCGATCTCTATATGGCCTTCCCGCAGCGCCGGCGCGACGAGGCCGTCCGCACCGGCACCTTCGGCGCCGCGGCGATGATCTATGCGGCCCGCTCGCTGGGCCTGGGCTCGACGCCGATGATCGGGTTCGATGCCGATGCGGTGCACCAGGCGTTCGGCCTGGCCGAGGACGAAGTGCCGGTCATGCTGCTGGCCGTGGGGCCGGAGCGAGCCGGCAACTGGCCGCAGAAGCCGCGCCGTCCGGTGGCCGAGGTCCTCGATCTCGTCTGATATCGG
>NZ_JAXCLW010000027.1:0-1191 GCF_034044715.1 Dongia soli | reverse complement strand
TTACTCGATGATGGCGGCGACGACGCCGGCGCCGACCGTGCGGCCGCCTTCGCGGATCGCGAAGCGCAGGCCTTCATCCATGGCGATCGGCGCAATCAGCTGCACCGTCATGGCGATGTTGTCGCCCGGCATCACCATTTCCGTGCCTTCCGGCAAGGCCACCATGCCGGTCACGTCCGTCGTCCGGAAGTAGAACTGCGGACGATAGTTCGTGAAGAACGGCGTGTGACGGCCACCTTCTTCCTTGGTCAGGATGTAGGCTTCCGCCTTGAACTTGGTGTGCGGGGTGATCGAACCGGGCTTCGCCAGAACCTGGCCGCGCTCGACATCCTCACGCTTCGTGCCGCGCAGCAGCGCACCGATATTGTCGCCCGCCTCGCCGCTGTCCAGCAGCTTGCGGAACATTTCAACCCCGGTCACCGTCGTCTTCACCGTCGGCTTCAGCCCGACGATCTCGACTTCCTCGCCGACCTTCACAATGCCGCGCTCGATACGGCCGGTCACCACCGTGCCGCGGCCCGAAATCGAGAACACGTCCTCGATCGGCATCAGGAACGGACGGTCCTTCGGCCGCTCCGGCTGCGGGATGTATTCGTCAACCGCCTGCATCAGCTTCAGGATCGCTTCCTTGCCCAAAGCCGGCTCGCGGTCTTCCAGGGCGCACAGGGCCGAACCGCGCACGATCGGGATCTTGTCGCCCGGGAAATCGTAGGAGCTCAGCAGCTCGCGCACTTCCAGCTCGACCAGGTCCAGCAGCTCCGGATCGTCAACCATGTCGCACTTGTTCATGAACACAACCAGCGCCGGCACGCCGACCTGGCGGGCCAGCAGGATGTGCTCGCGGGTCTGCGGCATCGGGCCGTCAGCCGCCGACACCACCAGGATCGCGCCGTCCATCTGCGCCGCACCGGTGATCATGTTCTTCACGTAATCGGCATGGCCCGGGCAGTCCACATGGGCATAGTGACGGTTCGTCGTCTCATATTCCACATGCGCCGTCGAAATCGTAATACCGCGCGCCCGCTCTTCCGGCGCCTTGTCGATCTGGTCATAGGCCGTGAACGTCGCACCGCCAGTCTCAGCCAAAACCTTCGTGATCGCCGCCGTCAGCGACGTCTTACCATGGTCAACGTGGCCAATCGTCCCAACGTTGCAGTGCGGCTTGTTCCGCTCAAATTTCGCCTTCGCCAT
>NZ_JAXCLW010000026.1:0-1517 GCF_034044715.1 Dongia soli | reverse complement strand
AACACATGCCTGAGAGGGACAGGTACCATGGCCAAAAATCCAGACACGAACAAGGCTCCGGGATTGACCAACGCGACCGGCGCGCCAGTTGCCGACAACACCAACATCCTCACCGCCGGTCCGCGGGGCCCGGCGCTGCTGGAGGATATCTGGCTGATCGAGAAGATGGCGCATTTCGACCGCGAGGTGATTCCCGAACGGCGCATGCATGCCAAAGGCGGCGGTGCCTATGGTACCTTCACGGTCACCAAGGACATCCGGAAATATACCCGCGCCAAGATCTTCTCGGAAATCGGCAAGAAGACGCCGCTCTTCATCCGCTTCTCCACCGTGGCCGGCGAACGGGGCGCCGCCGATGCGGAACGCGACATTCGCGGCTTCGCCATCAAGTTCTATACCGAGGAAGGCAATTGGGACGTGGTCGGCAACAACACGCCGGTCTTCTTCTTCCGCGATCCGTTGCGCTTCTCCGACTTGAACCACGCGATCAAGCGCGACCCGCGCACCGGCCGGCGCAGCGCCGACAATAACTGGGACTTCTGGACCCTGCTGCCGGAGGCGCTGCATCAGGTGACGATCGTGATGAGCGAACGCGGCATCCCGAAGAGCTTCCGCCACATGCATGGCTTCGGCAGCCACACCTTCTCGATGATCAGCGCGAACAACGAACGGGTCTGGGTGAAGTTCCATTTCCGCACCGAGCAGGGCATCCAGAACCTGACCGATGGCGAGGCCGAGACGCTGATCGGCAAGGACCGCGAAAGCCATCTCGCCGATCTCTATAACAGCATCGAGGCCGGCGACTTCCCGCGCTGGAAGATGTTCATCCAGGTGATGACGGAGGACCAGGCCAAGCACCACCGGCACAATCCCTTCGACCTCACCAAGGTCTGGCCGAAGAAGGAGTATCCGCTGATCGAGGTCGGCGTGCTGGAGCTCAACCGCAATCCGGAGAATTATTTCGCCGAGGTCGAACAGGCCGCCTTCTCGCCCGCCAATGTGGTGCCGGGCATCGGCTTCTCGCCGGACAAGATGCTGCAGGCGCGGCTCTTCTCCTATGGCGATACCCAGCGTTACCGCCTGGGCGTCAACTTCAACCACATTCCGGTCAATGCGCCGAAATGCCCGTTCCACTCCTATCACCGCGACGGCGCCATGCGGACCGACGGCAATCTCGGCGGCACCGTCAGCTATCACCCCAACAGCGAAAATGTCTGGGGCGACCGGCCGGATTTCAGCGAACCGCCGCTCGACATCACCGGCCCGGCGAAACACTGGGATCACCGGGTCGATGACGATCATTGGGAACAGCCGGGCAATCTGTTCCGCCTGATGACGAAGGAACAGCAACAGGCGCTGTTCGAGAACACCGCCCGTGCCCTGGGTGGCGCCAAGCGCCATATCCAGGAACGCCATGTCGCCAATTGCACACGCGCCGATCCGGCCTATGGAGCCGGCGTCGCTCGGGCACTTGGCCTTGCCACGGCGCTCGGTCTTGCCTGACCCCCAGGCTGGTG
>NZ_JAXCLW010000025.1:0-1525 GCF_034044715.1 Dongia soli | reverse complement strand
AAGCTGTCGGCGCTGTCCCATTTCAGCGTATCGTTGCCGGCATCACCGAAGGCCGTATCGGTGCCATCGCCACCGGTGATGATGTCATTGCCATCACCTCCCCGTATCGTATCGTTCCCGGCGCCGCCCCCTATCGTGTCATTGCCACCGCCACCCTGGAGGATATTGGCCGCAGCATTGCCGGTAATGGTGTCCTTGAAGTTCGAGCCGGTCACGTTGGCGATATTGATCAGGGTATCCGCACCCTCGCCGCTGGCGGTGCCGAGCGACAGATCGACGGTCACCGCGGTCGCCGACGCAGTGTAATCCACGGTGTTGGTACCGGATCCACCATCCAGCAGATCATCGCCCAAGCCGCCGCTTAAGGTATCATTGGTGTTGCCGCCGAACAGGCGATCATTGCCGGCACCGCCAACCAGAATGTCGTTACCGACATCGCCATAGATGGAGTCGTTCAGCGCACCACCGGTAATCGTGTCATTGCCGTCATTGCCGTGAAAGGCGGTTTGCACGGGATTATATCCGGCCGCCGCCGCAGCCGCCGCCGTCGCCGGCAGGATGACCGTGTCATTGCCGGCGAGAGCCTCATATTGCGAGCCGGCAAGATAGCTCCCCTTGGTGACGTGATTGAAATCGACATTGTTATCGGCGGTGGAAAACAATGCCGGCTGGGTCGGATTGGATGAGAGTTGAATTTCGTAGATTCGGCCGTCGTTGATGTGCTGCCCGCCATAATCGGCAACATAAAGCGACATCGTGCCCGGATCGTCATTTGGATCGCTGCTCGGCGCGATCAACAGGCCCTTAGGATGGACCGTCGTGCCGCTCAGCGTGTTGGTCATCGTTTCCATGACGGTGATGGTATTCAGGATGGTCTGACCATCCCGGGAGACCACCCAGATATCCCGCGCTGACCCGCCGGTGACGTAGAATACCTGATGCGCGGAATCATAGGCGATCGCCTCCGGGTCGGCGATCGTCGATGGCAGCGTGATCGATTGAACGAGCGTACCGTCGGTCGTGGTCTCGAAAATCGTGCTCGCATTGAGCCCGCCGGTACCGCCCTCCATGATGAACAGATGATCGCTCGCCGGGTCATAGGCGACATCCTCGGCATCGGTCGCATAAGCGCGGGTCGAGAAGAATTTGAGCTGTACGCTGGGGTTGTTGGCGGCGACCTCGAAAATGCCATCCTTGTCGTCATCGCTGATGAAGAGATGGCCATTGTTCGGATTATAGGCGAGCCCGGTCGGCTCATTGGTGAAGCTTGTCAGGCTGGTCGCATGATCGAAGGTCCCGGTCTGCGACAGCGTGAAGAGATTGTTGGTCTTCAGGAAGGGCGATTCATCGACCTCGGAATCCGAAAGGAGCAGCTTGCCCGTCCCCGGCGTCGAGCCAGGAATGAAAGCCAGTCCGGAGGGGTCGGGACTGCCGAAGGCGGTGGTGTCGAATGCATTGACGATGACGGGGTTGGATATCCAGGGCGTTCCGGTTGTGGTCAAAGCGGCCAGCATTGGCGATGCCG
>NZ_JAXCLW010000024.1:0-1758 GCF_034044715.1 Dongia soli | reverse complement strand
GTACCTATCCCGCTAAAACCGGTTGGACGAGGCGCTTGCGAGTTCTGCCGAGGTTCGGGCGACGCCCAGACGTCCCCCGCCGAAGATGGCTGAAGCGTCGATGAGGGCACGGCGATGAACGCGACTCTCTCAGAACACAAGCTCGTCAAGGAATCTCAAACATCTCTCGTGGGCGTATCGCAGTGGCGATTCTTTCATGATCCGGGGACTGGCATCTCGGCCGGACGTTGGCTCAGGAAAGAAACTGCTGCGAATTTCCGTTGAATTCTCGGGCTTTAGCCCTTGAAGTTCGAGGGGCATGGGCCCATATGCTTAGCACTCGCCCGACGAGAGTGCTGAGGTCCCTTAAAGAAGACCCGCGCAAGGCTCGGCCCGGTATTTTCAATAAGCCGTTTTCAGACACTTACGGAGGATCTCCATGAAGTTCCGCCCGCTCCACGACCGCGTTCTGGTACGCCGCATCGAAGGCGTCGCAAAGACCGCGGGGGGCATCATCATTCCCGACACCGCCCAGGAAAAGCCGCAGGAAGGCGAAGTCATCGCCGTGGGCGCTGGCATCAAGAACGAGGACGGCAAGCTGACGCCGCTCGATGTCAAGGCGGGCGACCGCATCCTGTTCGGCAAGTGGTCAGGCTCGGAAGTAAAAGTGGACGGCGAAGACCTTCTCATCATGAAGGAATCGGACATTCTCGGCATTATCGAGGGCACCGCTTCCGGTTCGAAGAAGAAGGTCGCCTAACAGCGCCGCTTCTCCCGCAAACTCTAGAAGGAATAAAAAATCATGGCCGCTAAGGACGTTCGTTTTAGTAGTGACGCCCGTGACCGCATGCTGCGCGGCGTCGACATTCTCGCCAATGCGGTGAAGGTCACCCTCGGTCCCAAGGGCCGCAATGTCGTCATCGACAAGGCCTACGGTGCCCCCCGGATCACCAAGGACGGCGTCACCGTCGCCAAGGAAATAGAACTGGCGGACAAGTTCGAGAACATGGGCGCCCAGATGGTGCGCGAAGTTGCCTCGAAGACTAGTGATCTCGCCGGTGACGGCACCACCACCGCGACCGTGCTCGCCCAGTCGATCGTCCGCGAGGGCGGCAAGGCGGTTGCCGCCGGTATGAACCCGATGGATCTGAAGCGCGGCATCGACGCCGCTGTTGAGGTCATCGTGGCCGACGTGCAGAAGCGCTCGAAGAAGGTCTCGACCTCGGAGGAGATCAGCCAGGTCGGTTCGATCGCCGCCAATGGCGAGAAGGAAATCGGCGCCATGATCGCCAAGGCGATGCAGAAGGTCGGCAACCAGGGCGTCATTACGGTGGAAGAGGCCAAGGGCCTGGAGACCGAACTCGACGTCGTCGAAGGTATGCAGTTCGACCGTGGCTATCTCTCGCCGTATTTCATCACCAACGCCGAGAAGATGACCACCGAGTTGGACGCGCCGTACATTCTGCTGCACGAGAAGAAGCTCTCGGGCCTGCAGGCGATGCTGCCGATTCTGGAAGCGGTGGTGCAGTCGGGTCGTCCGCTGCTGATCATTGCCGAAGACATCGAAGGCGAAGCCTTGGCCACCCTCGTCGTCAACAAGCTGCGTGGCGGTCTGAAAGTCGCTGCCGTGAAGGCGCCGGGCTTCGGCGATCGCCGTAAGGCGATGCTGGAAGACATCGCCATCCTGACCGGTGGCCAGGTTATCTCCGAAGACCTGGGCATTAAGCTGGAGAGCGTCACGCTCGACATGCTGGGCAAGGCCAAGAAGGTCGTCATCAC
>NZ_JAXCLW010000023.1:0-1862 GCF_034044715.1 Dongia soli | reverse complement strand
CAGCGCCTTATGGTGATGGCGGAGATGGTCTTCGACGAAGGATTGGATGAAGAAGTAGCCGTGGTCATAGCCGGGGTGGCGGCGCAGGGTGAGCCGCTGCCCGGTCTGCTTGGCGGCCGCTTCGAAGAGATGCGGATGGAGCTGCTGGGCCAGGAATTGGTCGTCCAGCCCCTGGTCGATCAGGATGTCGCCGGGGAACGGACCGTTGGTTTGCAGGAGCTCGGTGGCGTCATATTGCGCCCAGCTGGCGGTGTTGGCGCCGAGATAGCCGCGGAAGGCCTTCTGGCCCCAGGGGCATTGGCTGGGGGCGGCGACCGGCGCCAGGGCCGAGAGCGAGCGGTACTGGCCGGGATGGCGCAGCGCCGAGACGAGCGCGCCATGGCCGCCCATGGAATGGCCGAAGATCCCCTGGCGGGTGAGGTCGGCGGGGAACTGGGCGCCGATCAGCTCGGGCAGTTCCTTGGTGACATAGGCGCCCATGCGCCAATGCTGGGCCCAGGGCGCCTCGGTGGCATCGAGATAGAAGCCGGCCCCGACGCCGAAATCCCAGCTTGCCGCCTGGCCGGGGAAATCGGTGCCCCGCGGGCTGGTATCGGGGGCGACCAGGATGAGGCCCAATTCGGCCGCCACACGCTGCGCCCCGGCCTTGATCGGAAAGGTCTCCTCGGTGCAGGTCAGCCCGGCCAGATAGGTCACGACCGGCAGCTTCTTGCCGTTCTTTGCCTGCGGCGGCAGGAAGACCGCCAGACGCATGGCGAGGCCGATCTCCCGGGATTGATGGCGGTAGAAGCCCTGGCGGCCGCCAAAACAGCCATGCTCGGCCAGGGTCTCCAGGGCGGGGGTCGCCACCGCCATCAGTACAGCACCACGCCGCGGATCGAGGTGCCGGCCTTCATCAGCTCGAAGCCCTTGTTGATGTCCTCGAGCGGCATCGTATGGGTGATGAGATCATCGATATTGATCTTGCCGTCCATGTACCAGTCGACGATCTTCGGCACATCGGTGCGGCCGCGCGCCCCGCCGAAGGCGGTGCCCTTCCAGACCCGGCCGGTCACCAGCTGGAACGGCCGGGTGGCGATCTCCTGGCCGGCCCCGGCGACGCCGATGATGACCGAGACACCCCAGCCCTTGTGGCAGCATTCCAAAGCCTGGCGCATCAGGGTCACATTGCCGATGCATTCGAAGCTGTAATCGGCGCCACCCTTGGTCAGGTTGACGAGATAGGGGACGAGATCGCCCTCGACCTCCTTCGGGTTGACGAAATGGGTCATGCCGAACTTCTCGGCGATTGCCTTGCGGGCCGGGTTGATATCGACCCCGATGATCATATTGGCCCCCACCATGCGGGCCCCCTGGATCACATTGAGGCCGATCCCGCCCAGGCCGAACACCACCACATTGGCCCCGGCCTCCACCTTGGCGGTGTTGATCACCGCACCGATCCCGGTGGTGACGCCGCAGCCGATATAGCAGACCTTGTCGAAGGGGGCGTCCGCGCGGATCTTCGCCAAGGCGATCTCCGGCACCACCGTGTAATTGGCGAAGGTCGAGGTGCCCATGTAGTGATGCACCTTCTTGCCGCCGAGCGAGAAACGGCTGCTGCCATCGGGCATCAGACCCTGGCCCTGGGTCACCCGGATCGCCTGGCAAAGATTGGTCTTCTGGCTCAAGCAATATTCGCATTGCCGGCATTCGGGCGTATAGAGCGGGATCACGTGGTCGCCCTTCTTGAGCGTCGTCACACCCGGCCCCACATCGACCACGATCCCCGCCCCCTCATGGCCCAGAATGGCCGGGAACAGCCCTTCCGGATCGGCCCCCGACAGGGTGAAGTAATCCGTGTGACACAGACCCGTCGCCTT
>NZ_JAXCLW010000022.1:0-2784 GCF_034044715.1 Dongia soli | reverse complement strand
CGCCAAAAAAGACGATGTATGGACCCAGTTTTACCCATCGCTCGACGAAATCGCCCAGAAATACCACAAGTGAGGTTTCTTCGCCGGGGATCTTCGTCCTGCCGATCTGTGCAGGGAACGCGTATCCAGATGTCTGCAGGGTCACTGCGGTATCGCCCCACGGATGATACCGCAGTGAACCGATTTTGATCGTCACAGCCGCTACCACGTAATGGCTTTTCTACGATTAGGATACCGGTCGGTCTCGGCCTCGATCCTGAAGATCGGACGCAACCTTCATGGCATGACGAGGCTCTTCGCAACCGAAGAGCGCCGTGGGCGCGTCGCGTTTTGAAGTTCTATGGCACCACCGACGAGATCGCGATGACCAACGTGCAGCACATGTAGTTTTTGTCCACGAAAGTCAGTTTGTGATACTGCAATTTAACGCTGGGACCATCGGAACCGTGCTGGCGTCGTGCCAACAAAATGCCGGAATAACCGCGTAAAATGACTCTGATCGGAAAAGCCCGCCGCCAGAGCAACTTCTGTTACCGACAAGTCTGTCTGCGTGAGCATGGTGCGAGCTACCTCGAGACGTTTTCGAGTAATGTAAATATGTGGGGTGACGCCTGCCGAAACCCTGAACTGCCGTGCGAAGTGATAGATTGAAAGGCTAGCAATTCCGGCGAGCTCCGCAATCTGAATGCGCTCCGAAAAATGCTGCTCGATGTACTCGCACACTCGGCGCATGGTGCGGGGTGAGAGTCCGCCATATACCGTTGTCTTTGGCGGCAGGTTTTTCAAAGCGCCAAGAAGGCCTAGTCGGGGACGTGTGTGTAACGCCACGTCCTTTTGGCCATATAACAGGCTTGACGCCTTCTGTGGCGGTGTCGCGAGGACAAGCCATTGCGAGAAATCTCCCTGGCGCGTCAGGGTTTTGGGGAGGTCCTCTGCCTTCGTCGGGCGGAAGAGATCAGCGTCTTTCACGAATATGGTCCATAAACTTAGCCCCGACGGGAACGCGTCATTCTGGAGATGGAAGGTGTCTCGTGCCGATCGATTGGCGGCAATAATGCGCTCACCCGCGTCCACGGCCAGCAGCATTGCATTGGAATCGTCCTCTGGCGGGACAATCATGACGATCCATTCCTTCCGAAACCTGGTTCGAAAATATCGCTCTTCGATCGCCCGCGCGGACTTAATGGTCAAAGGGCCTGCAAGTCCGTGAGCTGACTCGGAGAGTCCCGGGTCAACTGAGGAGACATCCAGCACGGCCATCAATGTTCCATCTATGTCAAAGATCGGTGCACCGGAGCAGCTCAAATCGGTGTTCCGTGAGCGAAAATGTTGACTTCTGTGAATGGTAACGGAGCGTTCTTCGGCGATGCAGGTACCTATTCCGTTTGTGCCCTCAAGCTCCTCAGCAAATACACCACCTAGCCAAGCACCCCAGTTTTTGAACTGGTCTGCCGCCGTGGCATCGCCGCGATGTTCGACTGCCACACCCGTCCTGTTACAGAGGAGGACAGTGTAGCCGGCGTCCCGCACCACCTTGTAGAGATGATCTATTTCCTCTTGGGCACAGAAAATTAGGTCATCTAACGCCTGACGATGGCTCTCAACTTCCTTCAACGTCAGAATATTGGGTGCCTCGCTCTTGTCAGGGTTGATTCCATACTGACATGCGGATCGGCGCCAGGAAGTAGAAACCTCCTCGATATTCGGTGGGGCAAGACCCCCGGCGATCACAGAATAGACATCATAAGTATGCCGATAAGCCGGGTGTTTCGGCAGCAAGAGATCCGTTGAACCGTCCATTATTCACCTACCGCACTTGGCCGGCAGAGTTATCCATTAATTAATCGCCTGGCGGTCTCACCAGTGCGCGAACGGACAGCGAAAGCTTAGGATGCATGAAAAACGAGATCAATCTTCAATTGGCATGGAAAACCGGCGTAGAAGCGCTTCTGCGTTATCGATGGCAGTGTTTGCATACAGCATCCTGCTGTATCGGCGCCGCAGGCGACATACAACCTGGGGCGGGTGCCACAGGCTATGCGCCTGCATGCTGACCGACAGGACAGACTTCATGTGCAGCCCCGGTCATCACCGCCAAGTTGAAGGAGACCGACCCGGAGGCCCTGGCGCGCCGATGTTTCGACATTGCCAACCTGCCCTGGCCGCGGCCGGACTCCTGGCTTGTCATTGTGCCGGTCACCGAACTCCATCGACGCAGCATAACGTAGCGGGCAGTAACGGCGTCTACACGCTGCATCAGTGCAGCGGCAGGAGAAACCTTGAACGGATTTCGCGTGCTGTCGGTGTTCTTGTCGCGGAGCTTCATCGACCTCCGATTTCAACGCCCTGAATGCGTGCGCGTCACGCTATCCGTCTTCTGATCGTGCGGACGCCCGTCGTCAAGAAGCTCAAGGATGACCTGCGCAAGGTTTTTCGCATCGCGGCCAAAGGAAGCGAAAAGATCAACGGCTACGTCGTGGCGTGCGTTAAGCAGCAGAACGCTGCACAATAGTAGGCCGCCCCCAGGATCCTCTGTGGCGAGATCGCCAGTGTTCTCCCGATCATGCTCGCCGGACCTCCACCGCAACCGAATGGGCGGCGTCGGCTCGGGCTTCGTCTGCAGCGTGCGAAAGTCACGATTCGGCCCCATTCAACCGCCTTGCCGTGGAGGGCGCTTCATCGTCAAAAGCTCCGTCACGTCATGCCCTCATCTGCGGATGAAATCTCAACTGTCAGCCATTTCCCGTCCGGGTATGTCTTGGCGTCATCGTAGAGCTTGACCAA
>NZ_JAXCLW010000021.1:0-5374 GCF_034044715.1 Dongia soli | reverse complement strand
TTCGAAGACCTGGCGGCGACCTACTCTCCCACGTCTTGAGACGGAGTACCATCGGCGCTGAGGGTTTTCACGGCCGAGTTCGGAATGGGATCGGGTGTATTGCCCCTCGCCAAAACCACCAGGTCGTCGAAGCCAGCAAGGATGTGATGTTTGAAGAAGTGCTGTGCCAGCCATCATCTGCTTATCGCTGCATGCGATGAGACCAGATCAAGCCAATGGAGCAATTAGTACCGGTTAGCTTCACACATTACTGCGCTTCCACACCCGGCCTATCAACGTGATGGTCTTTCACGGCTCTCATAGGGAGTACTGGTTTTGAGGTGGGTTTCCCGCTTAGATGCTTTCAGCGGTTATCCCGTCCGCACATAGCTACCCGGCGATGCCGCTGGCGCGACAACCGGTACACCAGAGGTGCGTTCATCCCGGTCCTCTCGTACTAGGGACAAATCCTCTCAATACTCCAACACCCACGGCAGATAGGGACCGAACTGTCTCACGACGTTCTGAACCCAGCTCACGTACCACTTTAAATGGCGAACAGCCATACCCTTGGGACCTGCTCCAGCCCCAGGATGTGATGAGCCGACATCGAGGTGCCAAACCTCCCCGTCGATATGGACTCTTGGGGGAGATCAGCCTGTTATCCCCAGCGTACCTTTTATCCGTTGAGCGATGGCCCGTCCACGTGGAACCACCGGATCACTATGACCGACTTTCGTCTCTGCTCGACTTGTCAGTCTCGCAGTCAGGCAGGCTTATGCCATTGCACTCAACAGCTGATTTCCGACCAGCTTGAGCCTACCATCGCGCGCCTCCGTTACTCTTTGGGAGGCGACCGCCCCAGTCAAACTACCCACCATGCAGGGTCCCGGCTCCCGCTTCAGGGAGCTCGGTTAGATATCAGAGAACAAAAGGGTGGTATTTCAAGGTTGCCTCCACACCAACTGGCGCCGGCGCTTCATAGGCTCCCACCTATCCTACACATTCATTCCCTAATACCACTGCAAAGCTATAGTAAAGGTGCATGGGGTCTTTCCGTCTAACCGCGGGTACCCCGCATCTTCACGGGGAATTCAATTTCGCTGAGTTGATGTTGGAGACAGCGGGGAAGTCGTTACGCCATTCGTGCAGGTCGGAACTTACCCGACAAGGAATTTCGCTACCTTAGGACCGTTATAGTTACGGCCGCCGTTTACCGGGGCTTCGATTCAGAGCTTGCACCCCTCCTCTTAACCTTCCGGCACCGGGCAGGCGTCAGACCCTATACGTCATCTTATCGATTTCGCAGAGCCCTGTGTTTTTGTTAAACAGTCGCCACCCCCTGGTCTGTGCCCCCCGCCAATGGTTGCCCACCGACGGGGCCCTCTTCTTCCGAAGTTACGAGGGCAATTTGCCGAGTTCCTTCAACATCATTCTCTCAAGCGCCTTGGTATACTCTACCAGCCCACCTGTGTCGGTTTGGGGTACGGTCTAAACGCTGGCGTTCTTTCCAGGAAGTCCTTCACTGCCCCGGCAATCCAATAAGCCAGAACAATATACGGCCTTCGTCACATCCAGCAGGCTCAGGAATATTAACCTGATTCCCATCGACTACGGCTGTCGCCCTCGTCTTAGGGGCCGGCTCACCCTGCGCGGATTAACCTTGCGCAGGAACCCTTGGGCTTTCGGCGACAGAGTTTCTCACTCTGTTTGTCGCTACTCATGTCAGCATTCTCACTTCCGATACCTCCAGCATGCCTTACGGCACACCTTCACAGGCTTACGGAACGCTCCGCTACTGCGTGCGATTGCTCGCACACCCGCATCTTCGGTGTATGGCTTTAGCCCCGTTACATTTTCGGCGCGGGACGGCTTGTCTAGACCAGTGAGCTATTACGCTTTCTTTAAAGGATGGCTGCTTCTAAGCCAACCTCCTGGCTGTCTTGGCCTTCCTACATCCTTTCCCACTTAGCCATAACTTGGGGACCTTAGATGGCGGTCTGGGCTCTTCCCCTCTCGACCATGGACCTTAGCACCCACAGTCTGTCTGCCAGATTATAACCCATAGGTATTCGGAGTTTGGTTAGGTTTGGTAAGGATCGCTCCCCCCTAGCCCATCCAGTGCTCTACCCCCTACGGTGAACATCTGACGCTCTACCTAAATAGATTTCGCGGAGAACCAGCTATTTCCGAGTTTGATTGGCCTTTCACCCCTAGCCACAGGTCATCCCCGTCTTTTTCAACAGACGTGGGTTCGGCCCTCCAGTAAGTGTTACCTCACCTTCAGCCTGCCCATGGCTAGATCACCCGGTTTCGGGTCTAATCCCACGAACTAATTCGCCCTATTCAGACTCGCTTTCGCTGCGCCTACACCTACCGGCTTAAGCTTGCTCGTAAGACTAAGTCGCTGACCCATTATACAAGAGGTACGCGGTCACCCCTCAAGGAGGCTCCCACTGCTTGTAGGCATTCGGTTTCAGATTCTATTTCACTCCCCTCATCGGGGTGCTTTTCACCTTTCCCTCACGGTACTAGTGCACTATCGGTCACTGAGGAGTACTTAGGCTTGGAGGGTGGTCCCCCCATGTTCAGACAGGATTTCACGTGTCCCGCCCTACTCGAGAATATCAACGAATTCTACCCATACGGGGCTATCACCCACTGCGGCCTGCCTTTCCAGACAGTTCTGGTTCTATCGCTGATATTACTGGCCTGGTCCGCGTTCGCTCGCCACTACTAACGGAGTCTCGGTTGATGTCCTTTCCTCCAGGTACTGAGATGTTTCAGTTCCCTGGGTTCGCTTCCTCAGCCTATGTATTCAGCTCAGGATCACCTAACGGTGGGGTTTCCCCATTCGGAAATTCACGGATCAAAGCCTGCTCGCGGCTCCCCGTGACTTATCGCAACGTGCTACGTCCTTCATCGCCTCTCAGTGCCAAGGCATCCACCAAATGCCCTTAAACGCTTGATCCAAAATCCCATCGCACACAGTGATAAACAGACAATGTCGATAAACAGACAAACGTCCGCGCTTCCCGTGCACCAAGCGATTTTGACTTAACTCAGCACTTCTTCTTATCTCGACCAAAGGTCCACCGCCCATCTTGCTACCCGCAAGGCGGTGTTGGATCCCATGGCACCAAGTCTCCTTGACGCCACAGGCGTGTTGGAAAGACCTGACCAATGGTCGAGTTCACATCCGATCAACAATGACAAACAGCAAACCAGCACCCGGCAGTCTCCCGCCTTCGGCACCAGCCAAAACCTTTTCTTCAACGAGGAACCCATCTAGCGCGCTGCCAGGAGAATGGTGGGCCTGGGAAGACTTGAACTTCCGACCTCACGCTTATCAAGCGCGCGCTCTAACCAACTGAGCTACAAGCCCAGATGCTCAGCATCTCGGTCCCGGACTATCACCAAAATGGTGGAGCTGAACGGGATCGAACCGATGACCTCCTGCTTGCAAAGCAGGCGCTCTCCCAACTGAGCTACAGCCCCGATCTTGTGATCAGGCATCCTGTGCTCATGCCAGGATCGCTGACTTCTGGTTCCTCGAGAAGGGATGCGTGGACGGCGGTTCCGATCGGAACCTGGTGTCGTCTTGTGTAAGTAAAGCGCCAGACGTTCCGTGAGAACGTTCCAGCAGCTTCCTTAGAAAGGAGGTGATCCAGCCGCAGGTTCCCCTACGGCTACCTTGTTACGACTTCACCCCAGTCACTGACCCTACCGTGGTCGGCTGCCTCCTTGCGGTTAGCGCACCGGCTTCGGGTAGAACCAACTCCCATGGTGTGACGGGCGGTGTGTACAAGGCCCGGGAACGTATTCACCGCGCCATGCTGATGCGCGATTACTAGCGATTCCAACTTCATGTACTCGAGTTGCAGAGTACAATCCGAACTGAGATGGCTTTTTGAGATTAGCTTGGCGTCACCGCCTCGCAACCCATTGTCACCACCATTGTAGCACGTGTGTAGCCCAACCCGTAAGGGCCATGAGGACTTGACGTCATCCCCGCCTTCCTCCGGCTTGTCACCGGCAGTTTCTCCAGAGTGCCCAACTAAATGATGGCAACTGAAGATGGGGGTTGCGCTCGTTGCGGGACTTAACCCAACATCTCACGACACGAGCTGACGACAGCCATGCAGCACCTGTGTGGACGCCAGCCGAACTGAAGGACCTCATCTCTGAAGCCCATACGTCCCATGTCAAGGGTTGGTAAGGTTCTGCGCGTTGCTTCGAATTAAACCACATGCTCCACCGCTTGTGCGGGCCCCCGTCAATTCCTTTGAGTTTTAATCTTGCGACCGTACTCCCCAGGCGGAGTGCTTAATGCGTTAGCTGCGACACCGATAGGTAAACCTACCAGCGTCTAGCACTCATCGTTTACGGCGTGGACTACCAGGGTATCTAATCCTGTTTGCTCCCCACGCTTTCGCGCCTCAGCGTCAATACCAGTCCAGATAGCCGCCTTCGCCACTGGTGTTCTTCCCAATATCTACGAATTTCACCTCTACACTGGGAATTCCACTATCCTCTCCTGGATTCAAGCCTGACAGTATCAAATGCAGCCCCCAGGTTAAGCCCGGGAATTTCACATCTAACTTATCAGACCGCCTACGCGCCCTTTACGCCCAGTAATTCCGAACAACGCTAGCCCCCTTCGTATTACCGCGGCTGCTGGCACGAAGTTAGCCGGGGCTTATTCTCCAGGTACCGTCATCATCGTCCCTGGCAAAAGAGCTTTACAACCCTAAGGCCTTCATCACTCACGCGGCATTGCTGGATCAGGGTTGCCCCCATTGTCCAATATTCCCCACTGCTGCCTCCCGTAGGAGTCTGGGCCGTATCTCAGTCCCAGTGTGGCTGATCATCCTCTCAGACCAGCTACAGATCGTAGGCTTGGTAGGCCTTTACCCCACCAACTACCTAATCTGACGCGGGCCCCTCCAAAGGCGATAAATCTTTCCCCTCTCGGGCTCATACGGTATTAGCAGTCGTTTCCAACTGTTATTCCGTACCTCTGGGCAGGTTCCCACGCGTTACTCACCCGTCCGCCACTCTCACCTGGCCGAAGCCAGGATCCCGTTCGACTTGCATGTGTTAGGCATGCCGCCAGCGTTCGTTCTGAGCCAGGATCAAACTCTCAGGTTAACCTGCCCAGTCCGAAGACCAAGCAAATCAACGAAGATCCTTACACAAACACGTTCTTGCTTACTGTCCGAACCAATCCCCCATCGCCGATCAACCAGATCACTCCAGTCAACCCAGCAACAGACAACCAGTCCGTTCTTAAGTAGACACGCATTCGGCAATGATCTTCATACCAGGCCTAAGCCCAATCAAGATCCGCCGCCCGCGTATCCCTTCTCTTCTCTCAACAATGTCAATTAGCAGA
>NZ_JAXCLW010000020.1:0-5754 GCF_034044715.1 Dongia soli | reverse complement strand
CACATCATTGTCGAAGACCGCCGGATCGCCGACCTCGGAATGCGCCGCCAGAACCCGGTTCAGCCAAAGCCGGAGCCTTTTTACTGTTCTGAACACTGGACCGCGCTTCTTCCCGCGCTCTCCAGCCTGACGCCCCATCGCCCGCCGCTGGCCCGTCTCCCCTTCTGTCATTTCCCCTTCCATCATTTCCCCGTTCCGACTGATCGCCGCGCCCTCACGGATATATCGAATCATGCTGACCTGAGATCGAGTAATGCGATGCGATTGAAGGCTAAATATCAAGTCGCTGGCCTCGCCACCGTTGTCAGCGTCGAGGCCACCCTCAAGCGGAGCTTCCAGCCGCCGTGGCTTCTTCAAGGTCCGTCTTTTTGAATCTCAAAGTGAGCGGATTGAGGCCGAATCGTCTTGACCACCAACGCCTGCGCCGGCGCGCACGAATTTGGTCTTCGAAGAGTTGTCCGATGTGAGGTCGGATGCCCGGAGGTAACCGCTCAATAAGGCCGTCTCGTCATTTTGAGAGAGGCGGATATCCCTGAATGTAGATCCAATCCGTGGAGCTGGCTGGTATATGGCAGGATTTGCAGTCGGAAACGTAATCGGTAGACGTCGTTTTGGTTGGATCACCGGCGTCGAACCAGGACCAGCCCCATCCGTCGCCCCAAAGCTTGTTCTTGGGGAAGCTATGCTTGCTATCCCTTACCATGAGAAACCAGCCTTTCAAGGTTGATTCCCTGCTTACGGTACCGGTCGCCATGTCTTCCGTCGATGTCTCGTATACCTCTTTGACTAAGACAGCTCCGTCCGGAAACTGTCCGGTCGCCCGATATTGATCAGCAGTACCAGGAGATGCATAAACAATATGCATCTGCTTCGATCCTTGGCCGGATTCTGCCGCAATTGCCCAAGCACCGAGAAACTGAAAACGGGCTCGGTAGTTGTCCGGCATCCGCATGTTTCCATCTTTATCGACGATCGTTTGCAGTGAAGCATCATCGGCTATCGCTGGGACAATCGTTATACCAGTCACCGCAGCAATGAGGAGGGCGGAAGCAATAAGGTGAGATTTCATGTCTGTTCTCTTTATGCTGCAGGTTTTTCAGCGGGCTGCGTGAGCTGCGAGTAGGGGTGAGGGGGCCCAACAAAAGCCCAATCAAGGAGCTTTTCCGGCGAATGAAGCACGCCGGCGGAGTGGTGCTTGGGCAAGTACCGGGCGGGGCGGCGGAGCATTATCGCTAGCCCTTTGCGCCAAAATAAGTGGCGGTAACCGAAACTCTCAAGCTTGTTGCGCAGGCGACGGCAGCCTTAGCGCTAAAAATCCTTCCGATCATAGAATTCTCCATCTCTTCAGTATCTTGGCCGCGGTGCGTGACTTGAGATAGAACTCATTGTAGGGACGGGCGGAGATCTTATGGTCCTGAATATGTGTCCGAATGTCCGCGGCGTTGCTCTCTGCTCTGGTCAATGTCATCGGCCGCATGTCATGACCGGTGCCGGCTTCCATGCCGATCGCTCGAGCTCGCCATCTTCCGGTATAGATCTGAGACTGCCGGCAAAACGGCGGATGATTCCGAATATTTTGAGATCAGCAGATGGGCCACAAGGCCGAGGTCCGACCACCCTGCTCAATGGGAAGCACCGGCGCGGCGACCTGCAGTGCGCCGCCACAGCAGTGGCATGCAAGCCTTGGCGCGCCGTGCGGATGATCTTGAACCGGGCCGGGCAAGGTCTCGGTGACATCGTCACCGATCTTCCGTGGGCGCCCGCTGCATCGGTGGCGGGTCTCGTCGGGGCTGAGAACCACCTCAGCTACCAGCCGCCCGGCTGGCTTAGCTATTCGAACGAGGAGGATGACGTGGCGCCTTATATCGGAACCGGGCGCGGCATTCTGTTTCATCGATCCACACTTCGAAAAGACTGGCAGTCCCGACGTCGCCGGTCCCATCACCGTTTTTTCGCCCTTCGTGCATCGTCTTGGTTAACCGCTGAGTGTCGTCCCGAAGTTCAGAAAGCATGCCCTGAGGCCCGATATATTCGTCATCTGCATCCGCCGCACTTTGCGTAGGAGTGTTGTTTCCGATGGCACGTAACGTGGTCCCACCCAATTGGCCCATTATCTCAGCGATTGGATCGATCATCGCGAAGACCTGCATGCCATGTCTATCTAGGAGGAGGCGGCAATCGATGATATGTGGCTCACTCATATGCCAAGGGGAGTTCTTCGTCTTCAGGTAGAGAGAAAATACATCGGCCAGCAGGCTCTTTAGAGCTGCACCGATATTGCAGCTGACATCTGCCGAAAGGTCGGTGACTCCACCGGTTTCTCCCGGTCGTGCACTTATAAGGTGTTTTCCTGTCATGATCATCTCCTTCTGTTTATTCGACATTCGCGGCAGCCGTGGTTATTTGGAAAGCGTCAAACAATGACGATCGGCAAACATCAATTCATGTGCGTTGGCCTCCATCGCTACGATCGGCTAGCGGCATCCTGTATGGTTGGTGGCGTCTCGCGCAGATGATGACGCATGGGCGGCTTTCAGTATCACCACCAGCTGCCTGTGCAGTCATCGAGACTTTTCGCATCCAACCACCTTCAGGCAATCAGTAGAATTGCTGTTGGGATGTCGATTAAAAGAATCGCTGTGATCACAGGGGCGAATGCCCGTTCTGCGGTCGTCCAGCGTGGCCAATCTCTGTGCAAATCGTAGATCATAACCATTCTCCAGGTCCTCTAATTTGCGTTAGTAGGTTTCGGTGCGCTCAGCGCGCTTTGAATGAGCAACCTGCAGTCGCTTGAGCTTCCGATGACTAATTCTGACGGCGATGATCGGGCGGCTCTTGCACAGACTTGCTGTGCACAGAACCTATTTGCTTTATTCCCGCGTAAAGCTGTAAACGAGAGAAGCATACGCGAGCGACGAGCCCTATGCCGGCGAGCACGAGTTCGTCGCCCTCGAACACGACGCCCTACAAAAGGCCGGCTTGGTACTCGATCTCATCAGCGCCGACATTGGGAAGCGGTCCGCGCGCCCGGTTCGAGCCTGGGGAACGCTGGTCTCCATCGACGGGCTGTGCGAAGCACGCCCCGTCGATGCTCTGGTCGTCGATTATCTTACTCCGCCAATGGGCAATATTTTTGGCCAAGCACGGCCACCAGCGGGTGTTCGTGGAAGGCTTCGCGAACTATTTTCGCTTATCTTCGATGGCAAACTGACGGAGACGCAGCACGGTATTAGGCAGCCCTCCGATGGTCAGCCGCATAAGGGTACACCGTATTCAGGAAAGTGGGGATATTAGGTCATCGGCCGACCGCCGTCATCACGCTACTTTAATCGCCAACGGCGGATAGTCATTCAGGGCGCCGCTTCGTTCGACCTCATATGTAACGACGGCGCGCTTTGCCTCTGCCCGATAGTCTGAAGGGTCGATTCCGTAGTGCTTCCGGAAGACCCGGCTGAAGCTACTGCGGCTCCGATAGCCCGCCTGAAATGCAACCTGCTCGATGGACAGTGCATTCGCTGCCAGAAGGCCCGCCGCATGTCGCATCCGAAGGCGCCTTAGGACGGACATCGGCGAGTCTCCAAACGCGGCCGCGAATCTCGCCATGAACACCGAGCGACTCAACCCTACCGAGCTACACAGGGTTTCAACTCTGAAGTTTGCCGCGGGGCGTGACGCCATTTCAGCAAACGCGCGCGCTATCGGCGGGTCATTCAGAAGCGAAAAACTCTCCACCCAAGCGTTTGTGGACGTTAGACTGCGACGAAGCAAAGCCAGCAACACCAGCTTGAATAAGGTGGACACCATCGGCTGTCCACCGATCTCCCGCCCGGCAAGTTCCATCATCGCATAGTTGATCAGATGGTCGACCTGACCATGCGCATCAAAGCGTTCGGCGATTGGCGAAGCAAGCGAAGCAAAAGGATCAAGTCCCGGACCGTAAATTGCATGGAAGTGACCGCAGACGAGCGAAAATGATGCCTCTCCTTCCCCGATCTCGTGGCGGTGCACCGAGCCAGGAACAAAGCAGTTTTTCTTGATGCTGCCGGTGCAGTTACGGAGCCGCCCAAACGATGGACCGGCCGCGATGATGTCGATTGACTTATTCGGCGGCGCCACGACGAGCATTTTCGGGGCGAGCTCGAACGCTGCTTCGCCTTCGATGAGAATCGTGCCGGAACCGGTGAGACCATAGTGTATGGTCGGCAGATTGGTCCTCTCGATGTGGAGGCGGGCTTCAGTGGCGAAGAGGCACTCGGACAGCTGAGCCGAGGCGACTTCCATCGTCCCCATCAGTCTGTCGAGATCAGTTCCCGAAATTCGCGAAAGCGGCTTTGAGGATCGCCACCACTTCGCCGGTGCGGCTATCGAGACTTGTTGCATTCAACGACCTCTAGATAGTCAGTAGAATAGCTGCTGGAATGGCCATTAGGAGAATCGCCGCAATCACCGGGGCGAGTGCCCGTTCCGCCCTCGACCAGCGTTGCCAATCTCTGTGCAAATCGTGGATCATAATCATTCTCCGAGTCTCGATTTGGCTTTTGTAGGTGTCGATACGCTCAGCGCGCTTTAGAGGGGTGTGAATGAATGAGCCCGCAGTCGCTTGAGCTTCCGATAACTAATTCTGCCGGCGTTGGTGGGACGGTTCTTGGAGGGACTTGCTGTGCACAGAAGGTTTTTGCTCGATTCGCGCAAGTTTGGAAAAGGGAGAAGCGTTGCGCGCGATGAGCGTTTTTCCACTGCTGCGCGAATGGCCGACTTCGGGCTCGTACCTATTGGCGGGTTTCGGCCGCTTCGGTTGTGGCACGGCACGAAGCAAAGTGGAGTTGTTTTTGGCGGATGCCCCGATCTCCGCCGGGACGGCATCTCCAACCGCGGTCCAGGTTGAAGCGCCGGACGCTCGGACACGGATTTAGGACGCCTGGGCAAGGGGTTCGTCATAAGGTAAAGCTGGACGTTGGAGGAGCTGGCCAGCTTAGCAACCGCTGCAGCGGGCCTAAGATCGGAGTGAGATAGTCGGATTGCGCAGCACTTCCTCTCGCTACGGCGCCGTCACCCAAGCCTTCCATTGGCTGACCGTCATGCTGGTTCTTGCCGCCTATGTGCTGAGCAAGAGCGACCGCTATTCGCTCTATTCCGCGGACGCGGAGGGGCTCCGCAGATTTCACGAAACATTCGGGGTGCTCGTCTGCATTGTCGTCGTGCTGCGGTTGGTATGGCGGCTGATCGACAGCGCGCCCAAGAAGCAACCGATGTCGCGATGGATGGCTGCGGCCTCGAAGCTCGTCCACTTCTCGCTTTATGCGCTCCTCATCGCGATTCCCGCGACAGCGATGCTCGGTACTTGGCTCGAGGGGATTCCCCTCACCCTTGTCGGATTTGATATTGCCCTCCAGATCGCACAGGCGCATGAGGTGGGGCAACTGATCATGAAAATACACATCGCCCTGGGCAGCGCCATCCTATGGATCGCTGGCGTGCATGCAGCCGCGGCTATCTTCCACCATTTCTATCTGGGCGACGATGTCCTTCAATCGATGGCGCCGGGCGGATGTCGAAAGTCATGACTTTCGGCATCGCTCGCCCTCGATTCGCTGCGTGCGGAAACTCGGGAACTTCGGGACAAAGCCTTTGCGCGAGACCAAGCTCCATCATCAGGTCTTCTGAAGCTTACGTGATGAAGTTGAGGTTAAGGAAACCGACATGGAACAGTCCCCTCAGATCGGCGACAGGATTGCCGACAAATCAGCTCCGCCC
>NZ_JAXCLW010000019.1:0-7455 GCF_034044715.1 Dongia soli | reverse complement strand
GCCATGTACTCCCTGACGAACTTTTTCAATAACGTGTTCGATCCCGAGAAGGACTTTCCCGCCGTTGCGCCGGCGGGCTCGGTCTGACCTCGATCCGGGGGCACCGACCATCGCAAGGATGCTCGGAGGTCCAGGTGAGGCGAGCGTAACCCCGGAGCCCGGAGGCACCCACGAAAGAGACTTGGGAAGGCGTCCGGGCTTTTCCGCTGGAGGGAGAAATGACACTCAATCATCCAATTTTCACGCGCTGGCCGGCACAGTATCCCGATCGGCTGCAGCTCTTTTCCCTGCCGACGCCCAATGGGGTGAAGGTCGGCATCATGCTGGAGGAAACGGGCCTGACCTACGAGCCGCACCGGATCGACATCTTGGCCGGCGAAAACCACGACCCGGCCTTCCTGGCGCTCAACCCCAATGGCAAGATCCCCGCAATCTATGACCCCGATGGGCCGGGCGGCACGCCGCTCGCGCTGTTCGAATCGGGCGCGATCCTCCTCTACCTTGCGGACAAGACCGGGAAATTTCTCTCGGCCGACCCGACCACCCGCTACGAAACGATCCAGTGGGTGATGTGGCAGATGGGCGGTGTCGGGCCGATGTTCGGTCAGGTCGGCTTCTTCAACAAGTTCGCCGGCAAGGCCTATGAGGACAAGCGCCCGCGCGACCGCTACGCAACCGAATCAGCGCGGCTGCTCGGTGTCCTCGACCAACGGCTCACAGGCCGCGACTGGGTGATGGGCGCCGACTACAGCATCGCCGACATCTCGCTCCTTGGCTGGGTGCGCAACCTGATCGGCTTTTACGAAGCGCGCGAGCTCGTCGGCTTCGACCGCTTTCATCATGTGCAGGCCTGGCTCAACCGCGGCCTCGCACGACCAGCCGTGCAGCGCGGGCTCGAAGTGACAGCGGGCTAGAGACAGTCCGCAAAGAACGAAGCGAGGATATCTATGATTAAAATCTCTGCCGACATGGAGGCGATCGTCAAGCAGGCGATACTGTCGTTTGTCGCGACAGTCAACGAGGACGGAACGCCAAATCTTTCACCCAAAGCGTCTTTGACTATCATGAACGGCGTTCTCTACTTCGCCGATATCGCGTCACCCCGGACGATACTGAACTTGACGCGCAATCCCGCCGTTGAAATTAACGTAGTCGACATCTTCCAGAGGCGCGGTTATCGATTCAAGGGTCGCGCGTTGGTACTGCGGCCAGAGGATGACGAGGCCTTGGTGATCGCCAACTGGGTTCGAGCAACGAATGGCCCAGAGTACCCTGTCGATCACGTTGTCAAAATCGAAACCACTTCGATCACGCCGCTGCTTTCTCCAGCCCATGTCTTCGCCAACCCCCCTCGAAGTCAGGACGAAATCAGAAGCACCTACTATCAAAAGTACGGTGTGAAGCCCATTGGAACATAGGGCAGGTCCACGGAGAGCGAAGATTAATCGATATTCAGAGGGACAAAGCCGATGAAGATCCCAACCGTCATCACCGCGACTTGCGCCGCCCTCGCTTTCTCGATGGCCGGCCTTGTATACGCCCATGATAGCGAAGCGGAAACCGTCACGAAGAACTTCGAGGCGGCCATTCCCAATATCCCCGGCAAGTCGCTGATCGCCTTGGAGGTCGATTATGCGCCCGGCGCGGCCTCCCCGTCCCACACCCACGCGAAGTCGGCTTTCATCTACGCCTATGTGATCTCCGGCGCGATCGAGTCAAAGGTGAATGGCGGTGAAACGCGCATCTATCGGGCAGGAGAGAGCTGGTCCGAACCGCCGGGCGCGCTCCATTCAATCAGCGGCAATGCGAGCAAGACCGAGCCGGCCAAGCTCCTCGCTGTCTTCGTCCTCAATACCAATGACAAAATGCTGACAACGCCCGTCAAAAACAAATGACGGCTGGTGCATGAATGCGGGTCAGTTTTCAGACCCTCATCATTCCTTATTTCAGGAGCGTTCGATGCAATCAGTCGAGATCAGAATTGTTGATAATGACGATTTTGACATTTGGCTTCCGCTGTGGAACGGCTATCAGCGATTTTACGAGGTAGATATCCCCGAATCCGTAACGCTCAAGACCTGGGCACGCTTCTTAGACTCCGTCGAGTCGATGCATGCGGCGCTTGCAATGGTTGGCGAACAAGCTTTGGGCCTGGTGCATTCGATCTACCATAGGTCTACCTGGACGACGGGCGACTGCTGCTATCTTCAAGACCTGTTTGTTGCGGAGAATGCGCGTGGCCGTGGCATTGGCCGCGCGCTGATAGAGCATGTTTATGCGGATGCGAGACGACGCGAGGCGCCCCGAGTGTACTGGCTGACGCGCGATTCCAACCATAAGGCCATGCTGCTTTACGACCGCATCGCCGATCGCTCGGATCTCATCCAGTATCGAAGACTACTTGACTGACACGCTGGTTCGTGGAGGCGATGCGGGATGATGCTCAGCGGGATGACGGTCAGTGTGCGCACCCGTCAGACCAGTTGAAAAGCACGACCAATCGAGATCCATAAAGGGTGTTTTCTATATTGGTCCGCGGCCATCCGGTTTGCTCGCTTCACATGTTGTCGGGGCGATACTCTTGAGCGACCCTGATCGGCTGATCTGCAATTGCCTATCTACGACTCTAGTAGTTCGGGCGACGGACGGCATGGGACAGAGAACATCGAAGCTGCTTCGAACGACCTGGCCCGTATCGTGGGGCTAATGCGCATTGAGTCCGTAGGAGACAAAGCGGGCGCATACCCGGTCACCGTCTCGAACACGGGCACGTGGTATGTGGTCAAGCGGGTGACGGCAATCGATAAGCCGCGATCTGTTAGCGTCGGCCAAGGGCGGAGACCAACTCGTCTCTCATAATGCAGTTCGCCCCGATGCTGCTCTGCAGAGTTTCAGAACTCGAGAAGCAATGTCTCAAAAGCCCCTTATTATTCTAAAGGCCGGAAAACCCATCTTTGGAAGAAAGCGTGTTGGCGTTCTCTCGCCCGAGATAAGGAGACTGAAAATGGATCTGAAATGGGCTTTGCAATATCCGCCCTGCATGCCGAATCGCTCGACGACCGGAAGGTTTTCTCAGCCTCTTGGCGGTGCTGATGTCGCCACTTCAGCGGCCCATTCCATCACAAGGGTAACTATGCCCAGTGGTCTCATGTCGGCGGCCGGTTCGGTAGCATGGGCGCCTGGCGCAAGACGTTAGGCTGATGCGAAGCAAGAAATACGATGAACGATCGCCTCACAGCACTCAAATTATTCGTCCGTGCCGGACGCGTCGGCAACTTCTCGATTGCAGGCCGAGAGCTGGGTTTGTCGCAACCATCAGCTTCCCGCCTCATCGCAGCGTTAGAGGACGAAGTCGGAACAGCATTGTTCCGCCGCACGACCCGTGCCGTCACGCTCACGGAGGCAGGGGCGACATATCTCATGCGCATCGACGCCATACTGGCGGCGCTTGACGAGGCCGATCACGAAGCTCGCGGAACAGGGGAACTCCGTGGTGCGCTACGGATCGGGACATCCTCGAGCTTTGTCTTGCGCGAAATCATTCCGCGATTGCCGCGTTTCATGATGGAGCATCCAGCCTTGCGAATTGAACTCCTGTCAAATGACCGCTACCAGGATTTGGTCACGGAAGGGATTGATGTGGCTTTTCGCTTCGGACCCTTGCCGGATTCCAGTGCGACCGTCCGTAAGGTGATGGATGTGCAGCGTGTCCTGACTGCGGCTCCATCTTATCTTGATGTGCGGGGCGTACCAACAATGCCCTCCGATCTCGCGCACCACTCGGTAATAATCGGCCCCGCGCACTTGTCGCCGACATTCTCATTCCGGAAGGATGGCCGGATTGCGTCAGTCAGGGTCGACAGTCCATTGACGGTGACAATCAACGAAGGTGCGATCGCGAGCGCAGTCGCCGGGCTCGGCATTGCAGCGTCGAGCGTAAACAGCGCCCGCGCCGAACTCGAGAGCGGCGCATTGGTTCGAGTCCTCCCGGACTGGGACTTCGGATCGATAGAAATCAACGCGCTCTTCGTGAACGGCAAGGCGACAAAGCCTGCGGCGCGAGCGTTTGCTGACTTCCTCCTCGGCGAACTTCGCGCATAAACTTCCCGTGGCGCTAAAGCCGCCGATCCATCATTCCGCCCGGCCTTGCGGCTCCATGTTACGTTGCCTTATGGAGCTCGCTGCAGCATATCTTAGCGAGACCTCGCTCGCGATATTGGCTAGACTGTAGGTGTCAACCGTGGCTGTCGCTCTTGGGAAGCGGTAGTTCCCCACTGCGGGCGCCTGATGTCGAATACCCCGTTGTGTGTGTGTGCCGAAGCTAATCGAAACTAGCGCCAAGAGGCGAGATGCCACTCAAGGACCAGCTTGATGCACTGAGGGCTGAAGACTACGCCCGTGCGCTGCCCGACGTAACATTAGCGAGGCAACGAGCCGTCGATGATCTGATGGCGTCCGGTTTAGGAGAGCGTGCTGTCCGCGCGGGGAGCCTCGCTCCGGCGTTCCGCTTGCGCGACGGCAACGGTGTCGTTGTGTCCTCTCATAAGTGGTTGTTTGCCGGTCCCATGGTCCTTGTGTTCTACCGGGGACGTTGGTGCCCCTATTGCAATCTCGACTTGCGTGCAATCGAGGCCGCGGCCGACGATATCCGCTCGTTAGGTGCCTCCATCTTGGCCGTTTCCCAGCAAACCTCTTACGAGAGTCGAGAAACGGTGCGGCTTAACGCCCTGACGTTTCCCAGCCTTGTTGACCGGGGCGGAAAGCTTGCCTATGCCTTTGGTTTACGCTGGAAGGCATCCGCCGAGCTGAGAGCCGTAGAGAAGGCCTGCGGCGTCGATCTCGCCCTCTTGAACGGGGAGCCAAGCTGGACGCTAACGATGCCCGCGCGCTATATCGTCGCTCCTGATGGTATGGTCGAGTATACTGACATCAGCGTTGATTATACCCGACGGTGTGACCCAGCGGATCTCTTACCCGTCCTCAGGCGTCTCAGGATGCGGTGGGCCACTGACCCGGTGCCGGCGCTACGCGCTTGATCCGCCATTCCAGAATAAGTGTCTACCCGCCCGGGTATATAGAAAGTCGGGACCATCAACACCGGTTTGGCAGGTACTCCTACCCGGTTTCCTCGAGGGAGGTGACCAACGGCTGCGGTCGTTGCAGAGTTGCCGACGTATGGCGCTCCAGCTCCGCTGCCATTCATAATTTCGGCAAATAACTCTAAGTTGTTGTAAGCGACTACTAGGACTCGATTCGCTGAGCCACTTTATTACAAGACGCAGAAGCGTCGGCGGCATGACGGAACAAGACATGACCATACGCGAGGAGACCTCGGCGGCCCCATCTAAGCCACTGTGCGATACCGAGTCCGGGACTGTCCGGACTCTTCGTGATGCAGCCGAATATCTGATCGCATCGCGCCACGCGGAACGTGCCCTAACGGCAGGGAGCTACGCTCCGACTTTCTGCTTGCCGAATCAAAACGGGACCGAGGTCACGCCAGAATCTCTGCTCAGGCGCGGTCCGCTATTGCTCACTTTCTACAGCGGCACATGGTGTCAGGCCTGCAACCTCGACCTTCAAGCACTCGAAAAGATGCGTCCGGCTATCGAGCAGCGCGGAGCGTCTCTCCTCAGCATCTCGCAGCAAACCGTTGCGGAGAACCTGCGTGCGCACAATCTGACAATGGTCGGATTTCCAATCTTAAGCGATAGGGGCGGGAGGGTTACTTCCGAATTTGGCGTCCGCTGGCGGATCCCCCAACTACTTCGTGAGTGCCACAGGAACAATGGAATAGATTTGCCATCGCTTAATGGGGAGGAAAGCTGGACGCTGCCGATCCCGGCACGCTTCGTTATCGACAGGGCGGGCATCATTGCCTATTCGGAGGTTAATCCGGATCCGACCCGCCGTTTCGAACCTGGGGACATCCTCCCTGTGCTCGACTTTCTGGTTGCGCGCAACCTGACCAGTTCTGACCTTCTGGAAACGTGGTGAGCGTCGCGCAAAGCTCGGCTCGTGGAATAGGGCGGCGTCGATGATCCCGAGCGATAAATCGTCGGGGACCAGATTGCGGCGAGCGCTCAACGCACTTGGGACCGTCGGGGCGCGGAGAAGATCATCCGGTACGGCGTCAGCTTCCAAGGGTGGCGAAGCTCCGATCGTTTCGCCGTAAGTTCGGTCGAAATAGTCGCATGGCAGGATATGAAAGCGTCTGGGGGACGACCTCAGCGCGGCCGCGGACTTCGGTCTGTTACCGAAATCCGCGGCGGGTTCCGACTCAGGGGGGATCACTGCGCTCGCAGGCGGCGGGCGGCGTCAGTCGCGATCCACAGCGAGACGGCGAGGAGGCCGACGTCCTTCAGCAGGAATTGACCGGGCGCGACGGTGATCGCCGGGAAGCCGAGCGTGGGCTCGAAGACGCCGGCGGTCGAGGCCATGAAGCTCAGCGTGGTGACGAAGAGGCCGGCGGAGAGCAGCCCGCCGAGCGCCCCGGCCAGAGGCCGGACCAGGCCCGCAAGCACCAGGAGACCGATGCTGAGCTCGAGAAAGCCGAGGAAGGTGGAGAAGCCGCGCACCGAAAAGATGTCGTAGAACCAGCGCAGCAGCGGGCTGTTCGAGACCAATGGCACCAGTCCCTGCGCCTCATAGCCGGTGAATTTCATGCCGCCGAACCAGAAATAGATCACGGCGAGCGAGAGGTAGAGACCAGCCCGCGTCAGCGGCTCGGTCGATGCAAGCCCGCGGTCGAGGACGGTTGCGTATGAGACAGGAGGATGTACTGCGAATGTCGCCTCGGCGGCGGGGCTGTTGCGGTCAACGGACGGAATGGTTGCCATGGCTTTCTCCTGGGTTAGATCGGTGAAGCGGCCGGGATGACGCCTCGACGTGCCTAGAAGGATGGCCGACGCCCGCGTACATGTCGTCCGGCAGGAATTGCAGATCGTCCGATGAGCGAGCTTCGGGTGACGAGGGGTGACGAAGCCGTCGTTGCAGGTCCCGACCGCCCGATATGATCGATGCTAAGAACCATAGGGGTGGGTACAACGAGCCCCCGAAATAATGCGGACCACCCGGCTCCGACGTAGCGGGCAAAAGTAGACCGCAAGCGGCTAGGGAAAATGGACTCGACGAGCCTGTCGAACAAGTGCACGGAGCGGCGGGATAAGCATCGCCCGAGCCGGCCTGTCTCACCTCGTAGCAGGCGCTGGCATACCCAACGGCTGGCATGAATTTATCGCAGACGACTTGGCAATCAGGCCACTGAGGTATCACGCGTGGCGCGATACCTCAGTGGACTATAGACCTTCCGGATCTAGGCGGTTGCGTTGCCCCTGTTAGGTTGGCTCGAAATCACCGGGCAGCTCGGCCGAAGACCAACCTCACTTGTGGTATTTCTGGGCGATTTCGTCGAGCGATGGGTAAAACTGGGTCCATACATCGTCTTTTTTGGCG
>NZ_JAXCLW010000018.1:0-8331 GCF_034044715.1 Dongia soli | reverse complement strand
GCCGCGAGTACGCCACCGGTAAGTGCGAGAAAGGTAAACATCACTTTTCTATTCATACTGCCCTCGGCTCGTCAATTACATTGGAAGGACCATGGCGGTGCCAGTGGACGTCGCGCCATCGCAACTCTAGGTCGCCATATGCTGCCTCAAACAAGTGATCCGGAGGTCCGCAATTGGTGTCCGATGCTCCGAAGATCCATCGCTGCGACCGCAACATCATCTGCACTTCACCGATTAGCCGACGTGCCTCGCTCTCGCCCCCCGAATTAGCGCGGAAAGTCCAGGAACAAGCGGGGAGCCACAGCGTATATTAGGACGTATTAGAAGCCACAAGCCGACGCGACCTGACGCTCGGGGGAGTGGGAGCTTCCCAGGTGCATCGACGCCCAATTTACTCTGCAAAATTGGCCGGTCCAGCAGGGATCACGCACTCCTCGGTCCGGTAGGGCGATGCCACTCTGCGGCCTGCAAGCCCCCTCGCGGGGTAGATCATTATCGGGGATCAGTTCCGCGCCACAGCCTCATATGCACTGGATCGCGCCAAAACGTTCCTGCTCGGTGGGAGAGAGGATGTCCCGGTTGGGTCGAGAGCGAAACTTCTGTCGTGCCAACATTCGTAAAGCGCACTGACAAGCTTCTCGATCATTTCAGCGCTATGAAAGGGACTCGGCGTAAACCTGAGGCGTTCGCTGCCTCGTGGCACAGTCGGATAGTTGATTGGCTGAACATAAATTCCGTAGTCCATGAGCAGACGGTCGCTAATCGCCTTGCAGACCGAGGAATCTCCCACCCACACCGGAACTATGTGGCTTGCATTCGGCATCACGGGTAGCCCTACCCCAGCAAGAAGCCGGCGCAGGTACCTAACTCTGTCTTGATGCCTGGCTCTCAGGTCGGCCGCCCCGCGTAGGACACGTAAGCTGGCCAAGCCACCAGCGGCTATCATCGGGGGTAGCGAGGTGGTAAAAATGAATCCCGGGGCGAAACTGCGTACGAAATCGATCAGTCCGGCAGATGCGGCGATATAGCCCCCCAGCAACCCGAACGCTTTCCCCATCGTGCCCTCGATGACCGTTATTCTATCTGCGACGCCATCGCGTTCAGCGATACCGGCGCCGTGCTCGCCGTACAAGCCGACAGCATGTACCTCGTCGAGATAGGTGAGGGCGCCAAATTCCTCCGCCACATCACAAATGGCGGATAGCGGTGCGATGTCTCCGTCCATGGAGTACACCGACTCAAAAACAACGATCTTCGGTCTTTCGGCCTCAGTTGCAGCCAACAACTCGCGCAAGTGTTCGACGTCGTTGTGACGGAAGATGCGGTATTCGCACCGGCTATTTCGAATGCCCGAAATGATCGATGCGTGATTGTCCGCATCCGAATATATTACGGCATTCGTAAGGTGCTTGGCCAAGGTCGCAAGGCTCGTTTCATTGGAAATATAGCCTGAAGTGAAGAGCAGGGCGGCTTCTTTTCCATGCCATTCGGCAAGTGCGTGCTCCAATAGGACGTGGTGGTGGCTGGTGCCGGAGATGTTGCGCGTGCCACCGGCCCCGGCTCCGTTAAGCATCAGAGAGCCCCGCATTGCATCCAGTACCGCCGGGTGTTGGCCCATGCCCAGATAATCATTGGAACACCAGACGACGACTTCACGCGCCGGACCATGAGCTTCTTCTCTCCATAACGCATACGGAAACCGCCCGGCCTGGCGCTCAAGGTCGGCGAAGACGCGGTAGCGGTTCTCTTCACGCAAACGTCTGAGCTGATCTTTGAAAAATTGTTCGAAGTCCATCAGGGGAACCTTTGAATCGCAAGTTTAAAGTAAAGCACTTCCGCCACTGGTAATGCCGCCACACAACGCCAATCGTCTACACAGTGAACTCTCGAGGCGCGGTTGCAGGCGGCATCCGACCCTTTTTTGCGAAATTTTTCTCATTTTGGCTCTTCCCTCCATTAAGAGGCACTGACGCCAACCGACCCTTTCAGCGTCCATTAACGGCAGGCGCGCGGATCTCCACTCTGAAAAAAGAGTATAGGCAAGTTGGGGAACGCGAATCCTGATTGCGTGTCCGAGCGTCCGTCACTCATGTTCGCCACTGTCCATACGTCCATGGGTTTCGGCGGCGAGGGCTCTGGCCCTTTGTACACACGACAGCGTAGAACTCGGGGATGGCTCCGCGGCATCCGAAACAGGGCAGCCCCCAGCTCTCCAACGCTGTCTGCATCCAGCTGAGCGGGAAACACTTCAGCGGGACGATTGAGCACGTATTCGGGACCCTTGGATGATCGAGCTAAACTACTGTCACCGAAGAGCATGAGGCTTGGAGCAGTTTACCGGTTGCTGGCGACTTATCGCGACGTCGCTCCCCAAGGACCTCAGACGGCTGGGCCTCTGGGCCGTACCATCCCCGCGGACCTGCAGTTCTCCGTCTGAGGCTCTTCCGGGATTAACTCCGGGAATAACGCTGCGCCCATATGGTCATTGGGCGCGATGGAAGATTGAGGAGAGTCATGCATCGCTTTGCAAATCCCGGACGCTTCCTGCGGATGGCCGATCGGCTCCAACCTTGGCTGATCACGACGACTATCCTCGCCTTCCTTGCGGGGCTCTATCTCGCACTGTGGCAGTCGCCGGCTGACTACCAGCAGGGTGAGACGGTGCGGATCATGTATATCCATGTGCCGGCTGCCTGGCTGGCGATGTTCGCCTACTGCCTGATCGCCGTGGCCAGCGCCTCTGCCCTGATCTGGCGCCATCCACTAGCCCATGTCGCCGCTGAGGCGGCCTCCCCTGTCGGGGCCGGCTTTACCCTGATCGCCCTTGTCTCCGGCTCACTCTGGGGCCGCCCAATGTGGGGTGTCTATTGGGTCTGGGATGCGCGTCTCACCTCCTTCCTACTCCTGTTCTTCCTCTATCTCGGCCATATGGCATTGATACAGGCTTTCGATGATCGTCAGCGAGGCCAGCGTACCGCCGCCATCCTCGCCTTGGTCGGCGCGATCAATCTACCTGTCATCAAGTTTTCGGTCGACTGGTGGAACACCCTTCACCAGCCGGCCAGCATCCTCCGTTCCGGCGGGCCCAGCATCGATTCCTCCATGCTGAGTCCTCTCTTCTCGATGGCAATCGCGTTCCAACTGTTCTTCTTCGTCGTCTTGCTCGCACGGATGAAGGCGGTTCTCCTGGAAGCGCGATCGCAGTCCCTGCTGTTTAACCGCCTGCGGATGCAAGCAGCTTCGACTGGCGGGAAACGGGCCAATTGATGAGGTGGCGATTGTGACTGTCCGTGATTATCTGATGATGGGCGGCTATGCCGACGCCGTCTGGCCGGCCTACGGCGTCGCTGTCTTGATGGTGGCCGTCTTCGCGGTCGATAGCTGGCGCCGACTGCGTCGCGCGGCGGCACACCTGCACCGACTTGAAGCGGAAGGCGCCGGGCAAACGCCCCCACACCGTCGCCGGACCGCCGTGGCGCGATCGCGTGATCACTTGAGGTCCGGTCAGGCGGCCTCCGATCAAAGAACTGGTTCATGACTGATATCAAGCTGGGCGAGCTGCGGGCCAACACCCCGCGCCGCACTATGTCCCGCAAAACTCGACGGCTTTATCTCGTTTTGGTCAGCCTTGTGCTGCTGGGTGGTGCAGTCGCTCTGGTCCTCGCCGCGTTGCGCCAGGATATCGTCTTCTTTCTGAGCCCGACCGAAGTCGCGGCCAAGCCGCCTGCACCGGGCCGGGCGATCCGCATCGGCGGTCTCGTTGAGCGGGGCAGCCTGCGGAAGCTCGGCAGCGATGGTGCCGTCCTCTTTGAGGTCACGGACCTCAGCAAATCGGTCAAGGTCCGCTACCGCGGCATCCTCCCGGATCTCTTCCGTGAAGGGCAGGGCGTCGTCATCGAGGGCGCGGTCAACGAGCAAGGCGAATTCATCGCTAAGGAAGTGTTGGCCAAACACGACGAGAAATACCTGCCGCCGGAAGTTGCCAAGGCCCTGAAGGCCTCTGGCCGTTGGCAGGAATCCGGTGATCAGACCGGAAGCGATTCTCCAGGCGGCAATTCAACAGGAAATAATGAGGGAAGTGGACCACGATGATCACCGAACTCGGCCATTACGCCCTGGTCTTGGCATTGGTTTTGGCGCTCGCCCAATCCGTGATCCCGCTGGTCGGCGCGCAGCGCAACCTGCGCCCCTGGATGGCCTTGGCGCAGCCAGCGGCAGTGGGCCAGTTCTTCCTACTTGGTCTGTCCTTTCTCGCTTTGGTCCATGCTTATGTCGTGTCCGACTTCTCCGTGGCCGCGGTTTATGAGAATTCGCACTCCGCTCAGCCGCTGATCTACAAGGTGGCGGCCGCCTGGGGCAATCACGAAGGCTCACTCCTGCTCTGGGTGCTGATTCTAGGATTCTTCGGTGCGTTGGTCGCCGCCTTCGGCAACAACTTGCCACTGCGTCTAAAGTCGCGCGTGCTTGCCGTGCAAGCGATGATCTCGACCGGCTTCCTGGTGTTCATGCTGTTGACTTCCAACCCCTTCGCCCGCCTCGGTCAAGCACCGCTCGAGGGCCGCCAGCTCAATCCAATGCTACAGGACCCCGGGCTCGCCTTCCATCCACCGATGCTCTATCTCGGCTATGTCGGCCTCTCGATGTCTTTCTCATTCGCCATCGCAGCCTTGCTCGAAGGCTCGGTTGATGCCGCGTGGGCGCGTTGGGTACGGCCGTGGACACTGCTCTCCTGGACCACTCTCACCTGCGGCATCGTCCTCGGCAGTCGCTGGGCTTACTACGAGCTGGGATGGGGCGGCTGGTGGTACTGGGACCCGGTGGAGAATGCTTCCTTCATGCCCTGGCTGATAGCGACAGCACTTCTGCACTCGGCCATCGTGGTCGAAAAGCGGGATTCTCTCAAAGCCTGGACTATCCTGCTCGCGATCTTAGGCTTCGCCTTCAGCATGCTCGGGACTTTTCTCGTGCGCTCGGGCGTCATCACTTCGGTCCATGCTTTCGCCCAGGATCCGGCGCGCGGCATCTTCATCCTGGCGCTGCTGGCGATCGCCATCGGCGGCTCACTGTCGCTCTTCGCCTGGCGGGCACCAATCCTGAAGCCGGGTGGCTTCTTCGCGCCGATCAGTCGCGAAGGCTCGCTCGTCCTCAATAACCTGCTCTTGGCGGTGCTGGCGGCGACTGTCCTGTTCGGTACCCTGGCCCCACTGATCCTGAATGTGATGAATCTCGGCACAATCTCGGTAGGCCCACCCTATTTCCAAACCGTCTTCGTGCCGATCGCCATGCCACTTGTCCTAATCGCCGCCATCGGTCCGTTCCTCGGCTGGAAGCGCGGAGACCTGCCCGGCGCCTTGCAACGACTGGCTGCCGCCGGTATCGCAGCTGCGATAGCCATTGGCTTCGCCTGGTATATGGCCGATGGCGCCTCCTTCATGGCTCTCGCCGGCATGGCATTAGCGGCCTGGCTGTTCATCGGTACGCTGATCGAATGGGCTGGGCGGGTAAAGCTCGGCGGATCGCTCGGGGCCAGCTGGTCTCGCGCCATCCGCTTGCCACGCTCCGCTTATGGGATGACCTTGGCTCATGCCGGTCTCGCCGTCGCCATCGTCGGCATGACCGGCTCAATTGCCTGGAAGCAGGAAAAGGTCGCGGTGCTGCATGTCGGCCAATCAATCGAGGTCGGTGATACGAGTTACCGACTTGATGACATACGCAAGGTGACCGTGGACAATTACCTCGCTGACCGTGCTACCATCGTGGCCTCCCAGAACGGGCAGCTCCTCGCTCTGCTGACGCCGGAGCGGCGACAATACTTGGTGCCCTCGCCGCCGACCACCGAATCCGCCATCCACAGCAACTTTGCCCGGGACGTCTACGTCGTGGTCGGCGAACCGGACGGCCAAGGTGGCTGGACAGTCCGCATCTACGTAGAGCCGCTGGTCCTGTGGATTTGGCTTGGTGGCGGCTTGATGGCATTGGGCGGGGTCGTTTCGCTGACCGATCGACGTTACCGCGTCGGTGCACCCAGCAAAATGCTTGCACGGAAAAGCGAGGTAGCGGCAAGGGCATGAGCATGCGCCGTCTGCTGTTCACTCTGCCGCTGTTCGCACTGGCTGCCTTGGCCGTCGTTTTCGCGCTCGGGCTGAGTCCCAACCGTGACCCTCATGCGATCGACTCGCCGTTGGTCGGAAAGCCGGTCGCCGGATTCGTCGCGCCAGCGCTGGTGAATGGCGAGTCTGGGGTTGCCGCTGGCGATTTGCGAACCGATGCGTATAGGGGCCAAGTGGTGGCGATCAATTTCTTCGCCTCCTGGTGCTTGCCCTGTCGCGCCGAGCATCCGCTCCTGAAGAAGCTCGCAATCAAAGCCGGCCTCCCCGTTCTGGGTCTCGCCTGGAAAGACAAGAAGAAGGCGTCGCAGGATTTCCTCGACGAACTGGGCAATCCCTATTTTCAGGTCGGCTCAGATGAGAATGGGCGGATCGGCATCACCAGCTTCGGTATCACTGGTGTTCCGGAGACGTTCATCCTTGACAAGGAAGGGATCATTCGAGCGCGCATTCCCGGGCCGCTCAGCGACGATCTCATCGAGACGCAGCTCCTGCCGCTGATCAAGGATCTGCAGAAATGATCTGCATCTCGCGCTACGGTCTCGCGGCCGGACTGGTTGCTGGGATAGCGGTGCTGGCCTTCAGTTCGGCGAGCTTTGCCGTGCGGCCCGATGAGATGTTGCGCGACCCAGTGCTGGAAGCGCGCGCCGAGGCGATTTCGCGCGACATACGTTGCGTCGTCTGCCAGGGCGAAAGCATTGAGGACTCCAATGCCGACATCGCCCATGAACTCCGCGTCATCGTACGCGAGCAATTGAACGGCGGCGCCACTGACGACCAAGTGCAGGAATATTTGGTCGCACGCTACGGCGATTTCGTGCTGCTGAAACCGCCTTTTAAGGCCAAGACGGCGTTCATCTGGATCGGCCCCTTTTTCCTGTTGCTGGCAGGCGGCATCGGCGTCCGTTCGTATTACCGCCGCGTCGCGCGGGCGCAGACTGCGCCGTTGAATGCCGCGGAACAGGCGCGACTGGAGGGAATCCTGAAGACCGATGATGATCGCCCTAACCCCGATCGCAACCAAACTACGCTGTAGGGCGGCAAGGAGGTCCATATGATCCGCTTCTGGCCCCTCGTTGTGATGATGCTCGCTGTCATCGCCGCCCCCCGTCCGAACGCTTTTGGGAACATGCAGCTTGGGAGACAAAGTGACTCTGCCCGTCGCGATTATCGCGATCAGCTGGCGGCCATCGAGGCGGAATGATTGCGGGCTGGCTGCTCCAGAGGCTGGCCGAGATGTTGGAGTTTGAGGTTGGGCACCGTATTAAGCGGATTGCCTGATCGCCTTTCGAAAGCACGTGTCGCTGCCTGGCACGCAGATTAAGTCTTGGGCAACTAAATGTTGGAAATACCATTCATAAGAAGGCTGGGCATGCTTAAGCGAGCGAGCATGGTCGGGGAGCCTGGAGGCTCAAGTCCTGTGCATCAACTTTACGATTACTGGCTGAGCAAATCTCGGGATAGGCGCATTCCTTCGCGAGCTGATATTTATCCCGAGGAAATCCCTCAGTTACTACCCTACGTCATGCTGCATGACGTCGTTCGTCAAAATGGTTTCTATCGGTTCAAAGCGCGTCTAATTGGCACCCATATCGTCGATGTATGTGGCAGCAATCCCACGGGGCGATACATAGACGAGTACATGCCCCGCGAAGACTACAAGAAAATATACGAGACCCTTACCGGCGTCATAACAACGAAGGCCCCGGCTCATGGTGTCGTTCCGGTGCACGGAGAAGACGGATATTTCTTGGATTTCGAGGTGATCACGATGCCGCTTTCTTATGACGGGGAGCAGGTCGATATGTTTTTTTGCGGGAGGCGTGCAATATTTCGAAAAGGTAACTCGACTGAGAAATGAGATAACCGGCTCTAGGGTTAGTCAATTTACCTCTCTGCTCAGATAATGATCCATTACTGCGGCTTGTAGATCGAACCCCCAGTTTCCTTCCCTGATGGGAGAAAGAAAATGGTCGCCAATGAGGCCATTATCGTAATCGAACGAGCAACAGTGTCGCTTGCGAAACAACCCGTCTTAAAAGCTGCGATCGGCACAGTCATTCCGCCACCCTTGGCACGCCGTTGATCAACGGTGGCCAGCCGAGTCCGCCCAATATCCGAAACGAACGAACTCTAACGCATCCTGCAACACATGCCTGAGAGGGACAGGTACCATGGCCAAAAATCCAGACACGAACAAGGCTCCGGGATTGACCAACGCGAC
>NZ_JAXCLW010000017.1:0-11553 GCF_034044715.1 Dongia soli | reverse complement strand
AAGAATGGTTACGAGAGCACTTCACGAAACGACTCGCCGAACACGAAGAGGCAGTTACGGTCGATGGAAGGGCTGGTGGCTATCACTTTCTCCTGCGTTAGGTCGGTGAGGCGGCCGGGATGGCGCCTCGCCGTCCTCAGGAAGATGGCTGAAGCTAGCGTGCATGTCGTCCGGCAAAGATTGCAGATCGTCCGAACAGCGAGTTCTCGGTGACGAGGGCCTGCGATGCGCCGGAGCCTAACCGGCTGGCGGCGGTGTTCGTCCCCATGCGTCTCACGCCGGGTTGTCTCCTACACGGGTCCGCTCTGTGCGGACCGAGCCTAAGGCTCGGGGTCGTTCCACCAACATCACTCCGGCCGTCCCCGCAAACTGGTCCCGCACAGGTTCGACATCCCCTGCCAGCATTATCGCCAGGATGCCTCGCTTACCGGGCCAGCACTGGATAGCCGTGGGTGTAGATCCAGTCTGACTGTCGCGCCGGCACGTGACCGGACTGGCAGTCCGCCGTGTAGTCGGTGGATGTCGTCTTCTGGAGATCACTTGCCTCGAACCATGACCAACCCCAGCCGTCGCCCCAAAGCTTGTTCCTGAAATCGGCCGACGCTGTCTTTCACCATAACGAACCAGCCAGCAAGCCTACCGGCGCTGCTTACAGTTCCGGTTGTCATATCTTCAGTGGTCGTTTTGACCACTTCCTTCACGAGAACGGCGGCCGCGGTCGTTCCGCTGTATTGTGAACGCGTATCAAACCCATAGGCAGTGACACCCCCCAATCACGCACAATCCTGCCAGGGCGATGCTCGAAACAGCGACTATTTTCATCGCACTATTCCTTATGTTGGTGAACGGGTAACGGTGACGATTTCGGTCGCCTAGCAGCGCATGGAATTGGACCCTGACGTTATCCTTCTTCGCGCTCGCTCCCGCGATGGGTAGCACAATACGGATACCTCTTTTCACCACATTGAGTGATGCCCTACTTGGTTGCCATCGCCGTTACTCGATGAGATCTGCAAAAGGCACTCAGTTATCGCAGCGCGTGGCGAGTTTTTCCAATAGCCGACATGTATAGTTTCCATAGCGGTTGGCACTGCTGCTATCATCTCCGCTGCCATTCGCATCTCGAGCCGACTGTGCAGCCTTCTGCATCTCGATTACGCTGGTCGATCCTAAGATTTTCAAGGTCACCAACGCTTTTCCCTGAGCAACCGACCAAGACGGCCGCTTCCATGACAAGCGGCACTGCACGGAGCGATGGTGCCAAGAGGCGGCGCGCAACTGATGCTACCGCACGGGTCCACGAAGTCGGAACTGGTAATTGTCGAACGGCAAGGAAGGAGCGTTGATGAAAGCTTCGATCTTCATAGTCGTTGCTTTTGGCAGGGCTGGCACGTCCATCTTGTCCGAGAGCATGGTAGGCACGGTCCTTGCGCACACGGTACCCTGCTCGGCTTATCGTGGTCGACGCCCCTCCCGCCAACCTCAGGCGCCGCCTCGGCTACAATTGCGGCGTAACGGAAAGCCTCATTATCATTGAACCGGCCCGTGCAATCATCTCCGCGGAAGCGATGATTTCGCTTTAGTCGCTGTGAGCCAGGCCAACATTCCCGCGCAAGACGTTTGTGTTTTGGGCCGAGTTCGGTCGGCATCACTCGATCCGAAGTTTATAGCCCGCGTGTCAACTCTCAAGGCGTTGTATGCTTCATGACACCTCGCGCATTGAGGACGATGGCTATTTCTTGGCTTCTGCAGCGCCAGCTGGCGCGTCCAGCTTTGCCAACTCCACGGCCAGGGACTTTCGCAAGCGCGGAGCGGCAAACTCCATGAACCGACGGGTCTTCAAAGGGACAAGCGTTTGGCCGGCATGCACGATGTGGACGGGAATGGGCTCAGGCTCGTAGTCCTGCAGGACGACTTTCAGTTTGCCTTCGGCCACCGGCCGAGCGACTTGATACGACAATACATTCGTCACGCCGATGCCGGCGATTGCCGCGTCTATTGCGGACTCAGCCGTGTTGATCTTCAGCCGACAAAACGGCCGTACGCTTTTACTCGATCCTCCGGGCGGGTTGAATACCCACGTCATCCCCGCGGCCAAGGCCGTGAATGTGACGCATCTGTGCCCCGCAAGGTCGTCCGGCGACTTCGGCACCCCATGCGCGGCGAAGTACGCCGGACTGCCGCACACGACGCGGCGAATTTCGCCGACTTTCGTGGCGACGAGTGTACTGTCAGGTAGCGTGCCCACGCGCACCGCTAGGTCGATGTGCTCGTCGACGAGGTTTAGCGTTTTGTCGGAGAGCGTAAGGTGAACGCTGACCTCCGCAAAATTCGCGAGGAATTTGTTAACTACCGGCACGACGTGCAAGCGGCCGAAGACAATGGGGGCAGTCATCGTCAGTATGCCGCGCGGAGTAGTGTATTCCCCAGACGCCTGGGATTCTGCCTCGTCGACTTGCTCGAGGATCCGCTTGCAAGCGGCAACATAAGCAACGCCGGCCTCGGTAAGTGAAAGTTTCCGTGTCGAGCGCACCAGTAATTGGGTGTTCAGGTGCGCTTCGAGATCGGCCACCTTTCGGCTGACCGTTGGGAGTGGAATCCCCAAGAGCCGGCCTGCCGCTGAAAAGCTGCCGGTGTCGGCGGATGCCACTAGTATCGACATTGCTTCAAGGCGATCCATCGTCTCTCACTTTTCGAAAGGCAAGTTCTCAGGATTACCGGATTATGCCGCTCCGCGGTAGTGGCTAGTTACTATGTACTAACCACTTCCGGTCGAAGTTAAACGGAGAAACTGATGTCACGCATTGCTATTCCGGGACGCGACGAAGCACCCGCCGAATCCCAGCAGATTCTGGATAATGTCAATAAATTGCTCGGCTTCGTGCCAAATCTGCACAGACTGATGTCGATCAGCCCAAACGCATTGGCGGGTTGGGCGAGTTTAATGAGCTCGCTCTCAAAGACGCTGGACATCAAAACCCGCGACGGCATCGCTCTCGCGATCTCCGAGGTCGATGGCTGCGATTATTGTCTCGCCGCACACAGCTACATATCGACCAACTTGGCGAAGATTACACCTGAAGAAATCTCCCTGAACAGGGAGGGCCGGTCGAGCGACCCGAAACGGCAGGCCGCGATTGCCTTCGCCAAGGCGCTAATCGAGAGGCGCGGCAAGGTGTCGGACGAGGAATTTACCGCCGTCAAAGCGGCGGGCTGGACTGATGCCAACATTGTGGAGATGATCGCATTATCCGCGCAGTTCCTATTGACCAATTTCATGAACAACGCCATCCAGACACCGGTCGACTTCCCGGAAGTCGCGCCAGCTAAGTCAAACTGATGACAGAACACGGCCTTTCGGCGCCTCCATTTTCCTGAGGTCGAATGCATCGCGTATGACTGATGGAAATTGGTGTCCACACCAAGCGCCGGGCCCCCGAACTCCAGTGTTGCGGGTTACGAAGGAAGAATAGAGGACGCGGGGTGCTACCGCATGCTCGACCGGAGTAGCCTGCAACACATCACGGCCGGGTTCACTGAAGCAAGGCGGGCCCGATAAGCTGCACCTTCGATAAAAGAAAAAGCTTCCGAAGGTGGTGCCCCGGATAAAGGATTTACGCCTTGGTCGCCGAGCATAGACAAAGCGTGGGCTGAATTTGGCTAACATGACGGTGTGGCTACTTCGGCAGGGCACCGCTCGGAAGGCTCAAATAGCGTTCTAACTGGCGCGGCCATCCGCGCTGATATTTCAGTGGGCCCGACAGCCACGGTGCCGCATACATGCACGGTCGAGCATCACGCCAGCTCATTTATTCGCGCGGCGGCGGGCTCTGTTTAGACACTATTCATGCTTGCCATGAATTTATCAAATTTGACGACACGTACTACACGCCTGCCGGCTACTGGGCGATGGTCTGCTGTCTTCAAATGAGACAAACAAAGACCGATCAAAAAACAATTCGGATTAGGTGGAGCGCGGAAAGGCCGTGCATCGGCAAATGGGTGCAAGGTTGGCATCAAGTGGAATTGCTCCACACTCGTAAATGCGGGGCTGATCTGGGTGAAATCATGATAAGGGCTACTAGACGTGGCAAGCGAACCACTTTGGCGAATCACGCCACAAGATCTCGACAAGCTCATGGCGACTTTGGAGGTCGAGCGGGCGAAATTGTCTCGATGCACGCTCACTGCAGGCTCACAACTGCGCGTAGCTTGCAATGACGCCCCCACGATCCACTACGGCCTTCAAGGTTCCGGCTGGGTCTTTGTCAACGATGAGCCACCAATTCAGCTGACGCGACACACGTTGGTAATCGTCCCTCCAGGTAAGTTCCTGGTGATCGCCGGATCAGATCATGCATTCAGGTCACGGCGATGCCTCGGAAGCCTTCACGGCGACATCTTTATTCCCGGCTCGAGCCACCGATGCAGTGTGGGCGAGGGCGAGCCGTCTGTGGCATTTGTGTGCGGGTCGTTCCGTGCGTTCTACGGGGCAGCGGTCGACCTCTTCGCATCACTCACCACTCCAATCATCGAGAAGTTTGATGTGCACGATCAACTGGATCAAATAATGAATTATGCCGTGAGCGAACTCGCCGCGGAGGATGTCGGTGGTGGGCCGATGTCGGCGGCACTTCTCAAGCTTGTATTACTCGCCCTGCTCCGGCGCTGCTTAACGTCGGTGAACCCTTGGGTCGAGCGCTTCTCCATTCTGAGCGATCCTCCGATAGCACGCGCCTTCGCAGGAATGGCTTCAAGACCTTCGGATCAGCACACAGTTCAAAGCCTATCCCACTCTGTTGGTCTGAGCCGTTCGGCGTTCATGGCGAGGTTCGTCGTGGCGTTCGGAGAGTCACCTATCTCTTTGTTGCGGCGCGTGAGAATGCGCTACGCGGCGGAATTGCTCGCGGCCAATGCGCTGTCGATCGATCAAGTGGCGCTCCAGGCCGGATACCAAAGCCGCAGCAGTTTCACTCGAACCTTCCGCAGACACTACGGGAGTAACCCTTCGGGATACCGCGCCGAAGCGCTGCGTCCGTCAGATGCGAATCCCGCTCACTTGGTTTCAGGAAGCCCAACGTTTGGAGAGAGCACGGCGGATGAGCAATAAATGGGACTACTGCCGCAATTGCACACCCCACCGTGAACGTAGCAGATGGGATCATTAGAAGTGTGTTAGCCGGCGCGAAGAGCTATGGAACTCAATCAAATCAGTTACTTCATTAATCTAGCTGAGACGCTCAATTTCACGACAGCAGCCCGGCTGAGCGGCGTTTCACAGCCGAGCATGACTCGGGCCATTCGTCGTTTGGAGGAAGAGCTCGGCGGGCCATTGATCTATCGCGATGGTAAAAACAGCCGCCTCACCGCCCTGGGGCAGGACATAGAAATGGAATTCAGACGAATGCAGGTTGCGCTAAGAAATGTGCGCCAGCATTCGGACAATTGGGCTCTCGGTCGGCATCGTGTACTCGACATCGCCGTAGCCCCTACGGTTGGCCCTAACGCTTTTACGTCGTTCTTTCTCAGCGCCTTGGAACAGATCCCATCCGTAAGGATCAAGATTCACGCACTTCAACACCACGAGGATACGGCAGAAGTCCTCTCCGGCAAGTATCACGCCTGCATCCTCTCGCGTGAACTGAAGTCCGACCCGAAGCTGGACGTACGTCCTCTCTTCCGAGAGCGCTTGGTTCTTGGCTGCGCAACAGACCACCCGCTCGCCAGCGCGGACGTCGTTCGTGCTCAAGACTTGGCGGAGTTCCCGTATATTGACCGCCTTAGGTGCGAGTTCCGGGAACAGATCCGGGAACACTTCGCCCGTCGAGAGGTCATGATGCGACCGCGCATCCGAACGGAAAGAGAGGATTGGGTGCAGCGCGTGGTTGCCGATGGCCATGCAATTTGCATCTTACCGGAGCGCTCGGTTGCGGCTCCGGGCCTCGTTACACGGCCTATCGAAGGCCTCTCCCTGGAGCGGGAATTGGTGATCGCGACGGTCTCGGGATCGGCCACGCCGATTGAGATACGGAAGATTGCGCAATTCGCCTCGATGTACGAATGGCAGTGAGGAGCGTCGCCGCACCGCCGCCGTTAAGAAACGACACTCGCGGCGTATTGGAATATTTGGTCCCGCTTGCAATAATTGACAACGATGCGTGTACCGTGAGAACGGACAGCAACGTGCCCCGCTCTCAAATGAAATATTGGAGGCTCATTATGCAGTACCGAAAGTCGCAGGCGGCCATCGATCGACTGACACCGGAACAGCGCCGCGTCACCCAGGAGGCGGGCACCGAGCGCCCCTTCACCGGGGAATACAATGATCACAAGGAACCTGGCATCTACGTGGACATCGTCTCAGGCGAGCCTCTCTTTGCGTCGTCCGATAAGTTCGAGTCTGGCTGCGGGTGGCCTAGTTTCACCAAGCCGCTCGTCTCTGCAAACATTAACAAGTTGCGGGACAGCTCGCACGGGATGATCAGGACCGAGGTTAGGTCGACCCACGGCGACAGCCACCTCGGCCACGTCTTCCCGGATGGCCCGGCTGATCGCGGTGGCCTGCGCTACTGTATCAATTCCGCGTCACTCCGGTTCATCCATCGCGACGACATGGAGAGCGAGGGCTACGGCGAATATCTCGACCAGGTTGAGGAGGTTTAAGATGTATCAGCGCGCTGTTCTTGCGGGGGGATGCTTCTGGGGAATGCAGGACCTGATCCGCAAACTTCCCGGTGTTGTCTCGACTCGCGTCGGCTATACCGGTGGGGACACTCCCAACGCGACCTACCGCAATCACGGTACCCATGCTGAGGGAATCGAAATCGTCTTCGATCCCGCAGAGACGAGCTACCGGCGGATCCTGGAGTATTTCTTTCAAATCCACGATCCCACAACGCGAAACCGTCAGGGCGGAGACATTGGCACCTCATACCGTTCAGCGATCTACTATGTCGACGACGAACAGAAGCGCATCGCCGAGGAAACCATAGCCGACGTCGATGCGTCCGGCCTTTGGGAGCGCAAGGTTGTCACTGAGGTGGAGCCTGTGGGGGACTTCTGGGAAGCAGAGCCGGAGCATCAGGATTATCTTGAGAAGTGGCCGGCAGGTTACACCTGTCACTTCCCTCGCCCCAACTGGATCCTTCCCAAACGGGAGGGCGCCGGTAAGTCCACGGCAATTCCTGCGCATGATGGCGTCGATGCTCAATCTTAGAACCCCACGTCATACTGCTGGTGGTGCAGCTTCGCGTCGATGGGGTATCGTCGCAGCATCGTGAGAGCAGCGTCTACAAATCCGATAGGCGTTCTCCAGACCTTGAAGACGTTTGCTCTCCTGCCCGCTGCCGTGAGGTAAAGCATCGAGCGCGGCCGTCAGCGGCGTGCCCCGGCGCTCGATCAGGCCTTCGTTGGCCAACCGGCCGGTCAGGCGAATGGTGCCAGCGTGGGAGAGACCGACCTCAATCGCGAATGTCCGGATTGAAAGCCCGGCTCATGTGCAAGCAATCCCCGCGCCAAAGCCGCGGGTCCCGCTTCTGGCGGCCGCGATGAGGTTGCGCGAACGATGTCGCCACCGTTCATAAGCACGAACGCGCCAAAAATGTTGCGGTATCGGGGTGCATGGATTGGGGCCATTTATATGTGCATAGAGCATAGACATAGCTAGGCCGTGGTGCTCTTGCGGGATATCCTGGCAATCACAGAGAGGCCGAGAACGATCGTGGCCGTCATCAGCAAGTATGCGACAATTCCGCCGGGCGACAGGGCTGGGATCGCCGCGAGAATTAGACCATTGTTGCCGCCGGGAATAAGGGCCACGCCCACACCCATCAGCGCACCTCCGACAAATGATTTTCCGATGTCAGCGAGCGTAGGCCGCTGTAGGCGCCATCTGCCTTGATGAAGTGCGGCTGTGACGGCGCCGGCGATTGACGCAGCGACAGTTAATATCGAGATCTCACGAGTCGCGGCCATCGTGAGCGGAAGGCTGCGTTGCACCAAGTGAACGTAGTTCCACACAGGTGCGATGGCGTAGAGCGCACCCCCAGTCAAGCCCAGGACCAACATCGCAACGCCGAGCGGCCAACGCCCGCCTGACCGCGAGGCTGTCCGCCGGGAGATATACGCTTGAGAAAGAACCGCGACGATCAGAAATCCCCCCAGAACCGCAGCGCCGAATTTACTTGGCGCGGTCAGCACGCTAGGCCGTAGCGGACTGCGGTCGATCATGATTCGGTCGATAAGAAGTAAGCCGACGGCTAGTCCGACTGGCATGGCGAGTAGCCTTATTTCTCCATCGCCAAGACGGCTGAGAGACCCCAGTAGGCAGGCGTCGTTAATGAGTGCGCCAATGCCGAAAGCAACTGCCCCCACGAGCACAGTCGCGCTGATGTCAACAGATGCGGCAAGCGCCCCGCCCGCCCCCGACCAAGCGAGAGGCACGGCGACCAAACCGGCCGCCGCCGAGGCAGCGAGAAATCCAACAAACAATCCAGGCCGGCGTCGCTGCTGCAGCTCCTGCGATGCAGCGACCAAACAAGTGCTGCCTTGATTGGCAGAATAGCCCATCCAGAAGGCCAGTACGCAGGCTAGGAGTGTCAATAGAGGCCGTGTCATGGTTTCTGTGCCCATATTGGCTGGAATTCCTGAGCACATTCGGTTTCCCGCTCATGCATTTACGGATCTGTTCGACAACCAGGTTCCCGCCAGTGGTATCCTCCGGGGTATCGAAGTCTTACACCCAATTGCTCACCATCGAAAAGTCTGCTGGAGAGGCAGCGATTCTCTCGGCGACGACTTTCCTGAAACTGTCCGGCCAGTCCCGAAAAATTTTGAAGCCATCGGCCAGTTCGCAAGTCATGAATTTAAGGCTAATTCGCCTGCGCTTGTCAGCTTCCCTGACTATCCAGCCACATAAAGCTGCCATACTCATAAAATCGCTGAAATCGAACTCGCGAAAACACTTGTGCACCCGCGGCAACTCCGGTGTCCATGATAAGCTTTGCCCAAAGTCCTCGTACAGAATTCGCGTCACGAGAATTTCTGCGTCCGAAACCGCTTCGCTTGGCGGCCGGCTATCGAGGATGTTGTGGCCGTTTTGGCACGTAAACAAATGCAGGCTGTATCTTCTGAGTCCAATATCGCAGGTGGGCATCTGCTAATCTCACTCATCGAACCGGACGTTACCGCCGTCATCGTCGCCGGGAGAATCATGGGTTAACGGCTAGTTGGGATGTGGATAAGGATCGGCGGTTTCCTATCCGAGTCAATGCTCGAGAAGTGGAGCGAGTGGCCATTTGTCCGCTACAGAGGAAAAGCCACTTCGTTGAGGAATGAGAAAGCCCGGCGCTGTTATGCACGGGCCAACCCAGCGCATGAAGCCAGAGCGAGGAGCGAGTTGCGACCAGAATGCACGTAACGGCCCAGCCAGTTGTATGGAACAGATTCCACGCAACATGCAGCAAAAAATAAATAAAAAATCCGCGCACTTAGGCGTGCGTCCTAAACTCTCCAGTGTGCGTCATGGCCTGCCCACCATCGCATCGGCTCGTTCGTGAACGAAGAAGCTGTGCCAAGACGGCTTGGCTCGATCCTTGGAGCGTCGTCGCATCGTCTCGCTGATATACTATAGACCGATGCAGGTAGGCCCGGCGGCAAGCCGTTGGTGGTTCTCGCCTCGGAAATCCGTAGGGGTAGCGACGCTGCCGGGATGCGTCCACACCGGTATTCCGCAAGGTCTTCAATTGCGCGGTGGGTGAGTTTTGATTCAAGGCCGCATCTTGAGCAACGTGTGGCTTTGGCAGTATCGTAATTGGGGGGCCGACTATTGGACTAGGAGGCCATAATGAAACACCAAACTCTCGACCAACTCCGGACAGTCGCCGAGATTTCTGCCGACCAAGCTCGTCCCGCTTTGTCGCGGCACGAACGCTTGGAACGGTGGGCGCAACTCCTTGAGCGAAAGCCGTATCGAATCCTCGCCACATTTTACCAGACCGAATACCAGACCCGCGATGCACGGGGACTGATGCGCAGTGCTGACTCGCCGATTTCAGTCGCGTTCGAGGATCCCGTCCTCCGCGCGCAGGGATTGTTCGACGACAGCTACGACCAAGCCAAGCAGTTCTTCGGGCTAACCGACAGGCAATTGCATGACATCGTCTGCTATTGCCATTACGGCGCTACGATGACCGCCGCGGCCGCCGCGCAGTATGTCCGTGCGGCCATGGCCGAGCCAGAGGGTGGCCTGTTTGCCCGGATCAAGGCCGCAACCTTCTGGTTCGCGAGATGCTAATGTTTCGGCGACGCTGAGATGGCTCGCCAGGGCCACGACCCCACTACCGCCGGAGCTGGAGCTGAGACGCGACAGCTCCGGTGGTGAGCCGAATTTACCACTCGGCCGGACGGGCAATCGCCAGAAAGCATTGGCAACAATTCAGCGGAGCGATCCGTGGCTCGCAACTATTTGCCAGATTATCGCGACCGAAGGATGGCGCCCTCACTGACCGAGCTGGATCTCCTTATCTCTCGCTTGAGGACGTCGAGTGACCATATCTCTATGGAGCTTCCCGATTGCCGCCCTAGCAAGTCGGATTTCCGGCCATGCTGTTTGCGGGAGGGGCGGAATCGATGCTGAGGTGTTGTCAGGATTCCGGCCAAGACAGCAATGCGGCGCGCACCACCCGGCGGGCAGTTTCCCGGGGGACGCCGCCTTTCGCCTGGGCGGCCAGGCCCTGGATGAGCGACATGATGAACGAGGCGGCGTCGTCGCTGGTCATGCCCGGCGGCAGCGGCGCGGTTGCCGAGGTCTCTTCAAAGCGGTCGCGGAGCCGCTGCCTGAAAAGCTCACGGCCGCGGACGAGTTTCTGCCTGATCGGCTCGGCTTCCGTGGACCCGGACAGCGCGGTGTTGAGTTCGAGGCAGCCGGCCGGATTCCGCCGCCCGCTATGCAGCTCGGTGACGCCCTCGAGCAGCCGCGCGGCGATGCGCCGCGGCGTCGGCTCTGCAAGCGCTTCATGGCGAAAATCCAGGAAGTCACGCTGGTATCGCTCAACGACGCGCCAGAAGAGTCCCTCCTTGCTGCCGAAGGCTTTGTAGAGACTGGACTTGGTCAGCCCCGTCGCCACCAACAGGTCGCTTAGAGCCGCACTCTCATAGCCCTTCTCCCAAAAGACCCGGAGGGCGGCGTCCAAAACCTCGTCTTCGTCAAATTCGCGCGGACGTGCCATCGTGCTTACTTGGGTACCTGTTTGTCGGCTCCTGTCATAAATATAGACCGATCGGTATCGATTCCAAGCGAGGGCCTTGAATGATTGTGGACCAAATGGTATCTAACGGATGTCGCGACCAAGGGGCGGTCGGCCAGCCCTAGCGGCAATGCCGTCTCGGCTGAGATTGCGCAGGTCAGCAGGACTGGATCGAGCGGGGCGTTGCGCCGGCGCAGGGGTGTTTTTTTGCGCAATTATGGACCGATAGGTACATAACGAGGCCAGACCCCCTGCAAGACCCATCCGTGCGGCACCCCCGAAAGCAGAGAGAGAACACTGCTGTCCC
>NZ_JAXCLW010000016.1:0-16846 GCF_034044715.1 Dongia soli | reverse complement strand
CCGGCCTATGGAGCCGGCGTCGCTCGGGCACTTGGCCTTGCCACGGCGCTCGGTCTTGCCTGACCCCCAGGCTGGTGGCTTTGCTTGCCCAGGATGTGCGGCTCTGGGTGGCGTGAGCTGACAGCGCTACTATGAGCTAGTCACGATGAAAGCGTCCATTGACACATTCTTTAGCGATATCCCCGCTTTTACCGAATTCGAGGGCGTGACGGATCCAGCCAATTACAAACCGCTGCCGGACGATTGGGTTCTTGCGCTGGCGGACATCGTGAATTCGACACGTGCCATCGAAGAGGGGCACTACAAAGACGTCAACATGTCCGGGGCTAGTGTGATCTCGGCAGTGCTGAACGCCGTTGGACGAGGAGACTTCCCTTTTGTGTTTTCCGGCGACGGCGCCATGATTGCCGTGCCCGGTATACTGGAGGACATGGCCCGCGACGCATTAGCGGGAGTCAAGGTCTGGGTAAAAGAAGAATTGAGGCTGGACCTTCGAGTTGCGCTGGTTCCGCTCGAAGACATCCGAAGGCACGGGCACGACGTTCGCGTTGCTCGGTATTCCGCCAGCCAGTTTGTCAGTTACGCGATGTTCGCTGGCGGGGGGACGAGTTGGGCGGAAGAGCAGATGAAACTTGGATATTTCCAGGTCCAGCAAGGGCATCCTGGCACACGGCCAGACCTCACGGGTCTCTCCTGTCACTGGAATCCCATGGAGGCAACAAACGGAGAAATAGTCTCTATTATTGTCATGCCGGGGGACTTAGGAGGCGGGCCGGAATTTGCGCGCCTGGTCAAGAAAATCATCTCAATTTCTGCCGAACAGAATAGAGCCGGGCATCCGCTACCGGTTGGCGGCCTGGAGCTAGACCTTTCCTTCAGTGGCATAGAAAGAGAGGCGCGCACCATGAGCTCAACGGGTTGGCGGTGGTTGGCCAGGCTTCAGATAATGTTGCAGGTGGCTGTGGTAATGGTTTTTCGCAAGCTTAAGATTCGAGTTGGCTCGTTCGATCCAGGTCTATATGCAAGAGAAGTCGCCGGAAATGCGGATTTTCGAAAGTTCGATGATGGCTTGAAGATGACCATCGACGTGGATGTCTCTCGCCGGCGGCGCATCGAAATGTGTTTAACCGAAGCGCATGCGGCGGGGGTGGCAAGATTTGGCTTGCACCGGCAACAATCTGCGCTCGTTACCTGTTTTGTTCCGACGCCTCTTGCGCGTAACCATATTCACTTTATTGACGGCGCCGGTGGCGGCTATGCGGTAGCTACGAGAAAAATGAGGGGTGGAAATCAATGAACTATGGCAAAATGATTGGCGATAGGGCGAGTTTGCTGCTCGCAGAAGTTATCACGACATTCCAGCAGATTACTTTGTGCTCTGCAGGTCACCATCTTGTCCCGGTTGAGACGTCAAATCTCAAATAAACAAGCCGAAACCGTCTATGATTTTGGCCAATATTTTTTGAGTAAAAGAGTATCGCCGACGATGATCGGTGCGCCGTCGATAGAGCATGACGCAGCTCGATATCAGTAGAATTTCCAAAGACCATTTTTGCGGTCATCACGGCAAGCTGCATGTGTCTTGGAACCATCCGGGGCGCTGCCGGCCCTGCGGTCTCTCTGGTCCCTCTGGTCCCTTGATACCAGGCGTCTCGGCCTTGCTCAGTCCTGGCCCGGCACGAGCCGGTTCTGATCAGCGGTGGATCTCCTATAGTCGAACGCTATATAGCTTGAGGGGCAGGTGCCCGAAGCGCCTGCACGATACCCTCCGCATCGAGCTGAAAGCCGTCGTACAGGACGCGGCCGTTGGGCGCGATCACGACGAACCAGGGAGTTCCACCGGAGCGGTATGCCGTCATGATTGCGGGCGCAGCGTCAACTGAGGCCGGGTCAGCGACAGCATGCCCGAAGGGAATATGCAGTCGATATCGTCGTTGATTGTCCCGAAGTCGATCGAAAGTGTTGCTCTCCCAACCCTCGAACACAGTCTGAATGGCCGCAAGACCCACTCCCTTATCGCGAAGTTCCTCCGCAAGTGTCACGAATGTGGGAAAGCCATGTGCATGACAGCCCGCACACCAATCCTGAAAGAAGTACAGTATCTTGAAACCCTGTCCCAACTCGGCCAAGGTCAAGGGGCTACGCTCGTCGCCATTTTCATCGATCCACCGGATATGCTCGAGCGCAGGGGCCGGCAGGCCCACAATTCCTGTAACCATGAAAGTCTCCATCAGTGGGCTCGCGGCGTCGCGCCGTGACCGCGGGTTGCTGGTCGGCAGCACCCTACCCTATGCGACACCGCCGGTTTTCTGTGCAGTCCCCTACCAGGAGATAACGAGATCGGAGTAGAGGCGATAGGAGAGGATCGAGTCGTCATTATCGGTGATCGGTGTTTCCGCCCCGACACCGATTTGCACATTGTCTGTAAAGCGATAGCGAAAGCCGCCGCCGACGGTGACCATCGTGTCACTGTCATCACTGCCGAAGTTCAGCAGATCGACGCCGTCCAACTTTCCCAGCGCCCCGGTCAGGCGCTTCCCGTGGTCAATCGGCGTGAAGCCGTTTAGCTCGAGTAACGGGAAGAAGCCTGGCAGCACTTCGTAGTCGGCATGCAAGGAGTAGTGCAGAATCGAGGTGTCGGCGTCGCCGTCGAGGGCGATGTTCGCGCCCAAGCTTGCCTGCAGGCCGAGGTCACCGAAGGTCGTAGCGCCGGTGATGAAAGGATTGAGGAAGCCGTCGCCGTCGCCCTGTAGCTTGATGCCGCCGGTTTCCAGATCGTTGATGGGAATCTGGTAGCGCAAACCGGCGGTGAGAAGAGATTCGCTCTTTGGATCGTCCAGGATTGCATACTTGAACCCGAAGGCAATGTTGGAAAAGCCGTCTTCGTCGTCCAGCACCTTGTTGAAGTGGGCATCCGCATAGCCGTCTTCGGTCGCGATGAAGCCGAGGCGCTCGGTCAGCGCGACCCGCAGCTGCAAGGCCGCCACATTGACGTAGCCGCCGTCGGTCACGAAATTGTCCGGCAGGCGATTGTAGAGATAGATCAAGCGCGCCTCGGTGGTGATGTAAGGGGTCTCGTTGAAAACCGGGTTGGTCAGCGGAGGCACGTAGCGAGTATGCCGACCTTTCCCAAGCGAGCCTTTCAAGTCAAGTCCCAAGAAGCCGTTATCGCCATCCGCGGCCATGGCCGGAAGCGGTGTGGCGGCTACCGCGCAAACGATTGCCAGAGCAACCGACCATTCCGCTCTGGTCGAAACCTTCTTCATCTTGCATTGTCCTCATCATCTTCCGCTGTGGGGCCAATGCCGGACGATGTAAGCGTCCGGTATGGACCGCTGATCGGATAGCACCGCCGGTTGTAAGGCAGCAGTTCGGCTCATCAGCACCAAGCCACGCCGTGGTATCCCCGCGACTTACTGATTTGCGCGGCAAGCGCGACGGTAACGGAGCGCGCCGGCCGGACCTGATCACAGTGGGAGCAGCTGGATCTGGCCTGGTCGATCACGCTCCGTCATTGGGTGCTTAGAATCCTGCAAGGCCCTCAGGGCTGTTGTAGGGAATCTTGTTTCGACCGATCTCCGTCAATTTGCCGCTTGTCTTGTCGAGGCGGTAGCTGACAAGAACCGAGGCATTTCCAAAGATCTGGTGGAAGTACTGGTCATCGGGGGTCAGCCAGCTGTCGCTGGGCCCACTGCTGACGAGCTTGTTCACGGCGCGGAAAGTGCCGTCGCCCGGTATCGCTTTGTTGGCGGGGTCCTGGAGAAGGCTCAATTGACCTTCTACGAGCCGGTAGGTCGAGACCGTTCCGTAGCCGAAATTGGTCGCGAGTACGACCGAGTTGTCAGAGGTCACCTGCAGCCAGCAGAGTTCAGAGGGCTTCCCGAAGGAGGTGTCGATTTGGACCAACGGACCGTTTGTCACTTGACCTTTGCCATCAATCCGGCTCGCTAGAACGCCGTCCCCAACCGCGACACCATTCAGGAAGGTATCGTGACTCCGATGGAGGAAGGTGATGTAGAATGGCCCCGCGCCGCCGGCATCGGTAAACGAAGGCTTATCGAGCGTGCCGTCTTCGCGCACGGGGAATACCACCAGTCCGTCTCGGTCGGGTGCGTTCGCGACCACCAGATTTGGCGACCCGTCGGGATTGGCGGCCGGGCGTGCGTCGAAAAGGATGTCGACTAACAGGAAGCGGCCGTCGGGCGATAGAACCGCTTGGGTCGACACCCGATCGGTCTTTGTCGCGGTGTCTACGGAATTGCGCTCCGGGCGCAGCTTCAGCTTGCCGTCCTTAGCGACCGTGTAGGAGCGCAGGTGATTGGGGCCGAAGGCATGGAGTACGTACAGTGTGCGACTTTGAGGACGATAGGCCAGCGACTTCGCCGTTCCACTGCGACCGGCTACGGGCTCCCCAGTCATTTGCCGGTCGATCATAGCCAGCTTGCCGTCCGCACCCACTCGGAAGCTCGTCACGCTGTTGTCGCCGCCATTGGTTGCGAATAGCAGCGTGTTGGATTCTGCTAGAATCACACTTCCAGCGCCCTCGAATGCGTTAGGCGCGCTCTCCTGACCGCTGATCGGCTTGAAGACACCCGAGCCGGCGCCCCCGGTAGGGACACTCTCAATTAGTTCGAGGCGCCCATCCGCCTCGCGACCGAAGTGCATGATGCGGTTCTGGGTCTCGTTGGTCTGCATGTAGACATGACCCACGAACTCCGAAGCGGGAGCGTCTCCTCCGAGAGTCCCGAAGAGAAGCAACGCCATCGCGAAAAGGACGAGAGCGGCGATTGCGAGATTCGACGATCGCGGGTGAGTCATGTATTTCTCCTATATTGCTGCCGCTTGCGAGCATGGCCTATTGGGTTTAACGCGTGATATTCCGGAGGTAGATCGAATACGTTCCACCTTCCGAGGAAATGGCCCCCCGGGGCTCTGTGCGCGATTCATCCGGGTTCTCTGCTGCGAGCGTCAGCTGCAGTTCCTGGATGGAAGATCGGTCCCTCTGGAAACTCACTGGTCTTCTTGTAGATCTCGTATGAGCCCGGTTGAATGTAGACCTTGTGAAGTTCAGGAAAACCGGCGTTGCCGCATTGAGCGCATCGCGAGTCATGCGGGAGCCACGTACATCACTCATGTGAATTCTTCGGCAGGATCAGATCGCCCGATGCGGTACACTCGGCGGAGATGGCGCCTCTTGGTCAGTGCGCTGCCGTCATCGGATTCGGACTGTGCGAATACCACTATTGTAGCAAGCGCGCTGGAAGCCGCTCCGACGATCAGTAGGGTGATACACATACTTTTTTCTCCCCGCCCTTTTCTTCACGACATTAAGCGATGTCGTCATAGGTTCACCTCGATGTTACTCGGTGAAATCTACGATAAAGGCAACTCAGTTATCGCACCGCAGGACGCCTGGACACCCCTTTCGGACTTCGCGGGTAAGGACTTGGATTAGAAGTAGTTCATCAATTTCTTCGACGCCCGAGTTCGATTTTCAAAATCAACTCAGCGAATGGCAAGGACGATGTCTGGAGCCAGCTCTACCGCCAGCTCAATCAGTGGGCCTGACGGAGGGGCCTTAGAGAAACGACATTGCGTTGAACCGTCCCCCTCGTGATGCGCAATTCGTCCATCTAAGGTCCCTATTTTCTCGAAGCAGGTGTTAGCCTTGGCTCGGTACTACAACGTATTTTTGATTTCTGAACGACGGCCCTGCCGCCAGACTCCCGCGAGTTCAATTCAGCAGTGGCGGCAGGCGAGGTCGTCCAAAAGTAAAGTCAGTGACGGAACGGTACGGCAGGGCCGTGACGGCAGATATATGCCCGGCCGCCAGAGCCATGGCCAATATGAAACTTGGCGCCGCGTGGGACGACAATCCCTAAGCCAGGCATATGGAGGTGAGACGTCGTGATCAGCTTCTGGATTCTTGCCGCATTGATGACGCTGGCTGTCATTGCAATCCTTGTGGTGCCGCTTTTCGAAACCTCTTGGGCAAGGGACGAAAAGGGCATGGCTCTTAACATCTATCGTGACCAACTGACGGAAATTGATCGAGACAAGACCCTCGGTATGCTGCCGCAAGACCAGGCCCGCGCTGCGCAATTGGAAATCCAGCGCCGCATTCTGGCACTCGGCGATACATCGACAGCGCAGCCCAGTCGCGCCCTCCACAATCGCTTTATCGCGATAACTGCCGTTTTGCTGCCAATATTCGGTGTCCTGCTTTACCTTAATATTGGGGCGGTACGGCAGCCGGACCAGCCTCTTGTCGAACGCCAGGTCGCCGCGCCCGCAACCCCCGAATTTATGGCTTTGCGCGACCGCGTATCACGCCATCCGGATGATGTGGAAGCATGGCTTGCTTTGGCGCGCTTGGCGTTTGATCAGCAACGGCTGGAAGAGTCGCTTGAAGCTTTTCGCCACGTCCTTGCCCTGGGGAAAACGGGAGCCGATATCTACGCCGATTACGGCCTTGCCTTGATTCGGTTTCACGACGGCGAAGTATCCAGCGATGCAAAGGCGGCGTTCGTCAAGGCACTGGGACTTAACCCGAAAGAATCGAGGGCGCGCTTCTTTCTTGCACTGGCCAAGGCACAGGAGGGGAATCTGACTGGCGCGGTCACCGATTGGGTAGCGCTGGAACGGGATACCCCAGCAGATGCTCCTTACCGCAAATCACTCTCAGAAGCGATCGATAAGGCGGCCCGGCAGCTTGGAAAGGATCCTGCGACGCTCCCAGGACGCGAGCCGGCGAAATAGGAGAGCCGCACCCCCCGTGAGTGCGGCGTCCCCGTCCTTCTACTGATCGGTCGCGGCCGGCCTTCGAATCTCCCCGTCGCCCCTCGAACGAATACTCAAGCTTGCGAACCCGCAGGCTACGGCACCTACGGCACCGGTTCCGCCTGTAAGTACAAAGCAGAACGGCCAGCGGAGGAATAGAATTCACCGGAACGAAAGCTATGGGTCACAAACAAGTGCCCGCCTCTCGGAAGATAGTTTATATACGCGTTGAGTGCTGGGGGCTTTACCCCTTCATTCAAGTTTGCCATTGCCGCGGAATTGGGCATTCGCATGACCGCAAGACGGGCCTTAGTGCTCTGCTCGAGGTCTCCTTACCAAATTACCTTTCGGATCGACGCATTCAACAAATAGAGCGAAGCCGCAAGACGGACGAGGTCTTTAAGTAGGAACTGGCCGATCGGCGCTGAAATGGCGGGAATCCACCTGCCATCGGCTCGCTGACTCCCGGCGTAGTCAAGAAGAAGCTCCGCATGATGGCACAGCAAGGCACCAACAGCTATCTTTCCGTGTACCCATAATATGCAGGAGCCCTTGATGATGACACGTTTCAATAAGGACGTCTTTCTTGCCGCAGGTTTGCGTACCCCGTTTGGACGGGGAGGCGGCGCGCTTGCCAATTATGACGCCCTCAGCTTATCGGTGCCTGTTGTTCAAGCGATGGCGAGGCATCTTGCCAACCAGCGGCCTGACCTCGTTCTCTGGGGAACGGTTATTCCGAATCTCGGCTGGAGCAACCTCGCGCGCGAAATTTGGATGGATGCGCTGCTCGATCCGACGGTTCCTTCCTATTCAGTGATCCTCGCCTGCGCGACCAGCATGACCGCTGCCTTCTCCGCGGCCGGCATGCTCGGTGGCGGAACCGATATCATCATGGTGGGTGGATCGGAAGTGATGAGCCGTCCGCCGGTTGGGCTGACCGCCGTGGCAAGCGACCGGTTGCGCACCCTCTTCCTCAAGGATCCGGCCGAAGCCGTAGCCGCACTGGAAAAGTTGACGCCGGCCGACTTCATTTTGCCGGCTAAAGGTTGGGCAAACCGCATTACAGGCCGGACAATGGGCGATCACATGGAGGAGACTGCCAAGGAATGGGGCATTACGCGCGAGGCACAGGATAAATGGGCCTATGAGAGCCATAAGCGGGCGGTTGATGCCTGGCAGAACGGTTTCTTTTCGGACCTCGTCGTGCCGCTGCCCGAACTGGTCAAGGATGCCAATCCACGTCCTGACACCTCGCTCGAAAAGCTCGCGTCGCTTCAGCCCGTTTTTGATCGCAGCGGTCGAGGCACGTTGACCGCCGGCAATTCATCGCCAATCACCGATGGTGCCGCGGGACTCTGGGTCGTCTCCGCAGCGGGCCGCAAGCGTTTGCCCGATAGCCTTCCGACTGCCAGGCTCGTCGATTTCGAGATCGCAGCGGTGGATTTTCGGAAAGACGGCCTCTTGATGGCGACGTGTTTCGCCATTCCTCGTCTCCTCGACCGCAACGATCTTTCCTTCAGTGATATTGCTCTTTGGGAGATCCATGAGGCTTTTGCCGCGCAATTGCTCGCCAACGTCGCTGCGCTCGAAAAGCCAGGCTGGATTGCTGAACGTACAGGCGTGCGGCGGGATTTCGGTCGCTTCCCCTGGGAGCGGCTCAATCCGAATGGCGGTTCGGTTGCGATCGGCCATCCCTTTGGAGCGACCGGTGCACGAGATCTTAGCCAGGCGGTGAAGGAGCTTGCCAAAATGCCGAAGGGATCGAGGGCGGTCGTCAGCGTTTGCGCTGATGGGGGTGAGGGTGCCGTGGCCCTGCTTGAAAATAGTTGAGGCCAGGTTGGACCTGTTCGCTCTCATGTTGGTGGGTTCGCGATGAAGGAGAAAAGTTCGCTTTGTTCTCGCGACCTGCATTATGGCGGCCGTCGGCGGCCTCGATTTGAAGCGCGACTGGCTTATTAGCGTCGGCGTTATACCGGTCTCATCGGTTTACTGCCCTCTGCGCGATGTGTTTTATCATGTCTGATGCCGCGCATCTTAGACTGGCAACCAGTCTCGTCGCGGGAATGGTGCCGCTTTTGTCGCTCTGCATTTAGCCGCTTGTACCCGGTTATGTCTCCTTCATCGCTGCATAGGGAAAGAGGCGTCTGCATCGGCTTCCAAGATGCAGACGCCTCCTATCTCACTCCGCAGGGACCGGTGTAGGCGCCGCGGAACCAAAGCCACTCTGAACAGTCTTTGCACTTTCGCTTGGCAATCGCCACCCCTTGACGATGACGTAGATCGCCGGGATGACCAGCAAGGTGAGGACTGTGGACGACACCATCCCGCCAACCATCGGTACGGCGATCCGGCGCATGACTTCCGACCCGGTTCCAGCACTCCAGAGGATTGGAACCAACCCGGCCATGATGGCAACGACGGTCATCATCTTCGGCCGAACCCGCTCCACGGCACCGGCCATGATGGCTTTGCGCAGATCTCCTTTGGTGAGGGCCTCGCCTTCCTCGCCCCGCTTACGGCAGATTTCGGCCAAAGCATGGTCGAGATAGATGAGCATGACAACGCCTGTCTCGGCCGCGACACCGGCGAGGGCGATGAAGCCGACGGCCACGGCTACGCTCATGTTGTACCCTAGCCACCACATCAACCAGGCGCCACCCACCAGGGCGAAGGGCACAGAGAGCATCACGATGACGGTTTCCGTGAGGCGGCCGAAATTCAGGAAGAGCAGAACAAAGATGACCAAAAGCGTCGCAGGAATGACAATCTTGAGCTTCGCCTCGGCCCGCTGCAGATACTCGAACTGACCGCTCCACTCGATATGATAGCCCGGTGGCATCGTCACCTGTCGGGCTACCTTCCGGGCAGCCTCGCTTACATAGCCGCCGAGGTCACGGCCCTGAAGGTCGACGTAAATATAGGCGACCGGCTGGGCATTCTCAGTGCGGATGCTGGGCGGGCCCAGGGTCACGCGGATATCGGCGACCTGGCCGAGCGGCACCATGGCGCCGCTTATCGTCGACACCAGAACCTGGCTCGCGATGGCTTGGGGATCATCGCGCAGGCCCCTGGGATAACGGACATTCACGCCATAGCGCTCGCGCCCTTCAACCGTCGTGGTAACCGTCTCGCCGCCAAGGGCAGAGGCCACGATTTTCTGGACATCGACAACTGATAAACCATATCGGGCAATCGCAGCCCGATTCGGTTCGATCTCGACATAGTGCCCACCCTCCAGGCGTTCTGCAAAAGCACTCGTCGTACCGGGCACATCGTGGACGATCCGCTCCACTTCCGTCGCGAGGCGCTCCAGTTCATGGAGGTCCGGCCCGAAGACCTTGACGCCGACCGGTGTCCGGATGCCGGTCGAGAGCATGTCGATCCGGGCCTTGATCGGCATGGTCCAGGCATTGCTGACACCGGGCAGTTGCAGCGCTGCGTTCATCTCGGCAATGAGCTGATCCAGCGTCTTGCCAGCAGGCCACTCGCTCTGCGGCTTCAGATTGACCACTGTCTCGCTCATTTCCACCGGTGCGGCATCGGTTGCTGTCATCGCTCGTCCCGCTTTTCCGAAGACCGACTCCACCTCGGGAAACGACTTGATGATGCGATCCTGGGTCTGTAACAGTTCGGCAGCTTTGGTCACTGATAGGCCCGGCAACGTTACCGGCATGAACAGTAGGGTACCCTCGTTCAGGCTAGGCATGAATTCGCTGCCGAGCTTGGAAACAGGCCAGAATGTGGCGCCGAGGACGATGACCGAAGCCAGCACGACCAGCACCGGAATGCGCAGGACGAGGCGAATGACTGGCCGGTAGAGCCAGATCAATACCCTATTGATGGGATTCCTGTGTTCCGGAACAATGCGGCCGCGGACGAAGAACAACATCAAAACCGGCACCAGGGTCACGGAGAGAAGCGCACCACCCGCCATCGCAAACGTCTTGGTGTAGGCCAGTGGCTTGAACAACCGGCCCTCCTGATCCTCCAGCGCAAAGACTGGCAGGAACGAGACGACGATCACCAGCAGGCTGAAGAAGAGGGACGGGCCCACTTCCTTTGCCGCAGCAATCAGGGCCGGGCCTCTCGGCTCACCGGGCTTCAGGCGTTCCACATGTTTATGCGCGTTTTCGATCATGACGATGGCTGCATCCACCATGGCGCCGAGGGCGATGGCAATGCCCCCGAGGCTCATGATGTTTGAGCCGATCCCAAGGGCCCGCATCCCGGCGAATGCCAGCAACACACCTATGGGAAGGGTGAGAATTGCCACCAGGGCGCTGCGCACATGGAGCAGGAAGATGATGCAGACAAGCGCGACGATCAGGCTTTCTTCCACCAGCGTATGTTTCAAGGTGTGGATGGCGCTGTCGATGAGCTGAGACCTGTCGTAGACCGGTTGGATCGACACGCCTTCCGGTAGGCCGGGCTTCAGCTCTTCGATCTTGTTCTTGATATTGCTGATCGTCGTCAGGGCATCCGCCCCATCGCGCTTCAGGGCGATGCCGCCTACGACCTCGCCAGCACCGTTCATTTCGGCAATGCCACGCCGTTCGTCAGGTCCTAACTCGATCTGGGCGACATTTTTCAGCAGGACCGGCGTCCCTGAGCCATTCGGATCAGCTTTCAATACGATATTGCTAAGATCTTGCGTATCTTTGAGATAGCCGCGGCCTCGAATCATATATTCGGTTTCGCTCATCTCGATGGTGCGACCACCCGCATCCTGGTTACTGTTGCGGATTGCGTCAGTGACCGTGTCGAGAGAGAGGCCATAGGCCTGAAGCTTCAGCGGATCGACGACCACCTGATATTGCCGCTCGAAACCACCGACGCTGGCAACCTCTGCGACGCCTTTTGCCGTGACCAAGTTGTAGCGGACCAGCCAGTCCTGGATACTGCGCAACTCCGCCAAGGAACGCTCAGCCCCAGTGACGACATACTGGTAGACCCAGCCAACACCGCTGGCATCCGGCCCTAAGGCTGGCGTGACACCTTGCGGGAGGCGCTTCGCGGCAAAATTCAAGTATTCCAGGACACGGCTACGCGCCCAATAGAGATCGGTTCCGTCTTCAAACACCACATAGACGAATGACGAGCCGAAATCCGAGAAACCCCGCACCACCTTGGCATGAGGTACCGCCAAGAGAGCGGTGGTCAACGGATAGGTCACCTGATCTTCGACCACTTGCGGGGCTTGACCCGGATACTCGGTATAGACGACCACTTGCGTGTCGGAGAGATCCGGCAGGGCGTCGAGCGGCGTGTTGATGAGCGACCATACGCCGACACCAGCTAGCATCAGTGTTCCGAGTAACACCAATATCTTATTCCGAGCGCAAAGCTCGATAAGACGACCGATCATTGCGCGACATCCTGTTGTGCGGGTTTGGATTGATCAGAGCTGGACTTCGCTCCGTCAGTGAAACCTTGGAGGGCCGCGCGAAGGTTGCTTTCGGCGTCGATCAGGAAGTTTGCCCCAACGACGACTCGCTCGCCTTCCTTGACACCACTCAGTATCTGGGCCCAGTCATCCCCGCGTATGCCGAGGTGGACGGCACGCGGCTGGAACTTGCCTTGGCCAACCGCGACAAGCACGACCTGCCGCGTGCCGCTGTCGAGCACTGCCGAGCTGGGCACGGCAAGAACCGATTGATTGCCGATGGCGCCCTTGATCTCGACATTGGCGTACATGGAGATACGTAGGGCACCGTCCGGATTCGGCATAATGATGCGCACCTGGCCGGTCCGGGTTTCCGATGACAACGTCGGATAGATGAAGTCCACTGTCCCGGTGAAGCTACGCCCCGGATAAGCAACAAAAGTCGCGCTCACCTGCTCTCCCTGTTGGATAAGGCCCAGGTCTTGCTCCTGGACCTGGGCGATCAGCCAGACGGTTGAAAGGTCGGCCGTCTTGTAAAGCGGTTCACCGGCCTCGACGCGCATGCCTTCTTGGGCTGGCTTTTCGACTACGATACCGTCGGCGGGTGCCAGAACGGCAATCCGTCGCGCTACCTTTCCGGTCCGACGCAAGCGCTCAATTTCACCGACCGGAATATCTAGCGCACGCAAGCGTTGATCCGAGGCGCCAATGATCGACTTGTCCAGTTGCGCTGCTACCAGATACTCATTCTCGGAGGCAACGAGGTCCGGCGAATAGATCTCCGCCAGGACTTGGCCTCGCTTCACCGAGTCGCCAGTCGCTGAGACAGCGAGATGTTCGACCCAGCCAGACACCTTAGTGGTGACGGCAGCAAGATGCCGCTCATCAAACTCCAAGCTCCCGGTCGCGCGAATGCTACGGGCCGCATAAGGCCGCATCAGCGCGGCCTCGGTCCGGACTCCAAGCGTTTGCAGGCGGCCCGGACTGATTCGCACAGTTCCCGGCGGATCATCTTGCCCGCCTTCATCGGCATAGACCGGCAGATAGTCCATACCCATCTGGTCCTTCTTGGGAGTCTGAGATGTATCGGGCAAGCCCATCGGATTGCGGTAATAGAGGATGCGGCGCTCGCCCGTGGCCGATTGCTTCCCGACGGCATCGGATTGCGACGTTGCATCCTGGGCATGAGCGAGACCGGCTGCTGACGTCATACCGAGAGCGATAAGAATGGAAAAGAGAAGCGGGCGCATCAGAGATCTCCCCCCGTCAGGCGTTCAATGGCCGCCAACTCGACCTGCTCGTCGAGCTGGTTCTGAAGCAGGCGAAGTTCGACATCATGGATCTGGCGCTGGGCAGCAATAGTAGCCGTCAGATCGGCCTTACCCTGGCTGTAATCAGCGAGGACGGTTTGAAACATCGCCTTGGCCTGTGGCACGGTTTCATGCCGCAGCAATTGCGCAGCCGAGCGCGCAGCCTGTAGCTTGGCGACGCTTTCGCCCAAGGCACCCTCAATCTCGAAGAGTGCCGCATTGAACCGCTGTTCCGAGGCGCCAAGCTGCGCGGCGGCCTCATGCTGCCCGGAGGCTTCGCGGCCCCAGGGAACAGGAATGTTGAACCCGAGAGTGGCCGCGAAGCCGACCGGCATGTTGTTGGTCTGGATAATGGGCCCGGCACTCACCGTCAGGTCGGGGTACCACGCCTTGTTGGCCAGCTTGCTGCGTGTTTTAGCTGCCGCCACGGCCGCATCACTTGCCGAAAGGTTTGGGTTTCCGGCATGCGCTCGCTCGACGAGAGTCGATACGACCAAAGCGGCACCCGGCGTCGCCCGCAACTTTACGGGATCTGCCAGCGGAGCATTTCCGGCACGGCCGACCAACGCGTTGATATTCGCTCGTGCGGCGCCCAGATCACCCTGGAGTCGCACAGCCTCCAGTTTGGCCGCCGTTTCCTCCCCCATCGCTTGGATGATCGCCGACTGATCACCACGCGCGGACTTGAACCTGACGGTTGCGGCCTCACGCAGGTGAGACGCGAGTTCGAATATCTCGTGGTTGATCTTGAGGCTTTGATTGATCAGGAAATATTGCGCATAGGCAACCTTGATCTTCTCGTCCAGCTCGTCTTGCGCTGCGCGCTCCTGACCACGAGTCGCGTCGACATCAGCAAGGGCCGCTTCCCGCCGCAGGCTGCGTTTGCCCCACAGAGGGAACGCCTGGGACATCATTACAGTATGAGCGCTGAAGACGCCGGGATCTTTGTAATACTGGTAGCTGTCACTGATGGTCGGGTCGTCAAGTTTGCCGGCGCCCTCGGCCTTAGCCGCCATGGCCGCTGTATCGAGGGTTGCTGCCCGCAAATTGGGACTCAGCTGATGCGCTGCCGCTAGCAAGTCATCCACGGTTGCGCCAAGCAGGTTATCTGTCGGTTGCGCGACGGCGGGCTGGCTGAGGACGAGACTGGCAACCAGCATCGCGCTGGGGCCGAGCCAAAGCAATTGACTGCGCATCTCACCCCTCCCCGTGAAACTTGATTTCACGAAGATGAAGTTCCGACACGTGCTGATGCGGAGCGAGCGGCCAGGCCCTTCGGCTCTCAGCCACAGCAAAGCGCGTGGGCGAGACCGCGCCCAGCAACATCCAACGGCTATTCATTTGGATACCCTTCTTAGCTCGCCAGCAGCTATTGGCGTGGCGAGAATTTCTGATTGTCAGCTAGATGCACGACCTACGTGCGGAGGCGAAATCAGATTGTCCTGGGAGGAAGGGGCTCAGGAACAAGAATAAAGCTTGGCAGGGCGTTGACCACTGGCAAATAGTCAGGCTCGGCAACATATTGCATGTCGATCTGGTGACCAAACGGCTGGGCCATCATTGCGTTAATGCTGACGCAACCCGTTTGATTGACGCAATCCGTCTTTAGACCCTTGCACGGCGCCATCGGCTTCGAGCCTGGATCAGCTTGTCCGGCAATCATATGACAGGGCAGATCCGCGACGAGGCCAACGGATTGCGCAGACGCAGCTCCGCCCAGGCTGCCGAGCATAAACGACACGGCAAACAAAGTTGCAAGAACCAGGCGGATCATCTTCGTCATGATGATTATATGAGCATGGCTGTTACGGAGTTGCTAACCCTTAATTCGTTAGCAGCTGCGGCACGGTTACACACGTGGAAGAAAAATTAGGCACTAAAGTTTACTGCGAGGGAAGGTTGGCCGGCGGCTATACCACGCCGCCTCGCGGAATGGCGCGGTGAAAATGGCGCGAAAAAAAATAAGCCGAAAAGACAGTCTTCATTCTGGGCTGACTCAGCAGTCGGCCTGGGTATCACGTGGGATGCCACTAAGTCGTCAAAATTTGAAATTCGGAACCAGCAAATCGGGACGACTGGACACGCCTTCAGGACCTCCGGAGTGATTTTTGGGCCTATCTAGGAGCGCCGCCTTACACTGACTTAGCAATCATTTGCGCTAAAGCAAGCAGACGTCTTTGTCAGGAGATCTGTGCTGGCGGAGGTTGAATGCAACACGACTGAGAAGTCAAAGACAAGGAAAGCATTCTGCACGGCTTCAGCAGCATTTGCTCGAGGGGAATGTCAGCGATCGACCTTGTAAGGGCGTCCTGATACGGACAAACTTTGGCAATGAATCATGTTGTATCGCTCGATACCGAACCATTCGGCCGTCTACTGCATAGGTCAAGCCGACCTACCATCCTTTCGACCGTCGCCGGCAAGTAAGCGGGCAATCACAGCTGGAACACGACTTTGACTTTAGCTTTCCGACTTCCGATAGTGACGTGACTCGATGCGAAGAAATATTTCGACGCTCGCCTTAACATCTCTTGTTCTGACATTCGGTTCGCTCACCTTTTCGCCGGCAACCGCCGGCCAGGGTGACTCCTTCGTCACCGCTGTGAGCGGCAATACGCTGACCGGCATCAGCAGTCACGGCACGCGGTACTACCTGTATTTCCTGCCGGGTGGTAGTGCTACATACCGAGCTGCCGATGGAGATCACGACACTGGGGCTTGGCACTTGGACCGAGATGGCAATGTCTGTGTCACCTGGAGGGGTCTGAATCCCCCGTTATCGAGCGGGTGTTACGACGTCGCTTTTGACGGATTGACGGCGTATTGGAGTTCGAAATCGAATCGCCTCCATTTGACACTCCGAGGGTTTGTTGAGGATGTAGCTTATCCAAAAGAGCGGTATAGAGATTCGAGGCGCTAACTCTCTACGGGTCTGTTCGATCGTTTGAGCCGCTGAAGGGTGCGTCGGGTTTCGACTGGCATGCACTTCACCGCCTTACCCTGATATGGACTACATTCTGCGTACAAAATTATTCAGATATGCCTTCGAGAAGCGGATAATTGCCGAGGTAGCGACCGGCTCGAACTTTGTCCAAAGGTATATGCTTTGACTGATGCCGGTTTGCTGGCAAGACCTCGCAAAAGGGCAGGCGTCCCCTCATTTCAGAACCGTATGGGCGAAGTAACACAATCAACGGGCAGGTATCGTGATCCGCCGATCAGTTCCGCTCGATCCGCTGCTGCGCGGCCTCCCAGGCGGTGATGTTGCGGCGGGCTTCCTGCACATAAGGGCTGTGACGCACGGCGGCTAGGAACAAATCGCCGAGCACCCTGCCGGGCTGCCGCAGCGGCCGCTTGAACTGCAGGAACAGCA
>NZ_JAXCLW010000015.1:0-45149 GCF_034044715.1 Dongia soli | reverse complement strand
ACCCCGGCTATGACCACGGCTACTTCTTCATCCAATCCTTCGTCGAAGACCATCTCCGCCATCACCATAAGGCGCTGATCGCTTGAGACGGCACAGCCTCAATCGGTTGTAGTGGCCACCGGGCTTTTTCCAGAAGCCCGGTGTCCCTTTCAAATCTGTTGGCCTACATCGCCGCTCACCGCCCGATCAGGGGTTGCTTTTATGCCGGCCATACCGCATGAAATCGGAATGTCGATCACGCATAATTCAACTGAAAATCAACGCTTTCATCGCTTGAATTTCCAGATGGCAATTGGCTATGGCATTGCCAATCTGGCGGTCTTGCTCCTGTTGCCCACTCTTGCCACGCGGAATATCGGTGGCCTTGGCATCCATTGGGGATGGTTGGCATTACCTGTGGTTCTGACCAGCAATGGTTTCTGGGCATTGCTTCACGAAGCCATCCACAATCTCTTTGCGTCCGACCGGAACATCAATCGCCGGGCCGGGCGGTTGATGGCCGTTCTTTTCGGCTCGTCCTTTCGCATGTTGCGCTTCGGCCACCTCACGCATCATCGCTTCAACCGCCACCCACTCGATCGACCCGACTGCTTCGACCCGGCGCAGTCTTCTGCTTTAGCGGCACGCTGCCGCTTCTTTGCCGAGACATTCGGCGGTCTCTATCTCATTGAACTTCTGACGCCCCTACTCTACTGGCTGCCGCGCCCGATCATTCTGCGCCTTCTGGGCCGGGTTTATGCGGGAGAGGAACCGCGTCTCAAACAGCTTCGCCAACTGGCGCATCAATCTCTGGGTTCAGCCCGGACCATCGTGGAAATCCGCCAGGACGCGATGGCTGCCCTTTTGCTTTATGCTTTGTCGGCCTGGCTCTGGGGCAATCTGTGGCCGGTACTGGCCGGTTTCATTTTAATCCGCGGTTTTCTGATCTCATTCTTGGACAATATCTATCACTTCAGGACACCGGTGGACCGTCCGGATTTCGCCTACAACCTGCGTTTGGCCCGGCCGTTACAGACCTTGATTCTGAACATGAATTTCCATCGGACCCACCACCACCATATGCATCTTGCCTGGTGGCAGTTGCCGGGCCAATTCCGCCAAAGCGGCGAGGTTTTCGATAGGAATTATGCACATGTCGCGCTCGAACAATTGCGCGGCCCCGCCCCCATCGGCGTGCTGACTTCGGACCAAGCCGTGCCTTAGCACTTCGGCCCAACCCCGTCCCATATATTAAAAATCCCCTAATTTTGGCGAATCAGCCGCTTGCTTTTCGCAAAGATGGCCCGCATGCTGTTGGCGGCAATTCAGCATTGGACGCTCCTTCGCGAAGGGCTTTGATGGTGGAGCGCCGGTTATTCATCTTCTTGCAGAGTGAACAACATGACTGATCACAATCACGGTGGTGGTTCGGAGCTCAGGGGCCGAATCAAGTGGTTCAACACCGAAAAAGGATTTGGGTTCGTCTCGCCGGCTGATGGTGCCCCGGATGTGTTCTTGCACATCTCCGCCCTCAAGGATGCCGGATTACAAGATGCACCCGAAGGGTCGACGATCCATTGTGAAGTCGGCCAGGGACGCAAGGGGATCCAGGTGCTGCGCGTCATCACCTTGGATACGAGCACGGCTACGCCACGCCAGCAGCAGCCGCGCAGACCGTTCCAGCCTCGCGGTGGCCACGGCGGGCATCACGATCGATAAAGAATAACCGTCGCGCGAGCGATGGCACAAAAAGCCGCGGTGTCATCACCGCGGCTTTTATTTTGCGCCCCCTAGTCGCCGCTTGCCGTTTACCTGCCCGCTTGTTTTGCGATCGATGCGCTGATATTGCCAATCCGCGCTGCTTATGCAGGATAAGTCGACGTGTTGCGTGACGAGGGATGATGGATGCCGATCGATCAGCGGGAATTTCGCGCCGCTCTGGGACATTTCGCGACCGGCATCACAGTCGTGACGGCGCGGGCCAAGAATGGCGAATTGCTTGGCATCACGGCTAACTCCTTCAATTCGGTTTCCCTCGTGCCGCCGCTGGTTTTGTTCAGCTTGGATCGACGCGCTTTGAGCCTTGCAGCTTTCGAAGAAGCCGGCGGCTTCGCCATCAACGTGCTGGACGACACCCAAAGCGACCTGTCACGCAATTTCGCCCGGGCCATGGGCGATAAATGGTCGGGCGTCGATTATGAGCAGTGGGAAACCGGAAGCCCCATCCTGACCAGTTGTCTGGCCAATTTCGATTGCCGAACCTATGCCATTCACGATGGCGGCGATCATCGGATTTTCATTGGCGAGGTCCTGCGCTTCTCGGCACAGCCGGAAGGAAATCCTCTGCTCTATTTCCGCGGCGGTTACGCGGCCCTGAAATGATAATTTAGCCCGTCCGATCCGGCGGGAAACCTTCATTTCATAAGCTGTGCGATAGGACATCTGAAAGTTATCGGTAAATTTCACTGATACTTAACCTTTTTCGCCGATTTTTTAACACCATCCGAGCAGTGCACAAAAATGGCAATGAGGGTTCCGAGTGGAAATTCGGAGCCAAGCCGAGGGGAGGATTTGCTTTGGATTCCGGCATGTTGGATACCTGTGGTGTGGATCCGCGCCTAGAGGCGATGCTATCGATCAGCAGCCGCATGAATGGCTGCCTCTATCGATGCCGCAATGACAGCGCCTACACGATGCTGTTCATCTCAGATTCCGTCTTGCCGATGACCGGCTATCCGGCAAGCGATTTCCTGAACAATCAAGTTCGCACCTTCACATCGATCTGCCATCCCGAGGATACCGCGAGGGTTGATGCCGCCGTTGGCCACGCGCTGGAAACGCGCGGTCAGTGGGATCTCGACTATCGCCTCGTCGGCCGCGATGGCCAGGAAATCTGGATCCACGAGACCGGGGCCGGTGTCTTTGGCCCCAATGGCGATCTGCAGTTTCTGGAGGGCGCCATTACCAATGTCACCGACCGGAAGCGATTGGAAAGCGAAGTCCAGGCGATGCTCGATCGCATCGCCGTCATCAGCAACTCCATCGTCAAGGATACGACGACGATCCTCGATGTCTTGCGCGCCTTGAAGATGCTCGCCTTGAATGCGCGGATCGAGGCTGCACGCGCCGGCGAACAAGGGCTTGGCTTTGCCGTGGTCGCGCAGGAGATCAAATCACTGGCCACCTTGACCGGTGAATCCGCGGAACGCATTACCGGGCTGATGAAAGAGTTGCATGTCGTGCTCAATCAACAGCAACAGTCGCAACGCCATTAAGGTGGCGAGGCTAAAGTCCTGCAGTTAGGCCCGCCGATAGGTGATGCCGGTGATCTCCAGATCGAGATCGCCGGCAGGCCGTTTCCAGGTCACGACATCGCCAACAGAAGCATCAGTCAGCGCCAAGGCCAGCGGCGAGACCCATGACAGCCGCCCGGCGGCCGGATCGGCCTCATCTTCGCCGACAATTTCGAAGCAGCGTTTTTTATCGGCATCGTCCAAAGTCTCGACCACCGCACCGAATGCGACCTTGTCGTGCGGCTGTTTAGCCGGATCGATCGGGATAGCGCGCCTCAGTCTTTCCCGCACATATCTTAAATCACGCTCGACGATCGCACGTGCCTGACGGTCGACCAATTCACCGTTCGCCGCGCCGCTATTTGGCATGCCCATCGCCGACAAGCTGGCCTCCAGTTCCGCCAACTGCTGCTGCAACGCGGCGAGACCTCGCAAGGTCACGTAGTTCGGATGCGGGCTCTGCTGGCGTTCCGGCACCTCGACCGAGGGATCATCGGATTCTTTGACGAATGCGCGGCTCATGCTCCAACCCTCTTAACGCTTCCCATCTCGCTGCCAAACTAGCGGCCACAACGAAAGACACCCTGCTCGGATGGACGACGCTGCAGCAGATGGGGTCATGCAGCGGTGACACGGGCCCGTGCCTGCGATTCATTGGACCGCAGCCCTATTATCCAGGTAAAACTGCCGCCTGGGAATGGCCGGCTTTGGCCGGCCTTAAAGGTGCCTCTGGCTGATCTTCGGATAGGACAAATGCAGCAAAGCGATGTGGTTATTATCGGCGGCGGGGTGATCGGCAGCTCAGCCGCCTATTTTTTGGCCAGCCAACCCGGCTTCCAAGGCTCGATCACGGTGATCGAAAAGGATCCGACCTATAACGAGGCGGCAACACCACGCTCGGCGGGCGGTATCCGACAGCAATATTCGACACCGGAAAACATCCTGATTTCCCAATTTGGTGCTGCCTTCATCAAGGCGGCCGGCGACCATCTTGCGGTCGATGGCGAGGCACCGGATCTGCAGTTCCATGAAAATGGCTATCTCTTCCTAGCCACCGAAGCCGGCAAGACGGTCCTTACGGCGAACCAGCAATTGCAACGCCAATTGGGCGCCGCCACCGAACTGCTCGACCCGGCTCAGTTGCAGCAGAAATTTCCTTGGCTCAACACCAGTGACCTTGCAGCCGGGTCCTTCGGTCCAGTCAACGAAGGCTGGCTTGATCCCTATAGCTTGCTGCAAGCCTTCCGCCGCAAGGCAAGATCGCTGGGCGTCAACTATATCAAGGACGAAGTCGTCGGCCTCGATCACAGCGGCCGGCAGGTCACGGGCGTCAAATTGCACTCTGGCGCCACGATCTCCTGCGGTATGGTTCTGACTTGCGCCGGTATCCAGGCGGCCCATATCGCCGGTCTCGCCGGCATCGACCTCCCCGTGCGGCCGCGCAAGCGCTACATCTATGTCTTCGATTGCCGAGACAAGATCGCCCGCGTCCCCTTGACGATCGATCCCAATGGCGTCTGGTTCCGCCCTGAGGGCGCCAACTTCATCAGCGGCGTTTCCCCGGCAGAAGATGAAGATCCGGATAGCACCGATTTCGAACTCGATTATCGCCTTTATGAGGATCTGATTTGGCCGACCCTGGCCAATCGCGTCCCAGCTTTCGAAGCCATCAAGCTGGTCCGCGCCTGGGCGGGTCATTACGACTACAATACGATGGACCAGAACGTCATCATCGGCCGCGCGCCACAAATCGACAACATGATCATCGCCAGCGGCTTTTCCGGCCATGGCCTGCAACAATCCCCTGCCATCGGTCGCGCCTTGAGCGAGTTGGTCACCTTCGGCAGCTACCAAACGCTCGACCTTAGCCGTCTCGGCTATGACCGCTTGCTGAACGGCCAGTTGATCCAGGAGGCAAACGTCGTCTAGGCTAGAGCTTCGCTTGCTTTGCAGCCTTACCGGTCGGAGGAAAAGATCATGGCCAAGACAGCGCTGATTTCCATTATCTGCGCCGATCATGCCGGCTTGATCGCCGAGGTCACCGGCCGGTTATTCGATCTCGGCGCCAATCTCGCCGATACCACCTTCGCCGTTCTCGGCGGTGGCGCCGAATTCACCTTGGTCGCGCGCTTGCCGGAAGGTACGTCGCTCGCCGATATCGAAGCGGATCTGAGAGACTTGCCGCTTTTGGCCGATGCGAAACTGATGGTACAGCCGTTTCAATATCGCGAAAGTCATGACGACAGCGCGCAGATTACCCATCGGGTGGAGATCGTCGGCGATGACAATCCCGGCCTGATCGCACGGCTGAGTGAAGCTCTGCCGCAATTCGACACCAATATCGTCCGACTGAATTCGGAAAGCGTTCCGTCAGCCAGCGGCGCCCGCTTCGTGCTGCGCATGGCACTCTCGGTACCGCCGGATAAGGCGGCAAGCTGCATGGCGGCCATCGCCAATACGGCCGGCCAGTTGCAGCTCAAATGTCATTGGCAGGAAGTGCGCTGAACGGCGCGATCGCTATCGTGCTGATTAATAGCCCTTCGGACACTGCAGGTTCTGTTGCGCGGCGTTGACATCTGCGGCATAACGCGGCCGGTTCACGCATTGGCCATTATATCTAGCGACCACCGCATTCAATTGATTGGCCAGGTTGTTGTAAGCCGGGCGCAACGAACTCTGGATGGAGTTGCGGATGCCTTGCTGTTGCGCCAGCAGGTCTTGCAGGACACGATGGCCGACCGCATCTCCCGGCGCCAGCGACGTCGCTTGTGACTTTACCTGTTGATCGATGTTCGCCAATTCCTGCTGGCGCTCGTTCAACAGATCCTGTCGAATCGACAAGTCCCCCCGCATGTTCGACATTTGCTGATCCATGCAAAGGCACTCGCGCAGCTCCGTCACGCTCAAAGCGGGACCAGCAATCGGTAAGGTCGTGGTGGTGGTGGTGGTGGTTACAGGCGCAGGAGCCGGCGCTGGGACGGCGATCGGCGCCGGCGCGGTGGTCACAGGTGCGGGGGCCGGTGCAGGCATAGGCAGCGGCGCGGGCGCCGGCGCTGGCGTGGTCGTTGGGCTAGTTGGGGTGAGCGGTGTCGAGGTGATTGTCGATTGCGCGAGTTGCGGTGTCTCCGCCCAGGCGGCCGTACCGATCGTTTGGAAGCCAATGACCAGGGCCACTAACGCGACGGCTGGTTTCATCGTTTGGCCAAGCCCCATTTTGCGGCTACCGGTCCAGCAGCTGACCGAAGACCACCCGATTAAGGTCTGCCCTTTTTGCATCGCCCACCCCTTATGTTCCGTGATTTCCGTCATGTTGTATCCGCAGGAATTATGGCAAGCTTGCTGCCTCTTGAACAGCGGGACGCGATGACATGCATGTGATCATCATGGGAGCCGGCTTGATGGGGGTAACCACGGCCTATTACCTCGCCAGGGAAGGTCATCAGGTTACTGTTGTAGATCGGCGCACCGCTGTTGCCCAGGAAACCAGCTTTGCCAATGCGGGGCTACTGACGCCGGGTCACGCTGCGGCCTGGGCCAGTCCGCGGGCGCCGATGATCCTGCTGCAATCGCTTTGGCGGAAAGATACTTCGCTACGCTACCGGCTGAAGCTCGATCCGAGCATGTGGGCCTGGACACTGCAATTTCTCGCCAATTGCACCGCCGAACGCAATCGCGCGAACACGCTGATCAAGCTTCGTCTTTGTCTTCACAGCCAACACGAAACGGACCGCGTCACACGCGAGACCGGCATCGCCTGGGACCGCACCTCCAAGGGCGCTCTTTACCTGCACCGCAACAAGGGCCAGATGCAGGCCGCTCAGAGCAATTTCGCCATGATGCATGATGAAGGCATCAAGCTTCGCACCCTTAGCATGGAAGACGTCGTTGCACTGGAACCGGCTTTGGCACCGAGCAAAGACAAACTAGTCGGCGCGATCTATGTCGAAAGCGATGAAAGCGGCGACGCGCGTAAATTCACCGAAGCTTTGGCCGATATCTGCCGTGGTCTCGGTGTCACTTTCCGTTTGAATGAGCGGATCGACCGGATTGCCGGCAACAGCGATGGCATTACCGGCGTTCAATCCCAGCTTGGCGAGCTGAAAGGCGATGCCTATGTCCTCGCCCTCGGCAGCTACAGTCCGCAGCTTGTGCGCCCGCTTGGCCTCAAACTGCCGGTCTATCCGGTCAAAGGTTATTCCGTTACCGTGCCATTGCGCGAAGCCGCAGCAGCGCCAACGATCGGCGGCGTCGATGAGCAGAATTTGGTCGCCTTCTCACGGCTGGGCAATCGCATGCGGCTGACCGGCACGGCCGATTTCTGCGGTTACGATACCGAATTCGAAGCGCATCATTTTACCCATATGCTGAAGGTCGCCCGCGAACTCTTCCCCCAAGGCGGGGCTTATGATCAGCCTGATTACTGGGCCTGTCTCCGCCCCATGACACCGGACGGACCGCCGATCATTGGTCGATCGGCGATTCCCAATCTCTGGCTCAATACCGGGCAGGGTCACATGGGATGGACCATGGCTTGCGGTTCCAGTCAGATTCTGAGCGACCTTATGGCGAACCGAAAACCCGCGATCGATCCTGGCGGTTTTCGACCGGATCGTTACTAGCCAGATGTGGTCGATGTAGTCCTTAAAGCCTTGCGGTGAACAAGCGTCCCCATTGCGGCAGCGGATCGGCGATGCCGGCGAGCCGCAGACAGTGCCAAGCCAAGGCGTGATTTGAAGACGTCACCGGCTTGCCCAACTCGCGTTCAAGATCGTCGGCGATCTCCGCCAGACGCAGGCTGGTGCAAGAGACGAAAACCGCATCGACCTGCGGATGCCGCCCCAGTTCCAAAACAGCAGCGCGAAGCGAGCCCAGGCTGATCCTGGCGACTTCGTTGTCATTCTCATGATTGAATGACCCGACGACTGGCACGGCAATTCCACGCGCTTCGATATGAGCGCGCAGCATCTGGTTGACTGAATCAATATAAGGCGTCAGCAAGGCGATGCGCTTTGCCCGCAACACCTTCAGGCCGGCGATGGCGGCGGTGATCGGTGTGGAACAGGCAACGCGCGGCCGTACATCGCGAATGCGCGCAAAAACATTCTCTTCCCCGATCACCACCGTGCCCGAAGTGCAGGCATAGGCGACCACGTCGAGATCGATGCCAGGCAGGATTACCGACGTGGCCGCAGAGATGCCTGTCTCCATTTCCTTCAACGATGTCGGATTGATCGAGATAGGACTGGGAATACGGCTCTGATAAAGCGCGACGCCCTCCAAGGTGAAAATACGGCGAAATTCATATTCCAGTGTGTTGTCCGTGGCGAGCACGATAAGGCCGATTTTCGCGCGGTGAGCAATGCCGCGATCCAAGGTGAATGGAAGATGCGACCGGTTGAGCTGCAACGTGCCTTCTGATGACATTTGACGTGCAAGTGACATTACCCTCTCCCCGTTCCGGCGAAATAGCCTCTCGGTGCGAAACCTCACGCATGCTGCGAAAAGAGTCGCGACAATGCAGACCTGTGGGTATGATTCACGCAGCAACGATTATAGCCCGCAGATGTTATGTCGTCATGGAATTCGATTCCGCCGGCATTACGGGGAATCTGCGGATCGAATGACAAAGGGATGATTGAAATGCCGAAAATCACGAGGCAGAGACGGGGTTTAACTGCACCGGCCCTGCAAGCGGCCGCCAGACTGGGCTTGGTCGTCTGGTCTGCCGGACTAGTCATTGGCGCCCTGACCGGACTTGATCCGGCCCAACCGGCGAATGCGCAACAGGTCGAAACAACCGTTCCCCTTGGCACCGGCAACCTGAGCGCCACCGCCTATCAGCCCATTGCCGCGGGGACCGCCTTCGATACGATTGTTCAGGACCCGACTGATTCAGCCAAGTCGACGCTGGAAGGTGCGGCCTTGGACAGCATCAACGCGGAACTGGTCAAGACGGGATATCGCATCGATCAAAATGCGCCTTTGGTGATGCTGGTGAGTACCGATCTTGTCCGCGGCACGTCGAAGGAAGCGACGATTGAAGAATTTCGGGGGGATGGCGAAACCGGCTTCACTTATGAGCACAATGTTTTTTCCAGTACGAAACGTAGCCTGTTAAAAAAGCCGGCTCCAGATACCACCCCAAACACGTTTCGGATCAGCCTGTCAGTTTATGACCGCAAGACTGGTCTTTATGTATGGCGTGGCTCAATCGATCGAGGAACATCCGATCTTACTCCGGACAAGGCTACCGACCGCATGGTTCCCCCGCTGATTGCCGCTATCGGCAAGTCCGTCAACAAACAGGTCGCCATCGGCCACGACTGACCTCCCTCGTGTGGCGAGGTCCACGAAGACAAGCTCCATCCGAATCCGGCCAGCCGGCGATCAGGCATCGCCCACTGGCTGCTACCCGTCATGACTCTCCGATCATGTGCCGAGGGCGTGACGACGGTGCTTTGATGCAGGTTGATGCTGCCGGATCGTTCCGAGTAAACTGTCTGCCACATAGCTGTATACAGCGCATTTAAGCGGGGAGAAAAAATGGGCGCTAATCAAATTGGTGGCCACGCCGCCATCAGCATTCTTGAAACCTACGGCGTCGATACCGTTTTCGGCATTCCCGGCGTTCATACTCTGGACCTCTATCGCGGCATTGCCGACCGCAAGATGCGCCATATCGGCGTGCGCCATGAACAGGGTGCCGGATTCATGGCCGATGGCTATGCCCGCGCCTCAGGCAAGCCGGGCGTCTGCTGCCTCATCACCGGCCCGGGCCTCCTCAATGCGGCAACCCCGATCGGCCAGGCTTATTCGGATTCAGTGCCCGTTCTCGTCCTGTGCAGCGTCAATGCCAGCAAGGATCTCGGCAAGGGACGCGGCCGGCTCCATGAGATTTCCGATCAGCGGGCCGCCATCGCGCCCGTCACGGCTTTCGCCCGCACCATCTATCAGGCCGGCGATCTGCCGCAGGCTGTGGCCGACGCCTATAAGGTTTTCGAAACCGGTCGCCCCCGCCCGGTCGTGCTGGAGATGCCGCTCGACATGCTGTCGGCACCGGCCGATCTTGGCCGCCCGCAGCGTCTGAAAGCTGAACCACCCAAGGCCAAGGCGGAAGACCTGACCGCCGCGGCCAAGCTGATCGACGCTGCCAGGACACCCCTGGTCATCGCCGGAGGCGGCACCGTCGATTGCGCGACTGCCCTCCGCGCCTTCGTGGAGAAGAGCGGCGCCCTCTGCGTGACGACGACGGCCGGCAAGGGCGTCTTCCCCGATTCGCATCCCGCTTCTCTGGGCGCTACCCTGTCGCTGCCGGCGACCCAGGACTACCTGGCCAAGGCCGATCTCGTGATTGCTATCGGCACCGAAATGTCGGAGACCGATTCCTGGAATGATTTCGTGACCTTCAACGGCAAGCTGATCCGCATCGATCTCGATGCCTATACGCTGACGCGGGATTACGAGCCGACGGTAGGCCTGCTGGCCGAAGCGGGAGCCACCCTGCAAGCGCTGACGCCGATGATCGCCGGCAAGGCCCCTGCGGACCTGGACAAGGCCGCGGCGATCCGGACCAAGAACCGCTCAAACCTCACGCCCTTGCAGCAGAAGCATGCAAAGGTGCTGGATGCCATTCGCGCCGCCCTGCCGGCCAATGGCGTCATCAGCACCGATATGACCCAGATCGCCTATACGGCAAATACCTATTTCCCCTGCGAGGAACCGCGCACCTGGCTGCATCCCGTCGGCTTCGGCACCCTGGGCTATGCCATGCCGGCGGCGATCGGCGCCAAGATCGCCTGCCCCGACCGTGACGTCGTCGCCGTCGCCGGCGATGCCGGCTTCCTTTTCACGGTGCAGGACCTCGGCACGGCGGTCGAGCAGAATCTGGCGCTGCCGATCATCGTCTGGAATAACGACCTCCTGGCGCAGATCCAAATGGACATGGTGCGGCTGGATATCGGTGAAATTGGGGTCCGGCCGCGCAACCCCAATTATCTAGCGCTTGCCGAAGCCTTCGGTTGCCGCGCGGTACGCCCGGACAGCCTGGCCGGGCTGACCCGGGCGATCGAGGAGGCGTTCCGAGCTGACGGCCCAACCTTGATTGAGGTGCAGGAAAACGCAGCCTACCTCTCTTAATTCAGGCAGATCAGGCGAGGCGGCAGTTCTTGCCGGCTGGCGTCTCGCCTGAACCATTAACCCAAACCTCGTTGTTTAGTATATTGATTCTAAATATTTTTTCGGCGAGCCGCATATCCGATGCATCTCTAGCTAAGTTGGCATGCCAATTGCTGTAACTCGGCTGGTACTTTAACCAGAGGAGACCGGACCATGGAGTTAGCTTTGGCTGAGCAGATTGATCTGCCGAAGGATCTGACCGACGAGGAACAGCGTTCCTTGTGCTTCAAGATGTTCAACAAATTCTGGCACCAGGCCAGTTCGCAAGGCATCGCCTTCGATACCGTTGGCACCATGTCGATTTCGGCGACATTGTTCGCCCTGATCGCCAAGCATGGCCCCGATACCACGGCGGAGTTTCTGGACGATCTGGCCAAGAGCGTCCGCAGCGGCGAATTTCAACTGTCGCCAAAGCCGCATTGAGCCGCTGACGGTCCGCCCTCAACGACGACGAGCCGGAGGGCCGGCGTGACCCGCGTCACGTCCACTGCCGGCTCGCGTCGGGCGGCATCGACAGGCCGCAGCCGACGCGCTACTAGAACCGGACTGGTTCAGTCGATCATCTGGTGGCCGTGGATGCCGTTTCGTTTCGCTTTCGTCCGACAGTACGTTTTTATCCGGACCGGCCTTGCGCTGGCCGGCTTCTTGTTTTTTGCCGGGGTATTGGTATTGCCTCAGGCTGTCCGCGCCGCGGATATGGCGGATGTGCGCAAGGCAATCGCCGAACAACGCCTATTCGACGCTTTCGAAGACCTGCTGCCTTTGGCCAAAGCAGGCAATGCCGAGGCGCAATACGAGTTGGCCGGCTTTTATCATTATGGCCGCGTTGGCGCTGCCGATTTCACCAAGGCCCGCATGTGGTACGAGCGATCGGCCAATCAAGGTAATGTCGATGCCATGATCGGCTTGGCCGTGATGAATGGCTTCGGCCAAGGCGGCAAGATCGACAGGCGCGAGGCCGTCAAATGGCTGATCATCGCCAGCAATCAACAACTCCCCGCGGATGAAGCCACTAAGGTTGCTGAAAAGCGCGACGAGCTCGCCGCCGAGCTGAGCGCTGATGAAATGAACACCATCCTGGCCGAAGCCCGCAGTTTCGTTCCCCGGCAGGAACACTGAAGCCAACATCCGATGCGATATTGACCGGCGCAGTTCCCTCCTCCTAAGAATGTTGGATCAATCCTCTTTCAGCATGGCGATATCGAGAGAAACTATGATCAAAATCATCCAGAACGCGGCCGGCAAATCCAGCGATCAACTCGAAGACTGGGGTGCTGTCGGAAAGCCGATTGGCGATGTCGTTTCGAAGCTTCGTGGCGTCACGGCGACCGATACCAAAGGTGGCGAGCCTGATGTCGGCATCTGGGAATGCACGCCCGGCAAGTGGCATCGGCAGATCACCAAGGCTGAATTCGCCCATTTCCTCTCGGGCCGTTGCACCTTCACCGCCGAAAGCGGCCAACACATCGAAATCAAAGCTGGTGATTCGCTTTATTTCCCGGCCAACAGCATGGGCGTTTGGGAAATCCAGGAGACCGTCCGCAAGGTCTATATCATCATCGACTAATTCGATGATGGTCCGGATGTCCCCATCCGGGCCAGAAAGCCAATTAGTTCCGCTTCTCGACACCGCACCATTGCGCCATGAACAGCGCAATGGTGCAGGTTACATCACGCATCGAGCGCATCGATACGCGCTCGTCGAAGCCATGGATATCGATCGCCTTCGGTCCATAAACCAGAGCCGGGATGCCGGCATAAAGACCGAAGAAGCGCGCATCTGTCGTTGCTGTCAAAGACACATCCGCAGGATCCTCGCCGGTGACCGAACGGTGGCTCCGGCGCAAGGTCGCCTGCGCCGCCTCTCCCCCCGTCACGATATAAGGCTCGGCCTGAAAGCCATGATAGATCACCTGCGGCGGATTATTGGCCAGGAACGGGTGATTTCCAGCCGCCTGCCGCACGGTATCTTCGATATCGCGCCGCACCTGTTCCAGCTTCATGCCGGGATAGAAGGAGATCCGCATATCGAAGGTGCACCAGGCCGGCACGCTGGAGGTCCAGTCACCGCCTTCGATCTTGCTGACGACGAAATTGATCGGATGTGGATGATCGGCCCAGTTCTGATGACGGGCCGCGTTCCACTTCGCTTCGAGTTCATGCAAGGCGGCGATGATCGGGAAACTCGCCTCGATGGCATTGGAACCGGTCCCCGCCCAGCCGACATGCGCCGGGCGGCCTTGCAGCTTCACCTGGAACCACATGACGCCGAGCTGGCCGGCGACCAGGCACATATCGGAGGGTTCCGGGATGATCGCCGCATCGGCGCGATAGCCGCGCGCCAAACAGGCCAATGCGCCGTTGCCGGTGCATTCCTCTTCCGTCACGGATTGGAAATAGCAATTGGCGGCAGGTTGCAGTCCCAGACGGCTTAAGGCGTCGAAGGCCGACAATGCACAGACCAGACCAGCTTTCATATCACCGCCGCCGCGGCCATAGAGCCAGTCACCATCCCGCCAGGGATGGAAGGGCGGCTTGGTCCAGAGATCGAGAGGGCCGGTCGGAACCACATCCATATGGCCGTTCAGGATCAACGACCGCCCCGTGGCTTCGCGTGGGCGATGGGTCGCAACCACGTTGAACGCATTGTCATAGGAAACCGCAACCGGCGAAAAGCCCGGCAGATGCTGAATATCGCCAAGATCGATTTTCCAGTGATCGACCGACAGACCGCGCGACCGGTAAGTCTGGGCCATGAAATCCTGCGCAGTGGCTTCCTGTCCGCGCAGTGAGGGAAAGCTGATGACCTTCTCGGTCAACTGGCACTGCTCTTCAAAGCCCGCATCAACGGCAGCGATGATCTGCTTGATCAACGCCGGATCGAGTTCTGCCGGAACAGTCTGCGTCATTGTTGTTTCCCCTGACTGAATTGGCATCGGCTAAAGGACGGTCCAGCTCACCAAGGAATGCTGGAACCGTCGTGATTGAAGAACTGGCCGCTATCGACCGGCTTCAGCCCGGCGATGACGCGACGAATGCCGGCAACGCTCTCTTGCGGCCGCAATGGCGCCTGCGTTCCACCCATATCCGTCTGCACCCAGCCGGGATGAATCATGGCCAGGATCAGCCGGCCGCGCAAATCCGCAGCCGCATTGACCATCGCCATATTCAACGCCGCCTTGGAACTGCGATAGGCGTAATAGCTGCCGCTGGGACTTTCGCCCATGGAGCCCATGCGGGTACTGATGGAGATCGCCTTCTTCTGGGTACCGGCGGCCAGGTTGTCGACGAGCGCTTCCACCAGATGCAGCGGTGCGATGCAATTGACATGGAAGACGCGCAGCCAAGTTTCGGTATCCGTCGAACCGAAGCTATCGTTCTTAGCGGTGATGCCGGCATTGTTCAGTAGAACATCGATCGGCTTTCCGGCCAATTCTCCGGCGAGCCGCGTGATGTCGGCATCGCTGGTGACGTCCAGCGCATGAATATCGACTATGCCTTGTACCTGTTTGAGCTCGCTCGCCGTATCAGGATTGCGGCAGCAGGCAATCACCTGCCAGCCATCGGCAGCATACTGGCGAACAAGCTCCAGCCCGATGCCACGATTGGTTCCGGTAATCAGAATAGTGGGCATTGATATACTCGCCTGTTCAGCCGCGCGGCTGCGGCTTGTTGCGGTCCGCCGCCTCGGCGACGGCGATAGCGCTGACATTGACGATGCCGCGAACGGTGATCGAGGCATCGAGAATATGCACCGTCTTTGCAGCACCCAACAGCACTGGCCCGATCGAGGTTCCCTCACCCAGCAAGCGTAACAGATTGAGGGTGATATTTGCCGCATCGAGGTTCGGCATGATCAGCAAATTCGCTCGACCCTTGAGGCGGGAGTTCGGGAACATCCGGTCGCGCAGCATCTCGCTGACGGCAGAATCGCCCCGCATTTCACCTTCTACCTCAAGTTCAGGGTCCTGCTGCAGGACGAGCCCCAGAGCTCGACGCATCTTGCGCGCGGTATCGGAGTTTGAGGTGCCGAAATTGGAATGCGACAGAAGCGCAGCCTTGGGCGCCATACCGAAACGACGCACCATTTCTGCCGACAGCAAGGTCGTCTCGGCGATATCTTCGGCGGTCGGATCCGGCGTCACCTCGGTATCGGCGATGAAGAAGCCGCCGCTCTGCATCACCAGCGCGGTCATCGTCGCGTAATTCCGCACCCCGGAGGCGCGGCCGATGATGTCGTTGACATGCTCCAGATGACGGTGGAACCGTCCCACCGCACCGCAGATCAGCGCATCCGCCTCGCCGCGCTTGACCATCAGCGAACCGATCACCGTATTGCGCGTCCGGACGATGGTGCGGGCATCGTCCGGCGTCACACCTTTCCGCTCGGTCAGGCAATGATAGAGAGTCCAATAGTCGTGATAGCGCGGATCGTTTTCCGGATCGCATAATTCGACATCCACGCCGAGCCGCAGCCGCAGGCCAAGCTTCTCGATCCGCTTCTCAACCACCGCGCGGCGCCCGATCAGGATCGGCTTCGCCAGGCGCTCGTCGAGCAATGTCTGCACCGCGCGCAGCACGCGTTCATCTTCGCCTTCGGCATAGACGACGCGGCAGGGCTCGCGACGCGCACGCTCGAAAATCGGCTTCATCAAGAGGCCCGAGCGGAAGACGAATTGTGACAGCTTCTCGCGATATTCTTCCCAATCGATGATCGGCCGTGTGGCGACACCGCTTTCCATCGCCGCCTTGGCAACAGCCGGCGCGATTTCGACGATGAGGCGCGGATCGAAGGGTTTCGGAATGAGATAGTCGGGACCGAATTGCAGTTCCTGATCGGCATAAGCACTGGCGACGATATCGGAGCTTTCCGCCCGCGCCAGATTGGCGATCGCCTTGACGCAGGCAACCTTCATCGCTTCGTTGATCGCCGTAGCGCCGACATCGAGCGCACCACGGAAAATGAAGGGGAAGCAGAGGACGTTATTGACCTGATTGGGATAGTCCGAGCGCCCGGTGGCGATCACCGCATCCGGCCGCACCGCCTTGACTTCATCGGGCAGAATTTCCGGCGTGGGATTGGCGAGAGCAAAGACCAACGGCCTCGGTCCCATGCTGGCAACCATTTCCGGCGTGAGGACGCGCGGCGCAGAAAGCCCCAGGAAGATATCGGCACCCTTGATGACGTCGCCCAGGGTGCGTGCATTGGTCTTCTTGGCATAACGCGCCTTGCGTGGATCCATCAATTCCTTGCGGCCTTCATAGACCACGCCGGCAATATCGGTGACGATGATGTTCTCGAGCGGCAACCCCATTGCGACCAGCAGATCGAGGCAAGCGAGCGCGGCCGCACCGGCGCCCGAGGCGACCAGCTTCACATCGCGGATTTCCTTGCCGACGACAGCAAGGCCGTTCACCAGGGCGGCGGCAACGATGATCGCGGTTCCATGCTGATCGTCATGCATCACCGGGATTTTCATCCGCTCCTTCAGCTTCTTCTCGATTTCGAAGCATTCAGGCGCCTTGATGTCTTCCAGATTGATGCCGCCGAAACTGGGTTCCAAAGCGGCGACGATGTCCACGAATTTATCGGGATCGGTCTCGTTCACCTCGATATCGAAGACGTCGATATCGGCGAATTTTTTGAACAGGACCGCCTTGCCTTCCATCACCGGCTTGGCCGCCAAGGGCCCGATCGCGCCGAGCCCCAGAACCGCCGTGCCGTTGGTCACGACGGCCACCAGATTGCTCCTGCTGGTCATATCGGCGGCAGCGCCTGGATCGGCGACGATCGCCTCACAGGCAGCGGCCACGCCGGGGGAATAGGCCAGTGCCAGGTCCCGTTGGTTGGCGAGGGGTTTCGTCGCCATAATCGCCAGTTTGCCCGGTTTCGGCTGCCGGTGATATTCCAGCGCCGCGGCCCTTAGGCTGTCATCCGCCATTCTTTCCCCCTAACGTCGAGAAATCGTCCAAATTCGGCACGGATTATAGCCAGCCCAAGCGCCAGCGCTAGGGGTGCGACAGGAAATCTGTCTATTTTTTCAGAAAGTTACCGCTATCTAAGAGGCTTGCCGAAAGTCGCCGGGCGACTGGCCTTATGTGACTGATCTGATGGTGCGGTCGAGAAGACTCGAACTTCCACGGGTTGCCCCACAGCGACCTCAACGCTGCGCGTCTACCAATTCCGCCACGACCGCATCCTGGCATCAGATCGATCCCCAGCCGCCAAGAAGCACTTGCCAGGGCTCGGCCGGGGGAATAGCAAATCGCCACAGCATGATCAAGGACGAAAGCGGTCCGACGTGACAGGAAGCGAATTAAAGGTGCCCGGAAGCCCGGCCAAGCCACGAAAGGTCGATTGGCGGATTTCCGACGAATTGGTGCCCTATCCCACGGCCATCGCCGAAATGGAGGCCAGGGTGGCGGCGATCGGCGCCAGCGAGGCCAACGAACAGGTCTGGCTGCTGGAACACCCACCCCTTTACACTGCCGGAACGAGCGCTCGCCGCAGCGATCTGCTCGTTGCCGACCGCTTTCCGGTTTATCCCACTGGGCGCGGCGGCCAATACACGTATCATGGACCCGGCCAGCGCGTGGCTTATGTCATGCTGGATCTCCGGCAACGCGGCCAGGATCTGCGACGCTATGTCCACGACCTCGAGGACTGGGTGATTCGCAGCCTCAATCGTTTCAACATCCGGGGCGAGCGGCGCGACGGGCGGGTCGGCATCTGGGTGGTGGACGGCAAGCGCGAGGATAAGATCGCTGCCATCGGGGTCCGCGTCCGGCGCTGGGTCACGTATCACGGCATCGCCATCAATGTGGAACCGGACCTCAGCCATTTCTCGGGCATCGTTCCCTGCGGCATCCGGGAAACCGCGCGCGATCCGCTCGGCGTCACTTCCTTTGCCAAGCTCGGCCAGATCGTTTCGCTACCGGAAGTCGATATGGTCCTGAAGGAAACCTTTTATGAAGTGTTTGGCTAGACCAACCCGACCGGATGAAGGTCTGGCACGGATGGCTACGGATAGAGCGCATCGCATGGGTCGCACAGCAATGGATCCCTTGCGCCCGTCCGCTTAAATTGGGGCTCTTGCGGTAAGCCCGTTTCAAGCATCCGGCAATTGGCGGAAACCGTCGCCAACGATACCTTGCGCCGCCTCCCGGACGACGCTTTCGACACGGGCATGCTCTGGGCCGCGATGGCAAGCGGCGATCATGTCATCGACTTTATCGGCGGGGCCGACGAACAATGCCTCGACAGTGCCATCTTGCCGGTTGCGCACCCATCCATTGAGTTCGCGCGCCTCTGCCTGTTCTACCGTCCAGGCCCGATACCAGACCCCCTGAACGCGGCCAGCGATGCGCACGCGTTCGGCTTTGTGGCCCGCAGGCAACGGTGAGGTCGGTTGGTCGCTCATCAGGCAAACTCCATGATGATCTGATCGACGGCCAGGCTGTCACCCGGTTTGGCGTGAAGGTTCGCCACCTTGCCATCGCGCTCCGCCCGCAACAGGTTTTCCATCTTCATGGCCTCGACGACGGCTAGCTCCTGCCCCGCCTTCACATCCTGCCCCGGCTGCACCGCCAGCGAAACCAGCAAGCCCGGCATCGGCGACAGCAGATATTTGGACATATCCGGCGGCGTCTTTTCCAGCATGTGTTCGGCGAGCTCGGCCGCGCGCGGCAGCAGGACCAGAACCTTCAGTGCCGCACCTGCATAAGACATGCGATAGCCGATGCCATCGCGTTCGACTTGCACGGTTATCGCGCGGCCATCGATGCGGCCATGGAACAGGTTTTCGTCGAGCCGCCAGGTGCTGACGATTTCGCAGCTGCGTTTGCCATCAATCACCGCATGACCCGAGGCGGTCTCAACGATGCTGACCTGACGCTTTTCCTTGCCGATTTTGATCGTCCAATGACCATTGGCGACCGAGCCACGGGTGCGGAAATGCGGCTTCCCGCTTACCGCGCGGCGGGCAAATCCCTGATGGATGATCGCCGCCACGGCGACGAGATCCGCCATCTCGTCCTCGTTCAAAGCAACGCCGTGGAAGCCATCGGGAAATTCCTCGGCGATGAAGCCGGTCGTGAGACGGCCGGCCTGGAACCGGGGATGCGCCATCAACGCTGACAGGAAACCGACATTATGGCCGAGGCCGCGGATATAGAAGGAATCCAGCGCCTCCCGCATGGCGCTGATCGCCGCGCCGCGATCCTCGCCATAGGTCACCAGCTTGGCGATCATGGGATCGTAGAACATGCTGATCTCGGCGCCCTCATAGACGCCGCTATCGACACGCACCACCGGTCCCGTCGAGGGTTCGCGGTAGCGCACCAGACGGCCGGTCGAAGGCAGGAAATTGCGCAGCGGATCCTCGGCATAGACGCGAGATTCGATGGCCCAGCCCTTCAGCTTCACATCCGATTGCTTCAACGAGAGCTTTTCGCCGGCAGCAACCCGGATCATCTGCTCGACCAGATCCAGCCCCGTCACCATTTCTGTGACCGGATGTTCGACCTGCAGACGCGTGTTCATTTCCAGGAAGTAGAAATTGCGCTTGCCGTCGACAATGAATTCCACCGTACCGGCCGATTTGTATTTGACCGCCTTGGCCAAAGCGACCGCCTGCTCGCCCATCGCTGCGCGTGTCTTTTCGTCGAGAAACGGGCTCGGCGCCTCTTCGATCACCTTCTGGTGCCGGCGCTGAATCGAGCATTCGCGCTCACCAAGATAGATGCAGTTGCCGTGACCATCGGCAAGAATCTGGATTTCGATATGCCGCGGTTCCTGGACGAACTTTTCCACGAAAACGCGGTCGTCGGCGAAGCTGGATTTCGCTTCGCTGGTCGCCGAGCGGAAACCGTCGCGCGCTTCCTGATCGTTATGGGCGATGCGCATGCCCTTGCCGCCGCCGCCGGCAGAGGCCTTGATCATCACCGGATAGCCGATTTCCTTGGAGATCTTTGCCGCCTCCTCGGCATCCTTGATGACGCCGAGATAGCCCGGCACCGTGCTGACGCCCGCTTCCTTTGCCAGCTTCTTGGATTCGATCTTGTCGCCCATTGCGTAGATCGCGTGGGGATCGGGACCGATGAAAACGATGCCGGCGCGCTTCAAGGCATCGGCGAATTTCATATTCTCCGACAAAAAGCCATAGCCGGGATGCACCGCCTCCGCACCGGTCTTGACACAGGCTTCGACGATACGATCGATCTGCAGATAGCTCTGTGCCGCTGGTGCCGGGCCAATATGCACGACCTCATCGGCTTCGCGCACATGCAAGGCATCGGCATCGGCATCGGAATAAACCGCGACCGTCTTGATCCTCATGGCGCGCGCCGTGCGAATGACCCGGCAGGCAATCTCCCCTCGATTGGCAATCAGAATCTTTTTGAACATGTTCCGCGCTTCCTTCGGCAATCCCTTTACGTCCTGTCCCGTACCCGCCGTTACAGCGGGATGTTGTCGTGCTTCTTCCAGGGATTGCTCAATTGCTTGTCCCGCAGCATGGCCAGCGACCGGCAAAGCCGCTTGCGGGTCGAATGCGGCATGATCACATCGTCGATAAAGCCGCGAGCGCCGGCGACAAACGGATTGGCGAATTTCTCGCGATATTCTTCCGTGCGTGCGGCGATCTTGTCCTTATCGCCGATATCGGACCGGAAAATGATTTCCACCGCACCCTTTGGCCCCATCACCGCGATTTCGGCAGAGGGCCAAGCGAAATTGACATCGCCGCGCAAATGCTTGGAACTCATAACGTCGTAGGCGCCGCCATAAGCCTTGCGGGTGATCACGGTGATCTTGGGTACCGTCGCTTCGCCATAGGCAAAGAGCAACTTGGCGCCGTGCTTGATAATGCCGCCATATTCCTGCGCCGTGCCCGGCAGGAAGCCCGGCACATCGACGAAGGTGATAATGGGAATATTGAAGCAGTCGCAGAAGCGGACAAAGCGTGCTGCCTTGCGGCTGCTATCGATATCCAGGCAGCCAGCCAAAACCATTGGCTGATTGGCGACGATGCCGACCGTCTCGCCGCCCAAGCGCGCAAATCCGGTCAGGATGTTCTTGGCGAATTCCGGCTGAATCTCGAAGAAATCGCCCTCATCGGCCACCTTGCGGATCAGCTCGTGCATGTCATAGGGCTTGTTCGGATTGGCAGGGATCAACGTATCGAGCGAGGGCTCATCCCGATCGATCGGATCCGGCGTTTCACGCAGCGGCGCCTTTTCGCGATTGGAGGCAGGCAGGAAATCGATGAAGCGGCGCAATTGCAGCAGCGCTTCCACATCGTTTTCGAAAGCGAGATCGGCCACGCCCGATTTCTGGCTATGGGTCAGCGCGCCGCCTAACTGCTCGAAAGTGACCGTTTCATGGGTCACCGTCTTCACCACATCCGGACCGGTGACAAACATGTAAGAAGAATCCTTCACCATGAAGATGAAGTCGGTCATGGCCGGCGAATAGACCGCGCCACCGGCGCAAGGGCCCATCACCAACGAAATCTGCGGCACGACACCGGAGGCCATGATATTGCGCTGGAACACCTCGGCATAGCCGGCGAGGGAGGCAACACCTTCCTGAATGCGGGCACCACCGGAATCGTTGAGCCCGATCACCGGCGCCCCGACTCGCATGGCTTGGTCCATCACCTTGCAGATCTTCTCGGCATGGGCTTCGGAGAGCGAACCGCCGAAAACGGTGAAGTCCTGGCTGAAGACGAAGATTAGGCGCCCATTGACCGTGCCATAGCCGGTCACGACACCGTCGCCCGGCACTTTGTTCGCGGCCATGCCGAAATCGGCGCAGCGATGCTCGACGAACATATCCCATTCTTCGAAGGAATCCGGGTCAAGCAGCAATTCGATGCGTTCCCGTGCCGTCAAGCGGCCCTTGGCATGCTGGGCATCGACGCGCTTCTGACCGCCGCCCGCCCGGGCCGCATCCCGCATGTCTTCCAGACGCTTCAGAATGTCCTGCATGTCGTCTCTACTCCCCGCTTCATCGGATCCCCATCGGTCAGCCGCCGATCTGTCATATTGCAGTCGCGAGATGCTGCAATAGCACGAAGGCTCATGCCAGAGAAGACACAGAAAAATGTAGCCAAATCAGGAAGCTAAGCTGATCTCATTCGTGGCGTGCGGAGTTGTCCAATAACGTCACGAATCGTGCGGCATCGGCAATCTCTCGCGCCTGCCCCTGGCGCCTCGCCCCGGCCTCGGCATCCTCGCCCCATCTTTCGGCCTGATAGAGCTCGTCGAGCTGTGCCGCGCTAACAGCGGTTTCCGGCGTCAACCGGCCTTCCAGCAGTGCCAACGCAATGACCAGGGACCCCGCAGTCGTAGTGACATTGGCCAGGGCTGTCAGCCGCCAGGGATCGAGCTGATCGACGATCCGGGCAAAAATAGCCAGGCTCTGCGCTGATTGTTCGACCGCCATGATGCCGGTCGTGGTACGCAGGCTGACATCGAAACGGTGGCTCGCCCAGTCGGTCAAGGCCTGCCAATGTTCTTCCTGGCGGCGAACCAGTTCCTCTGGCGCTTCAGCGCGATAGCAGATCAGGTCGCTGGCGGCATAGGCGGTGATATCCGTGACGATCTGTGCCCGGTTAGGGATCACCCGATCTACCGACGTGCTGACCAGTTGCATCATCGGCATGGAACGCGGCTGAATGCGCTCCGCTTGCCCATCCCATTCCGCCTGGATGGCCTGGGCCAAGGCTTCGCTAGGGAGAACGAGGGGCGCTTTCGCGGGCGAGCGCAGCAGCTTGCCGTCCAAAGCGATCTGCCATCCATCATCACCGCGTTGGACCGTGACGTCGCGATAAAAGCGACGTGGTGCTTCCGATATCAAAATGAACTTCCCTAATTGCCGAACAGGCTGTTGAGACCATTGCCGAGTTCCTTGCCGACATCCTTGGTTACGCTGCCGGCACCTTTGCTGATACCCTGAATGGCCTGTTTTGCGCCGCTTCCAACCGTATCGGCCCCTTGCTTGATCTTGTCGCCAACGGAGCTTCGCTTGCCTCCCCCAGCTGCCAGCGCGGCGCAAGGATTGTCCCCCAGCGATTTTTCTTTCCCCAGGCCGGTCAAGGCGGAGAGCGCGCCCAAGGAGACGTAATCGGCTGTACCGGCAACGAAATCAGAGGCATTGCCGATCGCGCCGACGGGATCCGGCGTCACCACGGGATGGCGCAAATCGCCGGAAACGATTACCGGCACAGCCAGGGCTGCAAGGCTGACTTCCTTCGATTTCGAATCCAGCCGCATATGTAGGCTTTCGCGCCCCAGATCGATATTGCCGACGCCGACGACAGCGGCACCCGGCGTGTCGAGGACGACCCCACGCGTATGCGCGACGCCACCATCGATCTCGAACCCGCCTGCAACGCAACTGACTCGCGCCGCATCGGCGGTACCGCCATGCATCAGGAGCTTCGTCGCATCGGCGAGCAAAAGTCGGACAAAACTGCTGCGCAATGTGCCGCTGCCGGCGGAAAAGCTCGCCGTGCCCGAAAGACTGGACATCAGGCCGTGCTCGGAAGTTGCCGGGCCGTTAAGCGCAAGATCCAGATCGAGATCGCCAGCCGATAGCACATCCGACAGACCTGTCGCGGCCAGCAAAGGCGCCGAATTGATCCGCTGGCCAGTTACCGTCATCTCGAGTGACGGTATTTCGGTATCGACATGAACGACGCCAACCGCATGGATCGTCCCGTTTCCCATCGCCGCCTGCAGCGATTGCAGGGTCAGCACGCCGTTCCTGAGCGAGAGGTCCACCTCCCCGTCCTTCAAGACCGGCTGACCTCGCAGCAACTCCCGCACCGTCAGGGCCACATCGGCATCGACATTGCGCATCCAGTCGAGCCCCCATGCAGTCCTGTCGAAGATAGGTCCTGTATTTGCTGATGGGTTTTTCTGCGCTGCCGGCGCGAAACCGAAATCGGCGAGATCGATGCGATCTGCCGTGACCTGCAATCGCACAAAGGGCGACGGCTGCTTGGCCGCGACGACCACGATGCCGTTCATCTTACTGCCGCCGACAGCCAATTGCAGGTGATCGAAATGGTATCCGTCCTCGGGATCGGTCACATGGGTTGTCAGTTTGAATGGCTGTGTCTGCGGCAGAGAGAGGCCGAGCAGCGGATTGACCTTTGACCCATCATTGCCGGCGAGTTGCAGATCGACATCCCAGCCCGTGAGGTTCATCGCGTTTTGAACCGTGCCGACGATCTGGATCCCGGTCTCGGCGACCGTCCCGCGGATATTGACCGGTGATGGTCCAGCGGCAAGTTGACTGAGCGTCCCCAAGGTTCCCCTGAGATTGACGGCGGACTTGTCGACCGTGCCATCCAGGCTCCAACTGACCGGGCCGCGATCGGCCGCGGTTCTGGCGCTGAATTTCGACACCACCATGCTGACGTCCTGACGACGGACGGGATCGCGATAACGGAGCTTGAAATTTTCGATCGAGAGCTTGCCGATATCGGGCAGGGGCGTCGGCGTATCGCCATTACTCGCAGCGCCGTCAAAGGCCCAATTGCCAATACCCTCCTTATTTCGCTCCAGGATGATCTGGCCGCCGGATAAGGTGACATCGCGGAGCCGGATCTGCTCGAACAACAGCGGCAGCAATTCGATCCCCGCATCGATCTGGTCCAGGGCGACCATCTGCGGTTGATCGCTCCAGGACGCGTTCCGCAGAATGATCTGTTTCGCGGTCAGATGCGGCCGCAGACCGATCGAGATACTAACATCGCCGGCGATGACCAGGTCGCGCCCCAGCGCCACCTTGACCTGCTGGGCGACAAAATCCTTATAGGCGTTGAAATCCACCGATTTCAACGCCGTCACGGCAATCGCTAGGAGGCCGACCAAGACCAGGGCCAAGCCAGTCAGGAATGTCTTCAAACCCATGGGCGAGATCACTTCAAAAAACGTCCGGCGATTCTAGCGGCCGAAGCAGCGCCCTACAATCATTGCCGCGTTTTTTTAGACAAATGACCGAACCGGCCCTTCGTTCCAGCCGTTATGCCGCCGAAAGCCGCGATAACCAGCCGGTCAATTGCGACGGATGGTCGATCACAGCATGCGCGCCCGCTTGCCGTAATTCCTCTGCCTGATGATATCCCCAAGCGACACCGACCGCTGTCGCACCGGCTGCCCGCGCCATTTCCATATCGAAGCTGGTATCGCCGATCATCACCGATTGGTGCGGCTGCATCCCGGTCTCGTCGATGGCCTTCAGCATCATCTCAGGATCCGGTTTGCCCCGGCATCGGTCAGCGGTTTGGAGCGTGTGAAAGCGGTCGGCCAATTGCTGCTTCTGCAATGTGTAGTCGAGTGCGGCGCGGCCTTTACCCGTGGCAATTCCCAAAAACAGCTCCGGATGGTCCAACCCGTGAATGAGATCGCGGATGCCCGGATAAAGCGGTTCTTCTAGCCGATGCTCGGCCTGCAATTGCGCTTTCAAGGCCAGGAAGGCCTCGCCTAAGCGCCGATGAACGACCGCATCCGCATCGGGCGCCATGCGGGCGATCGCCGCCTCGACGGACAAGCCAACCTGACGCCGGATGAGGTCAGCCGAGGGTGGCTGCATGTCGATGCTTCGCCAGACCCGCTCCACCGCAGCGATGATATTGTGCTGGCTATCCACCAGCGTCCCGTCGCAATCGAAGACGATCAGGCGAAAGCGGCCAAGTTGCCTGAGCAGATCGGATGGATCAGACATCGAGATCGACGAAGGGATCTTCGTCAAAGCTGTCGGCAAATCCGAAGAAATCGCGGGTGCTCTCCATATGCGACGGCAGCGGCGCCGTTACATCGATGATGCCCCGCTTGGGATGTGGCAGGATCAAACGCCGCGCATGCAGGTGCAATTGCCGCGAGACCGCTTCGCGCGCGATATAGGCACCGGCACCGGCATATTTTCCATCGCCCAAGATCGGTGTGCCGAGCGCCAGGCAATGCGCGCGCAATTGGTGGGTCCTGCCCGTCATCGGCATCAGCGCCAGCCAGGCTGCTTTGGTTCCGACTCGGTCCAGCACGGTGAAAAAGGTAACGGCGCGCTTTCCTTCATCATCGATCTGTACGCGCTCGCGGCCTTGGCCGCCTTGCTTCAGCAACGAAGCATCGATCTTGCCGCGCGACAATTTAGGGGTACCGACTGTCACTGCCCAATAGATTTTCTTCGCATCTTTATGACGGAAAGCCTCGGCAAGGCGCTGTGCTGCCTGTATCGATCTGGCGAGCACCAGAACGCCACTGGTATCGCGATCCAGCCGATGCACCAGGCGCGGCTTTTCCTTGGCATCGAATTGCAAGGCCGTCAGCATGTCGTCGAGATTGCGGCTGAGCCCGCTGCCACCCTGGACAGCAAGGCCGGCCGGCTTATTGATCACGATGACATCGTCGTCCTGATAAAGCACAGCCTCACGCAGCATCCGCGCATCGCGTTCCGACACGGTTGCCTGACGGCGCTTGTCTTTTGCCGGTGCCGCAGCATTGTCCGTCGTCTCTGCCGCTGCCTCACCCAGGGGTGGCACACGCACCACTTGTCCTGGAATCAGCCGGTCGCTCGCTTTGACGCGCTTGCCATCGACCCGAATTTGGCCGGTTCTCAGCAGCTTTTCCAATCGGCCATGGCCGATTGCCGGGAAACGCCGCTTGAACCAGCGATCCAGGCGCTGCTCGCCGTCTTCGGCGGCAACTTCGATCTGGGTTACTCCCGTCATGGTCTGGGATCAGGCCGCCGCGCGGCTGCGGCTTAACCAGTCGAGCAACTGGTCCGTGCCCATCAAGTACACGCCGATGGCCGCCAATTCATCAAGGCCGGCATCCGTGGCGCAGGAGATCGCATCCGTCGCGAGGAGGATGCGGAAATCTCGGTTGCTGGCGGCGTAAACGGTGGAACGCGGCGAGGTGGGGAAATCGATGCCGCAAATGACGATGGTGGTGATGCCGAGAGACTTCAAATGATCTTCAATCGGTGTCTGGAAAAAGGCGGAGAGACGCGATTTGTAGCAGATCCACTCGTTGCTGCCGATCTCCTGCAACTTGCCGCTCAGCAGCAGATCCGGTTGCAGGCGCGGCGCAGCTTCGGGCTTTACCTCATCGATCAATTCGGCGCCAAGGGTGCCCGGCATGACGATACGGGCGCCGGCCTCGATCGAGGCACGATGGCACAGATCAACATTCGATCCGTCGCAGCGATAGAGGCGTGTGGCATGGACGATCGGCGCATTCACGGCGCGAAAGGCGCGCACCAGGCGCTGTATCTGGGGAACAGCGACGGCCGCGCCGCTGCTCGAAGCCGGCCCGGTTGGCAGAACAAAGTCCCGTTGCACATCGATGGTCAGAAGGGCCGCTCTATTGCGCTCCGGTGACAAATAATCCTGCATCCCGCTCTACCTATCCCCAGTTTCTCATCGCACTCGTCCGCTCCCCAACGGACATGAAGCAAAAACCCTAACCCCAGCTTTTCGTGGCGACAAGATCAAAGCAGTTGTCCGGCCGCTTCCAGCGCCGCAACACAGCCATGCCGAAATCAGTCATCACTGTTCTGCTTGCGCGACCGCAGTCGATCCCAATATTCCTGGCGTTTCAGCAATTCCCGCTCGAAGCCGCGTTCGACCGGCCGATAGAAACGCTGGCGCGGCAGGTCGTCCGGGAAATAATTCTGGCCTGAAAATCCCTCCGGATCGTCGTGATCGTATTGATAGCCGTCGCTATAGCCGAGTTGCTTCATCAACTTTGTCGGCGCGTTCAAGATATGCTTCGGCGGCATCACCGACCCCGTCTCCTTCGCCGATCGCATCGCCGATTTAAAGGCGGTGTAAGCGGCATTGGATTTTGGCGCGGTTCCCAGATAAATCACCGCCTGAGCAATCGCCAATTCTCCTTCCGGCGAGCCTAGGCGATCATAGGCATCCCAGGCCGCTAGGGCTTGGGTCAGGGCCGCCGGATCCGCCAAACCGATATCCTCGACCGCAAAACGCACCAGGCGGCGTGCAATATATTTGGGATCTTCACCGCCCGCCAGCATGCGGCCGAACCAGTAGAGTGCGGCATCGGTATCCGAACCGCGCAAGGATTTGTGCAACGCGCTAATAAGGTTGTAATGCCCTTCTTGCGCCTTGTCATAAAGCGGCGCGCGACGATTGACGGCCTTGGTGAGCTGGTTGACGTCGAGCTCCGTATCCGGCGGAAAACGGAACAGCTCTTCTGCCATATTGAGCAGATAACGCCCGTCGCCGTCCGCCATGGCAATCAGTGCATCGCGGGCTTCCCGGATCAGCGGCAGCTTATTCTCCATCGCCTCTTCTGCTCGCATAAGAAGCTGCGACAGGTCCTCGTGGTCCAGTCGATTGAGAACAAATACCTGACAGCGCGAGAGCAGAGCCGCGTTCAATTCGAAGGACGGATTTTCGGTCGTGGCGCCCACCAGAATGACCGTACCATCCTCGACATAAGGCAGGAAACCGTCCTGCTGGCTGCGGTTGAAGCGATGGATCTCATCGATGAACAGCAGGGTTCCTTCACCGATCGCGCGGCGTTGACGGGCCGCATCGAAAATTTTGCGCAGATCGGCAACACCGCTGAAGATCGCTGAAAGCATCTCGAAATGCAGGCCGCTGCTTTCCGCGATCAAGCGTGCGAGGGTCGTCTTGCCGCAGCCCGGCGGCCCCCACAGGATCATCGAGGACAGACGGCCCGATTGGATCATCCGGCCGATCGGACCATCCGGGCCGATCAGATGGTCCTGCCCCACAATCTCCTCGAGCCGGCTGGGCCGCAGACGGTCGGCCAGAGGACGCGGCGCTTGTTGTTCGAAGAGACCGCTCACATACCCTCCGTCAATCGATCCGTAAGGTCTTCACTTGGCCACCACGATTAATGGTAATCAGCCATTCGTCCGCCTCTTTCGCCACCGCCTCCACCAGCTGTTCCACCGTATCGATACTGTGATTGTTCAGCTTCATGATGACATCGCCCGGCTGCAGATTGAATTGGTCGGCGAAGCTGCCGCGCCGCACCTTGGTCACGACGACACCGCTCCAGGGCGCGATCGACAGTTCCTCCGACAGTGCGGGGGACAGATTGGCCACCACGGCGCCCGATAGCGGGTTGCGCCCCTTGATGATCTGTTCATCCGGGGCCGGTGTCTTCGGTGCTGCGATCAGGTCGATCTTGACCTCGCGGCTCTCGCCCCGGCTCATGATCTCAAGTGTCGCCGGCGTGCCCAATTGCAGCGTCGCCAGCCGGAAACGCAGCGCCTCGGGATCGTTAACCGGCTTGCCATTGACCGCCGTGATCACGTCGCCCGGCTTGATGCCCGCCCGCACGGCAGGACCATCGGGATAGACCTGCTTGATCACCACACCGCCCGGCTTCGGCAGTCCCAGGCTCTTCGCAATTTCCGCGGTCAGCTCTTCCCCTGAAGCGCCGATCCATGGCCGCACGAATTTGCCGCCATTGGCCTCCGCACTGATCATCGCCTTCACCATGTTGCTGGGAATGGCGAAGCCGATGCCGACCGATCCACCGGTCTTCGAGAAAATCGCGGTATTGATGCCGACGACGCGCCCATCCATCGTCACCAGCGCCCCACCGGAATTCCCGGGATTGATCGCCGCGTCGGTCTGAATGAAAAAGCCGAAATCATTGATGCCGGTCCGTGTCCTTGCGAGACCGGAAACAATACCGCTGGTCACAGTCTGACCGACACCGAAGGGATTGCCAATCGCCAGCACCAGATCGCCCACTTCCAGATCATCGGAATCGCGCAGCTCCAGCGGCGGGAGTTTCTCGCCCTTGGTATCCACCCGCAGCAGCGCAAGATCGAGCTGTTCTTCCGCAGCAATCACCTTCGCCTCGAATTCCCGGCCGTCATTAAGCACGACGGTGATCTGGTCGGCGCCCTTGATGACGTGGTTATTGGTGACGACCAAGCCATCGGCTCGCAGGATCACACCGGAACCAAGCGAATTCTGCACGCGCTCGCGCGGCCTGCCGAACTGGGACTCATCGCCGAAGAATTGCCGGAAAAAAGGGTCGTTGAAAAACGGCGAGACGAGCTGTTCCTGCACCACCTTGCGGGTATAGATATTGACGACCGATGGCGCCACGCGTTTGACCACTGGAGCAAAACTCAGTTCGATCTGCGCGGTTGATGATGGAACGACCGTATCGGCCCTGCCCGGGCCGGTCAGCGCAAAACTGCCAATCATCGAAAACATCAGCAGGAACAGTGCGCGGCGGAACATTTTTCGGCTCAACTCCAGAATTGTTGTTTTGGCTAATGATATGGTGGTCGGATCGAAGAATGCAAAAGGGCAGCCTCGCGGCTGCCCTTCAATCATCTCGATCCGGAAAGACCTTAAGCCTGGGCGGCTTCGCCTTCCTCCGCATCAGCAACCTGCTTCGGGCCAGAATCCTGACCCTTGGCGGCCGGGTCGCGGTCGACGAACTCGATCACTGCCATCGGCGCCATATCACCATAGCGGAAACCGGCCTTCAGGACGCGGGTATAGCCGCCATTGCGGTTCTTGTAACGCTCGGCAAGAACGGTCAGCAGCTTTTCAGCCATCTTCTCGTCCTTCAGCGAGGCCAGGATCTGCCGGCGGGCATGCAGGCCGCCCCGCTTGCCTAGCGTCACCAGCTTTTCAACGATCGGGCGCAGGTCCTTCGCCTTGGGAAGGGTCGTCTTGATCTGCTCATGCTTTACCAGGGCATGGGCCAGATTGTTGAACATCGCCTTACGGTGGCTGCTGGTCCGATTCAGCTTGCGGCCGCTAACTCCGTGACGCATTTGACATCTCCTCTCTCGCTTGGCCTCGCCTGCCCTCGGCAAGGGCGAAACCGATTACACTTCCCACCGCCGCGGTCGCCGATCACTGACAGTTAATGATCGGCGCCATGTACGGCAGGACGGGCCACCATGGCCCAATCCTACGGCTCAGACGGCTCAATACGGTTCGTCGAGCCGCTTCGCCATCTCTTCGATATTTTCCGGCGGCCAGTTGGGAATTTCCATACCGAGATGGAGGCCCATCTGCGCCAGCACTTCCTTGATTTCGTTCAGCGACTTGCGGCCGAAATTCGGCGTGCGGAGCATTTCCGCTTCGGTCTTCTGAACGAGATCGCCGATATAGACGATGTTGTCGTTCTTCAAACAATTGGCCGAGCGGACCGAAAGCTCCAGCTCGTCGACCTTGCGCAGCAGGTTCTTGTTGAACGGCGGCTCCACGGCCTTGGATTCTTCGGTCGCAGCCGAGGGCTCTTCGAAATTGATGAATAGCTGCAACTGGTCCTGCAGAATGCGGGCAGCGATCGCCACGGAATCTTCAGGGGAGATCGCGCCGTTGGTCTCGATCTGCATCGACAGCTTGTCATAGTCAGTCACCTGACCGACGCGGCTGTTATCGACCTTGTAGGAGACCTTGCGCACCGGGCTGAAGATCGCATCCACCGGAATCAGGCCGATCGGCGCATCTTCCGGACGGTTCTGCGAGGCCGGAACATAGCCCTTGCCGCTTTCGACGGTGAACTCCATCGACAGATTGGCGCCCTGGTCGAGGGTGCAGATCACCAGATCCGGGTTGAGGATCTCGATGTCATGGCCGGTTTCGATCTGGCCAGCCTTCACTTCGCCCGGGCCCTGGGCCTTGAGACGCATCCGCTTCGGACCATCGCCGCCCATACGCAGCGCGATCGTCTTGATGTTCAGGATGATGTCGGTGACATCTTCCCGCACGCCCGGGATCGACGAGAATTCATGCAGCACACCGTCGATATGAACGGCGGTCACCGCAGCACCCTGCAGCGACGATAGCAGCACACGACGCAACGCATTGCCCAGGGTCAGCGCAAAACCGCGTTCCAGCGGTTCGGCGACGATCGTAGCAAAGCGCTTGCCATCGCCGCTCGTGTCGATCTTCTTGTTCGACTTGATCAGCTCGGTCCAGTTCTTCTGAATCACAGCGACTTTCCTCATGCAAAACGGCGAGCAGCCATCCAATCGCTCTCGCCTCGAAAACCGTGCGGCCAACCTTCTAATCTAATCGCGGGATTAATTCCGCTGATGGCCGCTATAGAGGGCCGGCCCCACTCAGGGGGCCGGCTGAAACAATCTTAGACGCGGCGCCGCTTGGGCGGCCGGCAACCATTATGCGGGATCGGCGTCACGTCACGGATCGACGTGATGGTGAACCCCGCGGCCTGCAGCGCACGCAGCGCCGATTCACGGCCGGCACCCGGGCCCTTCACTTCCACTTCCAGCATCTTCACGCCGTGCTCGGCCGCCTTCTTGGCTGCGTTGTCGGCGGCAACCTGGGCAGCATACGGCGTCGACTTGCGCGAGCCCTTAAAGCCCTGGGCACCGGACGAAGACCAAGCCACGGTGTTGCCCTGATCATCCGTGATGGTGATCATGGTGTTGTTGAAGCTGGCATTCACATGCGCGATGCCGGAGGTGATGTTCTTGCGCTCGCGACGACGAACGCGCTGGGCATTAGCTGGAGCCTTGGCCATTATCTTTCCGTTCCTTAACCGGCCGGTCGGCGACCGGAATTACTTCTTCTTGCCGGCGATCGCCTTCGCCGGGCCCTTACGCGTGCGGGCATTGGTGTGGGTGCGCTGACCGCGGACCGGCAGGCCCTTACGGTGACGCAGGCCGCGATAGCAGCCAAGATCCATCAAACGTTTGATGTTCATGGCAACTTCACGACGAAGATCGCCTTCCACGCGATAATCCTGGTCGATCACTTCGCGGATGCGGACGACATCGGCGTCCGAGAGCTGGTTGACGCGACGTTCGGCCGGAATACCGACCTTGCCGCAAATCTCCTTAGCCTTCACCGGGCCAATGCCGTGAATGTAGGTCAAAGCGATGATTACTCGCTTTTGCGTCGGAATGTTGACGCCAGCAATACGCGCCACTGTCAGTCTCCTCATTTACACGGATCTGGGCGTGCCCGAAGGCCCGGTCACCCAAGGTGGTCGAGAGGCGCGCATTATATGCAGATTCGCGCCCCCGTCAATCGCCAATCCCGCCTCAAAAGACACGAAATTTACGAAAGAACCCAATGGGTTACTTACGGACCTTCGCCAGCACGGCGTCGATTGCCGTGGTTACGTCATCCAAATCGGCCATGCCATCCACCTGCTGGAGCAGCCCTTTCGCCCGGTAATAGGGGAGAATCGGGGCGGTTTGCTCGCGATAGGCAACCAGCCTGGCTTTCACCGTTTCAGCATTGTCATCCTTGCGGCGGATGAACTCTGTTCCACCGCAAACATCACAGACGCCATCCTTTTTCGGGCGTTGAAATTTGTCATGGTAGCCGGCACCACATTTGGCGCAGGCGAACCGCCCGGAAACTCGTTCGATCAGGGCGCCCTCGTCCACGGCGAGTTCAATCACCGCGTCGATATGGCCACCCTTCTTGCTCAGCATATCGTCAAGCGCGATCGCCTGACCTTCCGTCCGGGGAAAACCGTCCAGTACGAAGCCGTTACGGCAATCCGGCGCGTCGATACGCTTCGAAATCATGTCGATAATGATGTTGTCCGGCATCAACTGTCCGGCCTCCATCACCTTCTTGGCCTGCTGGCCCAACTCGCTGCCCGACGCCACCTCGGCGCGCAACATGTCACCGGTCGACAACTGCACCAGCTTATGTTTTTCGAACAGACGTTTGGCCTGTGTCCCCTTGCCCGCCCCTGGCGGACCCAGCAGTATCAGCTTCACCCCCGGCGTCCTTTCAGTTTGGCCTTTTTAATAAGCCCTTCATACTGATGCGCCAACAGGTGCGAATGTATCTGCGCGACCGTATCCATGGTCACCGAGACGACGATCAGCAAGCTCGTACCGCCGAAATAGAACGGAATGGCATATTGCGAGATCAGAATCTCCGGCAGGACGCAGACAAAGCAGAGATAAGCTGCGCCGAGCACCGTTAACCGCGTTAGAACATAGTCCAGATAATCAGACGTATTCTTGCCCGGCCGGATACCCGGCACGAAGCCGCCATACTTCTTCAGATTGTCCGCGGTCTCCTCGGGATTGAAGACAATCGCGGTATAGAAGAAGGAAAAGAAGACAATCAGCGCCACGTAAAGCGCGATGTAAGCTGGCTTGCCGTGGCCGACATAGAGCTGGATGTCCTGCATGACCGTGTCGAACCAGCCGCCGGCGCCCGCAGCTGCAGGATTACCGGAAAAACCGGCAACGGTCAGCGGCAGGAGCAGCAGTGACGAGGCAAAGATCGGCGGAATCACGCCGGAGCTGTTCAGTTTCAACGGCAGATGCGAGTTCTCGCCACCATACATCTTATTGCCGACCTGGCGCTTCGGATACTGGATGACCACCCGGCGCTGGGCCCGCTCGAAGAAAACGATGAAGGTGATGACAGCAATCGCCAGGACCAGCACCGCGAGCACGAAAATCGGGCTGATCGACCCGGTGCGCAGCTGCTCGAACAACTGGCCGACCGCGGTCGGCAGGCGCGCAACAATACCGGCGAAAATGATCAGCGAGATGCCGTTGCCGATACCGCGCGAGGTGATCTGCTCGCCAATCCACATCAGGAACATGGTACCGCAGACCAGGCTGCTGATCGTCGCGACATAGAAGAAGATATCGGGATTGTTCACGACACCGCCACTCGGGCCGGACATCGCGGCAAGGCCACGCGCTATGGCAAAGGCCTGGATGACCCCGAGGGCAACCGTACCGTAGCGGGTATATTGATTGATCTTCTTGCGGCCGCTCTCGCCCTCCTTCTTCAGCGCTTCCAATTGCGGCGAAACCGATGTCAGAAGCTGGATGATAATGGAGGCCGAGATATACGGCATGATGCCGAGGGCGAAGATCGTCATGCGGCTGATGGCGCCGCCGGCGAACATATCGACCATGCCGAGCACCCCGCCGGAATGCTGGGCGAAGAAGGCTGCAAATGCCTGCGCGTCGATGCCCGGCAGGGGGATATAGGCCCCGATGCGGGCAACGACGAGCGCACCTAAAGTGAACCAGATACGATTCTTGAGCTCGGTCGCTTTGGCGAAAGCGCCGAAATTGATATTCGCCGCAAGCTGTTCAGCCGCCGAGGCCATGACCGTTCTGTTCCCTTCGGTTACGCAATATTAAGCCTTGGCGGCCTTCTCGGCAGGCACCTTGGGCGCCTTGACGACCACCGAACCGCCCGCCTTCTCGACCGCTTCGATAGCGGCCTTGGAAGCACCGGCAACTTCAATGGTTAACTTGCTCTTAAGATTGCCTTTGTTCAAGAGGCGGATGCCGTCGAGCACGCGGTTGATAATACCGGCTTCCTTCAGCACCTGCGCCGTCACCGTCTTGCCGGCATCCAAGCGCTTGTCCTCGATCGCCTGCTGCAGGGTGCCGACATTCACCACCACGAAATCCTGGCGGAAAATGTTGTTGAAGCCCTTCTTCGGCAGGCGGCGGAACAGCGGCATCTGGCCGCCTTCGAAACCGTTGATCGCCACGCCGGAACGAGCCGTCTGGCCCTTGCCGCCTCGCCCGCCGGTCTTGCCCTTGCCGGAGCCGATACCGCGGCCGACGCGAATGCGGCTCTTGCGGGCGCCCTGATTGTCAGAGAGCTGGTTGAGTTTCATGATCTCATTTCCCTATTCGATGGGCGGCTTCGGTCTCCCGCGCCGCCCAACCCTGATTACTTCGCCGCTTCGACGCGGACCAGGTGCTGTACCGCTCGCAACATGCCGCGGATCGACGGCGTATCCTCGACCTCGCGGCTGCGGTTCATCTTGTTGAGGCCGAGGCCGATCAACGTCGCTTCCTGCTCCTTCGGACGCCCGATCGGGCTACCGACCTGGGTGATCTTCAGCTTTGCCATCATTCACCTGCCTTATTCGCGGATCTCGGCTTCGGCACCCTTACGGCTACCGAAAACCTCGCCCACTTTCTTGCCACGGCGCGCCGCCACCGAACGGGGCGAGCTGCACTGCGACAGGGCGTCCATCGCCGCCTTGATCATGTTGTGCGGGTTCGAGGTCCCGACCGACTTGGCGACGACGTCATGAACGCCGAGCGCTTCGAAGATCGCGCGGACCGGACCGCCGGCGATAATACCGGTACCGGCATCCGCTGCCCGCATCACCACGCGACCGGCGCCATAGTGGCCGTTCACGTCATGATGCAGCGTCCGACCCTCGCGGAGCGGAACGCGGATCATCGACCGCTTCGCATGTTCCGTCGCCTTGCGGATCGCTTCGGGAACTTCGCGCGCCTTGCCGGTACCATGACCGACGCGGCCTTTGCCGTCGCCGACAACGACGATCGCGGCGAAGCCAAAGCGCTTACCGCCCTTAACAACCTTCGCGACGCGATTGATGCCGACGAGCTTTTCGATCAGCTCGACTTCCTGAGCGCGTTCCCGCTGCTCCCGATCGCGACGTTCCGATTTTGCTGCACGTGCCATTTCGCAATCCTTGCTTAGAACGACAGACCGCCTTCGCGGGCCGCATCAGCCAGCGCCTTGACGCGGCCGTGATAGATGTAACCGCCGCGATCGAACACCACTTCTTTGATGCCCTTTTCGGCGGCGCGAGCTGCGATCAGCTTACCAACTTCCTTGGCAGCATCGACCGTCGCACCGGTCTTGAGTTTCGCCTTCAGATCCTTATCGATCGTCGATGCGGCAGCCAGGGTCTCCCCCTTCGTGTCGTCGATGATCTGCGCATAGATGTGCAGGCTGGAACGATAGACGGACAGCCGGAGCCGACCGTCAGACTTCTTCCGGATCGCCGTGCGCACACGCGCCTGGCGCCGAGTAAAGAGTTCTTTCGCTTTCGACATGGCCGATCCTTACTTCTTCTTGCCTTCTTTACGCAGGATGGTCTCGGTATCGTATTTGATACCCTTGCCCTTATAGGGCTCGGGACGCTTATAGCCGCGAATCTCCGCCGCCACCTGACCAACGCGCTGCCGGTCGAAACCGGTGATGGAGATCGAGGTCGGCTTGTCACACTTGATCGTGATGCCTTCCGGGATCGGGTACAGCACGTCATGACTGAAACCGAGCTGGAGCTGCAGGTTCTTGCCCTGCACGGAAGCGCGGTAGCCGACGCCGTTGATTTCCAGGTTCTTGGTGTAGCCGGTGCTGACACCCGTCACCAGGTTGCGCAGATTGGCGCGGGTCGTACCCCACATCATTCGCGCATCCTTGCTCTGGGTCAGCGGCTTCACCGAAACCTTGCCGTCTTCGACGGTGACCGACACATGGCTGCTCACCGGCAGCTTCATGGTGCCGAGCTTGCCTTTCACAGTCGCAACGCCACCGGCCACCTCAACGGTGACGCCCTGCGGAATGGCAACCGGGTTCTTACCAACGCGAGACATCTGTCAGTCTCCTTAGAACACGCGGCACAGCACTTCGCCGCCGACATTCGCGGTGCGAGCTTCGCTGTCCGACATGACGCCGCGCGGCGTCGAGAGGATGGAGATGCCGAGGCCGTTATAGAAGCGCGGCAGATCGGCGATCTTCGAATAGACGCGACGACCCGGGGTCGAAACGCGCTTGATCTCGCGGATTACCGGCTCGCCTTCGTGATACTTCAACTCGATCACGAGTTCACCGCCCGGCTTCTCATTCTCGGCGCTGTAGTTACGGATGTAACCTTCGCGCTTCAGAACTTCGAGCACGTTGGCGCGCAGCCGGGAGGCCGGCGAGCGCACCGACTGCATCCGGGCCTTCTGGCCGTTCCGGATGCGGGTCAGCATATCGCCGAGGGGATCATTCATTGCCATGATCTCATATCCTCCTTACCAGCTCGACTTGACCACGCCCGGGATCTGCCCGGTCGAGGCCAGTTCACGCAGCGCGATACGCGACAGCTTGAACTTGCGATAGACGGCGCGCGGACGGCCGCTCAATTCGCAACGGTTGCGGATCCGCACTTTCGAGGAATTGCGCGGCAATTCCGCCAGCTTCAGGCGGGCGGCGAAACGTTCTTCCATCGGCAATGCCTCGTTATCGGCAATCGCCTTCAAGCGGGCACGCCGGGCGGCATACTGCTTCACCATGCGCTCGCGCTTCTTGTTGTTCTGAATGGCACTTGTCTTAGCCATGTTATCTCCTCCAGCCCGCGGCTCAATTCGTGAAGGGCATCTGAAAGCCCTTCAGCAGCGCCTTGGCTTCAGCATCGGTCTTGGCCGAGGTCACGATGACGATGTCCATGCCACGAACCTTGTCGACCTTGTCGTAATCGATTTCCGGGAACACCAACTGTTCCTTCAGGCCCAGGCAGTAATTGCCACGGCCATCAAAGCTGTTGCCCTTGACGCCGCGGAAGTCGCGGACGCGCGGCAGCGCAATGGTGATCAGGCGATCGAGAAATTCGTACATCCGGTCGCGACGCAACGTGACCTTGCAGCCGATATTCATACCTTCGCGCAGCTTGAAGGTCGCAATCGACTTGCGGGCCTTCGTCACCACCGGCTTCTGGCCGGCGATCGCGGTCAGTTCTTCAACGGCCTGGTTGATCTTCTTGGAATCAGCAGTCGCTTCGCCGACACCCATGTTGATCACGATCTTCTCGATCCGCGGCACCTGCAGGTCATTCTTGTACTGGAATTCCTGCATCAACGCCGGGCGCACGACCTTGGCGTAGTGTTCTTGCATACGGGTTGCCATGACGCGCTCCCTCACTCAATGCTTTCGCCGGAGCGGCGAGCAATACGGACCTTCTTGTCGCCCTCCATCTTGAAACCGACGCGGGTCGGCTTCTGCGTCTTCGGGTCGATATGGGCCACGTTGGAAACGTGAATCGGCGCTTCCTTTTCGATGATGCCGCCCTCGACGCCCATCGCCTGGCGCTGATGCCGCTTCACGACATTCACGCCCTGCACGAGCACGCGGTTCTCTTCGCGCAGCACCTTCAGGATTTCACCCGTCTTACCCTTGTCGCGACCGGTGATCACAACCACCTTGTCGCCCTTCTTAACTTTCAGCTTCGTTGCCATCTCAGCACCTGAACCTTTCGCTCTCTACCCCGATGCTTAAAGCACTTCGGGAGCCAGCGAGATGATCTTCATGAACTTCTTGGCACGGAGCTCGCGGGTCACCGGGCCGAAGATACGGGTGCCGATCGGCTCGCCCTGCTTGTTGATCAGGACGGCCGCATTCCGGTCGAAGCGGATCGCGCTGCCATCGGCGCGGCGGATTTCCTTCGCCGTGCGCACGATGACGGCTTGATGCACGTCGCCCTTTTTCACTTTGCCGCGCGGGATCGCCTCTTTGATCGAGACGACGATAACGTCGCCAACGGTCGCAAAACGGCGCTTCGAACCGCCCAGCACCTTGATGCACTGCACCCTGCGTGCGCCGGAATTATCGGCCACATCCAGGTTCGTCTGCATCTGGATCATGGTTGGATTCCTTCTTTCTTAATTCGCGCCGGCAGCAGCGGACTCATCCACCACTTCCCAACGCTTGGACTTCGAAATAGGCCGGCATTCGCGGATGAACACCACGTCACCGATCTTGTGCGCATTACCCTCGTCATGCGCCGCATAACGCTTCGAGCGGCGGATGAACTTCTTATAGACCGGGTGCATGACGCGACGCTCGACCGACACAATGACGGTCTTGTCGTTCTTGTCGCTCACCACGGTGCCTTGCAAAACTCGCCTTGGCATACCTTCTCTCCTAATCCCTCGCCCCGGGGCCATCAGCCCTGAGCGGAAGCCTTCTGGTTCAGGAAGGTCTGAACCCGGGCGATATCGCGGCGGACTGTCCGCACCCGCGCCGTGTTCTCCAACTGACCGTTCGCCTGCTGGAATCGCAGGTTGAACGCTTCCTTCTTCAGGCTGACGAGATCAGCCTTGAGCTGATCCGGCGTCTTGGTGCGCAAATCTTCTGCTTTCATAATCCGGTTCCTTCTACCGCTTACTCGTCGCCGAGGCGGGAGATGATGCGGGTCTTCACCGGCAGCTTTGCGGCCGCCAGTGTAAAGGCTTCCTGCGCGAGCTCCTTGGACACGCCATCCAGCTCAAACAGGATGCGGCCGGGATGAACGCGGCAAACCCAGTATTCCGGCGAGCCCTTGCCGGAGCCCATGCGGACTTCGGCCGGCTTGCGGCTGACCGGAACGTCCGGGAAAACGCGGATCCACACCTTGCCGACACGCTTCATGTGGCGGGTGATCGCACGACGCGCCGCTTCGATCTGGCGTGCCGTGATCCGTTCCGGCTCGACGGCCTTCAGGCCGAAGGCGCCGAAGGCGAGCGTGGTGCCGCCCTTGGCGTTGCCGTGAATGCGGCCCTTGTGAGCCTTGCGATATTTCGTTCGCTTCGGAGAGAGCATCTTATGTCTTCCTTATTCCTGGTCAGACGGGCTTAGCGCGCCGTCTGATGCTCCGTCGCCCGCTTATCCATGGCCATCGGGTCATGCGCCATGATCTCACCCTTGAAGACCCAAACCTTGACACCGCAGGTGCCATAGGTGGTCTTCGCCGTGCCTTCGCCGTAATCGATCTCGGCACGCAGGGTATGCAGCGGCACACGACCTTCGCGGTACCATTCCATACGGGCGATTTCAGCGCCGCCAAGACGGCCGGAGCAGTTGATCCGGATGCCAAGGGCACCCAAGCGCATCGCCGACTGCACCGCGCGCTTCATGGCGCGGCGGAAGGCAACGCGGCGTTCCAGCTGCTGAGCGATATTGTCGGCGATCAGCTTGGCATCGATTTCCGGCTTGCGGATTTCGATGATGTTCAGGCTGACTTCGGAACCGGTCATCTTGCTGAGATCGCTGCGCAGCTTCTCGATGTCGGCACCCTTCTTACCGATCACGACGCCGGGACGGGCGGTGTGAATGGTGATGCGGGCCTTTTTCGCCGGGCGCTCGATGATGACGCGCGCGACACCGGCCTGAGCCAGACGCTCCGTCAGATACTTCTTCAGGCGCAGATCTTCGTGCAGCAGATCGGCGTAATCCTTGCCCGCGAACCACCGCGAGTCCCAGGTCCGATTGATGCCGACGCGCAGGCCGATCGGGTTGACTTTCTGTCCCATTACGCCTTCTCCTCGCGCTCACGCACGATCACAGTCAGATTGCTCCAGGTCTTCACCACCCGCACGCCGCGGCCACGCGCACGTGCATGGAAGCGCTTCAGCTTGAAGCTGCGGCCGACATGAGCCTCGGCGACATACAGACGATCGACATCGAGCGAATGATTGTTCTCGGCATTGGCGATCGCCGCCTGCAGAACCTTCTTCACGTCGTTGGCGACACGGCGCTTCGAGAAGGTCAGCGCGGCAACTGCCGGCTGAGCTCCAAGGCCGCGGATCATCTGCGCCACCAGGTTAACTTTGCGCGGGCTGGCCTGAATAACGGAGGCAGCTGCCTTCGCTTCATTGTCCTTCTGCGCGCGCGGCGTCTTTGCCTTGCTCATCGTCTTAGGCCCTCTTCGCCTTCTTGTCGGCGGCATGGCCGGGGAAGTTCCGGGTCGGCGAGAATTCGCCGAACTTGTGGCCGATCATGTTCTCGGTGACGAGAACCGGCAGGAACTTCTGGCCGTTATAGACGCCGAACGTCAGACCCACGAATTGCGGCAGAATTGTCGAGCGCCGCGACCAGGTCTTGATCACTTCGTTACGGCCCGAAGCGCGAGTAGCTTCCGACTTCTTCAGCAGATAGCCGTCGACAAACGGACCTTTCCAAACAGAGCGAGCCACTTTCGTCGCCCTCCTTACTTGCTAGCCTGACGGCGGCGAATAATCTGGCCGTCCGTCTTCTTGTTATGACGAGTCTTCTTACCCTTGGTGGGCTTGCCCCAGGGGGTAACCCAGGCGCGACCACCGTTGGTACGACCGCCATGCGGGTGGTCGACCGGGTTCATGGCGATACCACGGACGGTCGGGCGGCGGCCCAGCCAGCGCGCGCGGCCGGCCTTGCCGATCACGGTGTTCTGGTTGTCCGGATTGCTGACCGCACCGATGGTGGCCATGCATTCCGTCTTCACCATGCGAACTTCGCCGGAAGACAGGCGCAGCAGGGCATTGCCCTGGTCGCGGCCGACCAGCTGAACGAAGGCGCCGGCGGCACGGGCCATCTGGCCGCCCTTGCCGGCCTTCAGCTCGACATTGTGGACGATGGTGCCGACCGGAATGTTCTTCAGCGGCATGGCATTGCCCGGCTTCACGTCGACGCGCTCGCCCGAGACGACCACGTCGCCGGCCTTCAGGCGCTGCGGCGCCAGGATATAAGCCAGCTCGCCGTCCTGATATTTGATCAGGGCGATGAACGCCGTACGGTTCGGATCGTATTCCAACCGCTCGACGGTCGCCGGCATGTCGAACTTGCCGCGCTTGAAATCGACCAGACGGTAGCGCTGCTTGTGACCGCCGCCCTTCCGGAACGAAACCAGACGGCCGTAATTGTTGCGGCCACCGCTCTTGCTCTTGCCTTCGGTCAGCGCCTTGACGGGCTTGCCCTTGTGCAGTTCCGAACGATCCACGGTCACCAGATGGCGAACGCCTGCAGATGTCGGCTTATAGGTTTTCAACGCCATCGCTTAGACTCCCGTCGTGACGTCGATGGTGTTGCCTTCGGCCAACGTCACCACCGCCTTCTTATAATCGGCGCGCTTGCCCTTGTTGCCGCGGAAGACCTTGGTCTTGCCTTCGACGCGCAGGGTGTTGACGGCCGTCACCTTGACCTTGAAGACACCTTCGACCGCAGCCTTGATCTCCGGCTTGCTGGCATCCAGCGGCACCCGGAAGGTCACTTGGTTATGCTGCGAGCCCAGCGTGCTCTTTTCGGTCACGACCGGACGGCGAATAAGCTCGAACATGGCGCTCTCGCTCAGCTTCACCACCGGCTTTCCCATCGGACGTGCGCGGCTCATTTCAAACGCTCCACCAGAGACTCCACCGCGCCCTTGGTCAGAACCAAGGTATCGCGACGGAGGATGTCGTACACATTGGCGCCCTGCTGCGGCAGCACATCGACGCCCGGAATATTGCGGGCGGCCAGTGCGAACTTTTCGTTCACCTCAGCGCCGTCGATGACAAGGACCGACTTCCAGCCGAGCTTGTCGAGCTTGGCCGACAGATCCTTGGTCCTGCCGGTGGCGTCCGCCCCCGACCAGATCACCAGCTTGCCTTCAGCCTGCTTGGCCGACAGCGCCGTCTTCAGGGCCAGCTTGCGGACCTTCTTCGGCAAGTCATGCGCATGGCTGCGCGGAACCGGACCGAAAATGGTCGCACCGCCACGGAACTGCGGCGAACGCAGCGAACCCTGGCGAGCATTACCCGTGCCCTTTTGGTTGTACGGCTTCTTCGTCGTGCCTTGCACGTCGCCAATTTCCTTGGTCTTGTGCGTACCGGCACGGCGCTTCGCCAGCTGCCAGTTCACGGCACGCGCCAAGATGTCCTTGCGGACTTCGCGACCGAAGATATCGGCATAAACGGCATCGTCGATTTCGACCTCGCCGGCAGCCTTGTTATCGATATCGGTAATCTTGAGTTTCATGACCGATCGTCCTTCTTACGCCGCCGCTTCCGACTTGCCCTTGAGGGCTGCCGGATAAGGCGCATCCTTCGGCCGCGCGCGCTTCACAGCATCGCGCACCAGCACGAAGGAACCTTCGTGACCGGGCACCGAACCCTGCACCATGATCAGACCCTGGGCTTCGTCGGTGGCGACGATCTTCAGGTTCTGGGTCGTGACGCGTTCGTCACCCAGATGACCCGCCATCTTCTTGCCCGGGAACGTACGACCCGGATCCTGGCGGTTACCGGTCGAACCATGGCTACGATGCGACACGGAGACACCGTGCGACGCACGCAGACCACCGAAATTCCAACGCTTCATCGCACCGGCAAAGCCCTTGCCGACGGTGTTGGCGGTCACATCGACGAACTGCCCCGGCAGGAAATGCGTCACCGACAATTCGGCGCCGACATCCAGCAGGGCGTCCTTGGCGACGCGGAACTCGACCAATTTCTTCTTCGGCTCGACCTTCGCCTGGGCGAAACGGCCGCGCTCAGCTTTCGAGACGTTCTTCACCTTCGCCTTACCGACACCGAGCTGCACGGCATTGTAGCCATGCTTCTCTTCGGTGCGCACTTCGACGACCTGGCAGTTATCGACCTTCAGCACCGTCACCGGCACATGGGCGCCGTCGTCGGCGAAGATGCGGCTCATACCCAGCTTCTGGGCGATCAGACCCGTACGCATCGTCCCGCTCCTCAATTCTTCAACTTGATCTCGACGTCGACACCGGCGGCGAGATCAAGCTTCATCAGCGCGTCCACGGTCTGCGGCGTCGGATCGACGATGTCCAGCAGACGCTTATGGGTACGAATTTCGAACTGCTCGCGGCTCTTCTTGTCGATGTGCGGCGAACGGTTCACCGTGAACTTTTCCAAACGCGTCGGCAGGGGGATCGGGCCGCGCACCTGCGCACCAGTCCGCTTCGCCGTGCTCACGATCTCGCCCGTCGACTGATCAAGCACGCGATGATCAAACGCCTTCAGGCGGATACGGATATTTTGACTATCCATCTTATTGTCCTTCAGTTTGCCGGCACCGGGCGCCGAATGCCCCGGCGCCAGCAAGCCATATACCTTTGTTCTTTACTCGATGATGGCGGCGACGACGCCGGCGCCGACCGTGCGGCCGCCTTCGCGGATCGCGAAGCGCAGGCCTTCAT
>NZ_JAXCLW010000014.1:0-47163 GCF_034044715.1 Dongia soli | reverse complement strand
ACCCCGGCTATGACCACGGCTACTTCTTCATCCAATCCTTCGTCGAAGACCATCTCCGCCATCACCATAAGGCGCTGGGATAGGGTCATCGAGATCGAACGAAAATGAAACGGGCATAAATGAAACGGGGCGGGGGCTACGGGCAGGAGCGAAAAGGCGCGGCATGAGAGCGGCGAGAGGAATGGCGCATGATCAAGCTCTATGATTCTGAACTCTCCGGCAGTTGCTATAAAGTCCGCCTGCTGCTGCACATCCTCAAAGTCTCCTACGAAACGATCGCCGTTGATTTCATCAGCAAGGAACAGAAGACGCCGAAATTCGCCCGGCTCAATCCCTTCGGTGAATTGCCCGTCCTGGAAGATGGCGATCTGCGTCTACGCGATGCCCAGGCGATCATGATCTATCTGGCGCGCAAATACGATAAATCGAATACCTGGTTTCCCGATGCCGCGGGGCCGATGGGCGAGATCGCGCAATGGCTCTCGACCGGCGGCAATGAAATCATGAACGCGGCCGGCGCACGGCTGGTGAAGCTGCTCAATTATCCGCTCGACCTGGCGCGCCTGCAGGCCCGCGCCCATGCCGTCTTCCAGATCATGGACGACCATCTGGCGGATCGCGAATTCCTTGCGCTCGGCTATCCCACCATCGGCGATATCGCCTGCTTTCCCTATACGGCCCTGGCCGGCGAGGGCGATATTTCGCTGAAGCCTTATAGCAACATCTTGCGCTGGATCGATCGCATGAAGGGCATTCCCGGCTTCATCTCCATGCCCGGCATTCCGGCAATCCAGGCGATGGTGTAATTGCCTGCACCATGCGCGCTCTCATCCGATATCTTGTGCGACGATCGGCAGTCATGGAATGAATGGCCTTGGCTGACATCCTCGTTGACAGAGATGCAGGTCACAGACCGCAACGCAACCGTCCTGTAGGATGACTGGCAAGCAAGGGGGCTTGTGGACTCAGTCCGAAGGTCTAGGTTGAAGGCCGGGTGCGATGTCGAACAAGAGCGACCATGTCGATGCAAACAAGCCAGTATCCGTCAATCATTCGATGGAACTTCGGATCAAGTCCGAGGGTGACAAGCTCATTTGTGGTTATCGCCGTGCGATACATCCTTTCGGTGCTCCTCCTGTGCTGCCTCTCGCTTCCGGCGCGCGCTGCCGAATTGCCGGCGGTGCGGGTGGGATTGCTGCAATTCGGCACGGTGAATTGGGAGGTCAGCGTGATGCGTCACGGGCTGGATGCTGCCCATGGCATCCGCCTGGTGCCCGTCGATTTCGCCGATAAGGATGCAGCAACGCTGGCGCTTATGAGCGGCGAGGTCGATGTCATCGTCACCGATTGGCTATGGGTGGCGCGGCAGCGCGCGGCGCATAAGGATTTCACCTTCGTGGCCTTTTCCAGCGCGGTCGGCGGTGTCGTCGCCGATCCCAAACAGGGCATCAAGTCCGTCAGCGATCTTGCCGGCCGCAAGCTCGGCATCGGCGGCGGGCCGGACGACAAGAGCTGGCTGCTGCTGCAGGCTTATGCGCGCAAGACCGCAGGACTGGATCTGCGGCAAGCGGCCGAGCTGCAATTCGCCGCACCGCCGATCCTGACCGAACTCGCCCGCCGGGGCAGGATCGATGCGGTCTTGAATTTCTGGCAGTTTAATGCCCAGCTTGAGGCAAAGGGTTTCGACGAGGTGATTTCGATCCGCAGCATCCTGCCGCAACTGGGCCTGGACCGTCCGCCCGTTCTGCTGGGCTGGGTCTTTCGCGAAAGCTGGGCGGTCTCTCATCCCAAGCTCGCGAGGGGCCTGCTGGATGCGTCTTTCGACGCCAAGGAGAAGCTGCGCCGGGACGACACCCAGGGCGATGCGTTGTGGCAAAGCCTCCGGCCGCAGATGAAGGCGCCGGACGAGGCGCTGTTCGCGGCGCTGAAGGCGGGCTACCGCGCCGGCATGCCGGACGGCTATGGGCCGGCGGATATCGCGGCCGCCAATGCTGCTTTTCATCTGATGGCGGAGATCGATCCACGGGCGGTCGGCGGCCTGACCGAACTGCCGCCGGGGACGTTCTGGACGGGATATCGCCGATGACCGTCAGCAACGGTGCCGCGCAACCGGCGGCTCATCGCCAGCGCCTGCTGTTCCGTTGCCTGTCGCTGATTGTCTTCTTCCTGTTCTGGCAGATATTGTCCGCCGCCATTGCCGATCCGGCCATGCTGCCGGGGCCACTGGCGACGCTGAGCGTGGCCTGGTCGGAACTCTTGCATGGCGAGCTTCTCTATCATGTCGGCATCACGCTCCTGCGCGTGACGGCGGCTTTTTGCGGAGCGATGATCGTCGGTGTTGCCGTCGGCATCACTTTCGGCCGCCTGGCGCTGGTGGACGATCTCTTCGACAGTTGGCTGGTGATTGCGCTCAATGTCCCGGCTTTGGTTACGATCGTCCTCTGCTATGTCTGGTTCGGCCTCAGCGAAGTGGCGGCGATCCTGGCGGTCGCCTTGAACAAGGCGCCGACAGTGGTCGCCATCACCCGCGAAGGAGCTCGCTCGCTCGACCGCTCGCTGCTGGAAATGGCAGCGGTCTTCCGGGTGCCGCGTTTGCGCGTGATCCGCCGCATCGTCCTGCCGCAACTCGCGCCCAGCATCATGGCGGCGGCGCGGACCGGCCTTGCTTTGACCTGGAAGATCGTGCTGGTGGTCGAATTGCTGGGCCGGCCGGATGGTGTCGGCTTCCAGATCCGCCGTTTCTTCAACTATTTCGACATCGCCGGCATCCTCGCTTACACGCTGGTCTTCGTGGCGGTCATTCTGGCGATCGAAACCTTGATCTTGAGACCGCTCGACCGGGAACTGAGCCGATGGCGCAAAGTATGACGGCTTCCGTTCCCTTGCTGAGGTTGCGCGATGTGGCACGCCGCTTCGATGTGGCCGGCAAGCGCAGCGCGACGGCAGCAAAAACCGCCGAGAAGCAAGTGCTGACCGGGATCGATCTCGACCTTCAGCCAGGCGAATTCGTGTCATTGATCGGTCCCTCGGGGGCGGGCAAGACCACCTTGCTGCGCCTGATCGCCGGCCTCGATACTGCAGATCGCGGTGAGCGCCTCTATCCGGGCGATGTGGCGCCAAGCATGGCCATGGTGTTCCAGGAGCCACGCCTCGTGCCCTGGCTGACGGTGCTGGAAAACCTGCTGCTGGTGGGCGATGCGACGCTCGAGGATCGCGCGCGCCGCTTGCTGGCCGAGGTGGAACTGGGCGGCAATGCGCAGAGCTATCCGGGGCAGCTTTCCGGCGGCATGCAGCGCCGTGTCGCGCTCGCCAGGGCCTTGCTGGTGGAGCCGCAGATTCTGCTGCTAGATGAACCTTTGGGATCGCTCGACCCCGCCTTGGAGAACCGCATGATGCAATTGCTGGGCGATTACTGGCAGCGCCACCGGCCGACGGTGCTGATGGTGACGCATGACTTGCATCAGGCGGCGCGGCTGTCTTCCCGCATTCTCGGGCTCGATCCGAGCCTCGGGCGCTTCGTGTTGAACGAGACCTTGGATCCTGCGCAAGCCGGCCAGCGCGACGAGGCGGACTGCAAGGTCATCGTCGATCATCTGCTGAGCTTGTTTCCGGCACTTGCCGCCGACAGCCCGGCGTCGTGGGGGCAGGGCTAGCGGATCATTGCATCGGCACGGGCTGGGCGCTCAAGGTCGGAAAGCCGGCCTTGGTCCAATCATGGACCCCGCCGGGGAACCAATAGACATGGCGATAGCCATAGGAGAGGGCGCGCTTGGCGGCATTCCAGGACATCCAGCAATTGGCTTCACAATAGAAGGCCAACATCCTTGCCTTGTCGCCGAAAGTGAGCCGCTCCAACGCCCTGCGAAAATAGTTGTCGACCTCCAATGACAAGGCACCATAGCCGGTATTGGCAAGCCAGACGCTGCCGGGAATGTTATGGCGCGCCGGCGGCCGCCAGAGAGTCTCTTTCGGCAGTTTGTCCGGCCGGGGCGGTTGCGGCAGCACGTCAATGACGATGATCGGCTGGGTCTGCATCAGGCGGTGGAGTCCGTCGGCATCTACCACGGTGGCGCCGGCCAGGCTCGCTGGAACCGGACTGCGATAATTGTCCTCCCGGTAGCCGTCAGGCTCCGGTACGGGCGTGACGCTGTCCTCGGCTTGCGCCGCGAGCGGCGAGAGCAAGAGTATTGCCAGAATGACCGAGGACCGGAAGGCGCGCATTGCCGGCCTCGTCAGGGTTGCAACTGGCCGCGGTTGTCGATGAGCGGAATATTGTAGTCGCGCAGGATGCCGGTGATCTCGTCCTGGTTCTGGCGCAGCAGATTGTTGATATCGTTCTTCCAATTGCTCTCGCCTGGCCGCACACCCATGGCGATGTAGAAATCGAGACGGATATTCTTGCTCGGCGCCGAAAGCTGGCGAATCTCCAGCTCGTCCTTGTGGTCGCGGGCGAAATAGCCGGCGATGGGGCCCCAAAGCAAGGCGACATCGATCTTTTTCGCGCGCAGATCCTCGATCATCTGCTTGCCCGGCGCGTCATAGCGGGTATCGATGACGAGCTGATAGGGTATGACATTGCCGATGAGGCCCATCCGCACGGCGATGTCGGCCGGCGGCGTTCCAGCGGTGAGGCCGATCTTCAGATTACGCAAACGGGGATCGTCAAGCGACTGCATATCGAGCTTGTCGGCCGTGCGGGTGACGATGACATAGGCCGATCGATAATAAGGATTGGTGGTCTGCACCATCTCCGCGCCCGAGACGATGCCAAGTACAAGATCGCATTGCCGCGCCCGCAAGGTATTGCGCAGGAAACCGACCGAATTGGGGTACCAGACATAACGCAGCGGTACTTGCATCTTCTTCGCCAGCAATTCGGCGATCTTGTTTTCGAAGCCTTCGCCTTTCTCATTCGAGAAGGGCAGGTTGCTGGGATCGGCGCAGACGCGCAGGGCCGAGCGGTCGACGGCTTCGACCCGGTTGGCGGCTTCGATCCGGCCCGGCAGGGCAAAAGAAAGGCACAGCACCAGCAATGCCGTCAGCCGGACGGATCGCAGGGCGCTGTGCCCGGGGATAAATCGTGGTGCTGTGACCATGCTGTCGCGAATATGCCTCAAATGCTGTGCAGGTTGTTAGCTGCCGCTACCCATGCAAGCGGCTTCCGCCTCGGCGGCTTCCTGAGGCTTCGAAGCGTGCTTCTGCGGGCGGCCGCGGCCGATCGCGCCGTCGGACCTCGCCTTCAGATAAGCATAAATATCGTCGATGTAACACATCACATTGAGATCGGTGCCGAGCGCCGGCATCCGCTTCTCACTGGAGGTGCTGACATTGGTGCGGCCATTGACCACCACATCCATGAACTGGTCCTTGGTCATATGCTTCAGCGATTCCGTGAGATTGGGCCCGAAGCTGCTGCCGAGGCCATCGGGGCCGTGGCAGGTATGGCAGATGGAGTGATAGCGGCGATAGCCGTTGAAAATCGGCCAGTCGGTGGTGCCGTCGGCTTCGATATGATAGGGCTTGTCATCGGGATTGGCCCCATTCGCATCGTCTTTCGAATCCTGCGCTGAACCGGCGGAAATGCAACCCAGGCTGATGATCGTCAAAGCGGTGAAAAAGGTGACATTCACCCGAGGCAGGTGACGCATATTCATTCTGTTCCCTCGTTACTCGGCCACGATTACGCAGTGAAGAAAAAGGCGGGGAGAGGGGGAGCCTCTCCCCGCCCGGTTGAGGCTTCAGTCTGGGAGGGCAAAGACGGTTAGGGTTCCACCCAGCTGCGTGTATTGCGACAGTGACTTGTAGGCACCGACCGCACCGAGGCCCTCGGTGTCGCCGGTCAAGCCGGCCGCCATACCGATACCGGCCCAACCGCCCAGGCCGGAGAGAACGGCAATATATTGCTTGCCGTTGTGGGTGTATGTGTTGACGTTACCGATGATGCCGGACGGCGTCTTGAAGCGATAGAGCTCCTTGCCCGTCTCCGCATCGACTGCCTTCAGGTAGCCTTCCAACGTGCCGTAGAAGACGACATTGCCCGCCGTGGCCAGAGCGCCGCTCCAGACCGAGAACTGTTCGGGGATCGTCCACTTGATCTTGCCCTTGGTCGCATCCCAGGCGATGAAATTGCCGAGATGATCGTCGCCCTTCGGCGGATACATGCTGAGGGTCGCGCCGACATAGGGCTGACCGGCGGTATAGGCCACCTTGAACGGCTCGTAATCCATGCAGACATGGTTGGTCGGCACGTAGAACAAGCCGGTCTTCGGCGAATAGGCCGACGGCTGCTGGTCCTTGCTGCCCAAGGCTGCCGGGCAGACGCCCTGGGTGTTGTTGTCCTCGCCATTGGCTTCCGTCGAATACTTCTTCACCCGGTCGGGCAGGCCGGTCTTGACGTCGATCTTGTTGGCCCAGTTGACGGCCGGATCGTATTTCTCGGCGACCAGCAATTCACCGCTCTCACGGTCCAGCGTATAGCCGAAGCCGTTGCGGTCGAAATGCACCAGCAGCTTGCGGTCCTTGCCGTCGATCTTCTGATCGGTGAGGACCATTTCATTGACGCCGTCATAGTCCCATTCGTCATGGGGCGTCATTTGATACAGCCACTTCGCCTTTCCGGTATCGGCGTCGCGGGCGAAGACGGTCATCGACCACTTGTTATCGCCGGGACGCTGCGACGGGTTCCAAGTGCTGGGATTGCCGGTACCGTAATAGATCAGGTTGAGTTCCGGATCATAGGAGATCCAGCCCCAGGTGGTGCCGCCACCGATCTTCCATTGATCGCCTTGCCAGGTCTTCAGGCTTTCATCCGCCTCGATCGGCTTGCCGAGATTGGTGGTTTTGCCCGGCTCGATCAGCGTATCCGCATCCGGGCCCATGGAATAGGCCCGCCAGACCTGCTTGCCGGTCTTGGTGTCATAGGCCGTCACCTTGCCGCGGACGCCGAATTCACCGCCGCTATTGCCGACGAGGACCATGTGCTTGACGACCAGCGGCGCCGAGGTGCCGGTCTCGCCCTTGGTTGGATCGCCGTCATTCGCGCTCCAGGCGACCTTGCCGGTCTTGGCATCGAGCGCAACGAGCTTGGCATCGGCCTGGTGCAGGAAGATCAAGCCGTCACCATAGGCGACGCCCCGATTGACGGTATCGCAGCACATCACCGGGATGACATTGGGATCCTGCTTCGGTTCGTATTTCCAGGCGATCTGCCCATTCTTGTCGAGATCGAGCGCATAGACGATGTTCGGGAACGGCGAATGAAGATACATCATATTGCCGATCACCAGCGGTCCGCCCTCATGGCCGCGTAGAACGCCTGTCGAGAAGGTCCAGGCGACCTGCAACTTCTTGACGTTCTTGTTGGTGATCTGATCCAGCTTGCTGTAACGCGTATTGGCGTAATTGCCAGCCGGTTGGGTCCATTGATTCGGATCCTTCTCCAGCTTCAGCAATTCGTCATTGGCCGAAGCCAGCGGGCTCCATGAGGCGAGCGCAAAGGCAAGCGTCATGCTGAAGCCCGTAGATAACCACAATCTAGCCATCGTTTTCCTCCCCTTCCACAGCGATGTATGAAGCTTCGCTGTATCCTGCTGGTGAATGGACAGGCCCGTCGCTGACGGTCGTGATTTTTATTCTGATTGCACTGTCGTTGTTCTGCCGCGTCGAATGGGTACTGGTTTGCGGCGGTAATTGGACCATCAGGCGTCTGCCTTAGAGTGGGGCGACGGGGGATTTTTCGTCAATCAGCAAAAGCGGAAAATCCGTAGTTCTTTGGTACAAATTCGTCTTTCGCTTGTCGCGAAGTGGAAGCAACGGCTTGGTAAGTCGGGAAAAATAAGCGTCGGTATCACGCGCTGCCGCCCGCATTGCGCGAGTGAGACTGCAACCGCAAAGAGATGCAACGATACAGGTTGCCGTATCATTTCTTTGGAGCAGGAAACGGCACGCGACAGATGCGCGGATTCACGCGGTACGCGAATATCGCTTTGCGCCAGCGACAAATCCGACGCCGCGGAAGCTTATAACCAGCGCGCCGCGGCGTCAGTGCTTGGGCGCAGCGGCCATGCGACGATAGCGAAAATCGGTCTGCGACGATGCGTCGGACGCGGTCGCCGCGATCTCTTGCATCGCGGCATGCCAGGAGGATTTGGCGCAAGCGGGGTCGGCTGCAGCGGCATCGCCGGTTATCGCCAGCGCCTGGCAGCGGCAACCGCCCCAATCGATCTCGCGCTGGTCGCAGCCGCGGCAGGGTTCGGGCATCCAGTCGGTGCCGCGGAAGCGCTGGAAGGCCTCGGCATGCGCCCAGATATCGGCCAGCGGCTGTTCACGCACCGAGGGGAAGGTCATGCCGGGAATGGTTTCCGCGGCATGGCAGGGAAGAACCTTGCCGGATGGGGTGATGTTGAGGAACTGCCGGCCCCAGCCGCCCATGCAGGCTTTCGGCTGATGCGCGTAGTAATCGGGCACCACGTAATCGATGACCAGTTTTCCGCGATAGCGTTCACGTGCATCCATCACCCGTTCGGTGACAAATTCAAGCTGCGCGCGGCTAGGCATCAGTGCGGCGCGGTTCGCCAACGCCCAGCCATAATATTGCACATGGGCAACCTCCAGCCGGTTGGCATGCAGCTTCACGGCGAGGTCGATCATGGCGTCGATATGGTCGATATTCTGCCGGTGGATGACGGCATTGACCGTCAGCGGCGTGCCGCTTTCCCGCACCCAGCCGGCGAAAGCGAGTTTCTTTTCCTGGATGTTGGGAACATGACTGATCCGCACCGCCGAATTGGGTTCGGCATCCTGGAAGCTAAGCTGCACGTGATCTAGCCCGGCATCGATCAAGGCCAGGAAACGCGGGCGGGTGATTGCAGCACCCGAAGTGATGAGGTTGGTATAGAAACCGACCTCACGGGCATGGCGGACCAGATCCACCAGATCCTGCCGCACGGTCGGCTCGCCGCCGGAGAAATGCACCTGCAGGGCGCCGAGCATGGCAAGCTCGCTGATGACGCGGCACCATTCCTCGGTGGTCAGTTCCGCTTGCACCCGGTCCATTTCCAGCGGATTGGAGCAATAGGGACATTGCAGCGGACAGCGATGGGTCAGCTCCAGCAAGGCCGCCAGTGGCGGCTCCACCGATGGCGATACCGGGCGTACCGGTAACGGTAACTGTTCCGGTGCCAAATCCGGGACGCCGCCCGATACGGTCGAGGCTGGTTTGCTTCGCATTTCGGTCATGTGGCGACGATCCGCTTCTCGATCAAGCCCGTCAGCAGCTCATCGACATCGGCAGCGATTTCGCCCGGTTCCGCTTCGAAGGCCTCGGCGAGGCTGGCGACGATGGCGGCGATATCGGCCTCGCCGGTGCAGCGTTGCAGAACCTCCGCTGCGATCTCATCCAGGACCAGCACCCGCTCCGGCGCCTGCAGGACCCACTGGTCGCGCGCGGCGTCGAATTGCAGCCGGATGCCGCGGGCCAATTTGGGACGCATGTCCGATGGCAAAGCCATTAGCGGTCCATCGCCGAAAGCCGCACCGGGTCGAAGGCGCCGGGCGGAATATTGCCCGGCGCGACGTAAGCATGATGCAGGGCATCGAGCTGCGACCAGAGCACATCGCATTTGAAGCGTAGGGCCTGAAGGACGGCGTGCTGCTGGTCCGGCCGCCTTGCCTCCCGCTTCACATAATCCAGGGCGAAATTGGCGTCACGCGGCGCCTGGTGCAATCTTTTCTCGAAATAGGCAAGTGCCGTCGGCGAGACGAAATCGTAATTCGCCAGCATCCCCGCCACCCGGTCGCTGATAATCGCCGGCGCGAATAATTCGGTTAGCGAGGAGGCGATGGCTTCCAGCAAGCTGCGGTCGCGCACGAAATGCAGATAGGCATCGACCGCGAAACGGGTCGCCGGCAGCAACCCGTCGCCGGAGAGAACGTAGTTGCGGTCGAGGCCCAGCGCATCGGTCAGTTTCAGCCAGCGGGCAATGCCGCCGTCTTCGCCTTCATTGCCGTCGTGATCGATGATGCGCTGACGCCAGATAAGCCGCAGGTCGGGGTCTTCGGTACGAGCCAGGATCGTGGCATCCTTCATCGGAATGCGGCTTTGATAATAGAAGCGGTTGAGCGCCCAGGCCTGAACCTGTCCCTTGTTCAATTTGCCGCCATGCAGCAGGCCGTGAAAGGGATGGCGATTGTGATAGCGCTCGGCACCGATGCTGCGCAGCGCTATTTCCAGTTCTTCCGGCGTCAATAGCGTCTCAATCATCAACTACGCTCGCTCATAAATGAATTTCCATGCCATCCTCCGCCACTTCCCAGCCCTTTGCCTGGATGGCGCGGCGCTCTGGCGAGTCATCGATCAGGATGGGATTGGTGGTGTTCACATGAATGAAGATCTTGCGTCGTACATCGAGATCGGCGAAGGCGGCGAGGGTGCCATCGGCATCGCTAATGCTCATATGGCCCATGCGATGCCCGGTCTTGCTGCTGATGCCAAGCTGCACCAATTCATCGTCGCGCCACAAGGTGCCGTCGAAGAAGAGCAGCGATGCGCCACGCAGGCGGTCGCGTAATTCGGCCGTCAGCCGCGCACAGCCGGGAATGAAGTGAAACGATTTCCCACCGCCGGAGATTTTCAAGCCGATGGTTTCGTCACGGCTGCCGGCAAGATCGCTGCCCGCGCGGATGCGGCTTTCCATGAACAGCGGCACCTTGCCGGGCACGGAAAAGGCTTCGATGGTAAGTCCCAATTCTCGGCGGCAACCGCTGACCGGCCAAGTCTCGTCGAGCGCGAAATCGCGCCGTTCGACATATTCCGGATTAAGGGCGGTGAAGATGGGGTTCTCCGCCAGGATGGCGTGAACGCGCGGCGTCGCCCACAGGGTGAAAGCCTGGCTTTCGCGCATCGACAGAAGCCCGGCGATATGATCGATCTCGGCGCTGGTCAGCAGCACGGCCTTGATCGGGCTATGACGCAGTTCGCCCGCTTCCGGCCACAAGCGCTCGTTCCGTTGAACCTGTTGCCGAAAGTCAGGAGAAGCGTTGATCAACAGCCAGTCCACGCCATTGGCGCTGACGGCGATTGAGGTTTGGGTGCGCGCCTGCGTCTTTTCGGAACCGTGCCGTGCGGCCTGGCTCGTTGGCGCATTGCAGTTCCATTGAGGAAACCCGCCGCCGGCAGCAGATCCGAGAACGACGATATGCATGATCGCGGTCCTGCCGTTAGGCGCCGTCTCTACTGGCCGGCGGGCGTCTTAAGTTCAGATACGCGCACTGGCGTAGCTGTTGATTTCCATACCCACGCAGATTTCGCGCACCCGCGGAGTCTTCCACGTTTTCTTCATGGTTGTCTCCCACAGTTTAGACAGAATATAGACTACGCTCTATCAGTCGGATTTTCCGACTATTGTGAAGTGTAGTCATCGCGCGGCGCAGTGGCAAGACGCACAGACAGCTCGTATTCCAAAAATCGTCATCCTTTAGGCCAAGATTTTGCGCCGCACCACCCGGAGCACGGGGACAGTATTTATAGCATGACCCGATCTGGTTGCGGGGAAGCAGGCCTGCGATCGCCGCCAAGCGAGCCGCTATCCTCGGCGCAGCGCGGTATCATCTGATGCAGCCCAAGTTCAGACAGTGACTGCGAAAATGCCAAGATCGAGGGCGACTTTTCCCGCAACCACCGATATTGCACATCATAGGCTTCGGATTCCCGTTCCGCCCAAACCTGGCAATTCACTGTCGTCCCGCTGGACGCATTGGCGCGTTGCAGGAAATGCGCGAGTTCATGCACCAGGATGCTTGTGGCGGCGGCGTCCTTGCCGATGGCAAGCCTGTCGTCTAGCAAGATCACGCCCTCCGGCGTGGTGAGACCGAGGATCTTGCACGGCCGGTGACAGTAAGTCGCTTCCAACGCCGCATGGGATATCTGCTCGATTTCCGGCGGCGTTCCGGGAATGGCGTAGCCGGTATATTGGGCGACGGTTGCCAGCAGGCTGGCGACGAGCGCTTGTGGGATCACCGATAAGCTCCTGTCGGTTGCGGCGCGCTCGTGATCAATCTGCTCATTATCGACCTCTTGAGCAATTGACGCTCCGCGCCGGCTGTGTTCTGCTGCCGATCCTTCCCGGTACTTGATGAGAAGAGGTTGTCGTGAAAACCCGCATCATCGCTTTCCTGACAGCACCGCTTGCATTTGTTCTGGGGCAGATGCCGGCCGAGGCTAATGATTATCCGACGCCGGTAGTCGCCGATTACGTCATCGGCTGTATGGCCAGCAACGGCAATAACCAGGAGATGATGCAGCGTTGCTCCTGCAGCATCGACGCGATCTCCTCCATTGTGCCTTACGACACATATGAAAAGGCCGATACGATCATTCGCATGCGGATGGTGCCGGGGGACAATACGGCAATGTTCCGCGATATGCCGATGCTGAAAGCGGTAGTCGATCAATTGCGCCTCGCCCAGATCGAAGCGGATTTCCGCTGTTTCTGAGAACCGGCCTCAACTCGATGCCGGCATCGGCCAAGCCTTCTTGAAGACCATGCCGTCGGAATCGCGCGCCGTTACCGACATTTCGCCTGACTTCGATCCATCGGTGTGATCGGGCGCCAGCGAGAATTCGAAAAAGGGGTTCTCGCTCAGCGAGATGTTGCCTTCGACGCTCATCAGCGGCTTGCCGTCAACGGCGATGTCGATCGCCTCGATGAATTTCGCCGGGATGTAATAGCGGGTAACCTGGTCCATCTGCATGCCGGAGAAATTCGGGTGACGGATCAGCAACTGCGCGCGCGGCGCCTGGCCGGCTGCCGCATTGGGCGGCAATTTCAGCTTCATCTCGCCGAGATGCGCCACCGCCTCGGCCGGCGTCTTGACGGCGGGCGCAGAACAGCCGCCGGCCGCCTTCACGAAGACCTTGGCCATATAGAGCTTGCCATCGGTCATCTCCGCCACCGCATGAATGTTGGTATATTCATTGACGCGGACCCGCGTGCCGATGCTGGGATCGGGCATGGCAGTGGCGAGATGGAAAACGGCGGCGACGGGGGCCGGATTCTTGTCGATGACAAGCGTGATGGTTTTCACGGTCAGGCCCGCCATGCGTGCCGGGTCGAACTTGATTTCCAGGGGTACCACCGCCGCATCGGCGGCACGAACCGGCGCTTCCAGATGCATGAACTCGGAACCATCGGCGATCTGGCGATCGGCGAAGATGGCGGTTTGCAGATCCGGCCAGGCATCATCGCTCGCCTCGTCGGCAGCGGCGGTGCGCGGCGCGGCTACCGCCAGGAGGGTCAGCAATATAAGGAAGGACAAAGCCTGACCGATGCAGGCGGTTCGCGATAGTCTCATCTTCACCTCCCACATGGGTGAGCGCCTAACCTCTTCGGTGGGTGGTTCCCGACCAAGCTCGACCATAGTGCGAGCCCAGCTAACCAAGATGCACGGTGCACCAACGAACGAGGCTGTACTCTCGGATCACGTCTGAGGGTGACAAGTGAGTGGTTGCAAAGTGAATGCGATAACCGTTGCCACCGCACCTATCACTCTTCCCATTCCAGTTCGGTATAAGCTGCCGTTACATTGCGCCCGTTATAAGCGTCGAACAATTGCCAATTGGAACGTTCCGACAGTCCCACCGTCTCGGTGGCTTGCTGCAGGCTTTGTCCGGCGGCCAAAGCCTTGCGGGTTTCAGTGGCGATCAGGAACAGATAGCCTTCCTCATTATCCAGCGCGGCGGGCCAGGGCGCCGATACCGGGCCATGGCCCGGCACGACCCGCTCCGCTTTGACCCGGCGCAGTTTGTCGATCGCCTTCAGCCAGCCGAGAACCGAGCCGTCGATTGCCGGAACGCGTTCCATGAACAACAGATCGCCGGCAAACAGCGTGCCGGTCTTTTCGTCATAGACCGTGAGATCGGCATCGGTATGGGCTGGCGGGAAGGCGGTGAGATGCAGGCGGCGATGGCCGAGATCGAGATCCTCGGTCTTGCCGACCAGCCGCTTCGGATTGGGAATCTCGGTGCCGAGGAAACTTTGACCCAGTGCCGATCGCGCCGCAGCCAGGTAGTCGCCGGCCCGCGCCGCCAGGCTGCGGGGCAGGTTGGCATGGGCGATTACCTCCGGGTGCGACGCGGCAAAGGCGCCGTTGCCGAAAATGTGATCGGGATGGAAATGCGTGTTGATGACATAGCGGACGGGCAGGGGGCTGATCTGCCGGATGGCCGCCAGCAGGGCCTCGCCCTCCCGCAGACTGCCGCCGGTATCGACCACGGCGATGGACTCGCTGCCGATGATGAAGCCGATATTGGCAATGCCGCCCAGATTTTCCGGAGTGGCTTCCGCATGGAGGCCCTGGTGCACATAAATCCCGGGCGCGATTTCCGTTACCGCAAGCGGTGGGACCTGCTGCGGCGGATCATTGGAGGGCGGGTCGACGGCAAGCGCGGCAGTCCCGGTGAGCTGGATGACCGCAAAGAGGGGAATGAGCGCAGGCAGCCGCCGCCGAAGTGAACAGGTGCGTATCATGCAGGTGTCCTGCAATCGTGGCTCCGGTCAGCTTGCGGCAAGGACCGCGCCTCGGCAATCATGTTGCACTGCGAAAGCGCCTGTACTTTGGTCTGATTTCTTCGATCATCGCTTGTGGGGGCTTTGCGGCATTTCTAGAGTTGACCGGCCGGAATGTTAACGTGGAAGGCGCGTTAACCTGACGGCCAATATATGGCACGATCGCGAAAGCACGCGGGCGGCCGGGATTGCACCATGGAAAAGCAACGTGCCAGATTTCGATAAGCTGTTAAGGAGACGTTCTCGATGATGCGATATGCTCTTGCACCTGCCGCTGTCTTGGCGACGGCCGCGATCTGTCTTTTGGCGATGACGCATGCCGCCCTTGCCCAGGAAGGCAATGCGGATGCGGGGAAGAAGGTTTTCGCCAAATGTCAGGTCTGTCATACGATCGAAGCCGGCAAAAATAAGATCGGGCCGTCATTGCATGGTGTTGTGGGTCGAAAATCTGCCTCGATCGAGGGTTTCGCCTATTCCGATGCAATGAAGAATGCCAATGTGACCTGGGATGAGGCGACGCTGGATAAATATCTCACCAATCCGCGTCAGATGGTGCCGGGCACGAAGATGATTTTTCCCGGCCTGCCCAAAGCGGAAGACCGCGCCAATGTGATCGCCTATCTGAAACAGGCGGGGGCGCAATGAGGGAGGTCGGATATCCCAACCTCTCAAGAGGTCGCCGATGACAGCTGCGAAGCCACGGCTGTCCGCGCATCCGTGGCTGATCGCATCATCACTGGCCCTTCTCATCCTTATCTCGGTTGGATTCTTCGCCGGCGCGGCGGTGGCGCAGGATGAGGCGGCCACGCCGCAAGCCAACACGACGCAAACGACTGCGCCGGCAGGTCTGACCGTCACGATCGGCTATCTGACCGAGGCGATCCCCGAACCGGCGCCATTGTCCCTGGTCGAAATCGTGGCCAAGGATAAGGGATTGGCCGGGGCGAAAGTGGCGCTTGCCGATAACCAGACCACAGGAAAATTCCTCAAGCAAACCTACGAGCTGAAGGAAAAGACCGTCGATGCCGGCGGCGACCTCAAGGCCGGGCTCGATGACCTGACCGGTCAGGGCGCCAAGCTGATCGTCGCCGATCTGACGGCAGACCGATTGCTGCAATTGGCGGATCTGCCAGAAGCGAAGGATCTCGTCATCTTCAATATCCGCGCCGAAGATGACGGCCTGCGTCTCAAGAATTGCCGCGCCAATATCTTCAACGTGGCGCCGAGCCGGGCGATGAAGGCCGATGCGCTGGCGCAATACCTGGCGGTCAAGAGGTGGATGCGCTGGGTCCTGGTTTCCGGCAGCAACGATGCCGATAAGGCCTTTGCCGATGCGATGCGGCATAGCGCGAAGAAATTCGGTGCCAAGATCGTCGAGGAACGGAGCTATGAATTCAAGGCCGGCTCGCGCCGCAGCGATACTGGCGAACAGCAGATCCGCAAGCAGATGGCGGATTTGACCCAGCGCCTGCCGGATTACGACGTGCTGGTCGTCGCCGATGAAAGCGAGGTCTTCGGCGAGTATCTCCCTTACCGCACGTGGGACCCCCGGCCCGTCGTCGGTACCCAGGGCCTGGTGCCGACTGCCTGGCATCGCAGCCAGGAGCAATGGGGCGGCATGCAGATGCAGCGGCGTTTCGAGGCTGCCACCCATCGCTGGATGCTGGAGCGCGATTATTCGGCCTGGGTCGCGGTGCGTGCGATCGGCGAGGCGGCGACGCGGACAGGCAAAGCCGATCCCGCCGACATACGCAGCTATCTGGTCTCCGATGCTTTCACGCTCGGCGCTTTCAAGGGACAGGGCGTGACTTTCCGCAAATGGAACCAGCAATTGCGCCAGCCGATCGTGCTGGCTTCGCCGCTGATGCTGGTCTCGGTGTCGCCGCAGGAAGGATTCCTGCATCAACGGACACCGCTCGATACCTTGGGTTACGATGAGCCGGAATCGGCCTGCCACTTGAACAAGTGACGCTGGAAATAATGGGGAGTGCGATGAGGAGGATGCGTTGGACGGGTACTCTGGTTTGCGTTGCTCTGCTTACCTCTGTAGCCGCCGGTTCGGCGCAAGCTTTCACCGCCTATGTCTCCAACGAAAAAGGCAACAGCATCTCGGTCGTCGATCTCGACAAGATGGAAGTGACGGCGACGGTAACGGTAGGGGAAAGACCCCGTGGCATCACGCTCAGCCATGACAAGAAGCAGCTTTACATCTGCACCAGCGATGCCGACCACATCGAGGTCCTGGACCTCGACACGCTGAAAGTCGTGACGACGCTGCCGAGCGGGCCGGACCCGGAGTTGTTCACCCTCTCGCCGGATGGCAAGACACTCTATGTCGCCAATGAGGATAACAACATGGTGACGGTGCTGGATGTCGATCAGGGATCGGTGGCGAGCGAAATCCCCGTCGGCACGGAACCCGAAGGCATGGGTGTTAGCCCCGACGGCAAATGGCTGGTGAATACCTCGGAAACCACCAGCATGGCGCATTTCATCGACACTGCGACCCATGAGGTGGTGGACAGCGTGCTGGTCGATACAAGGCCGCGTTTTGCCAAATTCACGCCCGACGGCAAATTCGTCTGGGTCTCCTCGGAAGTCGGCGGTACGGTCAGCATCATCGATGCCGCGACGCGCAAGATCGTGCATAAGGTGACCTTCGAAATTGCCGGCGTACGCAAGGAAACGATCCAGCCGGTTGGCATCGCCATCACCGATGACGGCAAGACCGCCTTCGTCGCTCTCGGACCGGCGAACCGTGTCGCGGTCGTCGATGTCGCCAGCTACAAGGTGGAGAAATATTTGCTGGTCGGACAGCGCGTCTGGCAATTGGCCTTTACGCCGGACAACAAGTTGCTGCTGTCCACCAATGGCGAATCCAATGACATCTCGGTCATCGACGTCGCCGACCGGAAGGTCACCAAGTCGATCACAGTGGGGGAGCTGCCTTGGGGCGTGGCAATCCGGTGAGTGGCACAATTGTCGGCGTCGTCGCACGGGCCAGCCTTCAATGAGCTTGTCACCCTCTAACTTGATCCGAAGGTCCATGGCGAAGCTAGGGCGCGATGTTGGATAAGAAAGGACGGCTGGTGCAAGTCAGGCAAAAGTCATCACTCGCTCCGATGGACCCTCGGGTCAAGCCCGAGGGTGACAACCCGGTTGTCGCCGGCTTGGTGCGAGCTTCGCCTGCCGGCGGCGGTCTCCTGAACAACGCTGATGCCGGTTATCATCGCACATCGCAGGCCGCAAACTCGCTTGTCACCCTCGGACTTGATCCGAGGGTCCATGACGAAAGCAGGTGCGATATTGGATAAGAAAGGACGGCTGGTGCAAGTCAGGCAAAAGTCATCACTCGCTCCGATGGACCCTCGGGTCAAGCCCGAGGGTGACAACCCGGTTGTCGCGGGCTTGGTGCGAGCTTCCCCTGCCGGCGGCGGTCTCCTGAACAACGCTGATGCCGGTTATCATCGCACATCGCAGGCCGCAAACTGGCTTATCACCCTCGGACTTGATCCGAGGGTCCATGGCGAAAGCAGGTGCGATGGTGGATAAGAAAGGACGGCTGGTGCAAGTCAGGCAATATTTTTCCGGCGCTCCGATGGACCCTCGGGTCAAGCCTGAGGGTGACAAGCGAGATTGTCGTGAAGGTGGTGGCGACGACATGGTGCAACGTTGTTTCCTGGAAGCAAGTCCTTCATGACTGACGACGTGCAGGCTCTCGCATCTCCCGCGATCGATATCGCCGGGCTGTCGCATCGGATCGGCGGGCGGACGGTGTTGGAGGATATCAATCTGGCGGTGCCTGCCGGACGTTTCGTGGTGTTGCTCGGGCAGAACGGGGCTGGCAAGACGACCTTGTTCTCACTGCTGACCCGGCTCTACGCGGCGCAATCGGGCAGCATCCTGATCTTCGGCGATGACATGCGCCGTCATGCCTCTGCCGCGCTTGCCAAGATGGGGATCGTCTTTCAGCAGCGGGCGCTGGACCTGGAACTGACGGCGGCGCAGAATCTGGCTTACCACGCCGCCTTGCATGGGCTTTCTCAGGCGGTGACGCGCGAGCGCATCACCGCAGAGCTGAGCCGGGTGGGGCTGCTCAAGGAAGCGGGCCGGCGCGCGCGCAGCTTTTCCGGCGGTGAGATGCGGCGCATCGAAATTGCCCGCGCGCTCGTGCATCAGCCGCGCCTGTTGCTTTGCGACGAAGCGACGGTCGGCCTCGATATCCGCAGCCGCGCCGATATCCTGGCGGATGTACGCAGCCTGGTGCAGGATCGCGGCCTGACCGTTTTCTGGGCGACCCATCTGATCGACGAGGTGAAACCGGAAGACCTGACCGTGGTCCTGCATCGCGGACGCATCCTGCACTATGGCGAGGCGGGTGCGATCGTCAGCGGTCTCGGCGCCGGATCGCTGCAAGACGCTTTCCGGCGCTTAACGAATGCAGCATGAGGAAACGGGTGGAACTGTAATGACGATCATGGCCTGGATCCGCTGCTTCATCGGTATCACCTGGCGCGAGGGCTTGCGCTTCGTGCATCAGCGCAGCCGTTTTGTCTCGGCTTTGGTGCGGCCGCTGATCTGGCTTTTCATCTTCGCCGCCGGTTTCCGCTCGGTGCTCGGGGTCTCGATCATTCCCCCTTACGAGACCTATATTCTCTATGACGAATATATCGTCCCCGGATTGATCGCGATGATCCAGCTTTTCAACGGCATGCAGAGCTCGCTCTCGATGGTCTATGACCGGGAGATGGGCAGTATGCGGGTGCTGCTGACCAGTCCCATCCCGCGCTGGTTCCTCCTGGTGTCGAAATTATCCGCAGGCGCGCTACTCTCGTTGCCGCAGATCTATGTCTTTCTGCTGATCGCCTATTTCTACGGCATCGAGCCACCGCCTTTCGGCTATATCACTGTCATTCCGGCATTACTGCTCTCCGGACTGATGCTGGGTGCGCTGGGCCTGCTGCTCTCCTCGATGATCAAGCAGTTGGAGAATTTCGCCGGCGTCATGAATTTCGTGATCTTTCCAATGTTCTTCGCCTCATCGGCGTTGTATCCGCTGTGGAAAGTGGGCGAGGGGAGCCCCTTGCTGGAGGATATCTGCCGGCTCAACCCCTTCACCCATGCGGTCGAGATGATCCGCTTCATGCTTTATGGCCGCATCGAGCCGCTCTCGATCCTGGTGGTGATCGGCTGCCTCGCCGTTTTCCTGGCAGCGGCCATCATCGCCTATGACCCGGCGAAGGGCATGCTTGCACGGGTGCGGGCCGGCGGGTGAGCAGTCGAAAGACGAGAAAGCGGCCGCAGAGCTGCGTAAACTTTAGCGTGGAGGAAGGCATGACGGATCAACCGACCATGCAGGTGACATTCACTCGAAAGATAGCGGTCGCCTTTACCGCCGTCGGCCTGCTGATGAGCGGGGTCGGCGTCGCCGCACGGGCGCAAGACGATGCATCCTCACCCGGCGCATCTTCACCCGGTGGAGCCTCACCGAGCGCCACCTCACCCGGCGCGACCAATGCCGGGACTGTCGAGGGAAGCGGTGAGACGGAAAGTGCGGGTAGCGCCAATACCGCCAGCAATGCCGGCGATGACTGGCCCTGCGCACAGCGGCTGCAGCCGGAATTGTCGGTCGGCGCCATGTGGAGCGGTCCCGATCCGACCGAGGCGGCGGATACCTGGCGCAAGGATTCCGCCGTCGAGGCGGTGGTTGCGCAGGTCGCACCGCGCCGCATGCCGCAGCAGGAGGCGGTCGATGCCCTCCACCGCTTCGCCGCCGGCTATGACAAGGACCGGGCCGCGGTCATGACCAAGGTATTTGCCGGCCTGTTCGAGACCCTGAATGACGAACGGGGCGCCATCATTCGCGGTATCCGGCATTTCAACCAGCGCCAGCAGAAACTGGCCGACCGTATCCAGGCGGGGATGAAGATCTTGGACGGGCTCGACCCGGCCTCGACCGATCTCAAGATCGCCGAACAGCGCCAGGCAGTGCAGGAGCAGGTGAGCTGGGATTCCCGCATCTTCGATGACCGCGAGAAGCTGCTGCCGTTGGTGTGCGACCAACCCGTGGTGCTGGAACGGCGCCTCTTTGCCTTGTCCAAGGCCGTTGAGACGGAAATCAAGGGTCAGAAGTAAGGATAGGGACCGAAGCTCCGTATCGATGATTCAATTCCCCCTCTAGGTACATTCGCTTAGACGCGATGTCGGCGGATTCGAGTTAAATGGATTTGCGCGCTATGCGGGTAATACGACCCCCTATGGCCGCGCCAAGGCGGCATAAGCGGCCATCATGGGGGGCAGGGAATTGGCTGACCTGGAGCTGGCGAGGAATCCCGAGCGCTTTCGCGCGCTGAAACCGGATTGGGATGATTTGTGGCAGCGCAGCGAAAATGCCGGCGCCTTCCAAAGCTTCGATAGTTGCTTGAAGATCTGGGAGACGATTGCGGCACCGGCAGGGCGAAAGCTCTGCTGCGTGCTCGGCTGGGATGAGGGCCGCTTGATTGCTGTCTGGCCGCTCGTCATCTATCGCCGACATCTGTGGATTTATCTCCGTCCACTTGAAATCAATGATGCCGAATGCTCAAGCGCGTTGATCGATGATGCGGTCGATCAAACGCAATGGATCGCCGCCGCGTGGGAGATATTGCGCCGCCAATCCGGTGCGGATATCGCCATATTGCCTCATTTCAAGCAGGCCTCCGCACTCGCCGGAATTTTGCAGCGCCACCACTTCGAAGAGGAAGCGGGGGTTGCGGTTCACGTCCCCTTGCGCGCTGAAAGCGCCTGGGAGAGCTATTACGCCTCACTCAGCAAAAGCCATCGGCGCGATCATGCGAAGTCGGCGCGGCGTTTGTCCGAACTTGGCCAGATCGACGTAAAGGTGGTTGAGCCCGGCGATCGTCGCGGCCCGCTCTTGATCGATTGGCTGTTGGCGCAAAAGCGGGCTTGGGCGGAGCGCGTCAATAAAAAGGGCGCCTGGCTGTACGCACAGGGTTTCCGTGATTTCCTGGTGGCCTATCACGCCGATGAGGAGGCCTCGCCGGCATGTCAACTCATGGAGTTGACATTGAACGGCGAACCGCTCGCCGTGCAGCTTTATTTTTGCGGCAAGGTCATTCTGCACGCCGTGATCGCCGGTTTCGATATGCGTTACCAGAAGCAGTCGCCCGGCGTTCTGCTGAACCAACATTTGCTGCGCTGGGCGATGCAGCGCCGGCTCGACTGTTATCTCGGCCTTGGTGCCGAGCAGAACAAAAAGTTCTGGAGCCGCAATGAAGTCGTTGAGATCAAAAGCTACCGCATTTCAGTCAGCTGGTGGGGGCGTGCGGCCACCTGGCTTCGATCGATGAAGCAACGGAACGGCGGCGAAAAATTGCCAAGCGAGTCTTGAGACGGCGGCGGCCGTTTCGGACCCGTATGATCGTTAACACAAGGCGCAGGACTGGAATCTCCGCGGCATGATTTCAATTCCCATCCAGGTCATCTGCGCGGTGCGACATCTTCCGATGTCACCTCGTCTTCCGATACAACCGCATCAGCAAGATTGCGACGCGGTTATGCAACCTGTTATGCTGCGGCCAATCAGACAATGAGCGGCCTTGGGGGCGGGGGAATTGGCTGAACTGGAGCTGGTGAAGAGTCCTGAACGCTTTCGCGTGCTGAAACCGTATTGGGACGATTTGTGGCAGCGCTGTGAGAATGCCGGCGCGTTTCAAAGTTTCGATATCTGCCTGAAGATCTGGGAAGCGATTGCGGCGCCGGCCGGTCGAAAGCTGTGCTGCGTTCTCGGCTGGGATCAGGGGCGCCTGATCGCGGTCTGGCCGCTGGTCACGCAGCGCAAGCTGCTATGGACTTATCTGCGGCCCCTCGAAGCTTATGATGCCGAATGCGCGAGCGCCTTGCTCGATGACGCAATCGACCACGCTCAATGGATCGCGACGGCATGGGCGGCATTGCGACACCAATCCGGCGCCGATATCGCGATACTGCCCCATCTCGAATTGACGTCGCCGATGCAGGCGATCCTGTCAGGCCATCGATTCGAAGAGGAACCCGGTGTTGCCGTCCACGTTCCTTTGCGGGATGAAAGCGGGTGGGAAAGCTATTACGCCTCACTCGGTAAAAGCCATCGTCGTACCCACGCGAAATCAGTGCGGCGTTTGGCTGAGCTCGGCCATATCGAGGCGGAGGTGGTCGAACCTGGCGATCACCGCGGTCCCGCCCTGATCGATTGGCTGCTGGTGCAAAAGCGCATCTGGGCGGAGCGCAACAACAAAAAGGGGCCCTGGCTTTATGCGCGCAGTTTTCGCGACTTCCTGGTCAGCTATCATGCAGACCGCCAGGCCAAACCGGCCTGCCGGCTGATGCTGCTGACATTGAATGGCGAACCGCTTGTCGTGCAGGTGTACTTTTGCGGCCAGCGTACATTGCATGGAATGATCGGGGGATTCGACCCCCGTTACCAGAAACAATCCCCTGGCATCCTGGCGAACGAACATTTGTTGCGCTGGGCCATGGAGCGTCACCTCGACTGCTATCTCGGTCTCGGCGCGGAGCCCAATAAGACGTTCTGGAGCCGCAATCGGGTCACGGAGGTGCGGAGCTATCGCATATCCCTGTCATGGCGCGGCGATGCAGCCAACTGGCTGAGGGCGCTGAAACAGCGGAAGAGTAGCGCAAAATGGGTGAACCCCGTGCCCGAGCCGGAGTCGCAGGAAATAGGTGGAGCAATGGGACGCTCAGAGGCCAGACCCTGACGCCGCCGCGTTGACAGGCAGGCTCGATCGCCGATATCTTGCCGGAAGATGGTTCCCCGACGGCTGAAGTCCAGGGGATTAATAGGGAACACGGTGCGGACGACCCAAAAGGGGCCAAGACCGTGGCTGCCCCCGCAACTGTAAGCGGATAGCCTGCTGCCATCCATGACCACTGGTTCGGGTAACCGGGAAGGTCGGCAAGCAGGCGGTGACCCGCGAGCCAGGAGACCTGCCATCGGCGTTCGGTCGCTCTGCCATGAGCGGGAGCGGGACGGGGTGGTCCGAAACTGGTGATAGCCCTGTTTGTTCTCCGATCTGGCACGGGACGATCGACGCTTCTGTAACCCACGGCACTTTCGCGCGAAGGCCGAACCAGGAGCATCATCATGCAGATCAATTCTTCGACTCTGACTCATACCGTCCAAAACCAGACTGCGATCGGCAGCACCTCCAAGGCCGACGCGAAGCTTGGCATCTTCTGCGCTGCCTTCCTTGGCGTGGCGCTGATCTGGGGAGTGGGTTTCTCCCATATCAACGTTTTCCATAACGCCGCCCACGACACCCGGCATTCGAACGCTTTCCCCTGCCACTAAGACGGCCATCGGGGGCCGTTATCTCGGGGAACGTCCATGGATACATTTCGTCGTTTATTGATCACCGCCGTCCTGGCGGGAGTGATCGCGGGTGTCTTCGTCACCGTCGTGCATCAGATCGCGACCATTCCGGTCATCTTGAAAGCCGAAGTCTTCGAAAAGGCGGCGGAGACGGCACCGGCTGTTGGTAATTCCGCAACGGCCGATGGCTCTGCCATGTCCACCACCGAACATGATCACGCCACCGGCGAGGCGCATGAACATGATGAGGGCGGCTGGGAGCCGAGCGATGGGCTGCAGCGTAATGCCTTCACTGCCGCCGCCGATATCCTGACCGGCATCGGCTTTGCGCTGCTGCTGGCCGCCGCCTATGCGGCGCGGGGGACTGAGATGGATTGGCGCAAGGGTCTGTTCTGGGGTCTCGCCGGCTTCGCCGTCTTCACACTCGCGCCAAGTCTCGGCCTGCCGCCGGAAGTGCCGGGCACCGAAGCTGCCCCTCTGATGCAGCGTCAGGTCTGGTGGGTCGCGACGGTGGCGCTGACCGGTGGCGGCTTGGCGCTGATCTTCCTCACCCGCCAGATCCTCTGGTCGGTGCTGGGTGTCGCGATGATCGTGCTGCCGCATGCCTATGGTGCGCCGCAGCCGGTGGAACACCACAGCGCCGCGCCGGAAGCGCTAGCCCACAGCTTCATCGTCGCCGCGACGATGACCAGCCTGCTCTTCTGGGTGGCGCTGGGGATCCTGACGGGCTTCTTCTTCAAGCGTCAGTTCAAGGCCGCCTGACAGGCGCGCTGTTTCCAAAAGAAAGCCGCCATTCGGGATCCGGGTGGCGGCTTTATATCTGCGCTCGTCAAGGCTAAAGGCGTTCGTACGCCATGCGCTCGCTGAGAATGTTCTGCAAGATCAAGGATTTATCCCGATATGCGGAAGCCATATCTGGCCTCAGGCATTGGATGAGCCCGCAGATTGCGGGATCGACAGACCGGAAGCGGCCGAGCGTGCTTAAATCTGATTGGTTGGTGATAAACCTCAAAAGGTACATTTAACTCTATGATATTGTTGTATCTTCGTGCTTAAAATTGTCGTTCCGAGCGAGCGGATGAAGCCGCTCGGCAGTTAAAGCAACGCGATAACTGATACAATTATCGGCCGGCAGGGGCGGTGCTGCCGGCTTGCCGCAAAGCAAAGGCCTTTGCCGGCTGTCGGGTATGTCGTCCAGCAAAGCGGACAGGCTCCGAAGAAATGGCATCATCGCGGCACCACTGGCTCACGACGGGCCTGAGGTGGCAGCGATTGCGCGGAATCGGCGGACTCTGGCGGGCGGCGGAGATTTGGCAGATAGGCGTCGCACCAGGCCCGCTGCTTCGGGCCAAGGCCGCCGCTCCGCTCTCCATCGGGTGCCTTTCTGTGTTCCTGCATCTTCGCTCCTCTAGCCTAATCGTTGCGGTCAAGTTCGCGTTCATAGATCCGCTGGTCGCGGTTCCAATCGGCAATCAGATTTTCATTGGCCGTGTCCTCGGCCAGGCAGCGCAGGGATTGGAAGCTCCCGGCCGGGCCGATGCCACCGACGCGGTCGATATCATCGACGATGCAGGCAAGCTCGCCGTCTTCATCGGTGACATAGACATCCGCCTCATCGATCCGCCAGCGCCGGCCGTCGCGATAAAACCCCACATGGATGCGGATGCCGTGGAGGCAGACGGTCAGATGCGACATGGCGGCTCGTCGTCGTTGCATTGCTTATTTTGCAACTATATCGCGACAGTTGTTTTTAAGTCAACAAATTTGAATGGTCTGCGATCGCCGGGATTTTCAATCGCACGGGCAGAATGGATGGCTTGTTCGGTGGGAGAAGGGAAGAGGGACGGGGCCTCAGTTGCCGGCGCGCAGCTGGCGGAGGCTTCCTTTCGGCCAGTGAATGTCGTTGATCTTCCATGTCTGGCCGATCTTAACGAGATCCAGCCTGATCGTTACCGGCTGGTCCTGGTTCCTGAAACTCACCTTGGCGGTGGTCTTCTTGGTGGCGGCGTCATCGACATCGATGGTCAGATCGCTGAGCTGCCAATCCTGCGCATCGACGAAGGGATCACCATCCAGTTCCGGCACATCGCCTTTCGCCTGGGCAGCGCGGCTGTCCTCCGCCAGTTTGCGGGCAAGTTCCGGCGTGAAGTAATAGTTAAGGTCGTCGTCGGTGCTCAGGGCGACTCCTTCGGGATCAATGCCCTGATAATGGGCATAAATCGATTCCAGGAAAGCGCGGGCACTTTGCCCGGCAGTGAAGCCCGGCGTCGCCAACAGGATGCTTGCAAGCAGCAGGGCGGGCAACAGCAGCGCGGTGCGGGAAAACGGTGCAAAAGAGTATTTAGGAAAGAAACCGAAGCCAGGGCGCATCCTCTTCTCTCCGTCTCCGCCTGTGACACCGGTCTTAACGTAGCAACCAGCCGGAGCGGTATCAACCGGGCGGGCTGTGACTGCTGTCACCCAATTCCACCGACGCCTGCGGGTAATCGACTTTCGTCTTAAGGATGTTTATTCGAAAGCGGGGTTTTGCAAGCAGGGGGTGAAAAATGACGCAAGACAAATTGCTGACACAGGTGAAGTCGGTTCTCGTGATCCACGATCGGCCGGAATCGTTCAGTGCCGCGCTCCAGGCACGCTTCCCCGATATCGCTTTCACCTATGTCACGTCGCTGGATGATCTGCCAGCGCAATTCGCCGCGGCAAATCCCTGAGCGGTGTTTTCGATCTCCCAGCCGCATTTTCCCGGCCAGCCCCAGCGGATCGCGGCGGCGCATCCGACGGTGCGATGGCTGCATGTTGGCGGTTCCGGCTATGAGCAATTCCTGCCTTGGCCGCGCCAGGATCTCGTCGTCAGCAACAGCGCCGGCGTGCTGGCGCGTTACCTGGGTGAGACGGTGATTGGCGGCATGCTTGCCCTTAACGGCAAATTCCTCACCTATTTCCATCAGCAGCGCCGGCATGAATGGCGGCAGCATGCCTTCCGCTCGTTGTCGGAACAGACCCTTCTGATCGTCGGCCTTGGCGCGATCGGCAGCCATGTCGCGCATTTCGCCAAGACGCTCGGCATGCGGGTACTGGCGATCCGCCGCCAGCAGCAGCCCCACCCTCATGTCGATGAGATGCATCCGCCAGAAAATCTGCCGGAACTGCTCGCCCGTGCCGATGTCGTCAGCCTGCATGTGCGGCTCAATGACGAGACGCGGCATCTGATGAACCGGCAGATGTTGGCGGCCTGCAAGCCGGGCGCCTTGCTGATCAATACCGCGCGTGGCGAGGTGGTGGATGAAGCGGCGCTGATCGAAGCTTTGCGCAGCGGCCACATCGCCGGGGCTTATCTCGATGTCTTCGAACGCGAGCCACTGCCGCAGGACAGCCCGCTCTGGGATATGCCCAATGTGCTGATCACGCCCCATGTCGCCGATCTGGTGATCGGCTGGGACCGCATCTTCGCCAATTTCTTCGCTGAGAATCTCGAACGCTGGCAGCGGGGGGAAGAATTGCAGAACCGCGTGCCGGTCGGCTGAGGAGCGCGGTACACCCACACATTCCGGAGTCAGCCGCTGGACACCGTGGCCCTATCTTTCAAAAAGCTGTCGCCTCGACTCATGCTCTCTCTTATCGCCGCTTTAATGACAGCATCTGGTCGCGTGCGTTCTCGATGATCTGATCCCTTGCCAGTGCCACGCGACATTACGGGTGAGATCCATCACAGATCGTCGGGGCCAGATGCGCTATAACCGGTGCATGCTCACGTAGCAGGACAGTTACTTGCTGGTGGGCCGACTGAGGACCAGGCGTTTAGCCATCGCTCGATGGTACGGTTAAATTGCTAATCTCGGTGGTGTCTTAATCCCAGGCCGGTGCGCATCTTCTCGCTGCGACCAGCGACCGGCGCAATTCGCAGCAACTTCAAAACCCTTCTTGCACAGTTTTATGCGGGTGATCGTCAGCCTGCTCTCTTCATCCGATCGTCAGCGAAAAAAATTCACGGAGATGGTGATGTCGCATTCTTTCATAGGCCAGCAAGCCGTCGTGGTCGGTGCCGGCATGGGCGGCTTGGCAGCCGCGATGGCGCTTGCCAATCATTTCGAGCAGGTGATCGTGCTGGAGCGCGACGAGCTGCCGCCAGGTCCGAAGCCGCGAACCGGGACGCCCCAGGACAAGCAACTCCATGGCCTGCTGGCGGGCGGCCTGCGCGCCCTGGGTGCGTTGCTGCCTGGCATCGTGGACGATTTGCGCCGCGCCGGTGCCGTCCGCATCAATGCAGGGCGCGATATTCGATACGAATTTCCCGACTGCGACCCGATGCCGAAGCCGGATCGCGATTACGACATGTACTTGCTGACACGTCCGCTGCTGGAATTCACGGTGCGCCAACGCGTCGCGCAGAAAGGCAATGTCATCTTCCGGCAAAATTGCCGCGTCCTCGACATCCTGCCGGCAAGCGCGGGTAACGACGCATCCGGCGTCCGGTACGAAACCGATGACCACATGCAGCACCGGCTGACGGCGGACCTGGTGGTGGATGCCTCGTCGAGCGGAACGCTGACCCGCGATTTCCTTCGCTCCAGCGGGCGCATGCTGCCCGAGGAAACCGTCATCGGTGTCGATATCGGCTATGCCACCGCGATCTATACGCTGCCCAAGGATGCCATGCCCGACTGGAAAGCCGTAATCACGCTTCCGGTGGCCCCGGACAGCAGCCGTTCCGGTTATTTCTTCCGCATGGAAAATGGCCGTTGGATATTGGGACTCAATGGCCGGCATGATGACAAGCCGCCCGCCGATCCGGAGGGGTTCCTTGAATACGTCCGGAGCTTGCGGACACCCACCATCTATAACGTCATCAAGCAGGCAAAGCTGGAAGGAAAGATCCAGCGCTTCGGGCTGCAACAGAGCATCTGGCGGCATTTCGATCGTCTCGGCGCTTTTCCGCGCGGGCTGCTCCCGATCGGCGATGCGATCTGCCGTTTCAATCCCATTTATGGCCAGGGTATGAGCGTCGCCTGCCAGGAGGCGCAGCTTCTCGATGAGCTATTGCGCGATCGGGCGCGGGACGCAGATCCGCTGGACGGGCTGGGAGAAGCCTTTTTCAAGGCCGCTCAACCGTTGATCCAGGCGCCATGGGACATGTCCGCCGTGCCGGATTTCATCTATCCCGGCACGCGCGGCGAGCGTCCCGCGGATTTCGATGACGCGATCGCTTATTCATCCGGCCTTTACCGGGTCGCCTTCCGCGATCCTGTCGTTCGCCGGTTGATTCTGGAGGTCCAGCAGCTTTTGCAGCCGCCCAGCATCTTGCACGAGCCGGCGCTGATGCAGCGGGTCAAAGCGGAGCTGGCCTGAGCGAGGCGCGTGATCTCGACCGGGATCGGAGACCTGGGCTGACGCAGCTCACTGGAGGTGTCGAGCATCCGCTGCAATTTTCTGTCGTCATCGTAGGTGGACATTCGCGAAATGAAGGAGGCCGCTGACTGAGGCGGCCTCAGCGAAGACCAATGCTAACCACAGCCGATTCTGCGATCTCTCGCGAGCCTTGCTAATCGCTGCCGCGCGGAGTTCGATAATCTTGCGAGCGACCATATCGCAAGGCGGATCGTGGCGATCAACCTGGCCGAGAAAATTTGGAGCTCGATTTCTTCCGGCATACGCTTGTCGTTCAATAGCCGATTGATTGGCATTGTTCCGGCCCTCAGCCGCCGCAAACGAACCAGACCCTTCTTATGATATTGGATTTCGTTAAGGCTGGAGAACCACGGAAGCAGCACTGAGACCCTTCACGACGTATGCTGCGTTTCGTCACTTTGGATCGCCTCAAAAGAGGATGGCCGAAGCGGGACCGCTAGGTGCCCATGCACTGGACAATATTTTTCTTATGGCGTTCGTGATAGCAAATTCACATTCCCAAGCGCATACTCAGGGTGTGACGAAAATCTTTCAATGCAATTGCCGGGCCGGGTAAAGACGCGCGGTGACGGACGAACACCGCTTCTCATGTTTGCTCTCGGTCCAGAAGATGACTTGAATGCGAAGTTGATTTTAGGCGTCTATTGAGACCGCCCGGAGATCCCGGGCAAGCAGTGCTCACAGTCCGACTCGAGGCTGTGCGATGCCAAAAATTTTGTTAATCGAAGACAACGAAATGAACCGCGACATGCTCTCGCGCCGTCTCGCGCGTGCTGGCTACGAGGTCGCCATTGCCGAAGATGGGGCGCGAGGCGTCGCAATGGCGACGAGTGACAGGCCCGATCTCATCTTGATGGACATGAGCCTGCCGGTGATCGACGGCTGGGAGGCGACGCGCCTGATCAAGGCCACACCCGAATTGCGCAAGATCCCCATTATCGCGCTCACCGCGCACGCCATGGCGACCGACCGGGAAAAGGCCGTCGAGGCCGGCTGCGAAGACTATGATACCAAACCGATCGAGCTGCAGAGGCTGCTGGGTAAGATCGAGACGTTGCTCGCGGCTGTGCGACTGTAACGGCTTGCAACTTCCGAATGGATGACGGGAGGAAACAACCCATGAAAGCGGCTCAGTACAAATGGTCTCAAAGTGACGGGTTGCGGCCGAATTTGCCTGCTGGCGAAGTCGGACGGCAAAGTGTCGTGTTTGTTTTTGGCGCCAGATCACTGATGCAGGCAGGTGATCTCGTGGGCCAGTTGCGAGACCACTTCAAAGGAGCCACCATGCTTGGCTGCTCGACTTCCGGCGAGATCCTCGGTGACACGGTCCTGGACGATTCCGTGACTGCCACCCTCGTGGACTTCGAGCATACGCGACTCCGCTCCGCCTCTGTTACGATTGGTGAGGCGAAGGCGAGCTACGAGGTCGGCAAGCAGCTCGCGCAGCTGTTGAGCGACGCGTCGTTGCGCCATGTGTTCGTTCTTTCGGACGGCTTGCACGTTAATGGTTCCGACCTGGCGCGCGGTCTCACGGGCGGCGTTGCGGAAGGCGTGTCGATCACTGGCGGTCTTTCCGGGGACGGAACCAACTTCGCAGAGACTTGGGTTATTGCCGACGATGCCGTAGGCTCACAGCGCGTGGCGGCAGTTGGGCTGTATGGCGAGGACTTGCGCATCGGCTACGGATCGATGGGCGGGTGGGTGCCATTCGGACCGCTGCGCACCGTCACGCTGGCCGAGGGCAACATTCTCTATGAGCTGGACGAGCGCTCAGCGCTGGATCTCTACAAATCGTATCTGGGCTCGCACGCCGACCAGTTGCCAAGCTCCGCCCTGCTTTTTCCAATCCTGGTTACCGAGCCCAAAGGCGGCCAGGGTGTGGTCCGGACCGTCCTGTCTGTGGACGAGCAGAAAAAATCAATGACATTCGCAGGCGAGATCCCACAGGGCGGAACGGCGCAGTTGATGAAGACCAATGTTGACGATCTGGTCGATGGCGCGACGGCCGCCGCCAAGGCCAGCCTCAGCGGGCTGGGCGACAGGCGACCAGATGTTGCGATTCTGGTGAGCTGCGTCGGTCGCAAGCTTGTGATGAAGCAGCGCACCGAGGAAGAAATCGAAGCAATCCGAAATGTCTTCGGGACCGATACGAAGATTTCCGGATTTTACTCGTACGGCGAGCTCTGCCCCTTCATGCATGGCGGCGAGTGCCGCCTGCACAATCAAACCATGACCATAACAACTTTCGTCGAGGTCTGAACGTCACAGGCTACAGATGCACAGGTTGCTACGACGCCAGCTCAGAAAGCACCTCGGGGTCGAGGACGAAGTACCTGCTGCGCTACAGCGTTTCCTGGCGGCCGTGGATGCCGCATACGCCGATTTCGATAACGATCGGGCGATGCTCGAGCGCTCTCTGGAGCTGAGTTCGAAAGAGCTGTCGGCGGCGCGCGACAAGGCAACGGAAGCGCAGCGCCGATTGGTTGACGCGATCGAGAGCATCTCGGAGGGTTTCTCGCTGTACGATGCCGACGACAAGCTGGTGATACACAACCGGCGGTACCGGCGCATGCACGGCGCCGCCAGTATCGATGTCGTGAATAAGGGCGTGCCGTTCGAAACGATCCTCCGCCATGCCGCCGCGAGCGGCGAGATCCGCGACGCGGAGGGGAACGTGGAGAGCTGGATCGCGGAACGCCTGACTTGGCATCGCGATCCTAAGGGGACGCATGTGATACGTCGCTCCGACGGGCGCTGGATCCAGATCAGTGAGCGCAAAACCTACGACGGCGGCACGGTCGCGACCTATGCGGACATCACCGACCTGAAGCAGGCGGAGCAGGCAATCCAGGAGAGCGAGCAGCGACTGCGCGTCATTGCCGAGGCTGCGCCGGTAGCTGTGCTGATCGTCACCTTCGATGACGGAATCATCCGGTATGTCAATCAACGCTTTGCCGAAATGTTCGGAATCGAAGCTTCGTCCGCCTTGGGTCTGGAAGCGACAACCCTTTACGCAGAGCCGCAACATCGCGAGCGCTTCATCGGCGCACTTACCGAGCACGGCCATGTGGAGGGCATGGAGATGCTGTTCAGACGGGCTGGAGGCGAAGAGTTCTGGGCGCTTATGGCCTCGCAGCGTGTCCAGTTCGACGGGTGCCCGGCGATGATCACCGGCCTGGCCGACATCAGCGATCGCAAGCGCATGGAAGGCGAGCTGCACAAAGCGATTTGGGCGAGCGAGCAGGCGACCCGCGCGAAGTCGGATTTCGTCGCCAGCATGAGCCATGAGCTGCGGACGCCCTTGAACGCGATCATCGGTTACAGCGAGATCCTGTTCGAGGACGCCCAGGACGCCGGGCGCGAAGCGGAGATGGCGGACCTGTGCAAGATCCAGGATGCCGGCAAGCATCTGCTCCGCCTGATCGACAACATCCTCGATCTTTCCAAGATCGAGGCCGGCAAAATGACGCTCTATCTCGAGACCTTCGAGGTGCGGCCCATGATCGATAGCGTCGCGGCGACCGTCGCGCCGCTGGCCAGGAAGACGGGCAACACTCTCGTGGTGAACTGCGCGGATGAGGTCGGCGCGATCCACAGCGATCTCACCAAGGTGCGGCAGACCCTGTTCAATCTTCTCAGCAATGCCTGCAAGTTCACGCAAAATGGGACGATCACGCTGACCGCGCTCCGTGACCCGAACGAGGCGGCCGACTGGATCGAGTTCCAAGTGCGTGATACCGGTATCGGTATGACGCCAGATCAGCAGGCCAAGGTGTTCGAGGCCTTCATTCAGGCGGATGACTCGACGACCCGTGCCTATGGGGGCACCGGGTTGGGCCTCGCCATCACCAAGAGCTTCTGCCGGCTGATGGGCGGCGATGTGACGCTGACCAGCGAAGCCGGTAAGGGAACGACCTTCACGGTTCGTCTGCCGGCGGTGACACCTGCTCCATCGGACATTGCGGTGTCGGCAGCAGAAAAGCGTTCCGAAAGTCCACAGGTCACTGAGCCCGAGCATGCGCCGATCGTTCTCGTGGTCGACGATGATCCCAATGCGCGGGAGCTGCTGGGGCGGCACCTGCAGCGTGGCGGCTACGTCGTTCGCATGGCTGGCAATGGCGAGGAAGCGATGCAGCTCGCCCGCACGCTGCAGCCCGATGTCGTCACGCTCGATGTTCTGATGCCGAGGATGGACGGCTGGGCCGTGCTCAGCGCCATGAAAGAAGATGCGGTACTTGCCGAGATTCCCGTGATCATGGTCACGATCGTCGACAACCAGAGCATTGGCTTCTCGCTCGGCGCCGCCGATTACCTGATAAAGCCGATTGATCGCGACAGACTGGTCCGTGCGGTGGAAAGATGCTGCCCAAGGGATGCGCCGCGGCACGTGCTGATTGTCGAGGATGACACGCCGACCAGTGAGCTGATGGCGCGCGCCCTGCGGCAGATCGACTGCACGGTTACGCAAGCAGAGAATGGTCGGGTTGGTCTCGGCTATTTGAACGAGGCTCTACCCGCCGCAATTCTGCTCGATCTCATGATGCCCGAGATGGACGGGTTCGAGTTCATCGCGCGGCTGCGCGCCGAATCCCGCTGGCGGAGCATCCCGGTCATCGTCGTCACCGCAAAGACACTCACCGATGAGGATATCGCGCACCTTAACGGCCAGGTACAGCATTTGGTGCACAAGGGCGAGTACAGCGGCAAGGCCGTGCTGGCGGCGCTCGACGAGCTGGTTCCCCGGCATGCCAGGCGCACGGGTTCGGATCGACCATGAACAACACTGGTGCCAACATCGCGCGTGCCAGGCGCATTCGGCTTACCCAGCTTCGCCAGGAACTGCTCTCTCCGGTCAACGCCTTGCTCGGCTATGCAGAGGTCCTGCAGGAGAAGGCATCCCGAAAAGGACCCTCCGGCATTCTACCAGATATGAACCGTATCCTCGGCGCTGCCCGGGATCTCGCCGGGAAGGTCGAGCGGCTGGTGGACGACGATCGTGCCAAGAGCCCGACCGGCTCGGCGCCCGCCACGCAAGAGCAGCAGCTGCGTCACGACTTGCGTACGCCCCTCAATGTGATCAAGGGCTATGGCGAGATGCTGCGAGAGGATATAGGCACCTCCTCAAGCGGCTCATTGCGCGCGGATCTCGACCACCTGCTGGAGACGGCTACCGATTTGCTGCAGCGTCTCGATCGCATCGGGCGTTTCTCCGTCGATGCCGAGGAGATGGGCTCGGCCTCCAATGAGGCCGACGCAGTCGTTGTTAGCGACTTGATCCGCAGCTTGGGGCCAATCCGGCATGAGCCGAATGCTGTAACCGAAACCGGCTCCATTCTCGTCGTGGATGATATCGAGGCAAACCGTGATTTGCTGTCGCGCCGGTTGACTCGCGATGGCCATCGTGTCGTTTCGGTCGCGGGTGGCCAACAGGCGTTGCAGGCGCTCGCCGACGGCGAGTTCGACCTTGTCCTGCTCGACTTGATGATGCCCGATATCAACGGGTTTGACGTGCTCGTGCGGATGAAGGCCGATGAGCGGCTCCGTCGTATTCCGGTTATCATGGTCACGGCCTTGGCGGAGACCGAGAGTGCGGTCCGCTGCATCGAGGCCGGGGCCGAGGATTATCTGCCAAAGCCGTTCAATCGGATCCTGCTGCGTGCGCGGATCAACGCTTGCTTGAACAAGAAGCGCTGGCGCGACCGAGAACGGAAGTATCTTCGCCGCATCGAGGACGAGACCGCCAAGTTCGAACGATTGCTGTTGACCATCTTGCCAAAACAGGTGATTGGCCGGTTGAATCACGGCGAACGCATGATCGCCGACCGCTTCGAAGGCGTGAGCGTTCTGTTCGCCGATCTGGTGGGTTTCACCGAGCATTCGGCACGGGTCACGCCTGCGGCGATGGTCGAATATTTGAACCGGCTGTTCTCGGAGTTCGACGCCCTTGCTCGCGAACTCGGTGTCGAGAAGATCAAGACCATCGGCGATGCCTATATGGCCGTTGCCGGCTTGCCCACTCCGAGCCCCGATCCGTTCGCGGCGATCGCGAATATGGCGCTGGGCATGATCGATCGGCTAGGCGGTGTCAACGGCCATTTTGGCTGGCCTTTGCAAATCCGTATCGGCATACATTCCGGTCCCGTTGTTGCCGGCATCATCGGCACCAACCGCTTCATCTACGACGTGTGGGGCGATACGGTAAATGTCGCCAGCCGGCTCGAGGCCTATTCTCTGCCAAATCGAATCCATGTGTCCCAGGATACAGCCCGCCACCTCGTCAGCCCCTTCGCGCTGGAGCCGCGCGGCAGCATAGACGTGAAGGGCAAAGGCAAACTTGAGACATTCTTCTTGAGCCGGATCTAGTCGCGTGCCGGAGGGTACATCCGGCCCGCTTGTTCCTGAAGCGGAAGAGGGCCCTGCGGACACCATCTATAACGTCATTAAGCGGGCATGGGACATGTCCGCCGTGCCGGATTTCATCTATCCCGGCACGCGCGGCGAGCGTCCCGCGGATTTCGATGACGCGATCGCTTATTCATCCGGCCTTTACCGGGTCGCCTTCCGCGATCCTGTCGTTCGCCGGTTGATTCTGGAGGTCCAGCAGCTTTTGCAGCCGCCCAGCATCTTGCACGAGCCGGCGCTGATGCAGCGGGTCAAAGCGAAGCTGGCCTAAGCGGCCCACTTCGATGAGGTTCGGGGCTCGTCAGTCAAGGTCCGCGGCGTCAATGTCGATCAGCGCCCTGGCGCTCATTCTCCCGCGCCCATGTCGTCGGCGATCCCGGTGAGGCGCGTGATCTCGCCGGGATCGGAGACTTGGCCCGCGCAGCTCGCGAAGGTATGCGAAACAAATCTTCCAGAGTTCCAGGTCGATCAGCCATCACTGTCGATGGCTTATCCTCAGCGCGTGGCGTACTTTCCGTTGTCATTCCTGGTGTTCATGACGGACGAAGATGGAAACGCCCCGGCCGGCAGGGCTACTCCCCCGCCAAGGCACGCGCGCGTTTGACTTTCGCATCGCTCCAGACTTCAGGCTGTGTCGGCGGAACATTGCGCGTCGTCAGCGACGTGCCGCGACCGGCGTTCAGCGTAATTGCGCCGGCGTCGTTTCGCACCTCAACCTCGCCTTTGGAAACGAAGATGCCGTAGGATTTATCGAACCGTCCGCCAAAGACCTCTGTGCCGCGCAGGCTCAATGTAGCGAAGGGCGTCTCGATCTTCGGGGGTGCCGCAGGCTGTTCCGCTTTTCCGCTGTTGAAGCAGAAGGCGCCGCCAAGGATATGCAGAAAGCTAGAGCCGGTATTGCTGCTTAGCGAATCGTTTAATACGACTTTGGCATTCTCGCCAAGGCTCAGAGTGCTGCCGTCGATCATCGCTACCTGTAATTGCCCGCCATTCCTGGTCCATAGCACATCGTTCCGGAATACCTTATCGTGTAGAAGTAAAAGGCGGGTGCCCTCGCCGAAAGTGGCACCTGCGACCGGGCGCCTTTTTCGGACGTTTCCAAAAATAGCGCGATCGTCTGCGACCGCCCTGCCCGCCGTAAAACCGAACGTGGTGGTCAGAGCTGCGGTGCCGATAAGACGGCAGGCAAAGACGCGACGCGTTACCAAAGAGGCGCGTTCGGCGGAAAAGCGATCCGCTAAAAACAAGGTCATTATTAAGCTCCTATCAATCGCCGAGCGCGCGCCGCCGGCGGAGAACCGTCCCCGCGGGCACTATGCGATTCGGCATCCGGTGCGGCAATAAGAAGGAGGGGCCCGCCCGCTGAAAGACGGCGAGGTGTGATCGAGGTCACGGACAAAGCTTTATCGCGGAACAAAAGGCGCGGAACGGTGCGCCGCCGGTGCAACGGGTCGCCCACGATTGATCAAAGGCGTCAATCATCAGGATGGGCACATGTGCAGCTATCGATGGCGCGACCACGGCATGTGCGGCACCCTCGAGCTATCGGAGTGACTTCTCCGCGGCCAGAGCTTGCACCAATCGATCGAATACCAACTTGATGCGGGCTGGCACGGGGGAATGGCTGACGCGATAAACCGATACCGGCCAGGGCGTGGGCGCATGGGGCGCCAACACTTCGATCAACTGGCCGGAAGCCAGATGCCGCCGGGCGAGGTAGTTGGGCAACTGTGCGTAGCCTAGTCCCAAGAGCGCGGCTTCGCGTCCAGCTTCGATGTCGTCGGTGACGAATGCCGGCTTCGGCATGAACGGCTTCGCGTCGCGAAACTGCCATGGCCACGGGCGTCCCGAATTCCGATCGATAATCGCGATGATCGGCAGCGCCTGCAAGTCGGCAGGTGTAGCCGGTATTACCGCGCGTTTGATGAGTACCGGCGAAGCGACCACATGGAAGGCAACCTTGGCTACCGAACGCGCGATGAAGCGGCTGTCGCGCAACGTACCGATGCGCACGCCCACATCGATCCGCTGGTCTACCGCATTAGTAAATGCCTCCGAAAGACGTAGATCAAGCGTCAGTGCCGGATGTTGTACCAGCACGGGCGCGAGCGCCTGCATGACGAGACCTCGGCCCAGGGCCTCGGGCGCGGTGAGCCGCACCATCCCGGAAACTTGGGCCTCGCGCCGCGCCGACTTGGGCCGAAGCATGGACTCCATCGAATCGACCATCTCGCGCCCTTGTCTGGCCAGTTGCTCGCCATAGGCCGTGATACGCACTTGGCGGGTGCTGCGATGAAACAGTGCCTCGTCTAGCCGTTCTTCGAGCTCCCGCACGGAGCGCGTCACCACCTGCGGCGAGATGCCCAGCCTGGCAGCCGCTTCCCTAAAACTGACGGCTTCCGCGGCAGCACAGAAGACCCGCAGCAATTCGAGATCGTTCATGATTGTTCCTTCCGCAGGAATTGTGAAGTCGCTTCTTTTCCATTCTCGGAGCGGGAACGGTCCGCCATTCTGACTTCGCCACCCGATTTCTTCAAGAAAACTGACGTCTTCAAGGAGACCACCATGAGTGACTTTCTCGATCTTCAAGGCAAATCCGTGATGATTACCGGTGCGTCTTCCGGCATGGGGGCGGCCGCGGCCCTGGCCTTTGCAAAGGCCAGGGCCCGGCTTGTTCTGGGTGCCCGTCGAGTTTCAGAAGGTGAAAAGGTCGCACAGGAAGCGCGCGCGCTGGGCGCCGAGGTGGTGTTCGTGCAGGCCGATATGACCCGCGAGAACGATATCGAGCGGCTCGTGAGAGCTGCGGTGCAGCGCTATGGCCGTCTCGACGTCGCCTTCAACAATGCCGGGATCGGCGGCGACGCCGCCCCGCTCGCCGAGCAGGCCGTCGGCAACTTCGACATGGTCATGGAGACGAACGTCAGAGGGGTATTCCTTTGTATGAAGCATGAGATCACCGCGATGCTCGCGACCGGCGGCGGCGCAATCATCAACACCGCCGCGGTCAGCGCGCTAATCGGCTTTCAAAACCTTGCACCTTACAACGCCAGCAAGCACGCCGTGATGGGGCTCACCAAGACAGCCGCACTCGAGTATTTCCCCAAAGGAATTCGCATCAATGCGGTGCTGCCGGGACTGATCGACACACCGTTCCAGGATCGGCTCTGGGGCAATGACGATAGCAAGTACGGTTTCGCGAACGCGTCGATCGCGGGGCGAATCGGCACAAGCCAGGAAGTTGCGGACGTGGTCCTGTTTCTTGCTTCGGCGCGATCCAGCTTCATCAGTGGCCAAGGCGTCGTCGTCGACGGCGGCTACACTGTCCAGTGAGGGCCAGCGGCGCGGGCAATGCCGCTCAATGCGAGGGGGCGCGCGGAGACCTGCGACCTTGCCACCGGCAACGCCAAGGGCAGCCGGCGCCGATGGGCTGGATGTCATCTATGCCCAGGTCATGTTCCGCGACACGGAGACTGACCCCGGATGTGGACCGCGACGGCTTCCGAAAATCGTCGCGGGACCGGTCGATAAGCTCATGGATCCTGTATTCGTTAAGGGTGCTCATCTGCAGACCATCAGGTACACGACCAGAACGTTGCCGGGCCTGACCGCTGAGGGCCTCCTATGCGCTCGGGGCATTGCCGTCTCAAAGAATCCCGGGAACTTCAGACCGAACACATGCCCCCGTCGGCCAGAAGCTCCCTACCGGCCACAAAACTGCTGTCATCGGAAGCGAGGAACAGCATGGCCGCGGCGATTTCCTCTGGCCGCGCCATGCGACCGAGCGGGATATTCGCCGTGTGCTTCGCGCGCATGGCGGCGGCCTCTTCCGGCGAACTGGCCTGGGCGTCGATGAGCGGCGTGTCGCAGGGACCGGGCGTGATGGTGTTAACGCGAATGCCGCGATCCTTGAGTTCCATCGTCCAGGTCCTGCATAAGAGCGAAGCGCGGTCTTGGACGCGGCATAGGCGGTCCGGCCGGGGAAACCGCGTAACGCCGCGATGGTGCTGGTGAGAATGACGGAGGCGCCATTGTTCAAAAGGGGCAGCGACTTCTGAACGGTGAACAGAACACCGCGCGCGTTGACTTCGAAATTATGGTTGAAGCTATCAATTGTCACCTTCTCAAGCTTCACGCTGTCGACTGTACCAGAATTTGCAACGACGACATCGAGCTTCCGGCCGTCCGACGCGATCGACGAATACAGCCGGTCAAGGTCTTCTAGTCTGCGGACGTCACCTTGCACGGCCCGGCTGTTCTTGCCGAGCGAGGCTACAGTTTTGTCGAGCTCTGCCTGACGGCGGGCGAAGATATAAACGAAGGCTCCTTCAGCAATGAAGCGTTGCGCCGTCGCCAGCCCAATACCGCTGGTGCTACCAGTAATGACCGCGACTTTGTTTGCCAATCTATGCATCATGCTTTCCTCTTGCTTGAACCACGATTGTGAACCGTCGGGTGGGTTGAGGTAGCGCGACCTGAAATTGAAGAGTAGAGCAGGGAGCAGAATAATGATTATTCCGCACTGGAATGGGGGACTCTTGGATTTAGGCAGTTGTACAGGGAGTTTTCGACCGGAATTTCCATGGATAGGGTGCATGAGCGGCAGCGCGCCGGAACAAAATTCTTCCTTGCAAATTTGTAGCGATCTCTGACAGGAGCCCTCTCGATGACGCGTAGAAGGTTTGCACTGGCACTAATTGGGGCTGCTTTCGCTGTGGGCTGCGATAGAGATGCAACGCAGCGGGCTCTCGAAAAACAGCGCAACGCCAACGAACGGAACGGAATAGATCCTGGCCATGCGCGTGGGGGCAGGATCGGCAATGCCGGTGGCGCCGGGCTCGGTGGCGGTGGGCTCGGTGGGGGTGGTCAGGGCGGCGGTGGGCTCGGCCGATAGTAGAAACTGGATTCCGGATTTTTGCCTTACGACTTCTCTGATCCTCTTTCAGCGATCTGGCCGCGGAACCTTCTATGCAAAGGGCGATGTCGTCGGTTCTGGTGAACATCGAACGGGTCGCGAATATCGGGCGGTTTCAATAATCATAGATGACTGAACGGCGCGCGGCTTTGGAATGCCGCTACCGTCGAGCCGGAACTTTTTTTAGCCCAATTCGGTTGCCCATCCGGAAGCCTGTCATGGTTTCACCGCTCGCTCTATCGCTCCGGCTTTACATCCTCTGGGTGGCCCCGCGCGCAATTGACCGGTTCGCGAAACTTACCTTTTAAAAGGCCGCTTAAGAGGCCGGACCCGAAAAACCGTGCAGCACGGCGCTCAGATCGCCGGCGGTAAAAGGCTTGGGGAGAAACTTGGCGCGTGCGGGCAGATCATCCGCTGTCGGCTCGATTTTCCCGGATGTGATGATCAGGTCAATTGGCGGCCACTTACTTCGAATTGTTTTGGCCAGTGTGAGGCCCCCAATTGGGCAGGGTATGGCGATGTCGGCGATAACGATTTTGATTTCTGTGTCGCGTTCTAAAATCGAAAGCGCCTCCGCGGCATGTGCCGCTTCGATCGGTTCATAGCCGCAATCATCAATCAAGTCCCTCACGCCAATTCGAACTAAAAGCTCGTCCTCAACGACCAGGACTTTCGTGCGCTTTGCTCCGCTCATGGTTGGGCTCATTCGGTGCCAGGCTGCGTGGCAACTAATGTGGTTGTCTTTCAATGGTTCCCTCAGCGCTTCATACTCACTGGAAACGTAAGGAATCTTCCTGAAACGGGGCGGTTCGTTATTGCGAGGATGGCAGTGAGCTCGGTGTCAGAATAGGGCTTGCCTATGAATTCTGCGCCCGATGGAAGGTTGTCGCTGCCGATCTTCATTTTTCCCGATGGTGACAATCAACTCGACGGGCGGCCACCGATCCCGTCTCGTCTACCAACATGAACGATGACGTCGTTTATCGCTGCCGGCGGCTCGGGCCGCTCCACCAGCCTCATCTCGGCCGTTCCCGCAGGAGCGTCGGTGGTGGAGAGGGGACGCTCTCATTGGGCCAGTTTTGCAAGGGCGGCGCGATCCATCTTGCCGAGGTGGTTGCGGGGAATCTCTTTGACGGCAAAAATCTGCTCGGGCAGCTTGTAGTCGGCGAGCCGCGCGGAAATGCTTCTTTGGATCTCATCGAGTTGATCGGCTTCGTTCGCGTGATGCTTGAGTTGGATGAAGGCGATGACGCGCTGCCCCAGGACCGGGTCCGGCACCCCGACGACACCGGCATCCTTTACGGCCGGATGGCTACCCAGCACATCTTCTACTTCGACCGCCGAGATGTTCGAGCCTGCACGAATGATCAGGTCCTTTGACCGCGAGACAAACCAGAAATGTCCGCTTTCGTCCTCGCGCATGATATCGCCCGACGCATACCAGCCACCGGGAAAAGCATCGAAGACGCCCGGCCCCTGCCAATAACCCAGCGCGATACTGGGACCACGTAGCTGCATCTCGCCCGGTTCTCCCTGGGTAACCGTATTGCCCGCTGGGTCAACCAAACGAATTTCGGTTCCCTTTGAAAGGCGGGACACCGGCCCTGGCTTCAATCCGTAAGTCAACGCGCCGCATCCTTCCGACGAAGCCCAGAAGCTATGAAGCGGGGTGTTGAACACAGATGGAAAGGCTTCCTGTTGTCCCGGCAGGCAGACATCTCCTCCCGATAGGCAAAACCGGAGCGAACTGATATCGCGCGGATGACGCCGCTGTTCCTCCATGATGGGAAGGTAGCGGGTAGGCAATGAAACCATCCAGCTGCATCGCTCGGCCTGGATGCCGTCGAGAATAGATGCCGGATTCGCCGCATCCAGCATAACCAGCGTTGCACCCTTCAAGAGGCCCCCGATGAAAGTGAAGAAGCCGGAGCCATGCACCATCGGCACGAACAAGGCAATTCGGTCATGCGCACGCATATCGAGATCGCCGACCCGGATCGCCAGCTCGCGAAGGGTCGCTTGGCTGTGCGCGACCAGCTTCGGCTTGCCTGTCGTGCCCGAGGTTGCAAGCAGGATGGCCGGCGCGGTCGGATCCAGATTGCCGAGGCTCACTTGTGCACCGCTCGCCTGTGTATCGCTGGCCAGTGACGTCCACCGGCGCGCAATCGCATCCGGCGGATCGCCAATAACGAACCGGGAATCGGCGCGGAGAACATCCGTGCCGATCGGCTTGACGAGCGGGTAATGCGCCGCATCCCCGATATAGAGCGACGGCTTCAGGCGCCTCAGCATGTCCTCCAATTCAGGCGTCTTGATACGAAGATTGAGCGGTGCGGCGATGGCGCCGAGACGAAAGCATGCCAGATAAGCAAGAGCAATCTCCGGCCCCGTCGGAATATGCAAAGCGACGCGGTCTCCGGCCCGTACGCCGGCTGCCGCAAGCCCGGCGGCCAGGCGTTCGACGTCTGCCAACAGGCGATTATATGTCCAGTGTTCGCGGCCTCTGATCATTGCTGTCTTCTCCGAACCGCGATGAAGCTGACAAAATGCGGTACCAATGACTTTCTCCTGGCGGCGTGTTTTCTCGTCGCCAAATGGCACGTTTGGGTCGCTTTTCTTGCTGTTATCGACATGGAAATGGCAGGGATAGCGTTTCTGCTGGAGGGCTCATTGTCTGCGACTGGCCAATGTTGATTCGGCTATTCTCTGTGCTCAGCTGCGTGGCGGGGCCGCTCAGTCTTCGTCTGCTCTCATGCGAGGCCCAACGACACGCCGAATCCTTCGCGCGTCATGAAGCCCAGGATGGAGATCGTTGGATCGGAGGAACCTTCGGATTTGACGTGGCCAGCCGGATAGACGACGCGCAGGCTTTCATCCTGATCGCGGGCCCGCTGCACCTGCCGCTTCATTCGCCGCAAGGTCATGATAAGTCCGCTGGGATATCCCGTCGACTATTGGCATTCCTCGCCGACGCGGCGTCAAACCGTTCAGTGATGGCTGTCACACACCAAGCCAGGCGGCCATCGCTGCGACAGTATTCCGTCATGCAGGCAAGGATAATTACTGATCGTTCCGCGAGACGATCGCAGATCGCGGTTGGTAACTTGCGAACCGGAGGAGCGTTGTACTGCCGTTGGCCGTGATCCTCATCGTACCAATGTGCCCTCGCCGCGTGTCCGGACGTGCACACGCCGGCGGTCTCAACCGTACATGCGTTGCTCAAACAGCATGCGAGTGTGATAAAATGCTCGAGGTGTTTGAAGCTTCCGAGTCTCTATGTCCCAAGTCGACTGGCTAACCCATCTCCTACAAATTGTCACCGTAACCGGTCAACTCGAGGTACGCTGCGTCTACGGTGCGCCGTGGCGCGTTACCTGGAGCAAAGCCGCCGCGAACGAGATTCCCTACCACGTCATAGTCAAGGGCCGCGCCATTATCGAGGACCCGGAGACCCGAACAGCACGAGAGCTGGTGAGCGGAGATATCGTGTTGCTGCCTCACGGTGCGGCGCATGTGCTCCATGACGGTAGTGGGCAAACACCTATCCGTACCCAGCAGCACCGGGGTTCAGCGGGATGGGTGCTGAGCGAGAACGACGGCGAGGGCGAGAAACTCGATCTGATGTGTGGGCGATTTTTTATCGCGCCACCCCATGACCGGCTGATCCGCAACTACATGCCCGCAAACCTTGTGACGCGCGCCATGAACGGTCATGCGGAGGACGGAATCGGCTCCGTCTCCCACGAACTGGCCAACCTGGTGAATCTGATGCGTATAGAGTCAGCCCGTGACCGAGCGGGAGGGCGTGCCATTCTGAATGCTCTTTCCTCGGTCCTGTTCACGTTGGTATTGCGCGCGGCAAGCGAAGGCGACAGCGCACCCAAAGGCCTATTGGCTCTGACCGCCCATCCGCGGCTGGCCCCCGCAATTGCGGCGATGTTCGCCAATCCGACGCGGTCTTGGAAACTGCCGGATCTGGCGAGCTTGTGCGGTATGTCACGCGCAACGTTCATGCGGCACTTTCAAGACAGGCTAGGTTGCTCCGCCCTCGACCTGTTGACCGATCTCCGCGTGAGTCTGGCAGCCAATGAGTTGAAAAAGCCAGCGATCAGCACCGAGGCTGTGGCCGAGACGGTCGGGTACCAATCGGTTTCGGCCTTCCGGCGTGTGTTTGCCGAAAAGATGGGGATGACGCCTGGGGAATGGCGCCGACTGACGCGCAATGGCGAGCAATCGGGCGTGGTCCGAGACCTATAAGCGCCGGGTTGATCCTTTTGGGCATCTTATTGAGCTAATCCGGTCTCGAAATTTGCAATTCTAAGCCATAACTTAGGCTCCGTAATCACTTGATGAGGGAGCCGCCCAATGAATTGCATCGCCACGGTCGCCGCCAATCCTGAATTCGGTGCCACCGCAAAGATCCACCCATTCGCCGAACAGAGCGGAGATACCCCCGCTCTCCAACCTTCGCATGCAATCGCGCGTTCGATTCCGACGAATGCCGTCATCGAAACCCTTCTGAGCCGCAGCGCCGCCAAATACTACGACCCCGCCGCTACGCTGAATGACGACCAGATCCGTGATCTGGTGCGGATCGGAACTTCCGCGCCGACATCCTTCCATCTGCAGAACTGGCGCTTCATCGCCGTCCGCACGCCGGAAGCCAAGGCGCGGTTGCGGCCGCTCGCCTGGGATCAGCCCGCCATCACCGAGGCCGCCGTGACCTTCATCGTCATTGGCAAGTTGGCCGACGCCAGCACCGTCCCCGCGCGTCTGGCGCCGGTGGTGGAAGCCGGCATCATGCCGGCGCACATGGTGCCGGAATGGGAAAGGCCCGCTCGCGGCCTGTATGACGATCAACCCCAGCGGCAGCGCGATGAGGCGGTCCGGACCGCCACCTTCGGCGCGGCGGCGATCATCTATGCAGCCCGCTCGGTGGGATGGGGGTCAACGCCGATGATCGGCTTTGACGCCGAACCGGTGCATCGCGAGTTCGGCCTGGCCGAGGACGAAATCCCGGTGATGCTGTTGACGGTCGGGCCGGAGCGAGCCGGCAACTGGCCGCAGAAGCCGCGGATGCCCGTGGCCGATGTACTGGACTTCGCCTAATTCTCAATTATGCCGCAACTTACGGAGATTATAATGACAAGAACTGCCGCTCTGACGCCGGACCAGGTGCCGGCCGAATCGAAACCGACCCTCGAGGCCTTCACCAAGAACATCGGCTTCACCCCCAATATGTTGGCGGCCTTCGCGCAGAGCCCGATCGCCTTCAACGCCTGGGCCAGCTTGCTCGGCAATTTGAGCAAGGCGCTCGACGTGAAGACCCGGGACAGCATCGGCCTCGCTGTGTCCGAAGTGAATGGCTGCAATTACTGCCTGACGGTGCACAGCTTTACGGCCCAGCATATGGCCAAGCTGCCGGCCGATGAAATCATCCTGGCGCGGAAGGGCCATGCCACCGACCCCAAGCGGGACGCCGCCCTGCAGTTTGCCCGCAAGGTCGTCGAGAGCCGCGGGCAGGTCAGCGACGCCGATCTGACGGCTGTCCGCGAGGCCGGCTACACCGATGCGAATGTCATGGAGATCGTCGCGCTGGTCGCCATGTACTCCCTGACGAACTTTTTCAATAACGTGTTCGATCCCGAGAAGGACTTTCCCGCCGTTGCGCCGGCGGGGGCGATCTGACCTCGATCCGGGGGCACCGAACCATCGCCAAGGATGCTCGGTGTCCTCTACGAACGCCTCGCGGGCCGCGACTTTCATGTACAGGCCTGGCTCAACCGCGGCCTCGCGCGGCCAGCCGTGCAGCGCGGGTTGGAAGTGGCGGCGTCCTGAAGAGCGAAAACCAGTCTATAGGCAGAGGGAGAAAACCATGAAGATCCGACCCATCATCACTGCGGCGTGCGCCGCCCTTGTCTTCTCTCTGGCCAGCGTCGTCTTCGCCCATGATGGCGAAGCGGAAACTATCACCAAAAACTTCGAGGCGACCATTCCCAATATCCCCGGCAAGTCGCTGATCGCCGTGGAGGTCGAATATGCGCCGGGCGCGGCCTTTCCGTCCTACACCCACGCGAAGTCGGCTTTCATTTACGCCTATGTGGTCTCTGGCGCCATCGAGTCAAAGGTGAATGACGGCGAGACGCGCATCTATCGGGCAGGCGAGAGCTGGCCCGAACCGCCGGGCGCGACCCATTGGATCAGCCGCAACGCGAGCAAGACCGAGCCGGCGAAGCTGCTCGCCGTCTTCGTCGTCGACACCAATGACAATCCGCTGACCACGCCCGTCAAATGACATGTGAACGACGCGTGGAGCTGCTCAAATTCTTTTCAGGCCAGGATATCTCCCGTGGGCACATAGGCACTGGATTCGCGAAGACCGGCGCCATGACATCAAGTTGCGCTATCAGGTCTTCTGAAGCTTACGTGATAAAGTTGAGGTTAAGGAAACCGACATGGAACAGTCCCCTCAGATCGGCGACAGGATTGCCGACAAATCAGCTCCGCCC
>NZ_JAXCLW010000013.1:0-72647 GCF_034044715.1 Dongia soli | reverse complement strand
ATGAAGGCCTGCGCTTCGCGATCCGCGAAGGCGGCCGCACGGTCGGCGCCGGCGTCGTCGCCGCCATCATCGAGTAAGGGATTTGCCGCGGCCCGGCTTGGGCTGCGGCAGCGACCTTCTGTCGGTTCCGGCGGCAGCGCGAGCGGTCGCCGGATCGGCGTTATAAGAGGTTCGGCGCGTTTAGGAGTGTAGCTCAACTGGTAGAGCACCGGTCTCCAAAACCGGGGGTTGGGGGTTCGAGCCCCTCCACTCCTGCCAGCCGGAAGAAGGCGGTTTGATCCGCCGGTCGGCAGGCGCTAGGCGTCGAAACGAAACGAGTTGGTAACTGGATCGGGCGACATGGCAAAAAACAGCCCTGTGGAATTTTTCCGGCAGGTCAACCAGGAACGCAAGAAGGTGACCTGGCCCACCCGTAAGGAAACCACGGTCACGACGATCATGGTCTTCGTGATGGTGGTCTTGGCGTCGGTGTTTTTCCTGCTCGTCGATACGTTGCTGGCTACCGGAGCTGACTGGCTCCTCAGGTTGCGGGGGTAAGTCGATGGCGTTCCGTTGGTATGTGGTTCATGTCTATTCCGGCTTCGAGCGCAAGATCGCTCAGTCGATCCGCGAACAGGCGGTCCAGAAGGGAATGGACAAGCTGATCTCCGACGTCCTCGTTCCGATGGAGGAAGTCGTCGAGGTCCGGCGCGGCTCGAAAGTCAATGCCGAGCGCAAGTTTTTCCCCGGCTACGTGCTGGTGAAGATGGAATTGACCGATGAGACCTGGCACCTGGTGATGAATACGCCGAAGGTGACCGGCTTCCTCGGTGGCAAGGGCAAGCCCTCGCCGATCTCCGAAGCCGAGGCGATGCGGATCCTCACCCAGGTGCAGGAAGGCATCGACCGGCCGAAGCGGTCGATTATTTTCGAAGTGGGCGAACAGGTGCGCGTCAATGACGGCCCGTTCACCTCCTTCACCGGTCTGGTCGAGGAAGTCGACGAGGAAAAGGGCCGCTTGAAAGTGGCGGTCTCCATCTTCGGTCGCGCGACGCCGGTGGAATTGGAATACTCGCAGGTCGAAAAGGTCTGAGGCTCTGTCTCAGGCCTTCGCGGCTTTGCGATATCGGCCGGCGACGGGTCGCCGGATTTGAGAGCGCGGGAGGCCGGCCAGGGCCGTACCGCGGAACCGCAACAGAGATCGATCCTGCTGGCAGGCGATTTCCAGAGGTTGGAACATGGCAAAGAAAATTGAAGGCTATATCAAGTTGCAAATCCCGGCGGGCAAGGCCAATCCGTCTCCGCCGGTCGGTCCTGCGCTGGGTCAGCGCGGCCTGAACATCATGCAGTTCTGCAAGGAGTTCAACGCCGCCACGCAGCAGCTGGAAGCGGGCATGCCGATTCCGGTCGTCATCACGGCTTTTTCGGATCGCTCTTTCACCTTCGTAACCAAGACCCCACCGGTCAGCTACTTCCTGAAGAAGGCGGCGAAGATCGACAAGGGCTCGCAGACCCCGGGCCGTGGTTCGGCCGGTCAGGTGACGATGGCCCAGGTGCGGGAGATCGCCAAGCAGAAGATGGCGGATCTCAATGCCCATGACATCGACGCGGCGGCGGAAATGATCCGCGGTTCGGCCCGCTCGATGGGTCTTCAGGTTGTGGAGGGCTAAGAGATGGCCGGCAAGCGTATTAAGAAAGCATATGAAGGCATCAACCGCGAGAGCTTCTACAGCGTCGATGATGCGGTGAAGGTGATCAAGGCTGCGGCCAAGGCGAAGTTCGACGAGACCATCGAGATTTCGATGAATCTCGGTATCGATCCGCGTCACGCCGACCAGAACGTCCGTGGCGTCGTGTCGCTGCCGAACGGCACCGGCAAGACCCTGCGCGTCGCCGTTTTCGCCAAGGGCGCGAAGGCGGAAGCCGCCAAGGCGGCGGGTGCCGATCTGGTGGGCGCCGAGGATCTGGCCGAGAAGGTCCAGGCCGGCGAGATGAATTTCGACCGCTGCATCGCCACCCCGGACATGATGGTCCTGGTCGGCAAGCTGGGTAAGGTCCTGGGTCCGCGCGGCCTGATGCCGAATCCGAAGCTCGGCACCGTCACCAATGACGTCGCCGAAGCGGTGAAGGCGGCCAAGGGCGGCCAGGTCGAGTTCCGCGCCGAAAAGGCCGGCATCGTTCATGCCGGTGTCGGCAAGGCGAGCTTCACCGAGCAGGCGCTGGTTGAAAATGTGAAGGCCTTTGTCGGTGCGATCAACCGCGCCAAGCCCACGGGCGCCAAGGGCACTTATATTAAGAAAGTGTCGCTTTCTTCCACGATGGGCCCCGGCCTGAAGTTGGAAGTCGGCACGCTGGTCGGCTAAGGCCGGCACTTGAAGTTGGCGGCCCGGCTGCCCACTTAGACGAATTTCGGCGTCGTTTCGGCGGCGCCGGAGGCGGGTGACGGTTCGCCGTCACCCGATCCTGTCCAAGACTGCAGGTCTCTCAAGGGCTTCGGCTCGGCGAGATAATGAGATGATCGCCTGCAATAGACGGGAGTTGACGCGAATTCGTATCAGCCGATGAGGGCTCGCCCCTCCTAGACTGCGCGGAGCGCGGATTGAACTTCTGGGACAGGCACACCGGATCTTCGGTATGCCCAATGGTCATACGGAAGGTCCAGACGTAACGGACCGTTCTCGCCGCCAGGCGGAACGATCCAAGTATCGGAGACGAACAGTGGACCGATCTGGCAAGCAGGAACTGGTTTCCGAGCTGCATCAGACCATCAGCGAAGCTAACTTGGTGGTGATCACCAAGCAGAGCGGACTGACGGTGGCTGAGGTAAGTGACCTCCGCCGCAAGATGCGGGATGCGGGCGCCGGTTTCAAAGTCGCTAAGAATCGGCTGGCACAGCTCGCTCTGAAAGGCACTAAGCACGAAGGCCTCGACTCGTTGCTCAAGGGACCGACCGCGATTGCGTATTCGGCGGATCCCGTGGCGGCGGCCAAGGTTGCCGTGACTTTCGCCAACAGCAACGAGAAGCTCACCATCGTCGGTGGTTCGATGGGCACCAACCTGATTGACGCCGCCGGCGTCAAGGCGTTGGCCACCCTGCCGTCGCTCGACGAGCTTCGCGCCAAGTTGCTCGGCATGCTGCAGACCCCGGCGACCCGCGTCGCCACCGTGGTCCAGGCACCCGCCGGCCAGCTGGCTCGTGTGTTTGGCGCTTATGCCAAGAAGGGCGAGACCGCGTGACGGTCGATCCGCGTAACAGAAGTTCGCATCGCGTAAGAAGTTAAAGCCTAGGAGATTGAAATGGCTGATTTGCAGAAGTTGGTTGACGAGTTGTCGAAGCTGACGGTCCTCGAGGCCGCCGAGCTGTCCAAGAAGCTGGAAGAGGCTTGGGGCGTTTCCGCCGCTGCGCCGGTCGCTGTGGCCGCTGCTCCGGGCGCCGCTGCCGCCGCTCCGGTTGCTGAGCAGGACGAGTTCACCGTCGTCCTGGTCGATGGCGGCGAGAAGAAGATCAACGTGATTAAGGAAGTCCGCGCCATCACCGGTCTGGGTCTGAAGGAAGCCAAGGACCTGGTCGAGGGTGCGCCGAAGCCGGTGAAGGAAGGCGTCAACAAGGCCGAAGCCAACGAACTGAAGAAGAAGTTGGAAGAAGCCGGCGCCAAGGTCGAGCTGAAGTAAGCTCTGACCGACCGTCTGTAAGCAGGGGAAGCGCCGGTTTTGCGACCGGCGCTTCCACGCCGCTTAAGGGACGGCTGTTTGGTAGCGAATTAGGCGCCGCCGACCGGCGCCGAAAACAACGGTCGGGTGCGCGTCGCCGGCACGGATGAAGGCGACAGGTATTTGCGATCCGGTCTTGGGCGGATCGAGTTGGAACAGACGAGGGTCAGCTAATGACGAAATCCTATGGCGGGCGTAAGCGGATTCGTAAGGGCTTTGGCCGTATCTCCGAAATCACCCAGATGCCGAATTTGATCGAGGTGCAGAAGAGCTCCTACGATCATTTTCTGCAGATTGGCGTGCCGGCGGAGAAGCGGGAAAATGTAGGCCTGCAAGAGGTTTTTCGTTCCGTATTCCCGATTAAGGATTTTTCGGAAAAGTCAGAATTGCAGTTCGTACGCTACGAGCTGGAAGAACCGAAATACGACGTTGAGGAATGCCAGCAGCGCGGCATGACCTTTGCGGCGCCGCTCAAAGTCACCCTGCGCCTGGTGGTGTGGGATCATGACGAAGAGACGGGCGCGCGGTCGATCCGCGATATTAAGGAACAGGACGTCTATATGGGCGATATGCCCCTGATGACGGCCAGCGGTACCTTCATCGTTGCCGGCACCGAACGTGTCGTGGTCAGCCAGATGCATCGTTCGCCGGGCGTCTTCTTCGATCATGACAAGGGCAAGACCCATTCCAGCGGCAAATATCTCTTCGCCGCCCGCGTCATTCCCTATCGCGGCTCCTGGCTCGATTTCGAATTCGATGCCAAGGATCTCGTCTATGTCCGTATCGATCGCCGCCGCAAGCTGCCGGCGACGACGCTGCTGCTCGCTCTGTGGAACGATGCGGTCGCTGGCAAGATCGGCAAGAACGGCCAGCTGACCGAGGAAGACCGCCGTTTCGGCGGCATGTCGGCGGAGGAAATCCTCGGCTTCTTCTACAAGAAGGTCGTCTTCTCGAAGAAGAAGGTCGGCTGGACCACGGATTTCGATCCCGATCGCATGAAGGGCATCAAGCTGGTGGCCGATCTGGTCGATGCCAAGACCAACAAGGTCGTGGCCGAAGCCGGCACCAAGATGACGCCGCGCCTTGCCCGAAAGCTGCAGGAAGGCGGCTTGAAGGACGTGCTGGTGCAGGTCGACGAACTGGTCGGCCGTTATGCCGGCGCCGATATCATCAACGAGCAGACCGGCGAAATTTTCGTCGAAGCGGGGGATGAGCTGACCTCGGCGGTCATCACCCAGCTCGAAGATGCCGGCATCAAGGACGTGCCGACGCTGAACATCGATCACGTCAATGTCGGTCCGTATATGCGGAACACGCTGGCGGCCGATAAGAACACCTCGCGTGAAGAAGCGCTGATCGACATCTATCGCGTCATGCGCCCCGGCGAGCCGCCGACATTGGATACCGCGGAAGCGTTGTTCCAGGGTCTGTTCTTCGATGTCGAGCGCTATGACCTGTCCTCGGTCGGTCGCGTGAAGATGAATTCGCGTCTCAACATGGAGACGCCGGATACGCTGCGCGTGCTGCGTAAGCAAGATATCCTCGAAATCCTCCGCGTCCTGGTCGAACTGAAGGACGGCCGCGGCGAAATCGACGATATCGACCATCTCGGCAACCGCCGTGTCCGCTCGGTCGGCGAATTGCTGGAAAACCAGTACCGCCTGGGCCTGCTGCGCATGGAACGTGCGATCCGCGAGCGCATGAGCTCGGTCGAGATCGACACGGTCATGCCGCATGACCTCATCAATGCCAAGCCGGCTGCCGCTGCGGTGCGCGAATTCTTCGGTTCGTCGCAGCTCAGCCAGTTCATGGACCAGACCAACCCGCTCTCGGAAATCACCCACAAGCGCCGTCTCTCGGCCCTTGGCCCGGGTGGTCTGACCCGCGAGCGCGCCGGCTTCGAAGTGCGCGACGTGCATCCGACCCATTACGGCCGGATCTGTCCGATCGAAACGCCGGAAGGTCCGAATATCGGCCTGATCAACTCGCTGGCGACCTTCGCCCGGGTCAATCAGTACGGCTTCATCGAAAGCCCGTATCGCAAGGTCGATAACGGCCTTGTCACCGATGACGTGGTCTATCTGTCGGCGATGGAAGAGGGCCGCTACACGATCGCCCAGGCGAATGCGGCACTCGATGCCAAGAACAAGCTGGTGGAGGATCTGGTTTCCTGCCGCCGGGCCGGCGATTTCGTCATGGCCCGTCGCGAGGATATCGATTTCATCGACGTCAGCCCGAAGCAGCTCGTTTCGGTGGCCGCGGCGCTCATTCCCTTCCTGGAGAATGACGACGCCAACCGCGCGCTGATGGGATCGAACATGCAACGTCAGGCGGTGCCGCTGTTGCAGGCCGATGCGCCGCTGGTCGGCACCGGCATGGAAGGCACTGTCGCCCGTGATTCCGGCGTTGCCATCGCGGCACGCCGCAAGGGTGTGGTCGACCAGGTCGATGCAACTCGTATCGTCATCCGCGCCACCGAGGAAACCGATTCCGCGGTGCCGGGCGTCGATATCTACAACCTGCTGAAGTTCCAGCGGTCGAACCAGAACACCTGCATCAACCAGCGTCCGCTGGTGAAGGTCGGCGATATCATCGAGAAGGGCGAGATTATCGCCGACGGTCCCTCGACCGAGCTCGGTGAGCTGGCGCTCGGCCGCAACGTGCTCTGCGCCTTCATGCCCTGGCAGGGTTACAACTTCGAAGATTCGATCCTGATTTCGGAACGCATCGTTTCGGATGACGTCTTCACCTCGATCCACATCGAGGAATTCGAAGTCATGGCCCGCGATACCAAGCTGGGTCAGGAAGAAATCACCCGCGATATTCCGAATGTGGGTGAAGAAGCGCTGAAGAACCTCGACGAAGCCGGCATCGTCTATATCGGTGCCGAGGTGAAGCCGGGCGATATTCTGGTCGGCAAGGTGACGCCAAAAGGCGAAAGCCCGATGACGCCGGAAGAAAAGCTGCTGCGCGCCATCTTCGGCGAAAAGGCCTCGGATGTGCGTGACACCTCCATGCGCCTGCCGCCGGGGGTTGCCGGTACCATCGTCGAAGTGCGTGTCTTCTCCCGCCGTGGCGTCGACAAGGACGAACGAGCGCTGGCGATCGAGCGCGCTGAAATCGAACGTCTGGCCAAGGACCGCGACGACGAAAAGGCGATCCTGGAGCGCAACTTCTACAGCCGCCTGAAGGAACTCCTGATGAATCAGGTGGCGGCTGGCGGTCCGAAGACGCTGAAGCCCGACACCAAGATCACCGATAAGGTGCTCTCGGAGTTCACGCCGGGCCAGTGGCGCCAGATCGGCGTCAAGGCCGACAAGCGGATGGCCGAGATCGAAGCGCTGAAGAAGCAGTTCAACGAATCCGTTGGCGCGCTGGAGAAGCGGTTCGAGAACAAGGTCGAAAAGCTGCAGCGCGGCGACGAGCTGCCGCCGGGCGTCATGAAGATGGTGAAGGTCTTCGTTGCGGTGAAGCGCAAGCTGCAGCCGGGCGACAAGATGGCCGGCCGTCACGGCAACAAGGGTGTCGTCTCAAAGATCGTGCCGATCGAAGACATGCCCTATCTGGAAGACGGTACTCATGTCGACATCGTGCTCAATCCGTTGGGCGTGCCGTCGCGTATGAACGTCGGACAGATCCTGGAGACCCATCTGGGTTGGGCCTGCGCCAATCTCGGTAAGCAGATCGGCCAGATGATCGACAAGGTGCGTGAGAACGGCAAGTTTGCCGACCTCCGGAAGCTGATGAAGGACGTCTATGGCGAGAAGGTCTACAAGACCGATCTCGATGGCGCCGAAGACAGCGACGTGATGGAGATGGCTGAAAATCTGCGCGGCGGTGTGCCGATCGCGACACCGGTCTTTGACGGTGCGCGTGAGGAAGACATCGTGCAGATGCTGGAACAGGCGGGTCTGCATCGTTCTGGCCAGTCGGTCCTGACCGATGGCCGGACCGGCGAGCGCTTCGAGCGTCCAGTGACCGTGGGCTACATCTATATGCTGAAGCTCCATCACCTGGTCGACGACAAGATCCATGCCCGTTCGATCGGCCCCTACAGCCTCGTCACCCAGCAGCCGCTGGGCGGCAAGGCGCAGTTCGGCGGTCAGCGCTTCGGTGAAATGGAAGTCTGGGCTCTGGAAGCGTATGGCGCCGCCTATACGCTGCAGGAAATGCTCACGGTGAAGTCGGACGACGTTTCCGGCCGTACCAAGACCTACGAAGCGATCGTGCGTGGCGACGACAATTTCGAAGCGGGTATCCCGGAATCCTTCAACGTGTTGGTGAAGGAATTGCGGTCGCTCGGCCTCAATGTCGATTTGACGCAGAACAACTACTAATCGGATCGCTGTGGTTGCCGCCCGGTTCGCCGGGCGGCGTCACGGCAAGAGGAGATGGCAATGAACGAGCTGATGAACGTGTTCGGCCAGCCGACTGGCCCGCAGAGCTTCGACCAGATCCGCATCGCGATCGCCAGCCCGGAGCGGATTCGCTCCTGGTCCTTCGGCGAGATCAAGAAGCCGGAAACGATCAACTATCGTACCTTCAAGCCGGAGCGCGACGGCCTGTTCTGCGCCCGCATTTTTGGTCCGATCAAGGATTACGAATGCTTGTGCGGCAAGTACAAGCGCATGAAATATCGCGGCATCATCTGCGAAAAGTGTGGCGTCGAAGTCACCCTGTCGAAGGTGCGGCGCGACCGCATGGGCCATATCGAACTGGCTTCGCCGGTGGCCCATATTTGGTTCCTGAAGTCCCTGCCGAGCCGCATCGGTCTGCTGCTCGACATGACGCTGAAGGATCTGGAACGGATTCTTTATTTCGAGAATTTCGTCGTCATTGAGCCGGGCCTCACCCCGCTGAAGCAGCGCCAGCTGCTGTCGGAAGACCAGTTCCTGGACGCCCAGGATGAATTCGGCCAGGACGCTTTCCAGGCCGGTATCGGCGCCGAAGCATTGAAGATCATGCTGGCCACCATCGACCTCGAGCAGGAGCGCGAGTCGATGAAGTCGGAACTGCGCGAGACCTCTTCGGAAGCCAAGCGCAAGAAGCTGGTGAAGCGCCTGAAGCTGGTCGATGCCTTCATCGAATCCGGCTCGCGTCCGGAATGGATGATCCTCGACGTGGTGCCGGTCATTCCGCCCGAACTGCGCCCGCTCGTGCCGCTCGATGGCGGCCGGTTCGCGACCTCGGATCTGAACGATCTCTATCGCCGCGTCATCAACCGGAATAACCGTCTGAAGCGCCTGATCGAACTGCGTGCGCCGGATATCATCGTCCGCAACGAAAAGCGCATGCTGCAGGAAGCCGTCGACGCCCTGTTCGACAACGGCCGCCGCGGCCGCGTCATCACCGGCGCCAACAAGCGTCCGCTGAAGTCTCTGTCCGACATGCTCAAGGGCAAGCAGGGCCGCTTCCGTCAGAACCTGCTTGGTAAGCGCGTCGACTATTCCGGCCGCTCGGTCATCGTCGTCGGGCCGGAACTGAAGCTGCATCAATGCGGCCTGCCGAAGAAGATGGCGCTGGAGCTGTTCAAGCCCTTCATCTATTCGAAGCTTGAACTTTATGGCATGGCCTCGACCATCAAGGCGGCGAAGCGCATGGTGGAAAAGGAACGGCCGGAAGTCTGGGACATCCTCGAAGAGGTGATCCGCGAGCATCCGGTCATGCTGAACCGCGCCCCGACCTTGCACCGCCTCGGCATTCAGGCTTTCGAGCCGGTGCTGATCGAAGGCAAGGCCATTCAGCTGCATCCGCTGGTCTGCACGGCGTTCAACGCCGACTTCGACGGCGACCAGATGGCGGTCCACGTGCCGCTGTCGCTGGAAGCCCAGCTCGAAGCCCGCGTGCTGATGATGTCGACCAACAACATCCTCAGCCCTGCCAACGGCAAGCCGATCATCGTGCCGAGCCAGGACATCGTGCTTGGTCTCTACTACATCTCGATGGAAGCCAAGGGGCAGCCGGGCGAGGGCATGGCTTTCGCCAATGTCGGCGAAATCCTGCATGCCTTGGATTCGAAAGTCGTCACGCTGCACAGCTCGATCAAGGCGCGCCTGTATGCCTATGACGACAGCGGAAGCCTGGCTACCCGCGTCGTGCAGACGACGCCGGGCCGCATGCTGCTCAGCGAATTGCTGCCGAAGCATCCGAACCTGCCGTTTAGCCTCATCAACCGCGTGTTGACCAAGAAGGAAATCACCAACGTCATCGACGCGGTCTACCGCCATTGCGGTCAGAAGGAGACGGTGATTTTCGCCGACCGCATGATGGGCCTGGGCTTCAGCCATGCCTGCCGTGCCGGCATTTCCTTCGGCAAGGACGACATGATCATCCCCGAAGCCAAGGGCAAGCTGGTTGCCGAGGCGCAGGAGAAGGTCAAGGAATACGAACAGCAGTATCTCGACGGTCTCATCACCCAGGGCGAAAAGTACAACAAGGTTGTCGACGTCTGGTCCACCTGCACGGAAAAGGTGGCCGAAGAGATGATGAAGGTGATGTCGAAGAATACCACCGGCAGCCAGATCAACTCCGTCTACATGATGGCGCATTCCGGCGCTCGTGGTTCGGCGGCGCAGATTAAGCAGCTTGCCGGTATGCGCGGTCTGATGGCCAAGCCGTCGGGCGAAATCATCGAGACGCCGATCATCTCGAACTTCAAGGAAGGCCTCACCGTGCTCGAGTACTTCAACTCGACCCACGGCGCCCGTAAGGGTCTGGCCGATACCGCCTTGAAGACGGCGAACTCCGGTTACCTGACGCGTCGTCTGGTCGACGTCGCCCAGGACGCCATCATCACTGAGGAAGATTGCGGTACCGATAAGGGTCTGACCGTGAAAGCGGTGGTCGAAGGCGGCGAAGTCATTGCGCCACTCTCCGAACGCATCCTCGGCCGTAGCGCAGCGGAAGACATCAAGGACCCGCTCTCCGGCAAGACGATCGTTGCCGCCGGCAACCTGATCGACGAGCCGCTGGTCGATGCGATCGACCGGGCGGGTATCGACACGGTGAAGATCCGCTCGGCCCTGACCTGCGAGACCCATACCGGTATCTGCGGCAAGTGCTATGGCCGCGATCTCGCCCGTGGCACGCCGGTCAATATCGGTGAGGCCATCGGCGTCATCGCCGCTCAGTCGATCGGCGAGCCGGGCACGCAGCTCACCATGCGTACGTTCCACATCGGTGGTGCGGCGCAGCGTGGTGCGGAACAGTCCTCGATCGAAGCGTCGTTCGATGCCGAGGTCGTGGTGAAGAACCGCAACGTCGTTCTGAACAGCGACGGTTTGCCGATCGTCATGGGCCGCAATTGCGAGATCGTGCTCAATGACGAGCAGGGCCGCGAACGCGCGCGCCATCGCGTGCCTTACGGTGCGAAGCTGCTGGCGGACCAAGGCGTGCAGGTGACCAAGGGCCAGAAGCTGGCCGAATGGGATCCCTATACCCTGCCGATCATCACCGAGCGCGAAGGTATCGTGAACTACATCGACCTGGTCGAAGGCCTGTCGATGCGCGAAGTGATGGACGAAACCACCGGCATCTCGAACCGCGTCGTCATCGACTGGAAGCAGCAGCCGCGCGGTAACGACCTGAAGCCGCGCATCACCTTGCGCGACGAGAAGGGCAACGTGATCATGCTGCCGAACGGTCTGGAAGCCCGTTACTTCATGTCGGTCGACGCCATCCTGTCGGTCGATAACGGTGCGCATGTGAAGGCCGGCGACGTGCTGGCCCGTATCCCGCGCGAAGGGTCGAAGACCCGCGACATTACCGGCGGTCTGCCGCGCGTCGCGGAACTCTTCGAAGCCCGCAAGCCGAAGGATTTCGCCATCATCAGCGAAATCGCCGGCCGCGTGGAATTTGGCAAGGACTACAAGACCAAGCGTCGCATCATGGTCGTCCCGGAGGATGCGTCGGAAGAGCCGCGTGAATATCTGATCCCGAAGGGCAAGCACATTTCCGTTCAGGAGGGTGACTATGTCCAGAAGGGCGATCAGCTGCTCGATGGCAGCCCGGTGCCGCATGACATCCTGAATGTGATGGGTGTAGAGGCTCTGGCTTCCTATCTCACCAACGAGATCCAGGAGGTCTATCGACTGCAGGGTGTGAAGATCAACGATAAGCATATCGAAGTGATCGTCCGCCAGATGCTGCAGAAGATCGAAATCACCGATCCGGGTGACACGACCTTCCTGTTGGGCGAACAGGTCGACCGCGCCGAATACGAGGAAGAAAACGCCAAGGCGCTGAAGGATGGCGGCCGTCTGGCCAAGGGATCGCCGGTTCTGCTCGGCATTACCAAGGCCAGCCTGCAGACCCGTTCCTTCATCTCGGCGGCGTCCTTCCAGGAAACCACCCGCGTCCTCACCGAAGCGGCGGTTTCCGGCCGGGTGGACAGCCTGATCGGCCTGAAGGAAAACGTCATCGTCGGCCGCCTGATCCCGGCGGGTACCGGCTCGGTGATGGCCCGTGTCAAGCAGATCGCGGCGGAACGTGACCGCGAACTGCTCGGCAACCAGCAGCAGCCGGCGGCTCTGCCGGATGGCTCGGGTTCGGGCACCGGCGAAGCGGCGTAAGCCGCTTTTGCCGAAAGGCTCAAGCAAAAGCCCCGCCGGTAACGGCGGGGCTTTTTGTTCGCGACGGTGGCTGACGCGTGCGCGATTAGCCGGCATCGGTGACGGGGACCGCCGCTCCGTTCTCTCCGTCTTTTGTCATGTCCATGATACGCCCCACCAACTTTAGCAGGGTGCGGCTGCTTTCCTGAATATCGGCGGCATAGCTGTGATAGAGCGGCACGCCGAGCGGTCCCAGGGCCTCTTGGCGGATGACCTCGGCGCAATGGACGATTTCGTCCAGGGGAGCCAGCAATTCATCGCTCAATTGCGCGAGCAACCGCAGCATGGCTGCATGATGATCCCATCCGTCCGCGGCCTTGTCGGCGCTGGCCGGCGCGGGTGCGCGGCCGGACATGTCGCGCAGTGAAATGGCCAGGGCGGGCTGGCCGAGCCGGGTTACGGCGCGGCCGACGACTTCGACCCGAATGGCTTTGCCGTCCAGGCGATGAAGCTGCGTCTCGACCGGCTTGCCATTCGGACGGTTCAGTTGCGTCAACAGGCGATCGATGCGCGGCTCCTCATTGGCGTTGGGAGCGATTCCGTTCATGAAGGCACCGATCGGCGAGCCTGTCAGCAAGGTAGCTTCGCAGCGCAGCAGCTCTTCTGCCGCCGGATTCGCCGCCTGGATGATGCCCGTGGAATCAAGCAGCATCAGTGCTTCCGGCGCCGCATCATAGACAAATCGGGCGAGATCGGCGTCATGTTCCTGGACCGTGCTGATCCAGTATTGATCCACGGCATTGCGCAACCCGCGATGCTCCAACGCATGGGCAATGTGGAGATCGAGGGTGTCACGGTTCAGCGGCGGGGAAAGGGCATCATCGGCCCCGGCATCGATGGCGTGGCGCAGATCCTCGGCACTGGGCACTAAGGCAACGATCGCCGCGCGCGACAGGCCGATTTCATGCCGCAAGCCCCTCACCGATTGGAAATCGCGGCCGTCCGGACAGGAAATCAGGACCAGATCCCATAAAGCACCGTCGATACCGATCTGTGCCGCTTCGGCCAGCGTTGCGACGTGACGAATTTCCCGTACATGCCGTTGGGCGAGGCAATCCTGAATGATCTCCAGTAAATTCTCGTCGCTGGCGATCACCAGGATGCGACAATCAGCCTCGGAAGACGAGGTCGCCGGCGTCGTTTCAAGCCACGAATGGATATATTGCGTCAGCAAAACCTGCCCCGATCCCAATTCTTGCCTCGCCAGTCTGCGGACAAACCGTTAAACAAATCTTATGGTTTTAGCGCCGCTACGAGCGGTGTTTCGCAATGCTAGATTTGGGTGGAGCGGAACGGTTTCGGCCGCTATAGCTTCGATCATGACGGATATCTGGATCGCCATTGCCGGTCTTCCGGTGGGAATTTGGTTCTATCTGCTGCTCTTTCGCGGTCGCTTCTGGCTGGAATTGCCGAAGCCGGCGGTTGCGACGGCGCCAGAAACCTGGCCGCCTGTCGCCGCCGTGGTCCCGGCTCGCAATGAGGCCGGCGTGGTGGGCAAGGCGATCGGCGCGCTGCTGCGTCAGGATTATCCCGCACCCTTTCGCGTCATTCTCGTGGATGACAACAGCGAGGATGCCACGGCTGCCGAAGCCCGGGCTGCGGCAGAGGCAGCCGGTGCTACCGAGCGCCTGACGGTTTTGTCGGGCAAGCGCCTCACGCAGGGCTGGACAGGCAAGATGTGGGCGGTGCATCAGGGGCTTGGGGCGCTGGAGAAGGTGATGCCGTCGGCGCAATACGTGCTGCTGACCGATGCCGATATCGAACATGCACCGGACAGCCTGCGCAACCTCGTTGCGCGCGCCTGTGCCGGCGATGCGAAAGCCGGACGGTACAAACTGGTTTCGCTGATGGCGCGGTTGCGGACAGATACCTTTGCCGAGAAAGCGCTGATACCGGCCTATATCTTCTTTTTTCAGAAGCTCTATCCTTTCGCCTGGATCAACGATCCCAAGAGCCGCATGGCGGGTGCGGCCGGCGGCTGCATGCTGGTCGAGCGCAAGGCCTTGAAAGCCGCGGGTGGCATCGCCGCCATCAAGGATGCGCTGATCGACGATTGCGCTCTCGGTCGGGTGATGAAAAAGCATGGCCCGATCTGGCTCGGCCTGGCCGACAATGTCTCCAGCCTGCGCGGTTATCCGCAATGGCGCGATATCTGGATGTTGATCGCTCGCTCGGCCTTCACCCAGCTCAATCATTCCACCCGGCTGCTGATCGGCTGCGTGCTGGGAATGATTTTCACCTATCTGCTGGCGCCCATCTTCACCATTGACGGCAATGCCGGCACACGCGGCCTCGGCATCATGGCCTGGGCGATGATGACGCTCAGTTATCTGCCGACGCTCTATTACTATCGCCGCTCCGTTTTGTGGGCGCCGTTCCTGCCGCTGGTTGCCTTATTCTATCTCTTGGCCACGGTGGATTCCGCGCGCCGGCACTGGGTCGGCCGTGGTGGGGAATGGAAAGGCCGCATGCAGGCCAAGAAGACGGCATGAGGATGCGACGCTGATGGCCATGGCAGAAGATATCAGTACACCGTCGGGGAAGAATACCGGCACCGAGAATTTTCCGGTCGGGTCCATTCTCATTCGGCCGGATCTGCGTAACCATGTGCATGTCTATTATCGCTGGGCGCGCATGGCCGATGACATTGTCGACAATCCGACGCTCTTGCCTGAGGACAAGATTCGCCGCCTCGATCTGATGGAAGAGGTGCTCCTCGATCCGACGCGCCAGGATGTGCCGGTGGCGGTGGCAATGCGCGAAAGTTTGAAGGCGACAAAGCTGGATCCCGTCAATTGCACAGATCTGCTGATTGCCTTTCGGCTCGACGCCACCAAGCTGCGTTACGATGACTGGGCCGACCTGATGCATTACTGCCGCTACTCGGCCTCGCCGGTCGGCCGTTATCTATTGACCTTGCATGGCGAAGCGCCGTCCTCACTGCCGCCATCGGATGCTCTGTGCAATGCCTTGCAGGTCATCAATCATCTGCAGGATTGTGCGCTGGATTATCGTGAGATGAACCGGGTCTATGTGCCGGACGATCATCTGGGTGCCGAGGGGATCGACGTTACCGCGCTAGACGCACCGAAAAGCAGCCCAGCCTTGCGCCGGGTGCTGGATCGCCTGCTGGATGAGACCGAGGAACTGATGCAGACGGCGCGCCGCCTGCCCGGTGAGGTGCGCGATCTGCGCATGCGCTGTGAAGCCGCGGTGATCGTGCGTCTTGCGGACAAGCTGATCGATCTATTGCGGCGACATGATCCGCTGGCCATGCGGGTCAAGCTGAAGAAGCCGGCGATTGCGCTGGCGACATTACAGGGAATTGGCCGCGCGGTGCTGCAGGGCGGGCCGTCACGAAATTCGGGGATAAAATGACGGCTGACATCGATAATGCGCTGACGGAAGAGATCGCCGCCAAGGTGCGGGCGGCTGGCACTTCATTCTACAGCGCCATGCGCCTGCTGGCGCCGGACCGGCGCAACGCGATGTATGCGATCTATGCCTTCTGCCGCGAGGTTGACGACATCGCCGATGACGACGGTCTTACCGATCAGGAACGGCATCGCCGGCTGACCGAATGGCGGATCGAGATCGATCGGCTCTATCGCGGCGAGCCGCAGCATCCAGTGGCGCGTGCCTTGTTCCCTTATATGCAGATGTTCGATCTGCGGCGCGATGATTTCATCGCGGTGATCGACGGCATGGAAATGGATGCCGTTGTCATTCAGGCGCCGAGCCTGGCCGAGCTCGATCTCTATTGCGACCGGGTGGCCAGTGCGGTGGGCCGGCTCTCGGTGCGGGCTTTCGGCACACGCGAGCCCCAGGCCGATACCGTCGCACATCATCTCGGCCGAGCGCTGCAATTGACCAATATTCTGCGCGATCTCAGCGAAGATGCCAGCCGCGACCGGCTCTATCTGCCACGCGAAGTGCTGCAGCAGCACGGGATCGATGCGACCCAGCCACAGGCCGTGCTGAAACATCCGAACTTGCGCGCCGTCTGCCGCGACATGGCTGCCAAGGCCGAGAATCATTTCGTCAAGGCCCAGGCGGCGATGCGGCAATGTTCCAAGCAGGCGATGCGGCCGGCGGCGGTGATGGGGGCCATGTATCACGCCATTCTCGACAAGCTGATTGCCGCCGATTGGCGCGACCTGACACAGCCGGTATCGGTGCCGAAATGGCGCAAACTGTGGATTGCCTTGCGCTACGGATTCCTTTGAATGACGACGGAAATAACGATATCTGGCCGCGTTCATATCGTCGGCGCCGGCCTCGCCGGCTTGTCGGCGGCGATGCGTCTCAGCCGCGCGGGTAAAAGCGTTGTGCTCTACGAAGCGGCGCAGCAGGCGGGCGGCCGTTGCCGCTCCTATCATGACAGCGATCTCGGCTGCCGGCTGGATAACGGCAATCACCTGATGGTCACCGGCAATCTGGCAGCGATGGCCTATATCAGCGAGATCGGCGCGGCCTCGACGGTGGTCACGCAGGATATGGCGGTTTATCCCTTCATCGATCTGCAAACCGGTGAACGCTGGACCGTGCGGCCGACCGAGGGGCGCTTTCCTTGGTGGATCTTCTTTCCGCATCGTCGTGTCGCGGGCACGCGCATCGCCGATTATCTTTCGGCGCTGAAGATGCAGCGGGCCGGTCCTAATGCAACTGTGGCGCAATGCTTCGATCCGAAATCGGTGCTCTATCGCCGCCTATGGTCCCCCTTGGCGATTGCCGTGCTGAACACTGAACCCATCAATGCCTCGGCGCAGAGCCTCTGGGCGGTTTTCGCGGAGACCTTCGGCAAGGGCGGCGCGGCGCTGCATCCGGTCCTGCCGCGTCTCGGTCTCTCGGAGACCCTGGTCGATCCCGCGCTCGCCCTGCTGGCGCAGCGTGGCGGCGAAATCCGCTACGGCCATCGGCTGCGCGGCCTCGCTTATGAGGGCGACCGTATCAGTCGGCTCGATTTCGGCAAGGTCCAGATCGACGTCGCTGCTGAAGACGCCGTGATCCTGGCGGTGACACCGTCGGTAGCTGCCGATCTGCTGCCCGTCATCACCGCACCGGATTCCTTCCGCGCCATCGTCAATGCGCATTACCGCTGCGATGATCTCAGCGACGATTCCTGCGGCGAACCTAGCTTCACCGGCGTGATTGGTGGGACGGCGGAATGGGTCTTCAAGAAACCGGGTATCCTCTCCGTTACCTGCAGTGCTGCCGAGGCCCTGGTCGATCGCCGGGCGGAGGAACTGGCGTCGCTGATCTGGCGCGATGTGGCGAAAGTCCACGACCGCGACGTGGATAAAATGCCGCCCTGGCGCATCGTCAAGGAGAAGCGCGCGACCTTTGCTGCAACGCCCGAACAATTGCGCCGCCGGCCGGGTCCGAAGACCGCCTATCGCAATCTCTGGCTGGCTGGCGATTGGGTTGAAACCGGCTGGCCGGCAACCATCGAAGGGGCGATCCGCTCCGGCTTCGCCGCGGCCACTGCAGTGGTTGGCTGAAGTATTGCAACATGTTGACATGACAGGCTATTCCGCCATCCCCGCCATGCTTTGCATTTACCTGGACGGGGGCTATACTTCACCATCTTTCCCAAACTTACTGAGGTAGTCATGACCCTAGCTGTAGCGAAGGCTGATGTTGCATTGCCGATCAAGGACAAGGACCTGTTTCGTCAGCAGTGCTACATCAACGGTCAATGGGTGGATGCCGATTCCGGCAAGACCATTGATGTGACCAATCCGGCCACCAGCGAGGTGCTCGGCACGATCCCCAATATGGGGGCTGCCGAAACCCGCCGCGCCATCGAGGCGGCCAATGCTGCCTGGGGGGCCTGGCGTAAGAAGACGGCGAAGGAACGCTCCGTCGTGCTGCGCAAATGGTTCAACCTGATGATGGAAAATCAGGATGACCTCGCCACCATCATGACCGCCGAACAGGGCAAGCCGCTGGCCGAAGCGAAGGGCGAGGTTTCTTACGCCGCTTCCTTCATCGAATGGTTCGCCGAAGAGGGCAAGCGGATCTATGGCGATGTCATTCCGGCGCATCAGGGCGATAAGCGCATTGTCGTCACCAAGGAGCCGATCGGCGTGGTCGCGGCGATCACGCCGTGGAACTTCCCGGCGGCCATGATCACCCGCAAGGCGGGCCCCGCGCTGGCAGCCGGCTGCCCGATCGTGTTGAAGCCCGCGACCCAGACGCCGTATTCGGCTCTGGCCCTTGCCGTCCTGGCGGAACGCGCCGGTCTCCCGGCCGGTCTCTTCAGCGTGGTCACCGGTTCGGCTTCAGCGATCGGCGGCGAGATGACTGGCAACCCGATCGTCCGCAAGCTCACCTTCACCGGCTCCACCGAAATCGGCAAGCTGCTGATGCAGCAATCCGCCGCGACAGTGAAGAAGGTCTCGATGGAGCTCGGCGGCAATGCCCCCTTCATCGTCTTCGACGATGCCGATCTCGATGCCGCCGTCGAAGGCGCCATCATGTCGAAGTTCCGCAATACCGGCCAGACCTGCGTCTGCGCCAACCGCATCTATGTCCAGGACAGCGTCTACGAAGCCTTTGCCGAGAAGCTGAAGGCGGCGGTCGGCAAGATGAAGGTCGGCGACGGCCTGAAGGGCGAAACCCAGCAGGGCCCGCTGATCGACATGAAGGCCGTGGCCAAGGTCGAGGAACATATCGCCGATGCGACCGGCAAGGGCGCCAAGGTGGCGGCCGGCGGCAAGCGCCATGCGCTTGGCGGCAGCTTCTTTGAGCCGACCATCCTGACGGGCGTCACCTCCGATATGGCGGTGGCCCGCGAAGAAACCTTCGGCCCGGTGGCGCCGCTCTTCCGCTTCAAGACCGAAGAGGAAGTGATCAAGCTCGCCAATGATACGGAATTTGGCTTGGCCGCCTATTTCTACAGCCGCGATCTCGGCCGTGTCTGGCGTGTCGCAGAGCAGGTGGAATATGGCATCGTCGGCATCAATACCGGCATCATCTCCACCGAAGTCGCACCCTTCGGCGGCGTGAAGGAATCCGGCATCGGCCGCGAAGGCTCGAAATACGGCATCGAGGATTTCCTCGAAGTCAAATACATGTGCATGGGCGGCATCTGATCCGTCTCGTCGCGTAAAACGACCCCCTCGTTCCGCCGGCTCATCCTGCGGGGCGAGGGGGTTCTCGTTTGCAGGCCCCAGATTTCCCAGGCTCTTATGATCGATATCCAGAATCTCACCTATGACTATCCTGGACGCCGGGCGCTCGATAACGTGTCAGCGCAGATCGCGCCGCTGACCATCACCGCCTTGGTGGGGCCCAATGGTGCAGGTAAATCCACGCTGCTGCGGATCTGCGCGGCGCTGGACCGGCCCTTCGCCGGCTCGGTGACGATCGATGGTCTCGATGTTCATGACGATCCGCGCGCCGCGCACCGGCGCATGGGCTTCCTGCCGGATTTCTTCGGTCTCTATGATGACCTCACCGTGCAGCAATGCCTGCGCTACCGGGCCCAGGCGCAGGGCGTCGCCTCATCCTCGGTGGTGGCTGCAGCCCAGCGCGCGGCCGAGCGCCTCGACCTGACCGATCGCCTGAAGGAAAAGGCAGGGACGTTGTCACGCGGCTTGCGCCAGCGCCTCGCCATCGCCCAGGCGATCATTCACGATCCCAAAGTACTGATGCTGGACGAGCCGGCATCGGGTCTCGACCCCGAGGCGCGGATTGCCTTGGCCGCCGTCTTGCGCCGCCTGCGCGATGACGGCATGACCATCATTGTTTCATCGCACATCCTTGCCGAGCTGGAAGATTATTCGACACATATGATGATCATCCGCGATGGCCGCCTCGTCGATTATGCACCGCTTGGCCAGGCGGCGCAGACCCTCGGGCGTGTCCGGCTGCGCCTCGACCTCGCTGACCGCAGTGATGCGTTGGAAACTGCCCTGCACCAGATTGCCGATCTCACCATCATCAGCCTGGATGCCGGACATGCGGTCATCGAGATGGCGGATGATTCCCTGGCGCATGCAGCCTTGCTGAAGACGCTGGTCGGCCAGGATTTCAAGGTCGCTAGTTTCGCGCCCGACCGGCTCGGCCTCCAGGACGCTTACCTCACTCATGTGAAAAGCGGCGCTCCGCAGAAAATCACTGCAGGCGGTTCCGCGGGAGTATCCCTACAGTGATCGGCAATCCTGAATTCACCCGAAATCTCTGGCTGCAGTTTTCCTGGCAGCGCGTTCTGGCGGCCGTCGTCGTCATCGGCATCCTTTATTATGCCGGCACGGCGACCGGCGAATTCGCCACCTCGACCATGGCCAATGCGGGCCGCTGGATCTTCAATATCATCATTGGTTTCTGGGGCACGCGGCGGGCCGCCGATGCCTTGGCGGAAGAAGTTGCCGGCAATACCTGGGAAACGCAGCGCATGTCCGGCCTCTCGGCCTGGCAGATGGTCTGGGGCAAATTGCTCGGCGGGACCGCCTATCCCTGGTTCTGTGCCTTGCTGTGCCTGGCCCTGACCGATATTGTCCTGCTCCAGGCTGGTGCGAACGCCTCAGACCTTCTCATCCTCAATCTTGATCTGATCCTCAGTGGCTTGCTTGCCCATGCGGTTTCGCTCGGCGTTGCCTTGCTGCTGCTGCGCAAGGCGCAGTTACGCCGGCGCTTGATGGTCACCTTCGCGCAGATCTGCGGCCTGCTGGTCTACGGCAATACCATAATCGGTGACCTCAATAACGCGCTGCGGGGACCGGAAACGGTCGTCTGGTTCGGCAATGCTTATCACACCGCTCTGTTTCATCTGGTCTCGCTGGCGGTGTTTTGCGCCTGGGCCTGGTTCGGCCTCTATCGCTTGATGCGGGCCGAGCTCCAGTACAGCAACGTGCCCTGGGTCTGGTGTGCTTTCCTGGCCTTTGCGATGATCTATGCCGCCGGTCTTGCCGACCAGCCGGGCCAAACGATCGCTGCGATCCTCGGCGCGCCGGTCGGCCTCGGCGTTATTCTGGTCTACGGGTCTTTCCTGGCAGAGCCGAAGGATGCCGTGCGCTATCGTTGGGGATTGGCGGCGTTTCGCCAGGGCAATCTTGCCAAGGCGCTGACCTTCCTGCCGCTCTGGCTGATCACCTATGTCGTGACCGCCCTCCTTGCGCTTGTGCTGATCGCCCTGCTGCCTGCTCAGCCAACGGCGGAGATCGGCCAGACCTGGCTGGCAAGCTGGTGGCAGGAATACGGCCCGCATACCCGCATCATGTTGGCAGCCGGGATTCTGTTCGTCGCGCGCGACCTTTTGTTCCTATTGCTGCTGAATTTCGGGCAATGGCGGCAGCGGGCGGATATCGCCGGCATCCTTTATTTGCTGATTGCCTATTTTCCGCTGGCCTGGATTGTCGCCTTTGTCGGCGGGCCGCATCTCCTCTCCCTGGTGCTGCCTTACGATTCCGGCAATGCGGTGCTGACCTTCGGACCGGTCCTGGTGCAGGTTGCTGTTCTCGCCGTCTTCGTGCGGCAAAGATGGCGAGCCCAGGCGGTGCCGGCCGCCATCGCCGCCGCTTGACGCTGTGCTTTCAGGACAGCAGCTTCCGTTCGCGCAGCCAGTCTTCGGCGATCGTGCCGGTGGCGATGGTCTCCGCCGGGCCGGCCAGCTGCACATCTTCGAAGCGGCCTTCGCCGTTGGAGCGAAAATCGATTCGCAACGTGCCGCCGCCGGTTGGCAGAATGGTCACCGGCGACTGCGCCTCGCCCAAGAGATGCGCGATCAGGGCGGTGGCGACCGAGCCGGTGCCGCAGGCAAGGGTTTCGGCTTCCACGCCCCGCTCATAGGTCCGGACCCGATAGGTATTGGCGCCACGTTTCTCGGCAAAATTGACATTGGCGCCACGCGGGAAGCGCGGATGCCGGCGCAGGCCCGGCCCATATCTGGCGACATCGACCTCGTCGATCGGGCCATCGTCGATCTGGTCGATGAAAATGACGATATGCGGCACGCCGGTATCGATGTAGTGGACCGTCCAGTTGCGCCCATCGCTCTCCACCGTGATGTGAAGTTCGGCGTCCCTAGGCCGCGTCATACCCAGGCTGATGATGCCACCTTCGATTCGCGCACTGATCGGCCCTGCTTCGGTTGAGAACACGGTCCGGTCGCCGGTGATCTGCAGGTCATGGGCCCGGCGCACCACGCAGCGGGCGCCGTTGCCGCACATCTCGCCATCGACGCCGGTTCCGTTGACATAGGTCATGGTGAAGTCGGTATCCTTGCCATTACCGATCAGGATCAGGCCGTCGCCACCCAAGCCCTTGCGGCGATCGCACAAGGCCCGGGCCAGTTCAGCCCGGCGGCTGAACCACTTGCCGTCGCGATCGTCGATCACCACGAAATCATTGCCACAACCATGCATGCGGGCAAATCGCAGGGCGTCGGCCGTTAAATCGCCGGCTCCGATCGGATTAGACATATGATATGTCCCCTTCATAACCGCTGCCGATGGACAAGGCGGAATAATCTATGCATTATCACATCCAACAAAAGATGAGGACCGGTGCGTGAGCGCCGCCGGCATTCGACGATAATTATGTTGAATTCGCAAGGCGGCGCCAAGATCACTGGCTAATAGGGTAGGGGGAGTTCTTGGTGCCGGCGGCATACAGGCCATATTTCCTTTTATCGCCTGCGCTCATATCGCTGGCTTTGCTGCTGCTTGCGCCGGTTCTGTTCATTTTCATCTATTCGTTCTGGCTGCGCGCCGCGAATGGGCAGGATATCCCGGCTTTCCAGTTCGGCAACTGGATTACAGTGGGCGGCGATCCCTTCTACTGGCTGGCCTTGCGCGAAACCTTCAAGATTTCGGCCATCACCACCGTCATCTGCATGATCGTGGGCTATCCGACAGCCTATTTCCTGGCGCGCTGCCGCTTCAACAACAAGGCGCTGCTGCTCTTCCTCCTGTTCCTACCGTTCTGGATTTCCTACATCATTCGCACCTTCGCCTGGATCAACGTCCTGGGCAAAAGCGGCTTTGTCAATTCGGTGCTGCTGAGTGTCGGCGTCATCGATAAGCCGTTGTCGCTGCTCTACAACGATTTCTCGGTGGTCATGGGGCTGGTCTATTTCCAGCTCCCTTACATGATCATCAATGTCTATGTCAGTCTCGATGGCATCGACCGCAATCTGGAATCGGCAGCGCGAACGCTTGGCTGTACCGCCTGGCAGACCTTCCGTGAGGTCACCCTGCCGCTTTCCTTGCCGGGGCTCGGCGCCGGCAGCCTGCTTTGCTTCGTCTTGGCAGCCGGCAGTTTCGTTACCCCGCGCCTGCTGGGCGGCACGGATACCCTGTTCTTCTCGCAGCTCATCTATGAGGCCATCATCAGCCAGCTCGATTGGCCGACCGGCTCGGTCCTGTCGCTGATGCTGCTGTTCTCGCTTGGCATCATCGTGGCGGTTTACAACCGCTTCATGAGCCTCAGCGATATCTATCGGAGTTTCGCGAAATGAGCGCCGATCGTCCGGGTGCCGGCTGGAACGGGCTCCGCCTGCTGACGCTCTTCGTCTATATCTTTATGTTCGCGCCGATCATCGTGGTGGTGCTGCTGGCTTTCAATTCGGCGCGGACCGGTTCGTTCCCGATGGAAGGATTCAGCTTCGTCTGGTTCGGCAAGCTGTTCGGAAACGATTCCATCATGGAGGCCTTCCAGACCTCGATTATCCTGGCAGCCTCCTCTTCGTTGCTCGCCACGGCGATTGGGGTCATGGCGGCGATCGCCCTCATTCGCTACAGTTTCAAGGGCAAGGCGGTCGTCAACAATCTCCTCAGCCTGCCGCTGCTGATGCCCGAAGTGGTGCTTGGCGTCGCGCTGCTGATGTTCCTGAAATTCCTGGAGCAGCCGCGCAGCTACATGCTGCTGCTGCTGGGCCATACCATTCTCTCGCTGCCCTACGTGGTGCTGGTCGTGCAAGCGCGGCTGGTCGGCATGCGCCAACATTACGAGGAAGCGGCGATGAGCCTGGGCGCCAATCGCCTGCAGACCTTCTTCGCCGTGACCTTGCCTTTGATGGCGCCGGCGGTACTGGGCGGCTTCCTGTTTGCCGCCACCTTGTCCTTCGACAACATCACGGCGACCTTGTTCTGGAAGAAGCCCGGCATCGAAACCGTGCCGACCAAGATTTTCGCCATGTTGCGTACCTCGATCAGCCCGGAAATCAATGCACTGGGGGCCGTCATGATCGTGATCACCGTCGCCCTGCCATTGGCGGGCGGCTATGTCGTCCGCCGGTTTGCCAGGGGTAGGTAAGAGGTAGATGATCAAACGGGGTCGTAGCGACCGCAACTAACTGGAATCGGCGTCGTGCCGGTTCCGTGATGGGAGGAAAAAATGAAGTTCGGTGACAGCAAAAAATATGAACGGCTGCTGGAAGCCTATGAGAGCGGCGATATCGACCGCCGCAGCCTGCTGCGTATCATCGGCGCCGCGGCGGCTGTGGTCGGCGTGGCGGGCGGCCCCTTGGGCAAGCTGACGAAGAGCGCCATGGCGGCGGCGGAAAGCATCCGCTTCGACGGCTGGGGTGGCATCGTCTCGGAAGCGTTCCATAATAATGCCTTCCCGCCGTTTACCAAAAAAACCGGCGTGAAGGTGGTCGAGGGCGAATTCGGCGATACCGATGAATTCCTGTCGCTGGTCAAGGCGTCGCAGCCCGGGGAATACAATGTCTTCCTGGTCAGCGGCGTTTATGACTATTACCGCTTCTGCCAGGCGGGTTTCGCTTCAGCGATCAACGAAGCCAATATCCCGAATCTGAAGAATGTTCTCGAACCAACGCTGACCGCCTTCCGCAATGAATCGGAAGGCAAGCTCTCCGCCGTGCCCTTCGATTACGGCGTGACCGGCCTTGCCTATAACCGGAAATACATTTCCGACGAGGAAGCGAAGTCCAAAGGCGTAAAGCTGCTCTGGGATGAGAAATACAAGGGCAAGATGGCGGGCTATGACAGCTTCCAGACGCGCCCCTGGATGGCCGCGCTTTATCTCGGCCAGGACCCGCAGAATCCAAGCGACATCAATGCGATTTGGGATGCCTGCCGCAAGCAGCGCGACCTCGTCGTGAAATACTGGAGCTCGGGCCAGGAATTCATCGATCTCTTCGCCAAGGAAGAAATCGTTCTGTCTGACGGCTGGTCCGGCCGCGTCGCCAGCCTGCAGAATTCCGGCCAGGATATCGGCTTCCTCAGCACCGTGGGCTTCGCCTGGTTGGAAGGCCTCTATGTGCTGAAGGGCTCGCCGATGGAAGAGGCCGAGCAACTGCTCAATTTCTGCATCGAGCCGAAAGTGGCGATCGCCATTGCCGAGGGCCAGTTCTATCCGACCTCGCTCGATCCGACGAAGGTGCCGATGCCGGATTCGGTGAAGAAGCTGCCGGGCTATGACGACACCGCCAAATTTGACGGCTATGTCTGGGAAAAGGCCAAGTTCTGGTACGAGCACCAGGACGAATTCAAGAAGGAATGGAGCCGCATCTCCAAGGGCGGCTGAGATTAATCGGATCGGCCGCAGCACCTTGCAGCGGCCGATCCGCCTCAATTTGATTGTTGAAGCCAGCTATGCCGAGTGACATGAACGCCGTCGAATTGCATCGCATCACCCGCCGTTTCTCCTCTGCCGTCGTCGCGGTCGACAGTATCGATCTAACGGTGCCGGCTGGTGCTTTCGTGACCTTGCTGGGGCCGTCGGGCTGTGGCAAGACCACAACCTTGCGCATGATCGCCGGGTTGGAAACGCCGGATGAAGGCGATGTCATGATCAAGGGCAAGCGCATGAACGAGGTGCCGATCCATCGGCGCAACCTCGGCATGGTGTTTCAGAACTACGCCCTCTTTCCGCATAAGACGATCTACGACAATGTCGCTTTCGGCCTCAAATATCGCGATGTCGATAAGAATGAGATTCGACGCCGGGTGAAGCACGCGCTCGACATCGTGCGTCTGCCGGGGGTCGAGGAGCGTTTCCCGGCGCAGCTTTCGGGCGGCCAGCAGCAGCGCATCGCCTTGGCGCGCGCGCTGGTAATCGAACCGGATGTGTTGTTGCTCGATGAACCCCTCTCCGCACTGGATGCCAATCTGCGCGAGGAGATGCGGGTCGAGCTGAAGAATATTCAACGCCGCATCGGCGTCGCGACGGTCTTCGTCACCCACGACCAGGGCGAGGCTTTGGCCATGTCCGATCTCGTCGTGGTGATGAACAAGGGCCATATCGAGCAGATGGGCGCACCGACCGAGGTCTATGAACATCCCGGCAGCGAATTCGTGGCGACCTTCCTCGGCAATGCCAATTTTCTGCCGGCCACGGTTCGCCAGGTCGCTCCGGAAGGCATCTCGGTCGATCTCGGCGCGGCCGGCTCGCTGCTGGTTTCCGATGCGGCGCGGCCGGTTTCGCCGGGCGAGGCGGTCAAGGTGGTGGTGAGGGCAGAAAAAATCGACATCATCCCGCCCGGCAATGGTGGGCTGCCGGCCACCGTGGCTGATGTCGATTATCTGGGATCGATGGCCCGCTATCAGATGGAGCTGCCCGGCGGCCACCGCCTGCTGAGCCTCGTCAGCCTGAAGGATCGGGCGCTGGAGCTTGGGCAGTCGGTATCGCTGCAGATCGATCCCCGGCATTGCCGTATTCTCTAAGCAATTGATCGATATACGGAACCGGTGGCTTTGAACTCCGCTGGCCGGCTGTTAGGATGGCCCCCGTTTTGTGCTTAATGGGCCAGGCTAATGTCGGATTTCGATTTTGATCTCTTCGTCATCGGTGCCGGATCGGGCGGCGTTCGCGCCAGCCGCATGGCATCCAGTTACGGCGCCAAAGTGGCGATCGCCGAGGAAAGCCGGGTCGGCGGCACTTGCGTGATCCGCGGCTGCGTGCCGAAGAAGCTCCTGGTTTATGCCTCCCATTTCCATGAAGATTTCGCCGATGCTGCCGGCTATGGCTGGAGCCTGAGCGAGGCGCATTTCGACTGGAAGACATTGATCGCCAATAAGGACCGGGAGATCGACCGGCTGAACGGCATCTATAAGAAGCTGCTGGCGGGCTCGAATGTCGAACTCATTGAGGAGCGGGCGGAACTGATCGACCGCCACACGGTCTCGGTCGGCGGCAAAAAGATCACCGCCAAAAATATCCTTATTGCCGTCGGTGGTTGGCCGCAAAAGCCGGATGTACCCGGAATCGAACACGCCATCACGTCGAACGAGGCTTTCCACCTGCCTGAGCTGCCGCACCGCGTCGTGGTCGTCGGCGGCGGCTATATCGCGGTGGAATTCGCCGGCATCTTCAACGGGCTTGGCGCCAAGGTGACGCAGCTTTATCGCGGTGAGCAGATCCTGCGCGGCTTCGATGACGATCTCCGGCACTTTTTGGCCGATGAGCTGCGCAAGAAAGGCATCGATCTTCGGGTAAACAGCGACGTTGCTTCGATCGAGAAAACCTCGGCTGGCTACCGTGTGACGCTGGAAGACGGCTCGGCCATCGAAGCTGACTGCGTTCTCTATGCCACCGGGCGGCGTCCCAAGACGGATGGGCTCGGCCTGGAAGCGGCTGGCGTCGAGCTCGGCAGGGATGGGGCTATCAAGGTCGATGCCTATTCCAAGACCAGTGTCGACAACATCTATGCGATCGGCGATTGCACCAACCGGGTCAATCTGACGCCAGTCGCCATCAAGGAAGGCATGGCCTATGCCGATACCGTCTTCGGTAAGAAACCCTGGCCGATGGACCACACCACCATCGCCTCGGCGGTGTTCAGCCAGCCTCCGCTCGGCACGGTTGGCCTCACCGAAGCCGAGGCGCGCCGCCAATATGGTGCGGTTGATATCTATAAGGCCAATTTTAAGCCGCTGAAGCATACGCTGAGCGGGCGGGATGAGCGCACTTTGATGAAGCTGGTGGTGGACCGGGCGAGCCAGATCGTGCTCGGCGCCCATATGGTCGGGCTGGACGCGGCCGAGATCATCCAGGCCATAGCCATTGCCGTCAAAATGCGGGCGACCAAGGCGCAGTTCGATCAGACCGTGGCGGTACATCCCACCGCAGCCGAGGAATTCGTCACCATGCGCGTGCCGGAACCCGATCCGGCCGCTTGACAGGAAAGCCCGCGTACCCGTTAGTTACGCTGGCCCGGGCTGCATTAACCTATGGGTTCGATGCATTGAAACACCCGAAAATCGGGCGTATACCCGGAAATGCGGCGTAACGGGGGTTGCGCAGATGAGTGAGGAACGAGAAATGACGGCGAAGTGGTCTCCGGAAAGCTGGCGCGGCAAGCCGATCAGCCAGGTGCCGGAATACCCGGATGCGGGCAAGTTGCTATCGGTGGAAGAGCGTTTGCGCAGTTTTCCCCCGCTGGTTTTTGCCGGCGAAGCGCGGCGTCTGACCGAGGCGCTGGGCGATGTCGCGGAAGGCAAGGCCTTCCTTCTCCAGGGTGGCGATTGCGCCGAGAGCTTTGCCGAATTCAGCGCCAACAACATTCGCGATACCTTCCGCGTCCTGTTGCAGATGGCAGTTGTGCTGACTTTCGGCGCCGCTTTGCCGGTTGTGAAGGTGGGCCGCATGGCCGGCCAGTTCGCCAAACCGCGTTCGGCGCCGACCGAGACCATCAATGGTGTCGAGTTGCCGAGCTATCGCGGCGATATCATCAACGGTATCGACTTCACCACCGAAGCCCGCGTGCCCGATCCCGAGCGTCTGGTGCAAAGCTACAACCAGTCGGCGGCGACGTTGAACCTGTTGCGTGCTTTCGCCCAGGGCGGTTTTGCCGATCTGCACAAGGTGCATCGCTGGAATCTCGATTTCGTCGCCGACAGCCCGCTCGGCCATCGCTACAAGGAGCTGGCCGACCGCCTGTCCGAAACGCTGGATTTCATGGCGGCTTGCGGCATCACCTCGGAAACCGTGCCGCAGATCCGCGAGACGGATTTCTTCACCAGCCACGAAGCCCTGCTGCTGAATTACGAGCAGGCGCTGACGCGGGTCGATAGCCTGACCGGCAAGTGGTATGGCTGCTCCGCCCATATGCTGTGGATCGGCGACCGGACCCGCCAGCCGGACAGCGCGCATATCGAATATATGCGCGGCGTCAACAACCCGATCGGCATGAAATGCGGGCCGAGCATGGATCCGGATGAGCTGTTGCGCCTGATCGACATCCTCAACCCGCAGAACATTCCGGGGCGTCTCACGCTGATCGTCCGGATGGGCCATGACAAGGTGGAGCAGAAATTCCCGCCCCTGCTGCGCGCGGTGCAGCGCCATGGCGCGAAGGTCGTCTGGTCCTGCGATCCGATGCATGGCAACACGATCAAGTCCTCGACCGGCTACAAGACCCGGCCGTTCGACCGGATCCTGGCCGAAGTCCGTGGTTTCTTCGCTGTGCATGCGGCCGAAGGCACGCATGCGGGCGGCGTGCATTTCGAAATGACCGGCCAGGACGTCACCGAATGCATCGGCGGCGCCAAGGCGGTTACCGAGGATGCGCTCGCGGATCGTTATCACACTCATTGCGATCCGCGCCTGAATGCCAGCCAAGCGCTGGAACTGGCTTTCCTCATTGCCGAGCAGCTGAAGGCGGAGCGCCTGTCGCACGGCAACAAGATCGCCGAAGCTTCCTGAGACTTCGGTCGTGTACTGGCGGCGGTATGCGACCCGCCGCCAGCCATCATCAGAGCGACAGGCCGGTGACGGAGAACGATAATGACGGCGGGCGCTGACGGCACCACGACGGATAAGACGATCGGCGGCGCGGCAACGTGCAAATCTCCTGCGGCCGGACCGGCCTCGGATCATATCGCGGCCTGGACCGATCAGTATTTCCTGAAAACCAAAGCGGTCGTCGAGAAATTCGGCGACACCCGCGTCACCTACGCGGTCTTCATGCGCCGCCCGGTGGTTTCGGCGCCGCGTCTGGCGATCGACTGGCTGCATAAGGTCGCTGCCGAGCGCGGCACCAAATTCGATATCGACCTGGTCTATACCGAAGGTAAATGGGTGGGTGCTGGCGAGCCGATTCTCTATCTGCGTGGCTCGCTGGTTCATCTGTCCGATCTCGAAACCCTGTTCCTGCAGAAACTGGGCCCCGCCTGCGTGGCGGCCTTCAACGCCTATACGATGTGCACCGACCTGCCCAATGTCGCATTCATCGCCATGGATGCGCGCCATTGCGCCGGTTTGGAAATGGCGGAATTGATGGCCTATGCGGCCAGCGTCGGCTCCGAACGGGCCGTGCGTAAAGGTGGGGCCAAGGGTTTCATCGGCAATGCCACGGCCGCCACGGCGCATTATTTTGGCCGCGAGCAGGCGCTTGGCACCATGCCCCATGCCTTGATCGGCTATGCCGGCTCGACCCTGCGCGCCGCCGAGATGTTCCACGACACCTTTCCCGATCAGCCGATCACGGTGCTGGTGGATTATTTCGCCCGCGAGGTCACCGATGCGCTCGCCGTTTGCCGCCGTTTCCCGGCGCTGGCGGCGCAAGGCAAGCTTTCGGTGCGGATCGATACGCCGGGCAGCCGTTTCATCGAAGGGGTCGATCCCACGGTCTCCTATGCCGTGCTGGAACGGCATGTGCCGGAAGCGATCCGCGGTTACCGCAACGAGACGGAATTGCGTCATCTGGTCGGCGCCGGTGTTTCCGCGGCGGCGATCTGGTATATGCGCGATGCGCTGGACGATGCCGGTTTCCGGAAGGTCGGCATCGTCGCTTCCTCGGGCTTTGACCCGGCAAAATGCAAGGTGATGGCGGAAGCCAATACGCCCATCGATGTGATCGGGACAGGATCCTTCCTGCCGCAGCGCTGGACCGAAACCTACGCCACTGCCGATATCATCGAATATAACGGCATCAAGCGCGTGAAGGTCGGCCGCGAATTCCTGTTCCCGAAATAAACCTTCTCTGCCGTGGCCTACTGGCGTGGCGGCGCGGCGTAGGGGACCTCGACCCAGACGAAGCCCTGCTGATTGCTGTTCGGCTTGCTGGTATATTGCAGCACCCAGGACCGGCCGGTCTTGGTGTCATACATCATGTTGATCCTGGAACTGCCGAGGTTGATGTTACGGTCAGGCTGGTCCAGCACCATCAGCACGAAACGCTGGCTGATCGGCGCCAGGACCGGTGCATCGGCCGGCATCTGGGGCACGGCTTCCTGCGCGAGGGCCGGGCTGGCACCCAAGCCCGAAACGGTCCAAAGAGCGGCGATGGCGGGCAGGATAATGCGGCGCCGGTTGATCATGATGCAGGCTCCTGTCGGGTCTGAATATTCCTAACCTATATCCCCGATCGGCTAAAGTTGACTTAACGTTAAGCTCGGCTAAGTTGCCGGACGGAAAGGAATACGGCCATCATGACGGACAAATTGAAGATCGCCCTGGCGCAGCTCAACCCTACGGTCGGCGATCTCAAGGGAAATTTGGCGAAGATCCGCCAGGCGCGCGCCAAAGCGGCCGAAGGTGATTCCGATCTGGTCCTGTTCACCGAAATGGTGCTCTCCGGCTACCAGATCGAGGATCTCGCCCTCAAACCCTCGTTCCTCGATGCTTGCCGTAAGCATCTGCTGGAACTCGCCAAGGATACCGCCGATGGCGGTCCGGCCATGATCGTAGGTTCGCCTTGGCTCCAGAAATCCGATGACAACGGCAGCGGCCAGGCCGCGCCGGGCATCTATAACGGTGCCTTCCTCCTCGCCAATGGCCGGATCGAGGCCAGCCGCTTCAAGCATGAATTACCGAATTACGAAGTCTTCGATGAAAAGCGGGTCTTCAGGCAGGGACCGCTGCAGGGGCCGTTCAATGTAAAGGGCGTACGGATCGGCACACCGATCTGCGAGGATTTCTGGTTTCCCGACGTTACCGAATGCCTGGCGGAATCCGGCACCGAGATTTTACTTTCCATCAATGCCTCGCCTTTCGAGACCGGCAAGATGGAAGCGCGCCGGACCCACGCACGCCGCCGCCAGGCGGAGAACAATCTGCCGATCGTCTATCTGAACCAAGTGGGCGGACAGGACGATCAGGTCTTCGACGGCGGTTCCTTCGTGCTCGGCCTCGGTGACGAGCTGCGCTGCCAATTGCCGATGTTCCGCGAGGCGGTCGTGGTCACAGACTGGACACGCGGTGCCGATGGCTGGCAATGCGCTCCTTGCAAGGTCGCCGAATTGCCGGACCGCCTGGGACAGATCTATGAGGCGATGGTGCTCGGCCTCAAGGATTATGTGGTGAAGAACGGCTTTGCCAGCGTGCTGCTGGGGCTTTCCGGCGGGATCGATTCCGCTTTGACCGCTGCAGTGGCGGTGGATGCTTTGGGCGCCGATAAGGTCCGTGCGGTGATGATGCCGTCACCCTATACGTCGCAAGAAAGCCTGGATGATGCAGCGGCTTGCGCCAAGCTGCTCGGCATCGCCTATGACATCGTGTCGATCGAGCCGGCGATGCAAGCATTCGAGACGATGCTGAAGCCGCTTTTCGCCGGCAAGGCCGCCGACACGACCGAAGAGAACATTCAGTCGCGTGCCAGGGGCGTCACCTTGATGGCGCTCTCGAACAAATTCGGTGGCCTGCTGCTCACCACTGGCAACAAATCCGAAGTGGCCTGCGGTTATGCCACGCTGTATGGCGATATGTGCGGCGGCTATTCGGTGCTGAAGGACATCTACAAGACCACCGTCTTCGATCTTTGCCGCTGGCGCAATGCGCAGCGGCCGAAAGATGCTTTGGGCCCTGACGGCGCGGTCATGCCGGAACGTGTCATCACCAAGCCGCCCTCGGCCGAGCTGAAACCGAACCAGACAGACCAGGACACGCTGCCGCCTTACGAGGCGTTGGATGATATCCTGGATGGGTTGATCGAACAGGATCTCTCGATCGACGAGGTGGCGGCGCGCGGGCACGACCGGGCGCTGGTGGCGCGGGTCTGGCGCATGGTGGACCTCGCGGAGTATAAGCGGCAGCAATCGGCGCCCGGCGTCAGGATCGGCCGGCGCAGCTTTGCCAAGGATCGGCGTTACCCGATCACCAACCGCTATCGTGGAGAATAGGCGGATATCGTTATGAGCGTACGCGTACGTTTTGCGCCGAGCCCGACCGGCCGGTTGCATGTCGGTAATATCTATATCGCGCTGAACAACTGGCTCTTCGCGAAGAAGCGAGGCGGTCAGTTCCAGCTCCGCCTGGACGATACCGATCTCGAACGCTCGACGGCCGAATTCGCCGCGGCGATCGAAACCGACCTCAAATGGCTTGGGCTTACCTGGGACAGCTTCGACCGCCAGACCGAGCGCCTCACCCGCTACGATGCGGCGGCGGAAAAACTGAAGGCGAACGGTCGGCTCTATCCCTGCTACGAAAGCGCCGAGGAATTGCAGCTGCGCCGCAAGGTTCAGCTGCAGCAGGGCAGGCCGCCGATCTATGACCGCGCTGCGCTCAAACTGACAGCGGAAGACCGCGCCAGGTTGGAAGCCCAGGGCATCCAGCCCTATTGGCGCTTCAAGCTGGAAGGCCGGCTGGTCAACTGGAACGATCTCGTGCGCGGCCCCCAGCATGTCGACGAGACCAGCCAGTCGGATCCGGTCCTGGTCCGCACCAACGGCACCTATCTCTACACCTTGACCTCGGTGGTCGACGACATCGATTTCGGCATCACCCATATCATCCGCGGCAACGATCACGTGACCAATACCGGCACGCAAATTCAGATCTTCGAGGCTCTGGGTGCGGCGGCGCCCGAATTCGCTCACCTACCGCTCTTGGTGGATGCGGCGGGCGAGGGCCTCTCGAAACGCCTTGGCTCGCTCTCGATCGGCCAGTTGCGCGACGAGGGGTTGGAGCCGATGTCGATCAACAGCTATCTCGCCCATATCGGCACCGGCGATCCGGTGCGGCCCGCAGCGCATCTCGAAGAGCTGCTGCCGGATCACGATCTCTCGAAATTCGGCAAGACCTCGCCGCGTTTCGATCCGGCCGAACTGGCGCATCTTAATGCCCGGTTGCTGCATGCTTTGTCTTACGACGAAGCGAAGCCGCATCTCGCCGCTCTCGGTCTCGGTGAGATCGATGCCGCCCTATGGGAAGCGGCGCGCGCCAATGTCGAAAAGGTCGAGGATGTGAAGCTGTGGCATCAGGTCTGCCGTGGCGCCCTAACACCGGTCATCGCCGATGCCGGTTTTGCCGCCGCCGCTGCCGAGTTGCTGCCGGCGGAGCCCTGGGACAGCACGACCTGGAATGCCTGGGTCGATCAGGTGAAGAAGGCAACCGGCCGCAAGGGCAAGGATCTCTTCATGCCCTTGCGTCAGGCGCTGACGGCAGCGGATCATGGGCCGGAATTGAAAGTGCTGCTGCCGCTGATCGGCCGCGAGCGAGCCTTGCGCCGCCTGAAAGGCGAGACGGCCTGAAAGATATCGGGGAAGAGGGACGAAACGGTGACGATTCATCTTTACAACACGCTGACGCGCGAGCGTCAGGTCTTCGAGCCGATCGATCCCATGAATGTCCGCATGTATGTCTGCGGCCCGACCGTCTATGACTTCGCCCATATCGGCAATGCCCGTCCCGTCGTCGCCTTCGATGTGCTCGCGCGCCTGCTGCGCCATGTCTATGGCGAGGCGCATGTCACCTATGTCCGCAACATCACCGATGTTGAGGACAAGATCATGGAGGCGGCGGTGAAGAGCGGCGAAACCATCGCCCAGGTGACGCAACGCACCACCGAAGCCTTCCATCAGGATATGGGCGCATTGAATGCGCTGCCGCCGGATAAGGAGCCGCGCGCGACTGCCTATATCGCGCAGATGATCGCGCTGATCGAAACGCTGATCGCCAAAGGCCATGCCTATGTGGCTGAGGGTCATGTGCTGTTCAACGTGCCCTCGATGCCGGAATATGGCCAGCTCTCGCGCCGCAGCCAGGACGACATGATCGCCGGTGCTCGGGTCGAGGTCGCGCCCTATAAGAAATATGCCGGCGATTTCGTGCTCTGGAAGCCCAGCACGCCGGATCAGGTCGGCTGGGATAGCCCCTGGGGCCGCGGCCGGCCGGGCTGGCATATCGAATGCTCGGCCATGGCAGGGGATCTCCTGGGAGATATTTTCGATATCCATGGCGGCGGCATCGATCTCATCTTCCCGCATCATGAGAATGAGATTGCGCAGAGCCGCTGCGCGCATGGCACCACGCATCTTGCGCGCTACTGGCTGCATAACGGTTTCGTGCAGGTGAACGGCCAAAAGATGTCGAAGTCGCTCGGCAACTTCGTCACCGTACGGCAATTGCTGGAAGAGGGGCATCGCGGCGAGGCGATCCGCTTCGCGCTGCTCTCGGCGCAATACCGCCAGCCGATCGACATTACCCGCGAGGGGATCAAGGAAGCCAAGGCGATCCTCGACCGTTTTTATGGCGCTTTGCAAAAGGTGGCCGGCCTCAAGGCCGAACCGGTGCCGACGGATCATCTGGTCGCGGCCTTGGCCGATGACCTCAACACGCCGCTGGCGATCTCGGAATTGCATGAGCTGCTGAACCGCCTGAACAAGGCAAGTGACGATCAGGATAAGATCGCGATCAAGAGCGCCCTCCTCGGCGCCGGGGCATTGCTCGGCCTGTTGCAGCAGGATCCCGCCGCCTGGCTCCAAGATACTGCCGGTCTCGATCAGAGCGGTCTCGATGCTGCCGCGATCGAAATGGCAATCGCCGCCCGTCAGGCCGCGCGAAAGTCGAAGAACTTCGCCGAGGCCGACCGCATCCGCGACGATCTGCTTTCCAAGGGCATCGTGCTGGAAGACGGGCCTTCGGGCACGACCTGGAAACGGGCATAAGCGTCTCAGTCGGTCCCTCAGTAGCCGCCGAGAACACGGCCGACCTGATCGGCATCTGCTTTGCCGAGCAGGACTTCGGCCAGCATCTCGCCGGCCAGGGCGCCGAATTTGAAGCCATGGCCGGAACAGCCGCTATAGGCGATCAACCGGCCCTCGCGGTGCAGTTGAAAGCGATCTTCCGGCGCAAAGGTATAGAAACAGGTTTTGAGATAAAGCTGGCGGTACTGATCGACATCGACCAGGTCGCCGCGCAGGTAGTTGAGGATCGTCTCTGCCTCGTCGAAATCCAGCGACCTATCTTTATCAGGATCCCCGAGGCGGCGATGCGCCGGCACGGCGATTTTCAGATCGCTGCCATTGACCGGCGGTAGCGCATAGGCGCCGCTCGCGCCGCCGAAATCGACGATGACCGGCGATTGGCGCCAGGCCGCTTCCCATTGCGGCGGCGCCGTCAGATAAAGGACCGCCTGGCGATAGGTGGTGATTTTCGCGGCCAAAGCCGGCACGACCTTGCCGATCCAGGCGCCGCCGGCGATCAGGATCTGATCGCCCTTGAAGGCCTCGCCGCTTTCGGTGACGACCCGCCCGGTTTCGGTCTCGATTTCAACAACCCGGTGTTTCGGCAACAGGTCGACGGCATTGTGCCGCAGGTTGCGGGCGAGGTCGGTGCAGATCCGGTCGGCAAAAAGCGCGCCGCCGCTCGGGGTGAAAACCCCCGTGGCGTGGTCCGGCAGGGAAAGCTGCGGCAGGCGCGCTTGCAGGTCGGCCTGGCTCCAGCTTTCATAGGCGATGCCGATGCGCTCCAGGGCGCCGCGGCTGCGATCGCTCCAATCGCCTGCTTCGGTGCTGATCGCCAGTACGCCGGTTTCGGCGAAATGTATCCGCCCGATACGACGCCACAGCCGGTTCCAGGCGGCGAGCGCCTGTTCCACCAGCCGGCCATAGGCCTCCGAATCCGGATAGAAGTGGCGGATGATGCGATGCTGATCGAAAGAGGACGCCCGGTCGTGCGGGATGTTCCCTTGCTCCATCAGCGTCACATTGGCGCCGTGATGGGCGAGATTGAAAGCGGTAGTGAGACCTGCGATGCCAGCGCCGATGACGATGATATTCATGGCCAGCTCTCCTCAGCGGCGCTCGGCGAAGGCCAGGCGAAAGGCGAGGCCGACGAAGATCACCGAGGTGAACCGGTTCAGCCAGCGGCCGAGACTGTGGCGGTTTCCCGACAGGCGTTGCCTGAGCAAACGGGCCGTGATGCTGGCCGAAGCGGCGACCACGCAGTTCACCAGCGTGCCACCGAAATTGAAGATCAGGCCCAACAGCAAAATCTGTGAAATCGTCGAGCCGCGATGTGGATCGACGAATTGCGGCAGGAAAGCGAGGATGAACAGCGCGACCTTGGGATTGAAGAGATTGGTCAGCAGTCCCTCGCCGAATACCCGCAGCAGCGGAATGCGGGGTAGGGGAGTCCCGGCCGCCGGGGCAGTAATCGGGCTGCGCCAGGCTTTCCAGGCGAGATAGAGCAGATAACCGGCGCCGAGGATCTTGATCAGCAGGAAGGCGGTCGCCGATTGCTGCAATAAGGCGGCAATGCCAAGCGCGGCGAACAGGCTGTGGACAAAGCTGCCGGCCGCGATACCGAAACTGGCGGCGATGCCGGCCCCACGCCCCTGGGTTGCGGAGCGGGCAATGACATAGGTCATATCGGCGCCTGGCGTCAGGTTGAGCGCCAGGCAGGCGAGGATGAAGGGCCAGAGTTGCGCCGGATCAAGCATTTGGACGTATCTCTCCGCCGGGCTGCCATGCACGCGTCGCTTCCCCTCTGTCCGCAGCTTGGTTGACCTTGCCGGGTCGATATGGTGAAACCTGGAGCCAGAGGAAGAAATCATGTCTGACGACAAACGCGTATATCTGTTCGATACCACCTTGCGCGATGGGGCGCAAACCCAGGGGGTGGATTTCAGCGTGGGCGACAAAATGGCGATCGCCCAGGCGCTGGACAAGCTGAAGGTCGATTACGTCGAGGGCGGCTGGCCCGGCGCAAATCCCACCGATGACGCCTTTTTCAATGCGCCGCCGGAATTGAAGCATGCCACCTTTACCGCTTTCGGCATGACCCGCCGGCCCGGCCGCAGCGCCGCCAACGATCCCGGCCTCACGGCCCTGATCCAGGCGAAGGCGCCGGCGGTTTGCATGGTCGGCAAGTCCTGGGATTTTCAGGTCGATGTCGCGCTCGGCATTCCGCGCAACGAGAATATCGATATGATCGCCGAGAGCGTCCTGCATGCCAAGGAACGCAAGTCCGAGGTGATGCTGGATGCCGAGCATTTCTTCGACGGCTACAAGGCCAATCCTCAATATGCGTTGGATTGCATCCTGGCCGCCTATAAGAACGGTGCGCGCTGGGTCGTGCTCTGCGATACCAATGGCGGCACCTTGCCGCATGAGATCGAGCGTATCGTCGGCGAGGTCGTCAATCACGTGCCGGGCAGCCATCTCGGCATTCATTGCCATAACGATACGGAGAATGCCGTCGCCAATTCGCTGGCGGGCATTCGCGCCGGCATCCGCCAGGTCCAGGGCACGCTGAACGGACTTGGTGAGCGTTGCGGCAATGCCAATCTGATTTCGCTTATTCCCTCGCTGATGCTGAAGACCGATTTCAAGCTTGGGATCAGTGATGCGGACCTTGCGCAGCTCACACATATTTCCCGCCTGCTGGACGAGCGGCTCAACCGTGCGCCAAATCGCGGCGCTGCCTATGTCGGCGATTCCGCTTTTGCCCATAAAGGCGGGTTGCATGTCTCGGCGGTGGAGAAGGACCCGCGCACCTACGAACATATCGAACCGAGCCTGGTCGGCAATCGGCGCCATATCGTGGTTTCCGATCAATCCGGCCGGGCCAATATCATGGCGCGCTTCCGGGAAATCGGCCTTGCCATCGATGCCCATGACCCGAAGGTCGCAACGCTGGTTGAACAGGTGAAGGCGCGGGAATTCGACGGCTATGCCTATGACGGCGCCGAAGCCAGTTTCGAATTACTGGCGCGCCGTGCGCTCGGCCATGTGCCGGATTTCTTCCGGCTTAGCCGCTTCCGCGTGATGGATGAGCGGCGCTGGAATGCCCGCAATGAATTGGTGACGGAATCCGAAGCCACCGTTACGGTCGACGTGCATGGCAACGAAACCATGACGGTCGCCACCGGCAACGGCCCGGTCAATGCGCTTGACACCGCCTTGCGAAAGGCGCTGGTGCCGCTCTATCCGGTACTCGATGATATGCGCTTGGTCGATTTCAAGGTGCGCATCCTGACACCGCAGGACGGTACCGAAGCGATCACCCGCGTGATGATCGAAAGCGCCGATGCCAGCGGCGAGCGTTGGACCACGGTTGGCGTCAGCGGCAATATCATCGATGCTTCTTATGAGGCTTTGAACGATGCCATCACCTGGAAGCTTTTGAAGGCGAGCTCCAATTGAGCTCGGCGGAAACCGCCGCGCCGGCGATCATTCTGGTGACGCCGCAAATGGGCGAGAATATCGGGGCTGCGGCGCGGGCCATGCTGAATTGCGGGATCAGCGATTTGCGCCTGGTGGCGCCGCGCGACGGCTGGCCGAACATCAAAGCGGAGCGGGCGGCGGTCGGCGCCCTGGAGATGATGCCGCCGGTCAAGGTCTTCGATACCACCGCCGAGGCGATCGCCGATCTCACCCATGTCTATGCGACGACGGCCCGCGACCGGCGGATGGTGAAGCCGATCGTCACTGCCCGTCACGCCGCCCAAGAGGCGCGTGCCAGGGTGGCCGGCGGCGGCCGTGTCGGCTTCCTGTTCGGGCCCGAACGGACCGGCTTGCTGAATGACGATCTGAGTCTCGCCGATACGCTGCTGACGGTGCCGCTCAATCCCGCTTTCACCTCGCTCAATCTCGGTCAGGCGGTGCTGCTGGTCGGCTATGAATGGTATCAGGCGGGCGATGCGACGCCGGGTTCGGTGCTGGAAATGAATGGCTCGGTCCCGGCCAGCAAGGACCAGTTGGTCAATTTCTTCGCCCATTTCGAACGCGAGCTCGATGCCTGCGGCTTCCTGCGCAACGAGGAAGCCCGGCCGCATATGGTGCGCAATCTGCGCAATATGTGGCAGCGCGCCAATCTGACGGAGCAGGAAATCAGGACCCTGCATGGCGTCGTGAAAGAACTGGCGACCCTGCGCCAGGCCCGTAAATCGGCGGCGGAGTCCGACCGCTGAGGGTCCGAGCCCGGTATTTAACGCGACCTGTGTGTAATTTACCGCGTGGACAGAAATATAGATAAGGCGGCGCCGCCAGTTATTTGCCGCCTTTCCTTGACTCTGCCGTCTCGCTGGCTATAGTCCGCCCGCTCTCGTGCCGGGCAGCGCGTTCGTCGCTGCTGCCCAGCCGCCGGATTTGACCGGGCCGGACAGCCGGGACACCAACGACATCGCGTCATCGCGGGAAAGGACAACTTATGAGTAAGCGTATCGAAGCCAAGCATAAAATCGACCGCCGCTTGGGCGTCAATCTCTGGGGCCGGCCGAAGAGCCCGCTCAACAACCGTGAATATGGCCCGGGCCAGCATGGCCAGCGCCGCAAGAAGCCGACCGATTTCGGCATCCAGTTGATGGCGAAGCAGCGCCTGCGCGGCTATTACGGTTCGATCGGCGAACGCCAGTTCCGCAAGCTCTATGCCGAAGCTGTGCGTCGCCGTGGCGACACGTCGGAAATGCTGATCGGCCTCCTGGAAAGCCGCCTGGAAACCGTCGTCTATCGCGCCAAGTTCGTGCCGACGGTCTTCGCCGCCCGCCAGTTCGTCAATCACGGCCATGTCAAGGTCAATGGCAAGCGCGTCAATATCGGTTCCTATCAGTTGAAGGAAGGCGATGTGGTGGAAGTGCGCGAGCGCTCCCGGGATATGGCGCTGGTCGTCGGCGCCGCGCAATCCGGTGAACGCGACGTGCCGGAATATATCGAAGCCGATCATAAGAAGATGACGGCGAAGTATGTGCGCGTGCCGCAACTGGCCGAAGTGCCCTATCCGGTGACCATGGAACCGCATCTGGTCACGGAATTCTATTCGCGCTGATCCTGACGATCGGTGCAGTGAAAAGGCCGGCGTTTCAGCCGGCCTTTTTATTTGCCGAAGCGCATGCTCAATGAACAGCATGACCATCATGCGCTATCGCGATTTGACGGTGAAGAGGGCCGCTGTCACAGTCGCCGCCAAAACGGGGAGATATATAGGTCGATCATGGGTAAATGGGGCGCGAATCTCGGGCTGCTGATTGTGGCACTGACCTGGGGCACCGTCATACCCACCGTCAATTACCTGCTCCCCGTTTGGGATCCGTTCTTTCTTGGCTCGGTTCGTTATGTCGCCGGCGCGCCGCTCCTCATCATGCTGGTCTGGTTGCTGGAGGGCTTTCGCGAGGCGTCGCCGCGCATTTCCTGGTGGCGGCCGTTTCTGCTCGGCACGATCGGTCTCGGCTTTTTTGCACCGCTTTATACGGTGGGCGTCGCCCATGCCAATCCCATCGTCGCCGCGGTCTTGTCGGCGGCAGGGCCAGTGATTGCCGGGGTGGTCGCCTGGCTGAGCTTTCGCGAGCCGATGGATCGCCGGGTCGTGCCTGCGATCATTCTCGCCGTCTCGGGCTGCATTCTGGCCACGGTAGATTTTTCACAACTGCGCTCGGCCCATTCGGTCTTCGTGATCCGCGGCGGCGAGCTCCTCATTCTCGCCGCAGCCGCCTGCTGGTCCTGGTATTCGATTGCGGCGCAACGCTGGTTGACCGGCTGGTCGCAGCTTCGCATTTCCGCCAGCACCACGATCGGCGGCGCCCCCATGCTGATGGCGGTGTATTTCATGGCTGGACAGGTGGGCTGGGCTCAGGTGCCGCCGGCCCCGCCGCCCGATGGATGGCATCTCGCGCTGTTATGCTGGCTGACCTTCGTCTCGATCGTGCTTTGCCTGATCCTCTGGAATTATGGCGTGCGGCATCTCGGGGTCGTCGTTGCCACCGTATATCTCAATCTGGTGCCGATCGTGTCTCTGGCGATCCTTGCCATCATGGGTGTCAAGCCCAGCCTGGTGCAGATCCTTGGTGCAACACTGGTCATCTTTGGCATCCTTTACTCGGAATTTCTGCAATACCGGTATCGCCGGCGCCGGCGTCGGGCCGTGCCTGTGTAACCGGCCCTTGTCTTGCAAGTGGTATCATGGTTAAGCGGCGGTTAACCTAAGTCCCTGATTCAGCTCGCGAAACTGGATACAAATTTAAGACAATTTTAAATTCCCTCGCGTGAAACTTGTGCTCCTGAGGCCGGCTTTCGACCGGCCATGGATCGAGTGGGGACAAGGAGTCGGGGGATGACTGTCACAGAATACGGTTTCGAGACCGCATCGGCGGACCATGGGGCGCTCTCGCTGCTGGCCGGCGGCGATGATCTTTTCGATCTCACCCAACTTGCGGCCATTGCCGAAACAGTGCCGGCCCACAGCGCCATTGCCATGGAAACCGGCACGTCATCGGGCCTGGCCGTGGCAGACCATTTCCTGTCGGCGAGCCATGGCCAAGCCTTGCCGGCCCACCTGCTGGTCGCCAGCAATGATCCGGTTGATGCGGCAGGGCAGCTAGCCGCCAAACCGGGGCAAGAAACCACCCAAGACAACACTATGGCTATACATGACCCGGAGGATACGGCCCTGGCCCATCTCCAGCATCCGGCAGAACCGGTGGCACTCGCCGCGGCGGATATTTTCGCCGATACCGGCGGCGATCTGGCCTCGTTCCAGACGGCGGCCGGCGGCAGTCATGCGCCGATGGGCAGCGGCATTTTCACCCCCTTCAATCCCCAGCCGCTGCTGGACGGGCTGCATGCGATGGCGGTGCTGGCGCACGCTTAAAAAAGCGGCATGCCGGTCATGCCGACGATGTGGCGCGAATCCTGTTGACTTCCCGGTGGTTTGCCGGTGCTTTAGCGCCGCCAAGCGATAGGAGAGGTAACAGATGATTCCGCGCTATTCCCGCCCGGAAATGACCCGCATTTGGGAACCCGAGAACCGTTTCCGCATCTGGTTCGAGATCGAGGCCCATGCCTGCGATGCGCTCGCGGAATTGGGGGTGGTGCCGAAGGAAGCGGCGGCCGAGATCTGGGCCAAGGGCAAATGGGAAATCGCCCGTATCGACGAGATCGAGCGCGAGACCAAGCATGACGTTATCGCCTTCCTGACCAATCTGGCCGAACATGTCGGCCCGTCGGCCCGCTTCGTGCACCAGGGCATGACCTCCTCCGACGTGCTCGACACCTGCCTCGCCGTGCAGTTGAAGCAGGCGACGGATCTGCTGCTGGCCGATCTCGATCAGGTCCTGGCCGCGCTGAAGAAGCGCGCCTTCGAATACAAGCTGACGCCGACCATGGGCCGCAGCCACGGCATTCATGCCGAGCCGACGACCTTCGGTCTGAAGCTCGCCGGCCATTACGCGGCTTTCGACCGCGCCAAGCAGCGTCTGATCGCCGCCCGCGAAGAAATCGCGACCTGCGCCATTTCCGGCGCCGTCGGCACCTTTGCCAATATCGATCCCCGCGTGGAAGCCCATGTCGCGGCGAAGCTCGGTCTCAAGGTCGAGCCGGTCTCGACCCAGGTCATTCCACGCGACCGTCACGCCATGTTCTTTGCCGTGCTCGGCGTCATCGCCAGTTCGATCGAGAATCTGGCGACGGAAACCCGTCACCTGCAGCGCTCGGAAGTGCGCGAGGCTGAGGAATTCTTTTCGCCTGGGCAGAAGGGATCCTCGGCCATGCCGCATAAACGCAATCCGGTGCTGTCCGAGAACCTGACCGGTCTTGCCCGTGTCGTGCGCGCCGCCGTGACACCGGCGCTGGAGAATGTGACGCTGTGGCACGAACGCGATATTTCCCATTCCTCGGTCGAGCGTGTCTTCGGCCCCGATGCCACCATCGCCCTTGATTTCGCCCTGATGCGCCTCGCCGGCTTGGTCGACAAGCTGATTGTCTATCCCGAGGACATGCAGAAAAATCTCGATCGCTATGGGGGCCTTGTCCATTCGCAGCGCGTGCTGCTGGCGCTCACCCAGGCCGGCATGACGCGCGAGGAGGCCTATCAGGCGGTGCAGCGCAATGCGATGAAAGTTTGGCTCGAAGGAGCCGATTTCCTTACCGAACTGAAGAAGGACAAGGCAGTAACCGATCGGCTGCCGCTGGCCCAGCTCGAGGAATGTTTCGATCTCGGCTACCACACCAAGAATGTGGACGCGATCTTCAAACGCGTCTTCGGTTAAGCAGTTCGGTAACGTTATTATTGGACCGCGCCTAAACGAAACCGGCGGTGTCATGCACCGCCGGTTTTCTGTTCTTGCCGTAAGCTGACGGTCAGCAGGCCGTCAGGCTTCCGACATGATCTGCTGATGCGCTGTCTGCAGCAATTCTTCCATACGCTTGCGCAGGCGATGCTCGCTCATATCGACGCCTCGCGCCTTGAAATCCGCCAACACCTTCTGCACCACATCGTCGTCCCCCGGCTTTTCGAGATCGGCGGTGACGACGGTCTTGGCATAAGCCTCGGCTTCGCTGCCGTGAATGCCCAGCAGCTGCGCGGCCCACAGTCCCAGCAGCTTGTTTCGGCGGGCGCTTATGCGAAACTGCAATTCCTTGTCGTGCTTGAACTTGTTTTCGAAGCTTTGTTCGCGGTCATCGAAAGTCGACATAAAGGGCATTTCCCCAAAGCATGGATGAGTGCCTAAAAATGGTTGGCCCCTCCGCCTTCGTCAAGTCTAATAGCAAGGTCACATATTCGCAGTCTTGCGGTTGGCTGCGTATATTGGATGAAATTCTCGAGAATTACCCGAAAGTGCTCGAAAGCGGATCATGTGCAGTGTCATTATTTTGAGACGCCCGGAAGACGATTGGCCCATCCTCTGGGCCAGCAATCGGGATGAAATGGCCGACCGTCCCTGGTCGCCCCCGGGCCGACACTGGCCCGATAGGCCGGAAGTCATCGCGGGCCGCGACGATCTGGCCGGGGGCTCCTGGCTTGGCCTTAACGAAACCGGGGTTGTCGTCGGCATCCTCAATCGCATGAACACTTTGGGACCGATGCCGGGCAAGCGCAGCCGGGGCGAATTGGTGCTCGATGCCTTGGATTTCGCCGATGCAGCGGATGCGGTCGATATGTTGCAGCAGCTCGATCCCCAGGCTTATCGGCCGTTCAACATGGTGGTGGCAGATAATCGCGATGCCTACTGGCTACGCAATCTGGGCGACGGGGTGGAAGTGGAAGAGTTGCCGCCGGGGATTTCAATGATCACCGCCCGTGACCGGAATGATATCGACAGTTCGCGAATTCGCCATTACCTGCCGCGTTGGGAAACAGCCCGGGAGCCGGACCCCGACAAGGATGATTGGCGGGATTGGATGGAATTGCTGGCCTCGCGCGAAACCGAGCCCCGCGCCACGGTCTTCGATGCCATGAACATCATTTCGAATACCGGCTTCGGCACGGTCTCATCCTCGCTCATTGCCCTGCCCTCGGTGGCGCATAGTGAGCGTAAACCGATCTGGAAGTTCTGCGGCGGTCACCCCGATAAGGGCGAGTGGTACGACGTGCAGCTGTAGCCACATTGCAGATCTATGACGGCGCGCTGTTACACAATCCGATGATGCCAGACTTGCCGGCGACTCATCCGCTGGCATAAGCTCCGGCCTGAGGGGTGGCGTTTCATAGCCGTGAAGAAGAGGAACGCATGTTAACGCGCCGGCATTTATTATCGGGCATCGCATTGGGCACCCTGACAGTCCCCCTGGCGACCCGTTCAGCCCTCGCCATCACGCTTCAGGACATGCCAAAGCCGCTCAGTGATATGGCTGCCTTGCGTTGCAGTGCACAGGCCAGCGATCTGGCCGCCGCGGGGCCGCTCCCGGCCGGTGATCACAGCGCATTGATCGCCAAGCTGCGACAGCTGCTCAGCGACAAGATTGCTGCCGGCGCCAATCCGATGACGGCACAGGAAGTCGCGGTTTGCCCGATCTGCGGCTGCAGCCTGACCGTTACCGCGCAAGCCGCTTTCTAAACAATCTGCCGGGAACGATCTTTCACGCACGGGCCGACCGGGCGATCCCTGGTACGGCCAGGTAAGCTGCTGATCTGTATTGCTATTTTTGCATGCGCTGCGCTGCCGCATGAGGGGCTGCCAACGTTGTCATCGGGGGGCCGACCTGCTAGAAGGATGCGGATTCGCGCGCGGAGTCTTGGCCAGTCCGGAATTAACGTCCCACAGCTGTATCGGCTGGCTGGGGCAGTCGTGAAACAGCCGTTCCCTAGGATTAGCTCGGGAGACGGCCCGAACGGTCATTGCTGCGCCTGCCTGTTTTTTGTGGAGAAACCGGATGTCCCGCCGTCGCCGTATATATGAAGGCAAAGCCAAGGTCCTTTTCGAGGGCCCTGAGCCCGGGACCCTGGTCCAGTATTTCAAGGATGATGCCACCGCCTTCAACAATCAGAAGAAGGGCACCATCACCGGCAAGGGCGTCCTCAACAACCGGATATCCGAATATCTGATGGTCCGCCTGGGCGAGATCGGCATCCCGACCCATTTCGTCCGCCGCCTCAATATGCGCGAGCAATTGGTGCGCGAGGTCGAGATCATCCCGCTGGAAGTTGTGGTGCGCAATGTCGCCGCCGGCTCGCTGTCAAAGCGTTTCGGCATTGTTGAAGGCACCCAGCTCCCGCGCTCGATCGTCGAATATTATTACAAGTCCGATGAACTCGGCGATCCGATGGTCTCGGAAGAACACATCACGGCTTTCGGCTGGGCGCAGCCGCAGGATATCGACGAGATGCTCGCATTGTCGCTGCGGGTCAATGATTTCCTGACCGGTCTCTTCCTTGGCGTCGGCCTGCGCTTGGTCGATTTCAAGCTGGAATTCGGCCGTCTCTACGAGAATGAGGAAATGCGCATCGTGCTGGCCGATGAGATCAGCCCGGATAATTGCCGCTTGTGGGACGTGAAGACCAATGAGCGGCTGGACAAGGACCGTTTCCGCCGCGATCTCGGCAATGTCGAGGAAGCCTATCAGGAAGTGGCGCGGCGTCTCGGTATCCTGCCGGAAGGCGGCCCCCGCGACATGAAGGGCCCGGCCACGATGCAATAGGGACCATGTAGTAAGCCCGAGCCTGCTGATGGCCGGCGATCGATACGACCCTTCGGACGAAAGAGGACAGAACTGATATGAAGGCCCGTGTGCACGTTACCCTGAAAACCGGCGTTCTCGATCCCCAGGGTCGCGCGATCGCCCATGCGCTCGGCACACTCGGTTTCGATGGCGTCCAGGATGTCCGCCAAGGCAAATATATCGAACTCGATCTCGCCGAGACCGACAAGGCCAAGGCGAAGAGCGCCGTCGATCAGATGTGCGCCAAATTGCTCGCCAATACGGTGATCGAGAATTACAGCATCGAACTCGTCGACTGACGGGGTGACGACAATGAAAGCTGCCATCGTGGTCTTCCCCGGCTCGAACCGGGAGCAGGATGCCAAAGCCGCACTCAGCAAAGCCCTCGGCACCGAGCCGGTCATGGTCTGGCATCGCGACAGCGAATTGCCCAAGGTCGATCTGGTTCTTGTGCCCGGCGGCTTCTCCTACGGCGATTATCTGCGCACCGGCGCCATTGCCGCCCATTCGCCGATCCTGCGCGAAGTGAAGGAGCGGGCCGAGAAGGGCGTGGCCGTCATCGGCATTTGCAACGGCTTCCAGATCATCACCGAAGCCGGCATGCTGCCGGGTGTCCTGCTGCGCAATTCCCATCTGAAATTCGTCTGCCGCAATGTCCATCTGAAGGTCGCGACCACCCAGACCCTGTTCACTTCGCGTTACGAGAAGGACCAGGTGTTGAGCGTGCCGGTGGCGCATCACGACGGCAATTATTTTGTCGATGACAAGACGCTCGGTGAAATGGAAGCCAACGACCAGATCGCCTTCCGCTATTGCGCACCGGACGGCAATGTCGCGGTCGAGCACAATCCGAACGGATCGCTGCGCAATATCGCCGGTGTCTTCAATCGCACCAAGAATGTGCTTGGCATGATGCCGCATCCGGAAAACGCCATCGATCCGCTGCAGGGTTCGACCGATGGCTTTGCGCTGTTCCAAGGCATGGTGGAGGCGCTGTCGTGAGTGCCGTGAAGATTACGCCCGAAATCGTCGCCGAACACGGCCTGACGAGTGACGAATACAAACTGGTGCTGGAGATCATGGGCCGCGAGCCCTCGATGACTGAACTCGGCATCTTCTCCGTCATGTGGTCGGAGCACTGCTCCTACAAATCCTCTCGCGTCTGGCTGAAGAAGCTGCCGACCAAGGCGGCCTGGGTAATCCAGGGGCCGGGCGAGAATGCCGGCGTCATCGATATCGGCGATGGCGAGGCGGCCGTCTTCAAGATGGAAAGCCATAATCACCCCAGCTTCATCGAACCCTATCAGGGTGCGGCGACAGGTGTCGGCGGCATCATGCGCGATGTCTTCACCATGGGCGCGCGACCGATTGCCAATGTGAATGCTTTGCGTTTCGGCGAGCCGGAAGATTCCAAGACCCGTCATCTGATCGCCGGCGTGGTCGCCGGGATCGGCGGCTACGGCAATTGCATGGGCGTGCCGACGGTGGCGGGCGAAGTCAATTTCCACGCCAGCTATAACGGCAATATCCTGGTCAATGCGATGACCGTAGGCCTCGCCGATGCCGACAAGATCTTCTATTCGGCGGCGGCGGGTGTGGGCAATCCGGTGATCTATGTCGGCGCCAAGACCGGGCGCGACGGCATTCACGGCGCCACCATGGCCTCGGCGGAATTCACCGATGATTCGGAAGAGAAGCGCCCGACTGTGCAGGTCGGCGATCCCTTCACCGAGAAGCTGCTGCTGGAAGCCTGCCTGGAACTGATGGCGACCGATGCCATCGTTGCCATTCAGGATATGGGTGCGGCCGGCCTGACATCCTCCTCGGTCGAAATGTCCGACAAAGGCGGCCTTGGCATCGAGCTCGATCTCGACAAGGTGCCGGTCCGCGAGACCGGCATGACCGCCTACGAGATCATGCTCTCGGAAAGCCAGGAACGCATGCTGATGGTGCTGAAGCCGGAAGCGCGCGAGACTGCCCGGGCGATCTTCGAGAAGTGGGAACTGGATTTCGCTGAGATCGGCGTTCTTACCGATACCGGCCATCTCGTTTTGAAGAAGAACGGCAAGGTCGAGGCCGATATGCCGGTCTCGCCGCTGGTCGACAAGGCACCGGTCTATGAGCGCCCCTGGGTGGCGACGCCGAAGCAGCCGGAGATCGCGGCCTCGAGCCTGCCGGTGCCGGCGGATATCCCCGCCGTGCTGCTGCAGCTGCTCGGCTCCGCCGATCTCTCCAGCCGCCGCTGGGTCTGGGAACAATACGATCACCTGGTGATGGGCCGCACGGTGCAGCGCCCCGGCGGCGATGCCGCCATCGTGCAACTGCCGGGCAAGCCCAAGGGCCTCGCCATCACCAGCGATTGCACGCCGCGCTATTGCTATGCCGACCCGCATCAGGGCGGCGCCCAGGCGGTGGCAGAGACCTGGCGCAACATCACCGCGACCGGCGCCAAACCGCTCGCCATCACCGACAATATGAATTTCGGCAATCCACAACGGCCCGAGATCATGGGCCAGTTCGCCGGCTGCATCGAAGGCATGGCGGAAGCGTGCAAGGCGCTCGACTATCCGGTCATTTCCGGCAATGTCTCGCTTTATAACGAAACCAACGGCAAGGGCATCCTGCCCACCCCGGTGATCGGTGGCGTCGGTGTCATCGCCGATGTGGGCAAGAGCGTCTCGATCCCCTTCAAGGAAGCGAGCGAAACCGTGCTGCTGATCGGCGAGACCAAAGGTCATCTCGGCGCCTCGATTTACTTGCGTGAAATCCACGGCCGGGAAGAAGGGGCACCGCCGCCAGTCGATCTCGTGGCTGAACGCCGCAATGGCGATTTCGTGCGCGGTTTGATCGATGGCGGCCTGGTAACCGCGAGCCATGATTGCGCCGATGGCGGCCTGCTGGTGACACTGGCGGAAATGGCGATGGCCGGGGGGATCGGCGCCCGCATCGGCGTGCCGGCCGGCGTGGATTTCGCCCATGCCTATCTGTTCGGCGAGGATCAGGGGCGCTATGTCCTGACGGTCCGCAGCAAGGATGCCGAGGCCATCATGACCAAGGCCGAATTGGCGGGCGTGCCGATCACCCGCCTGGGTGAAACCGGCGGCGACAAGCTGGATCTCGGCCGCCATGGCGCGATGGATGTCGGCGCGCTAAAATCGACACATGAGGCTTTCTTCCCGCGTCTGATGAGCGCGGTGGAATAAGCCGATCGGGGATGGGAGAGGGAGAAACACCATGGCGATGGAAGCCAGCGAAATTGCGCGGCTGATCAAGGAAGCCCTGCCGGATGCCCAGGTGACGATCGAGGATCTGCGGGGCGATGGCGACCATTACGCCGCCCAGGTCATCTCGGCGGCCTTTGTCGGCAAGACCCGTGTGCAGCAGCACCAGATGGTTTATGAAGCGCTGCGCGGCGGCATGGGCGATAAGCTCCATGCTTTGGCTCTGCAGACCTCGGCGCCGAAGGCCTGAACCTAGCTCGCCGTTGCAGTTGACGATAGCCGGGCTTGTCCCGGCTATTCTGTTGGTGCCGGTATATCGAGCAATGGGTTCCGGTCTGTAATCATGACCCCAGCTACCAAACGCGGATTGCTTGCCGCTTTCGCCGCCTATGTTCTGTGGGGCGCGCTGCCGGTGTATTTCCATGCTGTTGCAGAAATTTCGCCGATGGAGGTGCTGTCCCATCGGGTGATCTGGTCGCTGGTAGTGACGGGTTTCGGCGTGATGCTGCTCGGCAATTGGTCGGCCCTTCGTCTGCTGGTGAGTTCACGCCGCCGCATGCTGCAATTGGTCGCCGCGGTAACGATGCTGTCGGTCAATTGGCTGACCTATATCTGGTCGGTTGGAACGGACCACGTCATCGAAGCGGGCCTCGGTTATTACATCTGCCCGCTGATGAGCGTCCTGCTGGCGGCTGTGATTCTGCGGGAGCGGATTTCCTGGGGACAGCTTGCCGGCATCGTTTGTGTTGCCGCCGGCGTGCTGTGGCAGGTTGTGGCAGTTGGGGAGGTGCCCTGGATCGCCCTCATCCTGGCCGTGACCTTCGCCTTCTATGGTCTTGGCCGAAAGGTTGTTGCCTTGCCGGCGATCCCCGGCCTGTTTGCCGAAACCCTGGTGCTGCTGCCCGTCGCGCTCGTCTATTTGGGCTGGGCCGAAGGTACTGGGCAAGGACATTTCATAAATGGGGACTGGCATTGGCGCGGGCTTTTGGCTTTGGCCGGCCCTTTCACCGCTATTCCCCTGCTGCTTTTCGCCGCGGGAGCCAACCGGCTTGATTTGCGGACCTTGGGCTTGATGCAATATCTCAACCCGACCATGCAGGTTCTTGTGGCTATTTTCCTATTAGACGAGCGGATCCTGCCGGGGCAGGGTGTTACCTTTCTGCTGATTTGGCTTGGGCTTGCCCTCTATTCCTTCTTGCCCTGGCTCGCCCGTCGGCGACAAATACCTGCACAGGGCGGTCAGGATTGACATTCCGCCGGATTGCCGCCATGTACCAAGAAAGCTTCGTATGACGACCTCCGTTTTCCAAGGATTAGGCCATGAGCAACCCGGTTTTCGACCGCATTCGCGATGACATCACCAACAATGACGTCGTGCTTTACATGAAGGGCACGCCGGTTTTCCCGCAATGCGGCTTCTCGGCGGCGGTGGTGCAGGTGCTGACGCATGTCGGCGTGAAGTTCAAGGGCATCGACGTCCTCACCGATCCCAGCCTGCGCCAGGGCATCAAGGAATTCGCCAATTGGCCGACGGTTCCTCAACTTTATGTGAAAGGCGAATTCGTCGGCGGCTGCGACATCATCCGCGAGATGTATCAGTCCGGCGAATTGCAGGAATTGCTCCAGACCAAGGGCGTCAGCACCAATCAGGCCGCCTGATCGTCTGATCGACCGGTTAACGAACAGCCCGGCTGGTAATCCAGCCGGGCTTTTTTGCGCCTCGTTTAGACAGCTCATCCATTCCAGCGATAGGCCGCCATGCTGAGGCTGCCATGGGCGAAACTGCGGTGAAGCGCGGTCGCTTTCGCCTCACCGATGGAAGCGGCGCCAAGCGCGACGAAGAGCGGCAGGAGATGATCTTCGCTGGGATGAGCGAGCGCCCCGCCAGGCGCTTTCTGCCGGTAATCGATCAGCGATTTCGTATCTCCTTCGACAAGTCGGTCATGCAGCCAGTCATCGAAAGCCTGCGCCCAATCGGGGGCCGGGCCGCCTTGCCAATTGATCTGGCGAAGATTGTGCACGGCTCCGCCGGAGGCCAGGATCAGCACCTGTCGGTCGCGCAATGGAGCGATGGCTTTGCCCAATGCCACATGATCAGCGGTCGAGCCTTGGGACAGCAGCGATAATTGCACCACGGGAATGTGGTGCTGCGGATAGATGAGCAGCAAGGGATTCCAGGCGCCGTGATCCAGGCCGCGCTGTCCGTCGAGCTCGGCATCCAAGCCGCTCGCGCGGATGAGCTTCGCGGCTTGCTCGGCCAGTCCGGATCACCCGGTGCCGGATAACGAAGCTGATAGAGCTCGCGCGGGAAGCCGTAGAAATCGTGAATGGTTTCGGGCTGTGCCGATGCGGTCAGGCTGGCTCGCGGATTGTCCCAATGCGCCGAAATGCAGAGGACGGCCGCCGGTCGTGGCAATTCACGCCCGAGTTCCGACATGAAACCGCGCGCCTCGATATCCTCGAAAGGCAGCATGGGCGAACCATGCGAAACAAACAGTACGGGCAGGCGGTCGGTCATGTCGCGCGCATCCTCCAGTGCTTAAGTGAACTGACTGTAGCCTCAATAATGACGCGCTGCAAAAGTCTGCCGCTCATCGCAAAGCCGCCGAGCCATCGACGTGCATAGAAGTTGAAGTGGATAAGAAGTTACCGGGAAATGTTTAACAAAGCTCATCCCAATCATCTGTGCCTCACCCGGCGTCGTCTTCGCCTATGACAGGAACACCTATGCCAATACCCTGTTGCGCAAGCAGGGTATCGAGGTGATTACGATATCGGGCGGCGAATTGGGGCGCTGTCGCGGCGGCGGGCATTGCATGACATGTCCGATTTGCCCGGGATGCGGTCGATTACTGAAGCGCGTCGCCTCTGTGGTCATTGTCTTTTGCTAGGTGCCGCTTCAGCCGTGCGATGTCGTCGGCGGACCAGCCTTTGACATCGGTCACCTCGATCCATGCGTCGACATAATGCGCCGGTGCGAAGACATGGCCGTAGCCCGGTGGCGTTGTCGTTGCCATCAACATGTCCAGCGTCAACTGAAACAGGGTTACGACGGGATACCAGCGCAGATCCGGCGACACGTCCGGCCCGCGCGGCGGGATCATCCAGTCGGGCTCGCGATATAGGTCCTGATAGTCGAAGAATGTCACCGGATCGCTTGCATATTGCAGATAGACGATCCGCATGGGTCCCCAGTGTGAATCCGGCGCGACGGCCACGCCGTCCTGGTTCATGAATCTCACGAAAGAACCGTCGCGGAACTGCGGCAGCCAGGCCGGCGTTCCGGGATTCCGGTCATTCATGAACGAACGCCAGACTTCGCTCGAATAAGGCGGTCCACTCCATAAGGCGCCATCGATCGGATCGCCAATTATCTCGAATAGCTGAACGGATTGGGCGGAATTCAATGCGCCGAGGCTGAGGCCGTGCAAATAAAGTCTCGGGCGATGGTCACGCGGAAGGCTCGTCCAGTAGCGATAGATTTCCGAGAACAGCGCCTGGGCGGTGTCGGCGCCATAGCCCGGATCGACCAGCAGGGTGAGCCAGCTGGGAAGATAGGAATACTGGATGGCAACGCTCGCCACATCGCCATCTTGGAGGTATTCGACACTGTCCAGCGCGCCGGGATCGATCCAGCCGGTGCCTGTCGGCGTCACCACGATCAGCACGGATCGGTCGAAGCCGCCGACCCGCTTCAATTCTTCCAGGGCGAGATTCGCACGGGCCTGTGGCGTCTCCCCGGATCGCAATCCGACATAGACGCGGACAGGCTCGCGCGTATCCTTCCCCGAGAAGGCGTGCAGATCGGCGCTGCTTGGCTCCGATGAGATGAATTCCCGGCCGGCTCGTCCAAGATCGTCCCAGCGGATCAAGGAGGCGCTGCTGCCGGTCTTCAGGGGCGCTGTCGGCGGGCTCGTCTCCGGCTCGATCAGCGCGTCATATTCGCGGAAGGAGGAATCCGCCAGATGCAGCAAGGCTCGGACGAGAATGCCGTTGATGACCGACCAGAATAGCGCAATCCCCACGATCGCGCCGAGGACATTGGACACCCGCTTCGGCAGGAAGCGATGAAGGCGTGTCGACACGAAATGGAACACCAGCTGAAAGAGCCGGGCCAGCGCAATCAAAATAGTCAGAGTTACCAGGGCGATCAGCGCGAAACCCAGCGGCTGCGCGCCGGCGAGCGGCTCGAGCTCCATGATCTGCCGGATCGAATTCTGCCACTGGGTCCACCGCCAGAAGAAAGCGATGACGATGATCGCGCATACGATGGCGGCGGCGAGTGTCACGTTGCGCAGGATACGGCCTTGGGGCCGAGGCACTTCCAGATAAGTCCACAGCCAGTTGCCGAGCACACCGATGCCATAGCCGGCGGCGAAGGAAAATCCCGAGAGCACCCCCTGGGTAAGAAACGTACGCGGCACCAGGGTCGGCGTGAGCGAGGCGGCAAAGAATAGCGACCCCAGGAGGAGACCGACCGTCGACAGGGAATGCCATAGTCTGACGAGCCAATCCCACCTCATATTGCTGAGCGCCCCATATTGGCCGAGCGTCGTCCGTCGCCCCGCGAGGTCGTCATTGGCGCCATGAGGACGGGTTCTACTGTTCCGCCACATCATGCGGAACCGGCTCCATCGGCGCAGCCTCGGCCGGGCGCGCCGGTCCGTCGGCGGCCCCGATCGGGTCATGCGCTACCGGTGCCGCCTGTGGTGTCAGGATATCAAATGGTCTTTCCAGATGCGGTGGCGCGGGGGAGGTCAAGCTCCGGCCGACAGCCAGCAGTGCTATCAGGCTGGCTGCGGCGGCCATGAGGTAGAACACGCCATCGATGTCGAAACGCCGCATGAGGCTCATGCCCAGGATAGGACCGAGTGCTGCTCCTACCCCGTTCGTCAGAATGAGGCGACCGCTCACCGCCAATACCCGATCGGCCGGCATGTGATCATGCGCGTTGGCGATGCAGACGGGATAGAGGCAGGACATGAAGCCGCCCAGCAGGACTGCGGCCGGCAGCTCTATCGCCGGGTGATTGGGCAGGTGGATAAGAGCAACGGCGGTGAACGCGAAGCCGAGGCCGAGCACCGCCAGCACGGAGAGCCGGTCGAACCGGTCGGAGCATCGGCCGACCGGCACCTGGAAGATGAGGCCGCCGAGGACCGCCACGAGCATGAAGAATCCGATCGTCGACTGTGGAATCTCCTCACCCTGCATCCAGGCCGGCACCAGGGCATAGAAGGTGCCGGTGATAAGGCCGCTTAATGCGCAACCGGCAACGGCGATGGGAGCGGCGCGCAGAAGCTGCTGGTAGGGCAGGCTGGGTGCTGTCGCCGTGCGGGGCGCTTCCGCCCGGGTCATGCTTACCATCACCAGGGCCAGGGAAAACAACGCGGCGATCATGCTGAACGGGCCTGCTGTCGTGACATTCACCCGGGCGATCAGGAGCTGCCCGAGTGCGAGCGCCACGAAGGTGCCGACCATGTAGATGGAAAAGATGCGACCGCGCTCGGCCGGTAGGGCCCTTGCGTTCAGCCAGCTCTCCGCAGTGACGAAAAGACCGGAGCAGCCAAAGCCGATCACTGCGCGCTGGATCAGCCACGGTAGCGGCCCGACAAGGAGCGGCATGGTCGCCGTCGCCGCGACGGCCAGTCCGGCGAAGGCGGCATAGGCGCGGATATGCCCGATCCGGGCGATGATTTTTCCGCAGCGCAAGGCGCCGATGGTGAAGCCCACGAAATAGCTGCTCAGCACGAGCCCGGCTGTGGTCGCCTCAAAATCCTCGATCGCCACGCGCAAGGAAATGAAGGTGTTAAAGAAGCCATTGCCGATCTGGATAAAGCCCGTCGCGATGATGAGCGTTCCGATTTGTGCGCGCGTCGACGTGTTTGACATCATGGCACTTCTCGCCCATCCGGTGCTGAAAGAGCTTCGAGAGTAAACTACATCCCACACTTCATTACATGTTGCGCGCCAGGAGGCGGCCGCGCGGTCTTTGATCGAAATGAAATACCATCATCCAAATCCGCCCGTTTCGCGGCGGCATATTGCTGCGGCGCGATAAGGATTAACCTTTGGCTATCTATTTAGATTGCAGCGTAGCAATTGTTCCGCCATTTGGCGATGCGGGTACAAATATATTGCGACAAGCTCGTGGATTGCGGCAAGCTCAGAGGGCGCCGCAATCTCTCGGGCGCGCAAAATGAGAGCAGTCCAGGGGGAGCGCGACCATGGACCAAGCCGCCAGGGCGAGCACCGCCGGAGATGCAGTGGCTTGGCATGCGATCGCGGCAGATGAGGTCGTGAAGCGGTTCGGCACCGACAGCATCAATGGGCTTGATCCCGATGACGCTGTGGCTCGGCTGCAGAAATACGGGCACAACCGTTTGCCGGAAGGCAAAAGACGGGGACCTCTCATGCGGTTCCTCGCCCAGTTCAACAATGTCCTGGTCTATGTCCTCCTCGGCGCCGGCTTCATCAAGCTGATGCTGGTTTTGTGGGTCGATGCATCGATCATCTTCGGCGTGGTCATCCTCAATGCGATTCTCGGATTCATCCAGGAAGGCAAAGCCGAGAAGGCGCTGGAATCGATCCGCAACATGCTCTCGGCCGAAGCGCGGACTTTGCGCGGCGGCGAGACGCGCTTGATCGCGGCGGAGCAACTGGTGCCGGGCGATATCGTGCTGTTGGAGTCTGGCGACAAGATCCCCGCGGACCTGCGCCTTGCCGATGTGAAGAACCTGCGCACTGAAGAAGCGGCGCTGACCGGTGAGTCAGTGCCAACCGACAAGAACATCGAGCCCGTTGCCCTGAATTCGACCGTAGGTGACCGTGGGTGCATGGCGTTCTCGGGCACGATGGTGGTGTCCGGTCGGGCGACCGGCGTGGTCGTCGCAACGGGCAGCACGACAGAGCTTGGCCGGATCAACGCATTGCTGGCCGGGGTCAGCGCGCTGGAAACGCCGCTGCTGCGCCAGGTCAAGAAGTTCGGCTATGCCATCACCGCCGTCGTCGCCGCTGTTGGCGTTCTGGTATTCGCTTACGGCAAGTGGGTGAAGGGCATCGATTTCGTTGAGCTGTTTCAAGCGGTGGTCGGCATTGCGGTCTCGGTCATTCCGGAAGGTCTTCCCGCCATCATTACCATCACCCTCGCTATCGGCGTGCAACGCATGGCCCAGCGCAATGCCATCATCCGGCAATTGCCGGCGGTGGAGACGCTGGGATCGGTATCGCGTATCTGCTCCGACAAGACCGGCACGCTGACGCTGATGGAAATGATGGTGGTGTCCGCCGTCACGGCTGAGGCGACGTACCAGGTCACCGGCAACGGCTATGCGCCGGAGGGCGAGATCACAAGGGACGGCAAAGCGGTCGCTAAGGAGCCGGTACTCGCACTTATGGGGCGCGTCTCGATGCTGTGCAACGACGCCGTGCTGTTCCAGGAGCAAGGCATCTGGAAGGTCGAAGGCGATCCGACCGAGGGGGCGCTTTATCCCTTCGCGACCAAGCTCGGCTTCGACCGCGGGGCCGAACTCGCTGCCTCTCCGCGGATCGATGCCATTCCGTTCGAATCGGAACACAAGTTCATGGCGACGCTCCATAGGTCGGCGGAGGGGCAGGAGTTCCTCCTCGTCAAAGGCGCGCCCGAGGTCATCCTGGCGCATTGCGATCGCCAGCAGACGGTCGCCGGACCAGCGGTGCCGATCGATCGAGCGCGCTTCATGCAGGCCTCCGACCAGCTGGCCGGGCAAGGGGAACGCGTGTTGGCGCTCGCTTGGCACGAAGGTCCTGTCGGCAAGCCGGCAGGATTGTCCCCGGCCGACCTGCCGAAGACCCTTGTCCTGCTTGGTCTGATCGGGCTTTTGGATCCGCCGCGCAAGGAGGCTATCGAGGCGGTGCGCGAATGCCATGGCGGTGGCATTCGCGTCACCATGATCACTGGCGATCACCGGATCACGGCGGCGGCGATTGCCGGGATGCTCGGCATCGGCGATGGAAAGACCGCCGTCACCGGGGCCGAGATCGAAGAAATGAATGAGGCAACCCTGCAGGAGACGGTACGCGAGGTCGATGTATTCGCCCGCGCCAGCCCGGAGCACAAGCTTCGCCTGGTCAAGGCCATCCAGGCCAACCGCCAGATCGTGGCGATGACGGGTGATGGCGTGAATGACGCGCCGGCGCTGAAGAAGGCCGACATTGGCGTCGCCATGGGAATCAAAGGCACCGAGGTCACCAAGGAAGCCGCCGAGATGATTCTCGCCGACGACAACTTCGCCTCGATCACCGCTGCGGTGAAGGAGGGGCGAACCGTCTATAACAATATCGAAAAAGCTATCCTGTTCATGCTGCCAACCAATGTCGCCCAGGCACTGGTGATCACGGTGGCGATCTTCCTGGGCTTCACCATGCCGATCACCGCACCGCAGGTTCTCTGGATCAACATGGTCACCTCGGTTGCCCTGGGACTGGTGATCGCTTTCGAGCCGCACGAACTCGACGCAATGAACCGCCCGCCGCGTGCGGTCGACCGGCCGATCCTGACCGGCTTCGGCATTTGGCGCGTGATCTTCGTCGGCCTGACGCTGCTCGCCGTCACGCTATGGGCGTTCTTCTGGATGAAGTCGCAAGGCGCGTCGGACGAACTCGCCCGCACGGTCGCGGTCAACATGATCACCATCGGCCTGTTCTACCTGCTGAACAGCCGCTACCTGCTGGACAGCTCCCTCTCTGTCACCGCCCATCTTGGCAACCGGTACCTGCCGCTCGGCATCGGCGCGGTCGTTGTCCTGCAGCTGCTTTTCACCTACGCGCCGCCGCTCCAGGCGATCTTCGGCAACGAAGCGATTCCGCTGCGGACCTGGCCCTGGCTTTTCGCCGGGGGCCTGGCGTTCTTCCTTGTGGTGGAAGCGGAGAAGCTCGTCATCCGGTCGTCGGCATTGCTGCGGCAAGCCGTGACCGCGGCAGAAGCGGGCACATAAGGGGGACGTCCTTGGAGACGACAGTCGCTATTGCCGGCGGAATAGGCTTTTTCCTTCTGGGCATGGCCGTCATGACGGATGGCCTCAAGGCGCTCGCCGGCTCGTCGCTCCGCGTCGTCCTGGCGAAAGCGGCCGCGACCTCATTAAGCGGCACGTTCTGGGGCGCCGTTGTCACGCTTCTCGTACAATCCTCCAGTGCCACGACCATGACCACGATCGGACTGGTCAGCGCGGGGTTGCTGACCTTCCAGCAAGGCTTGAGTCTGGTGTTCGGCGCGAATATCGGGACCACCGGAACGGGATGGCTGGTGGCGCTCCTGGGTGTCAGGATCTCCCTCACCGCCTATGCGCTGCCGATCATCTTCGTCGGCGCGTTGCTCAAGCTGATGGGAAAGGGGCGGTGGGCGGCCAGCGGTGCGGCAATTGCGGGTTTCGCGCTGATCCTGGTCGGTCTCACGACGCTGCAGCAGGGAATGAGCGGGCTGGCCGAGCAGCTCAACCCGGCAGACCTTCCGGCCATACTTGGCGAGCCTGGCGTTCCGTGGTGGTCGGGCGCGCTGGGCGTGCTGGCGCTGGTCGCCACTGGCATCGTCATGACGACCGTCATGCAGTCGTCGACTGCCGCGACCACGATTACCATCTCGGCACTCTATGCCGGCGCGATTAACCTGGATCAGGCCATGGCGTTGGTCATTGGGCAGAACATCGGGACATCAACCAGTTCGGCGATGGCGGCGATCGGTGCGAGCAGCACAGCGAAGCGATTGGCTGTGGCCTATGTCGCCTTCAAGCTCATCGCCGCCCTGGTCGCGCTCGTTGTCTTTCCGGTGGTCGTCCGGCTGATGTTGCGCGCCTCGGAGAGTGTCGACCCGGTGACGCTGGTGGCGGCCTATCACACCGCCTACAATGTGATCGGTGTCGCAATCCTGCTCCCGCTGATCGGGCCGTTTACCAGGGTCATCGAGCGGATCGTGCCGGAACGGGTTTCCGACTTTGCCCGGTCTCTGGACCCCGCTGCGCTCGCCGCCGCCCCAACCGTGGCGATCGAGGCTGTACGCCGTACCGTCGCCCGCATACTCGACGCTCTGTGTTCCTCGAAAAATGGGGCCGCCGACAGTGCCATGATCCGCGAAGCCTCCGCTGCCCTGCACGAAGCCCGGGCTTTCCTGTCGAAGGTGACCGAGCCCCTGGTGTCCGAGCAGGAACAACGGTGGCTCATCAGCACCGTGCATGCCCTGGACCACACCGTCCGACTGGCCGAGGTGACCCAGGAAAGCGCACGGATCGATGTGACGCTCGACAGCCCGGACGAGCGGCGTGCCGTAAAGCTGCACGCCGAGGCCATGCAAAGCGTGGCTGCGGCCGCCGGTGCCCAGGCATCCGCCCTGGCGCCCGAAGCGCTGCCGCTCGATGCAGATCCCTCAGATGCGGATCCCTCCGATGTGACAGTGGCCGGTATGAAGCCCGGTAATGCCTCTGAAATCCAGCCTATAGAGCGTCTGGCGCGCTGTGCGCAGGAGCTGGCGGATCTGCGACTTGAGCACCGTCGCCTGACGCTGGATTCGGTCGCTTCCGGCAGGCTGACCGCGGGCGATGCCATCGCCCGTGTCGAGGCGGTCCGCATGCTTGACCGGCGGGCACATCACGCTTGGCGCGCAACTGCCCATCTTGCCGCCGCCGTTGCCTGAGTCGGTGGCCGGATGTCCGGGAGAACCGCGTGATGCCGTTGCGAAACGGTGGCCGTCAGTTCGTCAGTTCATCAGGCCCAGGCTCCGCAGACTCGCATGGCCTTCCTTGCCGATAATCAAATGGTCGTGGAGCTTGATGCCGACCACCTCAAGTGCCTTGCGCACTTCGCGGGTCACGGCGATGTCGTCGCGCGACGGCGAGGGATCGCCCGTTGGATGGTTATGGACGAGGATGACTGCGAGAGCACCATATTCCAAAGCGCGGGTCACGACCTCGCGCACATAGACGGGCGCATGATTGACCGTGCCGATATTCTGGATCTCGTCGGCGATCAAGCGATTCCTGCCGTCCAGGAAGAGCAAGCGGAATTGCTCGACCTTTTCCTGCGACATCACCGAATGGCAGTAATCCAGCAATTGCCGCCAGGAGCCGAGAATGGGCCGGTTCAAGACTTCCTGACGCAACATCAGCTGGGCTGCTGCCTGGACGATCTTGATCATGGAAATCGCCGATTCACCGATGCCGTCGAGTTGCTTTAAGGCCGTGGGATCGGCGGCGATGACGCCGGCGAAACTGCCGAAGCGGGCGATCAGTTGCTTGGCCAGCGGCTTGACATCGCGGCGCGGGATTGCCTGCATCAGCACCAGCTCCAGCACCTCGTAATCGGCAAGCGCGCTGGGACCGACACCCAGCAGCTTCTGGCGCAGCCGGTCGCGATGGCCGTGATAATGCGGCTTCGGTGAGGGCGGTAGGCGGCGCTCTTCGCCGTCGCGTATCTCAGCGTCGTTTTCCAGCGGCAAGCTGGCGGGGATCGTCGGCTCGCGCTGCGACACGGGTATGGGCTCAGTTGTTATATGGCGGCTTATCCCAACCCTGGGGTGACAGGGTGAAAATCTCGCAGCCGGTCTCGGTCACGGCGACTGAATGCTCGAATTGCGCCGAAAGCTTCTTGTCACGGGTGACCGCAGTCCAGCCGTCTTCCAGGATCTTCACGTCATAACGGCCGGCATTGATCATCGGCTCGACGGTAAAGAACATGCCAGGCTTCAGCACCGGCCCGGTTCCCTTGCGGCCGAAATGCAGGATGCTCGGCGAATCATGGAACACCCGGCCCAGGCCATGGCCGCAGAAGTCGCGCACGACGGAGAAACCCTGTTTCTCGGCAAAGGTTTGAATCGCGTAGCCGATATCGCCCACCGTATTGCCGGGCTTCACTTCGGCGATGCCCAGCATCATCGCTTCATAAGTGACATCGACCAGTTTCTTCGCCTGCACACCCACCTTGCCCAGCAGGAACATCCGGCTGGTATCGCCATGCCAGCCATCTAAAATGGTGGTGATGTCGATATTGAGGATATCACCTTCGCCCAGTTTCTTCGGACCCGGAATGCCGTGGCAGACGACGTGATTGATGGAGGTGCAGATCGAGCGAGGGAAGCCCCGATAGTTCAGTGGCGCCGGAATGGCCCCATGATCGACGATGAAACCATGGCACAGGCGATCGAGCTCATCCGTCGTCACGCCCGGGACCACATGGGGCGTGATGAAGTCCAGCGTCTCGGCGGCCAGTTTGCCAGCCTTGCGCATGCCATCGAAGGCGGCCGCGTCATGGATCTTGATCTTTCGATTGTCGTCGACCCATTCGTCGGCGACATCCTGCTTCTGCATTGTCATCAGTCCTTGAAACCCGATTTTGGAATAGCATAAAGCGCTGCACCGGCGGCGCAACCTTCCTGTGCGCCGCCTCGCGGCCTGGTATTATGCTGCCACCGTCGATATGGGAAGTATATCCCGCTTTTCCAGGCCGGTATGGCAGCTTCCCGCCGCTTCGAGGCGTGCAGTTCCCGCCGCCTCGGCGTGTAAATTCGTCTTGCTTCAATGGATTAGTCGCCGGCTCTTCGCCCGGCCGAAGGCGGTCGGGCAGGTGAGTTCGATCGTAACGGGACCTGCCAGTTCGATTCCTTCGGGACCGATATCGCAGGCATAAGCAAGGATTTCGATGCTGGGCGCCACGGCTTGCAAAGCGGCAACATAGCCGGGATCGATATCTTGGGCGAAACGGAGCGACCGGCAATCATCCCGCTGCAGGAGAAAAAGCAGCACGGCCCGCTTGCCCTGTTGGGCCAGGCGGGCCAGTTCCTGCAAATGCCGGGCGCCCCGGGCAGTGCGGGCATCGGGAAATTCGGCAAGGCCGGGCCGGCGGCTCAGGGTGACGCTTTTCACCTCAACGAAACAATCGCCTCGTTCCTCATCGTGGAGATGAAAGTCGAGCCGGGATTCTGTCCCGGTCCTGACCTCCTGCCTCAGCCTTACTTCACGGCGGGTTTCCGCATAGCCGCGCAAGGCAGGGATGCGGCTGGCTGCCAGCGCCTCGGCAACAATACCGTTCGCGAGATTGGTGTTGATGCCGACAAAATGCGGACGCGGCGTGGTGCCGCCGAATTCCACCAATTCCCAGCCATAGGGCAGCTTGCGGGCAGTGCCACGGTGATCGCTGAGCCAGCAGGTCAAGCCGGGCTCTGCCAGCCCCATCATCGAGCCGGGATTGGGACAATGGGCGGTGACTTCGGTGCCGTCCGCCAGGCGGATATCGGCCAGGAAGCGTTTATAGCGGCGAATCAGGGTGGCGCGAAGAAGCGGCGCGGAAAAACGCATGCGGCAACATCCGGTTGATCGTCGTGGCGACATAGTTGCAACAACCGCCGCTTCACGGCAAGTTAAGCACCGATTCATGAGAGGTCCGACCATGCGGCAACGAAGCAAATTCTTGGCCTTGGGGGCAGTCGCGGCGGTGGCGGTGCTGACTGCCTGCTCCAGCACATCGCACCAGGCGGTTTGGACCAAGAATAACGGCAACCCCGATCAGCGTGATCGCGACCAGCGGGGCTGCGAGGCCTATGCGAAGAGCCAGACCAAGGTGGATAGCGGCATCGACCAGGACCGTGCCGTGATGGGCGGCGGCACCAATAGCGGCCTCAATCCGACCTTGAACGAGAATATCAACGCTTATTCGACTCAGAAACGCTATGACAACCTGGTCAATAGCTGCATGACCGATCTCGGCTATCGAGCCGTAAAGTGACGATGTAACAAGGCGATGTGATCATCATGACGGCTGCTCTCTCAACTGCACCACAACCGCGTATCGTCACCGCCGCCGTTCTGGTGATCGGCAATGAAATCCTGTCGGGCCGAACCAAGGATGCCAATCTCAACTATCTCGCAATCGCGCTGACCGAGATCGGCATCCGCCTGATGGAAGCGCGCGTGGTGCCGGATATCGAGGCGACCATCATCGCCGCGGTGAACGAACTGCGCGCTCGTTACGATTACGTTTTTACCACCGGCGGAATAGGGCCGACGCATGACGACATCACCGCAGCCAGTATCGCCAAGGCCTTCGGTCTGAAGCTGATCCGCGATGAACGGGCTGTCGATCTGCTGACCCGGCAATATGGCGGGCCGGAACATCTCACCGAAGCGCGGCTGCGCATGGCCCATGTGCCCGAGGGCGCGGTGCTGATCGACAATCCGGTCAGCGCCGCCCCGGGATTCCAGATCGGCAATGTCTACGTGCTGGCCGGCGTGCCGCGAATCTGTCAGGCGATGTTCGACGGCTTGAAGGGGCGGCTGCAAGGCGGTGACAAGGTGCTGTCGGTGACGGTGAGCGCCCATATCGGCGAAGGTGTCATCGCCAAAGATCTCGGCCTGCTGCAGGATCGCTACAGCGATCTCGATATCGGTTCCTATCCTTATTTCCGCCAGGGCCGCTACGGCGCCAGTTTCGTCATGCGCGGGACGCAGCAAGCGAGACTGGAAGCGGCAGCGGTCGAGTTGCGGGATATCATCCGCCGGCTGGGCGCCGAACCGATCGACGGCGAGCCGGCGGCCTGATCGCTGGCCGGTCTGACTAAGACGCTGTATGCACAGGCAGGCGCGCGACTTTCAAAATGGTCAATCGGCGCTCCTCCCCGCTGCGGGTATGCCAGTCTATCGACTGACCCTCGCTCAGGCCGATCAAGGCAGCGCCCACCGGCGTCAGGATCGACAGGCGATCATCCTCTCCATGCGCCTGATCGGGATAGACCAGTTGCTTGTGATGAACATCGCCGGTCATATCGTCGCGGAAGGTCACATCCGCCCCCATCACCACGAGCTTCTCCGGCAAGTCTTCCTTCGGGGCGACCTTGGCCCGGTCCAACTCTTCCGATAAATAGGCCGCCACGTCCGGCTGGCTGCGCTCGATCGCCGCGATGAGATTGTCGAGCCGTTCAAAATCGGTGCTGCTCAGGGTGATAGGTGGGCGTTGGACGCTCTGGGTCATGACGTAAGTCTCCCTCGACGACGAATTATTTGGACTTTTTGAATAGGTGAGGTGGTAGGAGAGGCCCCGGCGGGCGATAATCAGTCGCGTCGAGCCGCCGGGGCAACGCTGTCCAGTCGCGGACACGCCCCATGCATCATCTGAAGATTGGCAGGCAAGAACTGCATCATCAGTGAGATGTGGCAGCTCGCTCGCCCAGTTTCAAGAGCGGCGCGGGTCAAAGCTGGACGGGCTCCAAAGAGGATGATAGAGGATCGGCGGACGACTTATATGGCCGTCCACCGGCCCTTCCGGCCGGTGCCCCGCCTCGCAGGCCCGCTTGGTGGAATTGGTAGACACAAGGGACTTAAAATCCCTCGGAAGGAAACTTCTGTGCCGGTTCGAGTCCGGCAGCGGGCACCATTCACGCCGGTCTTGATATTACTCAATCCACGGACTGCTTTGGCGCGGGAGACTCTCCACCCGGCGACGATGTCATGCGCGGATCATAAACGCGCACACGGTCAGTCAACCACCCGTCATGCGGGGCAGGAGATAGACTTCGGTTTCCGGTTTCAACGGCTGCAGCCAGCCTTCGCGATAGATAAGTCCGTCGATCGAGACAGAGACGCCGCGCTTGATGGTGGGCTGCAGGCCCGGATAGGTTTCACCTAGCCGGGCCAGCAGTTCCATCACATTGCGTGCCTCGATTTCGACCGTGGCCTGGCCACCGGTTTGGCTCCTGAGCGAGCCCCAGACGGTGACCCTGGCCATGGAGTTACGAGGCTTTCGCCAGGTTCGCCGTTTCCAGCGCCTTCAGGAGGCGGGGCGGCGAGATCGGCAGTTCGGTCATGCGCACGCCGACCGCGTTCGACACGGCATTGGCGACGGCGGCCAACGGCGGGACGATCGAGGTCTCGCCGACGCCGCGGACACCATAAGGATGGCCCGGATTGGGAATTTCCAGGATCTTCGTATCGATCATCGGCAGGTCCGAGCAGACCGGGATGCGGTAATCGAGGAAGCCGGCATTCTGCAACCGGCCATCCTTGCCGTAGATATATTCCTCATTCAGCGCCCAGCCGATGCCCTGGACGGCGCCGCCCTGGAACTGGCCCTCGACATAGGAGGGATGAACCGCCTTGCCGGCATCCTGCAGCACGGTATAGCGCACCACGCGGGCTGCCCCGGTCTCAGGATCCACCTCGACATCGCAGATATGCGTGGCGAAGCTGACACCCGCGCCATCGGCCGAATATTCGTGATGGCCAGCGATCGGACCGCCGGTCGCGCCGGACGCCGCGGCAATTTCCTTCAGCGAGAGCGGCGGGAAATTGCCGGCATTGGCGCCGGCCGGTTTGGCATAGCCCTTTTCCCAGGTCACCGCCTCTTCGGGAATGCCCCACATCATGGCAGCGCGCTGGCAGAGCTTCTTGATCGCATCTCGCGCCGCGAGGATGCAGGCCATGCCAGTGGCGAAGGTCGTGCGGCTGCCGTCCGTGACATCGTTGTAACCGAGGGAGCTGGTATCGGCGATGATCGCCCGCACATGCCCATAGGGAATGCCGAGCTCTTCCGCCGTCATCAGGCACATCGAGGCGCGCGAGCCGCCGATATCGGGCGAACCGACCGAGATCGTGACGGTGCCATCCACCGGGATGTTGAGGCTGACGCAGGACTGGCCGCCGAAATTGAACCAGAAACCCGCCGCCATGCCGCGGCCTTGATTGGGGCCGAGGGGCGCCTTGAAATGCGGGTGCTTGCGGGCTTCTTCCAGGGTCGCAAGCAGGCCGATCGGCCCATAGACCGGGCCATAGGAGGAGCGGGTGCCTTCGCGCGCCGCATTCTTGATGCGGAAATCGATTGGCTCAATGCCGACCTTATGCGCCAGTTCCTCGATCACGCTCTCGACCGCGAAATTGGCCATCGGCGCGCCGGGAGCGCGGTAAGCCGCCTGCTTGGGGCGATTGGTGACGACGTCATAGGCGATCGTGCGCACGTTATCGAGATGATACTGCGCGAAAGCACTCATCGCGCCGAATTCCGCCGGCGAACCGGGGAAGGCGCCGCCCTGATAGCGCAAGGTCGCATCGGCAGCGGTGATCAGACCGTCCTTGGTGACGCCGATCTTCACGTCGATCGACGCACTGGAGGTCGGGCCGGTGCATTTGAAGACCTCGTCGCGGCTCATCACCAGCTTCACCGGGCGATTGGCCTTGCGCGACAAGGCCAGGGCCACCGGTTCCAGGAAGACCGTGGTCTTGCCGCCGAAGCCGCCGCCGATCTCCGACGCGGTAACGCGCAGCTTGGAAATCTCCAGGCCGAGCAACCGCGCGCAGTAATCGCGCACCATGAAGTGGCCCTGGGTGCAAACCCAAAGCTCGCCGCTGCCATCGGGCGAAACATTGGCGAGGCAGGCATGAGGCTCGATATAGCCTTGATGCGTGGCTTCCGTCTTGAAGCTGCGTTCGACGATGATATCGGCCTTGGCGAAACCATCTTCGACATCGCCATGGCCGAATTCATACCGCCGCGCGACATTGGACGGCTTCTTCGGCTTCTCGGGCAGGCCTTCGGTGAAAAGCTTCGGATGCAGTACCGGTGCATTCGGCTTCATCGCCTCATCGACATCGGTGACATGCGGCAGGATTTCGTAATCCACCTTGATCAGCTTAAGCGCCTGTTTCGCAACGGCGGCGCTGACGGCGGCAACGGCGGCGACGGTATGGCCCTCATAAAGAGCCTTATCCCGCGCCATGATATTGGTGAGGATGTCGAAGAGGCCGCTATCGCCATCGGTCTTGTCGGGGAAATCTGCCCGTGTCACCACGGCTTTGACCCCGGCAAGTTTCTCCGCTTTGGAGGTGTCGATGTTCTTGATCCGGGCATGGGCATGCGGCGACCGCAGGATCCGGCCGACGAGCTGGCCCGGGGCGACGGCATCGGCGCCGAATTTGGCGCGGCCGGTCACTTTGTCGAAACCGTCCTGGCGATCGGGGCGGGTGCCGACCAGCTTGAACTTGCGGATATTATCGGAGGGATTGTCGAGCGGCATGGTCAGGCCACCTTCTGCTGGATTTTTTTCGCGCTATTCATTTCTTCGGCGGCCGCCTGGACGGCGCGCACGATCTTGTCATAGCCGGTGCAGCGGCAGAGATTGCCGGCGAGGCCGAAGCGGATCTCGGTTTCGCTCGGCGTGGGATTGCGGTCGAGCAATGCTTTGGCTGCGACCAGGAAACCCGGTGTGCAGATGCCGCATTGCAGAGCGGCATGCTCGATGAACTTCTTCTGCAAGGGGTGCAGTTCATCGCCTTTGGCCATGCCTTCGATGGTGCCGATATCGAGGCCATCGACCTCAGCACCCAGAACCAGGCAGGAACAGGTGAGGCGGCCATCGATTGTGACGCTGCAGGCGCCGCAATCGCCGGTGCCGCAGCCTTCCTTGGCGCCGGTCAGGCCAAGGCGGTTGCGCAAGACATCGAGCAGGCTCTCATCGGGTTCGCAGACGAATTGGATTTCATCGCCGTTGATCCTGGTGGTGACATGAACGCCGGACATTACTTTCCTCCCGCGCGCTGGCGCGCAATGATAGCGGCGCGGCGCGCGAGCACGCCGGCGACTTTGATACGAAATTCGCGCGTGCCGCGCTTGTCGTCGATCGGGCTGCAGGCGGCCGAACAGGCTTCGGCCATCTTATCCAACGCAGCCTCTTCCATCTTTGTGCCGATCAGCGCCTTGGCTGCTTCCGGCACCAGGCGGACAGTCGGCGCAACGGCGCCGAGGGCGACACGCGCCTTGGTGACGACACCTTTGCCATCCAGCGTCACGCTGACGCCAACGCCGACCACGGCAATATCCATCTCGCTGCGCGGGATGAAACGCAGGTAAGCATCGCCGGATTTCGGCGGCCGCTTGGGCAGGATGATGCTCTCGACGATCTCGCCCTTCTTCAGCGAGGTCTTGCCGGGACCAACCGGAATCTCCTCCACGGCCACCCTGCGCTTGCCCTTCGGCCCGACGATGACCGCCTTGGCGCCGGCGGCAACCAGAGCCGGCACGCTATCGGCAGCGGGAGAGGCATTGCACAGATTGCCGGTCATGGTGCAGCGTCCCTGCACTTGCTTCGAGCCAATCAGATTGGCGGCTTCGACCACACCTGGCCAAGCCTTCTTTAACGCCTTGTGCTCGCTGAGTTCGGCGCCCGAAACCGCGGCGCCGATGACGAAACCCGATTCGGTCTTCTTGATCTCTCTCGATCCGTTGATGCGCTTGACATCAACCACCAGATCCGGCTCGACGAAGCCGGTCCGCATGCGCACCAGAAGATCGGTGCCCCCAGCCAGGATAAAGGCCTGGCCCTTTTCCTTGGCCAGCAGCTCGGCCGCTGCCTTGAAGGAGGTCGGACGCTCATATCTCATTCGTTATGTTTCCCAGATATTGAGTTGATCGCGGATAAATAGCTGAAAAGGAAGGATAATTTTCGTAACTTCCAGCATCTCATGGCCGCTGCTCCGACAAAGATCCGGCGCGGCCCAGCTTGGGCTGTCGGCTTGAAAATGGAGGGAAGGGTCGGGCCATGATGATCGAGGTGTTTCAGCAAAATAGTTGATTGAATGTTTGGCGGAATTCTAGGCGGAGAGCTCTTGCCTTGGCAAGCGCGGCCGCCTGTGACCCGAAATCAAAGTGCCTCATTCTCGCTTCGCGGCCACGGGAAGACGTCCGGTGTGATACCGCTTGGATGAGGCAGCGCGCATATCAGTCGGCGGGATGCGTCCAGCAGAGTCCCTATCGGACCGATCCGGTCCGCATCGCGCCGTCTCGAAAATCAGCTGACATGAGGCTGAGGCACTATCGAACCGATATGGTGGACTGCGACACCGCGTAGCTGCGAAGACGCTTCGATTGTCCGCTCCGAGATAGTCCGTTCATTGTTGTCTAGCGCATAGAAGCAACGGAACCAAGACGAGCGGCATCGTGTTGACGGGCATGGCCAAGGTGCTGCCTTACCAAAGTGCAGCGGCAGACGCGCATGCACTGTTGGATGCGATCCTGGCGACCGGCGATGTTCACCCCCCTTTTTGCATGCCCCCTTCGTGCTTGGGTTCCTGTTTTACTATATCCACGCCCTCGGTGCGAACTGGAGAAAAACCGGGCGAATACGGCAATATGCCCTTCCGCTACATCCAGCTCTGTGGCCACAAGGACGTATCGATGTGATGAAGCGTACAGTGGCGTTTAAGACGTCATCAATGCCAGGAAGCAGGTACTCGTGACGAAGCTCCGGCTGCAAAAGGATATGGAGACCGGCTTGGCTGATGTGGAACGTGCCTACTTTCTTGAAACGATTTCCTCGAGAAATGTTCGTCGGCATGTAAAAGGATGGAAGATCCCATAATGTCCGGTAGAGCAAAAAGCTTGGTCGCGCCCATCGCGCGGCTGCAGGTAAACATGCAGCTCTTCGCTTGGGCCAGCGCGCCCGACCAAAACCGCTTCCGGGAATTTGTGCCATCTAGGAAGGAGAGTTCTCATGACGCGTAGAAAGTTCGCGCTGCTGGCCGCCTGCATCGCTTTCATCGCCGCCTGTGATAAAGACGCAACCCAACGAGCCCTGGAAAAGCAGCAGAATGCAAACGAGCGCAATGGTATAGACCCTGGTCATGGAGGAGGTGGCGGTCTTGGCGATGGAGGTGGTGGCGGTCTCGGCCGGTAAGGAGGCCCCCTGATCGCGACATCGCTTAAGTGGGGCCTCCTCGTATTCCTCGTTCAAATGCCCCGGTCTATTGCAGTGATTGCGTCAAGCGAGACAGTTTGGCTGTCGGCTTCCGGCCTCCCATGAGGAAACGTGGTTCGATACTCCATCGATGGCCGGGCAAAAAAGAGCCGCCTCGTGGCGGCTCTTGGGAAGGAGATCAGCCTTAGTCGCCGCCGCCGCTTGAGCCGCCGCTACTTGAACCGCCGCCGGAGCTTCCGCCGCCGGACGCGCCGCCCGATGTGCCGCCGGCACCACCGGAAGTCCCGCCGGCACCGCCGGATGTTCCGCCGGCGCCGGAAGTTCCACCGCCTGATACGCCGCCGGAGTTATTCGAGCCACTGTTTTCGCCGGCACCGCCGCCCTGCGTGCCGCCGCCCGTAGCGTCGGGTACATTGGTCGTGCCGGTGGTTGTCGGCGGTTGCGGATTGGTGCCCTCAGTGGTGTTGTTGCTTTGAGCGATGCTGCTGCCGGCCGATGCAAAGATCAGGCAGGTCGCAGCGAACGCGACTGTAGCAAGTTTCATAGGTACCTCCTCGTGTTGCTATGCCAAAGAAAACAGCAGAGGCGGCAACTGTTCCGTCGCTCCTGATTGTGTGAGCGGCGCATTGACTTTCTACAATCGGTTGGTTGCGCTTAAGCGAGACGAAGGCGAGAGGGGCGGCAAAAAAAGGCGGAGTAGATCACTCCGCCTAGTATAGGTCGCTGTACGGCGATTGCGATGAACTCAGTTACCGCTCTTTGTCTTTCTGCTTTTCTCGACCGACACGGACTTGATCCTGGTGTTGAGCACGCTCCCGATCTGTCTTGGGTTCTGGCGGCGTCGCTTTCTCCCCGCCTTGCAACTGATCGGGGTGCTGTGCTTGATTCTGCCCTTGATCAGGACGTTTGCCCTGAACTTTATGGCTGCTCTGATTTTGGTTTGGCTGCTTGTTTTGAGTCATTGAGGAATCCTCTTCGGAAGTTCAGCGCGAATGTTAAGCGCCGAGCGCGGGCGAAGGTTCCGGTATCAACGGGGCGAGCTGGCAGATATATATTACTGCTGTCCATGCAGAATTGCTGGGCGCGGGTCAAGCTGACACCGGCAGCTTGGCCCAAGGGTCCTTTCATGGTCGTGGTGGTTGGGTCCAGGGCGGCGGGAAACACAGGCGCCGCGTGACAGTCGTCGCACTATCGCACGGGCTGCTTGTACGCGGATCGAATGATTCGCTGTATCCATAGTGGTAATGACTATGGGGATGGGGAGGATCATGGAAGCGGACCGGCGCCATGGCATGCAGGACGAGACCGGCGGCCAAAGAGGCGCAGCCGGGTTTTCCGAAGGGTTAAGCGGCTCCGGCTTTGGCTGAACCGGGTTCTGGCGGCGCATTCCGAGGTCGGCGATCCGGCGGTCTTCGACAATGATGTG
>NZ_JAXCLW010000012.1:0-79642 GCF_034044715.1 Dongia soli | reverse complement strand
TCATACCAGGCCTAAGCCCAATCAAGATCCGCCGCCCGCGTATCCCTTCTCTTCTCTCAACAATGTCAATTAGCAGACACCGCAAAACGCGATGTATCGTGGCCGATTCGGCCCGACACGATCGAGCAATATAGCGATGCCGTAACAGCGATTCAAGTGCCCTGACTGGGCTCTCTGCGCCATCTAGACCCGGTCAGCGAAACCGCCTTCCGAACCAGTCGTTCGCCGGTGCTTGTCACCGCCCCGTCTGGTGGCGCGGTTTTTAGGCGAGTCATTCGGAACTGTCCAGCAGAAAAAAACATCATCGTGATTTTTTTTAAGAAAGCCCGGGAAACCGCCTTTTTCTCGTGTTCCGAAGCTACAGATAGCGGCTCGAACAGTGACAACCACAAGTTCAAAAGGAAGAATCGTGGCTGCGATGCGCAAGAATTCGGTGCTCTATGCTCTCGTTGCACTGCGGAATCGGTCGGGGCTCGTCGCTTCGCCCGATAAGTCGACTCAAAAAATCTGCAGTGGCCGATCGATTCCCGCCAAAGACCGGTTAGTGGAACATCGTGATGGACTGATCGAGCTCGGCTTCCGACCATCACGGAAGGCAATGTCGCTCGTCCCGATCACATAAGCGAGGCCGTTATCGCGGCGAGCGGGGAATGGAGGTTGAGCACCCACCCGACCCTCCTCTGCATGAGGGAGGGCGGGGTGGGTGAGGCGCAAGCCGCCTTAAAACGCCACGCGCAAGCGAGCTTCGAAGTTGTGGCCGACCGATCGGCAATTGCGCGGTATAGCCGCCATAAACGTCCACTGTCTCGCTGAGCTGTGCCGTGAGGCTGGTGCCGAGGCCGAGTTCATCACGCGAGGGATTGACACCCTTGACCGTGAAGTTGCTGCCGCCCGCCACCACCTGGCATCGCGCCTGTTGTCCAGCATCTCTCGCCTATAGGTGAGATCGAGCTGGGGCGTCAGGCGCCAGCTATTATCCGTGGCGAAGGTCTTCGCCAAGCTGACGCCGATATGCGGCTTCAGAGAGTCCGTGTCGTTACTCTTGGTCGTGAGGTCGAACGCCCCGGCCCCGCTTTCGCTGAAGCTTTCCTCGAAGATATGCACGTAGTCGAGGCCGGCATGCGGGGTCAGCACGAAGCTTGACGGCAGATCAACCGACTAGCCCGCCTGCATCGCAGCGACAATTTCATGCGCGTGGTGATCGCCCTTGGCGGTGCCGCCGACGCTGTTGTTCTTCGTCTTGATCCGGTGGAAGCCGTAGTCGATCGAGGCATCCAAAGCGGGAACCGCCCAGGCCGTATCGCTGTTCGAGGGCGGTTATCTCGATAAGGGAGCGCTGAAAGCGCCCGCATCGGCGGCCACGGCAATGTGCGCCGAGCTTCATATCGACGACAGACTCCGATGATAGTCTCCATCGTTCTGGACGGCGATCAGGTCATGTGCAGCCGTGTGAGCACACCGGGTCGCGCAAATGAGAGAGCGTCAGGCAAGTCCCAGGCTGCGCAGTTCCGCCAGCATCTCTGCCGGCAATTCCGCTTCGTCGGCAAGCTGGCGCAGTGCCTGTTCCTGGTTCGGCAGGTCGGGCGGCGCATCGGCCGCCTCGAGATAGCGCCAGCCTTGGAAGGCGCGCTTCGGACGCGTCTCGGTCATGATGACGGTCGGATCGTAGACGATGGCGCAGAAGGGATTGCCGGATTCGTCCTCGACCTCATCGAGTCGCAGGATGCGATGGCGGACACAGACCGATCCACGAATCACCCAATATAATGAACCGCCATCCAGCACTTCCTCGGCCCGTTTCGGGCGATGGCGGGTCCAATGCTGATCCTCGAGCGGCTTTCCTTTTTTACCAAGGCGGCGCATCAAATCCTCGCGATAGGCAACCAGCTCCTGAATGGACCCGATACCGACACAAAGCTTCACCAGATGCACCGTCATGCCATTACCTGTTCCACACGCCGTCCCGATCCCGTCACGACTTATCCGCCGGGAATCGCATATGTCTTGATTAAAAAATCAGTCCGCTTAGCTTATTAACAGCGTCCCTTGGAGAAATCACCATGGCTAACCCAGCCTCCGCCCCCTCCCTCATCCACTGGTCACGACCATTCCTGGCATTGCTCCTGGCGGCCGGCCTGGCCGGTTGTTCCTCCTATGGCAAGATCGACTACCGGCAGATCAACTCCGGCTATGATCCCGAGCAAGGGCGATGGATCCCCTATCAGAAGGGCATCCATGCGGATGTCACGGGCAATCCCTTCGCCATGTCGCAGAAGGACTTCAACCAGTTGGTGGCGGAGGCGATCCAGCCGAACGGCTATGTGCCGGTCGATAGGGGACCACGCGTGCGCTTGGCCTTCAACGAAACCGGGGGCACCGGCGACTATATCTGCCAGAATTCCGGCGACAAAGACTCGACCAAAATGGGCCGCGGCGGCGATAGCAAGATCCGCGTGTCAGCCGCCTATTGCCAGGGTAACGACGCTGTCACATATGCAACCGGATCGATCACCGATGTCAGCGGCCCGGACGACCCGCAATTCAAGGCTTTCCTGCGGAATCTGACGGTCTTCCTGTTCCCCACGCCGGAGAGCAACGGCGATGTGAATTGCTCGAATGGGATGCGCTGCTAAACTCCGTTTAAGTAGCTGATAAAGGGTGCCATGTCGTCGAAGCATGGCACCCTGATGGTCTTGGGCGGAGCCGGAACGCCCCTGGAAAGCCCGGTTTGATTGACAAAACCGGCATAGTCCCTATATTTCCCGCGATTTTTAGGCAGTCCTGATGGGGCCGGCTGCCTTGAGCGATCCAGCGGCAGATCCGCCGCCGAGACGTCCTCAGGCACCCGATTTCGAGCAAGCATGACTTTTGATGAACTGGGGCTCAGCCCCGAAATTCTGCAGGCGATCTCCGAACTCGGCTACGCCGATCCCACCCCGATCCAGGCCCAGGCCATTCCCTTCGTGCTGATGGGCCGGGACGTTCTCGGCTGTGCCCAGACCGGCACCGGCAAGACAGCCTCCTTCACCTTGCCGATGCTGGAGATCCTGCATAACGGCCGCGCCCGCGCCCGGATGCCCCGCTCGCTGATCCTGGAACCGACCCGCGAACTCGCCACCCAGGTGGCGGAAAACTTCGAGAAATACGGCAAGTACATCAATCTCTCGATGGCGCTGCTGATCGGTGGCGAAAGCTTTGCCGACCAGGAAAAGAAATTGGATCGCGGCGTCGATGTGCTGATCGCCACGCCGGGCCGGCTGATCGATCTCTTCGAGCGCGGCAAAATCCTGATGAGCGACGTCAAGACGCTGGTGATCGACGAAGCCGACCGCATGCTGGACATGGGCTTCATTCCCGATGTGGAACGCATCGTCAGCCTGCTGCCGAAACTGCGCCAGACCTTGTTCTTCTCGGCCACCATGGCGTCGGAAATCCGCCGTCTCGCCGATGCCTTCCTGATGAATCCGAAGGAAATCACCGTCGCCCCGCCGGCGACCACGGCCAGCACGGTGACCCAGGGCCTGACCATCGTCGATGAGATGGATAAGCGCGAAGCGCTGCGGCGCCTGATCCGTGCCGAGCAGGTGACCAATGCGCTGATCTTCTGCAACCGCAAGCGCGATGTCGATATTCTCTACCGTTCGCTGACCAAGCACGGCTTCAACGTGGCGCAGTTGCATGGCGACATGCCGCAATCCAAACGCACCGAGACGCTGGAAAAGTTCAAGCGGGGGGAAACCGCGCTGATGGTGTGCAGCGACGTCGCCGCGCGCGGCATCGATATCGCGGCGCTGAGCCATGTCTTCAATTTCGATACGCCGATTCACGCGGAAGATTACGTGCATCGCATCGGCCGTACCGGCCGGGCCGGCCGCGAAGGCCATGCCTACACCTTTGCGACGCCGGATGACGGCAAGCATGTCGCCGCGATCGAGAAACTGATCGGCAAGGAAATCCCGCGCATCACCATCGACGGCATCGAGCTGCTGCCCTTCGAAGAGGGCGACGGCAAGGGACGCCGCCGCGGCCGCCATGAGCGCCGGAAACCCGCGGGCGACAAGGCTCCCGAAGGCGCATCGCGCGAGGGTGGACGTGATCGGGGCCGCAACCGCCGCGGCAAGAACGGCAAGAGCGAAAGCCAGGAAGTCGCGGCCGCTGAAATCGAAGCCGCCATTCCGCACCCGCCCGTGCATCAGGGCCGGCACGAGAAGCTGGAATCCTCCGCCGCTTTGCCGGCCGTCGAAAAGGCGCCGCTCGAACCGGTCCGCCAGCAAAATCGCCACGAACGGCGTTCCGCCGGTCGCCGGGACCATGACGAGGATACGCCGGTCCTGGCCTTCGGAGACCATATGCCGGCCTTCCTGATGCGCCCGGTCCGCCTGCCCAATCCACGATGACGGAATCCTCCATCCGCATTCGCGCCTAGGCCCCCGCATATTCCCGTATGTTGTCAGGCTCTTTACGTCTCTGAAAAGGCGTTCAAGCCCGCAACTGGCGGGCGTAAGATTCCGTGGCGATTTTGTGTCAGCCTTGTTGAAGATGCGGCGGTTTGCACCTATGCTGCCGCCACTTTTCATGGCAACCAAAAGGCTCATTTGACCCCGCCGTTTTGACCTTCGGTGCTGGTGGGGCCAACGGAGTTCTGAAAGCATTATGTATGTTCTGAAAGAATTGCTGAAGCGGAAGCTGGCGCTGTTCGGGCTTGTCGTTATCTCGCTCATCGTCCTGGCGGCGATCTTCGCGCCGCTGATCGCGCCCTTCGCCCCTGACAATCAACTGCCCAACGGCCTGACCGATATCGGCGAGCCGCTACCACCCAACAGCGAATTCCTGCTCGGCACCGATCTCCTCGGCCGCGATCTCCTCTCCCGCCTGATTTATGGCGCCCGCGCCTCGCTTATCATCGGCCTGCTGGCGAACGGCATCGCCATCGCCATCGGCGCGCTGATCGGCGTCACCGCCGGTTTCTTGCGTGGCTGGTTGGGCACGGTGCTGATGCGGTTCACCGATCTGATGATGGCCTTTCCCTCCCTGCTGCTGGCGATCGTGCTGGCGGCCATTTTCCGGCCCAGCCTGTGGATCGTCGTCATCGTGATTTCCATGGTGAACTGGGTGCAGATCGCGCGCGTGCTCTATACCGAGACGACCTCGCTCTCGGAACGCGAATATGTCATGGCCGAACGCAGCATCGGGGCCGGCACCGGTCGCATCCTGTTCCGCCATATCCTGCCGCATCTGGTGCCGACGATCACCGTCTGGGCGACGCTCGGCATCGCCACCACGGTGCTCCTGGAAGCGGCCCTGTCCTATCTCGGCGTCGGGGTGCAGCCGCCGACCCCCAGCTGGGGCGGCATGATCAACGAGAATCAAAGCTATTTCCAAAGCTTCCCCTGGCTGGTCTTCTATCCCGGTATCGTGATCGCCATCCTGGCCTTGTCCTTCAACCTGCTGGGCAATGCCTTGCGCGATATTCTCGATCCGACCCTGCGGGGGAAACACTGATGTCGGCTTATGTTCTTCGCCGTTTGATCCAGGCTTTGCTGATCCTCCTTGGGGTCAGCATCATTACCTTCTGCCTGCTCTATCTGCTGCCGGCCGATCCGGCGCGCCAAGTGGCCGGTCGCACCGCCAGCGTGGACCAGGTGGAACGGGTGCGCGAGCAGCTCGGCCTCAACCTGCCTATTTGGCAGCAATATGGCCGTTATCTGTGGAGCCTGCTGCATGGCGATCTCGGCCGCTCCTATCTACAGCGCAGCGAAGTCACCACGCTGATTTTCCCGCGCATACCGGCGACTGCCTTGCTGATGGTCGGCGCGATCTTCTTCGAACTGATCCTCGGCCTCACCTTCGGTCTGGTCGCGGCGCTGCGGCGCAACAGCGCGCTGGATCAGGCGATCATGGCGGCGACCTTCATCTTCATCTCGATGCCGGCCTTCCTGCTTGGCCTGCTGCTGCTCTATTTCTTCGCCGTGCATCTCGGCTGGTTCCCGATCGGCGGCTATGGGCAGTTCAAGAACCTGATCCTTCCCTCGCTCTCGCTCGGCCTGTTGGGAGCCGGTTGGTATGCCCAGCAGATGCGCTCGACCGTGATCGAGGTACTCCGCCAGGATTACGTCCGCACGGCGCGAGCCAAGGGCCTCAACCGGCTGCGGATCCTGGGCCTGCATATCGTCCCCAATGCATTGCTGCCGATCATCGCCATGATCGGCCTGGATATCGGCTTCTTCATGGGCGGCGCGGTGCTGATCGAATCGGTCTATGGCTGGCCCGGCATCGGCCAGCTGACCTGGCAGGCGATTCAGCAGCTCGATATCCCGATCATCATGGGCGTCATGCTGATCGTCGCTTTCGCCGTCGCCATGGGCAGCCTGATCGCCGATCTGATCGCGCCGCTCATCGATCCGCGTATTAAACTGCGTTGATAAAAAAACCAATATCGCAACGGCCGCCGGGTTGGCGGCCCTTAGGAGGGGAACATGAAACGTCTGATGGCATCGGTATCGGTGTTGGCGCTGATTGCGCTCGGCGCCTGCGACCAGAAGAAGGAAGAACAGCAATCCAGCGCGCCCGCCGCGACCGAACAGTCGACACAGCAGGCGCAGTCCCAGTCGTCAACCACGGCGTCGACAACGGCAGCGACCCAGCCGGCCGCGACGCAGGAAGCCGCCGGCACGCCGGCGACGCCGAAGCAGGGCGGCGAAGCCACCGTCACCTTCAAGGACGACATTCCGACCCTGGACCCGGCGATCGGTTATGACTGGAAGAACTGGTCGATGATCAAGGCCATGTTCGACGGCCTGATGGATTACAAGCCGGGCACCACCGAATTGGTGCCGGATCTGGCTGAGAGCTACGAAGTCTCACCGGACGGCCTGACCTATACCTTCAAGCTGCGCAAGGGCGTCAAATTCCATAACGGCCGCGAGATGAAGGCCGCCGACGTCAAATATTCGCTGGAACGCACCTGCGATCCGAAGACCCAGAGCCCCGGCGCCGGCTATTACGCCTCGCTCAAGGGCTTCGACGATTTCCAGGCCGGCAAGGCGAAGGAACTGGCCGGCGTGACGGCGCCGGACGATTATACGGTGAAGATCGAGCTTAGCCATCCGGACGCCACTTTGCTGCATCTGATGGCGCTCAACTTCTCCTTCGTCGTGCCGAAGGAAGAGGTCGAGAAATCCGGCGGCGATTTCGGTCATAAGCCGGTCGGCACCGGCGCCTTCAAGCTGGGCGAATGGGTGCCCGGCCAGCGCATCGTCTTCGAGCGCAACAAGGATTACCACCGCTCCGGCGAACCCTATCTCGACAAGATCACTTTCGAGATCGGCCAGGACCCGACCGTCGCCCTCACCCGCATGCAGAAGGGCGAGATCGACATTCCGGGCGACGGCATCCCACCGGCGAAATTCGTCGAGGTTACCCAGGATGCCAGCCTGAAGGACCAGATCGCCATCACCGAACAGCTCCAGACCGGCTATGTGACGATGAATGTCAATATCAAGCCGTTCGACAACGTGGCTGTGCGCCAAGCGGTCAATATGGCGATCAACAAGGACCGTATCGTCAAGTTGATCAACGGCCGCGCGGTGCCGGCGAATCAGCCGCTGCCCCCCGCCATGCCGGGCTATGACAAGAGCTATCAGGGCTACAAATACGACGTCGAGGGCGCCAAGGCGAAGCTGAAGGAAGCCGGGCTGGAGAAAGGTTTCGAGACCGATCTCTATGTCATGAACACCGACCCGCAGCCGCGCATCGCCCAGGCTATCCAGAGCGATCTGGCCGCCATCGGCATCAAGGCGAATATCAAGTCGCAGGACATGGGCACGGTGATCGCCGCCGGTGGCAAGAAGGACGGTGCGCCGATGATCTGGTCGGGCGGCATGGCCTGGATCGCCGACTTCCCCGATCCCAGCAACTTCTACACCGCCATCCTCGGCTGCGGCGGCGCGGTCGAAGGTGGCTGGAATTGGGCCTGGTATTGCAACAAGGATCTTGATGCCCGCGCCGACAAGGCCAATGCCATCACCGATCCCGCCAAGCAGGGCGAACGCGCGGTGGAATGGGGCAAGATCTATACCGACCTGATGAAGGATGCGCCCTGGGCGCCGGTCTTCAACGAGAAGGCCTATGTCATCCATTCGAAGCGCATCCAGGGACCGAACGGCGTCTTCGCCGACCCGATTCACATCCCGGTCAATTACGACGTCATCTATGCGACAGATGTGAAGTAACCACCTGACCAAGGTCCCCGTTCGGCCAAGACGAGGCGTAGGCGGGCGGACGGGGACTTATAACTTAACCAAAAACAGAGGGGGATTTGATGACCAAACGCTTTACCCAGCGGTTTACCCTGGGCGCCAGCTTCGCACTGGCCCTGCTGGCGAGCACGGCACTGGCAGGCATCGCCACGCCGGGCCATGCCGAGGAAGCGAAGAATGGCGGCAGCTATTCGATCGTCTTCAAGGACGATCTCAACACGCTCGATCCGGCGATCGGCTACGATTTCCAGAATTGGACGACCATTCGGTCGATTTTCGACGGGCTGATGGATTACAAGCACGGCACCAACGATCTGGTGACCGACCTTGCCGAGAGTTACGAGGTTTCGCCCGACGGCCTGACCTATACCTTCAAGCTGCGCCGAGGCATCAAGTTCCAGAACGGCCGCGAGATGAAGGCCGGCGACGTCAAATATTCGATCGATCGCGTGGTCGATCCGAAGACGCAGAGCCCCGGCGCCGGCTATTTCACCGCGCTGAAGGGCTATGACGATGTGGCCAGCGGCAAGGCAAACGAGCTTTCCGGCATCGAGACGCCGGACGATTATACGGTGGTCTTCCACCTGACCCAGCCCGACGCCACCATGCTGCATATCATGGCGTTGAACTTCTCCTATGTCGTGCCGAAGGAAGAGGTCGAGAAATACGGCGCCGACTTCGGCCAGCATCCGGTCGGCACCGGCGATTACGCGATGAAGGAATGGGTGAAGGGCCAGCATATCGTTCTGGAACGCACGCCCTATCCGAATCACCCGGGCCGCCCTCACGCCGATCAGATCACCGTCCAGTTCGGCCTGGAGCCGGTGGTGCAGGTCCTGAAGGTGCAGAATAACGAGGCCGACCTGACGGGCGACATCTTCCCGCCGGCCAAGTTCATCGAAGTCACCAAGAATGCGGCGCTGAAGGACCGCTTCTACGAGGCAAAGCAGCTCAACCTGAACTATATGACCATGAACGCCCATGTGAAGCCCTTCGACAATGTGAAGGTGCGTCAGGCGGTCAGCTACGCGATCAACAAGGATCGCCTGGTCAAGATCCTGAACAACCGGGGCACGGTGACCGACCAGGTCCTGCCGCCGGCAATGGCCGGCTATGACGCGAACTTCAAGGGCTATGGCTACGATCCGGCCAAGGCGAAGGAACTGCTCAAGGAAGCCGGACTGGAAAAGGGCTTCGAGACCGAGCTCTATTTCGCCAATACCGATCCCTGGCCGCGCATGGGCCAGTCCATCCAGAAGGACCTCGCCGCGATCGGCGTCAAGGTCAGCCTGAAGGGCCTCGACAACGCCGCCTTCAATGGCATCGCCAGCAAGGTCGATGGCACACCGATGACGCTGACCGAATGGTATGCCGACTTCCCGGATCCCAGCAACTTCTATACGCCGATCCTGGGTTGTGCGAGTGCGGCCGAAGGCGGCTACAACTACGCGCATTACTGCAACAAGGAGATCGACAAGCGGGCCCAGGCGGCCAATGCGATCGCCGATCCCGCCAAGACGGCAGAACGGAACGCCGCCTGGAGCAAGCTGTTCGGTGATATCATCATGCGGGACGCCCCCTGGGTGCCCCTGCTCAATCCGAACCGCTATACGCTGCGCTCGGACCGGATCGAAGGCGACAAATCCTACTTCGTCGACGTGATCCACCAGCCCGTCCCCTATGAAGACGTTTGGGTGAAGAAATGACACATGCTCCGCACAACGTGACCTGCACGATCCACGATCACCAGCATCACATCGGCTGGGATAATTCGCTGAAGCCGATTCACACGGTCGGCTCCGGCGACGTCGTTGAGTTGCAGTGCATGGAATCGTCGTGCGGACAGATAACACCAGAGTGGACGGCGGGGGATATCCCCCGCCTCGACTTCGGCAAGGTCAATCCGGTCCTGGGGCCGATCGAGATCGACGGGGCGGAACCCGGCGATGCCGTGAAGGTCACCATGCTCGGCTATAAACCCTGCGGCTGGGGCTGGACCGCCAACATCCCGGGCTTCGGGCTGCTGGCGGACCAGTTCAAGGAACCGGCCCTTCATATCTGGAAATACGATGCGGACAGCCTGGCGCCGGCGATGTACGGCTCGCTCGCCAAGGTCCCGCTGAAGCCCTTCGCCGGCACGGTCGGCCTGGCCCCGGCCCAGCCCGGCCTGCATTCGGTCGTGCCGCCCCGCCGCGTCGGCGGCAATCTCGATATCCGCGATCTCGGCCTTGGCAGCGAGCTTTATCTGCCGGTCGAGGTGCAAGGCGGCCTGTTCTCGCTCGGCGACACCCATGCCGCCCAGGGTGACGGCGAGGTCTGTGGCACGGCGATCGAAAGTCAGCTCGATGTCACGGTGAAGCTGGAACTGGTCAAGGGTGCCAATCTCAAGATGCCGCGCTTCCGAACCGCCGGCCCGGTCAGCCGCCATCTGGACGAGAAGGGCTATGACGTGACGACCGGCGTCGGTCCTGACCTGATGACCGGTGCCCGCGATGCCGTCAGCGGCATGATCGATCTCCTCGGCAAGCGCCACAAAATCAGCGCCGTCGAGGCCTATATGCTCTGCTCGGTCTGCGGCGATCTCAGAATCAGTGAAATCGTCGACATGCCGAACTGGGTGGTCTCGTTCTATTTCCCCCGTGTTGTGCTCGATTGATCGCCTGCTCGATCGATAGCCTGCTTGATTAAATCGGATCACCAGCAAGAAACGGATCGCCAGCCAAAATGACTGCTCAGCCCAGCCATCACGACGCCACCATCCAGCCCGGCAGCGGGCGGAAAATCGGCGGGGTGATCCTCGACCTCCAGGACCTGGCGGTGCAATTCGCAACGCCGACCGGCCCGGTCACAGTGGTCGACGGCCTCAGCTTCAAATTGCGCCAGGGCGAAACGCTCTGCATCGCCGGGGAATCCGGGTCCGGCAAATCGGTCACCTCGCTGTCGCTCATGGGCTTACTGCCAAAGCCGGGCGGCCGGGTGATCCGCGGCAGCGCCATGTTCAACGGCCGAGACCTCTTCAAGCTCGACGACGTGGCGATGCAGGAGATCCGCGGCAACGATATCGCCATGATCTTCCAGGAGCCGATGACCTCGCTCAATCCCGTCCTCAGCATCGGCACACAGATGACCGAGAGCCTGCGCCGGCACCGGGGATTGAGCGATGCCCAGGCCCGCAAGCGGGCGGTCGAGGCTTTGCAGGCGGTGCGGATTCCCGAAGCGGCGAAGCGGTTGAAGCAATATCCGCACGAGATGTCCGGCGGCATGCGCCAGCGCGTCATGATCGCCATGGCCATGTCCTGCGATCCGAAGGTGCTGATCGCCGACGAGCCGACCACTGCGCTCGATGTCACCATCCAGGCGCAGATCCTCGAACTGATGGCCGATCTCCGCCGCGAGACCGGCACCGCCATCATCATGATCACCCATGACATGGGCGTCGTTGCCGAAATGGCCGACCGCGTCATCGTCATGCGCTATGGCAAGATGGTGGAAGGAGGTGCCGTCGAAGCGATCTTCACCAATCCGCAGCATGACTACACCAAGGCCCTGCTCGACGCGGTGCCGAAATTCAGTGCCGGCGCCCGCGCGCCGAAAATGCCGGTCCAGCCGGAACAGCCGAAGCCGGTCCTCAGCGTGCGCGATCTGGTCGTGCGTTTCGATATCAAAGGCGGCCTCCTGCACCGAACGCAGCAGCGTGTTCATGCGGTGGAGAAGGTCTCCTTCGACCTGATGCCGCAGGAAACCCTGGCTTTGGTCGGTGAATCCGGCTGCGGCAAATCGACGGCGGCCAAGGCGGTCCTGCGCCTGGTGCCCTCGACCGGCAGCATCAAGATCGAGGACAAGGACATCGCCAGCATCAGCGGCCGCGAATTGCAGCATTTGCGCAGGCAGATGCAGATGGTCTTCCAGGATCCCTTCGCCTCGCTCGATCCCCGCATGACAGTTGGCGATCTCGTAGCCGAGCCGCTGGTGATTCATGGGATTTCCAATGGCAGCGAGCTGAAGGACCGCGTTGCCTATCTCTTCCGCCGAGTCGGCCTGACCGCGGAACAGGCGACACGCTATCCCCACGAATTCTCCGGCGGCCAGCGCCAGCGCATCTGCATCGCCCGCGCCCTTGCCCTCAATCCGAAAGTCATCATTGCCGATGAAAGCGTCTCGGCGCTCGATGTCTCGATCCAGGCGCAGATCCTCGATCTCCTGCGCGAATTGCAGGCGGAATTCGGTCTCTCCTATCTCTTCATCTCGCATGACATGGCAGTCGTTGAAGAGATCAGCCACCGCATAGCGGTCATGTATCTCGGCCAGATCGTCGAGACCGGACCGACCGCCTCGGTCCTCGGTAATCCGCAGCATCCTTATACGAAGAAGCTGCTGGCCGCCGTACCGATCCCCGATCCGCTCCGCCGGAACATGGTGCGCCAGCGGTTGGAAGGCGAAGTGCCGAGCCCGTTCCGCCCGGTCAATTTCGTGCCGAGCTATGTCAGCTACCGCGATCTCGGCGGCGGTCATCTGGTGGCGGCGGAGTAAGATCAAACGCCAGTTCCGACGACCCGCGAATTTAATCCGAGGGTTAAGATAATTCACGGCATTGGGTGGGACATATCCGGCGATTTGAGCGCAAGATAGTCGACCATAGGGCACCAGCAAGGTCGTTCAGGTTCTGAGGCTAAGCTCGCGTTGTCCGCAGGCAGCACTCCACAGATTTCTTGCCGCCTTGGCCTGGACCGAAGCCCTGACCCGTCTTTCCAAAGACCACCGCCACGGTGAGGCAAGCGAGGGCTCAAAGTGCATTCCACCGGAGAGGAACGGGTGAAGCTGACGCTGATGATCAACATCATCAATGGATGGAATCGTCTCGCCGTCGGTTTCGGTTTCTGGGTCGAACCGGAAGCGGCAAAGGCTGCCAGGGCTGCGGTCTGACCGCAGCACCCCGTATCGCCGACGCAGCGGTGCAATTCACGCCGCTGCGTCGACAGGTGCACGACATGCTTGGATTGTGACCCATAAAGACTTGATGGGTCGATCAGGGTTTTGCGCTTATGAGATCACGGCCCGGCGTTTCAACGCGGCCACTAATTCCGCCGTTGTGAGAATGGCGTGAGCATAGGTCGGTCCGTCGATCTCCATGGCCGCGTGCATCGCCGCTGGCGAACGCGCCGCCGTCCCGTCCCGGACAAGCGTGACGTGGTAGCCGAGTTCCATGCCGATGCGGCCGGTCGCCTCGTAGCAGGTGTTCGCCAACAGCCCGAGCAGGATGATCTTTTCCTTGCCGTAGCGCTTGAGCTGGTGGTCGAGATCGGTGTTCGGGAAGCCGCTCGAAGCCCAGTGCTCCGTGGCGACGATGTCACCGGGCTGCACCTGAAAATCGTCGTGAAAGGTGCCACCCCAGGTGCCCTTGGCAAAGGCTTGCCGCTCGGCCGCACCAAGCTGGTAGGGTGACGGGTACTTCCAGTTGACATAGTCGCCCGGCTCCCAGCGGTGGTGAGGCACGTGATAGACTGTAACGCCAACCTCGTGCGCCGTGCGAACGATGGTCCGAAGATTGTCGAGCAGATTATTTTGCTGGACCATGTCCTTCACCCATGGCCAGAGCTTTCCGCCCTCGCTGAGGAAGTCATTATAGAAGTCGATGCACAGAAGCGCCGTCGTGTTCGGGTCGTAACTCGAGGGTTGGGGCATCATCTTCTCCTTTATGTTGGAACAAATCGTATAAGGCGCTCGGGGTCGGTATAGCATGGCGCTTCCCCCCGGGCCGGCAGCAGATAGCTACGTTGTTACGTCTCGCCCTGGGCTCGCGCCTCGACCGTGTGCATGTTGATGCAATTGGCGCATTGGTTGATTTGCGAGGCGCGGATTTTCACCAGCTCGATCAGGCTTGGCTCAAGGCTGGCGGCGATCTCCACCGATGCGGTCATCCAGGTCTTCATCAGTTGCGGCGCGGCGGCAAAGGGATCCAGTTTGGCAGTCATGGTTCTACGTCCTTCCTTCGGTTCCAATGTGAGGATTCCGAAATGATGACGATCCAGGACAGCGTTTTGTGACGCCCTGCTAAAAAAATCTTGCGGTAGGTGCGAACGGAAACACTGTCAGCCGCCTGCTGCCTTCAGGTCGCCGAGGACCGTCGGAATCAGTTCCGAGACGGTCGGGTGGATCGGCACCGCCCATTGCAGGACCGGATAGGTTGCGCCGGCATTCATCATGTCCAAGATGCCGTGGATCGCCTCGTCACCGCCGGTCCCCAGGATGGCGGCCCCGAGGATTTGTTTCGTCTCCGCGTCGGCGACCACCTTCATGAAGCCCTTGGTTTCATCCCGCTCGACCGCGCGCCCGACCCGCGTCATTGGGCGTTTGGACACCAGGATCTTGCGACCCGTACGTGTCGCCTCCGTCTCCGACAGGCCGACGCGCCCGAGTGGCGGATCGACATAGAGCGCATAGGCCGGAATCCGGTCGCTCACCCGCCGATTGCCGCCATCGAGAAGATTGGCGGCGACGATCTCGTAGTCGTTATAAGCCGTATGGGTGAAGGCGCCGCGGCCGTTGCAATCGCCCAGGGCCCAGATGCCGGGGACGTTGGTGGCCAGGCTGTCATCCACGGTAATATAACCGCGGGCATCCGTTGCGATGCCGGCCTTGTCGAGGCCGAGATCGTCCGTGTTGGGCCGGCGCCCGACCGCCAGCAGCAGATGCGAGCCGATCACGGCCGGATCGCCGGCTGTGCAATCGACATCGACCGACACGCCGTCGGGGTGGGGCTTGAACCCGATGCAGCTGGCGCCGGTGCGTACCGCAATCCCCTCGTCGGTGAGGATCTCGCGAACCGCCTCCGACACGTCCTCGTCCTCGCGCGCGATCAGCCGCGGCCCCTTCTCGATGATCGTGACCGCCGCGCCGAAACGCCGATACATCTGGGCGAATTCAAGCCCGATATAGCTTCCGCCGACGACGACCAGATGTCGCGGAACGGTATCGAGCTCAAGGATCGACCTATTGGTGAGGTAGTCGACCACGCCGACACCGGGCATGTCGGGCACGCTCGCGCGGCCGCCGACATTGACGAAGATGCGCGGCGCCCGCAGCTGGCTGTCGCCCACCCGGACAACATCCCTTCCCTCGAACCGGGCATGGCCTGTGATGACCGTCAGGTTGTCCATGCCGCGCAGCCATTTTTCGACATTCGTGCGCGCATTCCTTGACACGGTATCGGCCCGGGCCTTGACCCGCTTCATGTCGATCTTGACCGGACTCTCGATGGTGACCCCATAGTCGGCGCCGCGCCGGGCAAGGTGGGCGGCATAGGCGCTTGCGACCAGTGTCTTGGTCGGCATGCAGCCGGTATTGACGCAGGTTCCGCCGAACAGCTTGCGCTCGATGAGCGCCACCTTCATGCCGGCGGTGGTCAGCCGGCCGGCCAGGGATGGTCCCGCCTGTCCAGCCCCGATGACGATGGCGTCGAAGGATTGAGTCATGTCGTGGGTCCTCGATGAATGCCGCGCCGAGGATCGCGACGGCGCCCTCCATCACGGCGGTAAGCTGAAATTGTCCGACCAAAGCTGGTCGCACCGGGTTTACGGTCGGTGCCGCTCCTCATGAGGGCAGCGGCTTGCCGGCCTGTTCCTGCACAACGTATTCCGCGTACCAGTCCGCCCAATTCGCATCATGCTGGCCGGTCCGCTTCTCATGCTCGCCATGAGCGGCGGCGGCCCGTCGGAGCGCGGCGGCAAGCTCGGCCGGCGACGTGAATATCGTGTCATCCCCCTCGATGCGTCCGGGCAATCGCGCGGTGACCTCCTGAAGCAGCCAGCCATTGCCATCGGGATCGCGGAACGAGGCGAATGAGCGATAGCTGCGACGCTCGGGATTCGGACCGCCGACCCGAAGCCGGCCAAATAGATAAGGCTCGTCCGCGCCGTCATGCACGTCGCCGCCGTCATGGAACACCTCGCTGATTGCGACGCCGCGGCCAAGCAGGTCGTCACGGGCGGCCGCTATATCGGAGACGATCAGATACAGGCCCTGGGCCGAGCCCGGTGCCGCCGCGGTGACATTTTTGCCGAAGATGACCGAGCCGCCGGAGCCAGGCGGCGTGAACTGGATCACACGGAAACTGTCGCCGCCGGCGAAATCGGCATCGAGCCTCCAACCGAGGCTCGCATAGAACGCCTTCGCGCGGTCAACGTCAGAAACCGGGATGACAACGACTTCGAGTTTTGTGTCGAGCGTTCGCGCTCTGGTCCCGTTTGCAGTTTCTTCGCGCAGCGATGTACTGCTCATGTCGAACTCCTTAGGTTTGGAATGCCTTAAGAGTGACGGCGATCAGGCCGAAGCCGGAGCTTCGGTAAATCTACCATACAGGCCGTGGATTGGCTTGCTTCAAAAGCAGCCTTGCGAAGCCCTGGCCATCACGAATGCACGCCAGCTCCTCGGCCAGCCGCCGCAAAGTAGCGTTCTTCAGTTGCAACGATGGGCCCTCGGGTCAAGCCCGAGTGTGACAACCTGGCCGGATGTCGGCATTGTGCCAAGGGGAATGGTTGTGCTTCCGGTCATTGCACACGGATCATGCACACTTGCTGTCACCCACGGACTTGATGCGAGGGTCCACGGCAGAGGCCGCTACGCCGTCACGTGAGGCGGGCAACCTTGTTGCCGCCAAGGTCGTGCAATGAGCGTCGTCGACAGGCCGGCCTTCAGGCCGTCTGCTTAAGCGCCGCCTGGCCGATTTCAGCGATATCGAAAGGTGTCGTCTGGTAGATCTCGTTGATCCAGTTGGCGATCAGGAGATGCGCATGCGACCGCCAGAGATTGCGCGGCGGCTGAGACGCATCGTCATTCGGGAAATAGTTGAGCGGCAGCTTGATCGGCACATTGGCCTTGAGATCGCGGAAATATTCGTCCGACAGCGAGGTCGAATCGTATTCAAGATGATCGAGGATATAGAGGCGCCGGTCCTTGGCATCCTCGATGATCGAGGCACCCTGCTCCTCGCAATAGGTCAGCAGGTTGAGGTCGCAACAGCCGGCGACATCCTCCACCGCGATCTTGGCCCAGCGCGAGACCGGCACGGCGAAATCGTCGGAGAAGCCGTTGAGATAGGCCGAGGACGGCTTCACGACCTTCTGGCGGAAGATGCCGAAGGCCTTCTCGCTGAGCTGATGTTTCGGCAGGCCGTGGAAATGATAGAGCGCGGCCATCGCCCCCCAGCAGACATTCACCGTCGAATGCACATGGGTGCGTGTCCAATCGAAGATATCCTGCAATTCGCGCCAATAGGTGACGTCCTCATAGGGGATCGTCTCGACCGGGGCGCCAGTGATGATGAATCCGTCGAACTTGCGGTGCCGCGCCGTCTCCCAGGACTGGTAGAAGGTGAGCAGGTGATCTTCCGCCGTATTCTTCGATTTGTGATTGCCGATGCGGATCAGCGACAGCTCGACCTGGAGCGGCGTCGCACCGAGCAGGCGCGCCATCTGCAGCTCGGTCTTGATCTTGTTCGGCATCAGATTGAGGAGCCCGATCTGCAGCGGGCGGATGTCCTGGCGGATCGCCACCGCCTCGGTCATGACGCGCACGCCCTCGTTCACCAGGGCGTTGAATGCAGGGAGCTTGTCAGGAATCTTGATCGGCATAACGGTCACCAAAAACGAAAAATATATCGCCTCTGGTCCGCACGCGGCCCTTTAGCGATTTTTTTAACGTGGCTGCAAGCCGGCCGGCCAAATCACCACGAACTGGCTCTTTCTATAGCGAATCCCATCCCCGCCGTCTAGGGGGCGGGCCCGCGGTTCTCCGGGGGCAGGCTTGCATCCGGCACTGGACTGGGCCCTCTAAAACCCGGCCTCCTAGCGGGGAGGCAGCAGGCAGCCTTACCCCAGCGGATCGAGAAAAGCCCGCAATCGGGCCAGATAGGCTTCCGGCTGTTCGACCGGAGCGAGGTGGGAGGCATCGGCGATTACAGCGACCTGGGCACCCGGCACCAGCTTGGCGAAATCGCGGCAGGCGGCGGGGGTCGCCTCGTCATATTCGCCGCAGATGAACAAGGTGGGCGCGGCGATATCGGGCAGGCGCGGCGTCACGTCGAACTGCCGCAGGCTGCCGGTCGAGGTGAATTCCGCCGGGCCCCACATGGTCTGATAGACATTCATATTGCCGTTATTCATCGTCGTGGTGACGATCTCCGGCCAGGGATCGAGGCGGCAGAGATGGCGGCGGTAGAAGAAATCGACCGCCGCCTGATAAGCGGGATCATCGAGTGCGGCCTCACCCAGCAGGAGCGAGGCATGCGGTTCCGGTAGCGCACGGCAATAGGCGGCATTGTCGGCAATCCAGCGATCGGTATTGATCAGCGGCCCGGCGAGGGTGACGCTTTTCAAGCCGGCGGGGCGCTGCGCGGCATATTCCGCCGCCAGGCTGCCGCCCCAGGAATTGCCGTAGAGATGCAACTCCGTCAGGCCGATATCCTCACGGATGGCGTCGATTTCCGAGAGATAGCGTTCCACTGTCCAGTTACGCGGATCCTTGGTGCGGTCGGAACGGCCGCAATCGAGCTGATCATAGAAGATGACCCGCCGCGTATCGGCCAAAGCGGTCAAGGGCAGCAGATAGTCATGCTGCATCCCCGGCCCGCCATGAAGCACCAGAAGCGGCGCCCGCCCCGGATGCGAATCGCCATTGCTGCGATACCAGACGCGCCCACCGGGCACATCGATCCAGCCGCTGGTTTGGGGGGCAGGATAAGCGGGTGCCGGATGATCAGTTGTCATTATGCTCGCCTCGTATCGCCTTGCCGGCGCGCAACGCATCCAATGCAGCGCGGTCGCGCAGAGCCTGTTCCTGTTGCTGGGCCAGGCGCGCTTCGAACAGGCGCTGGGCTTCCTCGTGAATGAGACCGTAGACTTCGAACCAGAGCTGGGCATCGGTCGCCGGGATGAGACGCCCCATCTGCCAGGAACTCGGCTCGCCCCGCCCTTCCAGCCAGCTTTCCAGAGTCTTCACCGAAACGCCGACAGCTGCGGCAAGAGCCTCGCGCTTCAGCTTGCCGACCGGTTCCAGGCGCTTGCGCAAGGCGACCGCCAGCCGCGCCCGATGGGCGTCGCGGCCCTGTATATCGGGATCGATGGCCGGGCTCACATTGCCGAAAACACCATCGTTCTGCCCCTCCAGCTTGCGCCGGGGCCCGCCTTCCGACGGTCGGCCGCCAGCGAAATGAGCGGGAAAGACCGAGGCGAGATAGATTCGGCAGACCCGCTTCGCTTCCGAGCGGTTGAAGGCTTTGGGATCGATCAGGCAGTCGAACCAAAGGCCGTCGATCATGGCATTCAGGCCGACGGCGATCTCCCGCCCCTCGATCTCCTGATAGCCGCCTTCGGCAATGATGCGGTTGCAGAGGGTTTCGGTCTGCTGCAGATAATCGCCTTCCAGCCGCGAGACCACTTCGTGGTAAGCGGAATTGCTGCGCGCCTCGGCCCAGAAGGCGTACCAGATCGAGACTTTTTCGAAATTGCAGACCGAGGGATGGAAGTCGGCCTCGATCATCGCATCGAGTCCCGCCGCCGGCGAGACTTTGCCCTTGTTGATCGCCGATTGCCACAGCGTGGAATATTCATCGGCGATCTGTTCCAAGGTCGCGACCAGCAATTGCTCCTTGGATTTAAAGTAGAAATTGACGATGCCGGGCGATAAACCCGCCTCGCTCGCCACCTGTGTCAGGGTCGCATTGGCATAGCCGAACCGGCCGATGGCGCGGATGGTCGCATCGATCAATTGCTTGCGGCGCACCTCTTTGGATGCTTCAGGCTTCGCCATTTTACCCCTCATAAGGCCCCTTTTGGCGTCGCGTAACCTATCAGGATTCGCAGGGTAAAACATTGAAGAATTTCGCTTTGCTGCGCTTGCGAAATTAAATGATCATTTAATGCAGTAGACAAATTCCGGCCGCTCACCTAGGATTTCTATATCGTTATTTAATATGGTTGCTTCCCCAGCGACAGCAACCGCGCAAATTTCGACGCAAACTAGGGATGACCTACGGGAGCTTTTCATTATGACTTCGATCAAAACCCAGAGACGCAACCTCGCCAAGTCGCAGGCGCACTATAAAGAAGCGCTGAAACATATGCCGCTCGGCGTCAGCTCGAACTTCCGCTATTGGGGCGACGAGCAGACCGTGTTCGTGAAGCACGGCAAGGGTGCCCGCCTCTGGGACATTGATGGCAACGAATATATCGATTACCGCCTGGGTTATGGCCCAGCGATCCTCGGCCATTGCCATCCGGATGTCGATGCCGCCGCGCGCGAAGCCCAGCCGGTCGGCACTGTCTATGCGCTGGGGACCGAGAAGGAAGTCACCGTCGCCAAGCTCATTAAGGAGATGATGCCGGCGGCCGAACTGGTGCGCTTCTCCAATTCCGGCACCGAAGCGGTGATGGCGGCGCTCCGCCTCGCCCGCGGTTATACCGGCAAGGACAATTACGTCACCTTCGAAGGCTCCTATCACGGCCTGTTCGACGCCACCATGTGGACGGCCGATCCCGACGACATGAAGGATCAGAGCAAGGATCCCAAGATCATCAGCTATGGCCAAGGCATTCCCCAGCTCGTCCGCCAGCTCTTCTGGCAGGTGCCCTATAACGACGCCAACCGCCTGGAAGAGGTGCTGAAGAAGAATCACGACACCATTGCGGCGGTGCTGATCGAGCCGATCCTCGGCAATTGCTGCGGCATCCCCTCGAAGCCGGAATTCATCAAGGCGGTGCGTGAGCTCTGCACGAAATACGGCGTCTTGATGATCGTCGATGAAGTGAAGACCGGCTTCCGCGTCGGCAAGGGCGGCGCCCAGGAGCTTTATGGCATTGAGGCCGATATCTTCACCGTCGCCAAGGCCGTTGCCAACGGCTATCCGATCTCGGCGATCGGCGGCAAGGAAGAGATCATGCGCAAGTACGGCAAGGGCGTTGCCCATGGCGGCACCTATACCGCCCAGGCGATGAGCCTCGCCGCGGCCGAAGCGACGCTCACCATCATGAAGAACACCGATGCGCTGGCACGCACCGCTGCCTATGGCAAGGCGATGCAGGAAGGCATGGGCAAGGTGCTGTCGAAGCGCGGCATTCCCCACAGCTTCACCGGCCATTACAGCATGTCTGGCCTGTTCTTCAGCGCCGAAGCCCCGACCACCTATCGCAACTGGAAGCTCAGCGATTACACCTTCTATGACACGATGGCGGGTTACCTGATCGATATGGGTGTCATGTGCGAACCGGATAGCCGCGAGCCGTGGTTCATCTCCGCCGCCCACGACCAGAAGTGCCTGGAAGAGACGCTGAGCAAGTTCGAAGAAGCCGTCGATCTGACCCTGGACGAACTCTCCAAGGGCCGTGACACGGGCGAAAAGAAGCTGATGCCCGGCATCAGCGGCTAAGCGAACAGCATCCTCTCGCTTCCGGCGAGCAACTGAACCGGCGCCCGGGAGACCTGGCGCCGGTTTTCTATTGCCTCGGCACTGTGCTGATTCCGAATTCAGTCAGTGCCGAACCGGGTCCTCACTCTCTTGCGTTCATCCCGCGTCGCTTGCAACAACTCACTTGTCACCCTCGGACTAGATCCGAAGGGTTCCATGGTTGAGGCTGGCACGATGTTCTGTGAAAGGCCGACATGCCATCATGCAGGTGCCGTTCAGGCGTCACGATGAGCCCCGGATCAAGTCCGAGGGTGATGCCAGGAACTGGACAGCGCCCTGATCCTGTCTGACGAATTCGCCGCCTGCTTAACTCAACTGTCACCAAGCTTGCCTTCTATGGCCTTACGGTCGATAGGATATCATCACCTGCGAGGCATAGCGGGAGAGCGTGAACTTTTCACATTGGTTCAAGTTCCAGGCGCATAATGGGCTAGCGGACACTTTGCCGCAGGGGTTCGTACATATAGAATTTATTGAGAGCTTTTACTCGGAGGTCTACGGCACACGCGAAGTTGAACGTGACATGGGAGAATAGCATGCGCAAATTCGTTATAGCCGTCGCTCTATGCAGTCTTGCCGCCCGAGCCGCCAGGCGGATTTGCCGTTCTGGGCGCGGTCGCCATGGTATCTGTCACCTGCGACCGCATCTCCGGCGACATCGGCTTCGGCGCCGGTTCATCTAATCAAACCGGTCACCGTCGCGACGAGGCCGTATCGGGCGCCAACACAATTATGACTGATACGGAGAATGATCATGCGTCGCTTTGCACAACCCATCCCCTATATTCAGGGCCCCTGTGTCCAGGTCCGTGCGGAGGGTTCGGTGCGGCGGTCCTCAATGCTGTCGCGCTCCCTGCTGATGCTGGTGCTCGCCGGGACCCTCAGCGCAAGCCTGCCGGCTGTCAGCCACGCCCAGGATGTGGGTGACGACCTCAATGCCGCCGGCCAATCGGTCAAGGAAGGCGCCAAGGATACCGGCCATGCCATCGGCGACGGTGCCAGGGATGTCGGCCATGCCATCGGCGAAGGCGCCCGCGATACCGGCCACGCTATCGGCGAAGGCGCCAGCGACGCCGGCCATGCGATCAAGGAAGGTGCCCAGGATACCGGCGACTTCGCCAAAGACAAAACCCAGGAAGCCCGCAGCGGTATCGGCGGCTTCTTCCACCGCGTCGGCAACTGGTTCTCGGGCGGCGAATAGACGTACCGGCTCTTCCTTATCAAGAACACGCCGCAGACGCCTTGTGCCGTCTGCGGCGTTAGCTTACCGGACTCCGGCATCCCGTGCAGATCATCTGGCTTGCATTCGTGCCGCAATCGGCCGCCATCCTGCCGGTGATGAGGACTTCGCCGAGCTGCTGAAGAAGACGGTCGAGGACATGCATGGCGATGGCACGCTGAGGAGATTGTCGCTGAAATGGTTCGAATTCGACATGACACAGCGCTGAGCGGTTTCCGACGAACAGTAAGCAAATGCAAATGCGATTGAGGCTGGCAACCGGGCCCGATCCTGAGACCACGCCCGGGGAATGTGATCAGTCCTGCAAGGCCAGGCCCGGATGCTTCACCTTTGCCCTGATATCGGCATCATAGAAGCGGGCACTGACGAAGCCGAACAGGGTCCAGCCGAGGAAGATGCAGAGCCCACCCAGCATCAGCGCCTCGGTCCCGGAGCTCCAGAGCGCATAATAGCTATAGGCGGCGCCGATCAGGGCGATGACGTTGGTGAATATCTGCTTGGAGCGCGGCACCCGCCTCACCTTCTGGATCGCGAAGATCGCCGCCATGCACATGACATAGGGCACGAGATTGGTGACCACGGCGAGATTGACGACACGCTCGAATTGCGCGCTGAGATTGGGGCTGATGGTCATCAGAGCGAGCGCAACCTGGGCTACAAGCAGCACGAGCATGCCGATAATCGGCGTGCCGTTCTTAGTCGCCCGGCCGAAGATCGGTAGGAAATAGCCGACATCGGCGGAGCTTTTGAAGACCTGTGCCACGGTGAACTGCCAGCCGAGCAAAGAGCCAATGCAAGCGATCACCATCAAAGCCATGACGATGCTGCCGACCATCGGCGAGAACATATGCGCAAAGGCAAGGCCGAAAGGTGCCGTCGATGCCGCCAGTTCCTGATCCGGAATGATGCCGGCGATCACGTTGGTGGAGAGAATATAGATGACGGCAGCGCCGAGCGTGCCGCCCATGACGGCAACCGGAACGTCGCGTTCGGGATTTTCCACCGCATCGGCATTGGCGCAGGCTGATTCCAGCCCGAGAAAGGCCCAGAGGGTCAGGGAGATCGAGGCGCCGACCGCCGTGCCGAAAGGCAGGTTGTTTGGGTTCCAGGCCGCGAGCCAGGTCGAACCGCTGAACCAGAACCAGCCGAGGAGCGCAACCGCGACCACCGGAATGATGACGCCCCAGACCGTCACCGCGCCGATACGGCCGGTGATGCGGGCGCCGCCGAAATTGGCGACCGTGGTGATGATGAGGAGAACGATCGACCAGATGCAGGTCTGCAGCGGCGACAATTCCATATTGAACAACACGACCAGATAGCCGACGGCGGTGATCGCGATAGCGACATTGGCGATCACCAGGGACAGGCCATATGTATAATTCGCCATGTAATTGCCGCCCTTGCCGAAAGCATATTCGGCATAGCCACCCATGCCGCCCGGCTTCTTGCTGAGCATGCCGCAGCGGGCGAAGACATAAGCCAGGGCGATGGAACCACCCGCCGTGATGGCCCAGGAAATGATCGAGATGGTGCCGACCTGAGCGAGTTTGGTCGGGAGCATGATAATGCCGGAGCCCATCATGTTGACGGCAGTCAGAATGGTGAGCTGCCATACATTCATTTTACTGCCTTGCGCACTCATTCCAACCTCCATCGCGAGAAGCGTAATCCGTTCTGCACAAATTCATTGTCGGACGTGATGACTCGGCGGCTTTCGGATATTTCTCTCCGAGATAAAAACGGGCAACCGAATTGAAACCGGAGCATCGGCCAAGGCAATAGCTTGGCGTACCTTCGTATGACGTTTTATGTCAGTCTCGGTCGGTGGATCCCCGTGGCACGGCTGCTCGCAGCTCGCGATCATTGGGATGCAGCGCACAACAAAAAGCAAGCATTTTCTGTTTAACCTAAATAAAGCTCGGTAATAAGCGCCACTGGGAAGCGGGTCTTACACCGTTTGTTGGCGCCGATATTTGCCGACTGAGTCCAAGGAACCCGCGCATAACGCATGCGCCAAGGAGGAGCGATGAAATCGCTATTGAGCAGTTGGCCCTTCTGGGCGTTTTTGTCCGCAGCCTTCGCGGCATTGACGGCGATCTTTGCCAAGGTCGGCGTCGAGAATATTCAATCGGATTTCGCGACGTTGATCCGCACCATCGTCATTCTCGGCGTGGTCCTTGCGATCGTGTTGGCCAGCGGTCAATGGCAGCCATTGAGCGGCATCTCCGCCCGCACCTATCTTTTCCTGATCCTCTCCGGCATCGCCACCGGTGCCTCCTGGCTGTGCTATTTCCGTGCGCTCAAACTGGGCCAGGCGGCGCAGGTGGCACCGATCGACAAGTTGAGCGTGGTGCTGGTCGCTGTGTTCGGCGTCGCCTTCCTGGGCGAGAGCCTGTCGATCGTGAGCTGGCTCGGCATCGTGCTGATTGCCGCCGGGGCCGGCATCATCGCCTGGCAGGCTTAGCGCCGAATTGATGGAGATTGACCTGGCAAGCAAACCGGCCGCACCTGAAGGTCGGACACAGACCACAGCCAACCAACACGAACATCGCCTCGTCTCCGACCCAATGCAGAGGCCGTCCACATATGACAAGGGCCTCTGGCATCCAAACTCGGCGTCGGCAACAAACTCGTCTTGTGTCGATCTTGGTTCCGCTCATCGCCCGATGCCAACAGAATTCGCCGGTCACCAACGCTGTTAACCCGTCGTTGCCGGTTGCGACAAGGCTGTCAAACTTGGCCTTTGTAGGTGACAACCTCGACGAGCGTCGCATTTGGCGATGCTTGCGATGCGTACGAGCGCCTCACCGTTGCGGCGATCAGGATGCGTCGCGGCTATCACTGCATCTTGTGACCCCGGTGAATGCGACGCTTGCGAAGCCGGGCCGTATCGGCTTATCTCGATTGTCGGAAAGCGCATATATTTTCGGTATGCGAAAATTGACCTCTATCAAGAGGAACGACATCGGAAACAGCAGCGGTGGCGTGCAACGGGGAGAACTGCACGACGAGGCCACCACGCCAACAACCGAGTCATCAAAAGCAATGACCTATAGCACTGGGAGACGAGAATGTCGGACTGGCTTGATTTGCAATTGGCTCTGCGCCGCGGCGGTGTCGGTCGCCGCGACTTTCTGAAATATGCGAGCGCGCTGGGCATCGGTGCCGTCGCTTCGCAAACCATCCTCGCCAAAGCAGGTTACGCGGCCGAGCCGCAATCGGGCGGCGTGCTGAAGCTCGGCATGGGTGGCGGCAATACCACGGACAGCCTCGACCCTCGCACCGTTACGGGCACGGTCGGGATCGTGACCGGCTTTTGCTTGCGCAACAGCCTGGTCGAGATCGATGCCGACGGAACGGCGATCCCGGAACTGGCGGAAAGCTGGGAAGCCAAGCCGGGTGCGACAGAATGGATCTTCAATGTCCGCAAGGGTGTCACCTTCTCCAACGGCAAGACGCTGGACGCCGACGACATCATCTATTCGATCAACCTGCATCGCGGCGCCAATACGACATCCGGCGCGGCAGCGGTGATGAAAGCGATCAAGGACATCAAGAAGCTATCGTCGCACCAGATCCTGGTGACGATGGAAAGCCCCGATGCCGATACGCCGACCATCTTCGCCGATTACCATGTACAGGTCGTGCCGAACGGCTTCACCGACTGGCAGCATCCGGTGGGGACGGGCGCTTTCGTGCTGGAGAGCTTCCAGCCGGGTGTCCGTATCCAGTTTAAGAAGCGGGACGGATATTGGAAAGCCGGACGCGGTCATCTCGACGGTCTCGATTTGACGGTGGTCAATGACGGGATGGCGCGGGTGAATGCGCTGGTATCCGGTTCGGTCGATGCCGTCAACCGGATCGACGGCAAGACAGCCTCGCTGGTCGAAAGCAACGGCCTGCAATTGGTGCGCTCGCCTGGCGCGCAGCATTACACCGCGCCAATGATGATCGACCACAAACCCTACGACAATCCCGATACGCGGCTGGCGCTGAAATACGCCTTGGACCGGGAAAAGGTGTTGAAGACCGTGTTCAATGGCTATGGCTCGGTCGGCAATGATCATCCAATCCGACCCACCGATCCCTTCTGCAATACCAGCCTGCCGCAATATAGCTATGATCCCGACAAGGCGAAATTCCATGCCAAGAAGGCCGGCCTTGGCGACACGGCCATGACCTTGACCGTTTCCGATGGCGCGTTCCCCGGAGCCGTCGACATGGGCGTTCTCTACCAGGCGGATGCGGGTCGCGCCGGCCTCAATGTAAAGATCGACCGCCAGCCGGCCGATGGCTATTGGGACAATGTCTGGCTGAAAGCCCCATGGTGCACCTGCTTCTGGGTCGCCCGCGCCTCGGCGACCCAGGTCCTCACCGTCGGCTATAAATCCGACGCGCCCTGGAACGATACGCATTGGCGCGTGCCAGCTTTCGACAAGCTGCTGCTGGAAGCCAAGGCGGAACTGGACACGGCCAGGCGCAAGGGGAAATTATGGGAGTTGCAGCGCATGCTGCATGACGATGGCGGCCAGATCGTCGCGGTCTTCGCCGACCGGCTGGAAGCATGCACCAAGAAGGTCGGCGGCCTGACACCGCATGGGCTGGATGAGATGGATAACGGCCGGATCGGCGAGAAAGCCTGGCTCATCAGCTAATACCGGCATGGCCCCGCCTTGCGCCGCCGGTATCGCGGGGCGGGGTTATTGCTTTTCCAGTGCCGTCAGTATCTGGTAGGCGGCCGTCACACGCGCCGGCGTGGGATAGTTTCGGTTCGCTAGCAACACGATGCCGATATTTTTGGCCGGCACGAAAGCGACATACGTGCCGAAACCGTTGGTCGAGCCGGTCTTGTTGATCAGCACATCCTGGCGCGGCGGCACGGGCGGCGACAGCCGTGTGACATCATGCGGCTTAAGGACCATGTCGGATGAATTGCCCGCCAACAGGCGGTCGAGCGTGACTGGATAGTCATACATCTCCCAGCCCAAGCCCTGTGTCATGTCCCCGATCTTGTCATAGCCGCTTTGCGCAACGGAGATTGCCCGGCGGAATGTGTCGTCCAGCTTCGCGCCGTTCATATTCGCCGCGAGAAAGCGGATCATGTCCGACGCGGTGGTCTTCACGCCGTAGGCCTCCGAATCCAGGACGCCCGGGCGCACGCGGATCGGTTTGCCGTCTTTCGAATAGCCGTAAGCATAGCTCGCCATCTTGTTCTGCGGCACGTGGATATAGCTATGGGTCAGGCCGAAAGCCGGAAAGACCTTTTGTGCCATCAGATCGTCGAAGGACTGCCCCAGGCTTTGCGCCGCCAGATAGCCGAACAGGCCGATGCTGGCATTCGAATAGAGCCGATGCGTGCCGGGTGCATAGGCGGGCTGCCAGTCCTTGTAATACGCGACCATTGTCGCCTGATCGGTGACATTGTCGGGGAACTGCAAGGGCAAGCCGCCCGCCGTATAGACCCCAAGATCGAGCAGGCTGATCGTATCGAAGCTGCTGCCGGCGAGTGCCGGCAGATATTTGGTCGCCTTGTCGGACAGGGACAAGGCACCTGTCACCTGCGCATAACCCGCCAGGGTCGCAGTGAAGGTCTTGCTGACCGAGCCAATCTCGAACAGCGTTTCGTCATTGACCTTCTGCCCGCTCTTTTTTGAGGCGATGCCATAATTGAAGACATAGGCCTTGCCGCCGACCGTGATTCCCACGGCCATGCCGGGGATGTCGTTCTCTTTCATCAATGGGCGGATCGTCTGATCGACGATGTGCTTGATCTCTTTTGGGCCAGGATTGTCGGCGGCGTGAGCGGCGGTGCCGCCGAGCAGAAGACCCGCGGCAAGAATGCCAAGGTTTGGCCGTGAAACTCTTATCATGATCGAATGCCCCTCTATCCCGTAACCGCGCTTGCCGGCCGGTATAGGGAATATACCGACGCCATACAAACTACGATATTTTGCAGCACGTATTAGAATAACTGGGGCAGTCGACCAGACTCGCCCGCCCGTTCTCGTCGGCTCTTCCGTGCCTTGAGAACGGGGGGCGTCCCGGCTGTCGCGGCTTTGATTACAAGGTAGCCATGCCGCCATCGATGATGAGCTCGCTGCCGACGGTGAAGGTCGATTCATCGGAGGCGAAAAAGACCACGGCCTTGGCGATCTCGGCGGTATCGCCGCGACGGGCCACCGGAATTTGCGCAACGAGACCTTTGACGGCCTCATCATCCATGCCGATCTTTCCGTGCAACGGCGTTGCGATGGGGCCCGGGCTGATCGCGTTGACGCGGATGCCACGGCTGATCAATTCACCCGACAATGTACGCGCCATCGACAGCAAAGCAGCCTTGGTGGCGGCATAGATACTGCTCATCGGCATGCCGATATGGGCGTTGATCGAGGCATTAAGGACGATCGACGCGGGATTGGCGAAAAGCGGCAACAGCGCCTGGATCAGAAAATAGGGGCCCTTCACGTTAATCGCGAAGGAGCGGTCGTATCCCGCTTCGTCCCAATTCTCCACCGGCCGGAAATCGCCGATCCCGGCATTGACGAAAAGAATATCGAGGCCACCCATAGCTTCCTTCACCTGCCGGGCGACATCCTGCTGTGCCGCGACGTCGCCGGCATCGGCCTGGATCACCAACACATCTTTGCCCAGCACCTTGCGCGCTTCCTCGATGCTCTTGGCACTGCTGCCGGTGACCGCGACACGGGCACCTTCGGCCAGAAATTCTTTGGCGGTTTCCAGGCCGATGCCACTGGTGCCGCCGGTGATGAGGGCGCGTTTGCCTTGCAATCTCTTCATGATCTCCTCCTGCTGAGAATTCGCTTCCGGGTGCTCCCGTCGCTGAAGAAACTGGCCCTTTTTCCCCGCCCTGATTAGACTGGAAATAAGAGAACTGCTTTTCGGAAAAACCGAACAATGAAAATCGAAGGAATCGCGGCTTTCGTGGCTGTGGCCGAGGCCGGATCGATCAGCGAGGCAGCCCGGCGGCTCAACCTATCGAAATCGGTGGTTAGCGAACGCCTGGCGGAGCTGGAACGCAACCTGAAAAGCCCCCTGCTCCACCGGACGACCCGGAAATTGTCCCTGACTGAGGACGGGGCGGCTTTCCTGGAACGGGCCTCGGCCATTCTACGCGACATCGATGCCGCCGTCGCCGATCTGGCCGAACGGCGCGGCACATTGTCAGGGCCACTGCGCCTGTCGGCGCCAGTGACTTTCGGCCGGATGCATCTCGGCCCGGCGCTCTATCCCATCCTGCAACGCAATCCCCGGATCGAACTGACACTCGATCTCAACGACCGCCGGGTCGATGCCGCCGCCGATGGTTTCGACGCGGTGATCCGCCACGGCCCGATCTTCGACAGCCGTTTGATGGCCTGGCGACTGGCGCCGAGCCGTCGGGTCCTAGTGGCGGCGCCGTCTTATCTAGCCAAGCATGGCGTGCCGCGATCGCTTGAGGAACTTGCCGCACATCGGGCCCTCACTTATACCAATCGCGGCGTCACCGATTGGCAGTTCGCCGGACCGAGCGGCGCGATCACAGTACGGGCACGGGTCGCCTTGCGGGTGAATAACGGCGATATGCTGCGCGACGCCACCCTGGCCGCGCTCGGCATCGCCTTTCTGCCGACCTTCATTATCGGTGCCGAGGTCAAAGCCGGTACGCTGCAAGTGATTGATGTCGGATCGCCAGCTTTGGGCGAATTCATCTATATTGCGCATCCGGAAGGCCGGCAGCCATCGGCGAAACTGCGTGCTTTGGCCGACAGCCTGCGCGATGCTTTCGGCAAGCCGCCTTATTGGGAATGGACCTGATTATTTGCTCTTAACGGCTCGCCTGCTGGCCAGCGCCACGCCGATCGCGGCAACCGCCATTCCGATCCAGGCAGCCGCCGGCATGGTCTCGCCGATCATCGGCCAGGACAGCAAGGCGGCAAGCGGCGGTACCAGGAAGAACAAGGCGGCGACGCGCGAAGCCTCGCCATGGCGGATCATCGCTAGCATCAGGGTAATGGCGATCAGCGAATTGCCGATGACGAGATAGGCCATGACACCGATGAATTCGCCATTCCAGTCGACCCGCGTCGAACCGAACAGGAAGGCGAAGGGCAAGGTGGTGATGAAGCCGACGCCATATTGCACGGCATTGGCGACCAGCGGATGCTGCGTCACGCCGAAACGCTTCTCATAGAGGGCAGCACCGCTCATGCCGAACAGGCCGATCACGGTGAGAACCAATCCCGTGATCGACGTCACCTCCACGGCCGAGCGGCAAAGGATGACAATGACCGCGCCAGCCAGGCCCAAGCCGAAACCGAGCCATCTTTTGAGGCCGATCACCTCACCGACCATGGCCGGCGCCGCAAGGGCGACGACGACGGGCTGCAGCGAGACGATCAGCGCCATGGTCCCGGCCGACATGCCGAAGGAGAAGGCGGTATAGCAGAGGCCGAAATAGAGCGTCTGGATGAGGAAGCCGACCACCGCCAGATGCAGCCAGTCGATGCGCCGCGCCGGCAGGCGGGGGCGGAACCAGACGATCAGCGGCGCCAGGACGATCAGCACCAGCCCATAGCGCATGGTCAGGATCATCAGCGGATCGGCGTGACGGATGCCGATCTTCGCCACCGGAAAGCCGAGCGACCAGAGCAAAAGGAAGATTGCCGGACCGGCTTTCAGCCAGAGTGGGGTATGTTCCTGCGGCACGGCTTGGCGGTCCGAATTGCGTGGCGCCTCTGCGATATTGGAAGTTGTGGCGGGCGCCTCGGACGTCACGGTGGTCTCTCCCCTTCATGGCTTGGCCGACCTGCACCATAGAGGGCCGGTCGGACCGCGTCATCACACGGGAAGAGAAGGCAGGTATCGGCCTGGCTCATGCCAGGACCGCTTCACTAAGTGCCTTGTGACCGGTCCTCGGCGAGGCTGGTTTGCAGAAAATTCAGGCAATCCTGTATGGCGGTGCGATGGCTGAAGCGGCCGGGATTGAGAATGGCCTGGAGCCAGTAGCCGTCGATCATGGCGATCAGCGGCGCGGCGATATCGCGGGTGCGGCGCATGAGATGGGATTTCGGCACGGCTTGCGGCAGGGTCGCGAGAAGACGCATGCCATGCAGCCGGCATCACGTTCCGATACCTGAACGAACGTTCAATATTTGAATATTTATTCAATTTATGCCGAAGCGGGGCCGTCTTGTCCAGTTCCGCGTCTCGCCTCTGCGCATGAAAACCTGACGCCCGGCCGCGGGGGGGGGGGCGTGGACCTTTTGGGCGTGGGGCGCGTTTCGCCATCGCGAAACTGCGATTTGACTTCCCCGGTTGTGCTGGCTACCACTGCCGGCATGCAGAGACGAAAGGCTAAGATAGTGCAATTGCAGCAAAAATTGCCAAAAGAGCGCGCCGTCACGGTTGCAGCGCAGAGTGTCCTTGCGGTTGGATTGACGCTTGCCTTGGCGAGTTCGCCGGCGCTGGCCAAAAAGAAACCCGCCGACGAGCCGCCCGCTCCCAAGGCGGCGCCGGTAGGAGCGGTCGACGGCGCACCACTGGGGGCGGTTAGCACCACGTCGATCGAGGGTACGCCCACTGTGATCGATGGCGACACCTTGCGATTCGGCGACCGGTTGGTCCGTCTTTACGGCATTGCCGCGCCAGATATCGACAGCGCCAAGGGGCCCGATGCCCGTGTCGCCCTGGACGAGATTGTCGATCACCAGCGCGTTGCCTGTACGGAAGCGGACCGGACCCGCGACGGCATGTCCATTGCCATCTGTAAGGCTGGCAATACAGATCTCGCCGAAGCGATGTTGCAGCGTGGCGAGGCCGCGGTGTATCGGGCCGGCAATAATGCCACGGCCGAGGAACAAGCGCTGGGCGGGCGTTACGATGCGGCGGAGTTGGTCGCGCGGCAGATGGCCGTTGGACTTTGGATGAAAGCGGAAAAACCGGCAGCCCCACCTGCGAAAGCCGAGCCGGCGCCGGAGCCCTGGATCGATCGCGGCGTGATCCGGGACTGGATCGTCGCCGCGCCGATCGTGCTGCTCACCTTTGTCGGCCTACTGCTGCTTGGCCTGCTGGGAAACCGGCAGCGGCGCCTGGAACTTTTGGATCAGCGGCGTAGCGATACCTCGCTGCTGGCGCAAATTCTGGCCGAGGTCCTCGCCATCCGCGAAGCTGCCGCCGATTTCGTGATCAACACATCCGGCCTGAACCACCAGGCCCCCCTGCCGGTCGATCATCTGGCGACGCTGAACCTGCCATCGACACCGGTCTATGTCGGCAATGCCGGCCGCGCTCATCGCCTGCCCCGCGATATCGGCGTCGACCTGGTGCAGTTCCATGCGGCCCATGCCGGCATCACCCAGATGCTGCGCCATGCCGGCGAGATCCCCAGCGAAAACGTCCGCACCGCCTTGCGCAAGCTGGTCGATTCTGCCGATATGGTGCTGGAGCGGGGACAGAAGTTTCTATAGGCCGCGGATTGGCGATCACCTCGCCGGCATCGGTTGCTGTTCCACTTCAGGCTGGATCATCCAGCCCGTCATATAAATGTAAGAATTCCAATGGCAATTGGCGACGCGTTGTGCTCGATACGCGCCCCCATTCCTAGGAGTTCGATGCAATTTTATTAAAACGAGTATTTCTTCTCCACAAGGTATCCATGCAATCCTATCGCGCCGATATCGATGGGCTCCGGGCCATCGCTGTCCTTTCCGTCGTCCTCTTTCATGCCGGGTTCGGGCTGAGCGGCGGCTTCATCGGCGTTGACATCTTCTTCGTCGTTTCCGGCTATCTGATCACCGGATTGATCACACGGGATATCGCGCAGCAGCGCTTTTCGCTCGCGGATTTCTATGAGCGCCGCATCCGCCGGATCTTTCCCGCTTTATTTGCCGTGCTGGCGGCTTGTGTCGTCGCGGCCAGCTCTCTCTTCATGCCACGGGAGTTCATCCTGTTCGGCCGCAGCGCCATCGCGACAGCCTTGTTCTATTCCAATATCCAATTCTGGCACGAAGCGGGATATTTCGACGTCGCGGCACAGTTCAAGCCGTTGCTGCATACCTGGTCACTGGCGGTGGAGGAACAGTTCTATATCGTCTTCCCGCTGATCCTCTTGGCGGTCGAACGATGGGCACCGCGTCGACGGCTGTGCATCATCGGCTTTCTGCTGATGGCCTCGTTCGCTCTCAGTCTCTACTGGGTACGATACGGGCCGGAAAGCGCCTTCTTTCTGATGCCGGCACGTTTCTGGGAACTCGCGCTGGGGGGACTTATCGCTCTGCAGCCTCGCCTCGCGCCACAGCGGCCCGTATCCGCCATCTGCATGGCAGCGCTCGGCCTGCTGCTGATCCTAGCGGCCGTTTGCGGCATTTCCGAGGACATGCCCTTTCCCGGCGCCCTCGCCCTCTTGCCCTGCCTCGGCGCCGCGCTGGTCATCCTCGCGGGAGAGATCGACAATCCCCTCAGTCGTCTGTTAGGGGCGCGCCCGCTTGCCTTCATCGGCCTCATCTCATACTCGCTCTATCTGTGGCACTGGCCGATCATCGTTTTCTTCCAATATAAGCAAGGCGATCTGCTGACCTGGTCGCAAGGGGCGTATGTGGTGGCCGGCTCGTTCATGGCGGCCGTCCTATCCTGGTGGCTGATCGAACGGCCGTTCCGTCGGCGATCGCTGCTGGCGGCACGCAAGCCGCTGTTCAAGACAGCTATTGCCAGCATGGCGGCGTTCAGCATTGCCGGCATCGCCATAGTGACGACCAAGGGATGGCCGGAACGCCTTCCTGACAATGTCGAGCAGATCTATGCCGCGAAGCTCGATACCAGCCGCTATGGGAAGGCGACCTGTTTCACCGACACCAAGCATCGCGGGCCGAGCAATGATGATGTCCGCGCCGGAAAACTGTGCATGCTTGGTGTCGAGTTGCCGGAATCAGTGGATTTCCTCGTCTGGGGCGATTCTCATGCCGGCGCGATGGCGCCCGCCATCGATCTTGCGGCCGAGCGATATGGCGCGACGGGATTGCTGGCCGGACAAGGCGGTTGCCCGCCTTTGCTCGGCTATCACGCGGTCAATGGAACTAAGGGTAAAGCTGCCGCCTGTATCGACCGGAATGCCGCCGTGCTCGACCTGGTGACGACACAGCATATTCCGCTCGTCTTCCTTGTCGCACGCTGGCCGCGCGAGGTGCTGGGCTCCGAATTCGGCAATGAAGGGCCCTATTTCGATCCCACCCGCTCCTATTCGATCACCGACCGCTCACGGGAAGTCGCTGAGGGGTTGGAGCGCACGCTGGCCGCGCTGAAGCAGTTGAATGTGCATGTCGTTCTGGTGATGGATGTGCCTGAGCCGGGATATGACGTTCCTGACGCCCTTGCCAAAGCGGCGCTGCATCAAGTGGTCCGCGACATCGACCCGCCGAGAAGCGTTGTCGATACGCGGCAACAAAAGGCAAAGGCGATCCTGACCGCGGCGGCAGCCAAATACGGTGCGTCGATCGTCGATCCGACCGCCACCTTCTGCGATCCGGATGATTGCGAGGTGCAGGAAAACGGCCAGCCTTATTATGTCGACGCCGATCATCTGACGGCCAGCCGCGCCCGTGAATTGAGCACGCTTTACGACCCCGTCTTTGCCGCCTTTGCCGGCATGCCGACCGCACACGGCGGCTAACAGCATCAGCTAGCTGGTACCGGACCATGACGGGGCATTCGCGATGCTGCTCGCGAGCGGTAAAGATTCCCCTGCCGAGGACGGCATCGACATCGCCAACAGTGAACGGTATCATTCCTCGGCTGGCGTCAAGCCGGCGTCATATAGCGGCGTAACGAGCACCGGGCCTGCGACCCATATCGCAGTGCAACCGACAGGATAAAGTTCGTACGACGGGAGGCAACCGCATGCAAATGATATCGAAGCATATCTTTGCAGCGGTGACCATTGTCACCGCTGTTATGCTTGCCACACCTGTAGCCCAGGCCGGACCGGTCAGCACCGATGATTTGCTGAAGGCGCAGGACAATAGTGCTGAATGGCTGATGTATGGGCGCGACTATCGCAATTGGCGATACAGCCCACTCAGCGAATTGACCCCGGAAAATGTCGCGCAGCTGCACCCGGTCTGGGCAATGTCGACCGGCGGCCAGTTGGGCGGACTGGAATCCACGCCGCTATTCCGCGACGGGGTCCTCTACTTCTCTGCCGATTATGCGCGCGTCTTTGCCGTCGATGCCCGCAGCGGCAACATCGTCTGGCATTACGAACCGGAATACGACCAGGGACTGACTGCAGTCCTGTGCTGCGGCCCGATCCATCGCGGCTTGGCAATGAAGGACGACCTGGTTTATGTCGCGCGGCTCGATGCAAAATTGGTCGCGCTCCACCGTGCCGACGGCAAGGTCGCCTGGGAAACGAAGATCGATGACTGGTCGAAGGGCATCACCACGAACTCCGCGCCGCTCATCGTCAACGACCATGTGATCATCGGCATCTCGGGCGGCGAATTCGGGGCGCGCGGCTATCTCAAATCCTTCAATGCCAAGACGGGTGCGCTTGAATGGACAACCTATACCATCCCGGCGCCGGGCGAGCCGGGCAGCGACACCTGGCCGAAGGACGATAGCTGGAAAACCGGTGGCGGGCCGACCTGGCTGACCGGCAGTTATGACGCGGCGACCAACACGCTCTATTGGGGCATCGGCAATCCGGCTCCATGGAGCACAGATCGGATCCCCGGGGACAACCTTTGGACCGACTGCATGATGGCGCTTGATCCCGATACCGGCAAGATGAAGTGGGCCTTCCAATACACGCCGAACGATGCCTGGGATTATGATGGCATGGCGACCCCGATCCTGGTTGATTTGACCATCGACGGGAAGCCGGTCAAGGCAGCCGTGGTCTCCAATCGGAACGGCTTCTTCTATGCCATCGACCGGACCACTGGAAAGTTCATCTATGCCTTCCCGCTCGTTGAAGGCATCAACTGGACCTCCGGCATCGATCCCGTCACGGGTCGCCCCAAGGTCAATGCGGAGATGCGGCCGAAGAGTGGCGGCGCCACGATCCAGCCGATCGTGCCCGGCCTGGAAGGCGGCACCAATTGGTTCCCGCCAGCCTATGATCCTGATCTCGGCTACTTCTTCACCTCGGTCAATCAATGGGGCATGGGCCTCACGGCATGGGAAAAGAAGAAACTGAATTACAAGCCGGGTGACTGGTATATCGGCGTCGATTATCAAATGTACCGGATGGGTGACACGATCGGCCATATCAAGGCCATCGATATCGCCAATAAGAAAGTCGTCTGGGACGTACCAAGCTCATTGCCGCTCTTTGCCGGCATGCTGGTCACCAAAGGAGGCGTACTCTTTACCGGCGACCAGCGCGGCCGCTTCCTGGCCTATGACGCCAAGACAGGCAAGGAGCTGTGGAAGTTCCAGACAGGATCTGGCATCAACGCCTCGCCGATCACCTACCAGCTGGATGGAAAGCAGTATGTTGCGGTGCTCTCCGGTCTTGGCGGCGACCCGAGCTTCTATTATTCGGCGCCGAAAGGCGGCATGCTCTGGGTGTTCGCTATCGACGGCAAGGTCCAAGAAGGCAGCGCCTATAATCAGCAGGTGATCGAGAAGATGCTGCCGGAATTTAAGAAGTAATCGCGTCGACGGTCGGCGAGAATGTTGTTGAAAATGACGTCAATTCGGCTCGGCATTCTCGCCGCCTTTGCTTGCACGACACTTGTCGCCTGGCTCGCCCAGGCTGGGCCCGGCCGCAGCGACGAGACGGTGACGGATCCCTTCCTCGGACAGGCCGAGGCGATCGACGAAGGCGAGTTGACCTATCGCAGCAAATGCATGGGCTGCCACGGCAAGGCCGGTGCACGGGGCCCCAATCTGTTCGCCACTAAGCTCACCGATGAGCAATTCCTCGAAACCGTGATCAACGGACGCAAGAATACGCAAATGCCTGCCTTCGGCCTGCGCCTCTCGCCAGACGATGTCTGGAAGGTGCACGCTTTCATCAAATCCCGGGACAGCCTATAGGATCAGATCTGCAATTGCGCGTCGCTGCTGAGGATTTGCTGGGCCAAGGCTTCTGCAGGCCCGCTGATCTTGGCGGTGCGGCCGGTGACGATGAATTCGATATCATCCAGCGCCGGCAAGGGACGCCCCGCGCGCAAGGGCGTGAGGCCCGCCGGCAACATGCTGCGCGGCTGCACCAGGACGCCGAGGCCGGCCAGTGCAGCGGCGCGCAGTCCGCTGAGGCTGCTGCAGGTGCAGACGACGCGCCAGGGCAGCTTCGCCTGATTGAGCGCATCGAGGGCAATGGCGCGGGTGACGCTGGGCGGCGGAAAGGCGATCAATGGCACCGGACGGTCGGGCACCAGGATAGCCGGATCGCTCGCCACCCAGACGAGTTCGTCACGCCGAACCAGACGACCACGTTCTTCACTCCAATGTCCCGGCGCTTTGCGCAGCTTGCTGCCTGCAACCTTACCCGAAGTTGGCGCCCCATCGAGCCGGCGCTTGGCGAGGATTAAATCGAGCTGCCCAGCTTCCAGCATTTCATAAAGGACGCCGCTCAGGGCTACGGTCAGCTCGAGATCGACCGAAGGATGCTTGCGGGTGAAATCGCGCAACACTTGAGGCAGTTGGCTGTAAACAAAGTCTTCAGAAGCGCCGAACCGCAGATTGCCGCGCAATTCGGTGCCGGCAAAATACCTTGCCGCCCGGTCATGGGAGTCCAAAATCGATTGAGCGAAACCCAGCATCGCCTGGCCATCCGGGGTCAGAGCCACGGAATGGGTGTCGCGCGCCAGCAGCCGCCGGCCGGCGAGCTCCTCCAACCGGCGGACATGCTGGCTGACGGTGGATTGGCCGATGCCGAGCTGTCCCGCCGCCTCGGTAAAGCTGCGGGTGCGAGCGACGGCGGCAAAAGTGGCAAGCAGTTGAGGATCGAACATAGCCGGTTATCACGAATTGCGATTACTGATATTCAGGCTAGCCGTATTCACAATAACCGTCAAACAGCTTAGATTCTGGTCATAAACGCCTCTCAGTAAATTTCCGAAAGTATTGGCCCATGTTGGCGCGTCTTCGTCCCGATAACTTCACCCTCGCCTTGCTCGGCACGGTGGTTCTTGCTTCCGTGCTGCCGGTCCGCGGCGCATTTGCCGACTGGTTCGAGGTCGCCACCGATATCGCCATCGGCCTGCTGTTCTTCCTGCATGGCGCGCGGCTGTCCCGCGCGACGGTGATGGCGGGCCTCGGTCATTGGCGATTGCATCTGGTGGTCTTCGCCAGCACCTTCATCCTGTTTCCGCTGCTCGGCCTCGCCACGCAAATCCTGGTGCCGAGCCTGCTCACCCCGGCCTTCTATGCCGGCATCCTGTTCCTCAGCGTGCTGCCCTCGACGGTGCAGTCTTCGATTGCCTTCACCTCCATTGCCGGCGGCAACATCGCCGCAGCGGTCTGTTCCGCCTCGGCCTCCAATATCATCGGCATGTTCGTGACGCCGCTGCTGGTCGGTTTGCTGTTCCGTATCGAAGGTGGCGGTGCGGCCAGCGGCTTCTCGCTGGACGGGCTGGAATCCATTCTACTGCAGCTTCTCGCCCCCTTCATCGCCGGCCAGATCCTGCAGCCCTGGATCGGCCACTGGGTAGAGAAACATCGCAAGATGCTGAGCGTGGTCGATCGCGGCTCGATCCTGATGGTGGTCTATCTCGCCTTCGGCGCAGCGGTGGTCTCCGGCCTGTGGCATCGCCTGACGCCGGAGAGCTTCGCTGTCATGGTGATCGTCGATATGGCGCTGCTCGCCATCGTCATGGTGGCCACCACTTATGGCAGCCGGTGGATGGGTTTCAACAAGGCCGATGAAATCACCATCGTCTTCTGCGGGTCGAAGAAGAGCCTGGCCAGCGGCGTGCCGATGGCAAAGGTGATCTTCGCCGGCCAGGATGTCGGCGGCATCGTCCTGCCGTTGATGCTGTTTCACCAGATCCAGCTGATGGTCTGTGCCTATATCGCCCGGCGCTACGCGGCGAAGCGCGAGGAAGCTGCCCGCGCAAAGCACGCGATGGTCGCTTGCGAATAAAAGGTGGCTCGCGCGTAGTCAGATCGAGGATTCGGCGCGGCGCTGGCGGGCAGCCATGTATTTGAGGTTGACCAGCCGGAGCCGTGCCGCCGTCACGCCCAAGAGATGATCGCGCAGCCGCACGGCGTCCGGCGTACCGGGCGCGAATTTCCGCGCCCGGATCGCCTGGGCCAATTGCCGCCGCGCGGTTACCGGATCGTCGCAAGGCGGCTCGTCCAGTAGCGCCGCGATTTCCGCCGTTTCCCGCTTCGACTGTTCGCCGTGATCATGAGAGGCCGCCTGCACGATCGCCAGCGCGCGGGCGATCATCAGGCCGGTCAGCTTGTCATCGCCGGTAAGGCGCGGCAGCAACTCTTCCTGCAGGGTTTCGAGCGCGATCGACAAGAGCGCATCGGTATCGGGACGGGTCAGCATATTACTCTCTCCTCTCAGGCTTCGTCGCCCGCGGACTTATGGCGATGCTTTTTCTCGGGCGCCGGCTTGTCGAATGCCTCGATGTCATGCAACAGGTCGTAGTCGCATTCCAGCGCCCGCAAGGTGGTGAGCGCCAGGTTGAGCGATCTTTCGCCGCCGCTGAAATGGCGCTCGCCCTGATCCAAGGCGATCATCGCCCACCGCAAGGTGCCGAAGATTTCCCAGAAACGGATGCGGCGATCGTCGATCTCGCGGCCGGCAACATTCCGATAGCCGTCATAGAAAGCGGCGCGGCTGCCGATCCCCCCCGCCTCCTGGGCGAAAGCGCCGAAGCGCCAGCAGCGGGCGCAGAGCCAGCCCAGATCTTCATCGGGATCGCTCCAGCCAGCGAATTCGAAATCCAGCACGCCGGTGAGCCGGCCATCATCGATCAACAGATTGCCGAGGCGGAAATCGCGGTGACAGAGCGTAATGCGCTCGATCGCAGGCGCATGGTCCTCGATCCAATTCAACGCCCATTCCAGCACTGGCTGGGGTTCGGGCAATTGGTCGAGATGGCGGCGGTAATCGGCGACGCGCCGGGCGACCAGATCAGGGCCGGCAGGCTCCAGGAAAGCCAGACCACCCGGCACTGCTTCCAGCGTCACGCGATGGAGTTTCGCCAGCTCTTCGCCGAGACGACGCGCCAATACATCTCCCGGCGCTTCGCTTGTTTTATCATCGCCATGTTCCGCTTCATGCATTTCCGCGAGATCGGCAAGCTGATGCAGCACCTGGCGCGGTTCCGCGACGCCCGGCAGCCGGCGGATCAAGCTGAAGGGTCGCCCGATCACCTTGCCGGTGGGCTCCAGCGCGAAGGGCTGCGGCACGGTCATGCCGGCATCAAGCGCAGTCTGCAACAGGGCCACTTCCTCGGCACGGCTGCGGCTTTCAGCGATGCGGCTGACGGCGTCGCTGCGCAGGACCAGTTCGTGGCGACCGGCCTGCGGACCGCCGGCAATCTCCACATCGATTGCCCAATTATCCTGGATGGCGCCACCGCCAAGTTTCCCGCCCATCGTCACCGCCGCCGTGCCACCGGTTTCGGCGCTGATGAAGTCGGCCAGGGCCGTGCGATATTTGTCCAAGCTCACCGATCGAACCCCTTTGCTCTCTTACTTCCGTCGTTGCGGTTGCCACGACCAGAATTCCCGCCCTTCCGCCATCAGGTTGCGGGCCAGAACCATCTTATGCACTTCCGATGCACCATCAACCAGGCGTGCCTGGCGCGCATAGCGATACATCCATTCGAGCGGCGTGTCCTTCGAATAGCCGCGTGCGCCGCAAAGCTGGATCGCCACATCCACCGCCTTATGCAAGGTATCGGCGACCTGAATCTTCGCCATCGAAACCTGCTTGCGGGCCTGATTTCCCTGGTCGAGATACCAGGCAGCCTGCATCGTCAACAGCCTGCCCGTCTCGATCGCCATCGCTGCTTCGGCCAGCATCCATTGGACGCCTTCACGCTCGATCAGCGTGCGGCCGAAACTCTGCCGTTCATCGACATAGGCGGTGGCAATTTCCAGTGCCCGCTTGGCCATGCCTAGCCAGCGCATGCAATGGGTGAGACGCGCGGTGCCGAGACGGATCTGCACTGCCTTCATCCCCTCGCCCACCCCCATCAATCGGTTCTCGTCGGGAATTTCCAGGCCCTCAAAGATCAATTCGCAATGGCCGCCATGTTCCTCCGGTCCCATGATCGGGATACGCCGCTCGATGCGCCAGCCCGGCTGGTCCTTGTCGAACAGGAAAGCCGTGAGGCCGCGCTTCGGATCGTCGGAGGTGCGGGCCAGCAGGATGAAATGTTTCGCGGCGCCGGCGCCGGTGATGAACCATTTATGGCCGTGGATCACCCAAAGGCCGCCGCGTTTCGTCGCGGTGGTGCGCATCATGCCGGCGGGATCGGAGCCGGCACCGGGATGCGGTTCGGTCATCGCCAGGGCCGAGCGCGCCTCGCCACGAATGATCGGCACCAACCAGCGTTCCTTCTGCGCCGGCGTCGCCACTTTGTTCAGCAGAAACATATTGCCGTCATCGGGTGCGGCGATGTTGAAGATGACCGGCCCGAAGATCGAGCGCCCTGCCGCCTCGTAGCACGCTGCCATGCCGACCGTGTCCTGGCCCTGGCCGCCAAGGTCGCGTGGCATCTGGAAACACCAAAGCCCTTCGGCTTGCGCCTTGGCACGCAGATCCTGCAGCAGATCCTCGCGGATATTCTCGCCCTCGCCGAAACTCCCCGGATCGGTTTCCAGCTTCAGCACATGTTGTTCGAGGAAGGCGTCGATCCGCTTGCAAAGATCATGCGTTTCAGCCGAGAGCGTAAAATCCATCGTATCGCCTCACAGGCTGGAGTTCAGATGGCCGCCATCCACCGTGACGACGCTGCCGGTCATATAGGCGGAAGCGGATGAGGCCAGGAGCAACAAGGCGCCATCGAGATCGCCGGGCTGGCCGAGACGGCGTTGTGGGATGCGCTTGATCAGCGCCTGGCCGGGAGCGGTAGCGAAGAAATCGCGGTTGAGATCGGTTTCAATATAGCCCGGCGCGATGGCATTGACACGGATGCCATGCCGCGCCCATTCCAGCGACAGCGCCTTCGTCATTTGCACCAGCCCCGCCTTGGAGACAGCATAGGGCAGACTACGACCGGCGACGCGAAGAGCGAGGATCGAGGCAATATTGACAATGTTGCCGGGCGCACCACGTTCGACCCAATGCTGGGCGCAAAGCTGTGACAGGCGCCAAGCGCCCTTGAGATTGATATCGATCACGCGGTCCCAATCGTCCTCGGGCAGATCGAGCGCCGCATGGTCATCGGCGATGCCGGCATTGTTGATGAGCAAGGTCACCGGGCCCAATTCATCCCCAGCCTGCCGCAAGGCGCGCTGCATCGAGGCACCGTCCGTGACATCGCCCACGACCGCCAATGCCCGGCCGGCCGGCAAAGCAGCGACAGCCTGGGCAACCAGATCGCGGCGGCGGGCGCAGAGCGCGACCTTGGCCCCGGCTTCTGCCAGGACGCTCGCGAAATGTCGGCCGAGACCGGCCGAGGCGCCGGTGACGAAAGCAATTTCACCGCTGAGATCGAAGAGACTGGAATTTGCCATGCGGGGTCCATCGGCAAGACGTAAAGCATCACCTTGCCTAAGCGGGACGACCGGAGCAACCCGGAAAGCGGACGGCCGGAACGCAAAAGGCCGGCCCCGAGCGGGCGCCGGCCTTATTGCAGCGAAACGACCACGCAGCGGTTATTTTTGCTTGGCCTGCTGTGCCGCGGCGATGCCGGTGCGGATCAGTTCCAGTGATTCGTCGACATCGGCCCAGCGCGACACCTTCACCCACTTGCCCTTCTCCAGGTCCTTGTAGTGGGTGAAGAAATGCGCCACCTGCTCGCGCAAGATTTCCGGCAGGTCGCGATAGGAGCGCACATCGGTATAGAACGGATGCAGCTTGTCGACCGGCACGGCGATGATTTTCTCATCGATGCCGGCCTCGTCTTCCATGATCAGGGCGCCGACCGGGCGAGCCCGCAACACGGCACCGGGCACAACCGGGGTCGGGCCGAGGACGATGACATCGCAGGGATCGCCGTCATTGCTGAGCGTATGGGGGATGAATCCGTAATTGCCGGGATAATACATCGCCGTATAGAGGAAGCGGTCGACATAGATCGCACCGGATTCCTTATCCAGCTCGTATTTCACCGGGTTGCCGCCGAGCGGGATCTCGATCACCACATTGACGTCATAGGGGGCGTTATCGCCGATCTTGATCTTCGAAATATCCATTTGTTCCGGTCCAAATTAAGGCATTCAAACGTGCGACCGGCGGGAAGACGTCGGACGCTAAAAACCCGCCTGGACGGGGAGCCACCCAGGCGGGGTGTGTTTAGCAGATTTTCGCCGGTTGCGGCGTTTAATTCAGCACGCTGTAGCCCCGCCCGCGTAGGCAATTGTCGATAATCCGCTGCTGGTCGCTGATGCCCTTATAGGCGCCGCCACCGGCGCCGACCGCGCCGCCCGTGGCAGCGCCCAGGGCAGCGCCCGTGCCGGCGCTGGCGCCCGGTAGAATGGCCCCTGTGATCGCACCGAGGGCGGCACCGCCCGCCGCGCCGCCGAGGCCGCCGATCGCTGCATTGCCGGCCGGGCTCTTCTGCTCGGCATATTGCCGGCATTCATACAAATCCTGCTGGTACCGTGCCGAATCGACGCCCTTGGTATCGACAACCGGCTGGTAACTCTGAGCACAACCGGCAAGCACCGTAACCGCTGCCAAGATTGCACCTAAACGCTTCATTTTTCATCCCTTTCCATAAGGCACCGGCACGCCGCGAAGATCGCTGGCAAAGCCATCACCATGCGTTTGCGGCAGTTTCGCTACCGGGCCGAGTTCTATATCTGCCTGTCATTCAGTCCTACCCACACAAATCTCGGTGAAAGTCGCGGGGCCCGGCTCATCTATATACCTGACGCTGCAAGCGGACCATGCCAACTCTTGGAACCAGTGACCTGCGTCACGATGACACTCCCCACCGCCCCGCCACGCCCCTCACGGGACGGCCCCGCGCCTGCAGATTATACGGGCCCGGCGGGCGTTACCTGTGCAGCCTGCCATAAGATCGAAATCTCAGCTGCCGCCCTTCGGACTTGTGAGCGGTCGATGAAGAACCTAGAGATAGATGACAATATCGGGTCACCGGCCGTATCGGGCCGGCAAAATAACGGATCTGGGTGGAATTGCCGCCCGCCAATGCGCTCGAGCGTGAGGGACGATGGTGAAAAGTAATAGCCGCGCGGGGGATAACGCGGCACGGCCGGCCGTGCCGCATGGCGCCAATTCCAATACGGTTTATGAAGCGCTACGCCAACGGATCGCCACCAGCTATTACCCGCCGGGCAGCCGGCTGACCGAAGTCGATTTGGCGGCGGAATTCGGGCTGAGCCGGACGCCGGTCCGCCAGGCGCTGCATCGTCTAAGCGCCGACGGGCTGGTTGAGGTCAAAAACGGCGTCGGCTGCCGCATCACCGAGATCGACGACCGGCAACTTGTCGACATGTACAAGCTCCGCCTGCGGCTGGTGGAAATGATGGGGGAGATATCGCCCCAGCCGCTCAAGCCGGCAGAGATGCAAGGCGTTGAGGAGATCCGCGCACGGATCCGGCATATCCTCGAGGGGAATGACGAGCCGGATATCACGGAATATGCTGGGCTCTGCGACCAGTTCTATGCCCTGGTCAATAATGTGATCGGCAATCCCTTTTTACGGCATTTCATCGATGTCATGTATCACCAGACCGACCGCTACTGGTATGGCTGGATGCAGACCGAGGATGTGCGGCGCGAAATGCAGTTCCTGCTGCACGAGGTCGAGGAGACCTTGCGGGCGCTGTCGGTGCATGATTTCGAGGCTGTCGGGCATATCCGCCGCAACCACATCTCAATGATGCTGGCGCGCATGGAGAATTACCGCCGCAGCCTGGCTAAGTTTTGACGTCGCCGGCTTAATAGCCTTGCGCACGGTCAACCTGGTTCTGCAGCCTTTCCCCAGCCGTCGCGCGGCGATAATTCTCGACGATCAATGCAGCTCCCGTGCCCGGCCGCGTGATGGCGGCGATATGCGGGGTAATGGTGATTTTCGGATGCGCCCAGAAAGGATGGCCAGCCGGCAGCGGTTCGGTGCGGAAGACATCCAGCACGGCATGATCGAGATGGCCGGAATCGAGAACCGCCAATAAATCCTCTTCCACCAGATGCGCGCCGCGTGCCGCATTGATCAGGCAGGCATGTTTCGGCAGCAGATCGAACAGGCGCCGGTTGAGGATACCGGTGGTTTCCGGTGTCAGCGGCAAGAGGCAGATCAGGATATCGCAACCGCCGAGAAAGGCCGGCAGAGCATCGAGACCGGCGAAGCTCTCAACGCCGTCGACCTGCTTGGCGGTGCGGCTCCAACCGCGCAATGTCAAGCCGAGCGGCAAGAGCTGCCGCGCGGCATCCTGGCCCAATGTACCAAGCCCCATGATGCCGATGGTCGGCCGCTGTTCCACCGGCACCGGATGATCCGCCCAGACATGCTCGCGCTGCGCCTGTCGCAAGGCCTTGCCCTGGCGCAGGCGATCCAGCACGTGGAACACCATATATTCGCTCATGCTGACGGTGAGGCCGTCATCCACCATGCGGGCGAGCGGCACGCCGGCCGGCAAGCCGCCACCTTGCATCAGGTGATTGACCCCGGCCCAGGTCGATTGGATGCCGCGCACATGGGTGAAGGCCGAAAGGTCGCCGGGCAGATGGCCGCTGACGATGATGAAATCGATCTCCTCAGCCGGGCCGTAATCCGGCCAATGGCGGAAGATCAGCGCCGGATCGATCTCCCGGATCGATCCCAGCCATTGATCGGCTTCACTTGGATCGGCAGCATAGAGAATGGCCATGATCGGTCCCACGAATGTTCGGCCTTGTCTTTAGACGGAAAGGCGTTGCCGATGTCAAGATCGCGCCCGATTCCCCGGGCGCGGCCGAATCACATTTAGTTTGAAGACCTGCCGCGGATGCCGCAACGGCTGTAAGAACCAGCACCGGCATGCTAGACATGCACCAGCAATATCCATGCATAGCGGTAACTGCTACCGGCAGCCGCTGACTGAGACCGAAGCGCCAAGGAAAATGATGCCTCGCAAATCCCGAACTCTCACTTCATTGGCCGTTCCGGCGGCATGTTTTGCATTCCTGGTCTCGATGGGACCGGCGATGGCAGTCGCACCTGCGCCTCACGCCATCACCGCTACCCACATCGGCGAACAATTGGCCGATTCATCGCCCAGTGTCGGCGCGATCGTTATCAGCGAAGTCGCCCGCCGCATCATTGCGGACTATTACCAACAGCGGTATGACCAATGGGTGGCGATCGATAGCGGACATCAAGGCAAGAAGAACAAGCAAAAGCATATGCCGCCCGGCCTTGCCAAGAAAGGCGGATTGCCACCCGGCATTCAGCAGAAACTCGCGCGCGGCGGCACGCTGCCGCCTGGTCTCGCCTATCGTAACTTGCCGCCCGACCTGCTGCAGCAACTGCCGCCGCTGCAAGCCGGCTATCGCTATGTCATCATCGACGACCGGGTCATGTTGATTCGGGCCGCGACCAATTTGATCATAGATGCACTTCAGGTGGCTGCTGCATCCTTGTAACAGGATGCAGGCAAAGAGATAGCATAGGCGGAAGACAGTCCGCGGCATCGACGCGGACTGTCAGCTTCTTGCAACCCGACCTGGCGGAACAAAATCCGGCTACGCGCTGTTTACGGCTTGGCTGATGCGGAGCTGTGAATATGCGCTTTCTTCGATCTTTAGCCGTCTGGCTGCTGGGCGGCTTCCTCCTGATCGCGGGCCTAGTTCTTGGCTATGGCGGCATGCGCCTCATCCTGCTTGGCGGTTCCTGGTATTACATAGTTGCAGGCATCGGCTTCATCGCAACGAGTATTTTGATTTTCCTCAAACGACGCGAAGCGCCATGGCTCTATGCGCTGGTCGTCTTGGGGACGTTGGCTTGGTCAGTGTGGGAAGTGGGTCTCGACTGGTGGCCGTTGGCGGCGCGCGGGGATATCGTTTTCCTGGTTGGCTTCTGTGTGCTTGTCTGGTCCTTCGGCCGCTGGTTCAGAGCGGGCGCTATCGGTCCTGAAGCGACAGGAGGGCGTGGTGGCGCAGTGGCTTTGGCAGCGAGCCTGGCGATCGCCGGCGTTGTCGGCATCATCTCGGTTTTCATCGATCACCATGACCGGCCGGGCCGGTTAGCGATGGAAACTACCGCCTCCTCGACCGGCGGGGCGTCGAGCGCATCAGCGTCGCCCGCATCCACAACGGCCCCATCGGCAACGGGCGGAGCGCTTGCTTCGAACGGCGAGTGGACCGCTTATGGCGGTACCCATTTCGGCCAGCGCTACTCGCCTCTGGATCAGATTACACCGTCAAATGCCGACAAGTTACAGGTTGCCTGGGAATATCACACCAAGGATATTCGCAGCCCACAGGATCCCATCGAGACGACCTACGAAGTGACGCCGCTGAAAGTCGGCAACCTGCTGTACATCTGCACGCCGCATAATTTTGTCATCGCCCTCGATGCCGAGACGGGAAAGGAGCGGTGGCGTTACGATCCGAAGCTGAAGCAGTCACCCGATTTGCAGCATCTGACCTGCCGAGGCCTCTCCTATCACACCGACACATCCGCTGCGGCAACAACGCCCTGCGCCCACCGGCTGTTCATGCCGACGGCAGACGCGCGGCTGCTTGCGCTCGATGCGGCGACCGGCAAGCTCTGCGAGGATTTCGGCAATCATGGCGAGGTCGATTTGTGGCGCGGCATGCCCGAACTGCAAGCCGGTTTCTATTATTCGACATCACCGCCGGTCATCGCCGATAACCTCGTCATCATCGGCGGCAATGTCAGCGATAACGTCAATGTCAACTCGCCCTCGGGCGTCATTCGTGCCTATGATGCCAAGACCGGCGAACTTAAATGGAACTGGGATTCCGGCAATCCCGACAACACCCAGCCGATCGGGCCGGATCAGCATTACACCCGCAGCTCGCCAAATAGCTGGAGCATCTCTAGCGCCGATGAGCAGCTCGGCCTTATCTATATCCCCATGGGCAACCAGCCACCGGATCAGTTTGGCGCGAAACGGTCACCGCAGACCGAAAGATTCTCCAGCGCAATTGTCGCCCTCGATATCGATACCGGGCAGATGCGCTGGGTCTTCCAGACCGTGCATCACGATCTTTGGGATATGGATGTGGGCTCCCAGCCGAGCCTTATCGACCTGAACACGCCACAAGGCGTGGTCCCCGCTTTGGTCGCGCCGACCAAGCGCGGCGATCTCTATGTGCTCGACCGGCGCAGCGGCAAGCCCATCGTGCCGGTGGAGGAGCGCACCGTGCCGCGGGGCACCGTTGCAGGCGATACGGCCGCACCGACGCAGCCCTTTTCGGCCCTCACCTTCCTGCCGCCGGAAAGGCTGCAGGAAAAGGATATGTGGGGCGCGACGATGTTCGACCAGCTTGCCTGCCGGGTGAAGTTCCGCTCGTTGCGTTATGACGGGATTTTCACACCGCCTTCCCTGCAGGGGACACTCGTCTATCCGGGCAATTTCGGCATCTTCGACTGGGGCGGCATCGCCGTCGACCCGGTGCGGCAGATCGCTTTCGCCAATCCCGATTACATGGGCTTTGTCGATCGGCTGATTCCACGCGAGCAATTCGACAAAGAATGGAACGAGCGTCTCAAGAAGGAGCAACCTGCGGCATCGGAGCAGGAAGAAGGGAAGGCACCTGCCTTCCCGCGCAGTGAGGGCGGCCTCAACCCCAATCGCGGCGCGCCTTTCGGCGTCGATCTCGAACCCTTCCTCTCGCTCATCAATCTGCCCTGCCAGTCGCCGCCCTGGGGGTATATCGCCGGCATCGACCTGAGATCCGGCAAGATCGCTTATATGCACAAGAACGGCACGATCCGGGACAGTTCGCCAGTGCCTTTGCCTTTCAAAATGGGCGTACCCAGCCTCGGCGGGCCGATCATCACGGCGGGCGGCGTCGCCTTTCTGACCTCGACACTCGATTATTATATCCGCGCTTATGGCGTTTCGGACGGCAAGCAACTCTGGGAAGGCCGACTGCCAGCCGGCGGACAGGCTACGCCGATGAGCTACTGGTCGGAAGCCAGCCAGCGGCAATTCGTCATCGCCGTGGCGGGCGGTCATGGCTCGCTCGGCACCAGGGCCGGAGATGCGATCATCGCCTATGCCCTGCCGAAGCCCTGACGGGTCAAATTAACACGGCCATGGGGTCGCGTTGAATTCACCAGGAACTCAGCCGTCGCCCGCGCGGTTATATATCCGGTCTTCCCGGAGAAGTCTGATGCCAGAAATCGCGGGGCCCATAGAGGCGACCGGTCCTTATCAAACCGCTGCCCAGACGGCGAATTCCCTGCTGCATATCATCCGGCGGGCGGGCGGGCTATCGCCTGATTTTTGGCACGATCCCTTCGTTCTCGGCTTCCTTTTCAATTTCATCCACGGTGTCGCCGTTCAGGGCGGCGCCACAGCCGGCGACTACAGCGACATGCCGAGCGTGTTCCAACATCTTTGCGGTAATGATGGATTGGAGGTGCTGGAGCGCAGCACGGTTCTGCGGATCAACGGCGATGCAGATTACCGGGCTGGCGGTCAGGCCGCGGAAAAATTCCTTGATGTCATCTATCGCCGTCGCAGCCATGACGACGATCCGGATGTGCGGCAGGCGCATAGCCGGGCATCGATCGCTGTGGAGGGTTGGGATGGACCAAACAGACCGGATGCGAACAACATATTTTTCGCCTGCCTGCTCGAGGCCGTCTTCCTGGATAAGATCTGGCAGCACGTGAACCGATCGGACGTCGCTTCCGCTCCGCCGGGCGAAAAGCGAGAAACCTCGCGCGACCCCGGCTACGACTAATTGCGGCGAAGCATCACATAAATGCGAGAGGAGCGAACCGGGGCGGAACAATCGGAACCTGCATTCATTTGACCTAGACCGGCGGGACAGAGGGTGGCCCGCCTCGGTTAAGGGAGAAAAGAATGGAAATCCGGGAACTGCTCAAAAAGGATCATGAGAAGGTAAAGGAGCTGCTGGAAAAAATGAGCAGCGGCAAGCTCCAAGAGGATGCACTGAAGACAACCTTCGACGAGTTCAAGGTGGCATTGACCAGCCATTCCAAGGCCGAAGAAAAGGTCGTCTATGCCAAGCTAAAAAAGGAAAAAGAAGAAGAAACCCAGGAGGCCGGCATCGAAGGCGAAATCGAGCACGGCTTGGTCGACCAGTTGCTGCAAGTCATGGCGCGGAGCCGAAGCAAGGGCTCGACCCGTTGGGAAGCTTATCTCAAAGTCATCAAGGACTTGCTTGAACACCATATCAAGGAAGAAGAAAGCACCGTCTTCACCCAGCTCGGCGAGCACTTCGATGCAACCGCCCTGCAGAAGATGGGCGAAGAGATGGAGCAGGAAAAGAACAAGGTGATGAAGGCTGCAGCCTGACCATCTTGATTGCTAACTGGCGAAGGACCGTGACAGAGCGGTCCTTCGCGAGGGGGGCCAGATGAGTGGTTTAGCCTCCGCGGCGCATCTCTGCGTCGATATGCAAAATCTGCTGAAAGCCGGCAGCCCTTGGCCCGCCCCGTGGGCGGAGCGCATCCTGCCGAAAGTCGTGGCGCTCGCCGAGACCTTGCCCGAGCGGACAGTCTTTACCCGTTTCATCCCGCCGCGCACGCCGGATGAAATGAGAGGCACCTGGCGTGATTTTTATTCGAAATGGCGCAACGTCACGCGCGATCATTTGGCCGGCAATGTATTGGATTTGATGTCACCGCTGGATAAGTTCATTCCGCCGGCAAAACTGATCGATAAGATGACCTATTCCGCTTTCTCCAATCCGGCGCTTTTGCAACAATTGAACGCTTGGCGCTGCCCGAATGTCATCATCTCCGGCGCGGAAACTGATGTCTGCGTCCTGGCAACCGTCCTTCATGCGGTCGATTTCGGCTTTCGGGTGATTTTGCCGATCGATGCGATCTGCAGCTCCTCCGATCCGTGCCACGACGCCTTGCTGACGCTTTACCGGCAGCGTTTCAGCCAGCAGATACTGGCGCTCGAAACCGAGCAGCTCCTGGCCGGCGACTGGCACTGAGAGCGACCGAAGCCAAGTACGTACCGCCAGTTCGTTCCGACTCTATTTCACCTCAGCCTGGAACGCTTGCTGCGCGAGACGGTTGCCGTCTCTAAGCAGTCTCGTTCCCGTCGCATCTATCTATTGGCATTCTGGAGGCGTAGATGAAAGCGCTCACTTGGCACGGCAAAGGCGACATAAGATGCGAAAGCGTCCCCGATCCGGCAATTCGGGAAGGGCGCGATGCGATTATCAAAGTGACTGCCTGCGCGATTTGCGGTTCTGATCTTCACCTCTATGACGGCGTGATGCCGGCGATGCATAGTGGCGATATCGTCGGTCACGAAACCATGGGTGAGGTCGTCGAAATCGGCAAGGACAATCGCAAGCTCAAGGTTGGCGATCGCGTTGTCGTCCCCTTCACCATCTCCTGCGGCGAATGCTTCTTTTGTCGGAATGGCTTCTACTCGGGATGTGAACGAACCAATCCCGATGCCGCGGCAGCCGCGAAACTGTGGGGCCAATCGCCCGCCGGTCTATTCGGCTATTCCCATCTTCTCGGCGGCTATGCAGGCGGACAAGCGGAATATCTGCGTGTACCTTATGCGGATGTAGGGCCAATCAAGATCGAGAGCGGCCTGAGCGATGAACAAGTTCTATTCCTCTCCGATATCTTTCCGACCGGCTATATGGCCGCTGAATTCTGCGACATCAAAGGTGGCGAGACGATCGCGATCTGGGGCTGCGGTCCGGTAGGACAAATGGCGATCCGCAGCGCCTTTCTGCTGGGAGCGGCGCGCGTCCTGGCGGTCGACCGCGTGCCGGAACGGCTCGCCCTCGCCCGCGAAGCCGGCGCGGTCACCATCGACTTCTCGGAAGAAGAGGTGAGCGAGCGCATCCGCGACCTGACCAAGGGGCGCGGGGCCGATGCCTGCATCGACGCCGTCGGCACCGAACCGGACATTGGCAGTGGCATCGATACTGTTGTCGATCGCGCCAAGATGGCCGTGCTTCTCGGCACCGACCGTCCGCACGTTCTGCGCCAGGCAATACAATGCTGCCGCAATTTCGGCATCGTCTCCATTGTCGGTGTTTATGGCGGCGTGCTCGACAATGTACCGATGGGCTCGGCCATCAATCGGGGGCTGACCTTCAAGATGGCGCAGACACCGGTCCAGCGTTACCTGCCCCATTTACTGCAGCGGATCGAGAACGGCGACATTGATCCCTCCTTCGTCATTACCCATCGGGCAAGGTTGGAAGATGGACCGACGCTCTACAAGAAATTCCGCGACAAGGAAGACGGCTGCATCAAAGTCGTCATGAAACCCTAGGGAAATTGCTCGCGAAGGAGAATGCCATGGCCGGGAACCCTTTGGCTGTCGTAACCGGGGCGTCAAGCGGCATTGGATATGAGCTGGCGAAGATCTGCGCGCAGCGCGGGTTCGATCTCGCGATTGCGGCGGATGAGCCTGCCATTCACACCGTGGCCGATGAGCTGCGCAAGCTGGGCGGAAAAGCGGTTGATGCTGTCGAGACGGATCTGGCAACGATGGAGGGCGTGGATGAGTTCCATCGCGCCATCCAGGCCATGCAGCAGCCGGTCGCGGCACTGCTCGCCAATGCAGGCCATGGCCTTGGCCACGCTTTCCTCGATCAGGATTTCACGCGCGCCAAGCATATCGTGGACACCAACATCACGGGCACGATCTATCTCATCCATCTGATCGGCAAGGAGATGCGCCGAAACAAGGACGGCAGGATCCTGATTACCGGTTCCATCGCCGGCTATATCCCCGGCAGCTATCAGGCGGTCTATAATGGCACCAAAGCCTTCATCGACAACTTCTCTTTCGCCTTACGCGAGGAACTGAAAGATTCCCGCGTGACCGTCACCTGCCTGATGCCGGGCGCGACGGATACCAATTTCTTCCGGCGGGCAGAGATGCTGGACACCGAGATCGGTCGCGGCGAAAAGGACAGCGCGGCGGAGGTAGCAGAAGCCGGCTTCGAAGCCATGATGAAAGGCGAAGGCGATATCGTGACCGGTTGGAAGAACAAGCTGCAAACGACGCTGGCAAATGTCACGCCGGCTGAACTCCTGGCGATGCAGCATCGCAAGCAGGCTGCGCCGCCCGAAGCGAAGCACTGATATCGCGAGCAGGTGATTTCGATGAGCAGAATCCTGATGCCGGTCAGCCGGCGTGGATTTTCCGCGTGGCTGGGCGCGGCCGCGGCGTCGCTTACCTGCGTCTGCGGGCGGGCGGCGGCGCAAAATACCACGCCTTCGGATATCCAGCCTGGCGCGATCCCCGGTGCGGAGAAATCCACCAAAAGCGAGATGCTCGGCATCGGCGCCGATCTGCTCCAAGGCAAATCACCGATCCATGCCATCAACATGTATTTGAACGGCTTCCACTTCTATGCCGACGACATGGGCCGGCAGGTCGAGGCGCATCATTTCTGCGCGCATGTCAACGAAGAGTTCTTCCAGTGCGTGATTTATGATGGCAACACAGCCGATTCCCGCTTGATCGGCATCGAATACATCGTCTCGGCCCGCATCTTCAACTCCCTGCCCGCTGAGGAGAAGCCGCTTTGGCACAGCCACCGTCACGAGACTACATCCGGCGAATTGTTGATGCCCGGCATTCCGGCGCCGGTCGTACATACGGCAATCGCTAGCCTGGTTTCCACCTATGGCAAGACCTGGCATACCTGGCAGATCGACCGCGACACCTCCCTGCCGCTCGGCATCCCTCAGTTGATGATGGGTTTCACCGCAGACGGCCAGCTCAAGTCCGAGATGATCCAGAAGCGGGACAAGGAGCTGGACATGTCCACGATGGATGCCAAGCGACGCCGCGAAGATCTGGCGGCCTCGGCGCCGCAGGTTCTCTCGGGCGCGGATGCCTGGCAGAACGGCAAATCACGCCAATTGGCGCTCCGTGAAGTCGCGCTGAAGAACCGCAGCTGAAAAATACCTCTCGCTGACAATGAGCCCGCGTTTCACTGGTTATTCTTCGAAGTGAATGGCACCAGCGTGTCACGCGAAGCAACGCTGCTTGCGCGGAAATGATAATCCTCCAGGGAGAAGCACTGCATCGGCCGGCCCGGCACATTGAGCGGGAAGATGCCGAATTCAACTGTGCAAGCCGCACCCCGCATGGTCGGCCAGATATATTTGCCAAGAAAGCTAGATCGCGACGACCAGGCCTGATGATAGGAGTCCCGCCCTTCCTTGATCCAGGGGGATTGCGAATTACCCAGCTGATCGAGATAACGACCGGTCAAATCGCCGCACATCTCGACCACCTTTGTTCCGGTCAGCCGGTAGAACACACGGAACGGCTCCGGTTCGATTTCCGCGACAAGCAGATAAGGCAGGATATGTTTGAGATCGGCGAGGTCGAAGTCGTTCCGCTCGGGCAGAGCGCGACCGGCCTTTTTCGTTTCCCAATAGTCGGCAAGAAAACGAAGCCGCCAGGACTGCGCTTCATCGAGGGCCAAGGGCCATATGCAAGTAAACATCGCGCCGCTTTCGTCGCACCAAATTGCCCCATTCTGCGACTAGGACGCTAAGAAAGAGATAATGCGCCCTTCATGCTGGCCGGTTCAGGCGCGCTTTGTTCATCCCACGATGTTGCTTCAGGGACCATCCCCGGCCGGCTTCTGTTGGCACATAATAATGGGCGGCGAGAGGGCGTTGAGGAAACCGTTGGCTGCATAGATCTGCATATTCGCCACACCCGGCGGCAACAGGAAGGAGCCCTGCGCAACTTTCGTCGAGCTGTCGGTCTTCAGCAAAGCCCAGCTATAGCTGCAAAGCTGGGGCGGCGCATGGGGGTCGAGATGGCTGCATAACAGCTCCGCCGCATTCATCATGACGGCGCCGCCGCAGCTCACCAGGGACGCAGCGGACACAGGCGAGGCGGGCAGCGACGACAGGAAGCCGGCCACCGACATCGCCAAAATCAACCCTAAAGCTAGTCTTTTAACCATATTCCCGGGCATAGCTGCCTTACGTCACCAGCATTACTTTTCTTAACTATCCAGCATGCTTTCTATAGCAACCCATGTCATAAGTATGCTTATGACAAGGCTCGCAATCATTTTCGACATGCCCTGCTCCAGGAGGCTGTCCGATGAATAACGCCCCGACTCTCGGCTTCATTCTGCACGATGTCGCACGGCTGCTGCGCAAGCGCTTCGAGCAGCGCGCGCGCTCTCTTGGGCTGACACGGTCGCAATGGCAGACGCTCGCCTATCTCAACGTCAACGAAGGCATCCACCAGGGCGGGCTGGCGGAAATCCTGGAAATCGAGGCGATCACCCTGGTGCGCATCCTCGACAAGCTGGAAGAACGTGGCCTGATCGAGCGGCGCCAGCATCCGACCGACCGGCGCATCTGGCTACTGTTCCTGCGCGAGGAAGCGCGGCCGCTGATCAAGAAGATGCAGAAGATCGGCGATGCGACGCGGGCCGAAGCCCTGGAAGGCCTCAGCGATGAGGACCGCGCCTTCCTGTTGGGAAGCCTGACGCGCATGAAGACCAATCTGATCGATGCCTGCACCCGGCCGGTCGACGATCCAGTGGATCGTGCCGCGGGAGCCAAGGACCGCAAAAATGCCTGAAGGCAATTCATCCGAACGCGCCACCCCGTCCTCCGCGCCGATGGAGCCATCAAATTGGGTTGAGTCGGATCCACCCCGCGCGACTGAGCAGGACGACAGCAACGAAACACAACCTGCATCCGGCGAGGCGGAACGCCTTCGCATGACGGAACGCCCCCTGCCGCCCCTTACGACCGACATGAACAAGATCACCCCGAAATCCAAACGCCGTCTGCTTCGCCCACTTCTCTTCGCCCTGCTGCCTGTTGCATTGGTCGCCGGCGGCTACATCTACGTAACGGGCGGCGAGGTCATGTCGACCGACAACGCCTATGTGCAAGCCGATACCGTCGGCATTTCCACCGACGTCGCCGGCACCGTCGATTCCATCGAGGTACATGACAACGAAGTCGTCAAGAGAGGCCAGGTTCTTTTCCGCCTGCGGGACAGAGCCTTCCGCATCGCTTTGGAAAGCGCGCAGGGACAGCTCGGCACGGTGCGCAACCAGATCCTGACGCTGAAAGCCACCTATACCCAGGCCTTGGCAGAAATTGCCCAGGCCGAAGCCGACATTCCCTATTACCAGACGAACTTCAAGCGGCAGCAGGATCTGGCCGGCAGCCCGGCTTATTCGCGCGCGGCCTATGACAAGGCGCATCAGGACCTGATCGCCGCACAGCAACGGGTGAACGTGGCCAAGGCGGAGGCGGAAGCGGCGCTGGCCCAGCTCAGCAACGATCCGAACCAGCCGGTCGAGCAGAACCCCTTCTATATCCAGGCTCAGGCCGGTGTCGATGAAGCACAGCGCCAGTTGGACCATACGGTGGTGCGTGCGCCCTTCGACGGCATCGTGACCAATGTCCCCGCGCTGCAGGTCGGCGCCTATCTGAAAGCGGCACAGCAGGCCTTCAGCCTCGTCTCCACCGAGAATATGTGGATCGAAGCCAGCCCCAAGGAAACCGAACTGACCTATGTCCGGCCCGGCCAGCCGGTGAGGATCACGGTCGATACCTATCCCGGCATCGAATGGAATGGCACGGTGGGCAGCATCAGCCCTGCTTCCGGTTCCAGCTTCTCTTTGCTGCCGGCGCAGAACACCACCGGCAACTGGGTGAAGGTGGTTCAACGGATCCCCATGATCGTCAAGCTCGGCGATCTCGCAAACAAGCCGCAATTGCGCGTCGGCATGAGCGTCATCGTTGCGGTTGATACCGGCCATCCCCGGGGTCTGCCGACTTTCATCACCGACCTTTTCGGCAGCTCGCATAAGAACACCGATGACAGCGAGCCGGGCAATCAACAGATCAGCAAGGGGCAGACGGGCGTTAAGGAGCAGGCGGGCGACAGCCATGGCTAATACGGCAACGGCCGGGGGTAGCACGGTCGGGGGTAGCGTCATGCCGGTCATCGCCAACCGGGGCATGATCACCGCCTGCGTCATTCTTGCCGTCATTATGCAGGCGCTCGATACGACGATTGCCAATGTCGCCCTGCCCTATATCCAGGGCAGCGTCTCCGCCAGCTCTGACCAGATCAACTGGGTCCTCACCTCCTATATCGTCGCGGCGGCGATCATGACGCCGCCTTCGGGCTTCCTGTCGAACCGCTTCGGCCGCAAGCGCGTGCTGCTGGTCGCGATCGCCGGCTTCGTCGTTGCCTCGATGCTTTGCGGCTTCTCGCAATCGCTGTTCGAAATCGTGCTGTTCCGCCTGATGCAGGGCCTGTTCGGTGCCGCTTTGGTACCGCTCTCCCAAGGCATCCTGCTCGACATCTATTCCGCCGAGGAGCGGGGATCGGCGATGGCCGTCTTCGGCGTTTCCGTCATGGTTGGGCCGGTTCTCGGCCCGGTGATCGGCGGCTGGCTCACCGATAATGTGAGCTGGCGCTGGGTCTTCTACATCAACCTACCGATCGGTCTCATTGCCTTCGCCGGCATCATGATCTTCGTCGAGGAAACCAAGCTCGATGCCCGCGCCAAACTGGACTGGCTGGGTTTCGGCACGCTCAGCCTTGCCATCGCGGCCTTGCAGTTGTTCCTGGATCGCGGCGAGCAGCTCGACTGGTTCTCCTCCGGCGAAATCATCATCGAAGCGGTGGTTTCCGCCTCGGCGTTCTACATCTTTCTCGTCCACACCTTGACGGCGGAGAAATCCTTCGTCAATCCACGCTTGTTCCTCGACCGGAACTTCGCCGTCAGCATGTTCTTCATCTTCATCGTCGGCGTCACCTATCTGGCGTCGCTCGCCTTGATGACCCCCTATCTGCAGACGCTGATGGGCTATCCCGTGACCACGGCGGGCATCGTCATGGGGCCGCGTGGCCTCGGCACCATGGTCTGCATGTTCCTCATGGGGAAGCTGATCGGCAAGATCGATACCCGTATCCTGCTTGCCATCGGCCTCGGCCTCACCGCCTGGGCGATGTATGACATGACGGGCTGGACGCCGGATGTGTCGCAATGGACCATCATCTCGGTCGGCTTCATTCAGGGCGCCGGTCTCGGCTTCCTTTTCGTGCCGCTGACCACCATCGCTTTCGCTACCCTGCCGGCACAGATGCGCGGCGAGGGAACCGGTCTCTATAATCTTTCACGCAATATCGGCTCAAGCGCCGGCATTTCCGTCGTCACCTCGCTGATCACCGAGAATACGCAGATGAATCACGAGACGATCGGCGCCTATGTCACCCATTTCAACCATTCTTTCTTCGCCCCGGCGGCCGAGAGCATGAGCCCTCTCACCGCAGCGGGACGCGCCTCCCTCAACGAAGTCATCACCAATCAGGCGACGATCATCGCCTATATCGACGATTTCAAGCTGCTGATGATCATGTCTCTCGTCGCCATGCCGCTGGTCATCTTCCTGCGCGAGCCCAAATCAGCACCCGATATGGAGCATGCCGCGATCATCGATTGATGGCAGATTGCGTCATGGCCGGCCGAGGCTGTGATAGGAAAAGCCCATTCCACGCATCTTATCCGGATCGTAGATATTACGGAAATCGATGATCAGCGGGGCATGCAATGTCGCCTTGATACGGTCGAGATCGAGGGCGCGGAACAAATTCCATTCCGTGAGCAGCACCAGACCATCGGCCTTGGCTGCGGCCTCATAGGGATCGCGGCAGCAATCGATGCCAGGAATGAGCTTCGCTGCCTCCGCCATGCCGGCCGGGTCAAAGCATTGCAGCTTGATGCCGCGTTCCAGCAAGCGCGGCAGGATGGTGAGGGCCGGGCTTTCACGCATGTCGTCGGTATTCGGTTTAAAGGTGAGACCAAGCACGGCCAATTTTTTTCCGGAGGACGGCGTTCCGAGCGCGTCCAGGATGCGGTCGACCATGGAGCGCTTGCGCGCCTCATTGACGCGGATTACCGTCTCCACAAGGTCGACGGGCGCACCGCACTCACGCGCGAAAGTGGCCAGGGCCATCGTATCCTTCGGAAAGCAGGAGCCGCCATAACCGGGCCCCGGATGCAGGAATTTCGGTCCGATACGATGGTCGAGTCCCATTGCCTTGGCAAGGACATGTACGTCGCCGCCGACTTTCTCGCACAGATCCGCCATCTGGTTGATGAAGGTGATCTTCATCGCCAGAAAGGCATTGGACGCGTATTTGATCAGTTCGGCGGTTTCGAGATCGGCGAAAATGATGGGCGTCTCGATCAGATGAAGCGGCCGATAGAGTTGCTGCAGCATCTGCCGCGCCCGTTCGCCCTCGACGCCGATGACGACGCGGTTCGGCCGCATGAAATCCTCGATCGCCGAGCCCTCGCGCAGAAATTCAGGATTTGCCGCGACGTCGAATTTGCAATCGGGCCGGAGACGCCGCAGGACCCGCTCGACCCGCCGCGTGGTTCCGACCGGCACGGTCGACTTGGTCACCACCACTTTATAGCCAACGGCATGTGCCGCAATCATCTCCGCCGCGGCAATGACGAAGCTGACATCAGCCTCCCCATTGCCCCGCCGCGACGGCGTGCCGACCGCGATGAAAATGACATCCGCTGCCCGGATCGCCTCCCCCGCATCGGTGGTGAAATGCAGCCGCTCGTACTGCAGGCCCAGTTGCACCAGGGCTTTCAGGCCGGGTTCGAAGATCGGCACTTCGCCCTTGGCAAGAGCTGCGATCTTCCGCTCATCCGTATCAACGCAGGTAATCTGAAAGCCGAATTCCGCAAAGCAGGCACCGGTCACCAGACCCACATAGCCCGCGCCAAGGATCGCCACCCTCATCCTTCGTCTCCGTTCTAACTCGTCCCATTCCCACGCATCCGGGCCGTTATTCGACCGTAACGCTCTTCGCTAAATTGCGCGGTTGATCGATATCGGTGCCCTTGGCGACAGCGGCGTAATAGGCCAGGAGCTGCAAGGGCACGGCATAGAGGATCGGCGCGACGAAGGGATCGACCTGCGGCAATTCCAGTGCATGCGTCGCACCATGCCCTGCCCTGGCGATGCCTTCCGCATCGGAAATGAGGATGATGCGGCCGCCCCGTGCGTGTACCTCCTGCAGATTAGAGGTGGTCTTCTCAAAAAGGTTGTCATGCGGCGCGAGGATGACGACCGGTACATTCCCGTCGATCAAGGCGATAGGGCCGTGCTTCATCTCACCGGCGGCATATCCCTCCGCGTGGATGTAAGTGATTTCCTTGAGCTTCAGCGCCCCTTCCAAGGCAAGCGGATAAGCCGAGCCGCGACCCAGGAACAGCACGGTCCGCGCCTTCGATATCTCCGCGGCGACTTTCTGTAGATGATCGTCGTTGTCCAAGACCTCGGCAACTTTCCCCGGCAGGCTGACCAGGGCATTGTAGAGTTCAACCTCATGCCGCAGATCGATGACCTGCCGCGCTTTGGCGGCAGCAAGTACAAGCGCCGCCAGGACGGTGAGCTGTGCGGTGAAAGCCTTGGTTGAGGCGACACCGATTTCCGGCCCTGCCAGGATTGGCAAGACGATATCGGCCTCACGTCCGATCGAACTTTCCAGGACATTGAGGATGGCGACGATTTCATTTCCTTGCGCCTTGGCATAGCGCAAGGCCGCTAGTGTATCGGCGGTTTCACCGGACTGGGAAATGACCAGCGTCGCGCCGTTGGCCGGCAGCGGTGTGTTGCGGTAGCGGAATTCCGAGGCGACGTCGATCTCCACTGGCAGGCGCGCTATCTGCTCGAACCAGTATTTGGCGACGAAACCGGCGAGATAGGCGGTGCCGCAGGCGGTGATGGTCAAGCGGTCGAGTTTGGCGAAGTCGAGCGGCATGGCCGGCAGTTTGATGCGGCGCTTATTCGGATCGAGAAAGACCTGCAGGGTCTTGCCGATGACCGCCGGCTGTTCGGCGATCTCCTTCATCATGAAATGGCGATAATTTCCCTTGCCGATGACCGCGCCCGAAAGCGCCGTCTGCTGAACCTTCCGGCTGACCCGACGATCGTGGTTGAAGAACCGCGCTCCTTCCGGCGTCAGCACCGCCCAATCGTCTTCCTGAAGATAGGTGATGCGGTTGGACAGGGGCGCCAAGGCAATCGCATCGGAGCCGAGATACATAGCCCCCGTCCCATAGCCGATTGCCAGGGGCGAACCGCGCCGTGCGCCGATGATCAGATCTGGCCACCCGGCGAAGAGGATGGCCAAAGCAAAGGCGCCTTCCAGCCGGCCCATCCCGGCTGCCACCGCCTCCTCCGGCGTCTTGCCCTCGTCGAGATATTGCGTCAGCAAATGGGCGATCGTCTCGGTATCGGTTTCCGTCACGAAACTATGGCCGGCGGCAGCCAGTTCTTCACGGAGCTCCTGGAAATTCTCGATGATGCCGTTATGCACGAGCGCCACTTTGCCGGTGGCGTGGGGATGGGCATTGACCTCGCTGGGGCGACCATGGGTCGCCCAGCGCGTATGACCGATCCCCGTCGTCCCTGTCAGCGGATGTGCGGCAAGCAGCTTTTCCAGATTGGCAAGCTTTCCCTTCGCCCGCCGCCGCTCGATCCGGCCATCGACCAAAGTGGCGATGCCGGCGGAATCGTATCCGCGATATTCCAGTCGCTTCAAGCCATCGAACAGTAGTCCGGAAACATCCGGCCGTCCCAGGATACCGATGATGCCGCACATATCCGGCCTCCGTCATTCCATCAATGCAGCGCGACATTTGGCGAGAGCGTTTGCCGATAGACATCCATGGTCGATTGAATGACGAATTGCTCGTCGAATTCGGCTTCCGCCTTGCGACGTGCAGCTCCACCCAATTGCTGGCGCCGTTCCGGATCGGCGATCAGCGACCGCAGGGCCATTGTCAAAGCCTCAGTGTCGCCCGGCCGAATCAACAAGCCGGTCAAGCCATCCTCCACAATCTCTCGGCACCCTGGCCGGTCCGTGGTGATAAGGGCAGCCGAAGAGGCAGCGGCTTCCAATAGGATGCGCGGAATGCCCTCCGCATAGCGCGACGGCAGCACGACGATGTCGATCGAGGCGAGAAGATGATCGATATCATCCACATGGCCGAGGAAGGTGACATGACCTTCGGCGCGCCAGGCATCGATGGTATCCGGCGGGATGCAATCGGGACTTCCAAGGTCGGGCGTGCCGGCGACGAGAAATTCCGCATCAAGGCCGGATGACGCCAAGCGCCGGGCCGCCTCGACATAGTCCTCCACACCCTTGCTCCAGAGCAGCCGTGTGGCCAACAGGATGCGGCAGCGGTGATCGCGGTCACGCGGCACTGGCTTAAACCGCCGGGTGTCGACACCGGAACCGCGGATCAGTTTGATCTGCGACTGCTTCACCAGACCGGCGGCGGTGAAGGCGGCGATATCATCGGGGTTCTGGAAGATCGTCATGGTCGAGCGCCCGGCCAGCGCTGCCTTGAGCAGCATCCGGACCACAGGCCGCAACAGGCGCGCTTTGGCACTTTGGCTGGAGAAGATATAGCCGAGACCGGCAATCGCGTTCACCTGGCAGTGAATGCCGGCAAGCCGCGCGGCGAGCGAGCCGTGAATGACCGATTTCAACGTGAAGTGATGGACGAGATCCGGCCGTTCCTGCCGGTAGATCGACCATAGAGCGGCGATCGAGCGCAATTCATGCAGGGGATTTGTGCTGTCCCGCTTCATCTTCAAGGGTATCCATCGTACCCCCAGCTCCATGAAGCGTTCCGCAAAGGGTCCTGGCGGCGATACCAGCACGACTTCCCAGTTATAGCGCCGAATGGCGATCGCCAGTTCGCGCCGAAAATTCCAGAGATACCAATCCGTATTCGCAAACAGAATGACTTTCATGAGACCACCCATTCCCACGTTGTTGCGATTCTGAGGCGTTTTTCGATCAGGCTTTCTTCGCTCCTTCCTGCTGCCGCCCCCCCTTCTCTCGTATCGAGCCGAGGACCAGAACGACGGCGAAAAGAAGCCAGAACAGGGAGAAGCGCAGACCTTGATGCGTGATGCCGTAGAGAAAGGGCGGCAAAACATAGAGGAATTGTCCGAGTGAGGTGCCGCGATAGATGCACCAGATGGCCGAGAGGAACAGCGTCAGGCCGACCAGCCCGTAGCTGAACAGAATGGTGGCCATGGTCGAATGAATCTCGAACCGGTCGTCGCTATATTCGCTGTCATCCCAGCGATAGATCGCACCCTCCCCGGCCCCAAGGAGGACATATTGCGGCCAGGCGATGATCCGCAGATAGCCGCGGGCATAGAAGCTGTCATCGTATTGCTGGCCGATGTTGTCGATCCGATTGGTCACATGGTCGACGATCGCCGACTTCTCCAATGCCACATAGCCGATACCCGCCAGCACGATCGCGATGACAAGCATCTTCCTGTTCTTCACCACGTGAATGAAAATTGTCAGGACCGAGGCCAGCATCGCCGCTTTAGAAAGCGAGAGAGCGACGGTATAGCAGAGGCAGATCGGTACCAGCGTCTGCATGTACCAGGGAAATTTCAGCCGATTGGCGATGCTTAAAAAGATGCAGAGCGAGAGCAGCGACCAATAGCCGAGTTGATTAGGATTGTTGAAGGAGATCGTCTGCCGGATCATCTCCTCCTTGTCGGCTAGGAAGGAGGCGCCGGCCTGGAGCACCACAGATGCGGTGGTGGCATAAGCGATGACCACCAACGTTACCTTCGGCTTGAGGAAGCCATAACGCAGGCAAAGAATGACCAGCCCGACATTGAAGACGTAATAGGCCGCGTACAGCATGACCTTTTTGTCGGCTAGGATGGCGGACCAGGTAACATTCACCACGGTCGCATGCACGGCGAAAAGCACCATCCAGCCGGTGAAGGCGCGCGCTTCCTTGCTGAAATACACCCGGCGCTGGAAGGCAAGCAGCGTCAGCATGATGATGAGCAGGAAGTCGCCAACCTGCGGCAGGCCGGAAGGCAGCATGTAAAAAGGCTTCAGCAGGATATAGAGCGCAAGCCCGGACAGCCCCAGCTTGTCGGCAATGCCGAGTGGCGCCTCGGTGGGATCGACCCGTTCGGCTGGCGTGAGGTTGCGTGGCGGCCGGCTTCGCGGCGGGTTCCGCCCCGCTTTCGAGCTCCTGGGGGATATGGTGACTGTCGACGGCGTCATTCCATCCCCCTAACGCACCGACAGGAGCAATTGCGCCCCGGTCAGCAGCAACGACAAAGTTGAAAGAAAGCCCACGGCGCCGAAGCGCGATGCCTTGATCGCCAAGAGGCATTCACAGGCATAAATCAGGACGAGGCCTTGAATGACCAGGCTCGCTATCTGCGTCGCGTTGAATTGGAAAGCCGAGACCGTCAGGGCACCCAAGGCGACGATGACGATCAGGATATCCAGATTGGACAAGCGGAATTCGTCACGCGGCGAAAAGACCAGTACGAAAGTGACGGCGACGCCGATGGAGGCGATCCACAGATGGAACCAAAAGACGTTGAGCCAGGGAAGACCGATCGATGTAGCAAAGAGATAGCTCACATAGATCGACGCCAGATAAGCGGAGAGGCGCCGCGCCATCATCGACCACGGCTTGGAGAAAGCGACGCTGAGAATGGTGAAGAGGGCGAGGCCCAAGGCAAGAATGCCCATATCGACCGAGGGCGGCGCCACGATGCAGGCGCCGAGCACCAGATAGGCAGCGACGGAGATCTTTATATAGAGCAGAAGGAGATTGCGCAGGCTTTGCGGGCAATAGAACCATTTTGACCCGGCATGCTGCTGCCGCTGCTTGTGCTGCCGCAGATAACGATAGGTCACGACGCAGGCGGCGCAAAGGCAGACATAGACGAGGATGATGGTCAAATCGTCCTGGAAACGAAGCTGATAGGCGGCGACCACCATCAGCGATTGGAGGCCATAGATAGCCGCCACCGCCTGATGGTGCTTCAAGCCCAGGTCCAGCAATTTGTAATGGATGTGATTGCGATCCGGCGAAAACGGCGAGCGGCCTTCCCGCAGACGGATGAACATCACCATGGCGGTGTCGAACAGTGACAGGCCCAGAAGCGGCAGAATGGTCGCCGGGCTGACCCGCTCCTGTGACCCGTCGATCAGCAGCATGGCCAGGGCGCCGATGGAGAAGCCGAGGAATTGGCTACCGCCATCGCCCATGAAAACGATCGCCGGATGCGTGTTGTATTTCAGAAAACCAAGAATGCCGCCGATGATCGCCACGGCGATCATGACAACCGGTCCGGTCCCATGGGTCAGCACGGAAAGCATACCCAATGCGGCAAGACTGATCAGAGCGCTGCCGGCGGCGAGGCCGTCCAGACCGTCGATCAGGTTGAAGGCATTGGTGACGCCGATCAGGAAGACCATGGCGACTGCGTATAAGGCGATGCGGCCATAGCCCTCCATGTCCAGCAAGGGGAGCTGATCGAACCCGATGCCGGCCGCGATCGCCGCGGAGGCTCCGGCTGCCTGGCCGAGAAATTTCAGGCGAAAATCGAGATTGAGGCGATCGTCCAGGACGCCGAACACGACAATGATTGTGGCACCGATCAAATATCCGGCTACGGTGATGTCGATGGGCGCGAAGACAAAAATCGGTACCATCGCGCTCAGCACGATGCCGATGCCGCCGACGCGCGGCACGAGGCCGAGATGAATCTTGCGCGCCTCCGGCCGGTCGACCAGACCCAATTGAGGCGCATAGCGCATCAAGATGGGGATCAGAACAACACTGATAAAAAACGACATTATGAAACAGAGCGCGAGCTCCATCATGGCACCTCCGTCGCCTTTTCAGGGCGTCGTGCGCATTCAACTGCTGAGCGAATGTGGTGGTCTTATCGACCTAAGCGTTCATCCTTCGCTTGTTAGGTCATAGGACCCAGCGCAGCCAGACGAACGGATCAAACATCTTTTTCGATTCGAGATCGGTCATCGTATTCCCGCGCGCGAAAGAGGGGATCGCTGCCGCGCCATCGCCGGCGCCCCGCAGATAGCTATAGCTGTCGGCGCGTGCAAAAGCCGGAGTCAGGCCCTCCTGCTGTGAGGGATATTCCTTCGCCCGCCTTGCCGGAACGGAGGCATAGGCCCCTTCGACGGCCTTCTCCGGCACGTCTTCGGGGATATTGTCGGGCATGGCATCACCGACGCAGGCCGCGTCACCATATTCGGCTTCCCCGTCATAGTATTGCGGCGCAGCGTATTCCGGCTGATCCACATAGACGGGCTCAGCCGGCGCAGCCTCCTCACCCTCGCCGAATTCCTGTTCGGATTCCTGCTGCAGAATTTCGCGGGTTACGGTGCTCGCCTGCCGCGCCAGAGTCTGCACACCGCTCTTCTCCCGGTCCAACGCCACGGCAAGAATCGTATCGACATCGATGATGCGCCGGCCTTCTGCAAAGGCGTAGACAAGGGCCATGTCGCAGATGGAATTTATCGTGCGCGGCACGCCTGCGGTGAAATAGTAAACGGCCGCCATGGCGAGGCTGTCGAAAATCGCCCGCTGCGCCCCGGCCACGGCGAGGCGGTGCTTGATATAAGTGCAGGTCTCGCGGTAGGTAAGCGCAGTCAGGTGGTAATGGACCGAGATGCGTTGGGCGAATTGATGCAGACTCGGCTGTTTCAGCTTTTCCAAGAGCTGCGGTTGCCCCACCAGGATGATCTGCAGGGTCTGGCCGTTGATATCGATATTCGACAGCAGCCGCAATTCCTCCAGGGCCCCGGCGGTGAGGTTTTGCGCTTCATCGACAATCAGGACGACCTGATGGCCGCGATTGTACTGCAGCTCGATATACTTGGTGAAAACCTTGTAGCGTTCGGCCTTATTGGTCGCTTCCGTCTCGATATTAAGCGCCTGAAAGACCCACTGCAGGATGTCGCCGAAGGCTACATGGGTATTGGATATCACACCCAGGATTGACATGTGGTCGGCGCGGCTGAGGAAGTGCCGGATCAACGTGGTCTTGCCGGCGCCGATATCGCCGGTGACGACGACGAAGCCCGCCTGGCCCGTCAGGCCGTATTCCAGCATGCTGAGCGCCAATTTGTGCTTCGAGCTTAGATAGAGAAAATGCGGGTCCGGCCGCAGCGTGAAGGGACGCTCAATAAGACCGAAAAAGGACTCATACATGTTAAATCACCGTTTTCAGTGGCGAATAAGATCGTCACGCATCAGCGCCATACCCTGCGCATCAATCGTCCGGGCGCATCACCGCCAGCCCTCACTGGGCGGCATTCAATACCGTTCCGATCAGGCTGTGATTGGCGAGCAGATGCAGCGCACGGCTGAGATCCGATGTGCGCGTCGCTCCGTCCCGCACCACCAACAACGTCGCCTCAATCGCCGGCAGGAAGCTGATCGTGTCGCTGACCGTCAAGACCGGCGGCAGGTCATAGATGATGAGCCGGTTGGGATACCGGGTCTTCAGCTCCCAGACCAGTTGCAGCATATTCGAGGAGGCCAGCAGCTCGGCTGAATTTCCCATCCGGGTTTTCGCCGGCAGGATCGAGAGACGCTCGATCCCCGGATTGATCAGGCAATCGGTGATGGTCGCCGTTCCCATCAGGTAATCTTCTAGTCCATTGGTCGGCTCGATGCCCAGGCATTCCGCGACGCCCGGTTCACGGAGATCGGCATCGACCAGCAGGACGGTCTTGTTTTCATCCATCGCCGTCGCTATGGCGAGATTGACCGCCGTCAGGGTCTTTCCTTCATCCGGATTGGCGCTGGTGATCCCGATCGTGGTCTTGCCTTCGTGATGCAAGGCCTGCAGCACCTGCGCCCGCAAGGTACGATAGACATCCGTCAATGGGTGCTGAAACTGGGCGGCGACCACACGATTTCTTTCCAGGATTTCCGGCACGAGATGATCCGTTCTGGTTTGAGTGTAGGAAAAGGAAGCGGATTCCCGCCCCCTGCCCATCGCATGCCTGAAGAACCCGCGGGCCGCGTTTTGTCCTTGTTCTTTCGCCTTCCGAAGAGCTTGCTCGACCTGCTCCATAAGTTCGCTCCATCATGCGAATAAGGTGACGTGACCTGTCTTAGAAAATTCCGAGCCATCCCATGATGTTCGCCCAGATGATGTTCAGCGGGGCGACGAAGAGATCCAAGTAGCTGAGGATGACAGCGAAGGTGACGACGACAAGGACAAAGCTTGACAATGTCGTCATGCGGCTGTGGCGGCGATCCGCTTTCGAATAGATGACCGGCACAACCGCAAAAGGCGCGCCGCCGGCAAGCCGGGTCAATTGACGCGAACCGTTGACGCGCCCCGCCATGATATCCGAGACGATGCCAAACCCGATCCCGGCCACAACTGCCATGAGCAGGCCGGCCGCGAGCAGCAAGACACGGTCGGGCTTGATCGGCGCGACCGGCTTCAACGGCGGCTCGATCAATGAAAGTTTGGTCACCATTTGCTCGGCTTCGAGATTACGGGCAATTTCCGCTTCATCTTCCTTGCTTTTGACTTCCATGTACTGCGTGACGGAAGCGTCATAATCGCGCTTCAAGGCATCGTAATCGCGCTCCAAGGCGCGGCTCTTGATCAGCCGATCCTCGATCTCCGCGCTCTTGGCCTGGGCATCCCGCAATTGCTGCTCAACCGCATTGATCTCGCTGCCGATGCTGGCAATCTGCGTCTGGGTTTGCAGATAGACCGGATTGCTGGGCAGCCGGCCCGACCGGCCCGACGTGTTCATCCGACTCTTGGTCGCCTGGATCTGCCGGTTCAGCTTAACCACATCGGGATGCTTGGCACCGTAGCGTTGCATCGCTGCATCACGCTGCGTTTCCAATTGCTGGAGTTGGGTGGCCAGTACGTCAGCATTTCCTCCATCGCTCACACCGGCGGCAACCAGGTTATCGATCTGGCGCTTCATTGCCACGACATCGGGATGCTGCGTGCCATATCGTGCGCTTGCCTGAGCATATTGGCTGCGCAACATGGCCAGTTGCGTATCGGGAGACATGAGGGAAGGATCGACGACCCTGATCTGTGCCACTGGATCCGTCAGCGAAAGCTGCGACTGCAACAGGCCCTGCCGGTCGCGCAAGGCACGCACTTGCTGGGTCAGTTCAAGAACCTGGCTTTGAGTCCGGTCCAGGAGCTGCATATTGGCCACCTGGTCGTCCGGAAGGAAGCCGGCATGATCCTCCTTGAACTTGCCAAGCGCTGAACCCAAGCGCTGCATATTCAGTTGCAGCCGCCGGCTCTGACCGCTGAAGAACCCCGCGGTCGCGGCAGCTTGTTCATCGCGGCTGCGCTGATTTTCCGCCAGATAGAGATTGACCAGCTCGCTGGTAACCTGCTGCGCCATCTCTGGCGAGCTGCCGTCGAAAGACAAAGTAAAGGCGATTGCTGCCCGCGCTGCCCGTCCGCTCTTGGCATCGATGGCATCGGCACTGACGACATCCATATGGATCTTCGTCCGCATCATGTCGACAATCAGATCCAGCGGCTGCGAAAGACGCATGTCCGAATAAAGGTTAAGCTTATTGATCACCGTGATGAGGGTTTGCGTCGTGAGCACGCGTTGCTGAATCGCCTGTAACTGCTCATCGGCGAAATTGCCGGGATTGGACTTGAAGAATTCATCGGCCGCATCGGGTTCCTCGATCAGGATCGTCGCCGATGAGCGATAGGTCGCCGGCCATAAGATGACGGTCAGTATCGCCAGACCGAAAACTCCAATGCCGACCAGTAGCATGCGGTATTTGCGGCGTGTGAAGATTGCGAAATAGTCGTTGAATACAGGTACATCATCGCTAGGAATGTCAGTCATTTCAGGAACGCTCCGATGGGCACCCACATGCCCCCAAGTTGTTTCGCACAAAGCCCGTCAATCACTTGGACAGCCGTCCCCATTCACCTTCCCGAGAAGGCGGGTGGCGGATTTCAAACTGTCCGGCATACGGCTACCTACGTCGCCCGCAAAGTCTTTTTGAATCCCTACTGGTCTAGGGTTGCCTCCTGCGGTGTTCAAAGAGTGCCAGGACGATGAGACTGATCGTCAGAAGCGACAACGCCATCGGCGCCCGCGGCGCAGTCGATGGATTGGCGCGGAATGTCCGCCGATCGCGGCTCTTGAAATCCACGGCCATCGTGTTGGCCGCCAAATGCATGAAGGTCGCGCCGGCAGGCATGGCTCGTTCCAACGGTCTCCCGGACTCACGCGATGTTGTCGCATTGCCGCCATCTGCGGGATCGTCTGGTGCGATCTTTTGCGATGTGGCTACATCAGCTGTCGCAACATGTGCCATGGTTGTGTCGAGCCAGGCTGACCTTGCAAGCTCATCGCTGGCGATGGCCTCACCGGCGATGCGCTCGATAGGCGCCGGCTGGTTGATCGCCTCGCTTCGGTCAGTCACACCTGCCGACTGCGCCTTCGCCTCCCCACTTAGGAAAAGAAGAGCAAGCATGAAGAGAAGAGCAAACGATGCACTTGACCTCATGTCATCCTCCCTTCGATCATGCTTCTCAAGAGAAAGCGGCATTTCGCGATACAGCGACCAAATTAAGGTCGGAAAATATTTCACCAAACCACTTCAATTTTGTAATAAATCAGAAACAGGAGGCTATGTAGCTCCAAACACACTGTCATCATCTGGATGGATGATGCCGCATATTTTGTTTTGCAGTATCTCACATCGACGCGGAGATGATGTTTGGGGCAGCGCGAATAAGATGAGCATTGCGTCTCACATCAGGCATCAAAACAAAGCTCTCTTTGGTCGCATTGTCCTCGATAACCAGACCTTCGAACAGCCAAGCGAACAATGCAGAGTGAAACAGCACTGCCAGTCGTGATTTCTAGGCGAGATCAAATGAGTTTGTTGTCGTAGACGTAGTTGGCAATTCATCTGCACCTTTCACGGTAGATGCGAATGCCATCACCTCCGGGGCAACACAGTGATCAGCAGTTGTGGGTACAACCGCGCAAGTCGATCAAGCATGAGCTCACCCGTTTCTTTTCTATCCTATTGCTGCCGGCACCGGAAACAATCGAACGAGCAATGACACAGAGATCGTCTGATTCAGAAATGTCACGGCGTCATTTTCTCCAGCTAGCCACGGCGTCGATGACGAGTCTGGCGCTTTTGGAAAGTGGAAGCGATGCGGCCTTCGGCGAGAGCGCGGAAGCGGCGCCGGCATTGCATTACCTGAAATCGATAACCGATCCGAAATTTGGGAGTAAAGTCGTAAAGGTGACGGAGCCCCTCGGCCCGGTACCGGGTTTGAATCTCACCTGGGGCAAGGTCGCACGTCATCATTATTCGATCGATCAGGCCTGGAATGCGGACCAGACATTGCTCGTTCTGGATCGCGGCACGAAGCCACGCGTCTATCTCGACGGCAAGACTTATAAACCGCTCATGGCACGGCCAGATCCTGGTGAAATTCGCTGGCACCCCAGACAGGCCGATTTCATGATCTTTGTCTCAGCGAAGGGTGTCGGTCTGTGGCACGTCAGAAAGAACGAGACTCATGTCGTCAATCCCCTCAGCGGCTATCGCGGCGCCAATTTCGGCGACCACAAAGGCAACCCGTCCGATGATGGCAAAATGATCGCCCTCACCGCGGAACGCGACGACGGCAAGAATGTCGTTTTTGTCGTCAATCTGGAGACGGGCGAGAAGCTGGCCGATATCGACATGAGCAGCGAGCATAAGATGGGCCACACATCGGTATCTCCGAAAGGCGCGCTGATCGTTGCTCATTCCTGGCGCAGCGCAGATGCAACGAGCTATCACCGGCGGGTGTTCACGCTAGATGGCAAACTGCTGCAGACCTGGACGGAATACGAAAGGCCCGGCCACGGGGATTTCACGATCGACAATAACGGCGATGAGGTCTTTGTCGGGCGCAGCAAATCCGATCCCGAGCGCTGGCAGATCATCAAGCGCCGGCTGGCCGATGGCCATGTCACCATTCTCTCGCCACCTTGCTTCGCCAGCCATGTCTCGGCCCGCAATACCCGTGAGCCCGGCTGGATCTTCGCGACTTTCGCCAAGGGCAACGCACGCCCGACATTCGCGCCCTATAAAAGCGAGATCACGGCGCTTGCGATTGATGGCAGCCAGCGGGTGCGCCGTCTGGTGCAAACCCATGCCGTGACGAATGGCTATCTGACGGAGCCGCATGGCTCGTCCTCGCCGGACGGGCGGCGCGTCATCTTCGCCAGCAATTGGGGAATTAAGGACGGCCCCATCGCGGCTTACGTCGCGGAATTTTCCTGAGCCTATCGGAAGGAGGGGATCACAAAACATGGCACGTCGGATCGATCAGCTCCTCAGCGCGACCGCAACCGACCGTGGTGGCCGGCGTGGTGTCGTCGGGGCGTCATTTTTCAGCATGTCGACCCGGCTCGCACAGGTCTCGTTGCAGTTCCTGACGATTATCATATTGGCGCGTTTCCTGGTCCCCGCCGACTTCGGCATATATGGCATGGTGACGCCGCTCATTGCTTTCTTTCTGGTTCTGCGCGATGCCGGACTCGGCATTGCAACATTGCAATCGGCCACCCTCTCGGAACGGCAAGCGTCGACCCTCTTTTACGCCAATATGCTTGTCGGTATTGTTCTTGGCGGTCTCTTTGTCTTGTCGGCTCCGGCCGTTGCCTACTTTTATAATGAGAGCCGGCTGACCGACCTCATTCGTGCATTCACCATCCTCTTTTTGTTCAGCGGCATCCGCGTCCAGTTGGAAGCGCTGGTCTATCGTGGCTTTCGCTTCCAGGCGGTTTTCGTCATGGAGATCGCAGCTTCGTCCATCGCCCTTTTCGTAAGCGCGGCGATTGCGATAGGCGGCTTCGGCTATTGGGCCCTTTGTGTGCGCCAGCTCGCTTACGAGGTGGTTTACACGAGTTCGCTTCTCATCTATGTCCGCTGGTTCCCACGCTTCTTCTCGATGGATATCGGCACACGGTCCTTATTCAAATTCGGCGTGAGTGCAGCCGTATCGAACTTCATCGTCTATTTTTTGCGCAATATCGATAACGTTCTGATCGGCTGGCGCCTCGGTCCCGCCGCTCTAGGGCCATATGCTTTGGCCTATCGCACGGTTCTTTTACCGATCCAACAAGTCGTAACGCCCCTATCGCGCGTTTTCATTCCCCATCTGAGCCAGCAACGGGAGGATCCCGCCGGCTTTGCGAAATCTTATAGTAACGCGCTCAAGGTCATGATGTTTCTTGTCGGCCCACCTTTATGCGCGGCCATCGTCTGTACGAACGAGGCGATTCAGATCCTGCTGGGCCCGAAATGGCGCGAAGCTGTTCCCATCATTCAATGTCTGATCCCTGCCGGCATTCTTCAGGTGGCCTATCTTTCGGCTGGCTGGATCAATTTCGCGCGGGGGCGTGCCGATCGCCAATTGTGGTGGAGCGCTCTTTCGCTGCCTGTCGTCGTCGGTGGCTTCGTCATCGGCCTGAACTGGGGGCCTATCGGCGTGGCAGCCAGCTATTCGATCTCCAATACAATCCTGCTGGTGCCGCTATTTGCCTATGCCATCCGGGATACTGCGATTACCCCTCAACTCATGCTGCGGGCTGTCGCACCTGCGGCTGCCAATTCCGCGATTGTTGTCGCCTTGGGATATTGGGTTCGCAGCACCGCTCACATCTTCAATCTCTCCGACGGCCTCCTTCTCATTGCCGTCGGACTTTTGACCGTGCTGACGATGGCGCTCTTCAGCCCGCTCGTTTTCGGGCTGCACAACCTCTTAAAAATGGCTTCGAAAGTGAAAGGCCGCCTCAGCGCGGAGAAACAACCGGTCTAGCGGCGCGACATGGCTCTGGGACGCCTCATTTGAATTTCCCAGGATGGAATAAGCCACTGACCGCCAACTTTTGTTATCATTCCATGGGCTCGGCCTCCTCGCCTGGATAAGCGCCCCGCCGCGGCTTCTCGAGCATATAAATATAATAATCGGTGCCATATTTCCGCGGCACGACCCTGACTTGCTCGACAGTTCGCAAATTCTTTTCCCGAAAGATCCGGTGAATGGCCGATTTCTCGTGAACTCTCAGGCCCGTCTGAGTGAAGGCTTTATATATTCGGACGGCTATTTGCAGGAAGAATTGTCCCAGTTCCTGCAGCTTGAGGAAGCTCAACTCTTCCAAGGGCGTGTAGTGGCGGATGCCGACAATGAGGTGCCCGCCGGTAACGCGAACCAATTCCTTAAGTGCCTCTCTCGCACCGGCAGTATCCACCCAGTTGAGAAAGCAAATGCAAACACCGATATCGAAACTATCCGCCTTTGCGTCTATGTGCCGGATGTCGCCTATAAGTAGCGGCATGTCCAGCCCTAATTTCTCCGCCTTCCGCGCGGCGATTGCAGTCATGTCCGGCGAAATATCCATTCCCGTTGCCTTCAGTCGAAGTGCGGCATAGGCGGGTATGAAACGACCAGTACCGACGGGAATGTCAATGACGGTCGTGCCCCGGTGAAAAGCCCGCCAACAGACGCTCGACCACCTGTTGTTCAGCCTTCCACTTGCTCAAGCGAGAGCGGTCGCTTTCGTATGTCTCCGCGGCCGCGCCGAGGTAGCTTTTCGCCAACTGATCGTATTTCATGGCCCTCCGAGGGGATTGCGCCGATCGTGGCAGTTAGGGACTATCGCAATCTATGCCATTAAATCCGTGCGGCTTTGAATTTGTTTGCCGTGAACCCGGTTTTGGAGAAGCGCCGAAGCAATTTCCCGGGCGGCTTCTTCGGGTGGTACATCAACATTTTCGACCTTTAAGATATGTCCGCCGGAATCGTCGGAATCGGCCAATTCCCGGACCAGCTTCACGAGATCGGCGACGGTATGGGCGGCAGCTTCCCATTGCCTTTCCAAATCACGCCATGGTCGATCGGTGAGTCGGCTGCCGTTTGAATTGCGTGTCGAAGCGCGTATATGCGCGATTTTTATATCCGTGTGGATATTGGCAATCAAAGCACGCCGGATACCGGTTGCCAGAAGTAGGTCTTTCCAGAGCTCCGGCGAAAACGGCTGTGTGGCTGTAAGCTGAACAGACCAGATTGCCTGTAGCAGGCCTTGATCGACGATGACGGTCGTCCCCTGGCGCCGCTCGCCTTCCGCGATCAGGGCGATGACAGTCCACAGGTTCCAGCTCACCTTGGCGAGATCCCATACGGTCTCCTGCCCGCTCTGCCGCGCATACCGGAAGGACCGGCGATAGAGGTCGCGGCATGACCAGGCATTTCGGGCGACCACCCAAAAGCGGCGGCCATGCCGGCGGAAAAACGGGGCCGTATCGGCAAGGATGCTGGTTCTCGAGACGGTCTGCAGGCCGCACAACTTCAGCTCGGCTTCCAGGCAGGTCGCTATGGTTGATTTCCCACTGCCCGGTAAACCGACAAATTCAACAAATTTGATGAGCCCGAATGCTGGCGGTTTTGGACTCAAAGCTTTTCCCAAATGAGTTTGAAGAGTGATCTCGAAACAGTGTCGAGATCATTACCGGCATCCACGACTTGAATCAGCGGGTCGATCTTCCTCAGTTCGGTCATGAGATCGATACGCTTCTCGAATTCGCCCTGCTGCAGCTCTCCCGGTTTTCTTGCCGCCGACACCGCATAATCGGCCACGAGCTGGATTGCGACATCGGGGCGGTAGCGGTTCATCCTCTCATAGAGCGACAACTCCCACTTCCGGACCCAGGTCCGGGAGCGGTTATCCTGCCGGGTCGGACCATCCAGAAAGCCGTGGCCGAGCGATTGTGGCCAACGATCACAGAACACGATGAAGCCGCAAGCCGCTTTTCGCCGCGCCTTGCAGACGGAATTGTAACGCTCGAGAGCAGTAAGCACACCCCAAAACTGGAGCAGATAGCTACCGATGCGCTTTTTGATCGATGGCCGCCGTTCCCTGAGACCGTCTCCATCGAGGAATATATCTCTGATCTTCGATCGCCGGCGGATATAGAACAGCCGGATCAACCGCCGGAGCCACCACCCTTGCCCGTCACCGCTGCCGAGATAAAGCCCGAGGCAGCTGAACTTGAACGCGAAGATATCCCGCATCCTTTTGACCTGGGTCGATTTGCCCATCCCATCCGGGCCGATGATGGCGACGACAAGACCGCCCGTCACCGGGCAACGACGATCGATACTGATGCCGGGAAAGAGGCGATTCGCAAAGCGGGTGCCGAGATATCTGCCGCCGTTCAAGGCATTACGCAGCCAATCGGCCGGCACGCTCAAAGCCGGCGCCGCGTTGCCTTGGCGGATCACCTGGCGCAGATCAGACAGCTCCCGCCGGTTCACCCAGATGGCACCGTCTTCCTTCTTCACATGGCACCGGAAATTCTCCGGGCCGAAAGCGAAGCTGACGGTCGCCATCTCCGGTCCGCCGGGCACGAAAAGAAGTTCGTCGATTTCCGTCTTCCAGGTGCCTTGTAATTTCTTCCATGTACCGAAGCCTAGGCTGGTTGTCCTGAAGGCGATGCGCGAAAGGGTGATCCGCGCTTCATCCATGAAGGAAACGACCGGTATCGAACAATCGCTGAAGGTCAACACACGCCAGTCCTGGATATCGGCGTAGTTATAGAGGCAGTGCCTTTTTCCGAATTTCCCGCCCAGGCGGATGCTGCTATGCACGTCGAGATGCAGATATTTGCATCTTTCGAAATCGGGAATGAACCAGTCTTCTCGTCCCGAGGACGTGAGGCTCGGATGGTTTACCGAGCGGATCCCCTCGAACTGTGAAGCGATCTGGCAAAAGGACCGGTAATCCTCCCGGGCGATGAGGATATCCATATCCTGCATGCCGGAGACTGCCTCCGCCGTGTTGCGGGAGCTTTTGAAGATACCGTAGCGAATGCCCTCTTCATTGAGGGTCCTGAACAAACGCGATGCAACCGACAAGACCGGATCGTGTGGTTCCCTGCGATATTCCATTTATCAGCATTTCCTGGGCGTCAATGTTTCCTGGCCTCTTATGCTCTCATGCGGAGAGAGTCTGGGCATGAACGACTTCGGCATTGCTGAAGACCGTGACGGTATCAGCTCCATTGGTGAAGGTATAGGCGGCCATCCCGGAGACGGAGATACCCGCCGCCACAGCGGTGGCGCCGAGCGTCGGATTGGCCGTCGTTGCCGTCCAGCCGCCGGCGGTATCGATGTTCAGCGTGTCCGGGCTGCTGCTGCCCATATCGGCGACGAACTGGTGATCCGCCGTGTCGGACAGAACATCGTTGAGGCTTAAGGTGAGCACATCCTTGCCGCTACCGGTCTGGATGCGCTCGACATTGGCGAAAGCCGGCCCCCGCATATCGATCGTATCGGCACTGATGAGGGCAGCATCGACCGTGTCGAAGCCGGCACCACCATCGAACGTATCGCTGCTGTCCCATTTCAGCGTGTCGTTGCCGGCATCGCCGAACAGGTGATCGGTGCCGGCGCCGCCGGTGATGGTATCGTTACCGTCGCCGCCATGTATCGTGTCATCACCGTCGCCGCCTTGCAGGACGTTAGCCAGGGTATTGCCGGTAATCGTATCGTTGAAGGCCGAACCGGTGACATTCTCCAGATTGAGAAGACTGTCGGTTCCCTCACCCGTCGCCGTGCCCTGCGCCAGATCGGCGGTAATGGCCGAAGCGGCGGCGTGGTAATCCATCGTATCGGTGCCGGTTCCGCCATCCAGCACATCATTGCCGAGCCCGCCGCTGAGTGTATCGGAACCGGTGCCGCCATTCAGCGTTTCATTGCCGCTCCCGCCATTCAGTACGTCATTGCCGGCATCGCCGAAGATCGTGGTGTGCAGCGTACCCCCGGTGATGGTGTCATTGCCATCACCGCCATGGAATGTTTGGGTGGCATCGTAGCCGGCATGGGTGGCGGCGGCCGCATCGACAGGCAATGTCACGATGTCGTTGCCGGCCAGCGCGTTATATTGCGTGCCAGGCGCATAGTCCGCCGCGGAAACCGTGCTGAAATCGATGATATCGTCGAGCGCCGTGAACAATGGCGGCAAGGGCGAGATATATTGGACCACCTCGGCATTACTGAAGACAGTGACCGTGTCGGCACCGTTGGTGAAGGTATAAGCGGTCATGCCGGTCACGGATATCCCCGCCGCCACCGCGGTCGGACCGAGCGTCGGATTGGCGGTGGTCGCCGTCCAACCGCCGACCAGGTCGATTTTCAATGTATCCGGACTGCTGCTACCCAGATCGGCAATGAATTGCCGGTCCGCGGTCTCGGCCAGGACTTCACTCAAGCTCAGCGTCACGACATCCTGGCCGCTGGCGGTCATAATCCGCTCGACGTTCTTGAAGCCGGTGCCGCGCAGATCAATCGTGTCGCTGGTGGTGAGCCGCGCATCGATCGTGTCGAAACCGACCCCGCCATCAAAGCTGTCGGCGCTGTCCCATTTCAGCGTATCGTTGCCGGCATCACCGAAGGCCGTATCGGTGCCATCGCCACCGGT
>NZ_JAXCLW010000011.1:0-121920 GCF_034044715.1 Dongia soli | reverse complement strand
GTCTTACCATGGTCAACGTGGCCAATCGTCCCAACGTTGCAGTGCGGCTTGTTCCGCTCAAATTTCGCCTTCGCCATGCTCTTCCAATCCTATGACCAGCTCTCAAGGCCATTCGGCCACTTAAATACCTAAACCCGCTTCGTCAGAGGCGGCCGTCGCAATCGGCGTTTGGAGCGGGTGACGGGAATCGAACCCGCGTAGCCAGCTTGGAAGGCTGGAGCTCTACCATTGAGCTACACCCGCCCGTTTCATGCCGGCCCCGCCACCGTGCCAGCGCTCACCATCGTCAGCGCAGTGCCGATTGCCGAATGACCTCCACACGCAACGATTTCCGACCAATATCCCAGGGCCAATGGTTGCAAAGGCTTGGAACACCTGACGTTGTCGCCCTCCCACGCTCGGGCTGGTTGGTGGAAGGGGTAGGATTCGAACCTACGTAGGCTGACGCCAACGGGTTTACAGCCCGTCCCCTTTAGCCACTCGGGCACCCTTCCAATCCGTTCCGACCCCGCCATGCGGGAGATGCGGACTTATGAGCATTTACCGTCCGGTGTCAACTTGAAAACACACGAAAAACTCCCTCTCGCGCCGTTTTTTTTGGCGGCGCGAAGGAAGCTTGCGATAACGCCCAATGTAGGCGAGATAATAGGTCCCATCATGAAGCAGCGCAAGCAGAAGGCCGGCAAATCCGGCGGCCGTTCACCCAGAGGACCGCAATCCGCTGATCGCAAAAGTAAATTTGTGTCCGGGCCAGGAGCTTTCAAGGGCCGGAGGGAACAATGGGACGAAACCCCCGTGGCTGGGCGAGCGAAATCATCTCCGGCGGCGGCCTACCGGGCCGAACGGGATGCCAAGCGCCCCCGCTCTACCCCACGCACTGCGACTCGCCATCCGGAGAATGAGGATTTTCGTCCTGCCAGCCGGCAGCTAGGCGGTCCCCAAGACCCCTATTGGCTTTTCGGCCATCATACCGTGGCGGCCGCTTTGGCCAATCCCCGGCGCCACATCCAGCGGTTGGTGCATCTCAGCGGCGAAACGCCTGTGGATGAGAGCTTGGCCGGCCGAGACGCCGAGCGCGTTCTGCCGCCCTGGGAGCCAATCGACCGCCCGGTTCTGGAGCGGCTTCTGCCCGAAGGGGCGGTTCATCAAGGCATCGCTGCCCGGGTCGCGCCGCTGCCGGAAATCGACCTTTATGAAATCTGCGACCTAGCCGGTTCGCAGGACCATGCCCGGGTCCTGATCCTCGATCAGGTGACGGATCCTCATAATGTCGGTGCGATCCTGCGCTCGGCCGCGGCTTTCGGCGCCCTTGCCGTCATCCTGACCGAGCGGCACGCCGCGCCCGAAACCGGTACCTTGGCCAAGGCCGCTTCCGGCGCCCTGGAACTGGTGCCACTGGTGCGGGTCGGCAATCTCGCCCGTGCCATGGAGCAGCTGAAAGAGGCGGGCTTCTGGCTGGCCGGCCTTGCCGCCGAGGGGCGCAGCGATCTGGCCGGTGCCAAATTGAGCGGCAAAGTAGGGCTGGTGCTGGGGGCAGAAGGCCCCGGTCTGCGGCGTCTTACCCGCGATCATTGCGACCTGCTGGTGCGGCTGCCGACCAGCGGTCCGATCAGTCACCTCAACGTCTCCAACGCGGCGGCCGTCGCGCTTTATGAACTGGTCCGCGCCGGGCCCCCGCAGGCCACAGCGGCAGATTGAGGAGTAAGGAAGAAGTGATCGCCCCATGCGCGATGCACTGATATCCTCTGCCGGGTATCCCCCGCCCCGCAACAGACACCTACCGAGCGACCATGACATTCATTTCCCGCCGCCTCGCCATTCTTGCCACCGGTCTGGTTGCAGGCGCCACTTTGCTCGCCGCTACCGCCCAGGCCGAAGAGATCAGCAATACGCAATCCGCGCTCGCTTATTTCAACCGGCTCGACCAGCAGAAGAGGGGCAGTTTCACGCTCGCCGATATGCAGCGGGTCGAGAGCAAGGACTTCAAGCGCACGGACGAAAACCACGACGGCAAGCTGAGCCTGGAAGAATATGTCTATGGCATCCCCCAGGATCGCGAGGACGTCATCAAGCGCTATACCCGCCGCTTCCAGCTGTCCGACGAAAACCAGGACGGCTTTGTCAGCCTGGATGAATATATGGTCTTCTGTGTCCGGGTCGTTAATCTGGCCGATACCAATAAGGACGGCATGGTGACCAAGGATGAATTCATGGCGGTCGCCGGCGGCGACAACGAATAATCCCCGCCTTCAGCTGATCACTCTTGTCAGGAAGCATCGCATCTCGTTTCAGGAGCGAGATGCGAATAACTATCAATTGCAATCTCGGCATCTGCAACCTATATATGCGGCTGGCTGATCCGCTACCGAATAAGGCGAAGAAAGAGCTTGCGGACTGACGAGCTCCGCATAGTCCGGCAGTGATCGGCCAGACCATTGGGGCCAGACCGTTGGTCTTCGGCTTTGACAGAACCATCACCAAAGGATGCAAGATGCTGCGCCTCCGTCGTTTCCTGCAGATCGCCGCCGTCGCGGCCCTCGCCATTGGTTCGACCTCGATATCTGCCGCGCAAGCGGACGATTCGGAGAAGGTCGTGAACATCTATTCTTCCCGTCATTATCCATCGGACGATCAGATCTATAAGCTCTTCACCGAAAAGACCGGCATTCAGGTGAAGGTCATCCAGGGCAAGGCGGAGGAACTGCTCCAGCGCATCAAGCTGGAAGGCGAAAGCAGCCCGGCGGATCTCTTCATCACGGTCGATGCCGGTAATCTGTGGCGGGCGGAAGAAGACAAGCTGCTGCAGCCGATCAAATCCCAGGAGCTGGAAGAGCATGTCCCGGCTAATCTGCGCGATCCGCAAGGCCGCTGGTATGCGTTCTCCACCCGCGCCCGCGTCATCATCTATGACAAGAAGAAAGTGAAGCCGAGTGAGCTCTCGACCTATGAGGCGCTTGCCGATCCGAAATGGCAGGGCCAGATTCTCGTCCGCTCCTCCAACAACATTTATAACCAATCGCTGGTCGCCGCGATGATCGACAGTATCGGCGAGGAAAAGACCGAAGCCTGGGCCAAGGGCCTGGTCGAGAATTTCGCCCGCAAACCGCAAGGCGGCGATATCGAGCAGATCAAGGCGCTAGCCGCCGGTGAAGGCACGGTCGCCATCAGCAACACCTATTATTTCGCGCGGCTGCTCGCCGGTAACGATGAACAGCTCAAGAAATCGCTTGCGCATATTGGCGTGTTCTTTCCGAACCAGCAGGATCGCGGCACCCATATCAATGTCTCGGGTGCCGGCGTCACCGTCTATGCGCCGCATAAAGAGAATGCCATTAAGTTCCTCGAATTCATGATCAGCCCTGAAGTCCAGCGCCTGCTGACCGACGTGAATTTCGAATTCCCTGCCCGGCCGGATGTGAAGCCGGCGGATATCGTCGCGAGCTGGGGAACCTTCAAAGCCGACAGCCTGCATGTCTCGGCCCTTGGCAAGAACAATCCGGAAGCCGTGGAACTGATGGACCGCGTCGGCTGGCGCTGACGGTCAAAGCAGATAGCGCGACGGAAAGCCCCGATGCAACCGCATCGGGGCTTTCCGTTTGCGGCAACGCTTTCCTAGCCGGCGGAGGAGCCGACAGTCAGCGCCAGAAGATGACATAGCCGAGCAGGCAGGCGGCGATGCCGCCGGCTAAAGCAAGATATGGAAGCATGCCGGCATGCTTGGGGCCCAGGGTGGTTTCGCCGCGAAGAATCAGATCGCGCTGCATATGAGCCGGGAAGACACCTTTATCCGTCACGTAATGACGATAGAGGAAGAACGGGATCACCAGGGCCGCCGAAATGAATCCGGCAAGCAGCGTGCCCTTGCCCCAGACATTGGCGCCGGCGCCAAGCAGAAAGGCATTGACGTAAGCGAGGATCGTCCCCAGGGCCAGCAGCCAGTTGGGGCAGCGCCAAGGCCGCGGCACCCGTGGATTATCCAGGCGGTGAATCCACCCGGCATTGAGATTGAGGAAATTGAAGATCAGGTAGTTGCAGTTGGAAACCGCGAGCACGAACAGATAATTCGACATCGCCAGCAGAACCAGATTGAAGGCGAGATCGGTCCACATCGCCCGCGTCGGCGCCCCGTGATGATTGACGTAGCCGAGATAGCGCGGCAGCCAGCCATCTTGCCCGCCTTGATTAAGCGTGCGCGATGACCCCGCCATCGCCGTCATAATCGCAAGGATCAAGCTTAACAGCAGCGCCAGCACCAGGAGCTTCGTAATGATGGGCCCGGCATCGATCATGCTGGCCAAAGCCAAGCCGATCCCCGAGCCATCGGCGATGCCGGGATCGAGCATCTTCTGGGTCCCCAGCACACCCTGGAACACCACCGGAATGATGATATAGGCGACGATGCAGATCAGCCCGGAAACGATGATCGCCCGCGGCATATCGCGGCCGGGATTCTTGAACTCGCTCATATAACAGACCGAGGTTTCAAACGCATAGGTCGACCAAGCGGCAATGAAGAGGCCGCCGCAGAACAGCAGGATGCCGCCTTTGTCCCAGGCCCCCGGGACGACCTGCCCGTCTTGTGTCGCGAGCGGCGTGAAGGGCTCGAAATTGCTCATGAGCACCTTGCCCTGTAACAGCGGGATAATACAGACGATGAACAAGGGCAGGAGTGAGGCGATCGTCAACAATGCCTGAATTTGCGCGGTGCGCAGAATGCCGCGATGCTGAATGGCGAAACAGACCAGCATGATGGCTGCACCCAGCAGGAAGGTCGCATTGATACGCAGGGTCAGTCCTTCGGAGACGAAGCCGAGATCGAGCAGCGTCACCTGCCAGCTCAAGATGGATGAGCCCGGCTCGAAGAAGATTGAGAGCAGATAGCCGGCACCTAGACCTGTGCCAATGGCAAGAACCGGCGTCCAGGCCAGCCAGTTGGACCACAAAGACAGCGGCGCCAGAATCTGGCTGTAGCGAATCCACGCTGTCGCCCCATGCACCGCCGTGCCGCCGGTCTTCGACGGATGTAAACCGGCAATCTCGGCATAGGTGAAGGATTGCGCAAAACCGAAAAGCACCGAGATGGTCCAAACCAGCCAGGCTGGCGCGCCCACGGTAGCGGAGATGCCACCCATGGAAAAGAGAACCAGCGCCGGCACACCGGCCGCGACGAAGACCACCTGTGTCCAATTGACGTCGCGAACCATCTCGTGGCTTGTTGTTGTTGTCGCCATCAGACGTTCCTCCCCTGGACAGCAATGTCGCTATCGGGCCGTCGAGCGGTGTCTTTCATCAGCCATCATCGGCGGCTGCGACATACGACAAACAGAAACGGTAACGGGTGGAAATCAACAATCATGGCCGTGGCTGATCAGCTTGCGGCAGATGGCACGACATCTGCCATTCACCCGGTCCGATGAGAGTATAAATCAAACCGGCGGGCTCTACCTGTCTCACCATCGTCCCAAAACGACAAAGCAGCCCTTCTGGAATGACATCGCTCAGGCGCTGCGGCTAGGTGAGTGGACCTAGGAACCAGCTGTGCCTTAAACGCGAACGGCGCCAGTTACGGCGCCGTTGAGCTATTTCAAAAAAGAGTACTCGATCAGACGGTCACACTGAGACGCTTGTCCCGGGTATCCTCGACCTTCGGCTGATCATTGACGCCCGGCACGACATCCGTGCGCTTCAAATCCAGGTCTTGCGCCTGTTTCGCAGCTTCCCGCTGGGCTTCCTGAGAATTGCCCGTCGAGGTCGCCTGCTGCACACCGGCATTGCGCGCCGCTTCGTAAGTGGCAGCGATCCCGATTGCTGAAGAAATATCCATCGCCATGCTCCTTTCGCACCGCCGATGCCCGCCAAGCAGCGCTCCCATGAGGCGCCGGAAACAATGTCCGGACGCGACGCTCTGGTCGGACTCTCTTCTAAATGATCCTCTAGTACAACCGTGACAAGCAATTTCGGATCGGAATTTTCACCAAATTTAGGCATTAAGGTTAATTTTCGGGAAATCGCGCGGACCGGGTTATCAGAAGCTGGGCGGCGAGTTGGCCGAGACCACTTCGCATTCTTCCTCGCCGATATTACGGAAGCGGTGGGGCGTGCGGCTGTCAAAATAATAGGCGTCCCCGGGACCCAGCACCCGGACCTGATCGCCGACCGTCACTTCCAGGCGCCCACGGATGATGACACCGCCTTCCTCGGATTCGTGGCTCAGCATCTGTTCGCCCGTATCGGCGCCGGCGGCATATCGCTCGTGCATGATCTGGATGGCCTTGCCGGTCATATCGCGCCCGACCTGGCGATAGGAGATTTGCCCGCCGGCCAGTTCCACCAGTTCCTTGGCAGTGTAATAGATCTGCGGTCGCGGCGGCGCTTCCATGGCAAAGAATTCCGCGAGCGAGATCGGAAAGCCCTCCAGCAGCTTCTTCAGCAGGCCAACCGAGGGCGAAGAGCGGTTCTGCTCGATCATCGAAATGATGGCGTTGGAGACCCCGGCGCGTTTTGCCAATTCGCGCTGGGACAGGTTGTGCGACTCCCGCAATGATTTGAGCCGCGCACCTAAATCGAAGCCGTCACTATCGGTGACTGTCATGCACAATCCTCTATGTGAGCGCTCAATATACTAAGCACCCCGGCCAACCGCAATGTGTGCAGCGCCGCAAATTCATAAATTTCACGGGAAGCCCTACAAAGGGCCTGATCCAAACTTGTTTACTTTACTGAACATTGCTAGTGTGCCGCGATCTTCACCAGCCTCTATGGGGTATCCGATGTCAGCTCAAGCCGCCGCCTCCTTCGAGCCCAGCCCGAACAATATGGAAGCCTTCTGGATGCCGTTCACGGCAAACCGGCAGTTCAAGTCGAAGCCGCGCCTGTTCGTCAGCGCCGAGAACATGCACTACACGACGATCGAAGGCCGGAAGGTGCTGGATGCCACGGCCGGCCTGTGGTGCTGCAATGCCGGTCACGGCCGCAAGAAGATCACCGAAGCCGTCTCCAAGCAGATCGCCAATCTCGATTACGCGCCGGCCTTCCAGATGGGCCATCCGGCCGCCTTCCAATTGGCCTCGCGCCTGGCAGCGATGATGCCCGGCGACCTCGACCACGTCTTCTTCACCAATTCCGGTTCGGAATCGGTCGATACCGCGCTGAAGATGGCCATTGCCTATCATCGCGCCAAGGGCCAGGGGACGCGCCAGCGCCTGATCGGCCGTGAGCGCGGCTATCATGGTGTCGGCTTCGGCGGTATCTCGGTGGGCGGCATCGTCTCGAACCGCAAGGTCTTCGGCTCGCTGCTGAATGGCGTCGATCATCTGCCGCATACCTTCAATCTGAAGGAACAGGCCTTCAGCCGCGGCCAGCCGGCCTGGGGTGCCCATCTCGCCGATGAGCTGGAACGCATTGTCACGCTGCATGACGCCAGCAATATCGCCGCCGTCATCGTCGAGCCGGTTGCCGGTTCGACCGGCGTCCTGTTGCCGCCGCAGGGTTATCTGCAGAAGCTGCGCCAGATCTGCGACAAGCACGGTATCCTGCTGATTTTCGATGAGGTCATCACCGGTTTCGGCCGTCTCGGCAAGAGCTTCGCGACGGAATATTTCGGCGTTCAGCCGGATATCGTCACCTCCGCCAAGGGCCTGACCAGTGGCACCATTCCGATGGGCTGCGTGTGGGTGCGTAAAGGCATCTATGATGCCTTCATGGATAGCGCCGCCGAGAACATGATCGAGCTGTTCCATGGCTATACCTATTCGGCCCATCCGGTGGCCTGCGCCGCCGCTTTGGCGACGCTCGACATCTACAAGGACGAAGACCTTTTCAACCGGGCCAACGAGCTTGCACCCTATTGGGAAGAAGCGCTGCATGGCCTGAAGGGGACCAAGAACGTCATCGATCTCCGCAATCTCGGCATGATCGGCGCGATCGAGCTGGAGCCGATCCCCGGCAAGCCGACCGCGCGCGCCTTTGACGCCTTCCTGAAGTGCTACGAAAAGGGCCTGCTGATCCGCACCACGGGCGATATCATCGCGCTGTCGCCGCCGCTGATCGCCGAAAAGAGCCATATCGACCAAATCTTCGACATCCTGTCCGGCGTCCTCAAGACGCTCGACTGATCCCACCCATTTTCATGAGCCGTGTCTGCGGGCCATGTCGGCCCGCAGACCACATCTAGGAGTGACTACCATGCTCATTGGCGTGCCCAAGGAGATCAAGAATCACGAATACCGCGTCGGCCTGGTGCCGTCCTCGGTCCGTGAACTGGTTCATCACGGTCACAAAGTGATCGTCGAAACCAATGCCGGCGCCGGTATCGGCTTCAGCGACAAGGATTACAAGGCCGCTGGAGCCTCGATCGTCGGCAGCGCCGAACAGGTCTTCGCTAAAGCCGAAATGATCGTCAAGGTGAAGGAGCCGCAGCCCAAGGAATGCAAGATGCTGCGCAAGGGCCAACTTCTGTATACCTATCTCCATCTGGCGCCGGATCCGCAGCAAACCGAAGGCCTGATTAAGTCGGGTGCGACCGCGATCGCTTACGAAACGGTCACCAATGCCCGCGGTGGCCTGCCCTTGCTGGCGCCGATGTCGGAAGTGGCCGGCCGTATGTCGGTTCAGGTGGGCGCGCATTACCTGGAAAAGGAACCGGGCGGCGCCGGCATTCTGCTGGGCGGCGTGCCCGGCGTGCGGGCGGCGAATGTCGTCGTGCTCGGCGGTGGCGTGTCCGGCACCCACGCAATCCGCATGGCCATGGGTATGGAAGCCCAAGTGACGGTCATCGACCGTTCGCTTGACCGTCTGCGCCAGCTGGACGAGATGTTCGGCTCGAAGCTCAACACGATCTATTCGACCGTCGATGCCATCGAGCATTATGTCACCGACGCCGATCTCGTGATTGGCGCCGTGCTGATCCCCGGCGCTGCGGCCCCGAAGCTCGTCACTCGGAAGATGATCAAGGCGATGCGTAACGGCTCGGTGGTGGTCGATATTGCCATCGACCAGGGCGGCTGCTTCGAAACCAGCCATGCGACGACCCATGCCGATCCGGTCTATGTAGTCGACGGCGTGACCCATTATTGCGTCGCCAACATGCCGGGCGCGGTTGCCCGCACCTCCACTTTCGCGCTCAACAACGCCACCCTGCCCTTCGCCATTGCCTTGGCGAATAAGGGTTACCGGAAGGCGCTGGCCGATGACGCGCATCTGATGGAAGGCCTCAACGTTCATGATGGCAAGGTCACCTACAAGGCCGTTGCCCAGGCGTTGAAGCTGAAGTTCACCGCGCCGCAGGAAGCGCTCGGCCTCTAAGCCGCGGCGCAAGACCCAAGGCAAACGGCGAGGCATCAGCCTCGCCGTTTTCGTTTGCGGGCGCTGCCTATTGGCAAGTTACAGGTATCATCACAGGCTTGTGCCCCCGATCCCTCTTGCGGCCTGCCCGTAAAGCTTCCGATAATGCTGTCTATATCCACTTTCGAGAGCGCCTCATGAACCGCCTGCTGATTCCCGTCCTGACCGCCAGCCTGATCGCCCTGGGCGCCTGCGCCCAGCCCGTCGGCGACAGCAATCGCGACGCAACCAGGATCGCGGCCAGCAATCCGGCTTTGACCGGGGGTGAGCTGAAAGGCACGCGCTGGCGGCTGATGAGCTATGGCACGTATTCCGCGCCACAACATGTCATCGACGACTTGCAGAACGTCGCCTTCCTGCAATTCGATGCCAAGGAGCAGCGTTTCGGCGGCTCCACCGGTTGCAATCGCTTCTTCGGCGAATACCGGCAGATCGGTGATGCGGAGATTTCCATCGGCCAGATGGGATCGACGCGTATGGCTTGCCTGGGCCAACTCGATCAACAGGAGCGCGACGTGCTCGACCTTCTCAGCCATGCCACAGCCTATGGCGTTGCCGAGGACCAGCTCACCATCGCCACCGCCGATGGCCGCAGCCTGACCTTTGCGGCGGTCGGACCCGATACGCAGCAGCGCTACCATTGTGACGGTGGCGAGAACCTCGATACCACTTATAGTCCCCTCACCGGCCAGTTGGTGCTTCGCCGCGGCGATGGCAAGGCCACCACCTTGCTGCCTGAACCCAAGGCCGACGGCGCTTCTTTTACCAACGACTCTTACCGCTTCTGGAGCAAGGGCGACGGCGCATTATTCGAGGACCTCACCACCGCCAGTCAGCAGCAATGCCGGCGTGAAGCAAGTGAGCAATGACTTGCCGGATATCTCCATTGCAAAATTGGAGGTCTTGTCCCAACTCCCTGCCCAGCCAGGAAAATTCCGGATAATTGCAGACTGATATGTAACTGAATCCGGATTTTTGGCCTGGCTGCTTAGACAAATGTCTTTGTCTTGACTAATCTGTGCACGCAATTCGCTGGTAAGCAGCCGGTGAAAAGAAACCATTTTCGTGTGTGTCATGAAGTATCTCGACGAATGGATTGCCGAGCGCAACGTCGATGAGGTTGAATGTTTAGTACCGGATTTGAACGGTATTCCCCGCGGCAAGATCCTGCCGGCGGGCAAGTTTTTAAAGGGCGTCAAGGATCACAGCCTGCGCCTGCCGATGAGCATTTTTCTTCAAACCGTCACCGGTGAATATCCCGATGTTGACGACGACGATATCGGATCGGACGAGGATCCCGATATTTATCTGAAGCCGGATCCGGATACGATCCGCCTCGTCCCCTGGTATAAGAATCCAACTGCCCAGGTCATTCAGGACGCCTATTACGAAGATGGCCGTCCGGTGGAAATCGCCTCGCGCGAAGTGTTGAAGAAGGTCCTGCGCCTCTATGAGGAAAAGGGCTGGAAGCCGGTCATCGCGCCAGAGCTGGAATTCTTCCTGGTACAGGTCAATACCGACCCCGATCTGCCTCTCTTGCCGCCGATCGGCCGCTCCGGCCGTCCCGAAAGTGGCAGCCAGGCCTATGGCATCGATGCGGTCAATGAGTTCGACCACATCTTCGAGGATGTCTATAAGTTCTGCGAACTCTCCGGCATCGATGTCGATACGCTGACCCATGAATCGGGCGCGGCGCAGATGGAGATCAACTTCAATCATGGCGATCCGCTGGAATTGGCGGACCAGGCTTTCCTGTTCAAGCGCACCGTCCGTCAGGCAGCGATGAAGCACAATGTCTACGCCACCTTCATGGCGAAGCCGCTATCGAACCAGCCGGGCAGCTCGATGCATATCCACCAATCGGTGGTGGAACGCCGGACCGGCAAGAACCTGTTCGCCGACACCAAGGGACGCGACACGGCGATGTTCCGCCATCACGTCGCCGGCTTGCAGCGCTATTTGCCGCATGTCGTCCCGATGCTGGCGCCGAACGTGAATTCCTATCGCCGTTTGCGGCCGCGTTTCGACGCACCCATCAATGTGCAATGGGGAATCGACAATCGCTCCTGTGGTCTGCGCGTGCCGATTTCAAATTCGTCCAGCCGACGGATTGAGAACCGGCTGGCCGGCGCCGATGCCAATCCCTACCTGGCCATCGCCGCGTCATTGGTATGCGGTTACCTGGGCATGACCGAACGGTTGAAGCCGAGCAATCAGATCCAGGGCTCGGCCTACCGCATGGCCCATACGCTGCCGAAAACGGCGAACGAGGCCTTGCACAAATTCAGCAGTTGCAAGCCCGTCCGGGCCTTGCTCGGCGAGCGCTTCGTCAAGGCTTTGTCGATCGTGAAGCTCACGGAACTGGAGGCCTATGCCAATGTCATCAGTTCCTGGGAACGCGAGCATCTCTTGCTGAACGTGTAATGTTGCAGGCTGTGAGGTTGCAGCCAAGCGGGGCCTTTGCTAGGCTCCTGACATGGCTGAGAACCGCACGCATTATCTGACGCGCATAGCACCGATCGATCGCCAAGATGCGATCGATCGGTGTGTCATTTGCGGCCCTGTCCGCAGCCTGCGCTCGGAACGGCTGATTCTGACGGCCCGGATCAATTTCAATCCCTAAATCGCCTCGCGGCACCAGCTAGAGAATCTTCATGGGTTCGCGGATCGTGGCGATGCTGCGAAGCCCATTCGGCATATATTGTTTAAAGGATGAGATCATGACCGCACAGCCAAAGCGCAATAGCACGACCGAATGGCAGGCCCAGGACCGCCATCACATCCATCCCTTCTCCGATAATGCACAGCTGCATGAGATCGGCAGCCGCGTCATCACCAAGGCGGAAGGCACCCATCTGTGGGATTCCGAAGGCAACCGCCTGCTCGACGCCTTTGCCGGCCTTTGGTGTGTCAATGTCGGCTATGGCCGCAAGTCGATTGCCGATGTTGCTTATAAGCAGCTGCAGGAACTGCCCTATTACAACACCTTCTTCAAGACCACCCATCCACCGGTGGCCGAATTGTCGAAGCTGCTGGTCGACATGACGCCGAAGCAGTTCAACAACGTCTTCTACGGCCAGTCAGGTTCGGATGCCAACGACACCATCGTCCGGATGGTGCGCAGCTATTGGAACCTGAAGAAGCAGCCGAAGAAAAAGACCATCATCAGCCGCACCAACGGCTATCACGGCTCGACCATGGTGGCAGCCTCGCTCGGTGGTATGAACTATATGCATGAGCTGGCCGACCTGCCCTTGCCCGGCTTTGTGCATATCCGCCAGCCTTATTGGTATGGCGAGGGCGGCAGCAGCACGCCGGAGGAATTCGGCAAGCTCTGCGCCAAGGCGCTGGAAGACAAGATCCTGGAACTCGGTGCCGAGAATGTCGCCGCCTTCATCGGCGAGCCGATCCAAGGTGCCGGCGGCGTCATCATTCCGCCGATGACCTATTGGCCGGCAATTCAGGAAATCTGCAAGAAATACGATCTGCTGCTGATTGCCGATGAAGTGATCTGCGGCTTCGGCCGTACCGGCCACTGGTTCGGCTCCGAATATTTCGGCATCGAGTCCGATTTCATGACCATGGCCAAGGGCATCACCTCGGGCTATATGCCACTTTCCGCTATCATGGTTTCCGACCGCGTCGCCGATGTGCTGAACAGCGGCATCGATTTCAGCCATGGCTATACCTATTCGGGCCATCCGGTTTCCTGCGCCGTGGCGATTGAAAACATCCGCATCTTGCGCGAGGAAAAACTGGTCGAGCGGGTGCATGACGAAACCGGCCCCTATCTCACCAAGCGGCTGTGGGAACTGCTCGACCATCCTTTGGTCGGCGAAGTTCGCAATGTCGGCCTGATGGGCGGCATCGAGCTGGTGAAGGACAAGAATAACCGCAAGACCTTCCAGCCAGTGGGCGATACCGGCACGATCTGCCGCGATCATTGCTTCCGCCTCGGCCTCGTCATGCGCGCGACCCGCGACACCATGCTGATCTCGCCATCTCTGACCTGGACCAAGGGCGATATCGACGACTTCATGAAGCTGACGCAGGAAGCCTTGGACCTGACCGCCAAGGATGTCGGTCTCTAAGCGACGCTCGGATAGCGATCAAGCAAGGCCCCGATGCGCCATTGCATCGGGGCTTTTTGCTGGCGGAAGGAATTACGGCTTAATTCCCATGTTACCATTTCCGGATCAATCGCAGCTGCTTCCCTGACAGCTCCCACTTGATTCCCTTAATAAATCCTCTCAATCTGACGGCAGTCGCTGTCCATTGATCTGCCTTGGAGGTGATCGATGCCGCGCCTTCTCTACTTATTCGCCGTGGCTGCCTTCAGCCTGTCTTTCGCCCTTCCGCTTCGGGCCGATACGCTGCCGGTGCCAGCCAATCTCATCCCCTTCGACAGCACGGAGGGCGAAAAGCTGCTGGTCGGCGCCGAGGCGACAAAGGCCTATTTCGCTTTGAGTGAGCAATTCGTCACACAGCAGAACCAGGCTTTCTGCGGCGTCGCCTCGCTTGTCATGGTGCTGAATGCATTGAAGGTTCCGGCACCGGCATCGGAGGAATTGGCGCCGTTCAGCGCCTTCGATCAGTCGAATATTTTCACGGCCCAGGCCGAAGCCGTGCTACCGCGAACTGTCATCGAAGAAAACGGCATGACATTGGACCAATTAGGTGCGCTGGCCAAGGCTTTCGGCCTCAAGGCCGCGGTGCGTCATGCATCGGACACAAACCTGGATGCGTTCCGCCGTGATGTCCGGGCACGCCTGGAGACGGCCGGACAATATGTCATCGTCAACTATTTGCGCTCCGCGCTCGGCCAGCAGAAATATGGGCATATTTCACCCTTGGCCGCTTATGATGCCGATAGCGACCGATTTCTGATCCTGGATGTTTCACGCTACAAATATCCGCCGGTCTGGGTAACCGCTTCCGACCTTTTCGCGGCAATGAATACGCCGGACCGGGATAACGATAACCGCAGCCGCGGCTTTCTCGAAATCAGCCGCTGAAACGGGCCCGGCAAGCATCCAGCCTCACCACCGGCGAAACTTTCTGCACTATTGTCAAATATCCGCAGCTCCCTTATGGGAAGTTTTGTCTAGGATCGATTTTCGGTGAGGAAGAGAATGCGGAAATCCTGCGTCGCGGCTGCCCTGACCATTTCAATCTCGGCGATGTGCTCCCCCGCTTTCGCCGATTACCGGCTCACCATTCTGCATTTCAACGATTTCCATTCGCGCATCGAACCGATCAACAAATACGATGCCACCTGCTCCACGACAGAACCAAGTAAGCTTACCTGTATCGGCGGTGTTGCTCGGCTAGAAAAGGCGATCGATCAGCGCCGCGCAGCCCTTAAGGGCACGAACGTCATCCTCCTCGATGCCGGCGATAATTTCCAAGGATCGCTTTTCTACACGACCTATAAAGGTGCGGCCGAGCTCGAGTTCCTCAATGACATGAAGCTCGACGCCATGACGGTCGGCAATCATGAATTCGACGATGGCGAAGCCGCTTTGGCGCCCTTTCTCGACAAGGCACAATTTCCGGTGCTGGGCGCAAATGTGGTGACCGATGCGGCATCCAAGCTCCGCGACCGGATCAAACCTTTCGTGATCCTGAATCGCGGCGGCCAGAAGATCGGCATCATCGGCGCGGTCACCAATGATACGCCGGAAAGCGCCACACCTGGACCGCATGTGAGGATCACCGATGACGCAGCAGCTATCAAAGCCGCCGCCGATCAGCTAAAAGCGCAAGGTATCGATAAGATCATCGCCCTCACCCATGTCGGCTATGCCCGCGACATGGCCGTTATCGCCAAAATTCCCGGCATCGATGTCGTTGTCGGCGGCCATTCGCATACGCTGCTCGCGAATCATGATCCGAAAGCTGCCGGACCCTATCCCACCATGGTGAAAAATCCCGGCGGCTATGACGTGCCGGTGGTAACGGCGGCCTCCTATAGCAAATATCTGGGCGAAATCACGGTCACCTTCGACGATCAGGGGGTCGTCAAGGCGGCGAAGGGGGATCCGATCCTGCTCGATTCCAAGATCCCGGAAGATCCGGCGATCACTGCGCGTATCTGGGAACTCTCCAAGCCGATCGAAAAGATGCGCCAACAAGTCATTGGCTCAGCCGGTGCCGTGATCGATGCCTCCACCTGCCGCAAAGAGGAATGCAGCATGGGCAATCTCATCGCCGATGCGATGCTCGACCGGGTCAAGGGCCAAGGCATCGACATCGCCATCGAGAATGGCGGCGGCCTGCGCGCCTCGTTCGGCGCCGGCGATATCACGCTGGGTGATGTGCTGACAGTCTTGCCTTTCCAGAACACGCTGGCGACGTTCCAGCTGACCGGCGCGGAAGTAGTCGCGGCGCTGGAAAACGGCCTCAGCCGCATCGATGACGGTGCGGGGCGCTTCCCGCAGGTCGCGGGCCTCAGATACAGCTTCGATAAGACGAAACCCGCCGGCAAACGCGTGGTCGCCGTTCAGGTGAAGCAAGGCGAGGCGTTCGTGCCGCTCGATCCTGCCAAGACCTATGGCATTGTAAGTAACAACTATATGCGGGCTGGCGGCGATGGCTATGCGGTCTTCGTGCAAAATGGCAAGAAGGCTTACGACTTCGGCCCCAATCTGGAAGACGTGGTCAGCGACTATCTGATGCACCACACCGGCTATAAGCCTTATCTCGATGGTCGCGTCGCAGCGGTTCACGGTCCCGGCCGAGACCTGAATTAAGCTTCCTTGGGGCGGATTTCATAGGCGCAGCGCTCGGCGCCACTGACGATGTGTTCGGTACGCTTCACCTCGATATCAGGCCCGAGGGCTTCGGCAAAAAGCGTCAGTTCCGATTTGCAGAAACCTTGGCAAGTGCTGGCTGCTGCGCAAATCGGGCAATGCCGCTCCAGCAACATCACGCCGCCATCCGGCAAATCCTGGATATGGGCCATATAACCTTCGGCGGAACGCTGGGCCGCCAGGCGCCGCACCTTCTGCTTCAGCGCGCCCTCCCCCACCAAGGCACGATATTGTTTCAATGCCTGCGCTTCGCGGTGCCGGATGACGCGGTCCAAGCCGGCCTGGCCAAAAACCGCCCGGACCGCCGCAATCAGTTCCAGCGTCAGCCCGGCATGGTTCTCAGGGAAATAGTCATGGCCGGCCTTGGACAGCGACCAGAAGCGTTTCGGACGCCCTACCCCTTCGCGCCGGTCCTCGAAAACGATCAGACCACGATTCGCCAGGCCACCCAGATGTTGCCGTGCCGCCACGGCGGTAATCTTCAGATGCCGTGCGATGGCCTCGGCATTTTGTGCGCCGCGTAATTTCAGCAGGCGAAGAATGCGAGCGGTGCTACGTTGCTCATTCATGGCGGGATGATGTCACAGGCGACCGAATAAGAAAAGTATTTGCTTGTTAAATTTTCCTCCCCTAGCTCTGTCTGGCAAGGATAGAGATGGAACAGAAAGATGCAGTCTGCGCTGGGAGAAACATTGGAGATGCGGGATGAGCCGGTTACCTGGACGACATTGCTGTTCGGCCCGAAGGCTCGCATCACCTGGACGATAAATATCGGCGTTTCGCTTCAAGCCTTCGGCTGGTTCCTGGTTTCGACCATCATGCCCAGCGTGGTGCTGCAACTGGGCAAGCCGGAACTGCTGAGTTGGGGCACGACTGCTTTTCTGGCCTTGTCGATTCCAGGCGCCGCCAGTGCCGGCTTTCTCAAGGGCCGGTTCGGCACCCGGCGAATGCTCATCCTCTCCGGTCTGGTCGTCATCGCCGCCAATCTGCTCGGCCTGGCCTCACCGAACATGGAGATCTTTCTTCTGGCCCGCGCCCTGCAGGGACTGGGCGAAGGCATGGTCATGGCGCTCTGCTATATCCTTGTGGGTGAGGCGCTGGCGCCAAAGGAGGTGAACCCGGCCTTCGGCATTCTCGCGGTGGTCTGGGCGCTGGCCACATTGATCGGCCCCTCGCTTGCCGGCTTGCTGACCGCCTGGATCTCCTGGCGCATCGCCTTCGTGCCGATGGCCTTGCTGGCCCTCACTTTCCTCATCCTGGTCGCCAGCGACCGCGCCGGACATTATGCCAAAGCCAGCAACCGGAACGGCCTGCCGCTCGGTCGCTTGCTGATCCTCGGCATCGCCATCAGCGCCGTCTCCTTCGCCGGCGCCACCCGCGACGTGCCGCGGGCGACGACGCTGATTATTCTTACCTTGTCCCTCATCGCCTTGTGCTTCTATCTCGACCGGCGCAGCGCGCAGCGTCTGTTCCCGCGCAATCTTTTGTCGCTGGCGAATCCGTCCACACTCGGCGTCTGGATCATCGGGCTGATGTTCGGTGCCGAGGCCGGCCCGCCGATCTACATGACCTATTTCGTCCAGGTGGGATATGGTCATTCCGTCTTCTTCTCGGGGCAGTTCGCCGCCATCGTTGCTTTGGCCTGGTCGGCCTCGGCGATCTATGTCAGCCGTATCGGCCAACATCTCGGCCGGACGATGCTGATCGTTGGACCGGCCTGCCTGGCCATCGGGCTGAGCGTTCTCGTTTTCTGGCACATGCTGCCGCTGGCGATCGGCGGACTTGCCTTGGCGGTGATCGGCTGCGGCTTCGGTCTCAGCTACGGTTTTTATACCGAGAACATCATCGGCACTGCGAAACCGGAGGAGCGCGACGTCACCTCCGGGGCCATTCCGACCTTGGAAAGCATTTGCGCCGCAGTGGGTGCAGCGCTTGCAGGATTGCTCGGCAATGCCGCCGGGTTCGGTGGCTTCGGTGCCACCGATATCCCGGCCGCTGTGCCGATCACAGTCTTCGGCGTCAGCGCGCTGGTCGCCTTCGGCATCGTTCTCTGCGCCCTGCGGTTCCGCCGGCTGATTGCTGCATCAGCCTAGTCCTCCGGCAAGAGATTACTTGCGTCGGCGAAGCCGGTCGATCGTCGTTTCCATCTCCGTGACAAGACTGGTGACAAGATCGGCCGCCTTTTGCCGGCGCAGCAGGCGGACAGCCTGGCCGGCCCAGAGCGACAGATAATCCGTTTTGTTCTGTTGGGTGGCGGCGCTGCGCATCGGGCGGGTCAGCGCGTTCTGCCAGGGGAACGGCAGGACGGCTGACGCCAGAGCCGGATCTTCCACTTTCGTCATCACACGGTTGACGAGGCCGCGCGCCGGCCGCCCGGAAAAAGCACGGGTCAATCTACTCTCTACTTCCGTCACCGCCAGCAACCGCTCCTTATAGGCCTCGGCGATGCCGGCCTCTTCGGTGGTGAGGAAGGCGGTACCGATCTGCACCGCTTCGGCGCCCAGCGCCAGGGCGGCAGCGAGACCGCGGCCATCGGCAATGCCGCCCGAAGCGATCACGGGAATCTTCACCGCATCGACCACCTGTGGCACCAGGGCCATGGTGCCGACCATTGCCATCTCGAAATCGGTGAGGAAGCTGCCGCGATGGCCGCCAGCTTCGCTGCCCTGCGCAATCACGGCGTCGACACCGGCCCGTTCCAGGGCAACGGCCTCATCGACGGTGGTTGCCGTGCCCATGACCACGAGCCCTTTGGACTTCGCAGCGGCGATGGCTGCTTCCGGTACCATGCCGAAGGTGAAGCTGAAACCGCGCGCACCACTTTCCAAGACGGCCGCCAGCTGCGCATCGAAATCCGTGCTGGCGGTCGCTGCCAATTCCGGCTCCGGCAGGCCCAGTTCTTCATAGAAGGCCTTCAGCCGCTCGATTGCCGCTCGCGTCTCCGACGGACGGTCCGGTACGGGCAATGGCGCGAAGAGATTGATCGCGAAAGCCCGGTCGGTCTTTTCCCGCACTTGCCTCGCCGCTTCCGCGATCTGCGCTGGCGACAGATAAGCCGCACCGATCGATCCCAAGCCACCGGCAGCGGAGACCGCCGCAACCAGCGGCGGCGTATCCCCGCCACCGGCCATGGGCGCCTGGATGATCGGATGCGTCATATCCAGTTTCTGCATCAACTTGGAGATACTCATGTTCGGCTCCTCACCATCAGATCCAACCCGAAGGCAATAACCAGAGAGATCGCGGCTACGGCAAAGACAGGCGTGTAGCTGCCCGACTGCGCCAGCAGAACAGTAAAGCCATAGGCAGCTGCCGCTTGTCCCACCGCGAAGGTGGCGGTGGCGCCGGACCAGGCGCGGTGACGCACCACCGGATCGTGCAGCAACTCTTTCAAGCGCGCCAGGGCCAAAGGCACGACACCGGGTGTCAGTGCGCCCATGATGCAAGCCGAGACGCCGAGGCAGACCGGATCATCGGTGATCAGTAATGCCGCGACGGCAAAGGCTTGCAAAACATAAGCAACACGTAATGTCGCCCGCGCACCATAGCGATCGGCCGCAAGGCCGGCGAGGATCGGACCCAGCATCGCGCTCAGGCCGAACAGCACCCAATAGACGGCGCCGATCTCCACGCCGCGGCCGAGGCTCCGGGCGATGAAATCCACCAGGAAGATCATATGCGGCACCAAGCCAACGGCATTCAGGCCATATTGCAGCGAGAAGATGAGAACAGGGCGGCTGCGCGCCGAGGAGAGTGAGGCGGACGAAGGTGCAGCAGCCTGCGATGCCGCCAGTGCCGTGTCATCGGACGGCCAGCCACGCCAAGCCATCAGCGTCAGCAGAATGGCCACCGCGCCAAGCCCCAGCCAGCTTGCCGTCAGACCATATTGCAAAAGCAACGGCATCAAGGTGCCCGAGATCGCAATGCCAACGCCGATGCCGGTGAAGATTGCGCCTGTCACCATGCCCGTCTGGCGCGCTTCGACGCGGCGCAGGATTACGGGCGCGGCAAGAACCATCAGTGCTCCGCCGGCAATTCCGGCGAGCAGCCGCCAGGCGAAGAACCATGAAAAGGAAACAGGCCAGGCACAGGCGAAGACGGAGATCGTCGCCGTCGCCATCATCAGGCGTAGGAAAGTCGCGGTGCCGCGCCGATGGGCAAATCCGCCGGCGGCCATCGCCCCCAGCAGATAGCCGATGAGATTGGCAGCACCCAGATAGGAAGCCTGCGGCGCCGTGAACCAATCCGCCTGGATGATTGCCGGCAGCAACGGCGTATAAGCGAAACGCGCCAGTCCGATGCCAACGAGGCTCGCACAGAACCCCGCAATCGCCATCCGGCGGGCCGATGGCTGCCGGACATCGCTGTTATCCGCGGATGGTCCGAAAACTGACGTTGAGATAGATGCCGGTCTCATGTTGCCCTCGCTTCCCTCATGGAAAGCTAGGACTTCCTAGGCATCTCTAAAAACGATTTTATAAGATAAATGATATCTGTACAGGAGATACCCCTTCAGGCTGCGAGGTCGGTTGCAACCGAAGTAGTCCCGAGATCCAGGAAAGCTGATAGAGCGTTGGACCGATAAGCGCCGGTGCGGCTGACAAAGACTGTTTCCACTTGCGCTTCCGGCGCCGGTAGGTCGTGCAGTCTGACCCGACCAGCCTCCGCAGCCCGCGCGACGACCACGCGCGGCAAGAGCGAAATACCGATGCCGGCAGCAACGCAGCCGATGATCGCATCCAAAGTCCCGAATTCGAGCAGGCGCAGCCCCACGAGGCCGTGCCGGCCAAGCAAGGTTTCCAGGCGCTGACGATAGGAACAACCGGCGCGAAACACCACGAGCTTGAGATCGCTGCGTGTTGCGAGACCGGCCAAGCCGGAAATCGTTGGCGCGGTCACGAGAACCAGTTCCTCGCGAAAGATCGCGGTTTCATCGAGATCCGGATGGCTGACGGGACCGCAGACAAAGGCGCCTTCCAGGCGGTGATCCAGCACGGCCTCGATCATTTCCTGGGTCGTCCCGGTCCGCAGCACCAGATCGACCGCCGGGTAAAGTGCCGCATAACGTGTCAGCAGCGGTGACAGACGCAGGGCCGCCGTTGTTTCCAGCGAGCCGATGGTGAGGCTGCCTTTCGGCGTCCCGTCGTCGGTCACTGCGCGCCGTGCATCATCCAGCAGCCGTTGCGCCTCGAGGGCAAAGGGCAGCAGGCGCTGGCCGGAACCGGTCAGGCTCACCCCACGGCTGTGCCGTTCGAAGAGCGGGACGCCAAGGCGCTCTTCGAGAAGCCGAATCCGGGCCGTCACATTGGACTGCACCATGTTCAATTCAGCGGCGGCGCGATTCATTCCGCCTAGCCGTGCCACGGCTTCAAATACGCGCAAATCGGCCAAATCCATTGCCGCCTCCGGTCATCATCGATAGTGATAGCTTTGGGCCAAAGCCGGCGCCATTAAAGATTAAATCTATGCCTGCTACATAGGATTATCAAATCCCGTTGTTCTTCTAAATTTATTTTACAAATGCTGTGTCGGTGCCATTTTGTTGCTTATGAGCTGTTCATCAGCTTGGGAGGAAGAAATGGCACAAGTTTTGGCACCGGACGATCTCTTGCGCCACGCCGTGGCCGCCGAAGATTTCATCGCGGCCATGCGCGCCAATGTCACTCCGGTCAATCTTGTCACGACGGACGGCCCTGCCGGTCGCTTCGGCATCACAGTGAGCGCCGTCAGTTCGGTTTCCGCCGAGCCGCCCTTGATCCTTGCCTGTCTCAACCGCCGCAGTCCGGCCGTTGCGGCCATCACGCGCAACGGCGTCTTCTGCGTCAACGCTTTGAATGCCGATCAGGCCCATATCGCCGACTGCTTCGCCGGCCGGCCGCGCGACGGCCAGGCTTTCGATTTCAGCTGCGGCAACTGGCTTCCCGCCCGCAGCGGCGCGCCGGAACTGGAAGGCTCGGTCGCCAGCCTGGATTGCGAAGTCTTTGCCCAACATCCCGCCGGCAGCCATGAAATCTTTATCGGCAAGGTGCTGGGTGCGATCAGCCGCGCCCTGCCGCCTTTGCTCTACTGGGACCGCCAATACGGCAAGCCCGATCCCCTCATCTGACCTTTTCCATTATTATCAGGCCGACATCGAATATGAATCTGCACCGTCCAGCGACGCCGAGCAGTCCTGCCAAGGATGCTTCCCCAACCAAAGATGCTTCGATGACCCGCGAGTCCCGTTACGACATCCTGTTCGAGCCGGTGAAGATCGGCCCCGTGACGGCTAAGAACCGGTTCTATCAGGTGCCACATTGCAACGGCCTCGGCTATCGCGATCCGTCGGCGGTAGCGCGCATGCGCGGCATCAAGGGCGAAGGCGGCTGGGCCGTCATCTGCACCGAGCAGGTGGAAATCCATCACACCTCGGAAATCACGCCCTTCATCGAATTGCGCCTGTGGGACGATCGTGACATGCCGGCCCTCACCAAGATGGCCGAGGCGATTCACGAGCACGATGCGCTGGCGGGGATCGAGCTTGCCTATAACGGCATGAACGGCGCCAATTTCTATACTCGCGAAGTGCCGCTGGGGCCGAGCCATCTGCCGATCGCCACCTTCACTTACGATCCCTTGCAAGCGCGCGCAATGGATCACCAGGACATCCGCAATCTGCGCCGCTGGCACAAGAACGCGGCGATCCGCGCCAAGAAATGCGGATTCGACATCATCTATGTCTATGCCGCCCATGGCTTCAGCATCCTGCAGCATTTCCTGTCGCGGCAGTTCAATCACCGCACCGACGAATATGGCGGCAGCCTGGAAAACCGCATGCGCCTGCTGCGCGAGATCACCGAAGACACCAAGGAGGCGGTCGGCGACACTTCGGCCGTGGCGATCCGCATCGCCATGGATGAGTTGATCGGCACCGAGGGCATCCACAAGGCCGAGGTGATGGAAGTCATCGAGCGCATGGCGGAAGTGCCCGATCTCTGGGATCTCACGCTAAGCGACTGGAGCAACGATTCCCGCACCTCGCGCTTCACCGAGGAAGCTGCGGAAGAGCCCTTCGTCATCGGCGTGAAGAAATTGACCAGCAAGCCCATCGTGGGTGTCGGCCGCTTCACCTCGCCCGATCTCATGGTGCGGCAGATCAAATCCGGCATCCTCGATCTGATCGGCGCGGCGCGCCCCTCGATCGCCGATCCCTTCATCCCGAAGAAGATCGAGGAAGGCCGTATCGAGGACATTCGCGAATGCATCGGCTGCAATATCTGTGTGAGCGGCGATCTCACCATGTCGCCGAGCCGCTGTACCCAGAACCCCGCCATGGGCGAGGAATGGCGCAAGGGCTGGCATCCGGAATATATCCGTCCCAAAGACAGCGACAGCCGCATCCTGATCGTCGGCGCCGGTCCGGCCGGGCTGGAAGCGGCCCGTGCGCTGGGCGTGCGCGGCTATGAGGTGGCGCTGGCGGAAGCGACGAGGGAATTGGGCGGCCGGGTCGCGCGCGAGAGCAAGCTTCCGGGCCTCTCCGCCTGGGGCCGGGTGCGCGACTACCGCGCCTATCAGCTGCAGAAGATGACGAATGTCGAGATTTTCTATGACAGCGCTCTCGACGCCGCGCAGATTCTGGAATTCGGCTACGATCATGTCGCCATCGCCACCGGCGCCTCTTGGCGCCGCGACGGCATCGCGCACGCCCATCTGAAACCCATGCCGATCGCCGAGGGCGTCGAGGTTTTGACACCCGATGATCTCATGGCCGGCAAGCGCCCCATGGCGCGTGAAGTCACGGTCTTCGATGACGATCACTATTACATGGGCTCGGTGCTCGCCGAATTGCTGGCCAAGGACAATTACAAGGTCACCTTCGTCACGGCGTCGGTCGAAGTTTCCAACTGGTCGCGCAACACCATGGAACAGCACAAGATCCAGGCGCGCTTGATCGAGCTTGGCGTCGAGATCATCACCAATCAGGCCGTCGCCGCCGTAGCACCCGGCGAGATCACCTTGCGCTGTTCCTATACCGGCCGCGAGACAAGCCGGGCCGGCGGCGCTCTCGTCCTGGTGACAGCGCGGTTGCCGCATGACCAACTTTATCTTGATCTCACGGCACGCCAGAGCGACTGGGCCGATGCCGGGTTGAAATCGGTCAAGGGGATCGGCGATGCCTGGGCGCCCGGCACAATCGCCATCGCCGTCTATGCCGGCCGCCGCTTCGCCGAGGAACTGGATACGCCCGATATCGGCGATGCTCTCCCCTTCCGCCGCGAGATTGCGGAATTGCTGCAAGGATAAGGCCGATCTGGATGCTTCAGTGCCCGCCTGATCAAGCGCAATTGATCAAGGCCGAGGGCGCTCGGGGTACAGCCATGGTAATCTATCGCTTACTGTCTGAAGGAGGCGAATGATGTCATGGAAAAGCATCGCCATTGGCACCTTGATGGCAATGGCAGTGGCCGGCGCGGCAACCGCGCAGCAGGCGGCGCCCGATCAATCCGGTGACCAAGCGGTTGAGGGCGGCGTGCCTCGGACGGGACCCGGAATGATGGGCCCCGGAATGATGGGACTGGGCGGTGCGACTGGCGGAGCAGTAGGACCGTGGATGATGAACGGCTATGGTGTGCCAGGGACGATGGGCTGGCATGGCTATGGTGGGCCGCAGATGATGGACTGGCGCGGCCATGGCGCATTTATGTGCGAAACGATGGCCGGCCATATCGATGGCCGCCTGGCCTTTCTGAAGGCGGAGTTGAAAATCACCGACGCACAGGAAAGCTTGTGGCAGCATTACGCCGACGATCTGCGCAACAGTGCCGGAAAGATGGCGGAGCATTGCGCCGCCATGACTGGCGAGCAGGCAAAGGCCGCGCTTTCCCTGCCAGAACGGCTGAAGCTGCAGGAAACCTTCATGGCCCAGCAGCTCGATGTGCTGCGCGCGATGGAGCGCAGCCTCCAGCCGCTTTATGACGCGTTGAGTGCGGAGTAAAAGAAGGCCGCAGACCAGTTAATCTGGGGCCCGATGGGCATGATGTAGCGGTTTTGGAGATCGCGCTTTCGATCAGCTCCGCTGACAGGGGGAGAGTCGTCCCGTATAGTCGGACATCCTTCATGTCCGAGCTGGCTCCATGATTCTTTCTGATATCGAAGCTCTTTGCCTCGCACTGCACCGCCACGAAAGATTATTCGGCCTTGATCTTGGCGAGAAGACCATCGGCATTGCCATCAGCGATCCGGGGCTGCATGTCGCCTCGCCCGTCACCACCATCCGGCGCACGAAGTTCACGCTCGATGCCAAGGAACTGATCAAGCTGATCCAGGAACGCCAGGTCGGCGGCCTGGTCATCGGCCTGCCCTTGAACATGGATGGCAGCGAAGGTCCGCGCTGCCAGTCGGTCCGCCAGTTCGCCGCCAATTTCCTGCAACTGCACGAACTCCCCATCGCCTTTTGGGACGAGCGGCTCTCCACCGTCGCCGTCACCCGAGACATGCTGGAAGCCGATATGAGCCGCGCCAAACGGGCGAAAAACGTCGATAAGGCCGCGGCTGCCTTCATTTTGCAGGGAGCGCTGGATTTTCATCAGCGGCAGAAGGAGCATGGAGCAAGCCCGGGATAGGTGGGATGCTGTCACGCATGCCCCTTTGCGCTTTCCGCACTTGATTTTGCTAGGCAGGGCGGAAAGAGTGCCGCACACTCGTTCCGTCCATTAACTGTCACCCAGCATTCCGGGGAGTTTCATGTCGGCACCGCTTCAGGGTATTCGCGTTTTCGATCTCAGCCGCATTCTGGCCGGGCCGACTGCAACACAGATTCTCGGCGATCTGGGTGCCGATGTGATCAAGATCGAGCGGCCCGGCCAAGGCGACGATACGCGGAAATGGGGACCGCCTTTCGTCAAGGATGCCGAGGGCAAGAACACCACCGAAAGCGGCTATTACCTCTCGGTCAACCGCAACAAGCGCTCCGTCACCCTGGATATCGCCCAGCCGGAAGGCCAGGAGATCGCCAAAAGGCTGATCGCCAAATCGGATATCTTCGTCGAGAATTTCAAGGTCGGCGACATGGCGAAATACAATCTCGCCTATGAGCAGATCAAATACGACTTTCCCCGCCTGATCTATTGCTCCATCACCGGTTTCGGTCAGACCGGCCCCTATGCCCATCGCGCCGGCTACGATTTCCTGGCCCAGGGCATGGGCGGGATCATGAGCGTCACCGGTGATCCTTCGACCCCGCCCGTCAAGATCGGCGTCGCTGCCACCGATATCATCACCGGCATCTACGCGACGACCGGCATCCTCGCCGCTTTGCATCACCGCACGGCATCGGGTCGCGGCCAGTATATCGATATGAGCCTGCTGGATTCGCAGGTCTCGTATCTCGCGAATATCGGCCTGCATTATTTGACTTCCGGCGAGGTGCCGAAGCGGCTGGGCAACGAGCACCCCAATATCGTTCCCTATTCCGTGGTCAAATGTGCCGACGGCTTCTTCATCCTGGCCGTCGGCAACGATTCCCAGTTCGAGAAATTCTGCAGCTTCGCTGGTATGCCCGACTGGGCCAAGGATCCGCGTTTCGCCACCAATCCCGCCCGCGTGCAAAACCGCGTTGTGCTGTACGAGATGATCAACAAGGTGACGGTACAGCATCCGCAGAAGCACTGGATCGAGGGTCTGGAAGCGCTCAGCGTCCCCTGCGGCCCAGTCAATAATGTCGACCAGGTCTTTGCCGATCCGCAGGTCCTGCACCGGAACATGAAGATCAGCATGCCCTATCCGGCCGCGGCTTCCGGCCATGTCGATCTCATCGGCAGCCCGCTGAAACTGTCGGAAACGCCGGTCGATTACCGCCTGGCGCCGCCAACCTGCGGCCAGGACACCGATACCGTTCTGCGCGAGATGCTCTATCTCAGCGATGACGACTTGCGGAGCTTGCGGGAAAAGAACGTTATCTGACCGTTTGGTCGAGATTGCCCGACATCATTGTCATCGAGAATCGATTGACCGGAAAAGCTGGGGCGCGTAATTAGGCGCTTTAATGACTGCGCCCCAGACAACCCCGCCCCCAGGCCGGCCTTCGGCCTTTTTTCCCCACCGGCATCTGCTGGGGATCGAGGCATTAAGCGCCGATGAAATCGGCCGATTGCTCGATCTCGCCGATCAATACGCCAATATGCCGAAAGACGACGAGCGGGCGCGCCGTTTGCTGCGCAATCGCACCGTCATGAATCTTTTCTTCGAGGATTCGACCCGAACGCGCACCTCCTTTGAGGTCGCGGCGCTGCGGCTCGGCGCCGATGTCATCAACATGTCGGTCGGCACCAGCTCGATCAAGAAGGGTGAGACCCTGCTCGATACAGCGATGACGCTGAATGCCATGAAGCCGGACGTGCTGGTGGTGCGCCACGGCGATTCCGGTGCAGTCAGCCTGCTGTCGCAAAAGGTCGATGGTAGCGTCATCAATGCCGGTGACGGCCGGCACGAGCATCCGACCCAGGCCTTGCTCGATGCGCTCACGATCCGTCGCCGTCTCGGCCGCCTCAACGGTCTGCTGGTGGCGATTTGCGGCGATGTGCTGCACAGCCGTGTTGCGCGATCCAATATCCTGCTGCTCTCCAAGATGGGGGCGCGCATCCGGGTGATCGCCCCGACCACCTTGCTGCCGGGCAATGTCGAGCGCTTCGGCGTCGAGGTCTTTACCGATATGCGCAAGGGACTGAAAGACGTCGACATCGTCATGATGCTGCGCCTGCAGATCGAGCGTATGCAGGGTGCCTATGTGCCGTCGATCCGCGAATATTTCCATTTCTTCGGTCTCGATTACGAGAAGCTGGCCGCTGCCAAGCCGAATGCCCTCATCATGCATCCGGGCCCGATGAATCGCGGCGTCGAGATCGATTCCGAAGTGGCAGATGACATCAATCGCTCAGTCATCCGCGAACAAGTGGAGATGGGCGTTGCCGTGCGCATGGCTTGCCTGGATGCACTGACAAGGCCTTTAACGGGTGAGAAGGGAGCTGCGCAATGACGTCGCAACAGCAGCGCCCGCCGAAGCGCCAGCTTCGACCATTCGCTCTGGTCAATGCCCGGCTTATCGATCCTGCCGCCAAACGCGACGAGCAGGGCGGCGTGCTGGTGGAAGAGGGCGTCATCCGCGATATCGGCACGCAGATCACCAAGCACAACGTGCCGGAAGGCGCCGAGATCGTGGATTGCGGCGGCCATGTTCTGGCCCCTGGTTTGGTCGATATGCGCGTGCAATTGCGCGAGCCCGGCGACGAACACCAGGAAACCATCGAGACCGGCAGCCTTGCCGCCGCCGCTGGCGGTGTCACCTCCATGGTCTGCCTGCCGAATACTAATCCGGTCATCGATGATGTCGCCGGTGTCGAATTCATTGCCCGGCGGGCCCGCGAAACCAAGCGCGCCAAGGTTTATTGCTACAGCGCCTTGACCAAGGGCCTGGAAGGCAAGGACATCGTCGAAATGGGCCTGCTGCATGAAAGTGGCGCCCTCGGCTTCACCGATGCCTTGTCGGCCGTCGCTGACAGCCAGGTGATGCGCCGCGCGCTCTCTTATGCTCGCACTTTCGATCTGCTGGTCGTGCAGCATCCGGAAGAGCCGCGCATGGCGGCCGGTGGCGCGATGAATAGCGGCGAGCTGTCGAGCCGGCTGGGCCTTTCCGGCATTCCCGCCTGCGCCGAAGTGATGATGATCGAACGCGATCTCCATCTCGTCCGCATGTCCGGCGCACGCTATCACGTTGCGCATGTCTCAACCGCAGCGGCAATCGACACGATCCGCGAGGCGAAGCAGGAAGGGCTGCGCATCACTTGCGATACGGCACCACCCTATTTCTCGCTGAACGAGGCCGAGGTCGGCGACTACCGCACCTTCGCCAAGCTCTCGCCGCCATTGCGCGGTGAGGCCGACCGACGGGCGATTGCCGCCGCCGTCGCCGAAGGTGTGATCGATGCGATCGCCAGCGATCACGCGCCGCTTGATGTCGAAAGCAAGCGTGTGCCTTTCGCCCAGGCCGTGCCCGGCGTCATCGGGTTGGAAACATTGCTGTCGGTCAGCCTGGAGCTCTATCACAAGGGGCTGATGCCGCTCATCGATCTGATGCGCTGCCTCACCTGCCGGCCGGCCGATATTCTTGGGCTGCCCCAGGGCCGCCTCGCCAAGGGCGCGCCGGCGGATATGGTGCTGTTCGATCCAGACCGGCCGCATCGTCTCGATGCGGCGAAATTCCGCAGCAAGTCGAAGAACTCCTCTTACGATACCCGGCCGGTCCAGGGTAAGGTGCTGCAAACCTTCGTCGACGGTCGCCTGGTCTTCACCGCCGACGCTTAGACTCTTATTGAATAGAGGCGGATTCAGCTCACAAGTGGCATCGCTGGCGCGCTGACACTTGTGACCATCCGGCTCTAATACGAACCGGGGGCGGTGACATGGGTACGACTGAGGCAGCGACCGGTTTCGGCCTGGCGCAAATTCTGGTGCTGGCCGGGGGCTATCTTCTGGGATCGATTCCCTTCGGCCTGATCCTCACGCGCCTGGGCGGTTTCGGGGATATCCGTAAGATCGGCTCCGGCAATATCGGCGCCACCAATGTATTGCGCACCGGCAACAAGAAGCTGGCTCTGGCTACGCTGCTGCTGGACGGCGGCAAGGGTGCCGTGGCGGTCCTCGCGGGCCGCGCCTTGACGCCGATCCTGCTCCCCCAAGGAACGGATTTCGCCATCGCCGATCTCGGCGTGCTCGCCGGAACTGCCGCCATCATCGGCCATCTCTTTCCCGTCTGGCTGAAATTCAAGGGCGGTAAGGGTGTCGCCACCGGTCTCGGCACGTCGCTTGCCATCAACTGGCCAGTTGGCATCGCCGCCTGCCTCACCTGGCTGGTCGCCGCTTTCCTGTTCCGCTATTCCTCGCTCTCGGCCCTGCTCGCTTTTGCACTCTCGCCCCTCTATGCCTACTTCCTTGGCGACTGGCCCCAGGTCCTCTTCGCGGCCCTGGCCGCCGTTCTGGTCTGGATCCGGCACCATGAAAATATCCGCCGCCTGCTTCGCGGTGAGGAACCGAAGATCGGCCGCAAGAAACAGGCCTGAGAACCCTTTCGACCAAGCCGGTTGAAATTCCCCTTTTGTTCCTCTAGCGTCAGGCGATGTTCGACCTGACCGACAATCGCCGCCCGCTCCGTGATGCGGAACGTCTCGATTGGCTACGCCTCGCCCGCAGCGAAGGCGTCGGCCCCGTCATTTTCCGCCAATTGCTGCAACGGTTCGGCACGGCCCAACATGCGTTGGAAGCCTTGCCGGAATTGTCGCGGCGCGGCGGCAAGCAGCGGGCGATACAGCCTTTCCCCGCGGAGCGCGCCCGGGCCGAAATTGAGGCCGCCCAAGCGATCGGCATCCGGCATCTGGCTTTCTGCGAACCGGACTATCCCCTGGCCCTGGGGGCGATCGACAATGCGCCGCCGTTGATCACGATCCGCGGCCGGGTGGAGCTGCTGGGCGCATCGAAAATCGCGCTGGTCGGGGCGCGTAATGCCTCGGCCAATGGCCGCAAGATCGCGCAAGACATCGCCCGTGATCTCGCCGCAGCCGGCGTCGTGGTCGTCTCCGGCCTCGCCCGCGGGATCGACTGTGCGGCTCATCTTGGCGCCTTCCAGGCAACAGCCGGCGGCACCATCGCCGTGGTGGCGGGCGGTGCCGATGTGCTCTATCCGCCGGAGAACCAGGCGCTGTTCGATCGTCTCAGCAGGGAAGGGCTGGTGGTGGCCGAATTGCCGCCGGGTACTGTCCCGCAAGCCAAACATTTTCCTCGCCGGAACCGCATCATCTCCGGCCTGTCGCAGGCGGTAGTGGTGATCGAGGCGGCGCTGAAATCAGGCTCCCTGATCACGGCCCGTTTCGCTCTCGACCAGGGTCGCGACGTCATGGCAGTGCCCGGCTCGCCGCTCGATCCCCGCTGCCGGGGCGCGAACCATCTGATCCGCCAAGGTGCCCTTCTGGTTGAGGAAGCCGCTCAGATTCTCGAAAATTTGGATGGGCTTTCGGTCCTGCCACAGGACTATCCGAGCCGGTCCGTAGCACCGTTGGAAGCGCCCCAATGCGTTGAAAATGCTGATCAAAATGATACAGAGGTGGCACGGCGCGCGATTCTGTCACAACTCGGCCCCAGCCCGGTGGGAGTTGACGAACTGCTTCGGCAGTGTCAATGCTCTGCGCCCGTCATGGGTTTGGTTTTGCTGGAGCTGGATCTGGCCGGCCGTCTGGAACGTCACCCGGGCAACCGCGTTTCCCTGATCGCCTGATACCGGCAAGAGCCTCAGCCCGGGCGCATTCTGCAAGCTTGAGCATTGGATGGCATGAAGGTCGTCGTCGTCGAGTCCCCCGCAAAGGCCAAGACCATCAACAAATATCTCGGCAGCGATTATCACGTGCTGGCGAGTTTCGGTCATGTCCGCGATCTGCCGCCCAAGGACGGCTCGGTTCGGCCGGAAGCCGATTTCGAGATGAGCTGGGACGTCGAGGGCCGCGGCGCACAGAAGCTGCGCGAGATCGCCGCTGCGGTGAAGAAGGCCGACCGACTGATCCTGGCGACCGACCCTGATCGCGAGGGTGAGGCGATTTCGTGGCATATTGTCGAAGCGCTGCAAGAGAAGAAGGCGTTGGGCAAGGTGCCGGTCGAGCGGGTCGCCTTCAACGAAATCACCAAGCGCGCCGTCACCGAAGCGATCGCCAAGCCGCGCCAAATCGACCAGGAACTGGTCGATGCCTATCTTGCCCGCCGGGCCTTGGATTATCTCGTCGGCTTCACTTTGTCGCCGGTTCTCTGGCGCAAGCTGCCGGGCAGCCGCTCGGCGGGCCGCGTGCAATCGGTCGCTTTGCGCCTGATCTGCGAGCGCGAAGCCGAGATCGAAGCCTTCAAGCCGCGCGAATACTGGACCATCGAAGCGGTGTTCGAGACCCGCGAAGGCCAGACTTTCACCGCGCGTCTCACCCATCTCGATGGCCGCAAGCTCGATAAATTCGACCTGAAGGACGAAGCCACGGCCAAGGCCGCGACCCAGACGGTGAAGAACGGCATTCCGTTCCGCGTCTCCTCGGTCGAACGCAAGACGGTGAAGCGTAATCCCTTCCCGCCTTTCACCACCTCGACCTTGCAGCAGGAAGCCTCCCGCAAGCTCGGCTTCGGCGCCAGCCATACGATGCGGGTCGCCCAGCGCCTCTATGAAGGTGTGGATATCGGCGGCGAAACGGTCGGCATCATCACCTATATGCGTACCGATGGCGTGACCTTGTCGCAGGATGCGATCGACGCCAGCCGCAAGCTCATCTCCGAACAATACGGCATGAACTACCTGCCGCAGCAGCCACGCGTCTATCGGACGGCGGCGAAGAACGCGCAGGAAGCCCATGAAGCAATCCGGCCGACCGACCTCTTCCGCAAGCCCGATCGGCTGCGGCAATATCTCAGCCAGGATGAATACCGCCTGTATGATCTGATCTGGAAGCGCACGCTCGCAAGCCAAATGGAAAGCGCCGAACTCGACCAGGTCGCAATCGATCTGGAAGCGGCGGATAAGCGCTCGGTGCTGCGCGCCACCGGATCGGTGGTGAAGTTCGACGGTTTCCTGACGCTCTATCAGGAAGACCGCGACGATCCGCTGGAGGATGACGATAGCGGCCGGCGCCTGCCCAATCTGCAGCAGGGCGACGGCGTCAAGGCGACCGATGTCACACCGGAACAGCATTTCACCCAGCCGCCGCCGCGCTATAGCGAAGCCAGTCTCATCAAGCGCCTGGAAGAACTCGGCATCGGCCGGCCCTCGACCTATACCTCGATCCTGCAGACGCTCGAGGATCGCGCTTATGTCAAACTGGAGAAGAAGCGTCTCATTCCGGAGGATCGCGGCCGTATCGTGACGGTCTTCCTGACGAATTTCTTCGAGCGCTATGTGCAATACGGCTTCACCGCGGATCTCGAGGAAAAGCTCGACGATATCTCCGGCGGCCGGGCCGACTGGAAACAGGTGCTGCGCGATTTCTGGCGCGATTTCGCCCATCTCCATCAGCCGGATGAAGAGGGCAATGGCAAACTACCGTCGATGAGCGAAGCCGTCGCCTTTCTCGACAAGGGCATCGGCACCCGCTCCGTCGTCATCGACGCCTTGAACGAGGCTTTGGCGCCGCATTTCTTCCCCGATCTCGGCAACGGCAAGAATCCGCGCGCCTGTCCCGCCTGCAGCAATGGCGAACTCGGCATCAAGCTCGCCAAGAACGGTGCCTTCATCGGCTGCAGCAATTATCCGGAATGCCGCTACACCCGCCCACTGGCGGTCGCCAATGGCGAGGAAACGGAACTTGCCGGCCCGCAGGTGTTGGGCGCTGATCCCAAGGGCGGCGAGGTCAGCCTGCGAAAGGGGCCCTATGGCTTCTACGTCCAGCTCGACAGCGAAGGCGAGGCAAAGCCGAAACGCGTCTCGCTGCTGAAGAACATGACGCCGGAAAACATCGACCTGGATACGGCTTTGCAATTGCTGGCGCTACCGCGCGACATCGGCAAGCATCCGGAGACCGGCGAAACGATTCTTGCCGGCATCGGCCGGTTCGGTCCTTATCTGAAACACGGCTCTGCCTTCAAATCGATTCCGAAGGACGATGACGTGCTCACCATCGGCATCAACCGCGCCGTTGCCTTGCTCGCCGAGCCGAGCGGCCGGGGTCGGGGCCGCGCCGCAGCGGCGCCGGGCCGCGAGATCGGCAAGCATCCCGATGATGATGCGCCGATCACCGTGCATGACGGCCGCTACGGCCCCTATGTGAAACACGGCTCCATCAACGCCACGGTCCCGAAAGGCACCGATCCCGCCTCGCTCAGCCTCCAAGACGCCATCGCTTTGATTGCGGCGCGCGCCGAAAAGGTGGGCAGCGGCAAGCCCGGCCGCAAGACGGCTGCCAAAAAGCCCGCGGCCAAGAAAGCTGCGAACAAGAAGACTGCGGGGACAGAAACGGCTGTCAAAAAACCTGCTGCGAAAAAGGCGGCCGCCAAGAAACCCGCCGCCAAAAAGCCGGCGGCAAAGAAGGCCGCCGCGAAGAACTAAGGTGCGGGAATTTCAGCGGTCGGGTTGAGAGGCGGAGGGATCGGGGCTACGGCATAGTCCGGGCAATCTATCTGCCTGGAAGGACGCCGATGCCCGCCACCGATGCCTTATTTATCGATGAGATCTGTGCCGAGGATCGGTTGTCGATGAAGCATGAACCATCCCTGCCGAGATCGCCGAAGCGGACGCTGTCTAAGCGGGAACCAGCCGGCGAGTACTGGTCGGATATCTTCATGTATGAGCGCATGCTGGCCAAGGACGGTGCCTATGACGGTCGCTTCCTGACCGGCGTGCTGACCACCGGCATCTATTGCCTGCCCTCCTGCCCCGCCCGCAAACCGAAATTTGAAAACGTCCGCTTCTTTCGGAGCGAAGCGGAAGCCGTGGGCGCCGGCTTACGGCCCTGCCGCCGTTGCCGGCCGGATCTGTTCTATCGTGGCGGCGATTGGGACCGCGATTTGTTCGACGGCTTGCTGGTGCGCCTGCGCGCCGATCCCGGCGCTTTCCCCGATATCGCACAGCTGGTCGAAGCTGCCGGCATCGGCACCACCAAGCTGAATGACCTTATCCGCGATCACGCGCATCAGACGCCGGCCGCCTTGCTGCGGCGCGAACGGATCCGTACGGTCTGCGACCGCGTGCTGCATGGTAATGAGCGCCTTATCGATATCGCCCTCTCGGCGGGCTATGAAGGCGAGGCAACCTTTCATCGCCAATTCCTCACGCTGACCGGCATGACGCCGGGCGCCTATCGAGCGCTGCGTGATTCCGATCGCTTCCGTCTGACATTGCCAGGCAGCTTCCGACCGCGGGATGTTCTCTCCTATCACGGGCGCGATCCCAATGGTCCGGCAGAACGCGTCGTCGATGATCGCAAACTCGGCAAGGCACTGGTTATCGACAATGTGCCGGTGTTGCTGGAAATGACGTTTGAACCCGGCGCGGTGGATTGCCGGCTCACGGCGACAAAGCGCCTGAGCCCCGCAGCGATGGCGGAGATACATCGGATCGTCTGCCGCATCCTGGGTCCCGGCGGCGATGTCGCCGGTTTCGAAGGGCGTGCGAGCCGCATGCCGGACATCGCCCGGTTGATCCAGGGGCAGCGCGGTTTGCGCATCCCCTTGACCGCCACGCCTTTCGAAGCCTTGGCCTGGGCTGTGATCGGCCAGCAGATCAATGTCGCCTTTGCCACATCCCTCCGTCGGGCATTGATCGAGCTCTGCGGCGATCCCATTGGCGATGCGAACGGCATGAAGGCGCATCCGACCGCTGCGAGGGTCGCCGCGCTGGATTCGGCGGATCTGACCCAACGGCGCTTCTCCCGCGCCAAGGCCGATTACCTCATCAACATGGCGCGGTCGGTCAGTAGCGGTCAGTTGCCTCTAGACCGTCTGGGCGATGGCTCGGCGAAAGCGGCGGAAACGGCATTGCGCGGCATTCGCGGGCTCGGTCCCTGGACCACGAATTACGTGCTCATGCGTGGCCTGGGATTCGCCGATGCGGTGCCGGTCGGCGATTCCGCGCTCGCAACAGCACTGCAACGGTTTCACCACTTGGAAACGCGACCCGATGCCAAAGGGACGGCGCGCCTGATGGCGCCCTTCGCCCCGCATCGCAGCCTCGCCACCTGCCATTTCTGGGCCAGCCTGAAGATCGCCGCATGAAGAAAGGTTCCGCATCGATTGCAACGCCATCCTATTTCGCCGGCCGGATCGAGACACCTTTCGGTCCGGCTTTGGCCATGGTCGATGAGAAACGCCGCCTGATGCGCTTCGGCTTCCTCGCCGAATGCGATAACGGCCGCTGGCAAATCGCAGATTTCAACCTGCGCTGGGATGAGAGTGCGGTGGCCGAGATCGCCAGGCAGATCGACGCTTATTTTGCCGGCAGCCTGAAGCAGTTCGACCTCCCCTTGGCGCCGATCGGCACCGTCTTCCAGCAAGCAGTCTGGACCGAACTTCGTCGCATCCCCTTCGGCGAAACCACCAGCTACGCCCGGCTGGCGGCCAAGTTGCAGCGGCCACAGGCCAGCCGTGCGGTTGGCGCCGCCAATGGCGCCAACCCTATTTCCCTGATCGTTCCCTGCCACCGTGTGGTTGGCAGTTCCGGCGCCCTGACCGGCTATGCCGGCGGCATCGCCTTGAAGGAAGCGCTGCTGCGGTTCGAAGGGGCAATTGCCTGACCACTCGATGCCCGTCCGGCCTCAAGCTGGTACCCGATATGTAAGCGAGGACAATTTCGCTGATTGCTGGCCAGGGTGACGGCGAGCGGCTATGCTGCTCCGGCAAAAGAGCTGCGGAGTCACGAAATGGCCGAACGTCCGAAGGCGAAACCCACCGTTCAAGTCGATAACGACCGCGTGGTGGTCACCGAATGGCGCTTCGCCCCCGGCGCCGAAACCACTTGGCATAGGCATGGTTACGACTATGTCGTCGTGCCGATGACCACCGGCAAGCTGCAATTGGAGGACGGCAAGGAGACGCGCTTTGCGGATCTGACAGCCGGCGTTTCTTATTACCGACCGGTCGGCGTCGAACATAATGTCATCAATGCCAACGATTACGAGTTCGTCTTTGTCGAAATCGAATTCAAAACACCGATCCGATAAACCCGCCCGCAAGCGCGAGGCGGAAGATCCATCGGCGCCCGAACGGGGTGCGGCGCCGAAAGGGTCGAAGAAGGCGGTGCCGTTCCCGACCAAGGAGCAGGTCCTTGCTTTCATCCAGGACCAGGATACGCCGGTCGGCAAGCGTGAGATCGCGCGCGCTTTCAATCTGCGCGGCGCCGATCGCATTCCCCTGAAGGCCCTGCTCAAGGAGTTGGAACGCGAGGGCGAGGTCGATCGTGGCCGTGGCCGCCGCGTCGCCCGCAGCGGCGCCTTGCCGGAAGTGACGGTGCTCGAAGTCATCGGTCTCGACGACGATGGCGATCTCTGGGCCCGGCCGGTCGATTTCCGCAAGGACGATGCCGAACCGCGTATCCTGGTCATCGACAACAAGCGCACCGACCGGCCGCTGGCCGGCGGGGACCGCGTCTTGGCGCGCCTGGAGCGCAAGGAAGAGGATCTCTACGAAGCCCGGCCGATCCGGCGCCTGGAGCACCACGCACAACGCATCGTCGGCCTGTTCGAACGGCGGCGCGACGGCACCGGCCGGCTGACACCTACCGACAAGCGAATCAAGACCGACTTCAACGTCTCGCCCCATGATATTGGCCCGGCCCGCAGCGGCGATATCGTCATCGCCCATGTCGATCCGGCGCGCCGCCTTGGGACGCCGCGCGCTCGCATCGTTGAACGTGTCGGCAAACTGGGCGAAGCGAAATCCATCAGCCTGATTTCGATCGTCGATCACGGCATCCCGCTCGATTTCTCACCCGCCGCACTGGAACAGGCCGCCAATGCCAAAGGCGCCGCATTGGGCCAGCGCACCGATCTTCGGCAGGTGCCGTTGGTTACCATCGATGGCGACGATGCCCGTGATTTCGATGATGCCGTCTTCGCCAGCCCCGATGAAAACCCGAACAATCCGGGCGGCTGGCGTTTGCTGGTGGCGATTGCCGATGTTGCCCATTACGTGCGGCCCGGCGATCCCCTGGATAAGGCGGCGCGGGAGCGCGGCAATTCAGTCTATTTCCCCGATCGGGTCGTGCCGATGCTGCCGGAGGAATTGTCCAACGGCTCGTGTTCCCTGAAGCCGCAGGAAGAGCGGCCTTGCATGGCGGTCGAAATGACCATCAATGCGGAGGGGAAGAAGCTCGGCCATCGTTTTATGCGCGGCCTGATGCGCTCCGCCGCCCGCCTCACCTATGACCAGGTGCAACGTGCCGTTGACGGCCAAACGGATGAGCTGACGGCGCCGCTTGTCGAACCGGTCATCAAACCGCTTTACGGTGCTTTCCGCGCCTTGCTGACGGCACGCGAAAATCGCGGCACGCTGGAGCTGGATATCGCCGAGCGACGCGTCTTCATCAACAACGAGGGTGAGGTCGAACGTATCGTGCCGCGCGCCCGGCTCGACAGCCATCGCCTGATCGAAGAATTCATGATCGCCGCCAATGTGGCTGCGGCGGAAAGCTTGGAAACCCGCCGGCAGCCCTGCATGTATCGCGTTCACGACGCACCCGATCCCGCCCGGGTCGATGCTTTGCGCGAGTTCCTGCGCGGCCTCGATTTGCCGCTCGCCAAGGGACAGGTCCTCCGGCCGAAGCATTTCACCGCTTTGCTGAACAAGGCTGCCAACTCGCCCTATGCGGCAATGATCAACAGCCTGGTGTTGCGCACGCAAACGCAAGCCGTCTATTCGCCGGAGAATCTGGGCCATTTCGGTCTCGCCTTGCAGCGTTATGCGCATTTCACCTCGCCGATCCGGCGCTATGCAGATCTGCTGGTCCATCGCGCCTTGATCAGCGGTTACGGATTTGGCGATGACGGCTTACCGCCAGGCGCCGAAGCGACCTTTCCCGAAACAGGCGATCATATTTCCGCCACCGAGCGCCGGGCCGCGGCAGCCGAACGCGAAGCGATCGACCGCTATACGGCTGCCTTCCTCGCCGAGCGGGTCGGCGAGGTCTTCGCCGGCCGGATCACCAGCGTCACACGTTTCGGTCTTTTCATCTCCCTGGAGGATACCGGCGCCGACGGGCTCGTGCCCATCAGCACCTTGCCCACCGATTTCTACGATCATGACGAGCGAGGTCATGTGCTGGTCGGCCGCCGCTGGGGAAGGGTCTATCAACTTGGCGCGCCAGTCGAGGTAAGGCTGGTCGCCTGCGTGCCCTTGACTGGTGGGATGACCTTGGAAATCGTTGGCGGGGGTGAGATCAGTGCTGTACCAGCCGGGTCGGCGGAAACCGGTCGTCAGGAGGCGGGGTTCGGCCGGCCCAAGCGCCGTGCCGGCGAAGGCAAATTGGCCCCTGTTCAGTTGGCCAATCCGCGCGGTGGAAAGCAGGTTCGCAACAAATCCGGTCAAAAAAAAGCAGCGCGCCACGGGCCCGATGGTTCGGAGGACGGGGCAAGGGGCCAAACACGGAAAAAACGGGGCCGATAGCGACTGAAGACAGGCCGATAAACGAAGCGAAGCGGCTGGAGGGGCAATCCGGTCTATCGTTCGCCAGCTATGCCAAATCGCCGGCAGCCGCCCGCGATAAGTCGCTGGCGTCAGTCGGGCTTTCTGCTAATCTTGCTGCGTTTGGTCAAACTGGCGGTGGCCGCCGGGTACGGCCGTTTTTCGCTTGGGTATGCCAGTGTCGACGATATCGCGCATGGAGTCGCGTGCCGAAGGATTTGCTCCTGTCTTGCGTTTCCTGACCCCCTTCTTACTTCTCCCCAGCTTCATCGTCCTGATCGGTTGCGCCAGTTCCGGCGACGGGCCCGCATCGGAAGCCGATGCACATCTGACCAAGGAAATGTTCGAGCGGGGCTTTGAGGATGTCGAAGCGTTCTACATCACCCGGCCGGATCTGTCGCAACTGGCCATGGCCGGGATGCAGCAACTGACCAGCCTGGACCCCGATATCGCCGCCGTCCGGATCGACAACCAGGTTAATCTGTCGGTCAATCAGCAGACCGTCGACAGCTTCTCCATCCAGTCTGACTACAAGGCCGACGATTGGGGCAAGCTGACCGCCAAACTGACGGATGAGGCCATCACCAAATCGCCGAAACTGGGCCAGACTCCGGTCGAGAAAATCTACGAAGCGATGTTCACGGGGGTGGTGAGCAAGCTCGATCCCTTCTCGCGCTATGCCAGCGCGGAAGCGGCGCGGGAAAACCGCGCGGTTCGGGATGGCTTTGGCGGGATCGGCGTTCGCATCTCCGTCGAAGACGGCGTCGTCCGGGTGATATCGGTCATGCATTACACCCCCGCCGAGCGGATGGGACTGAAACGTGACGACGTCATCGTGAAGATCGACGGTCAATCGACCGAGGGCCTGTCGCAAAGCGATGTGGTCGATCGCCTGCGCGGCCCGGTCGACAGTACGATTTCCCTGGCCGTCAAGCGCGCCGATGTCCCCGATCCCATCCACATCACCCTGGTCAGGTCCCATGTCGTCCCCGAGACGGTTTCTTATCGGCGCGATGGCGATATCGCCTATCTCAGGATCTACAGCTTCAATTCGGAAACTTCGGACAGCCTGAAACGCTCGATCTATGATGCCAAGACCGAGATCGGTCCGCGTCTGGCGGGCTATGTGCTGGATCTGCGGGACAATCCCGGTGGATTGCTCAATCAATCTGTGGCGACGGCCAATCTCTTCCTGGAAGACGGCCGCATCGTTTCGACCCATGGCCGCCATCCCGACAGCCATCAATATTTTGAAGCGACCGGTGGCGATATCGCCGATGGCCGCCCCATCGTCGTGCTGATCGACGGCAATTCGGCCTCGGCCGCGGAAATCGTCGCAGCGGCGCTGCAGGATAACGGCCGGGCCGTTGTCGTGGGCACCAACTCCTATGGCAAGGGAACGGTACAGACCGTGCTTGCCATGCCGAATAAGGGCGAGATCGTCCTTACCTGGGCGCGGTTCCATGCTCCCTCCGGCTATACCCTGCATCATCTCGGCGTTCTGCCGACCATCTGCACCAGCGGCCGGAGCGATCCCGACAAGCTGGTGCAGGATCTCGTTTTCGGCAGGCTGACGCCGGTGCCGACCGCCCAGCGCAACGCGGTCAATCCGGAAGACACCGCCGCGCTCGATGCCTTGCGCAAGACCTGTCCGGCGCGTACCAACGATTCACCGGTCGATATGGAAGTAGCGGAACACCTGCTGCATCAGCCAACCCTGTTTGCCAGTGCCATGCGATTGGCGGAGCCGCCGTCAACGGCAGCCAATGACGAGCAGGCGAACGACGATATTCCGGCCTTGATTCCGGCCTTGGTCAATTAGGTCCGGTCGACGAGCCGATGCCGGATACTGCCGACGCCGCATCATCACCCTCCGCTTCGAAGCGGTACCCGGCGGTTAAGCCGGTCGATGCCGCGGGTCTCGTCCTGATCCGCCAGAGCCATAACGGTCCGCCGGAGGTTTTGCTTGGCCGCCGGCATATGCGATCCGGATTCCTGCCGGACATCTATGTCGTGCCGGGCGGCCGTGTCGATGACGAGGACAACCTGCCCTCCGGCTTCCCCGAGGCTCCGCATCCCGCCGTTGCCGCCATGCTCGATTCCGGCGGCTGCAAGCGCCCTGTCGCTGCCTTTCTGCGCGCGGCGCTTCGGGAGACCCATGAAGAAACCGGGCTTCTCGTGGGACGCGAGATGACGAAACCGATGCGGGATGAGCAGGTGGCCGACCTGCACATTTGGCGAGCCTACGCCGCCGCCAATCTGGTGCCGGATCTCGGCAGCTTGGATTTTCTGCTGCGCGCCATTACGCCCGTGACCTCACCCCGTCGCTATAACACCCGCTTCTTCCTGGCCGATGGCGGGCAGGCTGCCGGCACGCTGATCGGCAATGGCGAATTGGAGGATCTCGGCTGGCGCCGGCAGAGCGATTTGGCCGACCTGAACATCGTCGATGTCACTCATGCCGTCCTGGCCGAAGCCTTCCGCCGTTGGGAGATTCGCGCCGCAATCGGCATGACGCGGCCTAAATTGCTGAATTACAAGAACAATGTGATGACTCTCAGCCACCACCGCGACCGCGGCGACTAGTTCCGACGGCAAGGCCGGGCTTGACATCGGGCGCTTAACCGCTATTTTGCGCCATCTTTTCGACAATCGTCTTACGCTAGGTTTTGAGGGGCTGTTATGGCCAAGGCTAATACCATTCAGATCAAGTTGGTCAGCACCGCTGATACCGGCTACTACTACGTCACCAAGAAGAATCCGCGCACCTCGACGGAAAAGTTGGAATTCAACAAATACGATCCCGTCGTGCGCAAGCATGTCCCGTTCAAGGAAGCGAAGATTAAGTAACCTGCCGCTCCTGGAACGGTCCGGTCTTCAGACGGAACGAGGCGCCCGGTTATCCGCGGCGCCTCGTTCGTTTGTGCTATCGGCGGGCTTCTACGAGAGGGCGGAGAGCGGGTCGATTACAGCCTGATTGCGGCCACCCTGCTTCGCTCGGTAGAGCGCCGCATCCGCCAGCTTGATCAGCTCATCGCCCGGCATTTCCATCGCGGTCGCGGCAACACCCACGCTGACCGTCACATTGAGGCCGCCTTCCGGCCCGTCCGCCAGCATCATGGGCGACTCGGCAATGCGCTTGCACAAGCGTTCGCCGGCACGCAGGGCGGCTTGGCCATCCGTATCGGGCATCAGGATCACGAATTCCTCGCCGCCGAAACGCGCCACCATGTCGATGTTGCGGACAGAAGCCGCGGCACGCTGGGCAAATTGCTTCAGCACTTCGTCGCCAGCGGCATGACCATAGGTATCGTTGACGCGCTTGAAGAAATCGAGATCGCAGACCAGAACCGCGACGGGCTTGCCGGTCTGCACCACGCGCCGCATCAGACCTTCGAGATGCCGCGTGGCATAGCGCCGGTTATAGAGGCCGGTCAGGCCATCGGTCAGCGCCATCGAGAGGCTGCGTTCATAATTGTTCCGCAGACGGTCCTGGAAGCGCCGCCGCCGCACCTGGATACGCACGCGAGCCAGCAGCTCATTGGGATCGATCGGCTTCATCAGATAGTCGCTGACGCCGATATCGAGACCCTTGACCAGGCGCGGCATGTCGTACTCATCGACCATCAGCAGGATCGGGACCTGGCGGGTTTCCTCCTGCGAGCGTAGATGCGAGCAAAACCGCAACCCGTCTTCACCGCCAACCTGGATATCGCTGATGATGAGATCGAACTTTTCCGTGTTGGCCAGCTCGGTCGCCTTTTGCACATTGTCGGCAAAGACCACCTTGTCATGATCGGCATCGAGAATGCCCTGAATACGCTGCGCGGTGGGCGCAAAGCTCTCGACAAGCAAAATCTGGGCATGCCGGTCGTCATCGACATTGGGCTCGGACCCATCGCCGAGAATGTCGAATTGGCCGGAAGTCTGTTCGCGCATACGCCATTCGTCCATCATCATCTTGAGACGGACCAGCGAGCGGACACGGGCGAAGAGGGCGAGATCGTTGACCGGCTTGGTGAGAAAATCGTCAGCACCGGCTTCCAGACCGCGCACCCGGTCCGACTGGTCGCTGAGGGCGGTCACCATCACCACCGGCAAGAAGCGCGTGGCGGCATTGGCGCGGATCCGGCGGCAAACCTCGAAGCCATCCATCTCCGGCATCATTACATCGAGCAGGACAATGTCCGGCGCCTGCTTGTCGACGATATCCAGGGCTTGTTGACCGCTACTCGCGGTGACGACTTCGAAATATTCGGCGGCGAGTTTAGCTTCCAGCAGACGAACATTCGCGGGTATGTCGTCTACCACCAGGATACGAGCGGACATCGGCTGAAATCACTGTAGGAAACGGTCAACCGTTTCAAGGAACTGCACGACCGAAATCGGCTTGGCGATATAGGCTTCACACCCGCCTTCGCGAATCTTTTCCTCGTCGCCTTTCATCGCAAAGGCCGTGACGGCAATGATCGGAATCGCCTTGAGGTTGTCGTCTTCCTTGATCCACTTGGTGACCTCCAGCCCGGACACCTCCGGCAGCTGGATATCCATCAGGATCAGGTCCGGCTTATGCTGGCGCGCCAGCTTCAGCGCCTCCATGCCATCCTTGGTCTGCAGGATGTTGTAGCCATGCGCCTGGATCAGGTCGTGGAACAACTTCATATTCAACTCGTTGTCCTCGACGATCAGAATCGTCTTCTCTGCCGCGCGACGACGTTTTTCCTCTGGCGACAGTTGTTCCCGTTCCGACATTTCCGGCGCCTCCAACCGTTTTACGCAGCAATTCCCCAAAGGATGCCAAGAAATTTGCCGACATACGATTTAATATCTTATGAAAAGCAGAGTTTGGTTATCAATTGGTTAAACAGGATTCGGTAAAACTAGTACAGCTAGTTGTAGGTATGAACTGGCGGTTGGAGGCATGATGCGGGTCAGAATTGGTATCGACCTGGGTGGAACCAAGATCGAGGGGGTCGCGCTGGACAGCCTGGGGCAGATCCTGGCCAAATTGCGTCAACCCACCCCGCGCGAAGACTATTCTGGAACCGTCGAGGCCATTGCCACGGTGGTCCGCGGCGTCGAAGCCGGGCTCCCCTCAACTATCCGTGACAAGCTCCAGGAAGTCCCGACTGTCGGGATCGGTATCCCGGGCAGCCCCTCGCCACGTACCGGACTGATCCGAAACGGGAATTCGACCTGGCTGAACGGCCAGCCGCTGCAGCGCGACGTCGAAAAAGCTCTGCTCCGCCCGGTTCGCTTGGCCAACGACGCCAATTGCCTGGCCGCCTCCGAAGCGACCGACGGTGCCGGTCGTGGCGCAAGGGTGGTCTTCGCCGTCATCCTGGGAACCGGGGTCGGTGGCGGAATTGCGATCGACAAGCACCTGTTGGAAGGCCGCAACGCGATCGGCGGCGAATGGGGCCATATGCCCCTCCCCTGGATCAATGAGGCTGAATTCCCGGGATCACGCTGCTGGTGCGGCCGGTACGGCTGTATCGAAACCTGGCTGGCCGGCCCGTCCCTCGCAGCGGACCATGCCAAAATCAGCGGCCAGCAGATGACAGCGCCGCAGATTACCGCCGCTGCGGATGCGGGCGACAGCGCGGCGGTGGCGACCATGGAGCGTTACGAGGATCGGCTAGCGCGGGCCTTCGCCTCGATCATGAATGTGCTGGACCCCGATATCTTCGTGCTGGGCGGCGGCATGTCGAATTGCCAGCGCCTCTATACGAACGTGCCGAAGCTGCTGCCCCGTTACGCCTTCAGCGACTTCGTCGATACGCCGATCGTGCAAGCGGCCCATGGCGATTCCAGCGGCGTCCGGGGTGCTGCCTGGCTGTGGCCCTTGACGGCAGAGGAAACGGCGATGTGATGACGAGGCGGCATTGAACGGCGCGTCGGGAAGCACGTCCGGGAGCACAGCCACGACAAACATGACACCCGGCTTCTGCCGTGATTGCGGCGCCTTGTTGTCAGCGATCAGCGATGGGGACCGAGCCAAACGCTGTCCCGATTGCCGATCGCCGCGCCTGCTCTATCATGCCGAGCTGCACGAGCTGCAGATCGGACATATCGATTGCGATGCCTTTTATGCTGCCATCGAAAAGCGCGACAATCCCAGTCTGCGTGACAAGGCGCTGATCATCGGTGGCGGTCATCGCGGCGTTGTTTCCACCTGCTGCTACATTGCGCGGATGTCGGGCGTCCGCTCCGCCATGCCGATGTTCAAGGCACGCAAGCTGTGCCCGGAAGCCACTGTGATGCCACCGGACATGGCAAAGTATCGGGCGGTGGGCTTGCAAGTGCGCGAGATGATGCAGCGGCTGACGCCCCTGGTGGAGCCGCTCTCTATTGATGAGGCCTTTCTCGATCTCTCCGGCACAACGCAATTGCATCGGCGCAGCCCGGCCCAATCGCTCGCAGATCTTGCCAAGCGCATCGAACAGGAAATCGGCATCACTGTTTCGATTGGACTCAGCTATAATAAATTCCTGGCGAAAATCGCCTCGGACCTCGACAAGCCGCGCGGTTTCTCGATCATCGGACGCAATGAAGCACGCGCATTTCTGGCGCAAAAGCCGGTCACCCTGATCTGGGGAATCGGCAAAGTCGGCGCGGAGCAATTGGCGAAAGACGGCATCACCATGATCGGACAATTGCAGGAAATGGAGCTGTCGGATCTGGGGAAACGCTACGGACAGATGGGCCTGCGGCTCTACTACCTCGCGCGCGGCGAGGATGAACGCAGCGTCGATGTCGATGCACCAACGAAAAGCATCTCCGCAGAAACCACCTTCGACGAAGACATCGCCGACTTTAATGTCCTGGCTCATGAATTGTGGCCGCTGTGCGAGAAGGTTTCGGCACGATTGAAGACGGCCGGTCTGGCCGGTCAGGTGGTTCATCTCAAGCTGAAGACGGCTGGCTTTCGTACCGTGAGCCGGCAGGTCAGCCTCTCGGCGCCGACCTGTCTCGCCGAAACGCTCTATCGTGCCGGCCGACAGTTGCTGGAACGTGAAAGCAATGGGACCTGGTATCGGTTGATCGGTATCGGGACCGGCAATTTCCATCCTTTGTCGGATGCCGATCCCCTCGATCTCGCCGACCCCGAAGCCGACCGGCGGCGGAAACTTGAAGCAGCCATGGATGCCGTGCGCGCCAAGCTCGGCAAGGATAGCATCCTCAAGGGCCGAAGCCTCGCCCGCACCAAGCCGGCCGGTCCAAATGGAAAGGATCGGATCGAATGAAGAAAAAACGGGCAAATGATCAGCAGGAAGCGGAGAAAGCCCTGGTCGGAGCCATGGCTGCTGAGATGGTCGAGACGGATATGGCCATCGGGCTCGGCACCGGCAGCACGGTCCGGCATTTCGCTCAGGCGCTCGGTCAGCGCATCCGCATGGGATTACGGGTCCGCGTGATCTGCACGTCGCGGCAGAGCGAAATGCTGGCGAAGCAGAATGATATCCCGACCACCGATTTCGACCGCGCGCGATCTCTCGATCTCTGTGTCGATGGCGCCGATGAAGTTTCCCTCAATTTCGATATGATCAAAGGCGGCGGTGGCGCCCTGCTCTACGAGAAGATCGTCGCGGCAGCATCAAACCGGCGGATCTATATGGCTGACGCGACCAAACTCGTGGGTAAGCTTGGAGAGTTCCCGCTGCCGGTGGAGATTTGCCGTTTCGGTCACCAAAACGTCCTGTCGCATCTGGCGAAATTGGCCCAGCAATGCGCGTTGCGGCAACGCGACGGCGATCCCGTCATCACCGATGCCGGCAATTATATCGCCGACTGCCAATTCGGTGAAATCGACCGGCCGGCGGAATTGCACCGCCAGCTCTGCGACATTCCCGGCGTCGTCGAGACAGGCTTGTTCTGCGGCATGATCGATACGCTGATCACCATCAGGAACGGGAAGCCCGTGGTACTCACCTCACCGGGGGAAGTCTTCTGGGGCTCCTGAGCGTCACGTTCAGAGCCGGCGATAACGCAACCGCCAGAAATGGCGACCGATATCGATCTCCAGATCCTGCGCCACCGGCGTGAAGAGTTGGGTAAGTTCCGCCTCGCTATAGTAATTCTTCAGCACCAGTTCCGTGCCGCCATCGACCAATGGCCAGTACTTATAGCTATCGGCTTGACCGGCGACGCGAACAAGTTCGCCGCCTAAGCGAGGCACCAGGCAATTATCGGCCAAGCAGACCACTGGGCCTGGACGCAAGAGGCGATGCAGGCCGCCGATGAAATCACGCAGCACCGCACGCGGCACATGGGACAGCCAGAAGCAGGACAGTGCGCCGTCGAAATTCCGCCCGAGAGCATCGAGCTGATAGGCATCGGCGATACGGAATGCGACTTTCGCCGGATCGAAGGGTTTGGTCTTGGCGATCTCCAGGGTTTCCGCCACGGCATCGGTCGCCGTGACATGCTGCGCCACCGCGGCGGCCTGCACCGTCCACCAGCCGGTGCCAGCGGCGATCTCCACCACATCCACACCGGCAAGCGACGTCCTGATCCAGCTTGCCAGCGCTTCCTGTTCCGCCAGTCGCACGGCATCGGGACGGTGATAGATCATTTCATAGTCGCGCGCCCGTTGGCGGTAGTAGTTCTGCATCTTATCGTCCCGCATCACCGGCATGCCCAGAAATGTCCCATATCGAGGTGAAAGTGAGTGCTATGCGCCTTATTGAAATCGGGGCCCAGCACCGTGTCGAAGAGATCGCAGGCACCGTCATGAACGGTCAGAAGAAAGCGGCCTGCCGCATTGGCATCGCCCCAGTCGCGGGTGATCTCGATGCGTTGGCCATTGCTCAAGCGGAAGGCCGTCACATCGATCGCATTCGCGGTGGCGTGCTCGCTGCGCCGGCCCTGCTGCCGGTTATAGAGATTGCGGCAGGCATAGTGCCGACATGCTCGAGCGCCGTGACCGTCGCCCCGAATTCGTGCTGCGCCGCCGGTTGGAGCACGTGGCGTTCCAGCATGGCGAGCGAGACCGCCAGCGGACAGCTTGCGGTAAAGCCCGGCATGAAACGGATATCCCCATCGGTCACGCGCACGGCATTCTCGAAGGCGCAGCCCGGCCCTGTCCGGCGATCGGGCTCAGCGGCGAAAACGAGATCGGTCTGCGCCAGCACCGTGCGGCACAACTGCGCATCCTTGCGCAGCCGGCTGATCTTATAGGCCGTGAGAAAATTGGGCTTGTCGGCGACATTGAGCGGCGCCCAGGGATTCCAGGCAGCCGGAAAGTCGAAATGAAATGGCAGGACAACGAAAGCCAAAACGGCCAGCAGGGCGATGATGAAAAGCAGCCGAGGCCGCCTCATGGAGACGGCTCCCGCGGCATCTCCGAAAGCAGCCAGTCGACGATTTCCCGCAGCAATTTCTCGGCGGAGTGACCGATGCGGTAGGTGACGAAGTAGCCGTGTTCCGGGCGATGCAGTCCCGGCAGGAGCTGGACCAAGCTGCCGGATTGCAGCAACGGATCGACCAGTCCCCGCCAGCCGAGGGCAATGCCTTCACCGGCCAGCGTGGCCTGCAACAGGAGCGGATACGTGCTGTACAACAGTTGCGGCTTGGCGGCCGGCGGCTTGAGGCCCTGGAGGCGCAGCCAATTCGCCCAGGTCAGCCAACGCGCATTGACCTCATCCATGTGAAGCAGGCGCTCGCCCAGGAGATCGCCTGCAGCGATACCGGCCTTGTGCAGATGTGGCCGCTCACCGACATAGGCTGGACTGCAGATCGGGAAAACCTCTTCCTGAAAGAGCTGTACGGAGTGCCAGCCCGGCCAATCGCCGGTGCCGAAGCGGATCGCAAGGTCGCTATTTGCCAGCGTCAGCTCATCATCCTGATCGCTGGTCAGGAGACGAAAGAACAATGCCGGATATGAGGCGCGAAGACGGCTGAAACGCGGCATCAGCCATTGCTGGGCAAAGCCGAAATTCGCGGCAATGCGAATCGTCTGATCGCCACCTGCGCGCAGGATCTCCGTTGCCCGAGCGATATTCTCGAGACCGAGCGTCACGGCATCACGGTAATCGCGCCCTGCCGCCGTCAGGCTCAGGCCCCGGCGATTGCGGTGGAACAGGGCCTGACCAAGATCCGCTTCGAGGAGTTGCAGGTGGCGGCTGATGGCCGGCTGGCTGATGCCGAGCTCGCGGGCCGCCGCCGACATACTGCCAAGGCGGGCGGCGGCTTCGAACGGAATGAGGCAACCGATCGGCGGATAACGTCGCTTAGACATAACTCCATGTTATATCTATTCGCAAATTTTTCCAGCTATTCTCGGCGCCGGTTACTTACCAGAATACGCCCATCTAATAGCAGCGAGCCGACATCATGAGTCAGATTGAGCTTCTCGAGTCGCCCACCCTTCGCCTGGCTGTGCAGTTTCCTGATGGCACCACCCGGTCCATCCATCCGCTTTGGCTGCGCGAGCGCTGCACTTCTAATACCAGTATTGACCAGGGTACCGGACAACGGCTCTACAACCCATCCGAGCTCGATCCCCAGTTACGCCTCATTGCCGTGAACCGCACGGGCTCAGACGAACTCACGGTGCTATTCAGCGATGGCCATACGAGCAGGTTCAGCGAAGCAGCGCTTGCAGCCGAAGCGGCGATGAGGCCGGACAATGACGGCCTGCCGGCGCGGTTGGCCTGGAACGCCTCGCTCGCCACGTTGCCGGAAGCCGATTGGCAGGAGCAGCCGAGCGATGCGTTGCGGTTCGACATTGCCGAGAAATTGCTGCGTTACGGATTCGTCGTGCTCCATAATGTGCCCCGCGTTTCTCTTGCGTTGTTCGGTGTTGCCGAAAGCTTCGGCTTCGTGCGCGACACCAATTTCGGTCGCCATTTCGACGTGCGGTCGGTGCCGGATGCCAACGATCTCGCCTATAGTTCCTTGGCGCTCGATCCCCATGTCGACAACCCCTATCGCGAGCCGTCCCCCGGCATCCAATTGCTGCATTGCCTAATCAACGAAACCCAGGGTGGTCTTTCCACTCTGGTCGATGGTCTCGCCTGCAGCGAAGCCTTGCGGCAGCACGATCCCGATGCTTATCGCCTGCTGACCAGCATCCCAGTCCGTTTCCAGTTCACCGATCGCGATGCCGAGCATGTCGCCTGGCAGCCGCATGTGAAACTGGATGAGCGCGGCGTGTTTCAGGCCATTCACATCAGCCCGCGCCTGGATTTCGCGCCCTTGCTGCCGCCTGACGAATTGCATGCTTTCTACGCCGCACGTCGTCAGCTCGATAGTCTGCTGAAATCCGCCGAATTTGAAATCCGCTTCCGTCTGGGCGGCGGCGATCTGGTGATGTTCGACAATCGCCGCCTACTGCATGGCCGCACCGCTTTCGATACGCGCGAAGGGAAACGGCACCTGCAGGGATGCTACATCGATATCGATGGTCCGCGCAGCCTGTACCGCGTTCTAAGCCGGTCGCAGGCCCGTCAGCGGCGCGCCGCAGAATAGATTCAAGGAAAGCATCATGAGCAAGACGGTCAGCTTCCTGCAAATGAAGGACGGCACCCGCGACGACTATCTCCTGCTGGACCAGTCGGAGCGCAACTTCGCCACCGGGCTGCCGGGCCGGGTGATGGAGGCTTTGGCCAAACTGGATCACTCGCTGGAAGGCTATAAGGTAAGCCGGCTGGAACATTCCCTGCAGAGCGCGACCCGTGCCGAGGCCGACGGCGCCGATGAAGAGATGATCGTTGCGGCGCTGATCCACGATATCGGCGATGAGCTAGCACCCTATAACCACGCCGAGATCGCTGCCGGCATGATCCGGCCCTATGTGCGAGCGGAAGTGACCTGGGTGGTCGAACAGCACGGCATTTTCCAGATGTATTACTACGCCCATCATTTGGGCGGGGACCGCAATGCCCGCGACCGTTTCCGCGATCACCACTGGTATGCCAGTTGCGAACGTTTCTGCGAGCGCTGGGACCAGGCGTCTTTCGATCCCGATTACGCCAGCAAGCCGCTCAGCTATTGGGAGCCGCTGGTGCGCGACATCTTCGGCCGGCAGGCGCATGATCCGCGCTATGTCAAATCGGCCGCCTAGCTCATAGGCGCAACGCGGATCAGGGTGCTTTGCATTTTTCGTTCGCGGAAACGTCGAGCTGGCGCAATTCGCCTTCCATCGGAATGCCGGCGAAGGAAAACACCATCTTGCCGATGACCCCGTTATCATAGATCTGCAGGCTCTGCTCGAAATCGGGCATACCTTCCGGTCCCGCATCGAGGAAAAATGCCAGATCGACCGGCCGTGACTGCACCTTCGCCAGAGCCGGGAATTGCTTGTCCTGATCGTGCCAATGCAAGGTGCCGGGCCCCAAGGCGGCAGTGATCGTTATCGGCTCGTCGCTCACTGTGCCGTCGAAGACATTAGCCGATAGAAACCCTTCTCCCGCAGCCGCGGCTTGCAACAGCCGCAAACTATGCGCAGTCGGCAGCATGACCCCGGCCGGCAGATCATGCTGGCCGCGCGTCGGCAAGGCAGTCGTAACCGCACCCTTGCCGCTCGATTCGACGCTGGCCTCGCCGCGCCGTTGATCGCCTTTCTCGCCATTGCGGTATTCTTCGCTTTGATAACGGTAACGGCGGCCATCCTTGGATTCCCAAGTGATCTGCCGCCATTCGAAGCCCGCCTCCTCTTCGTCCTCATCGCCGCCACCCAGCCGCAATTTGGCGCGCTGATTGATCGACCAGCCATCGCAGGTATCGATCCATTCGAATATCAGCATGCCCTCGGCAGTAACCGTTTCCTCGGCCCCAGGAACTTGGCGGCTGTGCAGAATGTAGATCGCCTTATGTGGCAAGACCTCGACGGCGTCCGCCGGCCGGCCGGCAGACAGCATGAATGCGCCCAGCAGAAGTGCGAGACCGAGGCGGGCGAAGGCCAAACGGCCAAAAATCCGGCGACGAGAGCCAAGTCCGATGTAGGAATTCCCACGCCTCACCGCCATTGCAACTGCTCTTGCCATCGTCCTGTCGCCTGCTCGTCAATTCGGGCCGCTCCCAGGCAGTATCGCACGGCCAAAGCCACCAAGATAAGCCCCGATCGCGCTGGACCGAGACGGCCCGGTGCCCGTCTCATTTTTGGAGCCGCCAGATGTCGAAGAAACCGTTCATCCACGTGACCCGCAAGCTGCCCGATGCCGTTACCCGGCGGCTGCTTGCCAGCTATGAGGCGGCGCTCAATCCCGATGATCATCTGCAAACGCCCGAAGAAATTCTCAAAGGCGCCGAAAAGGCCGATGCCCTCCTGGTGACGCCGACCGACAAGCTCACGCCGGAGCTGATCGAAAAGCTGCCTGCCAATGTGAAGATGATTGCCACCTTCTCGGTTGGCCATGAGCACATCAATCTGGATGCCGCGAAGAAGCGCGGCCTGCCGGTTTCCAACACGCCCGATGTGCTGACCGATGCGACTGCCGATATCACCCTGCTGCTGATGCTGGGTGCTGCGCGCCGGGCCTATGAAGGCGAGCGCGCAGTGCGCGACGCGACCTGGAAATCCTGGTCGACCGTCTACATGCTGGGTGTGCATATGACGGGCAAGCGGCTGGGCATCTTCGGCATGGGCCGCATCGGCCAGGCGGTTGCCAAACGCGCCCGCGCCTTCGACATGGAGATCCACTATTCCAACCGGCGCCAGTTGCCGCCGGAACAGGAACAGGGCGCCATTTTCCACGCCGATCCGGAAGACCTGCTGCACCACAGCGATTTTCTCTCGATTAACTGCCCCGGCGGCCCCGAGACTCATCACTGGCTGAATGCCAATCGCATCGCCAAGATGCCGGACGGCGCCATCGTCATCAACACGGCGCGCGGCCCGCTGGTCGACGACGCAGCGCTGATCGCCGCGTTGAAATCCGGCAAGCTGTTCGCCGCCGGCCTCGACGTTTTCGAAGGCGAGCCCAATATCAATCCGGCCTATCGCGATCTCAGCAATGTTTTCCTATTGCCGCATTTGGGGAGCGCGACAATCGAAACCCGCAATGCGATGGGCTTCAAGGCGCTCGACAATCTCGACGCCTTCTTTGCCGGCAAACCCCTGCCCGACCGCGTGGTCTGAGCTATTTGCTGCCCACAAATATCGAAGCGCGGCCTGTGGCCGCGCTTTTTCATTGCCGAATCGGCGGATTGGCTCTGCTCCTGAGGCGTGTTGACATTCGTCGAACAACGAATATTCTCTATCGCGTGAGTAGAGATTAAGAAGATGCTGTCGCAAAAAGCCAAATATGCCATGCGCGCCTTGCTTTACCTGGCCCAGGCCGAGCCTGGCCAGCCGGTGCTGATCGGCGATATCGCCGAACGGCAGCAAGTGCCGCGGAAGTTTCTGGAGCTCATCCTGCTTGAACTGAAGCGCCATGGCCTGGTCCGCAGTTACCGCGGCAAGAATGGTGGCTATACCTTGGCCAAGCCGGCGGATGAAATTTTCTTTGGCCATGTGATCCGGACGATCGATGGCCCGCTGGCGCAATTACCCTGTGCCAGCAAGACCGCCTATCGGCGATGCGAGGACTGTCAGGACGAAGCAACCTGCGCCATCCGCAAAGTGCTGCGTCAGGTGCGCGATGCCTCATCGCATATCCTGGATCACACCAGCCTCGCCGATGTGATGAACCAACGGCCGACCGGGCTGGATCTCGGCGCCGGCATTTAAGTAACCGTACGGAAACGAGGGAGGACGGAGGCGTTCTTGCTCGATCTTCTGCAATAAAGACTACTAAATTGATATAGATACTTGTAACAGTGTAAATAGAGGAGGTGATTATGACGCGATTTCGTTCCCTGATGGCCGGCATCGTCAGTGCCGCTATTCTCGCCACCGCCCAGCTCGCCAGCCCATCGGCGTTGGCGGAAACCTCTCTGCTCAACGTGTCCTATGACCCGACGCGTGAATTGTATAAAGCTTATAACGAGGCTTTCGCCAAACACTGGAAGGCGACGACCGGAGAAGATGTGACGATCGAATCGTCCCATGGCGGCTCCGGGAAGCAAGCCCGCTCAGTCATCGACGGATTGGAAGCCGATGTGGTGACTTTGGCCCTCGCCTATGACATCGACGAAATCAGCGCCAAGGGCGGATTGATCGATCCTGCCTGGCAGAAGCGCCTGCCCGATAACAGCACCCCCTATACCTCGACCATCGTATTCCTGGTGCGCAAAGGCAATCCGAAGAATATCAAGAATTGGCCGGACCTGGTGAACGGTGACGTTCAGGTCATCACACCAAACCCCAAAACCTCCGGCGGCGCGCGCTGGAACTATCTCGCTGCCTGGGGCTATGCCTTGAAGGCCAATAATGGCGACGAAGCCAAGGCGAAGGAATTCGTCACGCAGCTCTTCAAACACGTGCCGGTGCTCGATACCGGTGCACGCGGCGCGACCACGACCTTCGTCCAGCGCGGCATTGGCGATGTGCTGATCGCCTGGGAGAATGAAGCGCTGTTGGCGCTGAAGGAACTGGGCAAGGATCAGTTCGAACTGGTGGTGCCCAGCGTGAGCATCCTGGCCGAACCTCCGGTCGCCGTGGTCGATAAGGTGGCCGACAAGCATGGCACCCGCAAGGTTGCAGAAGCTTATTTGGAGTATCTCTATTCGCCGGAAGGCCAGGAGATCGCCGCGCAAAATTACTATCGCCCGCGTGACCCGAAGGTCGCCGAAAAATACGCCAACAGCTTCCCGAAAGTGTCGCTCTTCACCATCGACGAGTTCGGTGGTTGGCAAAAGGCGCAGAAGGCGCATTTCGCCGACGGCGGCATCTTTGATCAGATCTATCAGCCGCAATAAGCAGGAGCCAGATGGCAGCCACCGCATTGACAGGTCGTCCACACCCGCTTTTGCGGTGGAAACAACCCAGCGTGATCCCCGGTTTCGGGCTCACGCTGGGTTTTGCTGTGACCTATCTTAGTCTCATTGTCCTCATTCCCCTTGCCGCCCTGGTGCTGCGGCCGGTCGACATGGGCTTCGTCGGCTTCTGGAACGCGGTCTCCGCGCCGCGTGTTCTCGCTTCCCTCAAAATTAGTTTTGGCGCGGCGCTGTTGGCTGCCATCGTCAATGCTTTCTTCGGCCTGATCGTGGCCTGGGTGCTGGTGCGTTACCGCTTTCCGATGAAGCGTCTTGTCGATGCGCTGGTCGATCTGCCTTTCGCCTTACCAACCGCGGTTGCCGGCATTGCCCTAACCGGCATCTATGCACCCAATGGCTGGCTCGGCCGCTTTTTCGAGCCGCTCGGCATCAAGATCGCTTTCACCCCGCTCGGCATTGTCGTCGCGCTTACCTTTATCGGATTGCCTTTCGTCGTTCGCACCATCCAACCGGTGCTGCAGGACTTTGATGCGGAATTCGAGGACGCTGCCGCCAGCCTCGGCGCGACGCGCTGGCAAACCTTTGTGATGGTCATGCTGCCGAGCATCGCGCCGGCTTTGCTGACCGGCTTTGCGCTTGCCTTTGCCCGCGCCGTCGGAGAATACGGCTCGGTCATCTTCATCGCCGGCAATATGCCGATGGTGTCGGAAGTGGCGCCGCTGCTGATCGTTACCAAGCTCGAACAATATGACTATGCAGGTGCCTCGGCGATCGCCGTCGTCATGCTGGCCTTCTCTTTCCTGATTCTGCTCGCGGTCAACCGCTTGCAGCGTTATCTCAGCCGCCACCGGGAGCGCGCCGCATGACTCGCCGTGCTTCGCCTGCAAAACTCAATGTACGCAGTGAACCGGCTTGGCTGCGTGTTTTGTTGATTGCCATCAGTGTCGCCTTCATTGTGGTAATGCTGGTCCTGCCGTTGATCAGCGTCTTTGCGGAAGCGCTGGCGAAGGGTTTCGCCCCCTATCTGGCGACAATCATCGATTCCGATGCGCTGGCGGCGATCCGCCTGACGCTGCTGGTCGCCGTCATTGCCGTCCCGCTCAATCTCGTCTTCGGTCTCTGCGCTGCCTGGGCGGTCGCCAAATTCGATTTCCGCGGCAAATCGCTGCTGATCACCCTGATCGATCTGCCGTTCTCGGTCTCGCCGGTCATCTCCGGCTTGATTTATGTCTTGCTGTTCGGCGCCCGCGGCTGGCTGGGCCCGGTCCTCGACGAATATGGCATCAAGATCATCTTCACCGCCACCGGCCTCGTCCTGGCGACGATTTTCGTTACCTTCCCCTTCATCGCGCGGGAGTTGATTCCGCTGATGCTGGAACAAGGCAGCGAAGAGGAAGAAGCCGCCATTTCGCTCGGCGCCGGTGGCTTCCAGACGTTTCTGCGCGTCACCCTGCCGAATGTGGCCTGGGGGCTGCTTTACGGCGTGCTGCTCTGCAATGCCCGCGCCATGGGCGAATTCGGTGCCGTTTCGGTGGTTTCCGGCCATATCCGCGGCAAGACGAATACCATGCCGTTGCATGTGGAAATCCTGTACAACGAATACGACTTCGTCGGCGCCTTCGCCGTCGCGTCGCTCCTGGCTTTGCTGGCGCTCGTGACCCTGGTATGCAAAAGCCTTCTGGAATGGAAATTTGGTGACCGTCTCGCGGCCGGCGCCAAGCATTAGGAAGCCCATTAGGATCTGCCCATGTCCATCAACCTTACCGGCATCACCAAGACCTTCGGCAGCTATCAGGCGCTGCGTGGTGTCAGTCTGCAAATAGAAAAGGGACAGTTTCTGGCCCTGCTCGGTCCATCCGGCTCCGGCAAGACCACTTTGCTGCGGATTCTGGCCGGCTTAGATTTCCCCGATTCCGGTCATCTGATTTTCGATGGCACCGACGTTCAGCATATCAGTGCCCGCGACCGCCGCGTCGGATTCGTCTTCCAGCACTATGCCCTGTTCCGCCATATGACGGTGGCCGAGAACATCGCCTTCGGCCTGAAGGTGCGCCCGCGCGGCGAGCGTCCCAACAAATCGGTCATCGCCGACCGGGTCAATGAGCTGCTACGCCTCGTGCAGCTTGAGCAATTCGGCGGCCGCTATCCGACACAGCTGTCGGGCGGCCAGCGTCAGCGCATCGCGCTTGCCCGTGCGCTGGCGATCGAACCGAAAGTCCTGCTGCTGGACGAGCCTTTCGGCGCGCTCGATGCAAAGGTTCGCAAGGATTTGCGTCGCTGGTTGCGGCAATTGCATGATGAGATGGGCCTGACCAGCATCTTCGTGACTCATGACCAGGAAGAAGCGTTGGAACTGGCGGATTATGTCGCGGTCATGTCCGAGGGCCGCATCGAACAGATCGGCACGCCCGACCAAGTCTATCACAACCCCGCGACGCCTTTCGTCTTCGAGTTCCTCGGCCATGCCAACCGCCTGACCTGCCGCATCGCGAATGGCAAGGCTGCCATCGGCGATGTCGAAATGACGGCGCAATTGCCGGGCGACAGCAAGCCGGGCGACGGCGTGGCTTTCGTACGTCCCCATGACATTGCTTTGCAGCCGCCCGGCACGTCGCAGGCCTTGCCGAGCCGCATCCGCTACATGTTCACGGCGGGTCCCGGCGTTCGCGTCGAGTTGGAGCGTCTCGATAACGGCGAGATTCTGATTGCCGATCTCGCCCATGAGCAGGTGCAGAAGGGCGGATTCGAAATCGGCCAGCCGGTCGCCGCGCAACTGACCCAGATCACCGTCTTCCCGGCGCCCTGACGAACCGGGCAACGCCTGGCCTCGTCAGCGTGACGATCCGATCAGCGCGGTTGGGCCGGTTCGCCGGCCGGCTGCGGCAGGCAGATCGAATGAATGCCACCGCCACCATAGGCAAGTTCGATCACCGGGAATTGCAACACTTCGCGTTTGGGGAACAGCTTCGCCATCGTGTCGAAAGCACGCTTGTCCTGCGGCCCGTCATCGAAAGCCGGCATGATGATGGCGTCGTTGGCCATGTAAAAGTTCACATATGATAAAGCGAGGCGCCTTCCTTCGGCGTCGAATTGCGGGCGTGGCTGTTCGATTTCGATGATGTCGAGCTCACGCCCCATCGCATCGCGCATGCCGCGCAGCCGCTGCAGGTTCTCGCTCAGCACACGATGATTTGGATCGGCCTGATCGGAACATGTCAAAGCAATCACCATGCCCGGCCGGACGAAACGGGCAAGATTGGCAACCTGCCCACCCGTCATGTCGTCCTGCAGCCCTTCGCCAAGCCAGATCACCTGGCGCACGCCAAGATTGGCGATCAGGATATCCTCGATCTGTTCGCGTGACAGATTGGGATTACGGTTAGGATTGAGCAGCACCGCCTCGGAAGCGATCATCGTGCCCTCGCCATCAACATCGATGGCCCCACCTTCGAGGATCAAGTCGGCCGCATATTCACGCATCTTCAGATGGGTCAGCAACGCCGTGGCGACCTGCGCGTCGCGATCATGATCCTCATAGCGATGCCCCCAGGCATTCCAGCCCCAATGCAATCCGGCGATCTTGCCGTGACTATCTGCCAGGAAGCTCGGTCCCATGTCGCGGATCCAGCAATCGTCGTGCACGAGCGAGATCTGATTGACGCCCTGGCCGGTCAGCAACGAGACTTCCGCGACATTTTTCGGCTTGGTGATGATGGTCACCGGTTCGAACTGTGCGATCGTATTGGCCAGTTCCGCTACCGTGTCGCGTGCACCGTCAAGATGCTCGCCCCAGGTTTCGGCGCGGCTCGGCCAAGCCATCCAGCAACGTGCATGCGCCGCCCCTTCGGCAGGCATGATGAAGCCGTCGTCAAAAGGACTGGGGGACGTCGACATCGATTTTGCCTTTCTTTGGCGTCGCAGTGCCTCGTCTGCGCGCGAGCAGAGTTTACCAAGTTGACCGGATTACGCCAGCAGGGGATTGCATAAAAAAATCCCGCCTTTGCATAGCTGCCGGGCGGGATTCACAGGATAAATTCCACAGTCGAAGCTGCGTCAATCTATTGGCGCAGCTTCGGCTTGGAATAAAAACGTTATTGACCGGCCTTTTTCATCGGCAGGTCAAGCCGGATCGACAATTCTTTGAGGCGTGAAGCCGGGATTTCCGCCGGCGCCTGCATCAACAGATCTTCCGCCCGCTGGTTGAGCGGGAAGGCAATCACTTCGCGGATGTTCTTTTCCTCTGCCAGCATCATGACGATGCGGTCGATGCCGGGTGCGGAACCGCCATGCGGCGGCGCGCCGAACTTAAAGGCATTCAGCATGCCACCGAACTTGTTCTCGACCTCGCTGGCCGGATAGCCGGCGATCTCGAAAGCCTTGTACATGATCTCCGGCAGATGGTTCCGGATCGCACCCGAGGACAATTCAATGCCGTTGCAGACGATATCGTATTGGAACGCCTTGATGGTCAACGGATCGCGGTTGAGCAACGCATCCATTCCACCCTGCGGCATCGAGAAGGGGTTGTGGCTGAATTCGATCTGGCCGGTATCCTCGTTCAACTCGTACATCGGGAAATCGACAATCCAGCAGAATTCGAATCGCTTCTGATCGATCAGTTCGAGTTCCTCGCCGAGACGCGTGCGGACGGCACCGGCGAATTTCGCAGCGGCCAGCTTCTTGTCGCAGGCGAAGAATACCGCATCGCCATCCTTCAGGCCGGCCGCCTCGCGCAGTTGATTAAGGCGGGCCTCGTCAAGATTCTTGGCGATCGGCCCCTTGGCGCCGGCGGCGTCGAAAATGACATAGCCGAGACCGGCAGCGCCCTGCGCCTTGGCCCAGTCGTTCAGCTTGTCGAAGAAGCTGCGCGGCTTGGCAGCAGCACCTGGCGCCGGAATGGCGCGCACCACCGACCCCAGCTCGACGGCTTTGGCGAAGATGCCGAAACCCGAGCCGCGGAACACCTCGCTCACGTCGCTGATCAGGATGGGATTGCGCAGATCCGGCTTATCGGAACCGTAACGCAGCATCGATTCATCGAAGGGGATCTGCCGGAACGGCATTGGCGAAACGACGCGACCATCGGCGAATTCCTCGAAGACGCCGTGCAATACCGGTTCGATCGCATTGAAGACATCCTCCTGGGTGACGTAGGACATCTCGAAATCGAGCTGGTAAAATTCGCCCGGACTGCGATCCGCGCGGCTATCCTCGTCGCGGAAGCAGGGTGCGATCTGAAAATAGCGGTCGAACCCGGCCACCATCAACAACTGCTTGAATTGCTGCGGCGCCTGCGGCAGCGCATAGAATTTACCCGGATGCTGACGCGAGGGCACCAGGAAGTCGCGCGCACCTTCCGGCGAGCTCGAGGTCAGGATCGGCGTCTGGAATTCGGTGAAGCCCTGGGCGATCATGCGCTGGCGCAAGGAAGCAATCACCTTCGAGCGCAACACGATATTGCGATGCACCTTGTCGCGGCGCAGATCGAGGAAGCGGTAACGCAGGCGCACTTCCTCGCCAGCATCCTCGTCGCTGGCCACCTGGAGCGGCAGGACCTCCGCCACCGATTGCACGAAATATTCCTCGATCTTGACCTCAATCTCGCCGGTCGGCAGCTTCGGATTGACTGTTTCGGGTGTCCGCTGCACCACCTTGCCGGTGATGGTCACGACGCTTTCCACGCGGGTCTGCTCAACCTGCTTGAAAAGCGGGCTGGAAATATCGAGCACGCATTGCGTCAGGCCGTAATGGTCGCGCAGGTCGATGAAAACCAGATTGCCATGGTCGCGCTTGCGGTGAACCCAGCCGGAAAGGCGGACGGTCTGGCCAGCGTCGCTAGGACGCAGGGCGCCGCAGGTATGCGAGCGGTAGGCGTGCATCATGTAATCCTTAATGAAAACAGCAGATTAAGCCGGCAAAAGGCCTGGATTTCCGGGCTTTGTCAAGCTTCCCGTGGGGATATAAGCGGGCTTGGCCCTTTCCCTTTCCAGTCGCGGCCAAACCGGCTATAGGTTGCGCCCATGAACCAAGATGTTTCCAAGTTATCCACAAGCCTGATCGCCGATTCGGCAGCCTTGCGCCGCTTCATCCAGGACCTCTCGGGCATTTCTTTCGTCACCATCGACACCGAATTCCTGCGCGACAAGACCTATTGGCCGCAGCTTTGCCTGGTGCAGATCGCTGGCCCGCAATCCGCCGCCGCCATAGACACCCTGGCACCCGGCATCGACCTCACCCCGCTGATCGAGCTTTTGGCCGACCGAAGCATTCTCAAGGTCTTCCATGCGGCTCGCCAGGATGTGGAAATCTTCTTCCGCATGACGGGCAAGATTCCGGGACCGATCGTCGATACCCAGGTCATGGCCATGGTCTGCGGCTATGGCGATGCTGCGAGCTACGAGACCCTGGCGACCAAGCTGGCCAATGCCAGCATCGACAAGTCCTCGCGCTTCACCGACTGGTCGCGCCGGCCGCTGACCGATCGCCAGCTCAAATATGCGTTGTCCGACGTCACCTATCTGCGCGTGGTCTACGAGAAGCTGCAGCACAAATTGGAGAGTTCGGGCCGCACTGACTGGGTGGCGGATGAGATGGCTGTCCTGACCGATCCGGCGACCTATACGATCGTGCCGGAACAATCATGGCAGCGCTTGAAGATCCGCAGCGACAAGCCGCGTTTCCTTGCGGTCTTACGCGAGATCGCCGCCTGGCGGGAACGCGAGGCCCAGGAACGTGACATTCCGCGCAGCCGCCTGATCAAGGACGAGCAATTGCTGGAAATCGCCGCCCATCCGCCACGCGATGCCGACGCGCTGGCACAATGCCGTGGCCTCACCAAGAACTTTGCCGAAGGCCGTATGGGCGAAGCCATCCTGGCGGCGGTCAAACGGGCCCTTGACCTGCCGGAAACCGAGTGCCCGCGCCTCCCGCCGCGCCCCGACCTGCCACCCGGTCTGGGGCCGCTGGTCGATCTCCTGCGGGTCCTGCTGAAAACGCGCTGCGACCAGCATGAGGTGGCGCAGAAACTGATCGCCAATGCCGATGATCTCGAACGCATCGCTGCCGACGACAAGGCTTCCGTCGCTGCCTTGAGCGGTTGGCGTCGCAAGGTTTTCGGCGAGGAAGCTCTGGCTCTCAAACACGGCAAGCTGGCCCTCACTGCCGCCGGCAAAAAGGTGAAGATCATTCCTTTGCCCGACGCATGATTGCGGCCGAGGTCCGGCCTTAATCAGGGCGCACATACGGGGAAACTGGGGAGGTTTAGACCACGGCGACCGGAAGACCGAAGGCGCGGCCGACGGCCTCCAGGCGGCGTGAAACGGCTTCTCCGAACAGCGTCTCCGAGCCGCGCGGCAGATGCAGTTCAATACGCCCATCGCGCAGAGCAAGGCTGGTCAGCTCAAGCATCTCGCTGGCGCCCCCACTGAGAGAATAGGCCAGGCGGATCGCCGCACCGAGGCGCATCGCAAACTCGGCATCGTCATCGTTGATCAGCGACCACAATGTCTCCATATAGGAAACGTCGCGCGTCGCGCCGTAGCGGATCGCGATGGCAAAAGCGAGGATGACGCGCTCGCCGTGATTGATGCCGGCCACGGGCAGGCGCAGCACCCGGGTGAAGGCTTGTTCGGCGCGGTAATCCGGATGTTCACGCCAGGTGATATCTGAGAGCAGGCAGGCCGCGACGAGCAAGCGCATCCGGTTCTCATCCTCGTCCCGGAAGAGCGGCATGATCCAGTCATCGAGCTCTTCGCTGACCGAACCGAAGCGTCCATCGGCGCCGGCGAGATCGGCACAGCCGACCAGGAGCGGATCGGCGTGCTGGGCATCGTCGTTGAGACTGCTGAAGAGATGCCCTTCGCGCAGACCGTAAGCCGAGAACAGCACCCGGTCCGGCTTGGCGATCCGCAGCAGCCGTTCCATCACCAGCGCGCCATAAGGCAGCGTGTCCAGGCGGCGGCGCGAGATGCCCGACATATTGCTCAGCGATTTCTTGCCGAGCCGGCTGCATATCTTAGCCAGATCCTCGGCCTGCCGTCGTCCCACGCGATATTCATGGATGACATGCAGGGGATAACGGCTTTGCTCCATGTGAATACGGGCCAGCGACCGCCAGGTACCGCCGACCGGATAAAGCGTGCGACCCCTGATTTCCGAGAGCCAGGGCAGTTTTTCGAGCTGCTTGTCGATGACGCGCTGGGCCGCATCCATGTCGCCATTGGTGGCCTCGACCAGCCGCAGCGGGCCGAGCGGTAAGGTGACCTGCTCGCCGATCTTGCCCTTGGTGATATGAACCAGCTCGACGCTGCCGCCCCCGAGATCGCCCATCAGGCCGTCGGCTTCGGGAATGCCGGTAACGACGCCCAAAGCGGAAAGCCGGGCTTCCTCCTCGCCGGAAATGATCTGCACCTTCTGGCCCGTTAACCGCTCGATCTCGCCGGCAAATTGTTTGCCGTCTCTGGCATCGCGCATGGCCGCGGTCGCAACCAAGTCGATCTGCACCACGTTCATCGCCTTCGCCAAAGTAACGAAGCGGTTGATATGCAGCAGGGCCAGCCGCTTGCCCTCGGGATTGAGCAGCCCGCTGCTTTCGACGCCGCGGCCAAGTCCAGGCAACGCTTTTTCGTTGAAGATCGGAACGGGACAGCGCGACCGCTTGTCGAAAACCACCAAGCGAACGGAATTTGACCCGATATCGATGACGGCAACGCGGCCAGGGTAAGATGCCGTGGCTATCGCTGCCGCTTCACGCGGTGTTGCAATCAAGTGATCGCCTTCTGTTGCAGATCGAGCTTGGGTGCCCGTTTCTGCTTCTTAAGCGCACTCCCGCGGCCTGACAAGCTAGGATTCGTCATGAAATAGGTATGCGCGCTGAAACCGCCCTCTTCGCCAGGCACCAATCGGTGATACTTACCCGAAGGATCGAGCGCCCAGCTCTGCAGATTATCTTTCAGATTGGCGATCATGATCTGGTCGAGAATCTGCTGATGCACGGTCGGATTCTCAATGGGCACAAGAAGTTCCAGGCGCCTATCCATGTTTCTTGGCATCCAGTCAGCGGAGGAAATGAAGACCTTCGCCTCACGCGAGGGCAAGGGATGCCCACCACCAAAACAGACAATACGCGAATGTTCGAGGAAGCGTCCGATGATGCTCTTCACGTGAATGTTCTCGGAAAGTCCCTTGATACCGGGGCGCAAACAGCAGATGCCGCGAATCACCAGCTCGATCTGCACGCCGGCTTGGCTCGCACGATAGAGCGCATCGATCAGGCCGGGATCGACCAGCGAATTGACCTTCACCCAGATGGTACCGGGACGTCCGGCCCTCACATGCGCGATTTCATCCTCAATCAATTGCAGGATCGTCGGACGCAACGTCATGGGCGCGAAAGCGACCTTCTCTGTCCGCTGCGGTTTGGCGTAACCGGTCATGTAATTGAACAGCCGCGCCGCGTCATGGCAAAGGCCGGGGTCGCTGGTGAAGAAGCTGAGATCGGTATAGATCTTGGCGGTGATCGGATGATAGTTGCCGGTACCGTAATGCACATAGGTACGCAAGGTCGGGCCTTCGCGGCGCATCACCATCGACACCTTCGCATGGGTCTTTAAAGCGACGAAACCGTAGACGACCTGCACGCCGGCACGTTCCAGATCGCGCGCCCAGCGGATATTCGCTGCTTCATCGAAGCGCGCTTTCAATTCGATCAACGCCGTTACCGATTTGCCCGCTTCGGCCGCTTCGATCAGCGCTTTGACAATCGGGCTGTCTTCGCTCGTCCGGTACAGCGTCTGCTTGATGGCGACGACATTGGGATCCCGCGCTGCCTGCAGGATGAACTGCACGACGACATCGAAGCTCTCATAAGGATGATGGACGACGATATCCTTCTGCCGGATCGCGGCGAAGCAATCGCCGCCGACATCGCGAATACGTTCGGGGAAACGTGGATTGAAGGGCTGGAACTTCAGATCCGGCCTGTCCTCGATGATGAGCTTCGAGACGCTGGCAAGACCGAGCAACCCGTCGAGCACAAAAACGTCCTCGCGGCTGACATCCAATTCGTTGACGACGAAGCTTAAGAGATCTTCCGGCATTTCCGCATTGACCTTCAACCGGATCACAGTTCCCCGGCGGCGACGCTTCAAGGCGGATTCATAATGGCGGACCAGATCCTCTGCTTCCTCGAGGATTTCGATTTCGCTGTCGCGGACCAGACGGAAAAAGCCTTTGCTGATGACATCGGAACCGGGGAAGAGATGGTCGAGATAGAGACTGACCAGGCCTTCCAGGGTGACGAAGCGGACATTGTGGCTATTGCCACCGGGCAACCGGATGAAGCGCGGCAACTGGTTCGGCATCGGCAACAGCGCGCGCAGAATTTTACCGTCGATCGCCTGGCGCAATTCCAGCGCCATCGAGAAACCCTGGTTCGGAATGAAAGGGAAAGGATGCGCGGGATCGATGGCCATCGGCGTCAGAACGGGGAAGATCTGATCCAGAAAATAGCTGTCGAGCCATTCGCGTTCGCTGGCGGTCAGCTCGGCCAGATCAATCACCGCAATGCCGTTTTCGCGCAGCTCCTGGCGTAACTGATGCCACCACATCTGCTGATTGTGCATCAGCTCGCCGCTGCGACGCTTGATCGCCGCCAATTGCTGCGCCGGGGTCAAAGCGTCAGAACTGGTGATCGCGACACCTGCCCGGACCTGACCCAGGAGGCCGGCCACCCGAACCATGTAAAATTCGTCGAGATTATTGGCCGAGATCGAGAGGAAGCGGACCCGCTCCAACAGCGGATGAGCCTTGTTCCCCGCTTCTTCCAGGACGCGTTCATTGAAAGCCAGCCAGGACAACTCGCGGTTAATAAACCGATGCGGCGACGTGATATCGATCGAGGAGGTTATTTGCTGCGAATCGTCCACGTCTTCCACCCTTTCTCCCGACCGCTGAAACGGCCCAGTCGCGACGGCATATTGGTTTGGCCGGCACCATTTTAAGCATTCTGGCTTAAGCTGCCGTCTAATTAAAGATCGACCCTATAGCCAAGTTGTATGGCAATCATATGACATTTTCATTGAGCTCACACCCCGGCTTCAGGCCGACGGAGCCGAGTTTTCTTGAGATTTTCTCGGACTGTCCCATATTGATTAGACTTGATGACTCTGATGTTGCGGGTCTGGGTATCGTAAACTGTCGTTGGTCTGGGAAGGGGATAAACGTGAAAAGGCTGATGCTCTTGCGTCATGCGAAATCCGCCCGGGATCAGCCGGACCTCCCGGATGCGGAGCGTCCATTGGCAAAACGCGGTATCAAAGCGGCTCCGTTGGTCGGCCGTTATATTATGGCCGAAGGGCTCATCCCCGATCTGGTCCTCTGCTCCGCGGCTGTCCGAGCCAAGCAAACCTGGGACCTGGTTTCGGCAGCCTGGCCCCATCAACCGCGACGACAACAATTGGCCAGTCTCTACATGGCGACACCCCGCGAAATGCTGTCCACGGCCCGGGAGTATGGTGGCGATACCGACAGTATCTTAATCGTCGGCCACAATCCGGGCATCGGCGATCTTGCCACCTGGCTGGTCAATCAGGGCGATGCAGGCGAGATCACCAGGATGCAGAGGAAATTTTCCACGGCGGCTTTGGCCGTCATCGACCTGCCGATCGAAAGCTGGCGCGACTTTCGCGATACAACTGTCAGCGCCTGGAATGGCCAGCTCGTCCGCTTTGTCGTTCCTCAGGATCTCGCCGCGGGAATCTAGCGCGACTTCGGTCACTCCTACTTCCAGTAATGGTCGGCCTTCAGGAAGGTTTTCCAGATACGATGGAATTGCTGCAGGTTGACATCGATGCGACTGGCCTGCCAGCCGAGGACGATACCCCGTGCAAGTTCGATCTGTTCCTTGTCGACAGTCCCTGCGGCATGCAGATCGTCCAATAGATCAGGCAGAAGCCGCTGACCAACGAAGGCATCGTTCAAGACTCCGAGACAGTCCTGAATGTCGGAAAGCGCTTCGCTATATTCCTTATATGGCCGCGATTTGTAGAACGACTTAAAGGCGTCGCCAAGATATCGCATTTTTTTGCCGGCGACGCGCAATTCGTGCAACTCGCTTTCCGCGATCCGTCCGTCAGCCCCACGACGCATCAGCTTCTTGTGCTGCTTTTTTAATAGCCGACCGGCGAAATCGGAGGCCCTGGTGCTGAGACTGGCCGTCGCAGAACTCCGCTGCCAACCGCGCGAGGCAAGCCAGCGATAGAGACGCAACTGAATCTCAACATAGCGCGGCTGGTCGAGCGTTTTATGAGTATGGTGGCGGGCCTCATGACAGCGATTCTTAGCCACCTCGAGCAAATGCCCGATCGCATCCCGGTCGGGAAAGCGCGCATGAATTGCCGTCAGCGTTTCGGCAATGAAGACATCCAGATCCCGTGCCGGACCGAATTGCTGCTGCAACCAGCGCAGATCATCCGAGAGCTGGAGATAAACGACTTCATCCATCAAGTCGCGATATGCGCGCACGATGCTGCGAAAGCGCCGCAAAGCGACGCGAAATTGATGAATGCCTTCGGGATCTTCGTTCTGTATAACGGCCGCTTCATTGGCATGCAGGGACGCCAGGCAATGTCCAGCGATCAGATGAAAGGCCTCGCTGACGTCGCAATCCGCCGACAGATCGAAGCCAGAGGATTTGACCGGTCCTGCCACATGGCCGGCCCGTAATCCGTAGCCGCGTGCGGCCTTGGTTTGATGTCCGAGGCGAAACGGCAAACGTCCAACCGCCGCCTCGGCAAAAGAAAACAGGGCTGCCGGGTCGCCCTGTTTCAACTCCAGCTCAACTTCCTGGATTGGTAATTGTTGGTCGCCGACGATGATTTGTCCCCGATCCAAGGCCAGTTCGATCACCGCATTTTCGAGCGCAATTTCCCAAGTCGCCCGACGATAATCCGTCGTGAAAGCCGGCTGCAGCCGGGCCGCCAGATCGGCATCACGACATAGTTCCTGGATTTCGGCATCCTGCACGAGCGCCAGATTGGGCACATCATCGGCAATCTGGCTCTCGAACTCGCGATAGGCTTGCGCGCCCGTTACTTTTGTGGTCGGCGCTTTAAGCGTTTGAATACGATAATGTCCAGTCCGCCGGATCCGCAGCGCCATGCCCTGACGCCGCAGCCACTCGTCCTCGCTATCGAAATAGGTATTCTGCAAATGCCGATTACTGGCCGGTCGCATTTGCTCAAGGTCAAAGGCCGCAGCGATCTTGGCCGGCGTGTAGGTTGTCCGCTTGCCAGCTACCGATTCCGGCAAGGTCAACTTAAGCTCGATCTCGTCAGCCATTCCGTCCCCGTACGATACGTCGCGAGAACCTACACAGCCATCTATTTGCTTAATAGTGACATTTTTATTTCAAGAAAACTATATCTTCGTGATTTGTTTTAGGCAAATTGACCGATTTTGCGGCGGACCCCTAGCGAGAAGAATGACAGAAATCGCAAGAAATTAGCTAATGTTGCGATACTGGTTTTCGCCGGGAATAAATTGTAACCATTCCTCGTCTACTCTGACCGCGATCTCCACCGGGGACAACATCACATTAGGGAGAACTTGGCGAATGCATATTCGAAAACTGTTCATTATGACGCTGGCAGCCGCAGGCATTCTGGGCGCGGCGAACATGGGACATAAGAGCCAGGCAGACGAAAAGGTTACCGACGTCCGCGAAGACGGCATGAAGGAAATGGGCAAGGCCCTAAAGTCTATTAAGGGCCTGATCTCAGATAACGGCGATAAAGCGGAGATCGCCGCGCAGGCGCAGAAGATCGTCAACAACTCTGCGAAGATTCCCACTTGGTTTCCCAAGGAAGCCGGTCTCGGCGAAGCCGCCAAGCCGGTAATCTGGGAACAGTGGGATAAATTCGAAGGCAATGCCAAGAACCTCAATGCGCAGGCGTCTCAGCTTGTGGCGGCGGCACAAAACGGCAGCGACATGGGCGCCATCCAAACGCAGTTCACGAACACCGGAAAGGTCTGCGGCACCTGTCACGAGGACTTCAAGAACCAGAAGGACTGAGCGCTTCAGGCGGTTGCCTATAGCAGATGTTCAAAGGCGGCTGAGTCCAGCCGCCTTTTTCTTTGCTCTTGGCTTGCCCACGCGTCTAGAGGGGAAAGGCGAAATAGATCCAGACCGGCACTACCGCTGCAAGGACCAGACACAGCAAAGCACGCCACACGGACGCGCGTGTCGCGCGACCCTCGTTAACCGCAGTTTCCACAACATCCGCCGGCAAATTCGCCGTGCCGGTAATCATCGCGCGTACCAAGTTCTCCCGCTTCCAGAAACGGTAGAAGAGGATCGCGACGATATGCAAACCTGCCAGGGCGAGGATGAGATTAAAATTGAACTCATGATAATCGGAGAGAAAGTCGCTCACACGACCGGGGACGAGATTGTAAAGCGGTCCGTCGAAATCCTCGAAATCGCTGGAAAAAAGTCCCGTGCTGGCCTGTAAGGCGACAATCAGGAGCAGAGCGAGGGCCATCAACCCGCCAGCGGCATTATGGCCGAAGGTATAGGAAGGGCGGCGTTTCCCCGCCATGCGCAGATAGCTGAAGGCCGCGCGCGGATGACGGAGAAATTGGCTGAAGCGTGCCGATGGACTGCCGCAGATGCCCCAGAGAATTCGGAAGATGAGAAGCCCGATAATGGTCAGCCCGCTCAAGTAATGAAGCCGCAAAGGGCCATTCTCGCCCAAATACCAACTGGCCAGCAGGCAGGCGACCAGCAGCCAGTGGAACAGCCGCGTGGGCAAATCCCACAGCGGTACCGATCGGAGATTGATGTCGTCAGGCTTCATCTGGACCCTTCCGTTATTTGGCATGAGAACGCACTGGCTTGCGCGGTTTTTCAGGACACGCGATCGGACCGCCATCCTGAAACCATTCGGCCATCAGATCGACGAAGACCCGGACCTTCGGCGACAAATGCCGATTCTGGGGATAGACCACATATAGGTCGTGTTTATTCACCGAAAATTTCTGCAGGATCTGTCGCAGCCGCCCGGATTCAATATCGGGACCGACAACGAAAGCCGGCAGTAAGGCAATTCCTGCCCCCGCACGCAACGGGTCCAACAGCAACTGCCCGTTATTAGTGTGAATATTTCCGTCCACGCGCACTATCTGATGCCCCTGTGGCGTATTGAAACTCCATTCGAAAGGCGATGTCGACAGGGTATAGATCAGACAGTTGTGATGAGCGAGATCACGGGGCTCCTTCGGCGAACCATGCTTCTTCAGATAGGAGGGCGCCGCACAGACGATGCGTTCGACCGGACAGATACGCCGGGCAATCAGCGTCGAATCCGGCAGAGTGGTCCGAATGCGGATGGCGACATCGAAGCCCTCCTCCAGCAGATCGACAAAGCGATCGTTCAATTCGAATTGCACGGCCAGTTTCGGATATCGTTTCTGCAATTCGCAAATGAGCGGACCCAAGACGGCTTGGCCGAAATTGTTGGGCGCACTGACCCGCAACCGCCCTGCAGGCTCAGCCTGCAGATTGCGCACCTCCGCTTCGGCGGCTTCGATCTCCTCAAGCAGGCGCACGCAACTGTCGTAATATGCCCGTCCCGCTTCTGTCACATTGAGACGCCGCGTCGTCCGATGCAGCAAAGCGGCACCCAGATAGGTTTCAAGATCGCTGATCTGCTTGCTCACCGCCGCCTTGGAAAGGCCCAAGGTGTGTGCCGCCGCCGTGAAGCTGCCGAGGTCGACAACCTGACGAAAGGCGCGCATTGCGCCGACCTGATCCATGGAGGTCCCCAATTGTATCCAATTTCCGAACAATCTTATCAGGACTTTCCTGATTATCAAATGCGCCCGCGCCATTTAGGTTTTTGTCGAGGCCGGTCCAACGAGATGTGTGAGAGATGCGGCGCCGGCCGAGTCCAAGGAGAGATGTCATGAGCAAGATTTTGGTTCTTTATTATTCCAGCTATGGCCACATTGAGAAGATGGCCGACGCCATTGCGGAAGGCGCCCGCAAGGTCGCTGGCACGGACGTAACGATCAAGCGCGTACCCGAACTCGTTTCCGCCGAAATTGCCGAAAAGGCGCATTTCAAACTCGACCAGAAGGCGCCGGTTGCCACGGTTGATGAATTGCCGAGCTATGACGCGATCATTTTCGGCACGCCGACGCGCTTCGGTAATATGGCTGCCCAGATGCGCAATTTCCTCGATCAGACCGGCGGCCTCTGGGCCAAGGGCGCGCTGATCGGCAAAGTCGGCAGCGTCTTCGCCTCGACCGCCACACAGCATGGCGGACAGGAAACGACCATTACGTCTTTCCATACGACGCTGCTGCATCAAGGCATGGTCATCGTCGGCACACCTTATTCCTGCGCTGGCCTGACCAATATGAACGAGATCACCGGTGGCACACCTTACGGGGCCACAACAATGGCTGGTGCCGATGGCAGCCGCCAGCCGAGCGAGAACGAACTGTCGATTGCTCGTTTCCAAGGCGAACATGTCGCCAAGATCGCAGCCAAGTTGAGCGCGTAAACATCTCTCCGCGCTTCACAAGCGGCACCGGCCGGATGTTCCGACCGGTGCCGTTTTCTTTGGGGGACTTTTCGATCAAGCCAGCAATTCAATGGAGCGTCGACCCAAGGGCGTAAATCCGCACTTGACATCAGCCGTCCTCTTCGCGGAAATGAACGTGGGCTACGCTCCCCCACCGGAGCGCAAACGTTCTGGAAGGGACGACATGACAAGACCGACTCTGCGGCCGCTCGTGCCGCTGTTTTCGTCTGGTCCGTGCGCTAAACGGCCAGGCTGGACTCTGCAAACCCTCACCCATGCGCCTCTCGGCCGTTCGCATCGCTCGGCAGTCGGCAAAAAGCGCCTTGCCGAGGTTATCGACCGCAGCCGTGCTATGCTCGGCATCCCGGCCGATTACCGGATCGGCATCCTTCCTGGCTCCGACACCGGCGCGATCGAAGCAGCTTTATGGTCGCTCCTTGGACCGCATCCCGTCGATGTGCTCGCCTGGGACAGTTTCGGCCTCGACTGGGCCACGGATATCACGGAAGAACTGCGCTTCACTGCGCATGTGCAGAAGGCGCCCTATGGTGCACTGCCCGATCTTGCCGCAGTCGACTGGTCGCATGACGTGGTCTTCACTTGGAACGGCACAACCTCTGGCGTAAGGCTGCCGAATAGCGACTGGATCGCCGCCGACCGCGTCGGCCTTTCGATCTGCGATGCGACCTCCGCGGTCTTTGCCATGGATTTGCCTTGGGGCAAGCTCGATGTCGTCACCTGGTCGTGGCAGAAGGTGCTGGGCGGCGAGGCAGCTCATGGCATGATCGCGCTGAGCCCGCGCGCCGCGGCGCGGCTCATGGAACATCGTCCAACCTGGCCGGTGCCGAAGATCTTCCGCCTCGCCAGGAACGGCAAGATCAGCGAAGGCATCTTCAAGGGCGAAACGATCAATACGCCATCGATGCTCTGCGTCGAGGACCAGATCGATGCACTGAAATGGGCCGAAGGGTTGGGCGGCCTGCCCGCTCTCGTCGCTCGCAGCGAGAAGAACTTCCAGGTTGTCGCCGATTGGGTCGCGAAGACAGGTTGGATCGACTTCCTCGCCGCCGATCCGGCGACACGCTCGACCACCAGCGTTTGCCTGAAGATCGTCGATTCCCGTGTGACTGCTTTGCCGCAAGAAGCACAAGCGAGCATTGCCAGCGCCATTGCCAAGCTGCTGGACAAGGACGGCGTTGCTCATGATATCGGCAGCTACCGTGACGCACCACCGGGCCTGCGCCTGTGGTGCGGTGCGACGGTGGAAACAACCGATCTCGTCGCCTTGCTGCCTTGGCTCGACTGGGCCTTCGACAGCGTCATCGCCTCTCAACTCGAAACAGCGTGAGCATCATGAGCAAGGTACTCATTTCCGACGAGCTGTCCCCGGCAGCCGTGCAGATCTTCCGCGACCGCGGCATTGAAGTTGACGAGAAGATCGGTCTCAAACCTAAGGAATTGCGCGAGATTATTGGCCGGTATGACGGACTTGCGGTGCGCTCAGCGACCAAGGTGACGGCGGAAGTGATCGCCGTCGCCGAGAATCTGAAGGTGGTCGGCCGCGCCGGTATCGGCGTCGACAATATCGACGTCAAAGCGGCGACCGGGCGCGGCATCTGCGTCATGAACACGCCGTTCGGCAATTCCATTACCACGGCCGAGCATGCGATCGCGATGATGATGGCGCTTGCGCGACATATTCCCCAGGCCGATCGCACGACCCATGCCGGCAAGTGGGAAAAGTCCCGTTTCGTCGGCATCGAACTTTATGCCAAGACACTCGGCATCATCGGCTGTGGCAATATCGGCGCCATTGTCGCGGACCGTGCCCAGGGGCTGAAGATGAAAGTGATCGCCTTCGACCCGTTCCTGTCGCCGGAACGCGCCATCGATCTTGGCGTCGAGAAAGTGGAGCTCGACGAACTGCTGAGCCGCGCCGATCTCATCTCGCTGCATACGCCGTTGACCGAGCAGACCCGCGGCATCATCAATGCTGCCAATCTGAAGAAGTGCCGCCCTGGCATACGTCTGATCAATTGCGCCCGCGGCGGGCTAGTGGTCGAAGAGGACCTGAAAGCCGCCCTGGATTCGGGCCATGTCGCCGGTGCAGCTTTGGACGTCTTCCAGACCGAACCGGCGACCGATAATATCCTGTTCAATCACCCGAATGTGGTGACGACACCGCATCTCGGCGCTGCAACCATGGAGGCGCAATTGAACGTTGCCATCCAAGTCGCCGAACAGATGAGCGAATTCCTGCTTCATGGCGCCGTCACCAATGCGATCAACATGCCAGCGGTGACGGTTGAGGAGGCGCCACGGCTGAAACCCTATATGAAGCTGGCGGAGCAACTCGGCACCTTTGTCGGTCAAGCCGAGGAAGGCCCTATCGATCGCGTAATCATCGAATATGAAGGCCATGTCGCCGGTCTCAATACGCGCCCGCTGACCGCCATCCTGCTGCAGGGTCTACTGCGGCCGTTGATGGATTCGGTCAATATGGTGAACGCGCCTATCGTGGCCAAGGAGCGCAATATCGAGGTCTCCGAGGTGAAGACGGATCGCGAAGGCACATACCACACGCTGATTCGCCTGACCGTGGAAACAAAGAAGCGCAAGCGCGACATCGCCGGCACCCTGTTCGCCGACCGCCGCCCGCGCATTGTCGAAATCAAGGGGATAGAGATCGAAGCGGCCCTTGGCCCGCATATGCTCTATATCACCAATGAGGATAAACCGGGCATGATCGGCCATCTGGGGAGCTTATTGGGAGATAATGGCATCAATATCGCCACCTTCGCCCTGGGCCGAGCGGTCCAAGGTGGCGATGCCATCGCCTTGATCGAAATCGACGGGCCGATCCCCGCGAAGATCTTGCGTCAAGTCCAGGCTTTGCAGCATGTTCGACAGGCGAAGGCCCTGATTTTCTGACCTGCGGCGCCTCAATGGTCCCCACAATGAGAGAGGGAAGCAAATGGCAACGGAGCGAAAATCCAGCAAGAACGGTAAAAAGATTCAACTCGACAAGCTTCCCTCTCTCAATCACCGATCTTCCGAATACTATGAGGAATTGCTGACGGAGCAGCAAAAAAAACTGACGGAGATCCAGCATCTCTTCCTGTTCCGCGGCGAACGGGCGGTGATCGTGTTCGAAGGTATGGATGCCGCCGGCAAGGGCGGCACCATTCGCCGCATCGCCTGGGCATTGGATCCGCGCAGCCTCAGTGTCTGGCCGATCGCCGCGCCGAATGAAATTGAGAAACGGCAGCATTATCTGCAGCGTTTCTGGGCTCGCATGCCGGAGAAAGGGCATTTCTCCGTCTTCGACCGCTCCTGGTATGGCCGCGTTCTGGTGGAACGGGTGGAAGCATTCGCACAGGCGGCGGAATGGAAACGAGCCTATGGCGAAATCAACGAGTTCGAGCGGCAACTGACAGATAGCGGTATCCGCATCGTCAAACTGTTCCTGCATGTCAGCAAGGACGAGCAGCTACGCCGCTTTCAGGCGCGGCTGGACGATCCGCTGAAGCGCTGGAAACTTTCTTATGAAGATTTCCGCAACCGCGAAAAGTGGAAAGATTACATCACCGCAGCAGAGGATATGTTCGACCGGACCAACACCGCCAATGCGCCCTGGCATGTAATTCAATCCGACAACAAGCCCGCCGCACGCTGCGCCGCGTTTGACATCATCCTCAAACGGCTGAGCCAGGGCCTCAATCTGAAAGAATCGGTCATCGATCCCCAGGTTATTGAACTGGCGCGCGATATCCTGTCGGTCGGAGCCACGCGATCAAGCATGGGCAAACAGGTAAAGACCAAAGAAGGTTAGCTGAATTTCGCCAGATAGGCGTCGGCAAGATCGGCGGTGCCTGCGGTATAGGCGACACCGAGGCCGCGCGCGAGATTCGTCTCATGATGCGAACCGATCCAGGCCACCAAGAGAAGCCGGCGCATCATGATGAAGGTCGGAATCTCGGCCTCCTCCTCGACCGTCAACGGCGCGACCTTGCGATAGCCGCGTATCCAGGCATCGACCAGGTCCGGCACATCGGGGCGATGTTCGATGAAACTCAATGCCGTACCGATATCGTAAAGGAACCAGCTGAATCCCGAATCGTCGAAATCGATCACCTTGGTTGCCTCGCCTTCGACCAGAAGATTGGCCAGGCGGATATCGGCATGCACCAGGCCGAAACGTTGCGGGCCGGTGCCGAAAGCATCGAGCCGCTTTCGAATGGTTTCAGAAAGCCGTTCGAAAAGTTTCAGATAGGCGGGCGTCATGCCCATGCCGTTCTGCCAGTGTCCCCAGATCGACAGCGCCCCCAGCGCGCCATGATGGTCCCAGCGCTGGCGGATGAAGCCGTTCGGCAGCCGCCAGTTGCGGCTATGGCGATGCATATGGGCGCTGACCGCACCCAAGCGTTCGAACGGCCCCAGCAGATCGTCCTCGGATGGTTCGCGGCCCGTGAGGTAGGTGAACATCACGGCATGGCGCGGCTCGGGCAGCTCGTCATTGGCAAGGCGCTGGATCAGCGTGCCGTCGCTGGCGGGGATCGGGGCGGCGGTGATGACACCTTCCTCTTTGCGCAAGGCATCGATCCATTGCAGTTCCGATCGAATTGCCGCCTCATTGTGGTAGCCGCGGCGATGAATGCGAAGAATGCTTTGTTTGCCCTGGACTGGATCCTCGACGAGATAAGTGGCGTTTTCCGAGTAGTTGATCAATGTCGCCGTGGCGTCCGGCGAGAATCCATAGCGGCTCAATGCCTGCTCCGCCAAACGTCCCAGCTTCGCCAGGAACGCTTCGACCGTCATAACTGCATCGGCGCTCATGAAATCCTCTTAATCCGTTTTCAGGGGGGTAAACCCGCTTCTGATTGGCAAGAGGGGACTGAACGGTCAATAACCGAAGCGGCGTTGATCCCGCTGGCCGCGACATATCACGGCCGGCTGAACGATATCCGTCCGCCGCTCTTGCGAAAGCCGGGCTATTCTACGTACAACGGACCGGAATATCGATCGCGGCATCATGAAGACACACACGACCGGCAAGACGGATAGAGATGGATCCGGAAAGGACAGGGGAAGCAGCGGGCGCAGAGGCGGCCGCCGCCAGCCGGCCTCGTCCCGGCAACCCCGGAAACAACAGCAGCAATCTCAGAGCAAGTTTCCGGCACCGCTGTCCGAAGAGGAAACCCTGGCGCGCCTGCTTTACCGCGACGGCCTGATCCTGATCATCGACAAGCCGGCTGGCTTGCCGGTTCATGCCGGCCCCGGCGGCGGACCCAATCTGGAGCAATGCCTGGATGCCCTGCGCTTCGGCCTGCCAAACCCACCCGCACTGGCCCATCGCCTGGACCGCGACACCAGCGGCTGCCTCGTCCTGGGACGGCATCGAAAGGCCTTGCGGAAGCTGGGACTGATGTTCGCCGGCGGTCAGGTGGAGAAAACCTATTGGGCCATTGTGCGGGGCCGTCCGGCTGAAACCGCTGGCACGATCGACCTATCCCTGAAAAAGCTGAACCAGCGCACCGGCTGGCGCATGACGGTCGCCGACAAGGATGATCCCGAGACGCAAAAGGCGATCACCGATTACCGGCTGCTCGGCAGTGACGGTACGATCTCATGGCTGGAATTGAAGCCACGTACCGGCCGCACCCATCAAATCCGCATCCATTGCACGGCTCTCGGCTGTCCGCTGATCGGCGATCCGGTCTATGGTCCCGACGCCGCCGGCAATCGTGAAGCTGGCACCAAGCTGCATCTGCATGCGCGGGCCATCAGCCTGCCGCTTTATCCCAACCGGGCGGCCGTTGCGGTTGAAGCAGCGCCGCCGCCACATATGCTGGCGGCCCTTGCGCAATGTGGCTATATCGCCCCCGAGACGCTTACGCCGCAAACGGCAGGCTGAAGCTCACGGTCGTCCCATTGCCTGGCGAGCTTTCAATTTCCAGGACACTGCCGTGCAATTGCACAAGCCGGCGGCAAATCGCCAAGCCCAGCCCGGTGCCGGGACCTGCGTCAGTGTCGTTGTGACGGATCTGCCGATACGGTTCGGCAATTTCCTTGAGATCGTCCGCACTGATGCCGCGTCCGGTATCGCTGACAAAAATGCGGCAACCGGAATTTTGCATCGCCACGGTCACCCCGACATATCCGCCGTGGGGCGTGAACTTGATCGCATTGGAAATCAAATTGACCAGGATCTGTTTCAGCGCGCGGGGATCGGCCATGACAGCGGGTAACTTGGGGTCGATCTTGATGTCAAATTTCTGACGATGATCCTTGGCCAGGCCAGACATCATGCGATGGACCTGCGTCACCAGGGCGGACACATCCGTCGGTTCCGGCTTAACTTCGAACTTACCCGCTTCAATCTTGGAGAGATCAAGCAGGTCGTTGATCAGATCCAGGAGATGCTGGCCGCTGCTATTGACGATGTCGATGAATTCGCGGCGCCGCTCTTCGGGGAATTCCTTGGCGACATCCAGGCGCAAAAGATCGGTGAAACCGATGATGGCATTGAGCGGCGTGCGCAATTCATGCGCCATGGCGGCAATGAACAGCGACTTTTGCTGCAGCAGGCGTTCCGCATGGGCCTGGGCTTGGGCGCTTTCCTGTGCCAGGAGAGCCATGTCCTTTGCCTGCCGTGCAGCACTCTCTTTCAGTCGCCGCAGTTCCAGCGAGTCGACCACCATGCCGGCGAGGTCCCGTAACAGATCCTGTTCCTCATCGGTCAGCCTGCGCGGCTGTTGATCCATGACGCAAAGCGCGCCCAGCCGATCGCCTTGCGGTGTGATCAGCGGAGCGCCCGCATAAAAGCGAATATAGGGAGCATCGATGACCAAGGGGTTCTGGGCAAAGCGGTCATCCGTGACGGCATCCGGCACCATCATCACATGGTCTTGCCGGATCGTATGATCGCAAAAGGCGATGCTGCGGGCGGTTTCCTGAAGATCAATGCCGATCCGGGCCTTGAGCCATTGCCTGTCCAGATCGATTAGCGAGATGAGGGCGATTGGCACACGGAGTATCGCGGCAGCCACACGCACAAACCGGTCGAAGGCCTCCTCGGCCGCGGTATCCACAATGCCATAAGCATCGAGCGCCGCCAGGCGGGCGTGCTCGCTGGTATCCCGCGCAAGTACATCACCCGTTGCCAACATGCACCCGACACCGAAAATGAAGCCTCGCCGGCTACCGCTATCCGGGTATGCCGGTATGATAGTGACTATCCCAGTACAAAATTGCTGTTCGGTTAATGTCTTGTAGCCGCTGGCAAATACCTTCGCCAGCGCTTTCTGGCGGTTTCCGGCGTTCGATTGTGATTGTCGCGATAAGGCCACCTCGACCTGCCTGGACCACAATATAGCCATGCAAGTTCAATAGCTTGACGGCATGAAGGCCGGTCGCTTAGGACTTCAGACCGGTCGCTGCAGTCCTGCGGTTCAATCTTTCGCTCCTGGCGCGCTGCATGCCGGCAAGGGCTACAGTCCGGTCCATCGCGATCTTTCAGCATATTCAACGGTGATGACGCTCCATGAACAAGCCCAGCTTCGTTAAGCTCAGTGCCGCGGAAACGCATAAAGTGGTGCTAGGCGCAATGATCGCCCTGTTCCTGGCCGCGCTCGACCAAACCATCATCGCGACCGCCTTGCCGTCGATTGGCTCGGATCTCGGCGATTTTCATTTAATGGCCTGGATCGTTACCGCCTATTTGCTAACCTCGACCGCCGCGACGCCGATCCTGGGGAAGCTCAGCGATCTGCATGGCCGCCGGCCCATCATGCGTATCAGCATCCTGATTTTCCTCCTGGGCTCGGTGCTCTGCGCCCTGTCGCCCTCGATGCCGTTTTTGATCTTGGCCCGGGCGCTGCAGGGCTTCGGCGGTGGTGGTCTGATCACCCTGGCGCAGACAGTGGTGGCTGATGTCGTCTCGCCGCGTGAGCGAGGGCGCTACGGCGCCTATTTCGCCGGCGTCTGGGCAGGATCGTCGTTGCTGGGCCCCGTCCTCGGCGGCTTCCTGACGGAATATGCGAGCTGGCACTGGATCTTCTGGATCAATCTGCCCATCGGTCTTGTCGCCATCTTGATCACTGATCGGATCCTGCATCGCCTGACGGGCCGCGGCGGGGCACGGCGCATCGATTATGCGAGCGTTCTCTGCTTCATCATCAGCAGCACCTCCTTTCTGCTGGCGCTGTCCTGGGGCGGCACGGAATTTCCCTGGGTTTCTTGGCAGATCATCGTCGCCCTTGCCTGCAGCATCGTTACCGGATCGATCTTCGCCTGGCGCCAGCGTCGGCTTGATGAACCGATCATGCCGCCCCGGTTCTTCTCCGATACGGTCGTCACCCCGGTCCTGATCGCCATCTTCCTGGTTTTCGGCGCCTATCTTGCTCTGGCTGTCCTGGTGCCGACCTTCCTACAACTGTCGTTGCTGCAATCGCCTCGCGATGTCGGCCTGTTGATGATCCCGCTGCTATTGTCGAGCACGGCCGGTGCGGCGATGTCGGGGCAATATATCCATCGCACTGGCGGCTATAAGCTGCCGACGCTTCTAGGCCTTCCTCTGGCCATTGCCTGTCTGGTGCTGCTCGGTATTCTTGCCACCCAGGCAACGCCGATGCTGACCGCCGGATTGCTGCTACTGACAGGGCTGGGGATCGGGCCGATCTTTCCGATCGCCAATGTCGCCGCGCAGAACGCCGTCGACCGGCGCGATCTTGGCGCCGTCAGCGGCGCCATCAGCTTTGCCCGCGCACTCGGCGGCGCCGCTTCTACGGCGGGTGGTTCAGCCTTGGTATTAGGTCTCATGGTCGCGATGATGCCGGCCCGTGCGGCAGATGGCGGCCTCACCGAAATCCTGAGCCATCCCCTGGATGCGGCTGCACGGCTTGACCTTGCCCATGCCTATACGATCTTTTTCTTCATCGTCGCCGGAATCCTAGCCGCCGGCTTGCTTGCCTTTTCCAGAATCGAGCAACGGCCCTTGCAGGACAGGCGGACAGTAGACACCTCGGCAGAAGCGGGCTGACATAAAGAGGGGCATGCACCGCATGCCCCTTTGCTTCATCGGCAGAATTGGCTGCCTCAACCGCCGGCCTTCACTTCCTCGAACATCTTGGTGATCTTGTCGTTGTTGCGGATCGGCCGTGTAAACACGGTCGCTTTCAGCATCGTGTCCGGATCGGTCGGCAGCTGCAGCTCCTTCAGCTTCGCCTCGCCCACTGCCTTCATCGCATCGGCATTCGATGAGCCATAGCCGTAATTCTCGATCAAATATTCGCCAGAGGCGTCGGCGAGCCGGGCATTGATGAAGTCATAGGCCAGATCGGCATGCGGCGTACCCTTGATCATGACGAAGCCGCAGACCCAAGTGAGCATCCCTTCCTTGGGATTCATGAATTCAACGGGTACGCCCTGCTTCTTGAGGCTCACGGCCGAGGCATTCCAAGTCATCGCCGCAACCAGCTCACCCGAGGCCAGCGCCTGTTCAATCGACGTCATGTCGGTCGTGTACATTTTCAGCAATGGTCGCTGCTCCTGCAGCTTCTTGCGCGTCGCCTCAATCTGGTCGTCATTCATGTCGAAGGGATCGAAGCCCGCCAACAGCCCAGCCACCATCGGCGTATCGTGAACTGCGTCGATCGTCGCGATCTTGCCGGTATACTTCGCGTCCCAAAGCAGTTTCCAGCTCTGCTCGGGATTTTTCAGAAGATCGGTGCGATAGGTAATCGAGGTATTGCCCCAGTCCCATGGCACCATCCAGGTCTGGTCGCCTTCCACCAGCCCCGGCAGATTGCGCAGGACCGGCGAAATCTTGCTCCAATTCTTCAGCCGCTTGGTATCGATCGGCTCGATGAGGCCTGCTTGCCTCCAGCGCTCGACCTTGTCATAGCAGGGATGCGCCAGGTCCGGCCGGAAGCCGGCTTTCACCTTGGTGAAGGCTTCGTCGTCATCGCCGAACATGGCCACATCGAGCGAATCGGGATGCGCCGCTTCGTAGGCCTTATGGAAGTCAGGCAACTCGTAGCCGCTCCAGGTGAAGTATGAGAGCTTATCGGCGGCAACCGCCCGGCCGCCCCAAACGGCGGCAACGGCGCAGAGCCCAAGCGCGGCGCCGATCAAAACTTGCCGGCGCGAGCTTGCGGCAGATGTTTTCTGTCTCATGGGTACCTCCCAATTTCTGGCGGTCTTGCATGGACATGCCGGATGCCGCCCGGGCCGGCACGCTCTTCAAGTGACGTTTTGCGCCGCGCCGCGGCGACGAAGCATCTCACCGACAACGATCAAAGCCAGCGTGCCCAGCAACATGCAGGAGCCGAGAGCCAGAATTTCCGGTAACCGGCTGGGGAACCGTAATTGCCCCCAAATGTACAGTGGCAGGGTGACGTCGGTGCCGGCCAGGAAAAAGGCGATGACGAATTCATCGATCGACGCGGTAAGGCATAGAATGATTGAGGCAGCGATTGCCGAAACCGAGAGAGGCAATGTGATCTTCAAGAAAGTGCCAATCTCATTGGCACCGAGATCCAGTGCTGCCTCTTCCAAGGTGCGATCCAAGGTGACGAAGCGGCTCATCATGATCGAGAGGCTCAGCGGCGTACAGAAGACGATATGCCCAATTGTAATAGCGGTCAGCGAATTGCCGAAGCCGATGGTTCGCAACAGGACCAGAAGCGAAATGCCCATGATGATCGAGGGCATCAGCAGCGGCATCATGCTGAGTGCGGTGAGCCCCTGCCCGCCCGGCCAGCGATAGCGCACCAGGGCGAAGCCACCGAGCACGCCGATCGTCGTCGACATCAATGATGCGGCCACACCGACCTTCAGGCTGTTGCCGGCCGCCGTCAGCAAGGCCCCATTGCGACCAAGGGCGATGTACCAGTCGAAAGTCCATTCCTTCAAAGGAAAGGCGACGTGAATGCCGGAATTGAAACTGAAAAGCAGAATGAAGACGGATGGCAGATAAAGGATAACCGCAAAGAGACGGGTATAAAACCATAGCCATTGGCGCCGCATGCCGCGCAGCATGGCGGAGACAGATAGATTGCCGCTGGCCGGCAGGTAGCTTGCAAGAGGTTGCTCGGTGGTCATGCATTGCTCCTGGCGCGCCGATGGCCGAGCGAGAAGAGAATCAGCAAGGGAATGCCCACGGTCAGGATGGTTGCAACCGACATGGCGGAACCGGCCGGCCAGTCATTGGCCTTGCCGAAGGCCGATTGGATGAGATTGGCCACCATCACACCTTCCGGGCCACCGACCAAGGTGGGCGTGATGTAGTCGCCGACCGTTGGGACGAAGATCAGCACCGCCGCCGAGATGACGCCCGGTGCCGAGAGCGGCAGGACGATCTTCAAAAAGACGCTCGCCGGACGCGCTCCGAGATCGGAAGCGGCTTCCAGCAAAGCGCGCTCGATGCGATCCAGCGAGACATAGATCGGCAGGATGGCGAAGGCGAGATAGGCATGGCTGAGCGCGATGATGACGGCGCCAGGATTATAGACCAGGAAAGCCAGCGGTTGATCGATCAAGCCAAGGCCCAACAGGGCGGAATTGAGCACGCCATTGAACCCAAGAATGATCTTCCAGCCGAAGATCCGCAGCAGATAGCTGGTGAAGAACGGCGCAGAGACGATTACCAAGAGGATATGCTTGGCCTGCCCCGCTTTGAAGGAAATGAAATAGGCGACCGGATAAGCCAAAACGATGGTGACGATTGTCACCAGCGCCGAGATAACGAGAGACCTGCCGAGCACACGCCAGAAAAGCGGCCGCGCGACATTATCCTGATACGCCGCCCAGGTGAAATCGGTGAACAAAGCGGCGGGATCGGTGCGCTGAAAACTGAGCACCGTGATCAATCCCAGCGCGATGACCACCGTCAAGATCGAGGTCACTCCCAGCGGTGTCAGCAAAAGATATCTGCCGACTCGTTGGCGCATGCTTCGCATTGTCGCCCAGTTCCATTGCTCCCCTGCCCGCATCTTCGGTTTGGAGATTTGAACGAGTCAATCGATTTTTCAAAATTTTGAAAATCTTTGTAGTTCTTTTCGAATCGCAGGCGGTTAATCCCGACCGTTGCAGGCGGCAGAACCCGACAGCAAGGCTCGCCGATGCTCCGCTCGGCGAGCCTTGTGCAGCTTGATCAACCCGCCTGGAATCTGTCGGCGTATTCGTTGCGCTTCGAGACGAACCAGCTTGCCTGTTCCGGCCACCACCAGAGTTTGTTCAGGGCATCGCCGGGGAAAGCCGATTGCAAGAACTTCTTCTGCGCTTCGGGCGCAGCATCAGCCGCCCCTTTGGCAACTGGATTTCCACTATAGGCCTGGGCCCAGGCCAATGCTCCTTCCGGCGTGTTGACCCAGGACACCCAAGCCTCGGCCTGGGCGATATTCTTCGCCCCCTTGAACAGCACGAAGGTCTGCAGCCAGGCGGCAGCGCCTTCCTTGGGGGACAGATAGCCGATCGGCAGCCCCTCCCTCTGCAAGGCCTGGGCCGAGGTATCCCAGCAATTGCCGATGACGCAACCATTGGTGCGGAAAGCGCCCTGTGCCGAATTCTCGTCCTTCCACCATTGTGCGACGTGACTTTTGAGTTCCAGTGCCTTTTTGATGATGACATCGTAATTTGCCGTCATCGAGGCTTCGTCCTTGAAGGAATCGTCATAGGGCTTCGGCAGTTTGCCTTCACCTTCTAGCCACCGCCCGATCGTCATCAGGCCGGAATGCGGCCGCACGGTCACCTTGCCGGCATATTCATCCTTCCACAGATCGCCGAGACTGGCTTGCGGATAGGTGAGCTTCACTTCATCGGTGTTGAAGGTCAGGGATTCTGTTCCCCAGACACTGGGCGACGCATAGAGCTTGCCGCCCATCTGGGCCGGCTTCATCGCCGAGCCGTTCATGATACCGGGTTCGATACCGTCGGCATTGATGTTCTTGTCGCCCCAGGGCTGCAGGAAATCCTGCTCGACCCAGTTCTTGATACGATCGGCTGTCGGCTCGCAGACATCGAAGCCGCCGGCCGCTCCGCCTGCCTTGGCCTGCGCGACCATCGCATCCTGGTCAGGTTGTTCAGTAAAATTGACGGTGATGCCCGTCTTCTTGTTGAAGGCGTCGAAGGCCGGCTTGAAGTCATAACCGGCCCAGCCCAGGAAATTGAATTCGCCCGAGGATGAAAAGGCATCCCGGACGATCCAGGGTGCGCCTAAAGAGACCGTACCGATGACGGCTGACGCCTTCAACAATCGGCGCCGGGATATCGCGCGATCAAGGCGCGCGACGGAATGGTGATGCTTACGCTTTGCCGTTTTACGCTTTGTCATGGAGTCCTCCTTCAACCCGTTAGTCATGCCAAGTTATTCTTTGACATTCCGATGGCTGAACTGACCGCTCCACCCCAAGCAGCCCATCGTCACCGATAGGCTCGAAGCCGGCAGGCCTCCGGCACATCGGCTGATCGCCGATGTGCCGGAGCGGTTCGTGGCATTAGGCCGACATGAACCTATCAGCATATTCGTTACGCTTCGAAACAAACCACGTCGTCTGTTCCGGCCACCACCACAGCTTATTCAGGGCATCGCCCGGGAAAGCCGCTTTCAGGAACTTCTTCTGCGATTCCGGTGCCGCATCGGCACCGCCCTTAGCCACCGGATTACCCGACCAGGCAATGGCCCAAGCGAGCGAGCCTTCGGGGCTGTTGATCCAGGAGATCCAGGCTTCGGCCTGGGCGACATTCTTCGCCTTCTTGAACAGGACGAATTCCTGCAACCAGGCCGCAGCACCTTCCTTCGGCGAGATATAGCCGACCGGCAGGCCTTCCTTCTGCAGCGCCTGGGCCGAGGTATCCCAACACTGACCGATCACGCAGCCATTCGTACGGAAAGCACCCTGGGCGGAATTTTCATCTTTCCACCACTGGGCGATGTGGCTCTTCAGCTCGATCGCCTTCTTCAGAATCGCATCATAGTTCGCCACCATCGACGCTTCATCCTTGAACGAATCGTCATAGGGCTTCGGCAACTTGCCTTCAGCTTCCAGCCAGCGGCCAATCGCCATCAAACCGGAATGCGCACGCAGCGTCACCTTGCCAGCATATTGATCCTGCCACAAATCGCCCAGGCTCGCCTGAGGATATTCCAGCTTGATCTCATCCGTATTGAACATCAGGGCTTCCGTTCCCCAGACGCTGGGCGAGGCATAGAGCTTGCCGTCGACTTCGCCCTGCTTGGCGGCGGAGCCGTTCATGATGCCCGGTTCGACGCCGTCGAGATTGATCTTCGCGGTGTGCCAGGGCTGGATGAAACCCTGCTCGACCCAGTTGCGCACCCGATCGGCGGTCGGCTCAGAGATATCGAAGGTATCGCTGCCGCCAGCTTTCGCCTGGGCCGCCATCGCATCCTGATCGGGCTGCTCGTTGAAATTGATTTTGATACCGGTTTTCTTGTGGAAAGCCTCGAAAGCCGGCTTGAAGTCATACCCGGCCCAGCCGATGAAATTCAATTGGCCGGACGAGGAAAAAGCGTCGCGCACAAGCCAGGGCGCGGTCACGGCCGCGGCGCCGAGCGTTGCAGTCGTCTTCAGCAGCAGGCGGCGCGAAAAGGCGCGCGCGCTAGCGGCTGTCGAATGAGTTACGTCACGTTTCTTCAAAACATCCTCCTTGGTGACCTATATCGTGATTGGCTCCGGTCGAAGCGCAGGCGGGCGGAATCTAACCACCCCCTATTGCAATCTTGTGACCAAATTCAAGCAGCGCGAGCGAGAGCTGGGGATAAGTTGCGCGAAATCGCAAATAAATCTTGCGATCTCGAACTCCGCCAGCCGAACGCCCTTTTCAATATTTTGCCTGACAATGCATATCGCCCCCGTTTGCTGCGTCCCGCCTCATGGACGTTCATTATTTTGTAATTATTCAGCAATCGATCATAGCCGAAGGAGTTGAAAGAAGACAATGACGATCCTTTTCGCGGTTGCAGCATATCCTTTCATGACAGACCAATGCTCAAGGAATGACGAGCTTCAGAAGAGGCAGGTCAGGGCGCGTTTGCGATTTCGAACATAGGTGGCCGGAGTCATTTGCAGTAAAACGAGCCGCGCGCGTCCGAAAATGAAAAGCTCAAGGAGAGTTCATGACCACGCCGCGCACCTTGCTGCAACACGCCAATGCGCCCTTACATCCAAGCGCGCTTTCGCAATCCGCCGTGATCGTGATCGATGCTCAGGAGGAATATCGCTCCGGCCGCCTGCCCTTGCCTGGGATCGACGCGGCGACTGCTGAGATTGCGGATCTCCTCGCCATCGCCAGGCAGCATCACATGCCGATTTTTCATGTCCTGCAACAAGGTCGTCCGGGTGGCCTGTTCGATCCGCAAACGCCGTTCGCCCAGGCCATACCGACGCTTGCCGCCAAGGATGGCGAACAGATTGTCGTCAAATCCTTGCCCAATGCCTTTGCCAAGACATCGCTCGATGAGCTGATCCGGGCCAGCGGCCGGACTGAGCTGATCATTGTTGGCTTCATGACCCATATGTGTGTCAGCGCGACGGCGCGCGCCGCCCTCGATCTCGGATATCGCTCCACCATCGTGGCCAATGCGACGGCAACCGGCGATCTACCGGACCCTTTGCAAGGCTCGACAATTACGGCCGCAGAACTTCATCGCAACGCCCTGGCCGCCTTGGCCGATCGCTTCGCCATCGTGGTGCGGGATGTCGCCGCTTTGACCAAAGGGTAAGTTCAGCGTCGAATAGCCGCAGATGAATGATCGCATTGGCCTTGGGATGGAGGTAACATTGCATCCGCCGCCCTGCCGATCGAGGAACCGCAATGAATAGAGAAGCAGTCGATCCCAGCGATGCCATCGAGACGATGATACTGCCGCGCAGCAGGGATCTCGGCGGTTTCGAGGTCAGCCGCGTGCTGCCGGCGATCGGCAAGCGAATGGTGGGCCCTTTCATCTTCCTCGACCAGATGGGGCCAACGACATTGTCGCCTCAGCATGGCCTTGATGTACTGCCTCATCCGCATATCGGCCTTTCCACGGTCACCTATTTATTTGAAGGCACAATCGTGCATCGCGACAGCGTGGGCTCGGTTCAGGCGATTGAGCCGGGCGCCGTCAATTGGATGACGGCGGGCAGCGGCATTGCTCATTCCGAGCGGACACCGCCGGAACAGCGGCAGCAACCGTCCAGGATTTTCGGCATCCAATCCTGGGTGGCCTTGCCCAAGAGCCAGGAAGAAGTCGCACCGAGCTTCGTCCATCATGGGGCCGACACGCTGCCTCACTTCGAGATGGAGGGCAGCCAGGTTCGCGTGATCGCCGGATCGATGTTCGGTGCAACCTCGCCGGTCGCCACTGCCTCTCCCCTGTTCTATGCGGAAATACGCATGTCGACCGGAAGCAGCTTTGGCGTGCCGGCGGAATTCCAGGAGCGAGCCATCTATCTGATCGACGGACAGATCGAACTCGATGGCAAGGTCTTCGATGCCGCGCGTTTGCTGGTTCTGAAACACGGCCCCGCCTTTCGATTGAGGGCGGTGACGCCGGTGCATCTTTTGCTGCTTGGCGGCGAGCCGATGGACGGGCCGCGTTATATCTGGTGGAACTTTGTCTCCAGCTCCCAGGCTCGAATCGAAGCTGCCAAGGCGGATTGGAAGGCGAGACGGTTTGACCGGGTTATCGGCGAGACGGAGTTCATTCCGCTACCGGAATGAAGAAAAATTGCGACCTCGATCTCGCCGGCTGTCGCCGAACGGTCATCGAGCTGAGACAAAGAGGTAAAGATACGGCGGCATAGTTGCTCCTTATGTCAAATCTAGCCGCCCTTGAAATGGAGCCTATCGAGCTCAGCTATGCCAGCCAATGCGACGGGCTGGTGGCGCGCGGCTTCATCCACCTCACTGAAATTCTGACCGGCCAGATCAAGCTGAAACGGCTTTACGAGCTCTATCGGTCGGAAATGCGGGGTCGCATGGATTTCTGGGTGGCTGCGATGCGGCTGCTCAACATCAGCATCAGATATGATGCCGCCAAGCTGGCAGCGGTTCCGAGGAACGGGCCGCTGGTCATCGTTGCCAATCATCCCTTTGGCCTGGTCGACGGTTTGCTGATCGGCAATCTGACCAATCACATTCGGTCGGATTTCAAGGTTCTCACGAATGCACGGCTCTATCCGCCCGATGCCGATGTGCAGCAATATATTCTGCCGATCGATTTCGACCCCACCGAGGCTGCCCGCCAGACCAACCTTGCCACGCGCGCGGCGGCCCGAGCTCATTTGAAGGCCGGTGGGTGCCTGATCGTTTTCCCCGCCGGCGGCGTGGCCACTACGCCGACTCCCTTTGCGCGGCGGGCCATCGATTTGGATTGGAAGCCCTTTACGGCGCGCCTCATACACGAAGCGAAAGCCAGCGTGCTGCCGATCTATTTCCACGGTCAGAACAGCCGCTTATTCCAGATCGCCAGCCATATCAGCATGACGGCCCGCCTCGCCCTTCTGCTGCATGAAGTCGCCAATAAGATGGGGCGGCAGTTTCGTGCGACGATCGGCGATGTCTTTGCCTATGAGCAGGTGCAGCCGATACGCGATAGCCGGGCTTTATGCCGCTTCCTCAGAGACCGTACTCATTCGCTCGCTGACTGACCGGCAGCAGCCTTACACTCAAGCCGCCAAACCGCGTCAGGCGTGTGCTTCCGTCTCATGAAATGAATCATTGGCCACATTCTGCAGCATTCCGATATGGGCATTGTCCGGTTCCGCTAAGCGGCCGCGATAGAGGCAAGCAATCAGATCCGACTGGCTAACCACGCCGACAAGCCGGCGATCGTGATCGATGATCGATACATGATGCAAACCGCTATCCGACAATAACGGAACCAACTGAACGATATGCGTGTCATCCCGTGCCGTCGGCACCGATGAGGTCATGATATCGCCAACCGTTTTCCGGCGGTGCTTGCGGCCCCACCCTGTGCGTCGGATCAAGCGGCTGAAGCGTGCTTCGAAGCCATCGAACCGGTCCTGGTCGATTTGCTTGACGAAATCCTCCAGCGTGACAACGCCGAGAACGTGACGGGAATGGTTGTCGATCACCGGCAAAGCCTTCAAACGATGCCGCCGCAGCAGCGTCCAGGCATCCTGGAGATCCGTTGACGGATCGACGGCGATGACATCGCGCGACATGATATCGGCGCAGAGAATGTCACCGAAGCGCCGCCGATAGGCATGCATCTCCGTCTGCAAGAACAGATTTTCAAGATCGTCGCGGCTGATATCCAGGAGCTCGCGATATTCTTTCAGCACTTCATCCAGATCGGCGGGGACGAAACCGAGACGATCGCCCGGTTTCGGATCGGCGGTCCGATGGATATTCGTGTGCACCACCTGTGCCACGTGCGGATAACGATGCCGGGCGAGATTATTGAAGATCAAGGCAGCCAGCAGCAGGAAAACGGAGTTCAACCCCACCGGCAGCACCACAAACCCATAACCGAGATTGTGAATTGCTGGACCGCCAAGCACGGCGGTCAGGGCCACCGCGCCACTGGGTGGATGAATGCAGCGCAGCACAAACATCGCGCCGATCGCTACTGCTACCGCAACCGCGGCGGCAAGAAAGGGATCGCTTAGATAGAGCGCGGCGGTCACACCGATCGTCGCAGAGACGAGATTGCCGCCAATGATGGACCAGGGCTGAGCGAGCGGACTGGCCGGCACGGCGAAGAGCAGGACGGCGGATGCACCCATTGGCGCAATCAGCAGGGGAGACGCGCCGTCGGGTCCCAGAACGTAGCGGCTGGCAAGTCCGGTGAAGACGATACCGAGTAATGCGCCGACGCAGCTCCGCAGCCGTTCCCAGCCGTTGCCTGTCATCGGCCCCGGTACAAAACTCCGGAGCCAGCGTATTAGTCCCTGCACGATAAGCTATTCCCGAAAGCGAGGCCGAAGATGGTCGCCATGTAGCGGGCGATGCCGGAAATAGCAAGTCGCGGAGAATAAATTCTTATTCGAGCCGGATAAACTAAAACGGTAAAATCTTCTTTTTGGTATACCACACGTCTTTCGCGATTGCGAACCGCTCTGTATCATCGCTACCGCTGATTGTTGCTGGGGCAGGGAGCCTTATCATCCGTAATGATCCAACATCTGCTTTCCGGCTTCCTCGATGTAGTGCTACATGCCTCGGTGATCGGCCTCGCCTGCTTAGGGATCGGCTGGTATAAACGGGCGGTCGACAACCTCCAATCCTCGATACGCTGGCTTATTTGGGGCCTCATTTTCGGCGGACTTGCCGCCCTGACCATGCTCCAGCCAACCTTGCCGCTGCCCGATTTGCTCATCGATGTAAGAGCAACGATGATCGCGTTGGCCACCTATTTCGGTGGCTGGGCCGGCGGATTGGGCGCCACTGCGATCACCATGATCGTCCGGCTCTGGATCGGCGGATCGATGGCATTGGTCGGTATGGCCGGTATCGCCGTGGCCTTCATCGGCTCTTTAATATTGCTGCAATGTTTCGCCTATCGGCGCGGCAATCTGCGTCTATGGCAATGGTCGCTGCTCGGCCTCATAGCCGGCATGAGCGGCAGCGCTCCCTCTTTTCTGATATACGAGCCGAGCCAAGCCTGGCGGTTGGTCAGCTTGGGCGCGCCCCAACAGACCGCGGCTGTCTGCCTCAGCACCATCAGCTTTGCCTATATCATCATGCGTGTCGATCAATCACGCCGTAATCAACAGGCCCTCGCCCTGCGCGAGCAGCAACTCGTGGCCGCCAATGAAAAGCTGACCGCATTAATGCGGCAATTGGATCAGCGCAATGCCGATTACGCGGTGGCGCTCGAAAAGGCGGAAGCGTTCAGCCGCGCCAAATCGCAATTCCTGGCGAATATGAGCCACGAGTTGAAAACTCCATTGAACGCGATCCTTGGCTTCTCGGATCTCCTGACCCTGCCGGAAACCACATTGGACAGTGGGAAGATCATTCCCTATGCGGCCGACATCAACCGATCGGGACAGCACCTGTTGAAGATTGTCGATGATGTCCTGAGCATGGTGCGGATCGAAGCCGATACCATCGTCGCCGAGCGCGCGCAATTTCGGCTCGACAAGCTTGCTGAAGATGCGATCAACAGCCTGCGCCCCCTGCTGCACGAGAAGCAGCAACGCATCGTTACCAAGGTGGACGTAGAATTGCGCGGGAACGGCGATCCGGCGCTGATGCGACAGGCCCTGATACATGTGATCAGCAATGCGGCTAAATTCAGTCCACGCGGCGCCCTGATCCGAATTGAGGCCGAACAGATCGACGACGGTACGACCGAGCTCCGTATTATCGATAGCGGCGACGGGTTTGACGACGCCACGCGCGAAGATGCGTTCCAGCCCTTCTGGCAGCGTGACAATTCGAATTCGCGAGAATATGGCGGCCTCGGCCTCGGCCTCAGCATCGCTCAACACTTCATCGAAATACAAGGCGGCAAGATCAGTATCGATCGGGCCGCGTCCGGCGGTGCTTGCGTACGATTGCAGATCGCCGCCGCATTCGGCGAGGCTCCGTCCAGCAATTGAGTTCGATATCTGTTGCTACGACGCGGCCTGCCAGGCCCTCGCCATGGCCGCGGCGGCCATTGCGTCATAAACCGTTCGCCGCTTCTGGCGGTCCTCAGGCTCTGCGTAGATGCCGACGATGACTTTGCCGATGCCCGGCACGCCACAGGTCACCGGCAGGAGCAAACGGTGATATTTGGCCAAGGCTGATCCACCGATCGAGCTGTCAATCATCCAATAGACCGGCGCCAGTCGATCCACCATCTGATCATAAGGTGCGAGCAAGGCGCCGCGCGCATGATCCGGCACAGCTTCATCCAGCAACTGTCCCGTCCAGTCGCCACCATCATACTCCGTCACGGCGTGGCCGGAGAGCACGACGCGCCAGCGTGGATAGCGTGAATGATAATCCGGCTTTTCCGCCGCAATGATACCGATATGGCCGAACCAGGGACGGAAATCTTCGGGCATGAAATCCGTTCGATCGGGCATGCGGCGATGATGGAGGCGGGAATGCCAGAGGGTATAGAGATCCTGCAATTGCTGCTGGGGAATGTGCATGCTTCCTCCTGCGGCGATTTCTCAGCCAGTTTGCAGCAAAGATGCGGAAATTTGAAGGTAAAGCCGCGAATGATCGACACACGCTCCGCATTTTCCAAGTCATCCGTTATTGCAAATAAAAGCTGTCTTTCTGCGAGCACACTCGTCTTTACGAAATATAAATTTCTTTACCTCAAATGTAAGAATAACCGCGTCTCCGATGCTTAGAGGCGACAGAGAGAATTTTGGGGGAAATCAAATGTCGAAGGGACAACTCGGCGTCGCACTGGGCCGTTTGTCATTAAGCGCCAAGATATTGTTGTCGGTGATCGGCGCCCTGCTGATCGGGATGGCGGCGATGGCCTATATCCTGTCATCCAAGAGTTCGAACACCACCGAAAAAATGGCGCTAGAAAATGGACGCTCCCTGGCCAGCGGCATCACCTCTCGCGTGCAAAGCAATTTGAATCCCGGCTTCAAGACCATCGAGGCGATACGTGACGCCTTTATCGGCTTGCAGGGCAAAGGCGTTACCGACCGCATGATGTATTTGGCGATGATTGAAAGCGCGGTCAAAGCCAATCCGCAATATCTGGCGATCTGGACAGCCTGGGAACCGAATGCAGTAGATGGCAAGGATACGGACTTCGTCAACAAGCCGGGCCATGATGCCACTGGTCGTTTCGTGCCCTATGTCGTCTATAAAGACGCCAATAATGTCGATCTGACGCCACTGGTCGATTACGACAAGCCGGGCCCCGGCGACTATTACTTGTTGGCCCGAAACTCCGGCAAGCCGCAGATCGTCGAGCCCTATCCTTATCAAGTCAATGGCAAGACCGTCGTGATGACCAGTCTGGTGACGCCCATCATCATCGACGGCAAGATCAAGGGCGTTGTCGGCCTCGATCTTAATCTCGAAAGCATTCAGACCAGCCTTGACGCGATTAGGCCTTATGAAACCGGCAATGTCTCGCTGATTTCCAATCAGGGCAACTGGGCAACGTTCCGCGATACCAGCAAGATCACCCATCCGATCGACGCAGAAACCCCCTCGCTCACCCAGACGAAGGCGGCGATCGCGGCCGGCCAGCCATATACATATTCAGATTACTCGAAATCAGCAGGCACGACTGTATTCCGGGTGTTCGAACCAGTTACCATCGGCCAGACCACAACGCCCTGGTCGGTGATGGTCAACCTACCCCAGGATAAGATTTTGGCGCCCTCGCGTGAGTTGACCACGTTCATTCTGGTCGCTGCAGCCGTGTTGATCATCATCATGGCGATCATCATCACATTCCTGGTGCGCGGCCTGATCGCCCGTCCCCTGACAGGCCTGACGCAGACGGTCGGCGCCTTGGCTGAAGGAAATACCGCGGTTGACGTTCCCTCCACACAGCGCGGCGACGAGCTCGGTGTGATGGCGCGGGCGATCGATGTGTTCCGGGGCAAGCTGATCGAGATGGATGAAATGCGCCAGCGCCAAGCGGAAGCCGAGCGCGAAGCGGAAGTGGAAAAGAAGCGCTTGATGAACGAGCTTGCCGACAATTTCGAAAGCAGCGTTCAAGGCGTGGTCCAGGCGGTCTCGTCCTCGGCGACCGAGTTGCGGGCCAATGCCCAATCGATGTCCAGCGTCGCGGAAGAAAGCACGCGGCAGGCTTCGGCAGTCGCTGCCGCGGCGACCCAGGCATCGGCAAATGTGACGACCGTTGCCGCAGCTTCCGAAGAGCTCTCCGCCTCTATCGGCGAGATCAGCCGGCAGGTCTCGGACAGCACCAATGTCGCCCGCGCCGCGGTGGATGAAGTTGCGAAAACCGGTGAGACAATCGAAAGCCTCGCTCAGGCGGCCGACAAGATCGGCGGCATCGTCCAGATGATCAATGACATCGCGAGCCAGACCAACCTGCTGGCTCTCAATGCCACGATCGAAGCCGCCCGCGCGGGCGAGGCCGGCAAAGGCTTCGCCGTGGTTGCCTCCGAGGTCAAATCCCTTGCCAATCAAACGGCGCGGGCGACAGACGAGATTTCCGGTCAGATCGGCAGCATGCAGGAGATCACCCGCCAGGCGGTCGATGCCATTCAGCATATCAGCAGCACCATGGGGCGGATCAGCGAGATCTGCAGCACCATCGCCGCGGCGGTGGAGGAGCAATCGGCAGCAACCCAGGAAATCTCCAACAACGCGCAGCAGGCCGCGGCCGGCACCGATGAGGTCAATCGCAATATCACCGGTGTCTCCGAGGCGGCTCAGGAAGCGGGCGGTGCCTCAACCCAGGTCCTCACCGCTGCAAGCGAATTGTCGTCGCAATCCGAGATGCTGAAGATGCAGGTCGACACCTTCATCGCCAGGATCAGGGCCGGCTGAGGCATTACGCACAAGCATTAAACAAAAAGGGCGTTCCCGTGAGGAACGCCCTTTTCTTTGCGCGATGCGATCTTACGGTGCCGCCACCACCATGGCGGTGAACGGCCAGACATAAGCCTGCAACATGACCAGGATGCCAACCAGGCAGGCCAGCGCAATCGAATGCCAGAAGACGAAGCGCAGGATCGATCCCTCATGGCCAAACCAGTTGGTTGCCGTCGAAGCGACGACAATCGATTGGGCATCGATCATTTTGCCCATTACACCGCCCGATGAATTGGCAGCGCTCATGAGGATCGGTGACAATCCGAGCTGTTGCGACGTAATCTTCTGCAGGTTGCCGAACAAGACATTCGAGGCCGTATCCGATCCGGTCAAAGCAACGCCCAACCAGCCGAGCAAGGTACCGAAGAAAGGATAAAGGACGCCCGTCGTCGCAAAAGCAAGGCCGAGGGTCGCATCGATCCCCGACAAGCGGGTCAGCGTGCCGATGGCCAGCATTGCCGAAATGGTGATTAGCGAATAGGCGCAGACCCGGATCGTTCCGCCATAGGCCTTGACCAGGCGTCCCGGAGAAAAGCCCATAAGGAAGCCAGCAATGATAGCCGCGATCAGCATACCGGTGCCGGTGTAAGACAACCAGGTAAAGGAGAAGACGGCCCCTTCCGGTGTCGGCTTCGCCACGACGGGCGGCACCTTGGTGATCATCTTGTCGAGACCCGGCACCGGATAATTCCAGGTCGCCCAGGCATTCACCGCAGTTTTGAACCACCGGGTGCCCCAAACCAGCAGCACCACGCAGACAATGATCCAGGGCAACAGCGCCATCCAGACTTGGTTGTTGCTCGGCCTGGTTTCCGGCTCCCGCGGGACAATCCGCCCCTCACCGGAAACATCGCGACTGCGCAACGCCGGCGAGGTCCAGACTTCCCTCGGACGCCAGATTTTCAAAAAGCCGATCAGGCAGGCCATCGAAATCAGCGAGGCACCGACATCGACGATCCAGGGATTGATGTAATTGGAAATCACGAATTGTGGTACGGCGAATGAAATGCCGCAGACCAGGATCGCCGGCCAGATCTGCAACATCCCACGCCAGCCGGCGAAAGCCCAGATCAACCAGAAAGGAACAATTAAAGAGAAGAAGGGCAATTGCCGCCCCACCATCGCGCCGAGCAGGTAAGGATCGAGACCCGTTACCTGCGCCAGGCCCTGGATCGGGGTGCCCAGCGCACCGAAGGCGACGGGTGCCGTATTGGCGATCAGCGACAGGCCAGAGGCCGCCAAAGGCGAGAAGCCCAATCCGATCAGAATGGCGCCGGTGACAGCTACGGGCGTTCCGAAGCCCGAGGCGCCTTCAAAAAAAGCGCCGAAGGAGAAAGCGACCAGCAGCAGCTGAAGGCGCCGGTCATTGGTGACACCGCCGATCGCGGTTTTCAGGACATCGAATGCCCCTGTCTCCACAGTTAGGCGATAGAGGAAGATGACGTTGAGAACGATCCAGCCGATGGGAAAAAAGCCGGTCACTGCGCCTAGGACGGTCGCACGCAGGGACAATTCTGCCGGCATGGTGAAGGCAAAGATGGCGACGAGGTTGGCGACGATCAACGCAATGATCGCCGCGATATGCGCCTTGACCTTGTTGGAGGCAATCAGGATCAGCAGCACCAGGACGGGCAGGGCTGCCACGATCGTCGACCCCGCCATCGATCCCAATGGATTATATACTTGCTCCCACGTCATCGATTTCCCCCTTCGATGTTGGTGTTTGTTATCGACCTGGTGAGTTCAGCGAAACATGCGTTCTCGGACCGCTGCCGCTTGCCCGGAAAGTCCGTCGTTTGCAAATGCCTCGAACAGTGCAGTCGGCGCCAAATCAATGCGGTCACTATCCGGCTTAATCGCACGCAAAATCGCCTCGCCTTGGACTAGACGAGGTTTCTGAATTTAAGTGAACCGGAAATGCGAACGCATCCAACCTCCATGATCGATGGCGTAGACCGCCTTCACCCTCTCGATCAATACGGGCTGAAACTTGTCATCAAGAACCTACTATGATTCTCGCAGGCGGGCAAATTGACCTTTAGACCAATGATGTTGCCGACAAAATAAACCCGGCAGCGTTCCCGCTGCCGGGTTCATAATCGGCCAGATCATTACTGGCTAGAGCCAGATCCGCTGGGTGCGGGTGCCGTGCCGCTCGGCGAGGGTGCCGCTGACGGCTGGCCTGACTGGTTCGCAGAATTCATTTCGGAAGCCTGGGCCTCCTGCGTCTTGAAGCTCGGCGCCGCCTCAAGCTGTTCCTTCGAATAATTGACCTTTACCGCCTGCCGCTCCGGCTGCAGATCGATTTCTTTCCACTGCAAGCCTACCGGCTTCGCGCCGATGCCGAGCACGCCCCCCACCGACAGGACGACACCCTTCGCCGTCCCGTCCCTATCGAACAGCACGTCCTTTACCTTACCGACTTCTTTGCCGTCGGCGTTGTACACCTTCATGCCGATGAGCTTATCGGCACGGATTTCCCCGCTGCTTTCGGCCGCGATGATCGCATCCCCCGGTGGCGGGGTCGGCGCCTCTGCAGTGGTAGAGGTCGATGCATCCGGCGTGGCGGAGGGCGTCGGTGCAGGAGCAGGCGCCGGCGATGTAGTGGTGGGTTGGTTGCTATCCTGGGCGAGGGCCGGCGCAATACTCACCGGCATGGCGGCGACGCTCAGAACGGCGGTCGTTAACAGAAAGCGTTTCAGCATCTCGCATCTCCTTCCTGCCGTTTCCGGACGTGATAATGCCGGACGCTTCCGGCACTGACTGTCCAGACGATTAGCGAGCAAGACTCACGTAAGGCGGCTGGCTGGCACGCTCAAGCTGACTGCATTCACGCTATGGTGAGATTTGCGTCATATCCGTCCCCACCTCGTCACAAGCCCGTGACGAGGTGCCGGCATCTCTAAGGTGGAGTGCAGGGTGACTGAAATTTTATGAAAATTAGGACAAATGCTTGTTCAGAAATGCCAGACTGCGTTTAAGTGCAGCCTCATGGCTGGTTGCGTTAAACGACTCGCGTTCGTCACAGCTGAAGCCATGACCGGCGCCCTTGTAAACATGAATTTCGATTTCAGGGCGCGTTTGGCGAATCTTCTCGACATCGGTGAGCGGAATGCCGTGATCGTCTTCACCGAAATGCAGCAGTACCGGCACTTTTGGCTTCTCACCCGCATGGGCTGCGATCATTGCGCCATAATAGCCAATGGCACAAGCGAGACCGTTAAGCCGCGCTGCCGATAAAAAAGCCAGCGATCCGCCCCAGCAATAGCCGATGGTCGCAATCTTGCCGACATCAGACAGCGCCTGAATGCCCGCCTGAACGTCAGTTAACGTATCTGTCAATTGAACCTGGCTGCGCAGTTTAAGACCGCGTTCCATGCCCGTCTGGTCATAGCCGAGCTCCACATTGCGTTCCGCACGGTCGAACAAGGCAGGCGCCAGAGCGACATAGCCTTCCGCAGCGAAACGATCGGCCACAGCCCGTATATGATGATTGACGCCGAAGATCTCCTGCAGCACGACAAGTGCGCCTTTCGGGCGGCCGGCAGGCTCCGCGCGATATCCGCTGAGTTTGAACCCATCGGCGGCCTTCAATTCGACAGTATGTCCCATTTGCGTACCCATTCTGTAAAGATGCGTCCAACTATATTCATAATCGGAATGGCTATTCTACGCCCCCATCCCTGGGCTTCAAGGGTGGATGCTGCAAGCGGCTCAAGCGCAGCGGCACTTTGCGTCATCATTTAACTTGCGTCTTCGGAAATCTCTTACTCAAATGCTGGCGGAAGCCTGCGCTTTTTCGTCAGCTATTGCTCAGACGCGAAAGTCATATTGCGATACCGCGACGACCTGTCGATTATTCCCGGCAAGAGATACGATACGTATGACACAGCCACCGCTCAGGAAAACACATCGCGTCGATACACGCCCACCCTTTGATTGCATTGCATTGCTGTTACAAGGCGGCGGTGCGCTCGGCGCCTATCAAGCCGGCGTCTACGAGGCGCTTGCCGAAGCGGGACTGCAACCTGACTGGGTGGCGGGTATTTCGATCGGCGCCATTAATGCCGCATTGATCGCCGGCAACGCGCCGAAGGAACGTGTCGCGAAATTGCGACAGTTCTGGGAAGAAGTCACCGTGGTGGGGGGAACGGGTTGCGGGGATAGCTGGTTTGCACCGCTGCTGCGCGGTGATGCAACGCGCACGGCCTTGAACCAAATCAGCGCGTTTCAGGCAGCGACTTTCGGCGCCCCCGGATTCTTCGCGCCCCGTCTGCCGGGACCATGGTTCTATCCCCCCGGCATGCATCAAGCGACCAGCCTCTATGACACGAGTTCCCTGCTGACCACGCTCGAGCGTCTGGTGGATTTCGATCGCCTCAATCATGACGGAATGCGGCTCAGCGTCGGTGCGGTCAATGTCCGCAATGGCAATTTCAGTTATTTCGACACGACGACGCACAAGATCGGCCCGCTTCATGTGATGGCGAGCGGTGCCTTGCCGCCGGGCTTTCCTGCGGTCGAAATCGAAGGCGAGTTCTATTGGGATGGCGGCCTGGTATCGAATACGCCGCTGAGCTGGGTCGTCAATAACGAGCTGCGCCAGGATACGCTTGCGTTCCAGGTGGATCTCTGGAACGCGCGCGGCGTATTTCCGCGCGACTTGGCGGAAGTCATGATGCGCCAGAAGGAGATTCAATATTCGAGCCGGACGCGTGCCAATACCGACCAGTTCAAGCGCATGCAACGCTTGCGTTGCGCACTCGGCAATCTGCTGTCGCAATTGCCGCCGGAGCTACGCGAGAGTGACGAAGCGAAACTGCTCGGCACCGTCGCATCCCATAAGGTCTACAATATCGTGCACCTGATCTATCGCACGGCCAAATATGAAGGTCATTCCAAGGACTACGAATTCTCCCGGCAATCGATGGAGGACCACTGGCGTGCCGGCTATTATGATGCGGTGCGGACGCTGCGCCATCCCGAGGTGTTGCAGCGGCCCACCAATCTGGAAAGCGTGAGGACCTTCGATCTCGGCAGCGATGCACGTGATTGAAGGCCCGGCTCATCGTCGCGAGAAATGGCTTTTCAGCGCATCGAAGCCTGCCTGATAGACAGCCTGGCGGAAAGTGTTCACCAGTTCCTGGCTGCGTTGCGGCTCGCAATCGAAATCCGAATACCATTCGACGACGCAACGGTCGCCGTCAGTGACCGGCGTCAATTTGAGCGTGGACACATAATTGACCACGCCGAAGGGCGAGTCGAGAATCACATAAGTATAGCTATGGTCACGATCAGATAAGGCGAGAAGCTGTTCGCGGAAATTTGCTCCGTCCCGCAAATTGAAGTTTCGGATGCAGCCGATCTTGTCTGGAGCCAGCCCATCTTCGATGCGGCTGTCTTTGATCGCCGGATGCCATTGCGGCAAAGCGTTGAAATCGCGAATTCGCTTCCAGACCTGTTCAACTGGCGCGTCAATGACGCTGGAGACCGAAGCTCTTGGCATATAACCTCCTTCGCCGCTCTTTGCGAAATGCCCCAGGCGGTTGACGACGCCTGGGTTGGTCAGCCCTCCCACAACGCGACCGGATTTTCCAAAGTGCCGATCCGGTCGATTTCGATCCGCACGCGATCATCCGGCGCAAGATATTTCGGCGGCTTGAAACCGACTCCCACGCCGGCCGGCGTTCCGGTTGCAATGATATCGCCGGGCTGCAAGGTGATGCCAGCGGAAATGCTTTCGATGAGTGTCGGCACATCGAAGATCATATCCCGCGTATTGCCGTTCTGGCGCAATTCGTCATTCACCCAGCAGCGAATATTGGTGTTCTTGAGATCGAATTCGACGCAGCTGACCAGCCAGGGCCCCATGGGACAGAAGCTGTCTTGAGACTTGCCGATCAGCCACTGCTGATGATCGCGCTGCAGGTCTCGTGCGGTGACGTCGTTGACGATCGTATAACCCCAGACATGGCTTAGTGCATCGGCCTTGGCGATATGGCGACCCCCTCGCCCAATAACCACGGCAAGCTCGGCCTCGTAATCGATTTTCTTGCTGACTTTGGGATCTATCCGGATGGTGCAGTTGGGGCCGATGACACAATCCGGTATCTTGGAGAAGATGATCGGGACCGATGGCAAGTCTTCCTTTGCCTTATCCGCCTCGAAGCCGCCTTTGCTGAGCTCCTGAACATGATCGCGATAATTCTTGCCGACGCAGAAAATATTACGCCGGGGCCTTGGAATCGGCGCTTCCAGTTTCACGTCCTTGAGCGGGATCGGATCGCCCGCATCCCGTAAGGTGCCGCCGCCGGCCGCGAAATCGATGAGAGCGAGAACGCCGGCTTGCTGGCCGGAAGAACCAAGATCGATCGGTTGGATATAATCACCGCTCGGCAAAAGACGACAGACCGAGCGAGCGCCGCGATACGTGAACGTGGCAACGCGCATGTGCCTCCCCTCTAATTCTTAAGCCAATGTTGAACCATTGGTCGCTTGGCCGGAAAACTGTTTCAGGAAGACAGATCGAAGTCAATCGCGATCAGGAATGACGCCATATGCCTTGCGATTCCGCACCCAGAATGATGCGGTCGAAACCCGATTTCGGCAGATGCCACCGGCGCTTGCCAGCAAATGAACGCAAGTGCGTTTGTCCAAGCCACCTTCAGGCGGTGGCGGCATCCTTGCGTAGCCCGGACAGGAGAAGATCGACCGCTGTTTCTGACAAATGCGCAGGTCCGACACCGTGCTGGTCGACCCCCATCAGGCCGCCACGGACTACCCCGATAAAAATGGCGGGCAGAACATCCACATCAACGGCGCGGAATTCATTCTCATCAATGCCGCGCTGGAGGACCTTTCGGAAAGCGGTCATGATCAGGCCCCGACGCTGACTAAATTCCTCTCGCCACTGCACGATGAGCTGCGGACGGTCGCCGGTCAGCAGCCGCAGGGCCGAGACCTGATTGCCGAGCAGATTGAAAGACAGCCTGAGCAATTCGCTCAAGGCCTGGGTGGCCGTGATATCGGCTGACAGGATTCGCCCGATTCCCTGTTCCAATTGCTCCAAGGCTTCGCGGAAAACCTCGAGAAACAGCTCGTCTTTCGAGTCGAAATAGCGGTAGATCGTCGGCTTCCCCACGCCTGCCAGGCGGGCGATGTCGTCCATTTGGACAGCATCATAACTATCCCGGGCGAACAGCGCACCTGCTGCGGTCAGGATATTGCGGCGTCGCTTTTGGCGCCAATGCTGCTCCTCCCCGGGCTCACTTTTCGAGGAGAAGATGGCTATTTCGGCGGATTCAGGAAAATTTTCTGATGGCATTCATTGAAACTTTAACTTTAGAGTTCTAGTCTAAGATAAATGATCTGGTATGATCAAGTCATAGAACGCAGAATCTGAAAGTGGCCCGGGCAACACCATGCTGGCGCAGGATCTAGCGTCACATGGCGTAGAATGATGTCTAGGGCAATTCTCGGTGCGATCATCAGTCGATCGAACATCGATCGTAATCCAGGTAAGGCTGAATGAAATCGAAACTCTTGTTGATCGCCGCCGTCGCGCTGGCCGGGCTCGGCTATCTTGCCGTGCGCGGATTCGGCGATGGTGACGCTGCGCCCAATCCCAACGCGCATCATAGTCAGCCTGGATTGCCGGTCTACGCGGCGGAAGTCGTGCAACAGCCGATGCCACAACAGATCGCCACGGTCGCCCGGGTACAGCCGATGGCGACGGTTGCCGTCCAGCCCCGTATCGAAGGCGTGATTGCCAGCGTCAATGTCCAGGAAGGCCAGGAAGTCAAAGTCGGCGACGTGCTCATGACATTGGATGACCGGGCCCTGCAGGCGGCCTTGCGCCAGGCTCAGGCCAATCTCGCCAAGGACCGTGCGCAACTCGAAAATGCCAAGCGCAATGTCAACCGGTTGGTGCCGCTGGCGGCAAAGAACTTCACCTCGGCACAGACCCTGGACCAGGCAAAAACCGATGTCGCCGCCTTCGAAGCGACAGTTGCCGCCGATGAGGCCCAGGTCCAGGCGGATCAAGTCGAACTGAGTTATACCGTCATCACGGCACCGATCTCCGGGCGCATCGGCAGCATCAATTCCAAACTGGGTAATTTGGTGCGTCAGGCGGACACGACGCCGCTGATGACGATCAATCAGCTCCGGCCGATCTATGTCGCTTTTTCCGTGCAGCAAAATTATCTCGACGATATCCAGGCGGCGATGCAGGCCGGCCCGGTGCCGGTCGCGGCCACTTTCCCCGACGCCAAGCAATTGCCGTCGATCGTCGGCCAAACCCCGCCCGCCCAGCAAGGTGAGGTCGCCTTCATCGACAACACCATCGATTCAGCCAGCAATACCCTTACCGTTAAGGCCAAATTCAACAATACCGATGAACGTCTCTGGCCAGGCCAGTATGTCAATGTCGTCATGACGCTAAAGACCGATCCGAATGCGATCGTGGTCCCTGCCGATGCGCTGCAGATCAGCCAGCAGGGCTCCTATGTCTGGGTCATCAAATCCGACATGACCGTGGAAATGCGCCCGGTGACCGTGGCGCAACGGATCGACGACAAAGCGGTCATCGCCAAGGGCCTGTCGCCGGGTGAAAAGGTCGTCACCGAGGGCCAGATGCGGTTGGAGAATGGCGCCAAGGTTTCGGTCGAGCAACGTAAGGCCGAACAGGCGACCTCGGTGGAGGCCATGCAGTGACACTGCCGGAGCTTTGTATCCGCCGACCGGTCATGACCACCCTGCTGATGATCACTTTCGTGGTCATCGGCATCTTCGGATACCGCCTGCTGCCGGTCGCGGCCCTGCCGCGGGTTGACTTTCCAACCATTCAGGTATCCGCCTCCCTGCCCGGCGCAAGCCCGGAAACCATGGCCGCATCGGTGGCAACGCCGCTGGAACGGCAGTTCATGACGATTGCCGGTATCAATACCATCACCTCGACCAGCACCCAGGGCTCCACCGATATCCAGCTGCAATTCGATCTCAATCGCGATATCGACGGCGCCGCTCTGGACGTCCAATCGGCGATGACCACGGCCGCCCGGCAATTGCCCGAGGAAATGACGACGCCGCCCAGTTTTCGCAAGGTGAACCCGGCCGACTCGCCGATCCTGTTCCTTTCGCTGACATCGGATACGCTGCCGCTTTCGGCTGTCGATGAATATGCCGAGACTTTGATCGCCCAGCGCATATCGACCTTGCCCGGCATCGCCCAGGTTCAGGTCTATGGTGCGCAGAAATTCTCGGTACGGGTTCAGCTCAATCCCAATACCCTGGCCGGCATGGGCGTCGGTTTCGACGACATCCAGAATGCCGTCAATGCGGCCAATTCCAATACCCCTGTCGGCTCGCTCAGCGGCACCGATCGCAGCGCGGTCATCCAGGCCAATCAGCAGCTCACCGAAGCGGCGCAATATCGGCCGCTGATCGTCGCTTATCGAAACGGCAATCCGGTCCGATTGGGCGATATCGCCAATGTCGTGGACAGCGTTGAAAACGACAAGACCGCGAGCTGGTTCAACGGCAGGCGCACGATCCTGCTGGCGATCCGGCGCCAGCCCGATGCCAATACCGTTGCCGTCGTCGATGCCGTCAAGGAGATGCTGCCTTATCTGAATGCGCAGATTCCCGCCTCGGTAAAGCTGAATGTCATGCTCGACCGCTCGGAATCGATCCGGGCGTCGGTCGCGGACGTGCAGTTCACGCTCGCTTTGACCATTGCGCTTGTCGTGTTGGTGATTTTCCTGTTCCTGCGCAACTTGACCGCCACCCTGATTCCGGCCGTCGTGCTGCCGGTCTCGTTGGTCGGTACATTCGCCTTGATGTATCTGATGGGTTATTCGATCGATAACCTATCGCTCCTGGCCCTCACGCTTTCCGTCGGTTTCGTGGTCGACGATGCCATCGTCATGCTGGAAAACATCGTCCGACATATCGAGGAGGGCGAAAAACCCTGGACCGCGGCCATGAAGGGGTCGCGTGAGATTGCTTTCACCATCCTGTCGATCACCCTGTCGCTGGTCGCCGTTTTCATCCCGGTTCTTTTCATGGGCGGCATTGTCGGCCGTCTGTTCCGTGAATTCGCCGTCACCATCAGTTTGACCATCCTCATTTCAGGCTTCGTGTCGCTGACGCTCACCCCCATGATGTGCAGCCGGCTGCTGCGCGCAGGCGGCCACAATACCCAGCATGGCCGCCTCTATCGCTTCTTCGAGGCCGGCTTCGATGCGATGCACCGGCTTTATGACGTCACGCTCTCCGCCGCCCTGCGGATCAAGCCGATCGTGCTCCTCATCACCCTGGCGTCTCTCGGTCTCACCTTCTATCTGATGAGTGTGGTGCAGAAGGGCTTCTTCCCGATCGAAGATACCGGGCAGATTTCCATCACAACCGAAGGACCGGAAGATATCTCCTTTGCCGGCATGACAGTGGTGCAACAGCAGGCCGCCGCCATCATTGCCGCCGACCCCGCCGTATCGACGGTCAATTCCAGCGTCGGTTCATCAAGCGCAGGCGGTGAAAATTCGGGCCGCATGTTCGTCGGGTTGAAGCCGCTGGAAGAACGCAAGGTCTCGGTCAGCGATGTGATCAACCGCCTGCGGCCGAAACTGTCGCATCTCCCTTCCCTGAAGGTTTATATGCAGCCGGTCCAGAACATCCAGGTCGGCGGGCGCTCATCCAAGAGTCTCTATCAGGTCACCATGCAAGGGACGGATCTGGATGAATTGAACAAGACAGCACCGGAATTCGAAAAGCGGCTTGCCGCTTTGCCCGGGCTTCGCGACGTGACCAGCGACCTGCAGATCCGCAGCCCGCAAATCTTCGTCGATATCGATCGTGACCGTGCCGCACTGCTCGGTATCACCACGGACCAGATACGTAGCACGCTTTATGGCGCCTTCGGCAGTCGGCAGATCGCCACGATCTATCAGCCGAGCAACGATTATGAAGTCATCCTGGAAGTCCTGCCGGAATTCCGCCAGAACGAACAGACGCTCAGCAGCATCTATATTCACAGCAGCACCGGCCAGTTGGTTCCCCTTGACTCCCTGGTCACGATCCATCGAAAAGCCGGGCCGCTCAGCGTCAACCACCAGTCACAGCTTCCATCGGTCACCGTCTCCTTCAACCTCGCGCCAGGGATCTCGCTGGGCCAGGCGGTCGATTCGATCAATCAGGTAAAGACCGATATGAAGCTGCCGCCGACCATCACAACCAGCTTCCAGGGCACGGCGCAAGTCTTCCAGGACTCGCTCGCAGGCCAGGGACTGCTGTTGTTGGCGGCAATTTTTGTGATCTATGTGGTGCTCGGCATTCTCTATGAAAGCTTTATCCATCCGATCACCATTCTTTCCGGTCTGCCCGCAGCCTGTCTTGGCGCCTTGATCACCCTGATGCTGTTCAAGACCGATCTGAACGTCATCTCGATCATCGGCATCGTAATGCTGATCGGTATCGTCAAGAAGAATGCCATCATGATGGTGGACGTGGCGATCGTCCATCAACGTGACAAAGGCATATCGGCGGAACAGGCCATGCGTGAAGCCTGCCTGCTCCGTTTCCGGCCGATCATGATGACGACCATGGCCGCGATCATGGGTACCTTGCCGATCGCCTTGGGCCATGGGGCTGGCGCCGAATTGCGCCGACCGCTCGGCCTCGCCGTGGTCGGCGGCCTCGTCGTCTCGCAGTTGCTGACGCTCTACATCACGCCGGTCATCTATATCTATTTCGAAAAGCTCTCGCGGATGTTCAAACGGCAACGCAGCGGCGAACTGGTTCATCCGGCCGAATGATGAGGATGGTGCGGTCTACATCGCTTCGAAATAGCGGGCTTTCTCGGCAGCACTAACCGCGCGTTGCAGTGCGTGGAATTCATGGCGGCGCGACTGGGCGAACCGCTCGACAAATGCGTCGCCGACAAACCCGCCGCGACCTTGCTGCCGGACAAAGCCTCCGCTGCCAAGCGCAAGTCATGCGGTAAAATGCGCGTGCCAACCGGGACATCGACCCTGCCGTCGCTGATCACCGGCACCGGCGGTTCGATCCGTTGTTCCATGCCCCATAGCCCGGTGCCAAGCAGCATGGCAAGTGCCAGATGCGGATGCACATCTGCGCCCGGCAGACGGAATTCGAGACGACAAAGATTGGCATTGTCCGTCACGGCGCGGATCGCAGTTGAATAGTTCTGCACGCTCCAGGTCGCGGTGCGTGGCGCCCAATTGCCGGGCGACAATCGGCGATAGGCATTGACCGTATGCAGGGGCAAAGCCAGGCAATCCGGCAGCAGGGCAAGAACGCCACCGATAAAATGCCGCATGGTCGCGCTCATACAGTCGGGACCGTCGGCATCATAGAAGAGATTGCGTCCGCGCTTATCCCGCAGGGAGAGGTGAATGTGACCGGATAGACCGGGTGCGTTCGCATCGGGCTGTGACATGAAGACGGCCGTCTGGTTGCGACGGCGGAAGAAGGCCTTGGTGTAAAGCTTGAACAAGGCTGCCTCGTCGGCGGCCCCAATGGCATCCGTTGCGGCGAGCGTGCCTTCCAGGCAGCCGGGTCCCAATTCCATGCCAAGTCCCAGGAGACCAATCCCGCCATCACGCAACAAAGCCTCCAGCTCGCAGATCGGCTCGGCATAGATGGGCGCACTGAGACCGTCCCAACAGCGATTGTCCACCGCCCAGGGCGTGAGCCGCATGAACTCTTTATCGCGCAAACTTTTTGCCGTTTCGTCGTAAACCAGCCATTCGAATTCAAAAGCGGTCTTAACGACAACGCCTAGCTTGGCCGCACACTCGACCTGTCGACGCAAGACGGCACGCGGCACGGTCTCCGCCTGATCCCCGGTATATTCGGCCAGCAGCATGATAGCGCCGGATTCGAATGGATAAGGCCGGGCGGAAGCCGGATCGATCCAGACGGCCTCACCGACGAAAGGGCCCGGACCGAAAACCGCGTCGCTGACATCCCATTGATTGACGACATTGCAGAAGGTGCCGCCGGGGCCGAAGACCTTGTCGATATCGGCAACGGCGAGGCGGCGCTCGCGAAAGCCGCCATCAAGATCGATCATCCCGATATGGGCGATCCTGGCCTGTTGGCGCACCGCCTTACCGGCCGCCTTCTGACGCGGTGATCTGGCCATGAGCTTCCTCCCCCGGCCGGTATCTCGCCTGGTCACTGCTGCACGCAGTCACCGCGTCAGTTTGCGGCGCAATGCCGCTGGAAAGCAACGCCGAATCAGGCGGCGATCTTAAAGCCGTCCCGACGCAAATCGTCCTGAACTTCGCTCATGCAGGCCCGCAAAATGGCCACGGCTTCATCGATCTGGGCACGGCTGATGACCAAAGTCGGCGAGAAGACGATGAGATGCCCCATCGGCCGGATCAGCAGGCCGCGCGGCATGCATTTCTCGAAGATGCGCCGCGCCACATCCCATTCTGCCGGCGGCACCGCCTTGGTCTTCTTATCCGCCGTGCACTCGATGCAGACCATGAAGTGGCTGCCGCGCACGTCACCGACCATATCGAGATCGGTGAGGGTTTCGAGCTGCTGATGGAAATAAGGTCCGACCCGTTGCACATGCCCGCAAATATCGTCGCGCTCGATGATATCGAGATTGGTGAGGGCAGCGGCACAGGCAACCGGATGCGCGGAATAAGTATAGCCATTGGAGAACGACTGGCCTTTGCCGGCGGTCTCCGTCAATTCGCTATAGAGACGGTCGGAAACCAGGAAGGCACCGAGCGGCACATAGCCCGACGTCAGCCCCTTGGCGCAGGTGATGATATCCGGCTGGATGCCGAACACCGGCTCCGACGCGAAGATATGACCGAGCCGGCCGAAACCGGTGACCACTTCATCGGAAATATAGAGGACATCGTATTTGCGGCAGATTTCCCAGGTACGGCGTTGATAGCCCGGCGGTGGCACGATCACGCCGCCAGAGGCGAGAAGTGGCTCGGCAATGAAACAGGCGACATTTTCCGGGCCGAGTTCGAGAATCTTGCGCTCCAGATCCCCGACCACCTGATCGCCATATGACTCAAGCGACATGCCGTCGGGCCGACGATACGGGTTGGGCGCCGGCAGATGGTGAATGAAGGAGGTAATGAGGTCCATGCGACCCCGGTCGGCCGGCTTGCCGGAGACCGAGGCCGAAAGCAGCGTGCTGCCGTGATAGGCATATTCCCGGGTGATGATCTGCTTCTTGTTCGGGCGCCCCTTGAAGTTGTTGTAGAAATGCACGAAGCGCAAAGCCGAATCCACCGCCGTCGAGCCGCCCGTGGTGAAGAAGACATGCTTGAGATCGCCCGGTGCGTGCCGGGTCAGCCGCTCGGCCAGCTCGATCGAGGGCGGGGTGCCGATGATGCCGAAGGGCGAAAAGTAGCAGAGCTTGCGCGCCTGATCGGCGATCGCCTGAGCCATTTCCTCACGACCATAACCGATATTGACGCACCACATGCCGCCGATCCCGTCGATCATGCGCTGGCCCTGGACGTTGTAAATGCACGCGCCCTCACCCTGTGCCACGATCAGCGGTTCGCGCGACTGAACGGTTCCCAGATCCACCCAAGGATGGATCATGTGATCGCGATCCTTGGCGGTCAAATCGGCAATGTCATAAGCGAAATTGCTGTTCGGCAAGACACGTACTCCCCTTTTTCTTGTCGTTGCTGTTTGTTGAACCGCCGTTTCAAAGCACGGCGGCGACCTTCAATCCCTCCAAAACGGCTTCCTCGGCGGTGCGCGGGGTCAAGCAATCGCCGATGACATGTGTTTCCACCGCCAAGCCGGCTAGCGCGTCTTCCAACTTGTGCACTCGCTCATGACCCAGCGATGCGACCAGCGTGTCGACCTCTTCGACGACCATGGCAGCGCCGCTGGTGGCATGCTGCAGATAGACGGTCGAGCCATCGACACCGAACAGGCGAGCATAGGGAATGACCTCGACGCCGAGATCATGCAACACACCGACCCAATGATCGCGGACGTATTGATGGACCCGCTGGCCGGCCATATAGCCGTCAACGGCCAGGCGAACGCGGCAGCCACTGCGCGCCAGCTTTTCTGCAAGGCCGAGACCGATCCAGTCGCAGCGCCAATCGGCGATCAGCACGGAAGCACCGATATTCACTTCGTTGCGGATGACCTGCCAGGCATTCACCACATGCGCCGTTTCCGCACCTTCGATCTCCGGCGTGCGCGGCTGCGCACCGGTGGCGATGATGACCACATCCGGCTTCTCCGCTTCGACAAGCTCGCGCGTCACCTCGGTTCGGGTCCGCACATTGACACCGGCCAGTTCCATCTCGCGGGTGAGATTGGTGACGATGCCGCCGAATTCGGCGCGGCTCGGCAGAAGCTGGGCCAGCAAGGCCTGGCCGCCCAGACGGGGTGAGGCTTCGCAGAGCGTGACGTCGTGGCCACGGGCCGCCGCGACCGCCGCGGCTTTCATCCCGCCCGGCCCGCCGCCGGCGATGAGGACCTTCTTTTTCACGACCGCGGGCTGCAGCTTGCCGTATTTCAGCTCGCGTCCGGTCTCCGGATGCTGAATGCAGGAGATCGGATATCCCATGTGGAAATGGCCGATACAGGCCTGGTTGCAGGCGATGCAGGCACGAATATCGTCAAGCTTCCCCGCCTCGGCTTTGGCGGGCATTTCCGGATCGCAAATCAGCGCGCGGGTCATGCCCACCATATCAGCCTGGCCGCTGGCGATGATCTTGTCGCCGTCCTGCGGCTGGTTGATGCGCCCGGCGACAAAAACCGGCGTCTTCACCTTGGCCTTCGCGGCAGCTCCGAAAGGAGCGACATAGCCGCTGGGAAAAGCCATCGGCGGGGCGATGTGAACAGCACCGCCGATGCTGGCTGAGGATCCGGCAACGATGTTGAAGTAGTCGAAACTACCGTCAAGCGCGACCAGCGCCTCCAGCGATTCGGCATCGGTCAGACCGTCGGCATCCTTTTCATCGCCGCTGATCCGCAAACCGATGATGAAATCCGGACCGGTCGCCGTCCGGACTGCCGCCACCACGTCGCGCAAAAAGCGAAGGCGGTTCTCGAAAGAGCCGCCATATTGATCGGTCCGCAGATTGACGCGCGGATTGAGGAACTGGGCGGGCAGATAGCCGTGGCTGGCGACGACTTCTACGCCATCGAGGCCTGCGGCTTGCAACCGCCTGGCAGCGGCGGCGTAGCCTTCGATCACTTCCTGGATCATGGCCAGCGACATCGGCCGCGGCATCACATGAAAACGCTCATTCGGCACGGCGGAGGGCGCATAGGCCACCGGCGCAGTGCCGTCCGAGCTTTCCATGATTTCGCGGCCCGGATGGAAGAGCTGGCCGAACAAGGCACAGCCATGCTGGTGCACAGCCTCGGCCACCTTGCGATAATGGGGGATGCAATCGTCGTTGGTCGCCATCAGAAGGTGCGAAGTATAGCGCGCCGTCTCATGCACGCCCGACACCTGCATGACGATCAACCCCACCCCGCCCTCTGCACGGGCCTGCTGATAGGCGACCAGCGCGTCATTGGGGACGAAGTTGGTGGGCAGGGTGGTGTCATGCCCGGTCGACAGAATGCGATTCTTGATCTCCAGGTTACGGATCTTGATCGGCGAAAACAGATGCGACAACTCGGCCATTGCCGGCACCCCCATCCTTTCTTCTACGCAGTATTGAATGCGACGTTGTTGTCCGGGCCGGTCCGGCCCGGTCAGCGGTTACAGATTGTGCCGGGCACGCCAATCGACGGGATGCAGGGCGTAGCAGACGACAGCCTTTTTGCCCTCATAGCGCAATGGCGTATTTTCCGGAATCCAGATGACATCGCCCGGGCGGCCTTCGATCACCCGGTCAGGCAGCCGCAGGCGAAACTCGCCTTCCAGCACGACGATCACTTCATCATAGAGAACGGTCCATTCGATCGAGCAATCGTCGAATTTGGCGACGCCGACGCCCATGGTCTTGCTGACATCGGGCCCAACCAGACGGCAAATCTCGGCGCTGCCCGGAGGACCGCCATATTTGTCGAATTGCATCTCCGCGCGCTTGAAATGCAAAGTCTCGGCCATTTTTGCTCCCCCTTCGTTCCATTGAAAAAATTGTTGCAGATTTCATCCCTAACTAGCCCCAGCGTGCCGGCCTGAGTCAAACGCAATCTTATGCTGATCGGCCACGCACCAGCGCGTGACAAAGGGATCATGGGTTCATGTCGGGGATCAGGCGCGCCTTGTTGCATTGCGTGAACGGGGTTGGCGCTGGGCGAAACAGTGATTTAAGCTCACCCGCAATGAGAACCGCATGGGTTATAAGCCGCCGCGCCGCCGGTTGTATGGGATGAACGTCATGTGGCTGGGTCAAGACCTGATCAGCACCAAATACCGGCTGCCGCCGAGCCCCGCCAATCTGGTGGAGCGGTTGCGGCTACAATTGCTGCTGGACAAAGCGAACGGCCGCAAGCTGACGACGATCTCCGCCCCGGCCGGTTTCGGCAAGACCACCTTGCTATTGCAATGGGCGCAACGGCTGGCACAGGACGGCCGGCGCATTGCGTGGCTGTCGCTGGATGCCGATGACGACGAAGTTCGCCGATTCCTATGTTATCTGATCGCCGCCTTGCAGACGGTCGACGCTGATATCGGTAAATCGGCCCTTACCTTGCTGCGCTCCAGCCCGATCCTTCCGACCGAATCAGTCTTGGCCGGCGTGATCAATGATCTGGAGCAATTGGGCTGTTCTCTGGTGATGATGCTGGACGATACCCATTGGCTGCAATCCCCCGCCGTCATCCAGGTGCTGGAGAGCCTGCTCAGCTATGCGCCGGCAAATGTTCATTTCGTCCTCGCCGGGCGCGGTGTCGTCCCGCTGGCAGCGGCGCGCTTGAAAGTCCATGGCCAGATGATCGATTTGCACGAAACCGATCTACGCTTCGATCTTGCCGAAACCGATGACTTTCTCAATCGCCGCCACGATCTGGCCTTGAGCCGCGACGATCTGATCGTCCTGCAGCACCGCACCGAAGGATGGATCGCTGGCTTGCAATTGGCCTCCCTCTCCCTGGACCGCCGCGTCGAACGCTCCGCTTTCATCAAGAGTTTTTCCGGTACGGATCGGGATATCGCCGATTTCCTCGCCAATGATGTTTTCATCCGCCAGCCGAGGGCGTTGCAGGATTTCATGCTCCGCACCGCTTTCCTCGATCGGCTGAATGCGGAGGTCTGCGCCGCCGTGACCGGCCAGGCCGTCAGCGAGAGCGCCGCCCTGCTGGCGATATTGAGCGAAGCGATCTCTTCCTCATACCGCTCGATGATGGGGCCAATTGGTTCCGATATCATCACCTTTTCGCCGATTTCCTGCGCCATCGAATGGAACGGCGCGCCATTGCCGAAATCCCGGACCTGCACCGCCGGGCGGCGAACTGGTACGAGGGCAAGGGCGACCTGATGGCGTGCATCAATCATTTGCTGCTGGCGGGGGCCAGCAATGAGGCGGCCGACAAGGTCGAGGCCTGCGCCATGGCCCTGATCGGCCAGAGTCACGTCCTGCAGCTCAGCGACTGGCTGCGCAAGATTCCCTATGAAATCACCGCGCATCGGCCGCGTCTGCTCCTGGTGCATGTCTGGCTGTGGTTCCATATGAACAAGCCCGTCGAAGCCGCAAAAATGCTGCGAGCCGCACGCCGCGCCATCACCGCTTTGCGTGATACGGTCAGCCCAGCCCAGTACGCGCTTTGGCAGGCGGAAATGCGCACCCTGGCAGCCGGCGTCACCAGTGCAGCCGACCGTTCCACCCGCGCCCGCCGTATCGCCGAAAGGTGGGCACCACAATTGCCGGAGGACCAACCCTTCCTGCATGGCACCCTGATGAACATCCGGAGCTATTGCGATTACTCCCTGGGCGATCTCGAGGCCGCCAAACAGGCCAGTGCCACGGCGCGGCGCAGCCATGTCCGCGCCCAATCGGTTTTCGGTATCGTCTATGCCGATCTCCTCTATGGCCTCGCGGAAAAGGCGGCTGGCAATCTCCGCCAGGCCGCCCAGCTTTTCGCGCGCGCCCAGGACATTGCCGAGGAGGCTTTGGGCGAAGGCTCATATGCCGCGGCTTTGGTCGGCATATTCCAATGTGAACTGCATTACGAATGGGACGATCTCGATGAGGCCGCCAGGCTGTTGAGCCGGCACCGCGAGATTGTCGAAGACAGTGCGCTCGTCGTGCATGAGGTCGTCGGCAAATTGATGTATACGCGCCTCGAAGCAGCTGCCGGCCGCATCGATAGCGCCTTGGGGCAACTCGACCGGGTCGAGCATCGGCAAGCGTCAGCGACACGGCGCACGCGCCTGTCGTTTGCGGTGTTGCATGAACGCGTCAAGCTCCTTCTGCAGCGCGGCGATACGGTAGGAGCGCGTCTGGCACTGACGGCGGTCGGCATCGACCCGGATGTATTTACCGGAAGCAGCAGCAGCGGCTTTTGCATTCCAACATCCGATTTCGACACGCTTGCCGTAACGAGGCTGCTGATCGCTGAAAAGCAATATGCACGGGCAACTGCAGTGCTCTGCAATCTCAATGCGCGGCTGGATCGGCAGGGTCGCGGCCGGCGCCTGATGCAAGGCAGGCTGCTTTTGGCCTTCTGCCGGCAGCAGGATCATGACCAGCAAGGCGCTGCCGATGCCATCGCTGCCAGCCTCCCGGCCATGGCGCAGCAGAACGTCATCCGTAGCGTGGTCGATGAAGGTGCACTGGCAGCGAATCTGCTGGCACTCCTCAATCAAGGTCCGGCCAGACAGCGGATTGCTGCGGCGGCCGGCAGCGATCACGAGATGGTCGAGCAATATTTGGCAAAGCTCGCAGCCCTCCTCGTCCCGGCGTCCATCAATGTCGACGCTTCCCAGCGATCGGGATTGAGCAGCCGGGAACTGGAAGTTCTTCGCCTCCTCAGCGACGGCCTTAGCAATCGCGACCTATCGCGCAAGCTTTCGATCTCGCACGATACGGTGAAGTGGCATCTGAAGAATATTTTTGGCAAGCTCGGCGTCGATAATCGGGCGCAAGCGATCTTGACCGCGCAACGTCTGCGCCTGGTCGATATTCGACGGCTATAAAGTCAGCAGCATTCCATGCCCGTCACCACCCGAAGGGGTGGGGCGTTTTTCGCACCACCCACCTGTCCGGGGCGTGACAGTTTTCGCAGGACCATGCAGCATTGGGATCATCACGACTGTCAGGGGAGAGCCATGGCGACCGGCTGGGTTTTTCACGAGCTTTATCTATGGCATGACACGGGCACCTACGCCTCGGTCTTCCAGCCCGGTTTGACCATCGAACCCGGCGAACATGCCGAAAATCCCGCGACCAAGCGCCGGTTCCGCAACCTTCTCGAAGTCTCCGGCCTGCTCGATCAATTGACACCGATCAAGCCGGTGATGGCGACCGATGCCGATCTCAATCGCTTCCACACCCGCGATTACATCGAAAAGATCAAGTCGCTGAGCGCCGCCAACGGAGGCGATGCCGGCCAGCTTACGCCTTTTGGCCGGGGCAGTTACGAAATCGCCTGCCGCTCCACCGGCGGGACCATGGCGGCGATCGATGCCGTAATGACGGGCCAGGTGAAGAACGCCTATGCTCTGGTGCGTCCGCCCGGACACCACGCCGAACGTGATCGCGGCCTTGGCTTCTGTCTCTTCGGCAACGTCGCCGTCGCCATCCTGCAGGCGCGGGAGAAGCATAAGCTCGCCCGCGTCGCCACGGTCGATTGGGACGTTCACCACGGGAATGGAACACAGCAAGCCTTCTACGAAGACCCGCATGTCCTGACGATCTCGATCCATCAGGATCGGCTGTTCCCTACACGTGGCGGCGGAATCGACGAGATCGGCAGCGGTGCGGGCGAAGGCCGAAACATCAATATCCCGATGCCCGCCGGTTCCGGCGTCGGCGCCTATCTCGCCGCCTTCGAGCGGGTGATCGTGCCCGCCTTGCGTAAGTTCAAGCCCGATCTGATCGTCGTTCCCTCGGGCTTCGATGCCGGCGGCACCGATCCGCTTGGCCGAATGATGGTGCATAGCGGCGGCTATCGCCAGATGACCCGCTTGTTGATGGAAGTGGCCGCCGATATTTGCGGTGGACGTCTAGTCATGTCGCATGAAGGCGGCTATTCCGCCACCAATGTGCCTTATTGCGGCCTTGCGGTGATGGAGCAGCTCAGCGGCAGTGCCACGGAGGTCAAGGACCCCTGGCGCCGATCATGGAAGAATGGGGCGGGCAGGATCTGCAGCCGCATCAGGAAGCGGCAATCGATCGCGCTGCTTTGACCTTGAACCGTTTGAAATAGCGGATTGGCCTGGCAGCTTCGCGTGGCAAGGATAAACATTCCCGTGGGAGGGACAGATGAAGAAAAATCAAAAACCGGACATCGTTTCCGAACTTGAAAACCCAGCGCGGCGCGGATTCTTCCGGAAATCGGCGGGCCTCGCCGCCGGGTCGGCCGCGATCCTCGCCGCCATGAATGACGGCGCGAAGGCAGATGGCGACCCCATCCCGGTTGGCCAGGCGACACCACTGACCAGCACTTTCGCCGCAGCCGACGGCAAGGAATTCCAGCGCGGCCTGCAACTGGCCTGTGAAGAGATCAACGCCATGGGTGGCATTCTTGGTCGGCCGCTGGAGCCAGTCTTCGAGGATACCAAGGATATGGGCGACGACGTGATCGCCCAATCGATCCAGCGTCTCATCGACCGGCATAACGTACATGCCATCATCAATGGCTACAATGTCGGCACCGGCACGGCGGAGCTTGATCCGGCGGCCGATGCCGGCATCATCCTCGTGCACTACAACACCGTGATTGCCCATAATCAGATGGTGAAGTCCGATCCCGACCGTTATTTCGGCTGCTTCCAGGGCGATCCTCCGGAATACTGGTATGGTCCTGGCCTGCTCGCTTATCTGGATACGTTGAAAAGCTCGGGCGAATTCAAGCCTGCCAATAACAAGATCGCCATCATCACCGGTCCTGGCACCTATAGCAGCAATATCGCCAATGCGGTGAAGGACAAGGCGGCTGAGCATGGCTGGCAGGTGAGCCTCTTTGAATCGGTGAATGTGCCGATCTCCCAATGGGGCCCGACCCTCGCAAAGATCCGGCAAGATCCACCCGCCGTCATCGCCGTCACCCATTTCTATCCCGCCGATCTGGCGCAGTTCATGCTGCAATTCGTGCCCGATCCGACGCCGAGCCTGATCTATATGCAATACGGCCCCTCGCTGGCCGCCTTCCGCGAGATCGGCAAGGAAGCGACCAAAGGCGTGCTTTATTCCACCGTGGTCGCTGCCTTGCAGGATGAGATCGGCAAGGATTTCGAAAAGCGCTACAAGGCGAAATTCGGTCCCGATGCCTCGCATTTGTCCGGCTGCCAGCCTTACGACGGCTGCTATATCTGGGCGCTGTCGGCGGCTCTGGCGGGCGGCACCGGCGAGCCGGGTAATGACGCGCAGAACCGGAAGGTCGCCGCAAGAATGCGTCAGTTGATCTATCGCGGCGTCAACGGCACCAGCCGGTTCATCCCGAATGAACAATCGGTCTATACCTATCCGACGCAAGTCAATGACTCGTCGCTCGGCATGCCCCATCAATATCTGCAGATCCAGGACCATACCAAAACACCGTTCCTGATTGCGCCGGCGCCTTACAGCACGGCCGCGTTCCAGCTGCCGCCCTGGATCAAATCGTGATGGCCATGACAGAAAGCATTCGATGACTGCCGACCAGACGCCGGTCTTATCCTGCCGTAACGTCAGCAAGAGATTTGGCGCGCTGGCGGCGGTCGCCAATCTCAGCTTCGACGTGAGACCTGGCGAGGTTCTCGGTATCGGCGGCCCCAATGGTGCAGGAAAGACGACGCTGTTCGAAGTCATTTCCGGCCTCAGCCCCGCCAGCGACGGCACTGTGGTCTTGGACGGCGAGAATATCACCCGTCTTTCACCGCATGCGATCTGTCATCGTGGCATCGCCCGACTGTTCCAGCTGAATGCCAGTTTCGATGGGTTGAGCATGCTGGAAAACGTGATGGTCGGCGCCTATTTCGGCAAAGCGAACCGCCTGCTGCCAGGATTGCGGATCGATGCCGCAAGCCGGCGCCGGACCCGCGATCTGCTGGGTCTGGTCGGCCTTGCCGATCGCGCCGATCTGCCAATGCGGCTTGCTTCGGTCTTGGAACGTAAGCTGATCATGCTGGCGGGCGCCCTCGCGACCGAACCGAAAGTCCTGCTGATGGACGAGCCGGTCGGCGGCCTGACCCCATCGGAAATCGACCGGGTCGCGGAGGTGGTGCGCAAGCTGCCGTCGCTTGGCGTGACTGTCCTGCTGATCGAACATGTGATGCGTTTTTTGACCCAGCTCTCGGACCGGGTTCTGATCATGCATCATGGCGAACGCCTGTTCGAAGGACCGCCGGATCGCCTTGCCCATGATCCGGCCGTCGTCTCGGTCTATCTCGGCATCGATGCCGCCGCCGCTTTGAAACAGACCGGCGATTCCGGAAGAGTTGCGCATGAGTGATCAGCCGCTTCTGCTCTGCCGCAAGCTTTCCGGCGGATATGCCAATCGCCGCGTGCTGCACGATCTCGATCTGACGGTCCGCGATGGCGAATGCGTCGTCGTGATCGGACCGAACGGACATGGCAAGACGACCCTGTTGCGAGCGATATCCGGCCTGCTGCCCGATATCGGCGGTGACGTCTCCTTGGCCGGTATCAACCTCCGCGCAAAATCTCCCGATGCGATCGTTGCAGCCGGTGTTGTTCATATCCCGCAAGGCGATCTTCTGTTTCCGGATATGACCGTGATCGAGAATCTCCTGATGGGCGCCTATCTCACGCGCGACCGGCAGGAGATCAATCGCCGTCTTGAGGAGGTCTTCACGCTTCTGCCCAAGCTGAAGGAACGCCAGAAGCAATTGGCGAGCACCCTCTCGGGTGGCGAACGTCGCATGGTCGGCATCGGGCGTGGCCTGATGAGCGGCGGCAGGCTGCTGCTGATTGATGAACCTTCCCTCGGCCTCGCGCCCATCGTCATCGAGCAGATATACAAGCTTCTGGACCAGCTTCGCCGCAGTGGTCGCAGCATCATGCTGGTGGAAGAAACGGCAAATCGTGCCCTGCCTTTGGCCGATGAGATCTATTTACTTGATGGCGGTCGTTTCGCCTGGCACGGCAATCCGACGGAACTGGCGAGTCGCACCGAATTGATCAACACCTATCTCGGAGCCTGAGCGATGGCGGTCGTCGTCCAGATCCTTGCCACCGGCCTGACTTTGGGGGCCATGTATGCCCTGGCGGCGATCGGCCTCTCTTTGGTCTGGGGCACGCTTGGCATGCTGAACATGGCGCATGGTGCTTTAATGACCATCGGCGCCTATCTCTGTTTCTGCGCCATCGCCATGCTCGGTCTGCCACTGATTCTCGGCCTTCCCGTGGCACTGATCGGCGGCGCCGTATTGGGCGCCGTCATCTACGAGCTGTGCGCACGCTTTCTCCTCCGCCGGCCGCAATTCGAGAATGCCGTCATGATCGCGACCTTCGGCATCGGCATTGCCCTGGAAAATAGCATCCTCAAGCTGTTCGGTGCCTATCCGACACCGCAGCCGCTTGCCGTTGCCGGCGACTTCGTCATCGCCACCGTTCATATTCCATATCAGAATTTGCTGATTTTCTGTCTCGCGCTCGTCCTGATGGCGCTGGTAGCCGGCTTGCTGGACTATACCCGCATGGGACGTGCGATCCGTGCGACCGCCCAGAACCGCGATGCAGCGCAATTGATGGGCGTACCCGTCACGCGGGTCTATCGACAGGTATTGGGCATTGCCGGCGCTCTTGCCGCCGCTGCCGGCGTGCTGATCAGTTCTCAATCGACCTTATCGCCTAGCATGGGCGGCGATCCGATGCTGAAAGCTTTCATCATCTGCGTCGTGGCCGGGCTCGGTAATGTGCGGGGCGCTGCAGCGGCTGCTATCGTCCTCGGCGTCATCGAGGCAGCGGCCCAGTATCTGTTCGGCGTGCGCTTCGGATTTGCAACCTTGCTGATCATCGTCATCGCCGCCCTGATCTGGCGTCCCTACGGCGTCTTCGGCCGGCGGCAAGTGGTGAGGCTGTGACATGATACGTGGGCTGCTCAGCCGCAAGGAAACCTGGTTTGGCGTTCTGCTGGTGGCGATGTTTGCCGCCTTGCCCTGGATTTCCGGTAATCGCTATCTGATCGGCCAGATGATCGTCTTCTGTCTGTGGGCGACCGTGGCGATGCAGTGGAACCTGGTACTGGGCTATGCGGGAATCTTCTCGCTGGCGCAGCTGGCGCTTTATGCCTGCGGTGCCTATGCAACCGCCATGTTGGGCTTCTTCCTCGGCTGGTCGATCTGGGCCGCCATGCCGGTCGCCGCCGTCATTACCGCCCTCCTCGGCCTTGCTATAGGCGCCGCATGTCTAAGGCTGCGCGGCGCCTATGTGGCGCTCCTGACCTTGGCCATCGCCCAGGTGATCTATGTCTTGATCATCACCGAGGCCGATTGCTTCACTTATATCGATGGCGTTTGCCAGCAGCTCTTCGGCGGTACGCGCGGCCTCAGCCGCTTCGGCGATCTCGGCTTCCGGCAGCTCTTTGGCTATAAGTTCATTTATGCCAATTTCTACCTGGCGCTGGCACTGCTGATCGTTTCGTCTATCGTCATGCTGATCATCATCCAAGGGCCGATGGGACTTGCCTTCCGGGCCTTGCGGGACAATCCCGGCTATGCCGTCTCGCGCGGCATCGACCGCTTCAAATACCAGTTGCTGGTCTCGCCGTTTCCGCCTTCTTCACCGGCCTGGCAGGCGCAGTCCAGGCAGCACATTTCAAATCGGCCGGCCCCAGCCTCTTTTCGCCGGCTTTGCTGCTCTTCCTGTTGGCGGCAATCGTCATCGGTGGTGTCGGCCGTTTCTGGGGACCGATCCTCGGGACCGCCTTGCTGATGCTGGCCGATGAGGGCCTCAAGGAAGTGTCCGATTACCGCAATATCGGTCTGGGGTTGCTGATTGCCGCTTTCGTCATCGTCATGCCACAGGGCCTCGCAGGCTGGATCGGTGGGGTGACGGAAAAGTCCCGGCATCGCCGGCTGGAGCGATCTCAAGGCGCCCGTCGGCCGGATTGAGGCTTCGGACACCAGGCGAAGAAAAGGGCCGCATCCCGAAGGATGCGGCCCCGATGTTTCGGCTAATGCGGGGTCGGCGGACTTAGAAGTCCATCCCACCCATGCCGCCCATATCGGGCGCACCGGCCGGAGCGGCCTTCTTCTCAGGACGCTCGGCGATCATCGCCTCAGTGGTGACCAGCAGGCCGGCGACCGAAGCCGCATCCTGCAGGGCGCAACGCACGACCTTCGCGGGGTCGATCACGCCGGCCTTCACCAGATCGGTGAATTCGCCCGTCTGGGCATTGTAGCCCCAGTTGGCCTGCTTGCCTTCCAGCAGCTTGCCGGCGATGACGGCGCCGTCGACGCCGGCATTTTCGGCGATCTGACGGACCGGCGCCTGCAGGGCACGACGGATGATGTCGATACCGACCTTCTGGTCGTCGTTCTCGTACTTCACCTTTTCCAGCGCCTTGATGGCATAGAGCAGAGCAACGCC
>NZ_JAXCLW010000010.1:0-135120 GCF_034044715.1 Dongia soli | reverse complement strand
AGAATGGCCGGGAACAGCCCTTCCGGATCGGCCCCCGACAGGGTGAAGTAATCCGTGTGACACAGACCCGTCGCCTTTACCTCAACCAACACCTCGCCAGCCTTCGGGCCGTCGAGCTCGACGTCAGTGATTTCCAGCGGCTTGCCGGCCGCGACGGCCAAAGCTGCACGTGTTTTCATCTGAACCTCCCCAAATTAGCACCTGACGGGGTATGCCGCCCGCACATCCGGTCAACGGGCCTGACGTTAACCTCATCGCCTTGGCCGCGCCGGCGGATGCCATGACAGCCTTTTGCCGCGACGGCTCGCTCGCCACGACCAGGATGACGTGTTGCCTCCGGATCCGCTTGCGCTGCCGATGATCTCGTCAACGGTCTGACTTCAATGGTCTGATTTCAATAGCCTAGAGGCGAATGCTACCGGCTACCACCCGGCATCCGAAATTGGACTTTGGATCGAGATAAGTTGAGTGAATAATCCTTCGCTCAATCAGTGAAGCTGCTAGGATCGGAAGGCAGAAAAGAAAAAACAAATAGATTGCGGGGAGGTCAGGATGCTCGGGTCAGGGCTTGAGACAGAACGCAAAACCGGTCGCGTCGCAAAGGACGATGCGGAGCGCAAGACCGGAAAAGATCAGACCGGGCAAAACCGGATCGCAAAGGCGCCGGGGGAGCCACCGCCCATTCGGCGGGGCATGTCGATGAAGCCAGATGCGGCTTCGGCCGTGCGCGACCTGCTGGATCAGATTGCCTCGCCCGACGCCGAACTCATCCTGCTCTTCTGTTCGCCGCAATTTCACATCGCCGATATCACCGCCGCAATCCGCGCCTATGGCAGCCATGCCCGCATCGTCGGCTGTACCACCGCCGGGGAGATCACCCCGCTCGGCTACCGCCATGGCAGCATCACCGGCATCTGCTTCTGCAAATCCCATTTCGCCGCCTCGATCCATGTGGTCGAGCATCTGGCGACCTTCGAAATCGCCGCTGGCTATGCGGCGGCGAAAACTCTGCTGCAGGAGCATGAGAATATCAGCCAGCGTTTCGAAACGCCCCATACCTTCGCTCTGCTGATCAATGACGGCCTGGCGATGCGCGAGGAAGCGATCGCCAGCGCGGTCGGCGATGCGCTGGGGCATGTGCCGCTGATTGGCGGGTCGGCCGGCACCAATCCCGCCTCGGACGAGCCGAACATTTTCTTCAATGACCGCATCCTCACCAATGCGGCGCTGCTGATGCTGCTCTCGACCGATCTCGATTTCCGCGTCTTCCAGACCCAGCATTTCGAGCCTTTGGAACATAAGTTGGTGGTGACCAAGGCGGATCCCGCCAAGCGGCTCGTCATGCAGTTGAATGCCGAACCCGCCGGGCAGGAATATGCCCGCATGCTGGGCCTGAAGCGCGAGGAACTGACGCCCTTCGTCTTCGCCGCCCATCCGCTGGTGGTGAAGGCTGGTGGCCGGCATTACGTGCGCGCCATACAGAAGGTCGACGACCAGGGCTGCCTGCAATTCTTCTGCGCCATCGACGAAGGCATCGTGCTCAGCATCGCCCGTAGCGGCGATCTGGTCGGCAATCTGGAGGCCTTGCTCGACCGGTTGACCCGCGATCTTGGCCAGATCGAGGCCCTGCTCGGCTTCGACTGCATCCTGCGCTACATCGAGATGGAGCAGCAGCAGATCCTGGGTCGCGTCTCGCAATTGCTCTCCGCCAACAATGCCGTCGGCTTCAACACCTATGGCGAACAATTCGGCATGATGCATATGAGCCAGACCTTTACCGGCATTGCCTTCGGCGGCGCTGATTTCCGAAGCGAGGCCTGATGCAGCAACCCACGACCGAGGCCGCGAAACAACCTCCTGCCAGATTGTCGATCTCCGAGCTTGAGCGCGAAAACGCCAAGCTGAAGGAGATCAACCGCGCTTTGATGACGCGGGTCGAGCACAGCCTGGATATCCAGGGCAATGCCTATCACCTGTTCCAGACCGCCATCCTGCTGGACCGCAAGGTCCGCGACCGCACCCGGGAGTTGGAACAGGCGCTGCAGGCGGTGGAGATTTCCAACCAGGAACTCAATGAAGCGATCATCGTCAGCCACACCACCCAGAACCGGCTGCAGGATGCCATCAACAGCATCTCCGAAGGCTTCGCAATCTTCGATCCCCAGGATCATCTCATTTTGTTCAACCGCCGCTTCCTAGATTTCTGGCCGCATCTGACCGACCGCATTCATACCGGCATCACCTTCGACCAGCTCATGCAACTGGCCCTTGCCGAGCAATGCATCAATGTGAATGACGATGTGTCGCATGAGGACTGGATCAAGCATCATCTTGACCAGCGTCACGCCACGCGGCGCGGCGGCGCCAATCGCGCCGTCTATGCACTCAGCACCGGACGCTGGGTGCAGGTCAATGAACGCCGCTCGATCGAAGGCGGCATCGCCTCGATCTATACCGACATCACCGACCTCAAGGATGAAGAGCGTCAGGAGCGCGAGAAGGTACTGGCCGAAACCTCGGCGCATCTTCAGGCGACATTGGAAAGCATGTCGATCGGCGTTGCCGTCTTCGATCACAAGCAGCGCCTGGCCACCGCCAACCGACGTTATGGCGAACTACTGGAACTGCCCGCGACGCTGCTGACGCCGGGATCGAGCTTCCAGAGCTTCCAGGCCTTCAACGACAAGCGCGGCGTGCCCGAACTTGGCACCGGTTCATTGATCGCCACCAGCAACACGACTGCGCCGGTCGAAGTATCGGTCAATGGTCGATGGTTCTCGTTGAAACGCGATCCCATGCCGGATGGCGGCTTCGTCATTTCCTATGCGGAAATCACCGAAAGGCGCCTGGCCGAGGAAGCTTTGCATGACAGCGAAGAGCGCATCCGCCTCTTCGCGAATGCCATGCCCACCATGATGTGCTATATCGACGATCAGGAGCATTACCGCTTCGCTAATCGCGCCTATCGCGCCAATTTCTCCCAGAATGGCGGACAGATCGTCGGCCGCACCATGCGCTCGGTCCTCGGCACGCATGTTTACAACGCCCGCCGGCCCTATATCGAACGGGCGCTCAACGGCTCGACCGCGCTCTTCGATCTGCCCCTGCCCTCGGCCGATGGCGAAGAGCGTTTCGGCCTCGCGACCTATGTGCCGCATCGCAATGTGCATGGCCAGGTCGTCGGCTTCTTCACCTTGATCCAGGACATCACGGAACGGCGCCGCGCCCAGCATATTCTCGAAGCCGCCAATGAGGAGCTGGAGCGGCGGGTGCATGAACGCACCGCCTCGCTGCAGCAATTGAACGATGCGCTGATGCTGGAAGTGGAGAAGCGGCGGCGCATCACCCGCGAATTGCGCAATGCCAAGATCGAGGCCGAGCGCGCCAATGTCAGCAAGACCCAGTTCCTCGCCGATGCCAGCCATGATCTGCTGCAGCCGCTGAACGCAGCGCGCCTCTTCATCGCCGCCGCCCAGGACAATCCGCTGCCGGACAAATTGCGGCCGCTGCTCGGCAAGGTCGATCATGCGCTGGCCAATGTCGAAGATATCCTCAATATCCTCCTGGATATCTCCAAGCTGGATGCCGGCCATGTCACTGCGGAAATTCAGCGCGTTGCCTTGGCGCCGCTGATGCGGGCCTTGCGCGACGATATCGCGCCACTGGCCGAACAGCACGATCTGGAACTGACAGTGCTGCCCAGCGACCAGACTGTCTATACCGATCCTCGCCTGCTGCGCCGGCTGCTGCAGAATTTCCTCACCAATGCCTGCCGCTACACGCCGCGCGGCCGTATCCTGTTTGGTGCCCGACGGCGCGGCACCAATGTCGAATTGCAGGTGCTCGACACCGGCATCGGCATTCCCCAGGACCGGCTCGACGACATCTTCGAGGAATTCCACCGCCTGACGCAGGTCGATGGCAGCGACAAAGGCTATGGTCTCGGCCTCTCTATCGTCCGGCGCATCAGCCGCCTCCTGCATCACCCGGTGCAGGTGCACTCAACAGTCGACCGCGGTTCGCTCTTCTCCGTCCTGGTGCCAATTGCGGATGATGCCACCGAAACCGTGGCGCCGCAGGTCAAGGCCCTACCCAATCCCAGCAATGTCGCCGGCGTGCGCGTGCTGGTGGTGGATAACGATCCCGACATCCTCGATGGCATGACCAGCCTGCTCGATACCTGGCATTGCCGCGTCATCGCCGCCACCGACGAACAGGCCGCCATCGATGCGATTGCCCAGGCAGGCGAAAAGCCGGACATCCTGCTTGCCGATTATCATCTCGATAACGGTCGCATCGGCACGGATCTGATCGCCGCCGTGCGCGACCGCCTTGGCCACGTCATCCCCGCCGCGGTCATCACCGCCGACCGCAACAATGAAGTCCAGGAGATGGTACAGATGCTCCCGGCGGTCAGCCTGCTGTTGAAGCCGATCAAACCGGCGCGCCTGCGCGCGCTGATCGCCTCGGTGCGGCAGTAAGGGAGCCGAGCCGGCAATAGTCGCCCCCGATGGCCCCTTGGATCAGGTCCGAGGGTGACAACCTTGTTTGATGCGAGCGAAGTGCGATGACGGGTGACGGGCGCGTGATTGAAACGCGACAAGCGTCAATGCGTCGAGAGGCCTCCACTGGAGGGGCTGCCGGCAGAGCCGCGTGAGGCGGCGCGCAGGTATTTCTGATAGAGAATCACCGCTTGGGTGCGGCTTGAACAGCCGAGCTTCTGCAGCAGGCTGGAGACATGCGCCTTCACCGTGGTGATCTGTACATCGATCTCATGAGCGATCTGTTTGTTGAGCAGGCCCGCCGCCATCAAATCCAGCACCTTGCGCTGCTGATTGGTCAGCAATTCGAAGCGGCAGCGCATGGCATCATCCAGCTCATCGGCTTCCATATCCGCCTTGACGTCCTCGATGCCTTCGTTCGGTGCGTAGCTGCCGCCTTCAAGGATGGTGGAGATCGCCGTGGCGATGGCCGAGCGCGACAAGGATTTCGGGATATAGCCGATAGCGCCGGCTTCGAAACATTCGCGCACCACGAAGCGGTCCGATAGAGCGGAGATTACCGCTACGGGAATATCCGGCCGCCGCACGCGCAAGGTGCGCACGCCCTTGACGCCGTTCATGCCGGGCATGCGGAGATCAAGCAGGATCAGATCGATATCGGAACTATTGGCGACGGCGCCGATGGTTTCCACCATGGAGCCGCTTTCGATCACATCGACATCGTCGATGATCGAGCGCAAGGCATCAGCCAGCGCTTCGCGAAACATGGGATGATCGTCAGCCACGAGTACGGTTGTCATGCTGTCCCACTCTCCGGCGGGTAGTCTGTGGTCTATTGTCCGGCAGGTCAAGCTTTAGCGGGTGCAGATATTCGGGGTTCCAACGATCTTGAACTAAAGTATGAGCTGCCGTCATGGGGGCGGGACAAAATGTCCCAAAACGCATCTGACGCGGGACAAAACGTCCAATCTGGACACGCGCGCCGTCTGAATACTATGATATGCAGTAGGCCGGATCGTCACAGCAGACGGATTCACGCCTAAAGTCGTATAGGGAACGCCGCCATACCGCGATATAGCTGCTCGGACAGAAATGTGCCGAAAGGCAGCATGCCGTGATCGTCCTCCGTCAACAGTTGCAGGAGAACGAGATGAGCCTGTCTCAATATAACGCCCTCGAAGCCGCTCTCGATCAGGACCGCGACGCGGTCGACCGGGCTGCAGTCAATCATGGGGCCGCCCAGCATCATCTGCTCAAGGTCAAGGACGTGGCCGGCCAGCCCGCCGCGGCGATCGATTTGATACTTGTGCCGGGCTTTGATCTGCATGATCTCTCCGCTCTGCTCGACATCTTTTATCTGACCAATCGCATTATGACGCGGACGATCTTCACCTGGCGCGTGGTCGGATTGCAGCAGATGGCTGTACGCGCCTCAGGCGGTTTGACGGTGGGCGCAACTTACCGGCTGCAAGAGATCGCCGATTGCGACAACGCCTTGCTGCTGGCGGGCTTCGACCGGCCCCGGCCGGCCGATTGGTTCCTCGAAAGCTGGCTGCGGCGGCAGCTCTTCCATGGCGCGCATATTGGAACTGTGGGTGGCGGCGCGGCCTTGCTGGCGGAGATGGAATTGCTGCAAAACCGCTCCTGCGCCGTCCATTGGGCCTATATCGACGATTATCGTGCCAAGCATCGGCGGGTCGATTTCCGCGACCACATCTACCGGGTCGATCAGGGCATCGTCAGCTGCAGCGGCGGCTGCGGCACCACGGATCTCGCCCTGGCCTGCGTCCGCCAGCTCTGCGGCGCCGAGGCGATGCGGCGTGTTGCCGATCAGCTCAATCGCTGCGTCATCCGCGACGACCATGATTCCCAGAGCAATGTCAGCGAGCCGCGGCATTCCATCACCGGCCAGGCCGCCGGGATCATGCGCCAGCACATCGAACAGCCGCTAAGCCCGGCGGAGATCGCCGTGCGGATGGGTATCAATCTGCGCCGGCTGCAGCGTGCCTTCCGCCAGCATGAGAAGACCACGCCGACACAGTTTTATATGCGCGAACGCTTGCTGCGGGCTCGCTCCATGCTGCGTCAGAGCCCGGCCAGCATCTCGGAAATCGCTCGCGCTTGCGGCTTCGCCTCGATCTCGGATTTCGCCCATAATTATCAGCGGATGTTCGGCTGCCGGCCCAGTTCCGACAGATAGGAGCTCTGGCTGCGAGGCATTCAGCCCTGCACGAAACCGTCCAGGAAGGCGCCCAGGCAATCGCCGATCACCTCGATCTGATAGCCGCCTTCCTGCACCACCACGACCGGCAGGCCGAGCTGCCGAATGCCGCGGCCGACACCGCCAAAGCCTGCTGTCGTCACCCCGAGAATGCCGATCGGATCGTCGCGATGGCTGTCGAAGCCAAGCGACAGGATCAGCGCTTCTGCGCCAAAGGCCCTGATCGTCGCCAGAGCGCTGTCGATGGCGCCGTGGAAATCCTCATCCGACGCGCCGCGCGGCATCGGGATATTGCGGTTCGCCCCCGCCCCTTCGCCATGGCCGCGTTCCGCCTCATAACCGGTGAAGAAGGGATAATAGATCTTCGGATCGGCATGCATGGAGACGGTCAGCACATCGCCGCGAGCGTAGAAGATCTCCTGCGTGCCGTCGCCGTGATGGGCATCGACATCCAACACCGCCACGCGAGCAAATTTTTCCCTCAGGCGCTGCGCCGCAATGGCCGCATTGTTGACATAACAGAAGCCATTGGCCCGATCGGCCCGGGCATGATGACCCGAAGGACGGCAAAGAGCATAGCTCGCCGGCGCACCCGACAGCACCGCATCGGCGGCGCTGGCAGCCACATGTGAAGCCGCTATGATCGAGATCCAGCTATCCGGTCCGAGCGGCACGGCGAGATCTCCGAGATAATAGCCGGTCTGGGCAATGATCGCCTCCGAGGGACAAGGTGGCCGTTGCATGCCTGGCACGGCATTCCAGTAGGGCGACAGATTGGGCAGCACCTCCGGTCCGGCATTGGGGAGATCCTGCCAGCGCTGATAAGCGGTCGCGAGATAATCGAGATAACCGGGAGCATGAACCGCCAGGGCCGGGGCGCGGCCGTGATCTTGCGGCATCTCGGGTGTAATGCCGTGCCGGGTCAACGCAGCCAGCAATGGGTCCAGCCGCTGCGGCACATCTGTCGGCTCGGCGAGCCGGCCCGCGCGCATGAACTGCTTTGGACGGTGTAACCGTTGGTCCTCGTGGAAAAACGCTCTCATTTCCTGCCCGATAATTGCAAGGCCTTATCGAACCGACGACACACGGGATTGTCAACCAGACGAACCGGGTTCAGGGGAACAACAGGTCCGCTTCACGGTTTTTGTGTTGTCATCCTTTTGGAAAAGGAGCGGAGCCATGAACAGCGATGAAATGGAAGGCAACTGGAAACAGCTCAAAGGCAAGATCAAGCAACAATGGGGCAAGCTGACGGACGACGATCTCGACGTCCTCGAAGGCAAGCGCGACGAACTTGCCGGCCGCATTCAGGAACGCTACGGCGTTGCAAAAGATGAAGCGGAAAAGCAGGTCGAGAAGTTCCGTCAGTCGAATGCCGGTATCTGGCGGACCTAGCCGTTCGCTACTTCGCATTAAGCGATGGGGGCGGCCCAAGGGCCGCCCCTTTTTCATAGCCGGTATGATGGCAAAAGAAAGGGCGGCCGATCCGGCCGCCCTTTCTTCATCAACTTATGTCGCCGGCTATTTCGGCGTCGTTCCCGACCAGTAGAGCCATGCGCCGCCTAACAACAGGACGACCAGCACGAAACCCGCGACCAGGACAGTGACGACCCGGCCGCTGATACGGCCGGCTCTTGCCTTCTCCGGCGGCAGGTGGGGAGGACGCTCATTGGTCATGCGGCATCGACATGAATATCGCTGCGCTGAGCATGCAAGAACGGCGCGACCACTGCCGGCTCTTCAAGCTGCGCGACCGCCATGTTGGCTTGGAGCAAGCCGCTGAAGCTGCCGCAATCATAGCGTTCGCCGTCATAGTGGATGGCCGTCACCGGTTCCAGCCCGCAGGTGGCGGCGATGGAATCGGTAAGCTGGATTTCGTTGTTCACCGTCGGGCGCGCATCCTGCAGGCGGTCAATCACTGTTGCATCCAGCACATAACGGCCGATGATGGCAAGCTGCGACGGCGCCTTTTCCGGCAACGGCTTCTCCACCATCGCCTTGACTTCCAGCCCGTAGCCATCGGTGGTCACCACGTCGACGATGCCGTAGCGGCGCACATCCGCCAGCGGTACCTTCTGTACCGCAAGCACGCTGCCGCCACGCTGCGCGTGGCAGTCCACCAGGCCCTTCAGGCAATTGCCACCCATCAGCAATTCGTCTGGCAGCAGAACGGCGATATCTTCGTTGCGCGGGGCTGCGACGCGGATCGCGTCACCCAGGCCGCGCGCGGTTTCCTGAATGACGAAATCGATCCGGCAGGCACCGTCGAGCTTATCATTGGCGAAATGGCGCTGCAGGCTGTCCTTCCCCGGCGCTGTGACGATGACGATACGTTCGATACCCGCCGCGACTGCCTCTTCAACGGCATATTGCAAGACGGGCTTATTCCAAACCGGCAGCAATTCTTTGGGTACTGCACGGGTTAAGGGCATCAGTCGGGACCCTAGGCCGCCAGCAGGAATGACAGCGGTACGAATCGTCGCGCGCATCGTGTAAATCTCCTGAGTGGATCGATGGCCTGAGCCGGTCATGAAGGTTTTATTGGCGGGATCAGGAACGCTGTTGCCCCGTTCTTCCAATCTTCTCAAACCCCCAATTCCTTAAGCTCAGTGTCCATCAGAACAATGTTTATGGGTTTTGGTTCCCGGCTTCTGCCGGCTTGATATAAGGACGCCGTTGCTCTTTATCCACCCGCCCGATTCATCGGCACATACCCGACACGGAGCTGTTGCAGCGGTGATACAGCAGGTTGACCGGATAGCCGCACTCCTCCACGCGGCGGCAATGTTCCGCGCAGCATTCTTTACCGGGACTTGCGATTGGGGCGTCCCTTGGTTTCCCTGTCATGCAGTTTTTGGCCGTAATCGGCGGTTTCGCCTTCCAAGGCTCGCTTCTTTTTCTCGTTACTTGGCGTTCGCGGGGAATCGTGTTTCTGCAGGTCGTGCAATTTATCTTCGTATTGCCCGGCGTTGTTGATCTTCGTCATTTTGCAACACGCTCCTTGCATCTGATATTAGCGCAACTCGCACTGGCGTCACGTGACAGGGCCTAGGATCGACCCTACAAAAAATCGTGAACGGCAAGGGCTTTGTAAACCATTTTTACGTCTCCCTTATGCGCGTTCGCAGGATAGCCGCGTCGTAGCGCGGCCATCCCACACCAGTTAGGTTTATAGCCGGACAGGATAGGACGGGGCGCGCTGCGACCGGCTGCGGACGAGGAAAGAGTCTCACATCCAATAAGGCGGCACGCCATAGTGATTGTGCAGTCGTGTACCCCACTCCCTATCGGAATAGGTCTCTTCGGATTGCGCCTCGGGCGTGTTGCGTATGATGTCATCCTGCGCGTCGATGACATAACCCTCGCGACTGGTATCATAAGTTAGCACGGACCAGGGCAGCGCACGGCGCTGTGCGCCCATGCCGAGGAACCCACCGAAGCTGACCACTGCGTAAGCGACCTTGCCGCTCACTTTGTCGATCATCAGGTCTTCGACTTCGCCCAAGTTGTCGCCGTTCGAGTTGTAGATCGATGTTCGTTGGACCTTGTCGGCCGAAATAAGGCTATAGGTCTCGTCCTTGTTCAATGTCTTTTCACTCTTGGGTATTTGCGTTGCCATGATTGCCTCCTTCTTTGGGGGTGGGTGATCGCCAGAAAATGTTCAGAAATCCTTAAAACTCACGCATCTCGCGCGGCGCCGGTCTCGGTGACCGCATCCCGGATCGCCCGCTGCATATTTGCGATCTGGTGCTCCAGTTGCGCGATCCGCTGGAGCGCATCTCTCAAACATTGTGCAGCTTCCTTTCGGATTGCGGCGAGTTCCTCGGCGGAGGAGTCGCCCCTCTCGAGGCGCGCGATGAGGTTTTCGTAATCCGCATGTCGCAGTTCCATCCACGCCTCCGTCAGCTGTACCCACCGGGTAGATGGTCACACGGGTTACCGCCGGTCGAGCACCGTCAGCGAGGTAACCGTCCCTTAGGACCCGCCGCCGCCGCCGCCGCCGGAGCCACCACCTGAACCACCACCTGAGCCGCCCGCACCTCCGCCGGAGCCGCTACCTGAACCGCTGCCGGCGCCGCCACTGCCACCGCCTGAACCGCTGCCAGCGCCCGTGCCGTTGCCGCCACTATCGCCATTGCCGGCGCCCGAACCGTTCGTACCCATGCCGCCGGTATTGCCCTTGCTGGAATCGTTTTCGTTTACGCAAGCCCCGGAGGAATCTTCCGTTTGGCCGGTACCGCAAGCCGCAAGCTGGATGGGCTGCGCTTCGCTTCCGTTTGAACCGGCATGAGCACTCAAAGGCGTAGCGGCCAACGGCATGGCGAAAAGTGGGACAAGTGCAATGCCGCGGATAATCGAAAGCGAGCCGAGATATTTCGCGGTGGTTAAATTCACGATGGATGCTCCATTGCAGTAAAAGGCCGGTCGCTATTCACGCCTTTGCGATCCGCGACTTTTATCGGCCGACATATGGAAAGCAACATCCGGCATCTTTGCTTGTTCCCGTCACCTTCCTTCATCTCAATAAGGCGGAACAAGCGAGGCAAGCTGGTGTTGACCTTGCAGCCGACGGAGACTGCATCTGATGGAAGCAAGCCGTACAGCAAAGGCCGGCAAATCCCTCGCCGCCCTCGCCAAGGAAACGGCCACCTGCAAGCGCTGCGATATCTGGAAGTGCGGCGGACGTGCGGTATTCGGCGAAGGCGCGCTCACCGCATCGCTGATGCTGGTGGGTGAACAGCCGGGCGACCAGGAAGAGCGTGCCGGCCATCCTTTCGTCGGGCCCGCCGGCCGGATTCTCGATGAGGCCCTTGAAGCCGCGGGTTTTGACCGTGACATGGTTTATGTCAGCAATGTCGTGAAGCATTTCAAATTCGAGCCACGCGGCAAGCGGCGGCTGCATCAACGACCGACGGCAGGCGAGATCGACATTTGCAAATGGTGGCTGTGGCAGGAAGTACGGTTGGTGCAGCCGCGCCTGATTCTCGCATTGGGCGCTTCCGCAGTGCGGGGATTGCTGGGTAGATCCGTCGCCGTTGGCAAGTCGCGTGGACAGATCATGACGATCGGTATGCCAGATGCCGCAGCGGTGCCGGACACGATTCCGCAGGCAGACAAGTTACGGCGCGAGCGCGACTGGCAGGGCGCGCTGCTGGTTTCAATTCACCCATCTTTCATCCTTCGGCAACGCGACGACGCGTCACGTCATCGCGAAAAGCAAGGTTTCATCAGTGATCTGAAACACGCCAGGAAATATCTCGCCTAGGTGGGGCCGTCAGTCCATCCGGCCGCCCCGTAAAGCCAGCTATATGACAGGTGAGAGGCTGCATCCTACCGCAAGCGAGATCAGGGACAGCTCACGTGACCGGCTTCACCCGGGCCCTCGCTGCGATCATTGTGCCAACTCACCAACAACGCAGCTTCAGCGAGACAAAATATCGTGAATTCAGTAGCGGTTTTTTGTTTTCACCCCGGCCGTCCCTGCGCCTAAATCTGAGTGACAAGACGTTCAAGACTACTTCCCCCGACATATCTGTAGCGATTTACCGATCTAGCTCAATATCTGGCTCCAGGGAGTATTCGAGATGAAGAAAAACGACGATATCTTCCGTCGCATCGAAGAAGAGATCCCCCGGCTTCGGCGTTATGCCCTGTTTCTCACCCGCGATTCAGAGCGAAGCGACGATTTGATCCAAGAATGCCTGGTTCGTGCAATTGCCAATATCGACAAATGGCAGCCCGGTACGAACCTTCGCTCGTGGCTCATGACTATCCTTCACAACAGCTTCATCAACGAAGTGAAGAAGCGCAGCCCCGTCCTCACCAAGGACGGCAATCTCGATTCCGCGATCCCCCATAAAGGTAATCAGGAAGTTCGCCACGAGGTCCGCGACCTGCGCCGGGCCTATTCCTGCCTCAGTTCGTCGCACCGCCAGATCGTGCGGCTGATTTGCCTTGAGCAACGAGAATATAATGAGGTTGCCAATATTCTGGACATCCCCGTCGGCACCGTGCGCTCGCGTCTTTGCCGTGCTCGGGAACATCTGCGGGAACTGATGGATATTGGCACAGGCGGCACCCATCGCTTCGCTCCGCATCCGCAGGAGAACGACTATCGGCTATAGCGCATCGTGGAGAATTCCCGCGATCTAATCGAGGACGGGGGACCCGGTGTCCCCTCGCCTCATTCTTCGATATGCCGCAACAACATCAGCAAATTGAGCGCCATCACCCCCATCAATGCCCAAAGGTAATTGGATTTACCGGCGGATGGCGGAATCGGAGGCTCCAATCGAATGGCTGCTGCTTCCCCAGCACGAAGATCGAGAGGAAATCCGGCACGCGCTGCTCAACCGGTGAGATGGCCGTGGGCGTTGGCATAAACGAGGTCCCAATAGCCGGTCGGTTCATGCGCGGCCGAGGCCTTCATAGGCCCTGTGGTGCGTTCAGTTCGCGCGCGGTGGCACATCCAGTCGCAGAATCCGACCATCACCCAAAGCGGCAGAATGAAGTAAATAAGATTGACGGCGATTCCTGCCGTGTCCGCCCAACCGGTCAGGCCTGGTCCTGGACCAGGTCCTGTCGCTGTTCCGTAGCGCTCAGCGGCTCGGCGAGAATCACACCTTCTGACGGCTCATTGGGATCCAGAATGCCGAGGCTCTCCGTCGGCACTTCCTTGACGGCATAGAGCTTGACGTCGCTGAAGCCGGCGCATTGGCTTGGACTTTCGTTACCGATCTGGCCGGTGATGCCAAGCTGATTGCGCGCCGTGTTCAGCGCCCAACTCTCGGCGATCTCCCGGGCAAAGGCCGCGCTACCCGCGGCAACAACGACTTTCCGCCAGATGGTACGGTCCTGCCAGCGGGGATCGGCCGGTTCGGCGACGGGTTCAATCAACCATAAATGACGTGGGTGCGTGGATTGGCTCATGGTCAGGCTCCCTAGGTGACTACTGGTTTGGTTTGCCGGTTGGTTAGCTTGATGCCTCCAGCTTTAGCTCCACCTTGGTCCAACCGCATTTGCGCTGGTCGAATTGCTTATAAGCCTCAAGCGCGTCCGATAGCGGCTCGCCCTTGGTGAGGATGCTGGTCGGATCGACGATATCGCTGCGCACCAGATCGAGCAGATGCGGAATGTATTTCCGGTGATTGCAATTCCCCATCTTGATCGTGAGGTTCTTGTTCATCGCCTGCCCGATCGGAAAACTGTCGGCGCCGGGAGGATAGACGCCGATGATGGCGAGGGTTCCGGCTTTCGCCAAAGCCTCGGTCGCCCATTGCAGGACCTGGCTCGGCGCATCGCCCGGATGCCAGTTGCCGTTGCTCGGTTTTTGCTTCGGCGCGACCTTCTTCACTTCCTGGTCGAATTTTTTTGCCTGGTCGCGTGATGGCTTGGCCGGTCCTTCATGCGCGTGCATGGCGTCGATGCCGACGGCATCGATGGCGCGGTCCACGCCGATCCCCCCGGTCAGCTGCAAGATCGTTTCGACCGGATTCTCTTCGTCGAAGTTCACCGTCTCCGCGCCTTGTTGCCGCGCCATATCCAGGCGATCGGGATAGCAATCCACCGCGATTACCCGACCCGCCCCGTGCAGTTTGGCGCTAAGGATGGCGAACTGCCCCACCGGCCCGCAGCCGAAGACAGCCACCGTATCGCCATCGCGGATCTCAGCAAGGTCGGCGCCGAAATAGCCGGTCGGGAAAATGTCCGATAGCAGGATGGCCTGATCGTCCGAGACATCATCCGGCAATTTCACCAGGCCGACATGTGCATAAGGGATACGCGCTTTTTCCGCCTGCAGGCCATGGAAGGGACCTGTCGAACCGGGTCCGCCGAAGAAGGCAGTGCCGGCGCGATTGCCTTTCGGGTTGGCGGTATCGCATTGCGCGTAATAGCCGGCCCGGCAATAAGAGCAACTGCCGCAGGCGATGGTAGAGGGAATGACCACGCGATCGCCGACCCTCAGGTTGCGTACCATGTCGCCGAGTTCTTCGATCACGCCGACGCCCTCGTGGCCGAGGATGGTTCCCGGCTTCATATCCGCCATGGTGCCGCGGATCATGTGCAGATCGGTGCCGCAAATTGCTGAGGCCGTCAGCCGGACGACGGCATCGGTCGGCTGTTCGATGCGCGGCTCGGCCACCTCTTCCAGGCGAATATCGCCGATGCCATGAAATACCACTGCTTTCATCACCGCCTCCTTCCGCTGTTCACTCAACAGCGCGCCTGCCGATCCGTTCCGCGCGACATCCACGCAAAGAAATCGCCCGGAAGCAAAAGCCCCAATATGAAACGGGGCGGAAGTCATCCTTCCGCCCCGCTCGTTAGTGCTACCTTAAAGCTTTAGGAGCGGCCGCCCTTCCGGCCCGCTTCCGATGCGCGTTCGCGGTCATTGGCGAAGTTACCGCCGCTTTCATGACCGCCCTTGCGTCCAGCTTCAGAAGCGCGTTCCGGATCGTTCTTGAAGTTACCGCCACTGGCGTGGCCGCCCTTGCTGGCAATCTCACGCTGTTTGTCTTGGTCCATCGAAGCGAAACCGCGTTTTTCCTGAGCCATTATGCTCTCCTTGGTCTGTTGCTTTCGAATTTCTGACCGCGACTTGCAAATGCCCATCGACTAGGTGCCGACCACATTCGCTTCTAGCGCCACGGTCATACAGCAAACTGATGGGCAGCCAGGTCGTTCCGACGAAAAACCGCTTCGCCTCGCATATTTTTTGCGGGACGGCAGGTTGAGTGAGCTTGTGGGAGCAAGCTTTACCGCAGCCGGCAATCGTGCAACCCTCCGCTTCGCATGGACTTCCTGCTCGCTGGATGACGAATGGCTGCACGGCTGACCGAGCGATTGAAGAGTTTGGGGCATATCGCCAGCCTGGTGAATGCCGGCAGCGCCCTGCCCGAAGTCCTGTCGCTCATTACCACGGCGGTTTGCCAGCGTTCCTCCTGGAGCAGCGCCGCCATCATGGCGGTGGATGAAGCGAGCGGTTATTCGGTGCTCGTCGCCCGCTACGATCCCCTCTTCGCCGACCGCACCAAAGGCGCGGTCGATCGCTGGCTTTTGCAGACCAGCCCGGTGAAGACGGTGCTGGATGCACGCCAGACGATGATCATCGACGATGCCCAGGCCCTGCCGGATTCCGCCGGCTATCGCCAGGAAGCGATGGAACGCGATTATCGCACCGTCGTGCTGCTGCCTTTCAGTGCACGTGACGAGCAAGGCCGCAACATGGTGCTCTCCGTCCATGCCCATGAGGTCCGCAAGGTCGATGCCGAGGAAACCGCTTTTCTGGAAACCGTGGCGCTCCTCGGATCGCTGGCGGTTGAAAAGGCCCATCGCCTGTGGCTGGAAGCGCAGCAGAATGACTCGCTCCGCCAGGCGCTGGAGATCCATCAACATGCCATGGAACGGGTGCTGACGACGGAAGATACCGAGGCCTTCATCGAACTCTGCCGCCGCTATCTCGACCGCACACTCCTATTGGTCGATCTCACCACCAATCAAGTGACCTCGGCCGGCGATACCACGGGCCTCAACTGGCCGGACCGTGTGGCACCGGCAACCTTCCGTCAGTTGGCGCAGATCGTGCGCGAAGCCGAGATCGGTCAGTTCGAACAACTGCGCCGTTTGTCTCTGCTCGGTTATGGCGAGATTGATGCCATCGTCGAGCCCTGCACCGCCGGTGGCGATGTCCTTGGCGGCATCCTGCTGTTGAGCGACGACCGCGCGCTCGATGCCGTCGAGGCCCTGACCGCGCAGGAATTGCGCGCCGCCTTCGCCATGCTGTTGTTGCGCCGCCGCATCCGGTTCGATGTGCAAGCGGAAACCCATGGCGAATTCTTTTCGCGCCTCTTCAGCGGCGATTGGCGCGACGAGGCGGCAACCTTCGCGCGCGCCCATCATCTGCAATTGCCGCTCGATGAGCCGGCACGTCTGGCCGCGCTGTCGCTCGCGCCGGCCACAGGCAAAGGAACGGCCAAAGGACCGGCGGCCAGCAGCGCCGATATCGAACAGGCTCTCGCCCGCCTGGCGCGACAACGCCTGGCCGGCGCCACCGCCTTTGCCGAAAATGCGACGACGGAAGCGGGCGGCACGACCTATATCATCTTCTTGCCGGAACGGGGCGCCAGCGCGAAGGCGGCGCGGCAATTGCTCGAACAGATGATTGAGGAGATCGCCTGGCTCTCCCAGGCCAAGCCTGTCGCTTGCCTGAGCGCTCTCTGTCAGCGCCTGGAGGATTACCGCGATGCGCGGCGCGATTGCGATCGCCTGCTGAAACTGGCCGCCCGCGTGGGCCGGCGCGGCATCGTCGAAAGCGGCGATTTCGGCCCCCTCGCCCGGTTGATCGCCATTGCCGATCCCGATGCGTTGCGCAGCTTCGTCGAGGAAACCCTGGGCGCGATCGAGGACTATGACCGCGCCCATGACGGCAATCTGCTGCCCACGCTCGAGCGTTTCCTGGCCAATAGCGGGCGTTACCAGGCGACGGCCGATGCCCTCGGGATTCACGTCACCACCCTCCGCTACCGGCTCCAGCGCCTAACCGATGTCTTTAAGCTGGACTTGGAAGATCCCGATACCCGGATCGCCCTTGACGTCGCCTTGCGGGTGCGCGGCACCCTGGCAGGCTAGACAACAGCAGTAATATCAGTGGGTTATATGGTATGGACTGCCCTTCCGCAGGAGCCCTCCAGGCTTGGTTGCTTGAAAACCTACCGGCCACTGCTCCGAAGCAGAGCATAAATAACCCCTGCCTTCCTCGGACTCATAGGAAGAACGCCCCCTCCCCATCCCTTATCCTTTTCTTAGAAACCAATCGGACGGGAGGTCCAGATGACGAAACCGGTAGCAGCGACCAGCGATATCCGCGAATTGCGCCGCACCCTCGGCTGCTTCGCGACCGGCGTCACCGTCGTCACCACGCTGGATGCCACCGGCCAGCCGCGCGGCATGACGGCGAATTCCTTTACCTCGGTCTCCCTCGAACCGGCTTTGATCCTGGTCTGTGTTGCCAAGTCGGTACCGATCCTCGCCGCTTTCGACAGCGCCGAGGGCTTCGCTGTCAACATCCTCGACGAACAGCAGCGCGATCTCTCGACCCGTTTCGCGACGCCCAGCGCCGATAAATTCGCCGGCGTGAGCTGGCGGCCTCGCATCACCGGCGCGCCGGTACTCGACAATGTCCTGGCCTATCTCGATTGCCGCCTGCATCAGCGCATCGATGCCGGCGATCATGTGATCCTGATCGGCGCCGTCGCCGATTACGGCCGCATCGATGCTTCGCCCTTGCTCTTCTGCCGCGGCAGCTACGGCGCTATCGCCGCCGAAACTGCTCCCGATTTTCCGACGGCCACCACCGTCGCCACTGTCAACTGAAGGACCGTTTCCATGAAATTCAGCCTCGCCATCAATCTGGAACGCATGAACCCCAGCACCGATATGCGCGACGTCATGCGCCATACCTTGGACATGGTGCAGATGGCCGAACGCGGCGGCTTCGAAATCGCCTGGGCGGCGGAACATCACGCAATCGAAATGACCATCGCGCCCAATCCATTCCAGATCCTCGGCTGGTGGGGTTCGCATACCAGTACCATCCGCCTTGGCACCGCGGTCGTCGTGGCGCCTTACTGGCATCCGATCCGCGTTGCCGGCGAGGCGGCGATGCTCGATCTCCTCACCAACGGACGGCTGGAATTCGGCATCGGCTGCGGCGCCTATCAGCGCGAATTCAACCGCATGGCGGGCGGGGTGAAGGCGCAGGAAAGCGTGCCTTATATGCTGGAAATGCTGCCGCTGGTGAAGCAGCTCTGGCAGGGCGATGTCGAGCATCACGGCAAATACTGGTCCTTCCCCAAGGCAACCTCCACCCCGAAGCCCTTGCAGAAGAATCCGCCGATCTGGGTCGCGGCGCGTAATCCGGTCTCCTTCGACTGGGCCGTCGCCAATGACTGCAACATCATGACCTGGGCGATGACCCGCGATTTCCACGAAGTCGAGACCTATAAGCAGCGTTTCGAAGACTCGCTCGCCAAGGCGCCGGCGGGCACCAAGCGGCCGCGCCTCTCCACCATGCGCCACACCGGCGTCTATGCCCGTGCCGATGACTGGGAGCCCTATGTTAATTCCATGCGCCGCGTCGCCGGCCAGTTCGAGAACCTGTTCCGGGAACTGGGCGATGTCGATAACGGCTTCCCGGAGCAGGTCGATCTCGCGGCGTTGGAACATCGCGCGGAATACGATGCCGACATGCTGCGCACCAATCTGATGTTCGGCACGCCGGATGAGGTCATCGCCAAGCTGAAGCGCTACGAAGCGCTCGGCTTCGACAACTTCATCTATTACGCCTCTTATGGCCTGCCGATGGAGTTGCAGCGGAAATCCCTGAAGCTATTCGTCGACGAAGTCATGCCGGCTTTTGCCGAGCGGCCGGGTCTGAAGAGGGTGGCGGAATAAGCGGGCGGGAACGGATGCAGCTTGCAAGCGACGATTGGCCGGTTGTAATGCTGGGATCGGCAATGCCCGGCAAAAAGGCGATTCCTGCAATGACGAGTCAAAAAGAACGCGGCGGGCTTTCCTCGCTCAAGGTCAGCAAAAGCACCGTCACCCTGCGCCAGCAGGTGCTGGATGTGTTGCGCCGCGCCATCCTGGAATTCCGTTTCAAGCCGGGCGACCGGCTGATCGAGCGCGAGTTGTGCGAGCTGACCGGCGTCAGCCGCACCAGCGTGCGCGAGGCCCTGCGCCATTTGGAATCCGAAGGCCTGGTGCAGAACATCCCCAACAAGGGACCCAGCGTCGCCATTGTGACGCCGGAAGATGCCCAGCATATCTACGAGGTGCGCGAGGCGCTGGAAGGTCTGGCCGGCCGCCTCTTCGCCGAACGCGCGACAACCAAGGAAATTAATGCCCTTCAGAGCGCGCTGCAGAAACTGGAAGCCGCCTTCGCCACAGGCGATACGCGCGAAATCGTGGCCGAAGCGACGCATTTTTATGACGTACTGCTGGAAGGCTGCGACAACCATCTCATCCGGGACATGATCCGCTCGCTCCATGCCCGGGTCGTCTTCCTGCGCGCCACGTCGATGTCGCAACCCGGGCGGGCCCCTGGCAGCCTCAATGAGATGACCAAGATCACCGAAGCCATCTGCCGGCGTGATCCCGATGCGGCGGAAACCGCCTGCAAGGAACACGTACGTCTGGCCCGCAATGCAGCCCTCGACATGCTGCGGCGCCAGGACGCGATCCAGCCGCATTCACCGAGACTTACAGGATAAAAGAGGGGTGGCAATCGGCCGCTATCGAAGCAGTCGAAATGGCTATATTAGATAATCTCTAATATGGCATACCAGAAACCGGGAAGGGCACCAAAGAGGCCCGCAAGAGAGAGCCATTCCGCGTAACTCATTGATGGAAGAGAGATAAAATGGACCTGCAGCTTCGCAAGATCGTCACCCATACCGAGGATATCTTCATCGAGGGCGGCAAGGCCGGCACGAAGCCGGTTCGCATGGTGGCGGCCGCGGCGGTGCTGCGCAATCCCTGGGCCGGACGACCTTTCGTCGAAAATCTGCGTCCGGAGATCCTCGGCATCGCCCCGAAGATCGGCGAGCATCTGGTGCCGATCATCCTGGAACGCTGCGGCGGCAAGGACGGCGTCGAGGCCTATGGCAAGGCCGCCGTCGTCGGCAGCAATGGCGAGGTCGAACATGCCTCCGCCCTGATCCACACTTTGCGCTTCGGCAATCTCTATCGCGAAGCGGTCGGCGGTAAGAGCTATCTCAGCTTCACCAACAAGCGCGGCGGTCCCGGCTGCGCCATCGCCATTCCGATGACCCATAAGAATGACGAAGGCATGCGCTCACATTATCTCACGATCGAATTCACCATCGACGATGCCCCGGCCCCGGATGAAGTCGTGGTCGCGCTCGGTGCTGCGACGGGCGGGCGCCTGCATCCCCGCATCGGCGATCGCTATATCGACATGAAGGAAATCGAAGCGGAAAAGGCCGCGCGCGCGTGATGACCGAGGCGGTTCCGCAGAATCTCAGCGGCACACGCTGCCTTGTGGAAGGCAAGGACGATGGCACGCCCATCGTCCTGATCCACGGTGTCGGGATGGATCTCTTCATGTGGGATGCCGTGGCCGCCGAGCTGCGGCAATCCTACCGTGTCATCCGCTATGACATGCAGGGTCATGCCGGCAGCGCCAAGCCGGCCGGCCCCTACAGCCTGGCGGATTACGTGGCGCAGCTTGACCGGCTGTCCGATGATCTGAAGCTCGACCGTTTTCATCTGGTCGGCTTCTCCATGGGCGGTTTGGTGGCGCAGGGCTATGCCGTCGGTCATCCCAACCGGGTCGATCATCTGGTCGTGGTCAATACCGTCTATAACCGCACGCCGGATGAACGCGCCGCGATCACCGCGCGTGTCGCCGATGTTCGCAATGGCGGCTATCCCGCCAGTGTCGAAGCCGCGATCGATCGCTGGTTCACGCCGGATTTTCGCCGCGATCACGGCGCCACCGTGGAGGCGGTGCGCAAGCGCATGCTGGGCAACGATCTCGAACCCTATGCCAATGCCTATGCGGTCTTCGGTTCAGCCGATGCAGAACTGGTGGAGAGCGTTGCGGAGATCCATTCTCCCACTTTGGTGATTACCGGATCGGACGATCAGCGCTCCACCGCCGCCATGGCACGGGCGCTGGCTGCACGCTTGCCGCAAGGTCGGCTTGAGATCATTGCCGGGCAGCGTCACCTGACGCCCCTGGAAGTACCGGGGCAACTCGCGGCCTCGATCCGTAATTTCATCACCGGGCCGCACGCAGCGAGAGCCGCCTCATGAGCGAGATCACCTCCTACCGAATGTTCATCGACGGCGCCGGGTGCGATGCCGCCGATGGCGCCACGCTGGAAAGCGTCAATCCGGCAACCGGCGATGTCTGGTGCCGCTTCCCCAATGCCGGCGCGGCCGATGTCGACCGGGCCGTCAAAGCCGCGCATCGCGCCATGACCAAAGGACCGTGGTCGACAATGACCGCGACCCAGCGCGGCAAATTGCTCTTCCGCCTCGCCGATCTCATCACCGAACAGGCCGATAAAATCGCCGAGGTCGAAACCCGGGATACCGGCAAGTTGATCCGCGAGACCAAGGCGCAGATCCGCTATGTTGCCGATTACTTCCGCTATTTCGGCGGCGCTGCCGACAAGCTGGAAGGCTCCACCCTGCCGATCGACAAACCGGATCTCTTCGTCATGACGGTGCGCGAGCCGATCGGCGTCGTCGCTGCCGTGGTACCGTGGAATTCGCAGCTCATGCTCTCGGCGGTGAAGATCGGCCCTGCCCTCGCGACCGGCAATTCGGTGGTGCTGAAAGCCTCGGAACACGGGCCGACGCCGCTGATCGAACTGGTGCGGCTGTGCCATGAAGCCGGCTTCCCCGCCGGTTCGATCAATGTCGTGACCGGCCTTGGCGATCCCTGCGGCAAGACGCTGACCAGCCATCCGCTGGTCGCCCGCATCGCCTTCACCGGCGGGCCTTCCACCGCCCGCCACGTCATACGCAATAGCGCCGAGAACTTCGCCACCGTATCCCTGGAGCTCGGCGGCAAGTCGCCGATGCTGGTCTTCGAGGATGCCGATCTGGACAGCGCCGCCAATGGCATCGTCGCCGGCAATTTCGGTGCGACCGGGCAAAGCTGCGTCGCCGGCACCCGCGTCTTCATCCAGGACAAGGTCTTCGACCAGGTGCTGGAAAAAGTCGCGGCGCGGGCCAGCAGCATCCGCATCGGCGATCCGCTCGACACCCAAAGCGAAATGGGGCCGCTCGCGACGAAAGCGCAGCTCGATCATGTCGAGGCCGCCGTCGCCGCCTCGGTCCAGGAAGGTGCGAAGTTAATCACCGGCGGGCAGCGTCCGTCCGGCTTCGGCAAGGGCTGGTACTACCAGCCGACCATCCTTGCCTGCCCCGGCCAGCACATAACCAGCATGCGCCAGGAATTGTTCGGCCCGGTCCTCAGCGCCATCCGTTTCAAGGACGAAGCGGACGCCATCGCCATGGCCAATGAGACCGAATTCGGTCTCGCCGCCGGCATTTTCAGCCGGGACGGCGCGCGCAGCTTGCGGGTGATGCGCCAGCTGCGCGCCGGCATCGTCTGGATCAACACCTATCGTGCGGTCTCGCCTATGGCGCCCTTTGGCGGTTATAAAAACAGTGGCTCGGGCCGCGAGGCGGGCATGGAAAGCCTGCTCGACTATACCCGGGTAAAAACCGTCTGGATCAATACCGGCACCGAGCCGATGGGCGATCCATTCATCATGCGTTGAAGATGCGTTGGAGGGGACAAGACCAATGATCTATGAACATCGTACCTATCGTTTGCGCAATGGCGCAGTACCCGAATATTTCCGCCTGGTGGAGAGCGAGGGCATCGCCATCCAGCGCAAGCATCTCGGCAATCTCATCGGCTATTTCACCACCGAGATCGGGCCCCTGAACCAGATTATCCATATCTGGGCTTTCGAAGACCTCGCCGACCGCGCTCGCCGCCGCGCCTCGCTGGCCGCCGATCCGGACTGGCTGGCTTTCTTACCAAAGATCCAGGTGCTGATCGAGACCGCTGAAAACAAGATTCTGAAACCGGCGCCGTTTTCGCCGCTGACTTAACTAATTCGCAAAAAAACGGGAGGGCTATGAAGATGATTACACGTCGACATCTGCTGCAGACTGCCGGCTTGGGGGCCGGGGCTCTGGCATTGGGGGCCATGCCGGCTTCGCGCCTGCTGGCCGCCGGCAATCTCACTTTCGTCAGTTGGGGCGGCACCACCCAGGACGGCCAGAAGGCGTCCTGGGCCGATCCCTTCACCCAGAAGACAGGCATTGACGTGCTGCAGGACGGGCCGACCGATTACGGCAAATTGAAAGCCATGATCGATGCCGGCAACACCGTCTGGGACGTCGTCGACGTGGAAGGCGATTATGCCTATCAGGCGGCCGAGAACGGCCTGCTGGAGCCGATCGATTATTCCATCGTGAAGAAGGACAATCTCGATCCGCGCTTCTCCTTCGACTATGGCGTCGGCAGCTTCTATTATTCCTTCGTCCTCGGCTACAACAAGGATGCCGTCGGGTCGAATACGCCGGAAGGCTGGGCCGATATCTTCGATACGAAGAGATTCCCCGGCAAGCGCTCCTTCTGGAAATGGTCAAGCCCCGGTGTCCTGGAAATGGCCCTGCTGGCCGATGGCGTCGCGCCCGACAAGCTCTATCCGCTTGACCTTGACCGCGCCTTCGCCAAACTGGACACCATCAAGAAGGATATCTTGTGGTGGGCCAGCGGTGCCGAATCGCAGCAGCAGCTTGCCTCCGGCGAAGTGGCGCTGGGCAAATTTTGGAACGGCCGCATGTATGCCCTGGAACAATCGGGCGCCAATACCGGCATTTCCTGGAAGCAGAACATGGCGCTGGCGGATATCCTGGTGGTGCCGAAGGGCACGAAAAACAAGGAAGCGGCGATGAAGTTCCTGGCTTTGGCGGCCAGTCCCGAAGGCCAGGCGGCTTTCGCCAACGCCACCGCCTATGCGCCGACCAATACCGCGTCGATCCCGCTGGTCGACAAGAAGATCCAATCGATCCTGCCCTCCGAACATACCGAGAGCCAGATCACCCTCGATATGCGCTACTGGGCGAAGAATCGGGACGAGATCGGCAAGCGCTGGTACGCCTGGCAAGCCGCCTGATCGATTGATGTCGTAACCGGCAGGGTGGTCTGCAGACCACCCTGCCCCGATTATTTGTGAGAGCCATGTTCGAGGCGATCAGTAACAACCCCTATCGCAGCCTGCGCGCGCCGCGGGTTGACCTGCGCCGATTGCGCCCGGCCTTGCCGGCGCTGATCTTTCTGTTCGTGTTCATGGTGGTGCCGCTCTCCAGCCTGCTGCTGCTCAGCGTGACCAAGCCGGAAATCGGCCTTGGCAATTATATCAGCCTGCTCGGCGATGCGACCTACGGCCGGGTGCTGCTAAACACCTTCACCATTGCCGCGATCGTCACTCTGGTCACTCTGATCATCGCCTATCCGGTGGCCTGGCTGCTGGCGATCCTGCCCTCGCGCGTCTCACAGATCTTCTTCGCCATCATCCTGCTCTCCATGTGGACCAATCTGCTAGCCCGCACCTATGGCTGGATGGTGCTGCTGCAGCGCACCGGTGTCATCAACCGCATGCTGATGGAGATCGGCCTGATCCACCAGCCGCTGCCGCTGATCAACAATCTCGTCGGCGTCACCATTGGCATGACCTATATCATGCTGCCCTATGTCATCCTGCCGCTGCATGCGACGATCTCCGGCATCGATCCGGCAATCATGCAGGCCGCCGCCATCACCGGCGCGAAGCCGCGCCAGATCTTCTGGCATGTGATGCTGCCGCTCTCCCTGCCCGGCATCGGCGCCGGCTGCATGATGGTCTTCGTCATGGCGCTCGGCTATTACGTGACGCCGGCTCTGCTCGGCGGCACCGCCAACATGATGCTGGCGGAAATGATCGCCCAGCAGGTCCAGTCGTTGCTGAACTGGGGCCTGGGCAGCGCCGCGGCCTTCATCCTGCTTGCCGTTACATTGATCTTCTACGCCATCTATGTCCGGGCCATCGGGCTCGGCCGGGTGAGGTAACACCATGCTGCTCAATCTCAACCGCATGGGTCCGGGCCGCTACGTCCTCTATGCCATCGGCGTTCTGACGGCCCTCTTCCTCCTTCTGCCAGTGGTCTTCATTGCCGCCCTCTCCTTCGGCTCCTCGCAATGGCTGCAATTCCCGCCGCCGGGCTGGACGCTGAAATGGTATGCGGCGATCTTCAACGATCCGCGCTGGATGGATTCGATCTGGACCAGCGTGAAGGTCGCCTTCACGGTGATGGTGCTGTCGATCGTGCTGGGCCTGCCGGCCGCCTTCGCACTGGTGCGCGGCAAGTTCCCCGGCCGTACCGTGCTGCATGCCTTCTTCATCAGCCCGATGATCGTCCCGGTGATCATCCTGGCGATCGCGCTTTACGCCTTCGTGCTGAAATTTGGCCTCAACGGCACCTTCATCGCCTTCGTCGCCGCGCATCTCATCATCGCCCTCCCCTTCTCGGTAATCTGTATCGTCAATTCGCTGGAAGGTTTCGATGAATCGACCGAGAAAGCGGCCATCGTCTGCGGCGCGACCAAAGCGGAAGCGATCTTCCGCGTGACCTTGCCGGCAATAAGGCTTGGCATCTTTTCTGCCGCCTTGTTCTCGTTCCTCGCGTCCTGGGATGAGGTGGTACTGGGTATTTTCATGGCCAGTCCCATCTTGCAGACCCTGCCGGTCAAGATGTGGACCACCTTGCGCCAGGATTTGACACCGGTGATCGCTTCGGTTTCGACCCTGCTGATCGCTTTGACCATCGTCATCATGATCATTACGGCGTTCTTGCGACGGAGATATGCAAGATGAGCGGACAGGCTCCTTTGGTGAATATTCGTAATCTGGTGAAGCACTTCGGCCCGGTCGCCGCCGTCGATGACGTCTCCCTGCAGGTTGGCGAGGGCGAGTTCCTCACCTTCCTCGGCTCATCCGGCTCGGGCAAGACCACGACACTCTTCATCGTCGCCGGCTTCGAAGACCCGACGGGTGGTGATGTCGAGATCGACGGCCGCTCGGTACTGAGCGTGAAGCCGAACGAACGCAATATCGGCATGGTGTTCCAGCGCTACACACTCTTCCCGCATATGACCGTGGCGCAGAATGTCGGATTCCCCCTGATGGTGCGCCGCCGGCCGAAGGCGGAGATCGACAAGGCGGTCAAGGATATGCTCGACCTGGTGCAGCTCGGCGCCTATGCCGGCCGCAAGCCCAGCGAACTCTCCGGCGGCCAGCAGCAGCGCGTCGCCCTCGCCCGCGCCCTCGTTTACAAGCCGCGCATCCTGCTAATGGACGAACCGCTGGCGGCGCTCGACAAGCGCCTGCGCGAGGATATCCAGCAGGAGATCCGCCGCATCCACCGCGAGCTCGGCGTCACCATCCTCTATGTCACCCATGACCAGGAGGAAGCCTTGCGCATGTCCGACCGCATCGCCGTCTTCAGCCATGGCAAGATCGCGCAGATCGGCAGCGGCGCCGATCTTTACGAACGCCCGGCCGATGCCTTCGTCGCCGGCTTCATCGGCAATTCCAATTTCCTCCAGGGCTCGGTGGTGCAGAGCCAGCAGGACCAGGTCGCCGTGCGGTTGGATGACGGTACCGTCATTCGCGGCAATACCCGGCACCCGATCGCCACCAATGCCCGCGTCCGCCTGATGATCCGCCCCGAACGCCTGACACTCACGCCATCCAACGACCAGCATGATCAGAGCCTCGATGTGACACTCAGCGACACCACCTATCTCGGTGACATGCTGCAGCATGAAGTGGTGACCGCCTGGCAGCAGCGCATCACTGTCCGTACCAACGACCACGCGGCCGCAGCCTCCGGCAACGCCCTGAAGCTGCATTTCGCCAGCACGGATGTCATGGTCTTCGAAGACAGCAGCCGCGCGACGGCGTAAGCGGCGGCATTTCAGCATGCCCGCAAGCGGCTGGCCGTGCGGCCTATCCTTGCACGGCGCCAGCTCTCAACGCACCAAAACACGATTGTCCCCCTCGGGCTTGACCCGAGGGTCCACGGCAACAACCGCGCCCGCCATCTTCCATGGACCCTCGGATCAAGGCCGAGGGTGACAATACAGTTTGGCGTTGGCGGTGTGCGATCATCATCCGGCAGGATTGATAACAAACGGCTTTGTTGCGGGTGCCGTTCGACGACGGCCGGCGAGACCGTCGCGCCCCTGCGACAACTGCCGACTGCCTCACACCGACAGTTGCCATGACCGCCCCCGATCGCGCTATGATGGTGGCAAGACCGTCACGACGCGCAGGGAGCCGGCATATGGAACGCATCACCATCACCATCGACAGTGATCTGCTGGCCGAGCTCGACAACCTGATCGAGCGGCGTGGCTATCAGAACCGCTCCGAGGCGCTGCGTGACCTCGCCCGGGCCGGCCTGCAAAGCGCGGCGCTGGAAGATGACGAGGCCCGGCATTGCGTGGCGGCCCTGGTCTATGTCTACGATCACACCGCACGGGAACTGCCGAAGCGCCTGACCGATTCAGCCCACGACCACCACGATCTCGGCCTCTCCACCCTGCATGTGCATCTCGATCACGATAGCTGCATGGAAGTGGCGGTTTTGCGCGGGCCGACCCGCAATGTGCGGGCCTATGCCGATCACGTCATCGCCGAACGCGGCGTCAAATACGGCCGAACCTTCATGATCCCCGCCAATCTGCAATCCGATAACCATGAACACGGGCATGGCCATCACCACCGCCACGACCACATCCACGTCGGGAAGAGCGAGTAAAGAAAAACGGCCGCCAGGTCGTGGCAGCCGCTCTCTGTTCTGCTTGCGTTACCGATAATCAGAGGCTCATCAGCGTCGCGTATTTGGTGTTGAGATAGGGTTCGATGGCCTCACTGCCGCCTTCGGAGCCATAGCCGGAATCCTTGATGCCGCCGAAGGGCACTTCCGGCAGGCCGAGGCCGAAGTGATTGACCGAGACCATGCCGGATTCGATATCGGCGATGGCAGAATTGGCCCGGTCCATCGAGCGGGTGAAGACATAGGCCGCGAGACCGTAAGGCAGGCGGTTGGCTTCCGTGAAGGCTTCCTGCTTGTCCGAGAATTTGGAGATGAGCGCGACCGGGCCGAAGGGTTCTTCATTCATCACTCGCGCCGTCTTCGGCACATCGACCAGCACGGTCGGTTCGAAGAAATAGCCGCGATTGCCGATGCGGTTGCCGCCGGTCAGCACCTTGGCGCCGTGCTTGACGGCGTCCTGGATCAGGCTTTCCAGCGCCGGGATGCGGCGAGAATTGGCGAGCGGCCCCATCGCCGTCTCCGCGTCCAGGCCATTGCCCACCTTCACCTGCTTCGCCGCCGCGACGAACTTCTCGACGAAGCGGTCGTAAGTAGCTTCCTGCACCATGAAGCGGGTCGGCGAGACGCAGACCTGGCCGGCATTGCGGAACTTGGCGCCGCTGGTGCCGGCAACCGTCGCATCGAGATCGGCATCGTCGAACACGATGACGGGGGCATGACCGCCGAGCTCCATGGTGGCGCGCTTCATATGCTCGCCGGCGAGGCCTGCCAGCTTCTTGCCGATGGCGGTCGAGCCGGTGAAAGAGATCTTCTGAATGACCGGATGCGGGATCAGGAATTCCGAGATCTCATGGGGCACGCCATAGACCAGATTGATCACACCGGCCGGCACGCCGGCATCGGCGAAGGCCTGGACCAGCTTGGCCGGGGCCGCCGGGGTTTCCTCCGGTGCTTTCAAAATGATCGAGCAGCCCGCGGCCAGCGCCGCGCCGATCTTGCGCGTCGCCTGGTTGATGGGGAAATTCCAGGGAGAGAAACCGGCGACCGGGCCGACCGGTTCGCGCAGCACATGCTGATGCACATTGCCGGCGCGGGCCGGGATGATGCGGCCATAGGTGCGCCGCGCTTCTTCCGCCAGCCAATCGATGATATCCGGCGCCGCCATGACTTCCATCTTGGACTGCGCCAGCGGCTTGCCCTGCTCCATGGTCATCACCCGGGCGATCTCATCCGCCCGTTCGCGCAGCAGATCGGCCGCCTTGCGCATGATCTTCGAGCGATCGAAGGCGGAAACCTTGCGCCAGATCGCGAAGCCCTTCTGCGCGGCCTGCGCCGCCGCTTCCAGATCGGTGCGGCCGGCATGGGCGACATGGCCGATGACTTCCTCGGTTGCCGGATTGAGAACCGGAATATTGCGGCCATCGGCAGCCTGGACCCCTTTGCCATCGATAAAGAGCAAAGTATCGGGATACATCTGAAATTCCTTTTACACCAATGAGACGCTTGCGGTGCCTGCAGATGCGGCCGTCGGTCTCGTGGAAGACGGCGGCTAATCTAGGCGCTGGGCCGCCGCCTGCCAAGGCGCGTCTTGGCGCGAAATCGCGCGAAAACCCTTCAGGCTACATTGGTTTTCGGAATTGCGCGGTCGTCGCTCGGCGCGGTCCCGAATTGCTTGCGATAACATTTGGAGAAATGCGAGGCCGAGGTGAAGCCGGTCGCGATCGCCACGGCGATGATGCTGAGGTCGGTGTGGCGCAGCAGCGATTGCGCGCGGTTCAGCCGCACCGACAGATAATATTCGGAGGGCGTCATGCCGAGATAGTCGCGAAACAGCCGCTGCAATTGGCGCTGCCCGACGGCCGCCTGTTTGCTGATCTCCTCAAGGCTGACCGCTTCCTCGACATTGGCGGCGATGGCATCAAGAGCACGGTCGAGAATCCGGTTATAGGCGATGCCGGGCAGCTTCGCATGCCGGTATTGGCGCGGCGTCTCCGTCGGCAGGCGATCGCAGTTCAGCCGGTCGCCGACATAGCGCGCCGTTGCCGGCGAGCAATGGCGGGCGATGACATGCAAGGCGAGATCGAGACTTCCGAGCCCACCGCAGCAGGTGATGAGCTTGCCGTCCACCTCGAACGACTGGCGGCGCATCTCGGTATCGTCATGCATCAACCGCCAGACCGCCTGCATATCGGCATGCACGGCGACCCGCCGGCCGGTCAGCAGGCCGGCTTTCGCCAGCAGCAAAGATGCCCGACCGATCGAGACGATGCGAGCATAATTGCGCGTCGCCTGGCGCAGCGAGGCGCCAGTCTTTACGTCAAGCTCTCCATCACCACCGAGGATGACGAGATTGCGCGTGAAAGCCCGGCGGCCATCGAGCGGAGCGGTCGCAATCGGGACGCCGAGCGAAGATACCACCCGCCCCGCTTCCATGGCACCGATGCGCCACATGAAGCGGACGCTTTGTTCCGCCTGGTTGGCGAGGCCGAAGGTATCGGTGATGGCCGAGAGATCGCCAAGATCGAAACCCGGCAACAGCAGGATGTCGAGGGCGATCTCACCGCTCAGCGTATCAACATAAAGCGGCGCCTCAGCCGGCCGTGCCGCCATGCTGTTACGCATCTCATTGAGACGCGCCTGTGCGATGCGGCGTTTTCCCGGGTCGGGCAAATGGACGAGGCTGGAGCACATTGTCGATCGGCACTCCTGGGCAAGTAAACGGGGACGGCTTTGGCCACCGTCCCCGCCAGCAATCAGCCACGCATCCTGCCGCCATTGGCGTCGTAAAGCGGCTGGGCTTGGATCTCCGCCGGATAACGCTCGCCGTTGATCTCCACCTCGACCTTGGTGCCGCCTGTGGCGAGGTCCACCGGCACATAGCCGAAGGCGACGGACTTGCCGGTGGCATGGGCATAGCCGCCCGAACTGACATAGCCGACCGCCTTGCCGCCCACCAGGATCGCCTCGTCATTGGAGACGTCGATATCCTTCGTGTCGATGACCATGACCACCAGCTTCTTCTTCGGACCGGTTTCGCGTTCTGCCGAGGCCGCTTCCTTACCGATGAAGTCCTTCTTCCAGTCGATGAAGGCATCGAGGCCGCTTTCCGCGGCGGTGAAATCCGGTCGGAAATCGAGGCCCCAGACGCCCCAGCTCTTTTCCAGGCGCAGGCTCATCAACGCCCGGCCGCCATACCAGCGCAAGCCAAGCTCGGCGCCCACCTGCTCCACCGATTCGGCCAGGCGAAGCTGGTATTGCGGCGCGACATAGATTTCATAGCCGAGCTCGCCCGAGAAGGAGACGCGAGCCAGGATGGCCGGCACGCCGGCAACGAAGGTGCGTCGGATATTGAGGAACTTGAAGCCCTCGGCCGAGACATCCTCGCGCACCAATTGCTCCAGCACCTGCCGCGATTTCGGCCCCGACAGCGCCAGGCCATGCAGCTCATCCGACATGTTGCGATAGCTGACGCCGCTTTCCGGCAGATGCCGTTCGAACCAGCGCCGATGGGCTTCCTGCATCATGCCGGAGCCGAACAGCATGAAGTGATCTTCGGCGAGGCAGGCCACCGTCAGATCGCCATAGAGCTTACCTTTCGGCGTCAACATCGGGGTCAGGGCGAGACGGCCTTGCTTCGGCAATTTGCCGGCCAGCACGCGGTCGAGATAGGCGCGCGCCCCCGGTCCCTTGAATTCGTGCTTGGCGAAGTTGGCGATCTCGATTACGCCGACATTCTCGCGCACGGCTTTCACTTCGCGCGCCACATAATCATGCGCCCGTGAGCGGTTGAAGGTCGGCTGTTCGTGGGCATCCGCCGGACCGTCGGCGAACCACAAAGCGTGCTCCAGGCCGAAACCTTGGCCCCAGACGGCGCCCTTCTGCGTTAGGCGGTCATAGAGCGAGGTGGTTTTCTGACGTCGGCCTTTGGGCAGGGTTTCGTTGGGGAAGGTCATCACGAAACGGCGTTCGTAATTCTCGGTGGATTTCACTGTGCCCCATTCCGGCGTCGCGTAATTTCCGAAGCGCGCGACATCCATCGCCCAGACATCGATCGACGGCTCGCCATCGATCATCCATTCCGCCATGCAGAGGCCGACGCCGCCCCCCTGGCAGAAGCCGGCCATGACGCCGACCGCCACCCAGTAATTGCGCATGCCGGGAACCGGGCCGATCATTGGATTGCCGTCGGGGCCGAAGGTGAAGGGGCCGTTGATCATGTTCTTGATGCCGGCGCGGCCGAGAGCGGGGATGCGCTCGAAGCCCAGTTCCAGACGCTCGGCAATATTGTCGAGCTTCGGCGCCAGCAATTCATGGCCGAAATCCTGCGGCGTGCCCTTGACCGACCAAGGTGTGGCGCGCGGCTCATAGGTGCCGAGCAGCATGCCGTGGCGTTCCTGGCGGAAATACATATTGCCTTCGTAATCGATACCGGCCGGCAGGCGTTCCTCGCCCCGCGCGACAATCTCTGGAATATCCTCGGTGATCAGATAGTGATGCTCCATCGGCTGCACCGGCAGATGCAGGCCAGCGAGATGGCCGACCTCGCGCGCCCAGAGGCCGCCGGCATTGACGATCATCTCGGCATGGATATTGCCATTCGGCGTGATCACGTCCCAGCTGCCGTCCGGCCGCTGATTGGTCTCGATGACCGGCGTCTGGGTATAGTATTTCGCACCATAGACCTTGGCTGCCTTGGCATAGGCATAAGTAACGCCGGACGGATCGACATCGCCGTCCAGCGGATCCCAGAGGGCCGCGATGTAATGCTTCGGATCGATCAGCGGATGGCGTCGGGCGGCTTCCTCGACGCTGATGAATTCCTGGTCGAGACCCATATAGCGCGCCTTGGACCGCTCGCGCTTCAGATAATCATACCAGGTCTGGTTGGAGGCGAGATAGAAGCCGCCGGTCGAATGCATGCCAACCGACTGGCCGGAGACCTTCTCGATCTCCTTATAGAGATTGATCGTGTAGCCCTGCAGCCGGGAGATATTGGGATCGGAGGAGATCGTGTGGATCTGCCCCGCCGCATGCCAAGATGAACCGGAGGTCAGCTCCTTGCGTTCGAGCAGGATGACATCCTTCCAGCCGAACTTGGCCAGGTGATAGAGGATCGAGCAGCCGACAACGCCGCCGCCGATGATTACTACGCGCGCTTCCGTTTCCATAACGCTACCTTGTTCGTCTTGTTTCTGTGTGGGTCTAGCGACGCTCAGTACCACTGATCGGCGATGGTTGCCTTCTTGCGCGCCACGAAATCCTTCAATGCTTCATCCACCGCGGGATCGAGTGCCGGCGCCTGATACTCCGCCAGCAGCTTCTTGATCCGCCGTGCCGAGCGGTCGACAGCGTCCAATTCGCCGCCTTCCTGCCATTGCTCGAAAGGACCGTTATCTGCCACCTCGGATTCCCAGAAGGCGGTGCGGTAATTCTCCACCGTATGGGCGCAGCCGAAGAAATGCTTGCCGGGGCCGACTTCCTGGAAGGCCGAGAAGGCAAGCTGGTTCTCGTCGATCTGGATGCCGGCGAGATAGCGATGCAGCGAGGCGCAGAAATCGGCGTCCTGGATGAACTTCTCATAGCCCATGGTCAGGCCGCCTTCCAGCCAGCCGGCGGAATGCAGGATGAAATTGGCGCCGCATTGCACCGCCGCCAGCATCGACATGGCGCTTTCCGTCATCGCCTGGCCATCGGCGATCTTCGATGCCGTGAAGGCGCCGGAGCAGCGCAGCGGCAGATTGAGCCGCCGCGCGAGCTGGCCGATCACCAGCGACCCCGCCGCCGGTTCCGGTGTGCCGAAAGTCGGCGAGCCCGAGCGCAGAGCGGTAGAGGACAGGAAATTGCCGAAGATCACCGGGCAACCCGGCCGCACCAGCTGTGTCAGCGCGCAGCCGGCCATGGTTTCCGCCAGCGACTGGGCGATGGCGCCGGCCATCGTCACCGGTCCCATGGCGCCGCCCAGGATGAAGGGCACGATCACGCAGGCCTGGTTGGCCGCAGCATAGGCGCGCAAGGCATTGGTCATGGTCGCGTCATAGACCAGCGGCGAATTGACGTTGATATTGCCGAGGATGACGCAGTTCTTATCGACGAATTCCTTGCCGAAGACGATGCGCATCATCTCGATCGAGTCTTCCGCGCGCTCCTGCGCCGTCACCGATCCCATCAGCGCCTTGTCGGAATAGCGCAGATGCGCCGAGACCATGTCGAGATGCCGCTTATTGACCGGTACATCCACCGGCTCGCAGACCGTGCCGCCGGAATGATGCAGCCAGGGAATCATGTAAGTGAGTTTGACGAATTTCTCGAAATCAGCGATCGAGCCGTAGCGCCGCCCGTCCTGCAGATCGCGCACGAAGGGTGAGCCATAAGCAGGCGCGAAGACGACGCTGTCATCACCGATCACGACCGAGCGCGCCGGATTGCGCGCATGCTGAGTGAAGGAACGGGGCGCCGTCTTCAGGATGCTGCGGATCAGGCCGCGGGGGAATTTCACCAGCTCGCCCGTCACATCCGCGCCGGCCTCGCGCCACAGCCGCAGGGCTTCCGGATCGTCGCGGAATTCTAAGCCGATCTCGGCCAGGATCTTGTCCGCCGCCTCTTCGATGGCGACCAGCGATTCCTCGTTCAGGATGTCATAGGTCGGCACCTGCCGCCGGATGCCGGCGATCGCCGCCGGAGCCGCGCCAGCTTCCGGGGGTCCGCGCCGTTTCGCCCGTCTTTGTCGGGATCCGGTGCTGTCGGCGGTAGCGTGTTCTTCGGTCATGGGAGCGGCCTTGCCTCAATTATAGGTAATGTCAGAATCCGGCTAATAGGATGTTTTGTCGAGGTTTTGCCGTAAAGCCTCATAAACATAATGGGAGAGAAAACATAAAGTAATGAGCCTTCCCCCAGGCCCCGCCATAAAGGACCGGGCCGCGGCACCGGCCCCCGCCTCCTCCACATTTATACTGTCCTTTCAATCGCCTGCTTGGCTGCCGTCGAGGTCCGGCCATTGCGTGCCCCAAGCAGCTCGGTAACGAAGCCGACAGGTACGCAGCGGGCTGTAGGTGATATAGTCCTGCAATCCTGCGTAGCAACCTGACAGATTTCGGAGACCGGCATGAGCGGCGCCCATCCACGACCAACCTTTATCAGCGTGATTCTGGCCCTGGCGCTATCGGCTGCATCACCCGCTTTGGCGCGCCCGCTTTCCACCATTGAGACCGACGGCATTCTCAGGGTCGGGCTGACCGGCGATTATGCGCCCTTCTCCCTGCGCGATGCCCGGGGCAACATCGCGGGCGCCGATGTCACCATGGCGCGCGCTTTGGCGGATGCGCTCGGCGTGAAGCTTCTCATCGTGCCAACCACCTGGAAGACGCTGCAGGCCGATCTCCAGGCCGGGCGCTATGACATCGCCATGGGCGGCGTCAGCGTGACGCCCGACCGCGCGGCGATCGGCGATTTCTCCGTGCCGGTGATGCGCGACGGCAAGCGGCCGATCGTGCGCTGCGCCGACAAGGACCGCTATATCTCGGTCGAAGACATCGACAAGCCCAATGTGCACGTCGTGGTCAATCCCGGTGGCACCAATGAACGCTTCGCCAAAGCGCATTTCACCCATGCCGCCCTGACCGAACATCCGGACAACCGCACGATCTTCCAGGAAGTCGCCGAGGGCCGGGCCGATGTCATGGTGACCGACGGCGCGGAGGTCGATTACCAGTCGCGCCTGCATCCCGGCGTCCTCTGCCCGGCCGCCGTGCCCGATGCCTTCGATCACGCCGCCAAGGCCTATTGGATGAGCAAGGACCAGCCGCTGAAGGACGCCGTCGATAAATGGCTAACGGACTGCCTCAAGGATGGCTGCTACGAAGCCGCCCTGAAACAGGCGGCCGAGACGAAGACGGAATGACGGCACGTCGAAGATGGCATTAAGTGCAATGATTGGAATCTATCCCTGCATTTGACGCCATAGTTGGCCGGAACCATGCTATGCTTGCTGCATGGCACGACCTGATCTCAATTTGCTCACCACGCTGGATGTACTGCTGACCGAAGGCAGCGTTGCCCGCGCAGCCCGGCGGCTACGGCTCAGCCCCTCAGCGATGAGCCGGGCGCTGGCGCGGTTGCGCGACGCCACCGGCGATCCGTTGCTGGTCCGGGCCGGGCGCGGTCTGGTTCCGACGCCGCGGGCGCTGGAACTGCGCGACCGTGTCGGCCAGCTGGTCAAGGATGGCGAAGCGGTTCTGCGTCCCACCGAGATGCTCGATCTCAAGCAGCTTTCCCGCACCTTCACTTTACGCACCAGGGATGGCTTCGTGGAGAATTTCGGCCCGGCCCTCCTCACCCGGATCGGCAAGGAGGCGCCGGGTGTGCGGCTCTGTTTCGTACAGAAGTTCGACAAGGACAGCACGCCTTTGCGTGACGGAAGCGTCGATCTCGATACCGGCGTCACTGGCGAGATGACCGGCCCGGAATTGCGGGTGCAGGCCTTATTCCGGGATCGCTTCATTGGTGTGGTGCGACCGGGTCATCCCTTGAGCCGCGGCAAGGTCACCGCCGCCCGTTATGCCAGGGGGAAGCATATCAATGTGTCGCGTCGTGGCCTCGCCGAAGGGCCGGTCGATGCGGCCTTGGCGACGGCGGGCCTCGAGCGTGAGGTCACCACCATCGTCAGCGATTTCTCCGCCGCCCTCGCTTTGGCCCGGAGCGCCGATCTGATCGCCACGGTGCCCGAACGCCATACCGGCAACCTGCGCACCCGCCTCGTCAGCTTTCCCTTGCCGCTCGCGGTGCCCGAGATCGCGGTATCACTGCTCTGGCATCCGCGCCTTGATGCCGATCCGGCGCATCGCTGGCTGCGTATGTGCGTGCGTGAGGTCTGCACGGCGCAACCGGCGATGCGACGCGGCCGTTAAAGGCTATGGGGCATCGGGCGGCGTAGCGGCACGCCTCGACCGGCGACGGCGGTGACGAGCGCCACCACGATCAGAACCGTCGCCGCTGCGTAAGTGATCCGCATGCCGGCGGCCACGGCATCGGGATCGGCCGCCATCACATCATGAACATTCGCCGTCGCGGCTGCCGCGAAGATCGCCCCCATGAGCGATGCACCGGTGACCAGCCCCAGATTACGCGACAGATTGAGCAAGCCTGAAATGACGCCGCGCTGGTCGGCGCGGATATCGGTCATGGTGGCGGTGTTGTTGGCCGCCTGGAACAAGGCGTAATGGGCCGTGACGATGCTGATCGGCAGGACATAGCCGGCGACGCCGAGGCTCTCCGGCAGCGCGGCCACCGCGCCCAAACCCGCCGTCATGCCGGCGAGCCCCATGATCGTCGACCGCTGGGCGCCGAAGCGATCCACCAGACGGCCGGCCGGCATGCCGGCCAGCGCCGCGACCAGCGGCCCCGCCGACATCACCATCCCTACGAAGACAGGGTCCAGCCTCAGCGCATAAGAGAGATAAAACGGCCCGACCACCAGCGTCGCCATCATCACGGTCGAGACAAGCGCGCTCATGATGAGGCCGGCGCCCAGTTTGCGCTCGCAGATCATCGCCGGCCGGATCAAAGGCGAGGCGATTTTCGTTTCGGCGAGGAGAAAGACGCCGCCACCGATCGCGGCACCCGACAGCAAGGCGATATTCAGCGGACCGAAGGCGCCCTGCCCCAGGGTCATGGCAAGGGCATAGGCCGCAAGCGACAAAGCCAGCAGCAGCGTGCCGATCACATCGAAGCTGGCGCGTTGGCCGTTCGTGTCCTGACGATCGGCCGGCAAATGACGATAGGCCAGCAGCAGATTGAGAATGCCGAGCGGCAGATTGACGAGGAAGATCGAGCGCCAGCCGAAGCCGCTGATCAGCATACCGCCGAGCGATGGGCCGAAGCTGGTGCCGATTGCGGACATGGTGCCGAGCAGCCCCATGGCCCTGCCTGTCCTCTCCTTCGGTACCGTCTCGCCGACCATGGCGACGGCCAGCGCCATCATGGCCGCAGCGCCAAGTCCTTGTGCGACCCGGGCGATAAGCAGCAGCCAGAATGCCGGGGCGAGACCGCAGAGCAGCGAGGCTGCGGTAAACAGGCCGATCCCCGCCAGCAGCAACCGGCGCCGGCCGACGATATCGCCCAGCCGGCCGGCCCCGACGATGAGCGCCGTGATGGCGAGCAGATAGGAAAGGAGGATCCACTGCATGTCCTGGAAGGATGCGTTGAATGCTCGCGCCAGGCTCGGCAAAGCGACATTGGCAATGCTGGTGTCTAGCGAGGGCATCAGCATCGAGAGCGACAGGGCTGCAATCGCCCATGTGCTCGCGGTGGCCGGTGTGTCCGTGATCGTTTTCAACATGACCTCCGTCTCTGACAGCTCCGGTTCAGGAGCCATCACAGACGTAAGGCCTCACGCGATATGGCGGAAGGCGCAGCATGTGCAGGTTATTCGTGCGTCTGGCGCCATGTCCAACGGAGACAAGTCGGCAGTGGCCGAGACTTTAAAGTCAAGAGAATGCTCAAGAAGTCAACCGGCCGGAGATCCAGGAGATGTTGTTTACAGATCACGCAGTCGCTGCCGTGCGGCCCACACGATGAACAATTCTCTTTTAGAGCGATCCCAAGCGGAATGATCCCTTTTCCACAATGATTGTGGGAATAGGATCTTCTGAAACCACTGTTGCGAACCCAGTGTCGGAAGCGCATAGAAAGCGAAAAAGAGATAGCCGAAGATCCGTACCCAATTGGGAAAATACGGACTGACCCACCGGTGGACGGCTTCTGCGATCAATGCCACGGCGATCACAAACAGAGTGGGAATTGATAAGGCTGTCAGCCGCCAGAGCAGCCAGTTGATGAAGGATACGCAGAGATAACCGAGATGCTCGACAAGCATTTTTTTCAACCGATAAATATCGGTTGATACGAGTGCGGTTAAATCGCTTTTTCCGCCAACATCTGTCATGCAGCCCCCCGACCCGCATCTTATCATTTGGTGCATGGGGTGGACTGCGCGCCGGCTGGTCCACCATTGCCCTCGTCGCGCTCGTACAATCCTCAGCCGGCCACGGTTGGCCAGGTATCCGACAGACGATAGCCGCCGGGCCAGGGATCGGTCGGTTCCAGCATGTGTTGATGCGTGCCGGTGATCCAGGCGCGTCCAGCCAAGGCCGGCACGATGCCTGGCTTGGCGCCGATCCGGGTCTCCTTCACGATCTCGCAGTCGAAGCGCGAGCCGATAATGGAGCGGCCGATGAAACGGTCGCCGACCTTCAGGATGCCCTTGGCATGCAGCACGGCTAGCCGCGCGGAGCAGCCGGTGCCGGTCGGCGAGCGGTCGATCTTCCCCGGCCGGATGGCAACCGCATTGGCGCCACAGGCAATCCCTTCTTCCGTGGTCAGAGGAGCGGCCATCTGGCAGAAGGAGATGTGGTTCCAATCCTGCGTTGGATGACTGAAGCCGAGCTGTTCATTGGCCGCCTTGGTGATGCGCATGCCGAGCTGCGCGATATCCTTGGCCTCGTCGGGGCGGATCGCGAAGCCCAGCGCATGGGCATCGACGATGACGAAACTGTCGCCGCCATAGGCGGTATCGACTTTCAGCGTGCCCAACCCCTCCACTTCCAGCGGCGCGTCGAGCTTATCGGCGAAGGATGGCAGGTTCTGCACCCGGATCTTTTCGGCCTTGCCATTGCGGCAGGTGGCCACGATCTCGACCAGCCCGCCCGGCGCTTCCAGGGTCAGGCGGGTTTCCGGCTCCTGCATCGGGATGATGCCGCTATCGAGCAGCACAGTGGCGACACAGATCGAATTCGATCCCGACATCGGCGGTGTATCGGCCGGTTCCATGATAATCCAGCCCATCTGGGCACGCGGATCCTTGGGCGGCACCAGCAGGTTCACATGGCGGAAGACACCGCCGCGCGGCTCGTTGAGGACGAAGTTGCGCAGGGTCTCGTCCCGGGCGATGAAACGCGACTGCTCCCAGACGGTATCGCCCGGCGGCGGGGCGACGCCGCCGACGATGACATCGCCGACCTCGCCTTCCGCATGGCAGCTCACGACATGAACGACCTTCGACGTATTCATGATCCGCGCTCCAACGGCGGTTGCTTCAGACCATCGCAGCCTATCGTCGAACGCGACCGGCGGGAACCGATTTCTCCCTACCGCCCGATGGCATAAGCCTGCATCAGCCGCGGCGTCGCGGCTGCCCGCAGCAATCCATCGACATCGCGCCGGGACGCCGTCAGGCGGCCGACCGTCCAGGGATCGGTGACGGTCAGTTGATGTCCGCGCCTACGCAAGTCGTTCAGCACATGCTCGCCGATGCTGGCTTCGATGGTCATGTGACCCGGCTCGGCGGTGCGCGGGAAGAAGCTGCTCGGGAAATGCATCGAATGGAACAGCGGGGCCTCGATCGCCGCCTGCAGGTTCATCTGGTGATGCACATAGCGCAGGAAGAAGATCAACTGCCACTGATCCTGCTGATCGCCGCCCGGCGTGCCGAAAGCCAAAGTCGACCGTCCTTCATAGAGCGCGAGGGAGGGCGTCAAAGTGGTGCGCGGCCGTTTGCGCGGCGCCAGCGAGGTCGGCAGCCCGTCCGACAGCCAGAACATCTGCGCACGCGAATTGAGCGCGAAGCCAAGGCCTGGAATGACCGGCGAGGATTGCAGCCAGCCGCCGGATGGCGTGGTCGACACCATATTGCCCTCGCGGTCGATGACGTCGATATGAACCGTATCCCCCTTCTTCTCCGCGAGATGTGCCATGGTCGGTTCATAGACCGGGCCCTGGGCCGGCTCGATGCTGGCCAGCACCTTTTCGGTCAGCCCATGTTGCGCCTCGAAGCCCGGCAACTTACCGGCCCGCAGCTCCAGCGATGCCTGCGTTGTAATCTGCCGGCGGCGTTCGCCGTTATAGCCGTCCGACAGCAGATCGCCCACCGGCACCTTGCTGAATTGCGGATCGCCGTAATAGACCTCGCGATCGGCATAAGCGAGCTTCATCGCCTCGATCACCGTGTGCACGAAGTCAGCACCGTTCGGATCCATCGCGCCGAGATCGAAACCTTTCAGCAAGGCCAGCGATTGCAGCAGCACCAGTCCTTGGCTCCAGGGCTGGGTCTTGGCGACGGTCCAGCCGTGATAATCATAAGTCAGCGGCTCCTCGATTGTGGCCCGCCAGCTCGCCATGTCATCGGCGCTGAGAACGCCCTTGTGACGGCCGCCACTTTCATCCATCACTTCGGCCGTCTTCAGATAATCGGCAATCTTCTCGGCGATGAAGCCGCGATAGAAGGCGTCGCGTGCTGCTTCGACCTGGTCTTCCCGATTCTTCCGGCTCTCGGCCTCGGCGACCACCCGCTTCCAGGTTTCGGCGAGAGCGGGATTCTTGAAATTCGAATGCGGTTCCGGCGCCTGGCCGCCCGGCAGCCAGGTGGCGAAGGAGGTGGGCCATTCCTTCTCGAAAAATCCGCCCATGTTCTTGATCGCGTTCGATACCGCCGGCAGGACCGGATGGCCGTGCTCGGCATAATAGATCGCCGGCTCCAGCACATCGCGCACCGACATCGTGCCGTAATCACGCAGCATCAGCATCCAGCCGTCGAAAGCGCCGGGGATGACCGTCGCCAGCAATCCGTCGCCGGGAATGATCTTCAGCCCTTCGCTCTTATAATGCGCAATCGTTGCCTTGGCTGGCGCCGGTCCCTGGCCGCAAATGACCTCGACCTTGTCCTTCTTCTTCGAATAGATGATCGCCGGCATGTCGCCGCCGGCGCCGTTCAGATGCGGCTCGACCACTTGCAGCGCAAATCCCGTCGCCACCGCCGCGTCGAAGGCATTGCCGCCGCGCTCCAGAATGCGCATGCCGACAGCTGAGGCGATCCAATGGGTCGAGGTAACGACGCCGAAAGTGCCCAATATCTCGGGGCGCGTGGTAAAGGTGGTCACTTGCTCTTCCTTTCCGAGAACGTTCCAAGAAACCGGGAAAGAAGCGGACGCCGGAAACCTGACCGCCCGATGACATCTCCCCTGCACTCATCGTCCTTGCGCCGCACGCTTGCCGTTTTCCGGTCGGTGCCGCGTCGCCCGGCCAGCATAGGCATAGCCGAAAAGAAATTTAATGGACATAAAAGAATCGTGCGGGCGGAAAGATGGGCCGCCGGGATGCTTGCTCGCACTTGATCCGAGGTCCACGGAAGAGGCAGGCCGTGGTGCTAAAAATGATGAATTGGCGCGGCACAGGTAACAATCGTTAGTCGCAACCATGGACCCTCGGATCAAGTCCGAGGGTGACAACTGTGTTCATGGTTAGTGCTGTGCGATGATCGGTGGCATCATGATGCCAGCAATTTAGGGCACGGCGCACACTCCAACTCGCTTGTCACCCTCGGACTTGATCCGAGGGTCCATGGTGGCGACTGACGACCCCGCCCTATTTTGCCTCGGGCGCACCATAGCCGCCACCGGTCGGCGTGCGCACAATGATCGCCTCGCCGGCCTCGATGAAGGTCTGGTCGGCGCCCTGCAGGCGTTCGAGGCTGCCATCCTTGCGTCGGACGATGTTTTCGCCGAGTTGCCCGGCCTCGCCGCCCGCCAGGCCGAAGGGACGCACGCGACGATGGCCCGACAGGATCGCGCAACTCATCGGCTCCAGGAAGCGGATGGTCCGCGACGTGCCGTCACCGGCGCGCCAGCGACCGCGACCGCCGGAATTGGCGCGGATATGGAAGTCTTCCAGCACCACGGGGAAACGCAATTCGAGGATTTCCGGATCGGTCAACCGTGAATTGGTCATATGGCATTGCACCGCATGGGCGCCATCGAACCCTTCGCCGGCCGGTGCACCGGAACAGATCGTCTCGTAATACTGATATTTGTCGTTGCCGAAAGTGAGATTGTTCATCGTCCCCTGCGTGGCCGCCAGGCCACCCAGTGCGCCGAACAGGCAATTCGTCACCGCCTGGCTCACTTCCACATTGCCGGCTACCACGGCGGCGGGATATTGCGGCGAGAGCATGGAACCCTTGGGAACGATCAGATTGATCGACCGCAGGCAGCCGGCATTCATCGGGATATTGGCATCCACCATGACGCGGAAGACATACATGACGGCGGCGCGCGCCACCGGTTCCGGCGCGTTGAAGTTATCATCTCGCTGCGGCGAGGTGCCGGTGAAATCCACTGTTGCTTCACGTTTTGCGTGATCGACGCTGATCTTCACGCGGATGACGCAGCCTTGATCCATCTCGTATTCGAAGGATGAATCCGACAGGCGCGAAATCGTCCGCCGCACGCTTTCATCGGCATTGTCCTGGACATGGCCCATATAGGCATGCACGACATCCAGGCCGAAATGATCCGCCATGCGGCGCAGTTCGGCGATGCCCTTCTCATTCGCGGCGATCTGCGCCTTCAGATCGTTGATGTTCTGCACGACATTACGCACCGGATATTTGGCGCCGGTCAGCAGTTGCGTCAGTTCCTTTTCCAGGAAGCGGCCGCGATCCACCATCTTGAAGTTGTCGATATAGACGCCCTCTTCCTCGATGGTGGTTGCTTCCGGCGACATCGATCCCGGCGCCACGCCGCCGATATCGGCGTGATGGCCGCGGGAGGCAACGAAGAACAGGATCTTTTTACCTGCCGCATCGAAAAGCGGCGTCACGACGGTGATATCCGGCAGATGCGTGCCGCCGTTATAAGGGGCGTTGATCACATAGACGTCGCCGGGCTGAATATTGCCTTCATGGGCCTGAATCACGCTTTCGACCGAGCGGTCCATCGATCCCAGATGCACCGGCATATGCGGCGCATTCGCCACCAGGCGGCCATCGGCATCAAAGATCGCGCAGGAGAAATCCAGCCGCTCCTTGATGTTCACCGAATAGGCGGTGTTCTGCAGGGTTAGCCCCATCTGCTCGGCAATCGACATGAAGAGGTTGTTGAAGACCTCCAGCATCACCGGATCGGCCTGGGTGCCGATCTTCGGCGCGACCTGCGCCGCGGCGGTGCGATTCAGCACCACATGATTCTTCGCCGTGACCTCGGCCTCCCAGCCAGCTTCGATGACGATGGTCTGATGCGGTTCGACCAGCAGCGAGGGGCCGGCGAGGCGTGCGCCGGGGAACAGCGTATCACGTTGATAGATCGCCGCTTCATGCCAGACGCCCTGCGAGAAGAAGCGCGTCTCGGCCACCGGCTTTGCCGGCGCGCTCGACAACGACTGCTCGGGCTCCTCGGCCGGGGCGCCGCCGCCGATCGCCTCGACCGAGACGGCCTCGATGCTGAGGCGGCGCGTCTCGTCGATGAAGCCGAAGCGTGCCAGATGGGCGCGTTCGAAACTGGCGGTCATGGCGGCGATATCGCCGAATTCGACATCGAGCGAGGTATCCGTGCCGGCATACCGGATATGGGCCCGGCGGCGGTAGCTGATGTCGGCTTCCTCAACCGCCTGGCGGATCAGCTCGTCGCGCACATCGCCGGTCAGGCCGTCGAGGATTTTCCGGGCTGTCTCCAGCCCCGTCGCTTCCAGCGGCATTTCCACCGTGCGCTGGCGCGTCGCGCGGATATCGGCGAGACCCATGCCATAAGCGGAAAGCAGGCCCGAGAACGGATGGATGAGGATCGTCTTCATGCCGAGCGCATCGGCGACGAGGCAAGCATGCTGCCCGCCCGCGCCGCCGAAGGTCTGCAGCGCATATTCCGCCGTGTCATAGCCGCGCTGGACGGAGATCTTCTTGATGGCATTGGCCATGTTCTCGACGGCGATGCGGATGAAGCCGTCGGCCACCGCTTCCGGCGAACGCCCCGCACCCACCTTTGCCGCCAGCTCGGCGAAAGCCGCGCGCACCGCCGCCACATCCAGCGGCTGATTGCGCTCAGGGCCGAAAATCGCCGGAAAGAAGCGCGGATCGAGCTTGCCGGTCATGACATTGGCATCGGTGACGGCAAGCGGGCCGCCACGGCGATAGCAGCACGGCCCCGGATTGGCGCCAGCCGATTCCGGACCGACCTGGAAGCGCGAACCGTCGAATTGCAGGATCGATCCGCCGCCTGCCGCCACCGTGTGGATCAGCATCATGGGCGCCCGCATGCGCACGCCGGCCACTTCGGTTTCCAGCGTACGCTCATATTCGCCGTTGAAATGCGAGACATCCGTGGAGGTGCCGCCCATGTCGAAGCCGATCACCTTGTCGAAACCGGCGATGCGCGCCGTTTCCACGCAGCCGACCACGCCGCCGGCCGGACCGGAGAGAATGGCGTCGCGCCCCTGCACCAGATCCGCATCGGCAAGGCCACCCGAAGACATCATGAACATCAGCCGTGCATTGCCGTCTTTATCGCCATCGCCTCCGCCATCCAGTTCCGAGGCGACCTGATCGACATAGCGCCGCAGGACCGGCGAGAGATAGGCATCGACCACAGTGGTATCGCCGCGTCCCACCAGTTTGATCAGCGGGCTCACCTCATGGGAGACGGAAACCTGGGTGAAGCCGACCTGCCGGGCGATATCGGCAACCATCCGCTCATGCTGCGGATGGCGATAGGCATGCATGAAGACGATGGCGCAGGCGCGGATGCCCGTTGCGAAGGCTGCTTCCAGGTCGCGGCGGATGGCGGCCGCATCAGGCGCCGTCTCGACCGCGCCATCGGCCCTGATCCGTTCATCGATCTCGAGAACTCGCTCATAGAGCTGGCTCGGCTTAACGATCTTCTTTGCGAAGATTTCCGGCCGCGCCTGATAGCCGATCTCCAGCGCATCGCGGAAACCGCGTGTGATGACCAGCAGCGTCCGGTCGCCCTTGCGCTCCAGCAGCGCATTGGTCGCGACGGTCGTTCCCATCTTGATGGTGGCGATCTGCCGGGAGGGAATCGGGGTATTGGGAGGCACCCCCATCAATTCGCGGATGCCTTGGGTGGCGGCGTCGCGATAGGCTTCGGGGTTCTGCGACAGCACCTTATGGGCGCGCAGGGTTCCATCCGGGAGGCGGGCAATGATATCTGTAAAAGTGCCGCCACGGTCGATCCAGAAGTCCCATTTAGCCGATTTCATGATATGCCTCGATGATGCCGCAAGCTTCGTCATACAGATAAGTTATCGATAAAATGTCGTCGTTTTGTCAACCCGGCATCCCCGGGCGGCGCTTAACCAAAGTTATCGGAGACCAAGCCGTGTCTAAAAAACCGACCTCCCCCCAAAAAACGTCTTCGATGGGCCCCATCGTTTCATCGTCGTTCCTGGCCAGCGGCGCCCTGCCTGTCCTCTCCGAATTCGAGTTCGGCCTGATCTTGATCTCGCACGCTTTCCAGCGCTGGATGGTGCGCTGCATGGCCGCCGCCGGTTATCCGGACCTCTCCCCCATCGACGTGCTGGTGTTGCATTCGGTGCAGCATCGCTCAAAGCCGAAGCGGCTGGCCGATATTTGCCTCGTCCTCAATATCGAAGACACCCATGTAGTCAGTTATTCGGTGAAGAAGCTGGAGCGGCAGAAGCTGATCAGCAGCCATAAGCAGGGCAAGGAGAAGATGATCGCCATAACAGCGGCGGGCGCCAAGGCTTGCGAGCAGTACAAGGAGATTCGCGAGGCGCTCCTGGTGGAGCCGGTCATCTCGCTCGGTGTTGACGAAGCGACCTTATCGCGGATCGCCAGCCAGATGCGGACTCTCTCGGGTTATTATGATCAGGGCTCCCGGTCAGCGGCCTCACTATAGGATTGAAAGCTTCTTGGCGCTGGCTCTCGCGCGCCAGCTTTCGATTGGGAGATCACCCTGTCACCAGCGTTTTCTCTTTATAGTAATTCCTCGACAAATTATCGATATTTTGCCAACATCGTTAAAGGTCCGCAACCGGACCGCATGGGAGGAGAGACATAGAAAATGACCGCAGGATCGATTCAATTTAACCGCCGCAGCCTTTTGGCGGGCGCTTCCGCCCGAATCGGCGCGCTGAGCATGGGGGCGCTGGCGCTCCGGCCGGGTGCCGCTTTCGCCGCCGGCCAGACGGTAACGCTCGCGGATATTGGCGTCGGTGATCCCGGCGATTGGTCGGACTACACCAAGGCCACCGGCAACAAGGTCAATGTCGCGGCGATCGGCAACGGCCCTTCGGCCGTGCTGAACCAGTTGCTCGCCGGCGGCGGCCAGCAGACCTATGACATCATCAACATCGTCGGCGGCATGCAGAAGCCGCTGGTCGAAAACAAGCTCATCCTGCCGATCGATGTCAGCAAGCTGAAGAACTGGCAGAGCAACACCTATATCTCGTCTTATCTCAAGCCGGGCTCGAAGGGCTTCGACTTCATCGGCTATGACGGCAAGGTCTATGGCGTCCCCACCGTGCTGCAGGGCGATGCCTTCGCCTATCTGCCGGAGAAGACCGGCGGCACGCTTGATTCCTACGCCGCTTTGTTCGATCCGAAATTCAAGGGCTATGTGGCCATCGAGGACAACTACACCTCGGCTGGCCAGAAGACCGCGCTTTACATGAAAAGCGCCGGTCTCGCCGACATCAAGGACCCGGCCGATATGACGCCGGACGAGATCACCAAGGTGGTTGACTTCCTGATCCAGAAGAAGAAGGAAGGCCAGTTCCGCGTGGTCTGGTCCAGCTTCGAACAGGCCGTCAATCTGCTGGTGAACCAGGAAGTCTATGTGATGGATTGCTGGGAGCCGATGGTCTTCGCCGCCAAGGCAAAGGGCATCAACGCGGTCTATGCCCAGCCGAAGGAAGGCTATCTGCTCTGGGCCATGGCGGCCTATCTCGTCGCCGGCGACCGCTCGCCGGAAAAGATCGAGGCATCCTATCAGTTGCTGGATTACATGCTGAGCCCCGAATATGGCGCGGTCATCACCAGTATGCGCGGCTATATGACCAATCCGGGCGCGCCGGCTTACGCGGCGAAGTCGTCCAAATTCGACAAGGCGACGGCGCAGAAGGTTGCCGAGATCGATGCCGGGGTGAAGAAGAAGTTCGAATCCGGCGGCACCTGGCAGGCCCGCTGGCCGACTAATATCGAGACCTACGAAGAACAGTGGCAGCGTTTCAAAGCCGCGTAAGCGCCAATTTGGGACCGGGATTTCTGGGACGGGTATCATGAGCTTTGCTATAAAGCGCCGCGATGCCGGCACGATAGCGCTGCTTGGCGGACCCGTTCTGATCTGCGCCGTCGCTATTATCGCTCCGCTGGTGCTGACCTTGATGGTCAGCTTCTGGGAGCGGCAGATGATCGGCATGAAGCCAGGTTTCACCCTGGCTTCATACGCCCTCTTCTTTGAGGGCGCGCGCTTCACGGTCCTTCAACGCAGCTTCTGGGTGGCAGCCAGCGCGACAATCATCATGCTGGCGATCGCCTATTTGGTCGCCTATCTCGCGACCTTCAAACTGTCACCCCAGCGCACCCGGATTTTCCTGTTTCTGCTCTCGGTGCCCTTCCTGGTGAATTACGTGATCCGGACCTTCGCCTGGGCTTATCTTCTAGGACGCACGGGGCCGATCAACGGGTTTCTGCAGCTGATCGGCCTGACCGGCGCACCCGTGGACTGGCTGCTGTTCAGTGATTTCTCTGTCTATCTTGGCCTCATCGCCGCCTATATGCCCTTCATGGTCTATCCCATCTGGCTTTCGCTCAGCGCCATCGACCGGCGGCTGATCGAGGCAAGCTGGATGCTGGGCGAACCGCCGCTCGGCACCTTCCTGCGGGTGGTCCTGCCACTCTCCTTGCCCGGCGTCTCCGCCGCGGCGATCTTCGGCTTCGTCGGTTCCTTCGGCGAGGTCGCCGTCTCGCAGATCCTGGGCGGCGTCGGCTACCAGCTCATGGGCAATGCGATCACCAGTTCGCTCGATGTGCTGAACTATCCGATGGCCGCGGCCATGTCCTCGGTCGTGGTCGGCTGCATGCTGCTGATGCTCACCCTCTGGCTGCGCTTCTTCGACCTGCGGCTCTTCCTCGGCAAGATGCTGGGACGGTGACCATGACATCTCGCAGTCTCGTCTGGCTCTTTCTGATCGGCGTCCTCGTCTTTCTTTATGCGCCGTTGGTACCGCCGGTCCTCCTCGCCATGCAGGACCCGGCCACCGGCACGATGAATTTCACCAGCTTCGGCGCTATCGCCGGCGACCAGATGTTGATGGGCGCGCTGCTCAATTCCGTCATTCTCGCGATCATCGTCGGCATCGCAGCACCACTGCTCGGCCTCGCTGCCGCCCAAGCGGTGCGCGCTTTCGGCATTCCCCGGCTGATCATCACGGTGATCCTGCTGCCGCTCTTCATCCCCGGCGCCAGCATGGGCGTTTCCACCAGCCTGTTCTTCAAGTTGACGGCGATCCCGCCCTCGCTCTTCACCATGGCGGTGGTGCAGATCCTCTGGGCCCTGCCCTTCGCCTTCCTGATCATACTGACGGTGATGTCCGGCTTCGACACGATCTATCTGGAAGCCGCCTATACTTGTGGCTCCAATCGCCTGCAGGCTTTCTGGGATATCGAATTGCCGCAGATCGCGCCCGGCATCAGTGGCGCGGCGATCTTCTCAATTATCCTGTCCTTCAACGAGACGGTCCGAACTGCCATCGTGCAAGGCGGCAATAACACGGTTCAGACCTTCGTCTGGTCGCGCTACCAGCAGGTCGGCCTGACGCCTAATATGTATGCTTTGATGAGCCTCATCATCGCGGTAACGCTACTCCTCATCCTGGCGCTGGTGGTGCTGGGACGCCGGGGCCAGGCCGCGACGACAGCGAATGAAGGTTGAGATCATGCGCGAAATCCTCCTTACCGGCTTCCAACCCTATGGCGGCAGGCCGCTCAATCCCTCGGCCGAGATCGTCCGGGCGCTCGACGGCAGCACGATCCGCGATGCCGTGGTTCGCGGCCTGCTCCTGCCGGTTTCCTTCGATGCCGCGAAGAAACCGCTGGAAGACGCGATCGCCAAGCATAAGCCGGTGGTGATCGCGTCGCTCGGCCTGTGGCCCGGCGAAGCGGTCATCCGGCTCGAACGGATCGCCGTCAACCGCGCCAGTTTCGAAATCGCCGATAATGATGGCCAGCGTCCGCTCGATACGCCGATCGAGCCCGGCGGCCCCGATGGCCGCGCCGTCACCCTGCCGGTCGCGAAGATCATCGCCGCCTTGCGCGGCAAGGGCATTCCGGCGCGCAGTTCGGATACCGCCGGCACGTTCCTGTGTAACACCACGCTCTATCGGGCGCTCGGTGCCTGTCAGCGCCTGGGCCTGGAGACACGCTGCGGCTTCATCCATCTGCCTTATCTGCCGCAGCAGGTGGCAGATCTGCTCGACGATCTCCTCGCGGAAGGCCGTCTCGAACTGCATCAGCGCGCCGATCTCGCCTCGATGAGCCTGGACATGATGCTCGATGCCGTCCGCACGGCATTGTTACTCTCTCTCGATCAAGGCTGAACCCGCCCATGCAGGATGTATCAATGCAGGCTGCAGCGGCTTCCGCTCCCCTCCTTCACGTCCGCACCGTCTGGAAGAAATTCGGCGACCGCGTAACCGCCGCCGGTGTCGATCTCCAGGTCGGCAATGGCGAGTTCTTCACGATGCTGGGCCCCAGCGGTTCCGGCAAATCCACCGTCCTGCGCATGATCTCCGGCCTGGAACAGCCCGATGGCGGCCGCATCCTCATCAATGGCGAGGACGTGACCGATCTGCCGCCCTGGCGGCGCGGCCTTGGCATGGTGTTCCAGCAATATGCCAATTTCCCGCATATGACCGTGGCGCAGAATATCGGCTATGGTCTGCGGCGCAGTAATCTCGATCGCGCGGCCTTGCGCGAGCGCGTCTCGGAACTGCTCGATCTGGTGAGCCTGCCCGGTTTCGAGGACAAGCCGGTGACCAAGCTCTCCGGTGGCGAGCAGCAGCGCGTCGCCATCGCCCGCGCCTTGGCGCCGCGTCCCCGCCTGCTGCTGCTCGATGAGCCGCTTTCCGCGCTCGACGAAAAGATCCGGCGTGAGATGCAGGTTCAGCTCAAGGATATCCAGCGCGCCACCGGCACCGCGTTCGTCTATGTCACCCATGATCAGGAAGAAGCCCTGACCATGAGCGACCGCGTCGCCGTGCTCAATTGGGGCTATCTGGTGCAGGTCGATGCGCCCCAGGCTTTGTTCCGCCAGCCCCGCACGAAATTCGTCGCGCAGTTCTTCCGCGGCAGCAATGTTGTCGAAGGACGTTTTATCGGCAGCGGGACGCAAACCGTCTTCGACTGCGCTGCCTTCCGCCTCGATTGCGGTGCCGTGGCCAATCCCGCCAATCCGCCCGCGGTCGCCATCCGCAACGAAGACATCCGCATTAATGCCCACTCCGTCGGAAATGTCGCGGAGGGCGAGACCGCTTTCGATGCAGTACTGGAACGAGTCGTCTATCGCGGCATCTATACGGACTTCCAGTTCAAGCTCGCCGACGGCCAGATCATCGTCGCCTCGGCGACCACTAACCAGGATCTAGCATCCGGCGCCAGGGTCCGGCTTGCCGTGAAGACCGACAGAATCATACCGCTCCACGCGGAACCAAGCTGATCTCGGCTTGGGTCGCAGTAAAGGGCAGCCCCGCAAGGCTGCCCTTTATGCATTCGCTGCCTGCAAGCCGGGGATTCCCCCAACGCCCAATGGGGCATTGCCGACCATTTGACGGAGCCCGGCCCGCTGTATAAGAATTAGACGACTATAGCATGCGGGTTTGGACTATTCCCCTTGTCCCATCGATTCGCCCTTCAAGTGACTGGTGAAGATGGAACCCATGACGACTGCATCAGATCGATCGGCAGGCTACTTCTGAAGTCACGTTATTTTCTGGACCGCATTACGTACCGACCATGCGTTGAGTTCGATCGGCGTAACCGGGGGTCGCCTCCGCGCGCTGCAGGACAGGCAAAACAGCTCGAAAGAAGGAACTCCCATGAGTGACATCATCGAGCCACCCGCGCAGGAGGCGCCACATTCGGCAGAACCGGCGCATCCGCAGGCAAAGACGCGCCGCGCACGGCGCATCCCGATTATCTGGATCATTCCGTTGGTTGCCATTGCAATCGGCGGCTGGCTTGCCTGGGATACCTGGTCGAAGAAGGGCCCGACGATCACGGTCTCATTCGAAAGCGCCGAAGGCCTGACGGCTGGGCAATCGCAATTGCGCTTCAAGGATATCGTCTTCGGCACAGTCCAAAGCTTCACCCTTACCCCAGACAATTCGCGTGTCATCGTGACAATCGCGACGACGCGCGAAGCCGAGCCGCTGCTGACCGATCAAACAGTGTTCTGGGTGGTCAAGCCACGATTATTCGCAGGCAATGTCTCCGGACTGGAGACTGTGCTCTCCGGCTCCTATATCGCGATGCTGCCGCCTGAAAAGCCGGGGAAGCCGAAACGGAACTTCGTCGGACGCGAAGATCCGCCGGTCCAGGAAGCGCATGTGCCGGGCCGCACCTTTCTGATCAAGGCCAACCGCTTAGGCTCGATTTCCGTCGGCTCGCCTGTTTTCTTCCGCGATCTCGATGTCGGCGAAGTGCTCGGCTGGGACATCGCCGATATGGCGGAAAGCGTCACGATCCGGACTTTCGTCCGTGCCCCCTATGACGCCTATGTGAATGACGATACCCGCTTCTGGAACGCGTCGGGCGTTTCCGTGAAATTCGGCGGCGGCGGTGTCGAGCTTCAGGTCGAATCCCTGCGCGCCATCCTGCTGGGCGGCATGGCTTTCGAAACCCCGCCCCAAAGCCATGGCCGCACCACGAGTGTGCAGAACCACGTTTTCCCACTATTCCCCGATCGCGACACCGCCGATGCTGCTTCCTATAACCGGAAGATCCCGGTTATCTCCTATTTCTCTGGCTCCGTCCGGGGCATTGCGCCCGGATCTGAAGTGACGATGCACGGCCTTACCATCGGCCGCGTCACCGCCGTCGGGCTGGTCTATGATGGCGACAGAAACGATATCCTGGCTCCGGTCCATTATGAGATCGAACCGGAACGCATCCTGGGCGTCGGTACGAAAGCGGTTTTCAAGACGGCCCTGGAAGCCGCGGACACCATGGTGAAGCGCGGCCTGCGCGCGACGCTGCAGAGCAGCAATCTGCTGACCGGCCAACAGGTCGTGGCGCTCGAATTCATACCGAGCGCCACGCCGGCGACGGCGCGGATGGAAGGCACGGATGTGGTGCTCCCGGCCAGCGATGCCGCCGGCTTGAGCGGCCTGCAAACCTCCGCAACCGACCTGCTCAATAAACTGAATGCAATTCCCTTTGCCCAGATCGGCGCAAGCCTCAACGGCATCCTGGCTTCGGCCAACGACCTCTCCAGGAGTACAGAGCTGCGGCAGACGCTTGCTGAAGCAGCCGGCGCCGTCAAAGAAGCGAGCGCCTTCGTGCGCGAGCTCAACACCGGAACAGGACCGGCTTTCAAGCAATTGCCGCAAGTGATGATGGGCCTGCAAAAGACCATGACCAATGTCGATCGGCTGTTCCTGTCGCTGAATACCGGCTACGGCGACAACACCAAATTCAGCCGCGACCTGCAGCGGCTCATCGTGCAGCTTAACGAAGCGGTTCGCTCCTTCCGGTCGTTGGCCGACATGCTCGTGCAGCATCCGGAAGCATTCATCAAAGGCAGACCGGCGGGGGGGCTTGAATGACAAAGATGCCGCGGCAACTCTTCATTGCCACGCTGGGATTGACAGTTGCGCTTGGCGGCTGCGCCTCGCCGAGCCCACAGCTCTACACCATCGCCCCGGTATCGGGCGCCGAACACAAAGCCGGGCCTGCGGTGATCGTGCTCCAACAGATTTCCCTTGCGCGTTATCTGGAACGGCAGCAGATCGTCCGTTCCTCGGAAGGCTATAAGCTGGATGTGCTGGAGAATGACTGGTGGGGCGAACCCTTATCGGCAATGCTTAGCCGCGTTCTGGTCGAGGAACTCAGCCAGCGCCTGCCGCAAAGCACAGTGCTCGGCGAGAGCGGCGCGGTCTCGGTTTCACCGGATGCGACAGTCGAGCTGAATATCCTGCGGCTCGACCAGGATGCGGCGGGACATGTCATCCTGCAGGCCCAGGCAAGCATCAACTACAAAGACCAGGAAGCGCCCCGCCTGCAGAGCTTTCGCTTCAGCGTGCCGCCGTCGGGCTCGGATGTTCAGGGGGAAGTCGCAGCGATCAGCGTCGCTTTGGGACAGCTCGCCGATAAGCTCGCCCCCATAATCGCAACAGGAAGAACGGCGCGGTGACGCCGATGACGGCCGCAGATGCCCCCATTAGCGATACTCTGACGGCAATGCCCCCGGCACAGCCGCAGCTTCGCGAATGCGGCGGTTGTGGTCTGCTTCAATCGGTTCCCGCCATCGGCCCCGGCATGCGCGCCCAATGCGCGCGCTGCGGCATCACGCTCTACAGCGTCAGCACACATCCCTTGGATCACAGCATCGCTCTCACTCTCGCCTCCATCGTGCTGATGGCGGTCATGTGCGCTACGACGCTGATGCATGTGCAGACAGCCGGCATCACATTGCATGCCGGTCTCTTTTCCGGGCCAGAGGAGCTCGTACGCCGCGGTATGAGCATGCTGGCGGTTGTCGTGGTCTTCGTGACCGTGATTGCACCGGCCGGCAAGCTTCTCGGCACGCTCTATGTCCTGCTGCGCCTGCATGAAGCCGCACCACCACATCATTTGCGGCGGGTTTTTGCTTTGGCGGAGAAATTGCGCCCCTGGTCGATGATCGAAGTCTTCATCCTCGGCGTCTTCGTGGCTTATGTGAAGCTGGGCGATCTTGTGCATATCACGCTCGAGACCGGCGTCTTCGCCCTCATGGCGCTCACCATCACCATCATCTGGGCTGACGCCGCTCTGGACCGCGAGCTGATCTGGCAGCGCCTCGGGTACCACGATCCGGAGAGCATTCCACTGCATCCCGCCCGGGCCAATCTCGCCGGGGCCGTCGGCTGTGAGACCTGCCATCTCGTCAGCCTGCCGCAAGGAAAACATGCGTGTTGCCCGCGCTGCGGCAGCGCCCTTCATGTCCGCAAGCCCAACAGCGTCTCCCGTACCTGGGCACTGATCATCGCGGCGGCGATCCTCTACATCCCCGCCAACTACTTCCCCGTCTTGACGGTGATGCAGCTCGGTGCCGGAGCGCCCAGCACCATCCTCGGCGGCGTTGAGGAATTGCTCGATGCGCATATGTATCCCCTCGCCGCTTTGGTCTTCTTTGCCAGTATCGTCGTGCCGGTGCTCAAGCTGATCGGCCTGGCCATTATGCTGATCGCCGTGCAGACCGGCTATGCGGGCGGGCTGCGCGACCGCACCAGGCTCTATTACGTCGTGCGGTGGATCGGGCGCTGGTCCATGGTCGACATCTTCATGGAATCCCTGCTCGGCGCCCTGGTGCGTTTCGGCGCTGCCATCACCATCGAGCCCGGCATGGGCGCGGTCGCCTTTTGCGCCGTGGTCATCTTGACGATGTTCGCCGCTGAGATCTTCGACCCGCGATTAATGTGGGATGCGGCCGCGGCCCGCCGGTCATTGCAGGCACAACCCAGCGCGGTGCCAGCGCGTTAGCATCAGAAACGGAATGCCGCAATCCCGGCATCGTTCTCGGCTTGTCGTGGCAGGAGAGACTCTGTGACAGTTGTTACGATTGGGCGCGCGGCAAGAATGCCATTTTGATTATCGAATTCGCGAAGGGACGGCACGAGGAGGGCATGAGTATCATCGAAGCGGCAATGGCTGGAACACGCCAACGTTTCCGTCGCGTACTCATGACCGCATTGGCATCGATCTTCGGCGTATTGCCTCGCGTTCCGACACCAGCGCAGGCGCCAGCAGCCGGCAATCGATTGGACTGACGCTGTTTGGCGGCTTATTCTACGGAAATTCGGCCGAAAAATCAGATGCAACAGGGTAAAAGCGACAATTGTCCCAGGCCGCGTTCTGCTCAGGGTATTCAGCAATCCCCCGCATTTTGTGCACTGCGGCGTGCGCTCCATCCCCGACATCAGTTCTACTTGTCAAACCGGCGGCGGCCCCGGTCAAGTAAAAGCCTGGATGGCGTCCTAAATTGCTAGGGTGGGAGCTGATCGGACCTGGAGGCTCGGCCTCAACCACCGGCGGAGAAAATCATGAGCGAACCAAAGCAGCAAAGCGCCAATCGCTGGCGTCGTTTCGCCGATTGGGACGAGCGGCCGCTACGGCTCGATCGGTTTGCCGTGGAAGATCCGCAAAATGGCTTTGCCGCTTTCAAGGGCGCCAAGGACCCGGCACCGGGCCTGGCCATCGAAAACGGCCGCGTCACCCGGATGGACGGGGTCGCCGCCGCCGATTTCGACATGATCGATGTGTTCATAGCCGAGCATCACCTCGATCTCGATCTGGCGCCCAAGGCCATGGCCATGCCGTCCACCGAGATCGCCCGGATGCTGGTCGATTTCAACATCCCTCGCACCGAGCTGACGCGCCTCGCCCACGGCCTAACCCCCGCCAAGCTGGCCGAGGTGGTGGCGCAATTGTCGTCGATCGAAATCGCCTATGCCTTCTCCAAGATGCGGGCACGCAAGACGCCGGGCAATCAGGCCCATGTCACCAACGCCAAGGACGACCCCTTGCAATTGGCGGCGGATGCCGCGACCGCCGTGGCTTTCGGCTTCGACGAGATCGAAACCACCATGCGTGTCGCTCGCAATGCCTGGGCAAATGCGTTGGCCTGTTCGGTCGGCGCTGCCGTCGGCCGTTGGGGCACCTTGTTTCAATGCGCCAGCGAGGAAGCGGAAGAATTGCAGATCGGCATGGCCGGCTTCACCTCCTATGCCGAGACGGTATCGGTCTATGGCACGGAAAAAGCGTTCATGGATGGCGATGATACGCCCTGGTCGAAGGCCTTTCTGGCCGCCGCTTACGCTTCGCGCGGCATCAAGATGCGCTGCACTTCGGGTGCCGCCTCGGAACTGCTGATGGGCTTTCACGAATCGAAGTCGCTGCTTTACCTGGAAGCGCGCTGTCTCTGCCTGCAGCGTGCCATGGGTGTCCAGGGCACGCAGAATGGTGGCATCGACGGCGCCCCGCTCGCATCGACCATGCCCGGTGGTGTGCGCGAATTGATGGCCGAGAATCTGATCGCCGTCTGGCTGGACCTGGAATGTGCAACGGGCAATGATGCGCGGCATTCGGAATCGGAAATTCGCGTCGGCGCCAAGATCCTGCCGCTCCTGATCGCCGGATCGGATTTGATCTGTTCCGGATTCGGCTCAATCCTTAAATATGACAACTCCTTCAATCCCTCTTCCTTCAATGGCGAGGAAATGGAGGATTTCCTGGTGCTGCAGCGGGATTTCGAAGCCGATGGCGGCTTGAAATCGATCGGTGAAAGCGAAGCTCTGGCGCTGCGCCGGCGTGCCGTGGATGCCTTAAGCGCCGTTCTCGCCGATTTGGAGCTCAGCCAGCCGAGCGCGGCGATGAAAGCCAGTGTCGTCGTCGCCTCCGGCTCCAATGATACGGAGAGTTATCTGCCGCGCGATGTGAGCTTGATCAGCGAGGAGATCAAAAGACGTGGCATCAATGTATTGGATGTCATCCGCGCCTTGGCCAGGCAGGGTTATCGCGAGGAGGCCGAAAATCTGTTGAACGTCGTGCGCCTGCGGGTCTCCGGCGATTATTTGCAGACTTCGTCGGTCATTCGCAATGGCAGCGTCCTCAGCGCCGTCAATGACGCGAATGATTATGCCGGACCGGGTACCGGCTATCGCCTCAGCGACCAGCGGCGACGCGAATTGGTTTCGATCCGCGATGTGCTCGACCGTGAAGAAGTGCTGCGTACCGAGGCCACCTATGCCCGTGACGAGGAACGCCGCATTCGCTACCGGGTTCTCGGCGGCGCCGAGCCCGGCCAGCCGAAGAATGAGGTCGTCATTGGCCTCAGCCCGGCCTTCGGCCTGAAGCTCTATCGCAGCCTGGCGGGCCATCCGCTATCGGCGCTGCTCCGCGAACTGGTTGGCGGAATTACGGCAAAGGGCGGTCAACCGCGCATCGTGCGGATGCGACATACGGCAGACACCTCCTTTCTCGGCCTCAGCGCCGCGCGGTTGGCAGGCTCGGGCATTGGCATCGGCTTGCAGGCCAAGGGGACGGCCGTCATTCATCAAGCGGATCGGCTGCCGCATCACAACCTGGAGCTCTTCTCCAATGCCCCCATCACCAAGCTCGCGCATTACCGGCAGCTGGGGGAGAATGCCGCGATTTATGCAAAGGGCGAGATGCCTGAGCCGGTTGTCGTGCCGACCGAAGGAGAAGCCATGGGTGCACGGTTTCATGCGCAGGTCGCGTTGATCTATGCCATCGAAACCTCGCTGGCGGTTGACGGTGCTCAACCTGAAGAGATCGAGGTCGACTTTCTGGAGGACCGGCCATGATACGAGACGACAATAGGATGAAGCTGGGCCTCACGATTGGGGATTATCCGCTGGCGGAAAAACGGCCCGATCTGGTGGTCTCTGCCCGGAACAAGTCCCTTGCCGATCTGACCCTGGAAGCGGTCGAACAAGGTGCCGCCAGTTTGGAAGATTTCCGCATCACACCACGCGCTTTGCGGCTACAGGCGGAAATTGCCGAAGCGGCGGGACGGCCGACCTTGGGGCGAAATTTCGAACGGGCGGCGGAATTGGTCGACGTGCCGCAGGAAACCATCCTGCAAATCTACGAGTTGCTGCGCCCGGGCCGGGCCAAGAGCAAGATTGAGCTTCTTGACGCCGCCCGCTTGCTGCGCGAGCAATATGGCGCCGGCACAATGGCCGGATTCGTTGAGCAGGCGGCCGAGGTCTATGAACGGCGCGGCCTGTTCACCTATCGTTTTTGAGAGTGCCCCATGAGTTGGAAAACGCGTCACCGCTCCTTCTATTATCAGGATGCCCCGGAACCGGCGGATCTTGATTTATCGCCATCGGAAACCGCCTTGCTGGTGATCGATGTCCAGAACACTTATCTTGCCCGTCCCGACCGAGCCAGCGTCTCGCCGGCCGACCGCGCCAGTTATGACGCCTGGACGCCGTTCCATGAGCGCATGCAAGAACTGGTCATTCCGCGCACGGCCGATCTGCTGCAACGGTTTCGCCGGAACGGCATGGAATGCCTGTTTGCCCGCATCGCCTGCCAGACCAAGGATGGCCGGGACCGGTCGCTCAGTCAGAAAATGCCCGGCTGGAACAATCTGCTCCTGCCGAAAGACGAACATGCCTCCCAGATCGTGCCGGAACTGGCGCCCCAGGGCGACGAGATCGTCGTCACCAAAACGACCGACAGCGCCTTGACGGGTACCAATCTGCGGCTGATCCTGCACAATCTCGGCATCAAGAATGTCATTTGCACCGGCATCTTCACTGACCAATGCGTGTCCTCGACCGTGCGCAGCCTCGCTGATGAAAGCTTGAATGTCGTTGTGGTCGAGGATTGCTGTGCCGCCGGCTCACATGCTTTGCATGAACAGGAACTGGCCATCATCAACATGATCTATTGCCATGTCGTCTCGGCAGAGGAGCTGATCGGCATGATGCGGCTTTGAGCGTCACTGCCCATGCGGCGTATCCTGGTCATCGTTCCCGAACTGGTCGCGCCGCCCGGCCTCCTGGGACAGGCGGTAATCGAATACGGCTTTGCCTATGACGCAATCTTTCCGGAAAGCCGCTTTGCCAGCCACGCGCCGCTGAATTATCCCGGCCTGCCGAGCGAGCCCGGCACCTATGCCGGCCTGATCGTGCTGGGCGGGCCGATGAGTGCCAATGATCTTCGAAAGCATTCGTTCCTAGAAGAAACCATGCGCCTCATCGTCGGCTTCCACGCAGCCGACAGACCCGTTCTCGGCATTTGCCTCGGCGCGCAGATCATCGCCCGCAGTTTCGGCGGCGAGGTCTATCGCATGGCGGCCTTCGAATCCGGCTTTTATGACATGGAATTGACCGAGGCTGGACGGGCGGATCCGCTGTTTCGCGCGGTCGATGAGCCGTTTACGGTCTTCCAGAATCATTATGAAGCAACCCGCGGGACACCAGGCGCCGTCACTTTGGCGACGGGTGGCGCCTGTCCGGTCCAGGCATTCCGTCTTGGCCGGGCCACTTATGGGCTGCAATTCCATATCGAGGTAACGATTGACATCGTGCGCGACTGGATCCGGGTATTCGGCGCTGCCTTTTGTCGCGATGAGCCACGGCTATTAACCGATCTCGACCGGCAGTTCGCAACAAGTTTTGCCGATTACCGTCAGGTGTGTCACCATCTCATCCGCCAGTGGCTTAGCCTGACAAGCGTTTGACCGGCGCAGGATGTCAAAATTGCCGGCCGCAATGTCAAGATTAGGCGGCTGGCCTCTTCTATTGTTTGTAGAGCCGGAATCATAACCGGGACGCAGCAAGCGCTCCGCCGGCACCCATAACACGTCTGCAGGGGAGCAGGCGGATAATCGGCCGCGGCCGGAAAGGCCGCGCGACGCAACGGCCGAGCGATCCTGGGAGGATGATATGAGGCAGTTCAAGCAGTCACGGCGTAATTTCATGCAGACATCGGCTGCCGCAGCGGCGGCCTTTGCGACCGGCGGCGTTGCAGGCCTGGGATCAGCTTTGGCGGCGCGTCCGAAGGAGCTCAATATTCTCTGCTGGGAGGGCTACAACTCGGCCCAGGTGCTCGATCCCTTCCGTGAATCGAAGAGCGCGACCGTCAAGGCCGAATCACTCACCAATGACCCCACCATGATCAACCGGTTGCGGGCGGGCGAAATCAACGTCTGGGATCTGATCAATGTCAACAATCCCTGGGCCCGCAAGATCATGTATCCGGAAAAGCTGATCAAGCCGCTGGACCGGGCCAAGATGGAGCCTTATTTCGAGAAGATGCTGCCGATGTTCAAGCCGCCCTATAAATGGGCGATGGATGACGGCGGCAAGGAGCTGCTGGGCATGTGCCAGCGCTTCGGCCCCTATAGTTTCGTCGTCAACACCGACAAGGTGAGCCGGCAGACGGCAGAGGACCAGGGCTGGGATCTGTGGAACGACCCGGCGAATAGCAAGAAATACGGCGTTCTGGAATCCGATGACTGGAATGTCTTCGGCATCTGCTGCATCGCCGGCTTCGATCCGTTCAAGCAGCACGACGATGCCGAAGTGGCGAAATTCACCGAGGCCGCCAAGCGCGTCTTCAAGGGCGCCAAGATGGTCGGCGATATCGCCACGATGAACCAGGCGATGATTTCCGGCGAGATCGATTTCCATCTGACCGGCGGCACCTATTCGGCCTCACCGGCGCGCCATGATGGCGCCACCAATATCCGCGGCATCACACCAAAAAAGGGACCGATGCGCGACGGTTTGGGCGGCATCTCCTGGATCGAGGTGACATCGGTCGTCAACAATCCGGATGTCTCGCCCTTGGCGGTGGAGTTCCTGCAATATGTTCAGGATCCCAAGACCGCCCACATCGTGGCCTTCGCCGAAGGTACCTTCAATCCGGTCGCCCAGATGGGCAATAAGGAATGCTTCGATCTCTTCACCAAAGAGGAGCTCGACGCGATCCAATGGGACAGCCTGGAAGAGGAAATGTCGCGGTCGATCGAATATGACATCGTCCCGGATTACGACAAGCTGCTGGACATCATGTCGGCGGCGAAGCGTGAAGCTTCCGGCGGATGAGCATCGGCGCTCTCGGCTCGGCAGCCGCAACCAATTGCCGGGCCGCGACCGGGCATGCGCTATCCCGCATGGCTTGGTCGCGGCCCCGATGAATTTCCAATTGCCTATGGCGTTCATGACGGATTACCGGGACTATGAGTGACGAGAGCACCACCGGCCGCAGCTCCATCCTGCAATTGCGGCAATTGACCAAAAGCTTCGGCAATTTCACCGCGGTCGACCGGATCGATCTCGATATCGCCGAAGGGGAATTCTTCACCATCGTGGGACCGTCGGGCAGCGGCAAGACGACATTGCTACGGATGCTGACCGGCATGGAGACGCCGAGCGGCGGCGATATCCTGCTGCGCGGCAAGCGCATCAACGACCTGCCGGCCAATCGCCGCCCCACCTGCATGGTGTTCCAGTCGCTGGCTTTGTTTCCGCACCGGACCGTTGGCCAGAATATCGAGTTTCCGCTGAAGATCCGCGGCGTTGATGCGGCATCACGCAAGGCGCGGGCCTTGCAATTGCTGGATCAGTTGCGGCTGCCGCAGGATCATTACGGCAAGAGCGTCACCAAATGCTCGGGCGGCGAGCGGCAGCGCGTCGCCTTGGCCCGGGCGCTCGCCTATAATCCGGAAATCCTGTTCTTCGACGAGCCACTTTCGGCGATCGACTACAAACTCCGGAAGACATTGGAAAAGGAACTGAAGGATATCCACCGGGAGACTGGCAAGACCTTCATCTACATCACCCACAGCCTGGAAGAGGCCATGGTGATGAGTGACCGGATCGGCGTGATGCGCGCAGGCCATCTGGTCCAGGTCGGCACGCCGCACGAGATCTACACGGCACCGCAGAGCAAGTTCGTTTCAGAATTCATCGGCGACGTCAATGTCATCGCCGTCCAGGCGCAGGCCAATGGCCAATTGCACGCGGCGGAATTCGGCACCAGCTTCGCGCCGCCGCGCCTGCCCAATGGCTTCACCAGCGGGCATTTGGTCGTGCGGCCGGAATTCCTGCGCTTTCTCGACCGCCCGGACAGTGCGGTCAACTGCCTGGAAGGTCGGCTCTATAACGAATATGCCCTCGGCTCCCGCATTCAATATCAGGTGCGCGTCGGCGAGCACGTCTTCATCGTGGAGAAATTGCGGCAGCAAGCTTTCGGCGGCCAGCGCGACGATGCTGTTTTGATTGGCTGGGATGCCAAGGACAGCATCCTGGTGGCGGAATAGGGTGGAACGATGTCGCTTCGGAAATTCGCCGCCGGACCGCTTTGTGCGCTGCCGATCGGCCTTTTTCTCCTGATCGGTTTTGCCGCGCCGCTGCTCGCGGTCATCGGCTTCAGCTTCATGCCGCCGCGAACCTTCGGCCTGTTCCTCGATCCGACCCTGGCCAATTATGTCGAGATCGTCGAATCGACCAGCTACATCTCCTTCCTCTGGTCGCTGGCCCTGGCGGCGCTGACCGTCGCCATCCTTGCCGTCATCTGCTATCCGATCGCCTATGGCATGGCGCGCATTTTCGGCAAATGGTCGATGCTGGTGACGCTGCTTTTCACCATCCCGCTTTTCGTGTCGGAAAACGTGCGGCTCTATGGCTGGGTTCTGTTCTTTATCAAGAATGGCGTACTGCTCGGCACGCTGAAATCCGTTTTCGGTATCGAGGTCAATAGCTGGCTCTTCACCACCAGCATCATTCTCTGGGGCATGGTCTATGTTTACTTGCCCTTCATGCTGTTTCCCATGACCTTGGGTGTGGCCATGGTGCCGGATCAGACCCGGGAAGCGGCGCTCGATCTCGGCGCCACGCGCTGGCAGGTGTTCCGTGAAGTCGAGCTTCCCCTGTCGATGCCGGGAATCATGATCGGCTTCCTGCTTTCCTTCGTCCTGGCCGTTGGCGCCATCACCGAAGCCAAGGTGTTGGGCGGGCAGCGCGTCATCCCCATCATCCACGATATCGAAATCGCCTTCACCTATGCGCAGAACTGGCCCTTGGGCGCGGCGCTGGCGGTGTTGCTGATGCTGGTGGTCGGCTTTCTGGTCCTGCTCGTGCTTAGGCGGTTCGATCTGGACGCGATCTTGGGGCGGAGGTAGCCATGCCCGGTTCACCTGCGCAACGTTGGCGACACGCTTTGGTCCTCGTCTGGACCTGCGCCATCATCATCTTCATGTATCTGCCGGCACTGTGTCTCCTGCTCGCCTCCCTCACCGCCAGCCGCTATTTCATCTTTCCGATCACCCGCTGGGGCGTCAATTGGTGGCAGAAGACCTTCGCCTCGATCGAGATTCGCCAGCTCTTCGAAACCTCGATCCTGATCGCGCTTTGCGTCACCGCGATCTCCGTCGTCATCGCCTTTTTCGGAGCCCTGGCGTTCGCGCGGTATAATTGGCGCGGCCGGTCGATCTATCAGAAGATCGTGCTGCTGCCGATTTTCTTTCCCCAATCGGTGCTCGGCCTGGCGCTGCTGCTGTGGTTCAACGCGCTTGGCCTTGGCCTTTCCTGGCGCACCGGCGTGCTGGCGCATCTGGTCTGGATCGTGCCGGTCGCAACCCTGGTGATCTCGATCCAGGTCTATAGCTTCGATCCGGCATTGGAGGAAGCGGCCTTCGATCTCGGCGCCACACGCTGGCAGGTCTTCCGCGAAGTGACACTGCCGGTGCTGTTCCCCGGTATCTTCTCAGGCGCCCTTTTCAGCTTCCTGCTCTCCTGGGGCAATTTCCCGCTCTCGCTCTTCACCACAGGTGCCGATAACACCATTCCCAAATATCTCTACGCCAAGATGGTGGCCGGCTATACGCCCGGCGTACCGGTTCTGGGAACGGTTTCAACTTTCGGCGCCGCCTTGCTGCTGCTCATCGGCTATGCGGTAATCTTGATCTTCCGCCGGCGCCGCAGCGAAACAGCGGCCGAAAAATAAAACGGTCTGAAGGAGGAACGCCATGCTGGCAGCATCGATCAAGGGGAAGTCGGTCATCGTTACCGGAGCAAGCAAAGGGATCGGCAAGGGCATCGCCCGGGTCTTCGCGCGACATGGCGGCAAGGTGCTGGTGGTCGGGCGCGATCTGCAAGCCGCGGAGACGTCAGCCAAGGAATTGACCGATGCCGGCTTCACCGCCGCGGCTTTTGCTGCCGATGTCACAAAACTGGATGATATGGAAGCGATGGCGCGGGCCGCTCATGATCGCCATGGCGGCGTCGATATCCTCTGCGCCAATGCCGGCATGTTTCCGCCGGCCAAGATGGAGGAGATGACGCCGGAGCAATGGGACGAGGTCCAGGCCACCAATCTCAAAGGCACCTTCCTCTCGGTGAAGGCCTGCATTCCCTATCTGAAGAAAAGCGGCGAAGGCCGCGTCGTCATCACCTCCTCGATCACCGGACCGGTCACCGGCTTTCCCGGCTGGACCCATTACGGTGCAAGCAAGGCGGGCCAGCTCGGCTTCATGCGCACGGCCTGTATCGAGCTTGCCAAATATGGCATCACGGTGAATGCGGTCATGCCGGGGAATGTGGTGACCGAAGGCCTCAAGGAACTAGGCGACGACTATATGCAGAGCATGGCGGCTTCCGTGCCGCTGAAGAAGCTGGGCGATGTCGAGGATATCGGCCATGCCGCCTTGTTCTTCGCCTCGCGCGAGGCCGGCTATATCACCGGCCAGACGATCGTCGTCGATGGCGGACAGATCTTGCCGGAATCGCTGGACGCGCTGGCTCAGGCTTGATCGACACCATGTTGCAGCCTGCCGCGCCGATAAGCGCGCGGGCTGATTCCAGTCCAGCGGGTGAAGGCGCGGGTGAAGGCGGAGAGTTCGGAATAACCGAGCAGCAGCGCGATTTCCGTCAAGGGCAATCGCCGCTGGTCGAGATACATCTGCGCCAGGCTGCGCCGCATTTGCTCGACCGCTTCCTTATAGGTCATGCCCTGTTCCGACAATTCGCGCTGTATCGCGGCCGGCGTCACCCGTAATTCATGGGCAATTTTCTCCAGGCTGGGATAGCCGTTCGGCAGATCGACGCGGATCGCCGTTTTCACCCGGTCCGCCAAGCCCTCATCGCCACTGCGATGCGATCCCAGCGATTCCAGGCAGGTCTGCATCATGGTCAGTAATTTCAGATCGCGCCCCGGCATCGCCCGGTCGAGGAGGTCCGGCCGGAAGAGAAGCGCATTGGTCGGCTGGCTGAAATAGACCGGCGCGTCGAAAGCCTCCTCATGTTGCTTCCAGGCTTCGGGACGTGGATGTTCGAAATGCACTTCGACCGGGGCCCATTTGACGCCACAGCATTCACGCAGCACATTGACGAACATGCCGAGCGACAATTCCGCATCCTGGCGGCGCTCGACGATCTCGGCGGAATAAATCTGATATTCCAGGCGTATCAGCCCATCCTTACCGCGCCGTAACTGCATCGCGGAAGATTCCTGATGATAGTGAAAGAGGCGCACTAGATTGTCGAGCGCCGCCCCCAAGGTAGGCGAGCAAACCGCGGCATAACCCCACATGCCAAGATCGCGAGGCTGAAATTGCTGTCCGAACCACAAACCGAAATTCGGCGCCTTCATTCGCCGGGCGGATTCCTCGAACAGCCGGCAATAGGCGCTGAGCTTCACTTTGAGCGTTGGCGCACCGGCCATATCGGGTGCGATACCGGAATTGCCGAAGATGCTGTCGACATCACCATGCTGGCGTTCAATGAAATTGACGAGGCCGGTCGCGGCCGCCGCGAGAACGATCGGCGCGGCGCCATTGGGCGCGGCCGCCATATGATCCTCCTCTCCTACTGTCGCCAATACGCTTGCCATTCGGCCAGTCCCCGGCAACTTGTCGTTATGGGCAATGATGGCACGTCGCAGCGACAAGCTGCAAGAGGCAGCGCGGCGGGTGAAGACCACAATCCGTGAGCCAGCTGTCAAGATCGCCGCTTCACCTGTCAAGCGGCCGGCTGACCGGGCTTCTAGGTTGAGATAAGGGCCAAGCCAAGCCGAACAGAACAAGCGGTTAAGCCGCGAAGCCGGCTTCGATGCTGAATGGGAGGAAGCGAAGAAGGCATGAGCGGCCAGCTCACGATCGATCAATTGCAACGCGCCGTAGATGAACTGGCAGCCTCGGCCCTGGCGTGCTGGGGTCTCGAAGAGGCTCGCCTCGAACTTATTAATCATTCGGAAAACTGGACCTATAAAGTGTCGCCGGCGGGCGCGACCCGGCCCGTCATCCTGCGGGTGCATCGGGAAAACTATCATAGCGTGAACGGCATTCGCAGCGAGCTTGCCTGGATGCGAGCCCTGCAAGCCGAAGCCGGTGTGAAGACGCCGCAGGCCATTCCCGGTAAGGACGATCTGGATATCCAGACCGTCAGCCATCCGGCACTCGATAATCCGCGCAATTGCGTGCTATTCGAATTCATCGATGGCAGCGAGCCGTCACAGCACGATCTCATCGCGCCCTTCATCCAGTTGGGTGAAGTCGCCGCACGCTGCCACAACCATTCCCAGGGCTGGAAACGGCCAAGCTTCTTCGAGCGCCTTTGCTGGAATTTTGACCATTCGCTGGGCGCTCGCCCTAATTGGGGGCCGTGGCAGGCCGGACCGGATCTTGATCCGGTCCGCGAGAAACTGCTTCAACGCCTTGTCGCGGTGATGCAACGGCGTCTGCAGCGTTTCGGCCAAGGACCGGAGCGCTACGGCCTCATCCACGCCGATTTTCGCCTCGCCAATTTGCTGGTCTATGAAGGCGATGTCCGGGTGATCGATTTCGACGATTGCGGCTTGGGCTGGTTCCTCTACGACGCCGCCACAGCCGTGAGTTTCTTCGAAGACCGCGCCGATGTGCCGGAGCTGATGGAAGCCTGGAAAGAAGGCTATCGCCGGCAGCGCAGGCTGAGCGCCGAGGATGAGGACGAGCTTTGGACCTTCATCCTTTTGCGCCGCATGACCTTGTTCGCCTGGATGGGATCCCATGCCGAAACCGAGCTCGCCCGCAGCGAAGGTCCGGGTTACAGCGCCGGCACCTGCGAGCTGGCCGAGCGCTACCTAACCCGCTACGGCTGACATGGCCGTGACTTGACGAAGGAACCGACGGATGGCCAGCGCTGAGAAGCAGGAATTTCTGGAGAAATCGAAGACCTTTTGGAATCCGGGCAAAACCCAGGCCTGGCAGGATATGGGCGTCGATCTGGTGATCGATCGGCGCGAAGGCTATCTGCTTTGGGACATGGATGGGCGCCGGCTGATCGATCTGCATTTGAATGGCGGCACCTATAATATCGGCCATCGCCATCCGGAGCTGGTGGAAGTGCTTAATCGCGGCACCCAGCGCTTCGATATGGGCAATCACCATTTCCCCTCCTTGGCACGCACTGCGCTGGCCGAACGGCTGGCGCGCATCTGCGGCGGCGACATGCATTATACGATGTACGGATCCGGCGGCGCGGAAGCGATCGATATTGCGCTGAAGACTGCGCGTCATGCGACCCAGCGCCGCAAGATCGTTTCCATTATCAATGCCTATCACGGGCATACCGGCCTCGCCGTGGCGACCGGCGCCGACCGCTTCAAGAAGATCTTTCTGGCCGAGCAGCCGGATGATTTCGTGCATGTACCCTTCAATGATCTCAATGCCATGGAGGACGCGCTCAAAGGCAAGGATGTGGCGGCCCTGATCATGGAGACGATCCCGGCTACCTATGGATTTCCCATGCCCCTGCCCGGTTATCTGCAGGAGGTGAAGAAATTATGCGAACGCTATGGCGCGCTCTATATCGCTGACGAAGTGCAGACCGGGCTGATGCGCTGCGGCGAGATGTGGGGCTATCAGCGCTACGGCATTCAGCCGGACATCCTGGTGACCGGCAAAGGCATTTCCGGCGGCATCTATCCGATCGCTTGCGTCGTCGTCCGTGAAGCCTATGCCGGTTGGCTGAAGCAGGATGGCTTTGCCCACATGTCGACCATGGGCGGTGCGGAACTCGGCTGCCTTGTTGCCATGAAGACACTGGAAATTCTCGAACGTCCGCCGGTCAAGCCGATGATCAATTACATCGCCGAGACCTTCCGCAATGGCCTTGCTGACATCATGGGGCTTTATCCCGATTTCTTCGTCGGCATCCGGCAATGCGGCTTGGTGATGGGATTGGAGTTCGATTATCCGGAAGGCGCGAAGCCGGTGATGAAGCATCTCTACGAGAACGGTGTCTGGGCGATTTTCTCGACGCTCGATCCCCGGGTGCTGCAATTCAAGCCGGGCGTCCTGATGACAACCGATCTGTGCCAGGAAGTCCTCGAGCGGGTCGAACGTGCCGTCGGGCTAGCTTATGCCGATTGCCTGGGGCGCGGCCGTCGGACATCGCGCAATGCCGCGTGATTTGAGGATGGAGTGAGATGACCGCCATCATCGAAGAGCTACTGGCCGGCGAAAAACGCGCCACCGGCAGCGCCGATCTGATGCTGCAGACGGCCGAATGGGGCGCGGCCGCCTTCGCCCGCTTTGATCGTGCAGCGGTGGAGGCGATCGCGCGGTCGGCGGCGGAAGCCGGTTTCGCCGAAGCCGGACCGCTTGCCGAAGCAGCTGTGCAGGAGACCGGCTTCGGCGTCGCTGCCCATAAGAAGATCAAGAACGAGCTGACCACGCGCGCCCTCTTCGAGGTGTATCGTTCGGCGGATTATTGCTCGCCCCGCATCCTGCCGCAGGTGAAGATGGTGGAATTGCCGCGCCCGGCTGGCGTGGTTTTCGCCCTGACGCCCTCGACCAATCCGGTCTGCACCACTTTCTACAAGATCCTGCTGGCGCTGTTCACCCGCAACGCCGTCATCCTCTCGCCGCATCCGATGGCGAAAGCCTGCTCCGTCAGGGCTGCCAAATTGATGGCAGCGGCGGCGGAAGCGGCCGGCGCGCCGGCCGGCATCATTCAGGTGATCGAAGCGCCTAATCTGCCGCTGATCGATCACATCATGAAATCGCCCAGGGTGGGCGTGATCCTGGCGACCGGCGGCACGCCGATGGTGCGGGCGGCCTATAGTTCCGGCAATCCGGCGATCGGCGTCGGACCGGGCAACGCACCTGCTTTGGTGGATGAGAGCGCCGAACTCGATGAGGCGGCGAAGCGCATCGTCGCCTCGAAAAGTTTCGACAACTCGATCCTTTGTACCAATGAAAGTGTCGTCGTTGCCGTGGAGAGCATCGCCGACCCATTGCTGCAGAGCCTCAAAGCGGCGGGAGCCTATCTTGCCAAGCCGGAAGAAACCGCGGCCCTGCGCGACCTGCTCTTCGGCAAAGGCAGCTTCAATATCGAAATCCTCGGAAAGACGGCGGGTGAGATCGGCAGTCGGATCGGCCTGCGTTTGCCGGCCAATGCGAAGATCATCTTGACCGAAATCGACCGCGTCGGCATTGACGAGCCTCTGTCAAAAGAAAAGCTCTGCCCGGTGCTCGGCTTCCTCAGGGTGCCGCATGTCCAGGCTGGTATCACCCAGGCCCGCGCCCTCATCCGACTATCCGGGGCCGGGCATTCCGCCGCCATTCACAGCCGCGCCGCCGCCAATATCCTCGCTTATGGCGCCGCGGTGAAGGCGCTGCGCGTGGTGGTGAATGCACCCTGCAGCCAGGGCGCCGCCGGTTACGGCACGCATCTCGCGCCGGCTTTCACCATCGGCACCGGCTTCTTCGGCAGTTCTGCGATCGGCGAGAATGTCGGCCCGCAGCATCTCGTCAATTGGACCCGCATCGCCTATAGCGACGAACCGGCAGAGCTGTTCGGTGAATTCGGCGGCCTCGATCCCTGGACCGGACCACCGGTAGCGCTCGGCCGCGATGCGCCAATCTCGCTGGGCCGGTTGCAGGAAGGGGCCGATCAGGCGCCGGCTTCCGCTTTCGCTACCGCACCGAGGGCGAGCTCGCCCATGACCACCCTCATGCCGAGCGACGAGATCGCCATGATGCGCGAGGAAATCCGCCGCATCGTCCTCGCCGAATTGCGCGCCACGCTCAGGGGCTGAGATCATGGCGGAGATCAGGTCCTTCATCTTTATCGACCAGTTGCAGCCCCAGACCCTCTGCTACATGGCGAGCTCGATGCGGGGTCGTTTGCCGCGCACCAATATGGCGGCACAGATCATTGAAGTGGCGCCCGGCCTCGATATCGAAGCCCTGACCGACACCGCGCTCAAACATGCCGAGGTGAGCGGCGGCATGCTGGTGGTGGAGCGCCAATTCGGTTACCTGGAATTTCATGCCCGATCGACGGCAGCGGTCAAATCGGCCGCCGCCGCGGTGCTGGAAGTCTTGGGCGCCGACGCTGCCCAGGCGCTGAAGCCACAGATCCTGGCGGCCAAGATCGTCACCCGGATCGATGATAGCCATGCCTTCCTGATCAACCGCAATAAGCTCGGCTCGATGATCCTGCCCGGTGAATCCTTGTTCGTGCTGGAGATGCAGCCCGCCTCCTACGCGATCCTCGCCACCAACGAGGCCGAGAAAGCAGCCGAGATCAAGGTGATCGACTATCGCATGTTCGGCGCGACGGGACGTGTCTATCTCTCGGGTGAGGAATCCGATATCCGCATGGCGGCGGAAGTGGCCGAGCGCACCCTCACCAATCTCGCGAGGCCGCAATGATCGATCCCGCCACCCTGCGCGACCTGATCCGCGACGTCATCGCGGAGGAAGTGAAAGCCCTCAAGGCCGGGCAGCAGGCCGGCGCGCCAGCCGCCGCGCCATCTATCGCACCCACGCCGCCTATACGCATCGCCAACGATGCCGATCTCGCCGCTTTCGCCAAACAGGTCCTCACGCTGGCCGAAACACCCGCGATCAGGGAAGCGATCCTGGCCGGGCGGCATCCCTTCAAATTGGCCGCGGGCCAGCCGGCGCAATCCGGCCCGGCCGCGCTGCCCATCTCTCACAGTCATCGTCTCGACAAGGGCGTCGTCACCGAGAGCACCATCCTGAAACTGCCAGCCGGGACCAGCCGCCTCGTGCTGGGACCGGAGGTCAGCATCACCCCCTTGGCCAGGGACAAGGCCAAGTCCCGCAACATCAGCATCGAAAGGGCGCGGCAATGATACGCGGTCGGGTCGTAGGCCGGTTCTGGGCCACCAAGCGCATCGAACATATTCCTTCCGGCGCTTTCCTGGAGATCGAAGCTGCCGGCGGCGGACGCATGATCGCGTTCGATGTGCTGGGCTGCGGCGAAGAGGAAGAGGTGCTGGTGGTGACGGGCTCCACCGCCGCCTCTTGGCTGGGCGGCGGCAAAATTCCGATCGATGCCTTGATCATCGGCTCGCTGGATGAGCCTGGCAAGACCGACAAGCCAAAGAGCAAATGAACTGTGAGCAACTGAATCTGCAAACTGATCTGAGCAATAAGGAGAATAACGATGTCCAACGCAATCGGCATGATCGAAACCAAGGGTTTCGTCGCGGCTCTGGCGGCGGCCGATGCCATGGTGAAAGCGGCCAATGTCACGGTGGTGGGCCGCGAACAGGTCGGTGACGGCCTGGTTGCCGTCATCATCAATGGCGATGTCGGTGCCGTGAAGGCGGCGACCGAAGCTGGCGCCGAAGCGGCCAACAGCGTCGGCACGCTGGTCTCGGTCCATGTCATTCCGCGCCCGCATCCCGATCTTGGCAAGCATTTCGCGACCGCGACATCGAAATAAGCAGCGCGTCGGAGGGCGGCGCGCGATGCCGCCGTGGCCGGATAACGCCATGCGAGAAAAGCGATGACAGAACTGCGCGTCTATCTGCTGATCGAGAACCTAGCGCGGCAGTTCGCCGCCTATATGTCGACGCCGACACGAGCGCGCGGCTACCCGCCGATCCAGGGTGAGCACAGTTTGATCATCGAAGTCGCGCCGGCCTTGGCGATCCACCGGATCTGCGATCTCGCCATGAAGACAGCACCCGACATGGAGCCGGGTCTGCTTTATACCGAGCGGCAATATGGCATCCTTGAACTGCATGCACGCGATCTCGGTTATCTGACAGCGGCAGGTGCCGCAATCCTCAACGGGATTGGCCGTGAAGCGGCGGATCAGTTGAAACCGCGGACGCTTTATGCCGACACCATCGACGATGTCGCCGATCAGCATGCCATCATCCTCAATCGTACCCGGGAAGCCTCCATGCTGCTGCCCGGCCAGTCGCTGCTGCTTTACGAATTGGAGCCGGCGCTTTTCGCCTTGGTCGCCGCCAATGAAGCGGAGAAGGCGGCGCCCGGCGTCACCATCGTCGATGTGCAGATGATCGGCGCCAGCGGGCGCGTCTTTCTCGCCGGCTCCCATCGGGATTGCGAACGGGCCCGCAATCGTATCGACGAGGTGTTAGGCTCGGTCATTGGACGCGCCGGCAAGGGCTGAGCCGCATCAAGGCGAAGACTGCGACGGAGCGGCAATTCTATTCATGCGGCGATTCGCTGCAGCGTCAAAGTTGAAGTCGCAGCGAATCCACCCGCAGCGAATCTACCCAAGGACGGCTCCGCTATGCGCAGCTCCGTCGCTTATTTCTTATGGGACTGCTGGAAGCCAGCCACGTCGTACTGAGATACACTTTTCAGATTCTTGGAGTTCTGCGGCTGTGTGCCCGCGTAATGTGTTCCGGCATTTCCATTTGGATTGAAGGCCGAACCCGGGGCGGTGCTGGCATGGCCCGGCGTGACACTCCCTGTCTGACGGCTGCCAATTGTTTGGTTGGGCTGACCCTTCGTCCCCGTTACCGCGTGGACATCGGCGGCCAAAGCCAAGCCGGTGGAGGTTATGAGCAGCGAAATACCGAGCATCATCGGCGTGAGAAGATGTTTCATGAGGAGATGTTCCATGGCGTGCTCTCCCAAAAGCGTTTGATTTTAGGAGGGCCGCTCGGGCCAGGTAGCATCCAGCGATGGGACATAACCGGATATCAGGCCACCAGCGCTGTTTGGGACCGCCATGCGTTGCGAACATCATCATTGATGATGTCGCGCGACATTGGCGTGGCTTGTCCGAGCGCCCTAGATTGACGATGGCACCGATCACGCGGTAGCCACCGATACCAAAGCCTACTCCGACCCAATCTCGTTTATTCCATGCTGCCCACAATAAGTTGGCGCATTAGATCGGACATGGATTTGTGCAAGCTGAGGCCAATTCCTCCAGCTTCGCCCGACAATCTGGCGCAGCCAGGGTGACCGGCGAGGAGGAGTCTGGCTCAAGACCCCTCCAGCGGGATGGAGCGAGCGCCTCGCCACGGCTTGTACCAGCGCATTGCGTGTCGATATATTTTTTATTTTAATGTTCCTACCCGCATAAAAATATATTATTTTGACAAATATAATTTTTGACCGTAGCTCTCCTGAACGTTATGTCGCCAAGACACATTGACCGGCACATCACGCCGGACATCGACAGGGGGAAAGAATGCGGTTCATGGCTTTTAGGAACCAGTCAGGCCAGAATGGCCTGGCCATCGCCTCAGCCGAAGGCCAATTCCGCGGCCTGCTTTCCGGCGATGCCGATTTCCCCGGGACACTTGAGCAACTCATCAACGGCGGGATGGCCGCTTTGAAGACAGCAGCGGAGCGGCTGTCACGGGGCGCGGTTGTCGAGCCTGACCGCGTCATGGTGCTCCCGCCGCTGCCCATGCCCGGCAAGATCGTTTGTGTCGGCCTCAATTATGTCGATCATTCGATCGAGAGCGGCTTTGCGGTTCCTTCCTATCCAACCATCTTCGCCCGGTTTGCTTCCACCCTGGTTGGGCACGGAAGCGCGATCTTACGCCCCCTCGCCTCCGACCAGCTCGATTACGAAGGCGAGATGGTGGCGGTGATCGGGAAAGGCGGCCGGCATATCGCCAAGGAAGATGCGCTGGACCACGTCATCGGCTACTCAATCTTCAATGAAGCATCGGTGCGCGATTTTCAGACCAAATCGCCGCAATGGACCGTGGGCAAGAATTTCGACAATACCGGCGCCTTCGGCCCGGTCTTCGTCACGGCCGACGAACTCCCGGCCGGCGGCAAGGGGCTGCGCATTCAGACACGCTTGAACGGACAGATCGTGCAGAACGCCACGACGGACGACATGATCTTCGACGTCGCGTCATTGATCTCGATCTTGAGCGAAGCGATTACCCTCTCTCCGGGCGACATCATCGTTACCGGCACGCCGTCCGGCGTGGGTATGGCGCGCAATCCCAAGCTTTTCATGAAACCCGGCGATGTCTGCGAGGTCGAGCTGGAGAAGGTTGGTGTGCTGCGCAACCGGATCGAGGCGGAACAGGGAAAGACCGCACCCCAGCGCGCGCTCAGCGCCTGACGCGGGCGGCTGCGTTTGACATTGCTGGCATGCAAGCCGGCGCGCACCGCCAGGCATATCGGCATCCGGGCCGAGAGGAGTCCCGTCCGATCATGATCAATGTACACGGCGTATCGAAGAGCTTTTCCACCCCTGATATCGGCGCGGTCCAGGCCTTGAAGACCGTGGATCTGGCGATCGGCGGCAGCGAATTCTTCACCTTGCTTGGCCCGTCCGGCTGCGGCAAGACCACGTTGCTGCGGTTGATCGGCGGTTTTGAGACACCGACGACGGGGTCGATTTGCATCGCCGGCATCGACGTCGCGGCCCTCCCGCCGCAGCAGCGGCCGGTCAATACGGTTTTTCAAAGCTACGCTCTTTTTCCGCATATGACCGTGGCGGAGAACGTCGCCTTCGGCCTGCGCATGCAGAAGCGTCCGGAACGGGACATCGAAACGCAGGTCGCAACCACGCTCGACATGGTTCGTCTCGGTGCCTTCGCGCAGCGGCGACCCAGCCAGCTTTCCGGCGGCCAGCAGCAGCGTGTGGCACTGGCGCGTGCGCTGGCGCCCCGGCCGAACGTGCTCCTGCTCGATGAACCGCTTTCCGCCTTGGATCTGAAATTGCGCAAGGAAATGCAGAGCGAATTAAAGCGGCTGCAACGCGAGACCGGCATCACCTTCATCCTCGTCACCCATGACCAGGAAGAGGCGCTTGCCATGTCGGACCGCATCGCCGTCATGCATGAAGGCCGGATTCTGCAAGTCGGAGCGCCGCAGGACATCTATCACAATCCCGCCAATCGTTTCGTTGCCGATTTCATCGGCGAGGCCAATTTGATTCCGGGTGCCGTTCTTCACCGCAATGCCGCTCTGACCGTAGCCGTCCGGCCGGAGCGCATCACGCTTCGCAAGGCGGCCGGCATGGCGGGGCGCTTGCTGGGTCGCATCGAGACGGTAACCTTCCTCGGCCTCGATACGCTCTACGAGATCGAGATCGCCAATCGCAATCGCATCCGTGTCCGGTTGCGCGACACCGGTGCCGGCTTCGATCCGGGGCAGGAAGTTGCCATGGACTGGGCGGCGGAGGCGGAACGCGAATTGATGCAGTGAAGGATGAGATGACGTGATGCCGCTCAAGCGAACACTCCTCCTCATCGCGCCGCCGGCGCTGACCATCGGTATTTTCATGTTGATCCCGATGTTCATCGCGGTCGCCTATTCCTTCATGACGGCCAATCCCTATGGCGGCGTCCAATATCCGCTGACCTTCGACGGCTACATCCAGTTCCTCTTTCAGCGCGACTTCGACGATTCGCTTATCTTCTCCGCCGATTACATCATCATCATTCTGCGCTCGCTGTATCTTGCCGTTGCAACCACAATGATCTGCCTGATCCTCGGCCTTCCGGTCGCCTGGTACATCGTCTGCCAGAGCGCGGAACGTCGGCGCGTATTGCTGTTTTTCGTCACGCTGCCTTTCTGGATCAATACGCTGATCCGCACCTATTGCTGGATCCTGATTTTGCGGGATGAAGGCGTGGCCAATATCTTTTTGCGTGACATGGGCCTGATCTCCCAACCCTTGCCGCTTCTCTACAATGACGGCTCGATCCTGCTTGGCCTGGTCTATACCTTCCTGCCCTTCATGGTGCTGCCGATCTATTCCATCCTGGAACGGTTGGATCCGCGTCTGGTGGAAGCGGCTTACGATCTTTATGCCAGCCGCTGGGCCATGTTCCGCCGGGTGATCTGGCCGCTGGCCAGGCCTGGCGCTTATGTCGGCGCGACCCTGGTCTTCGCACCGGCCTTGGGCTCCTTCCTGGCGCCGGACCTGTTGGGTGGCGGCAAGAAGCTGCTGATCGGCAGCCTGATCCAGATGCAGTTCACTTCGTCCCGCAACTGGCCCTTTGGCGCCGCACTTTCGACCGTCATCACGATTGTCATCCTGCTGGCACTGATGCTCCAGACGCGCAAGACGCGGCAAAAAGAGGCACGGCCATGAGCGATGAGACCGTCAGCCATCCCGCCACGCCGCCCCGCTTCGCCTCACGCAAACGCAAAGCCTTCGATTGGCGTTACACACCGGGACTTGGGCAATATACCGCCCTGATCCTTGTCTTCCTTTATGCGCCGCTGCTAATTCTGGTCATCTATGCTTTCAACAGCAGCTCGATGATCACCGTCTGGCAGGGCTTCAGCTTCCGCTGGTTCCTGCGCATTGCCCAGAACGCGGACATTCGCGATGCCGCCCTGAACAGCCTGGTCATCGCGGTCGTCGCCACCATCGCGTCGACCCTGATTGCCATGACCGGCGCCCTGGCGCTGGAACGCGGGCGCTATTTCCTCGGCCGCAACACCGTCGTCATGATGATCAACATGCCGCTGGTCGTGCCGGAAATCATTGTCGCCATTTCCACCCTGGTTTTTTTCTCCGCGATCGGCATGAAGAACGGCCTGGTCAATTTGATGATTGCCCATACCGTCTTCTGCATTCCCTTTGCCATCCTGCCGATCCAGACAAGATTACGCGATATGGGGCGATCGCTGGAGGAAGCCGGCCGGGACCTCTATGCCGATGAGTGGCAGCTCTTCCGCCACATCACCTTGCCTTTGCTGATGCCTGCCATCGCCGCCGGGGCGATCATGGCTTTCGTCGTCTCGCTCGATGACTTCCTCATCAGCATGATGGTGTCCAGCGCTGGCTCGACCACCCTGCCCGTCTATGTCTATGGAATGATGCGGCTGGGCGTAACGCCTGAGGTCAATGCCATCTCCACCATCCTTCTGCTTGTCTCACTCATTTTTGTCGGCGCCGCCCTGTTTCTCGGCCGCCGCAACCGCCGTCTTGCGTAAACGAAGCCAACTCAAAAACGACCATCTGGAGGGAGGAATACATGAAAAGCTGGCATCGAGGACTGACAGGGTTGCTTTCGATGGGCACCCTGTTTGCCGTGGCCGCTTCCGCGGGATTTATCGCCGAGGCACAGGCCGATTCGAAGGAACTGCATCTTTATAACTGGACCGACTACACCTCGGCCGACATGATCAAGAAATTCGAGAAGGAAACCGGAATCAAGGTCACGATCGACACGTATGATTCCAATGAGACGGCTCTTGCCAAGTTGACGTCAGGCGCCTCCGGCTATGACCTGATCGTCATCAGCAACGATTTCATCCCGATCTTCGTCAAGCAGAACCTGCTGGAACAGGTCGATGTCGGCGGGATGGCGAATTTCAAGAATCTCGATCCCAAATGGCAGAAGCGCGCCTGGGACCCGGATGCGCAATATAGCGTGCCCTGGATGTGGGGCACGACCTCCTATTCTGTCGATACCGCCGTGTATAAGGGACCGACCGACAGCCTGAAGCCCCTTTTCGACCCGCCGGCCGAGATGAGGGGCAAGATCGGCATGTTCGGATCGCCCAGCGAAGTCATGTCGCTGGCCCTGGTCTATCTCGGCAAGTCGCAATGCAACGAAAATCCGGCAGACCTCAAGGAGCTGAACGCGCTGCTGGAAAAGCAGAAGCCCTTCGTGAAGGTCTACAACTCCGACGGCACTGTCGAGCGTCAGGTTGCCGGCGAGACGGTGATGCATGAGCAATGGTCCGGCAAAGCCCAGGCGACTCGGATGCAGAAGGCCAGCGTGAAATATGTTTATCCGAAGGAAGGCGTGGTTGGCTGGATGGACAATGTCGCCGTGCCGAAGAATGCGCCGAATCTTGATAATGCCAAGAAATTTCTCAACTTCCTGATGGATCCCGAAAACATCGCCCTGGAGCAAAGCTCGACCGGCTATCAAAGCGCGGTCATGGGATCGAACAAATATCTTTCCGCCGAGCTCGGTTCGTCGCCGGAATTCAACCCGCCGGCGGATCTCAAGGTCGTCTTTGCGCCTTCCTGCGGGGAAAAGGCAACGCGTGCTTATGATCGGATCTGGACGAAGTTGCGCCAGTAAGCAAAGCTCTGACTGCTTGTGGATACCGTCGATGCAGATCGACGGTATCTTTATTTCGGCCGGACAGAACGGAGAAGATGATGGCGATGGCAGCACCTACGGCACTTCAACTGGCGCAGGAGTTGATTCGTCTCCGATCGATCAATCCGCCGGGTGAGGAACAGGCCTGTGCCGAGCTGACCGGCAAGCTGTTGAGCGATGCCGGTTATCGCGTCACCTATCATCAATATGCCGATGGCCGCCTCAACCTCGTCGCCGAACTATCCGGCACGGGCGACGAAAAGCCGCTTTGTTTCACTGGTCATCTCGACACGGTTCCGCTGGGTGCCGCGCCCTGGAGCCGTGATCCTTTCGCTGCGGATATCGTCGGAGATCGGCTTTACGGCCGGGGCTCCAGCGACATGAAGAGTGGTGTCGCCGCGATGGTGCGGGCCGCAATCGACCTTGCAAAAACCAGCGCCCGGCCCCAAGCGGGACTGGTGCTGGTTCTAACGGTCGGCGAGGAGACCGGCTGCGATGGGGCTCGCGCGCTCACCGGCATAGCCGGCGCCTTGCCGAAGGCCGGTGCGCTTGTGGTCGGCGAACCGACCGGCAATCAGCCGCTGATCGGGCATAAGGGCGCCTTGTGGCTTCGCGCCAGCTTCAAGGGCGTCACGGCCCACGGGTCGATGCCTGAACAGGGAGATAATGCCGTCTACAAGGCCGCGCGCGGCGTGCTGCGGCTGAGCGAGCATGCCTTCGATGCGCCGCGCCATCACCATCTCGGCGGTCCATCGCTCAATGTCGGCACATTCAATGGCGGCCTCAATGTGAATTCCGTACCGGATCGTGCCGAGATCCAGCTGGACGTGCGCACCATCCCCGGGCAATCGAATGAGACGATCACGCGCGAACTCGGCGCCTTGCTGGGCGATGGCGCGGAAATATCGCGTATCGTCGATGTCGGCGCGGTTGCCAGCTCGCCGCAAAATCAGTGGATCAGCGAGGTCTTCGATCTGTGCGAGCGGCTCACCGGCAACCGGATCGATCCCAAAGGGGCGCCGTTCTTTACCGATGCCTCCGTGCTGGTTCCGGCGATGGATAATATGCCCGCCCTCATCCTCGGTCCGGGCGAGACCGTCATGGCGCACAAGACTGATGAATATTGCCTGGTGTCGAAGATCGAGGCAGCCGTCGAGCTCTATGCCGAGATCGGCCGGCGATGGATGGGCATCTGAAGATCAAGGAGAGCCCCAGCCGGTGAACAACGCGGGCGTATCTGCGCGCTCAGTCGTCCGCGTCTTCGCTTCCCTGCATGTCGTCGTAAGAGGTCGCGGAAAGCAGGATTTTGGTGGTTGCTTGAAGATGTGCCGCCAGCAAGCCGGCCGCCGTCTCGGCATCCCGTGCCAGCGTCGCCTCCAGGATGCCCTGATGTTCGTCCTGCACGTTCCGTTCGGTGCGAGCGAGCGGAACTGAGAGCCGACGATACCGTTCGCTCTGATCGTAGAGCTGGCCGCGCAGCCTCAAAAGCCAGGGACTGTCGCAACCGTCGACCAGCGCCTGATGGAAGGCGGCATGGGCCTCGGCCCAATCCTCATTGATGCGGGCCGGATCGCTCGCCACGCGTTCGGGCGTGCGCGACAGGCGATGCGAGGCGGCCACCAGGCCCGCTTCCCAATTGACGTCGCCAACATCGATGGCGCGGCGCAGGCACAATGTCTCGATCTCCACCCGCACCATCGTGAGATCCTGAAGATCCGCCGCCGATATGGGAGCCGCCCGGAAGCCGCGTTGCGGTTCGGCAACGACCAATCCTTCCGACGTCAAACGCGACAGCGCCTCGCGGACGGCGCCGAGGCTCACTGAGAACCGTGCGCATAATTCCTGAATTTTCAGGCGGCGGCCCGGAAGGATGCGGCAGGAAAGCAGTTCGGCACGGAGGGCCTCATAAGCGCCCTGTGTCCGGTTAAGCGTGATATCTCGGGCCATCATATCCCTTATGGCTGGCAAGCGGTCAGGAGACTATCACGATATATTATCGAAGTCATCTCCCGCAGGAGGGATAAAATATATTTTTTATTGACGCATATATGATTGCTTGCCACACTTGCTTCATCGAGGAGGATCGAAGGCGCAGCCATAGCGGAGCCGGCATTCTGCCATCTTGATGGGCCGGCCATCGATTTAAAAACATAAGAGCGGATCGCCACGGCAAGACCGCAAAACCAAGGGGAGCAGCGATGAACAGGGTTCTTTTTCGCAATGCGATGGTGTGGGACGGCAGCGGCGCCGATGCTTTTCCAGCAGATGTCCTGGTCGAAGGTCAACGTATCCGGACGATCGCGCGGACCCCTGGCCAAATGGCTGCCGATGGCACAACCATCGTCGATTGCAAGGGCCGCACCTTGATGCCCGGCCTCGTCGAAGGCCATGCTCATATTTCTTTCGGCGGCGCGGTGAACGATTCCGATCTCGGCAACATCCCGCCCGAGGAGCATCTCCTCCTCACCATGCGCAATGCCAAGACCCTGCTCGATCACGGATTCACCAGCGCTTACAGCGCCGCCACATCGAAGTTGCGCCTGGATGTCGTCATTCGCAACGAAGTCGATGCCGGCCGCCTCCCCGGCCCGCGCATCCGCGCCGGCAGCCCGGAAATCACGGTCACCGGCGGCCTCGGCGATGAGCGCAAGATGCATATGTATTACGAGAGCTTCGGCATGATTGCCGACGGGCCAGAGGAGATCGCAAAAGCCGTGCGGCTGTGCTGCCGCGAAGGCGTCGATAACATCAAGATCAATATCTCGGGCGACGATCTTGGACCCAAGGCACATGGCGGCGTCACGGTTATGCGCGAAGACGAAGTCCAGATGGCGGTTTCCGTTGCGCGTGACTTCGGCAAGAAAATCAATTGTCATGCGCGCGCCGCTGAATCGGTGAAACGGGCCGTGCGATGCGGTGTCGACGTGATCTATCATTGTGAATCCGCCGATGAAGAGGCGCTCGACATGCTGGAAGCAGCAAAGCATCGGATCTTCGTCGGCCCAGCCATCGGCATCATTTACGGCACGCTCTATGACGGGGAAGCATTCGGCTTTACCCGCGAATTCGCTCTGCATATCGGTATGCAGCGTGTGATCGACGACAGCCGCCGGGTCTATACCGAGCTGCGCAAACGCGGCGTCCGCGTGCTGATCGGCGGCGATTACGGCTTTGCCCAGTCGCCCCAGGGTACCAATGCACGTGATCTCAGGCATTTCGTCGACCTTCTCGGCTATTCGCCGAGCGAAGCACTGCAATGCGGCACGCGGATCGGCGGCGAAGTCATGGGACTCAAAGGCGAACTCGGCGAGGTCAAGGAGGGTTACCTCGCCGATCTGTTGCTGGTGAATGGCGACCCGTTGAAGGATCTCGACATGATGGTTCATGAAGAGAATCTGCTGGTCATCATGAAGGACGGTGCCCTCTACAAGAACAATGCAAGCGCCCTGGCCCACGAACGCAACGTCGCGGCTCAATGACGATCGCCGCGCCGGAAATCGCCATCGAGGTCGATCCGGACACTGGAATCTGGCGCACAGATAACCTCCCGATGGTCTATCTGCCGCGCCACTTCCTGGTAAACAATCACCGGGCGGTCGAAGACGCCCTTGGCATCGACACCTATCGTGCCATTCTCCAAGGTGCGACCGAAAAATCGGCGCTGCATTGGTGCGAAGTTCAGGCGCGCAGCTACAATCTCGATCGAGAACAGACGTTTCACCTGTACTTCCAGCGCCTGTCGCAGCGCGGCTGGGGCCGCTTCACCGTGGAAATGTTGGATAGCGCGGCCTGTTTGGGTCGCATACGCATCGAGAATTCCGTCTTTGCCCTGGAATTCGGCACCGGCACCGAGCGGCGCGTCTGTTACATGTTCGAGGGGTTCATGATCGGTGCCTTTCGTTTTTTGATCGGCGCAATCAACAAATCAGCGAACATCTATTGCCGCGAAATCTGCTGCAACGCGCATGATGGAGTTGAGCCATGCCAATTCGAATTTGGCTTGGTGAGACCAGATTGACCTCCTAGCCTCCGCAGACGAAGCAAAGATAGCTGCCTGCAACCAGCAGAGATGTTATCGTTGCGGAGCTGATCGCTCGCCTAGCGAAAGAATCTGCTTAAGCTGAAGACGCTGGAATCGACGACCGGTGTGTCATTGGCACAGATCGGCGGTCAGGCGACCAGCGCCCAATCCCAGGCCAAAACCATGACCGGAACAGCCCGTGGAAATTGTCAGCCCCGGCACGCTCGCCGCGTTGGAGATAACAGGCACGGCATCCGGTGTGACATCAATGAGTCCGGCCCAGGTTTCGACGATCCGTGCCTTGCGGAACTGAGGCAGGGCTTGCAGGAGGTTCGCCCAAGCCGTCGGAATGTCGCGGGAGACCGGTGCCGGTCCAGCACGCGCTCGTCACTGCCGAAGCCAGCCCCCGCGGCAGCACTGGGGTGGAACCCACGCCGGCTGCGACGACCGGCGCGCAAGCGAATGGAACGCCATTCCGACTTCATCAGAGGCAGAAAATCGCCGAAACAGCGGAAACTGTCGCGCGTGTTTTCCGCTGCCACGGTCGGACCATAGCCCATCGTATAGCCGCCGTCGGCGCTTTCGAATGGCAAAACCGGCGCCCTTGATGGCGATGTCGAGATCATCGGCAAAGTTGTCGGTACGGCGGTGGCTTCCGTAATGGTCAATTGCGGCAACCGGATACCCAAAGGCCGCAGCAGCAGGCTTGACCAGGCACCGGCGGCAACGACCACATGCCGGCATTTGATTGTTCCCCGTTCGGTGACGACACCCGATAGCTTCCGGTAGCGTTGCCACACGACCAAGAGCCTAAGCGGGCTTGCTCCTCGCCGTGCCAACCGACTGCAAGCGCCCGAGTTGCTCGATCGGCAAATGGCATCGGATAGCGTGCTCCGCGCCGATCCTGGCGAGGCCAGGCTCTTGCAGTTCGCAGATCGGGCCGATCTTGCGCGGGCACCGGGTGTGGAAGACGCAGCCGGTGGGCGGGTTGACGGCGCTGGGCACCTCGCCCGACAGGCGGATCCGCTGCGCCTCGCGATCATCGATCGACGGGATCGCCGACAGCAGCGCCTCAGTATACGGATGATGCGGGCCGGCGAAAACCTGATCGGCGGGGCCAACCTCCATCAGCCGGCCGAGATAGAGCACGGCGATGCGGTCGGACAAGTACCGTACCACGCCGAGGTCGTGCGAGATGAAGATGTAGCTGACCTGGCGCCTGCTCTGCAGGTCCACCAGCAGGTTAAGGATCGCGGCCTGGACCGAGACGTCGAGCGCCGAGGTCGGCTCGTCGCAGACCACGATGCGAGGATCGCCGGCGAAGGCGCGCGCGATGGCGATGCGCTGCTTCATGCCGCCGGAGAGCTGCCGCGGCCGCGCCGAAAGATACCGGTCGGCGACCCGGACTGCACTCATCAGCTCGTGCAGCTTGGCCAGGATGGCCGCCGCCGGCGTGGCTGACAGGCGCTGGATTGCCCGGCCGATGATGCGGCGGATTGAATGGGCGCGATTGAGCGCCGAATCCGGGTTCTGGAAGATGATCTGCATCGACTTCACGTCGTCGAGGCTGCGGTCGGCCAGCCGCGCAGCCAAGGGCTTGCCGTCGAGCTTGATCGTGCTGCCGCCATCGGGCTCAAGGAGCCCGAGCAGGAGGCGCGCGAAGGTGGTCTTGCCGCTGCCGGATTCGCCGACCAGGCCAAGCGTCTCGCCGCGCGCCAGTGCCACCTCGATCTGGCGCAGGACCGGGAGCGGGTGCTTCTTTGGGTTGAACGTCTTGGACAGGTTGTCGACCGCCAGCACTGGCTGTGCGTTCTGCAGGCCGACGTCGGTGATGATCGCGGCTGCCGGCGTCTCGCGCGGCACCGGCCGGTCGTGATGAAAACAGCAGCTGGAATGACCCTCGCCGAGATCGAAGAATGGCGGCGGCGAGGTGCGGCAGGTGTCGTCCGCTAAGGTGCAGCGTTCGGCAAACACACAGCCCGCAATGGCGGCGTCGGGCGACGGCAAGGAACCGCGGATAGCCTCCAGCGGGCCGTCGCTCTTGCGTCGGCCGCGCGTTGGCAGGCAACGCAGTAGTCCGACGGTGTAGGGATGGCGCGGATTCCTGAAGAGGTCGTGGGTTGCGCCTTCCTCCACCAGCGTTCCGCCATAGAGCACGCCGACCCGGTCGCACACCTTCGCCACCACGGCGAGATTGTGGCTGATGAACAGGATCGAGGTCTGAAAGTCGGCGCGCAATTGCTGGATGAGGTCTAACACCTCGGCTTCGACCGTGACGTCGAGCCCGGTGGTCGGCTCGTCGAGGATCAGCAGCGTCGGATTGTTGGCCAGCGCCATAGCGATGCAGACCCGCTGCTGCATGCCACCCGAAAGCTGGTGCGGATAGCGCTGCATCACCTTCAGCGGATCCGCGATGCGCACGCTTTTCAGCATGGCGATTGAGCGCTCATGCGCCTCGCTCTTGGCGACATTGGAAAACTCGAACGCCTCCGCCAGCTGCCGACCGACCTTCATCGATGGATTAAGCGCGCGGCCGGGGTCCTGATAAACCATCGACACCTTGGTGGCGCGCAGTTGCTGCAGCTCCGCAGGCGCAAGCTCCGTCAGGTCGCGGCCCTCGACCACGACGCGGCCACCGCTGACGATCCCGTTGCGCGGCAGATAGCCCACCGCGGCGAAGGCGGCGGTGGATTTGCCGCAGCCCGACTCACCGACCAGCCCATAGGCGCCGCCGCGGCCGATGCGCAGATCAAGGCCGTGCAGCACGCGCCGCAGCCGGCCGCGCACGCGATAGTCGACCTGCAATCCCTCGATCGCGAGTGCGTCGAGTGCCGCCACCGGGGCGATCGCGGGCCTATTCATCGAGCGCACTCTGAATGCCGTCGGCGACCAGGTTGACGGCCACCACGAGGGTCGCAATGGCGCTACCGTCGAACAGCACGGTCCACCAATAGCCGGCGCCGATTAGCCCGTAATTGGCCGAGATCGACAGGCCCCAGTCCGGCGATGGCGGCTGGATGCCGAACCCGATGAAGCTGAGGCTCGCGACCGCAAAGATGGCATAACCGAGGCGCACCGTCGCCTCCACCAGGATCGGCGGCAGCACGTTGGGCAGGATCTCGACGAACATGATGTAGAACGCGCTTTCGCGGCGGAGCTCGGCGGCGGACACGTAATCCAGCTCGCGTTCCGCCAGCACGCTGGCGCGCACCGTACGCGCGATGATCGGGGCGAAGGTGAAGCCGATGACGACGACCACGGTGCCGGGAGACGGACCCAGGGCCACCAGGGCCAGCAGCGCCACGATCACTGTCGGCAGCGTCAGCAGTGCATCGACGATGCGGCTGATGCCTTCGTCGATGAAGCCGCGGAAATAGCCCATGATCAGTCCGAGCGCGGTGCCCAGGATCGTGCTGATGATGGTCGCCAGCGGCGCGATGGTGAGAATGTCACGCGCGCCGACAATGACTCGCGAGAACACGTCGCGGCCGAGCTGGTCAGTGCCGAACCAGTGCTCGCCCGACGGCGGCATCAAAGCGTTCAAAAGATCGTCGGCGTAGGGATCGTACGGGACGATCGCCGATCCGAACAAAGCGCAGAACACCCAGAACAGGACGATCGCCAAGCCGACCAGGAATGTCCCGGAGCGGAACACCTGCCGCAGCCGGTCGCGCCGCTCGTAGTCCTCCGCAGTCGCCGTTGAAATTGCTGGCTCGGCGATGCTCATTCGCCACCGCCTACGCGGATGCGGGGGTTGAGCAGCGCGTACAGCAGATCCGCGCCGAGGCTGGCCAAAGTGAAGATTGCACCGACGGTCAGCACACCCGCTTGCAGCGTCGGGAAGTCCTTCTTGCTGGCGGCGGTGAAGATCAGGCCTCCGATGCCCTGGTAGTGGAACAAGGTCTCTATGATGACGAGGCCGCCGATCAAATAGGCGGTTTGGGTCGCGATGACGCTGATGGTCGGCAGCAGGGCGTTGCGCAGCACATGCCGCCAGATGACGGTCCGTCGCGGCAACCCTTTGAGAATGGCGGTGCGGGTGTAGTCGGAATCCAGCGCTTCAATCATGCCTGCGCGCGCCATCCGTGCGATGTAACCGAACAGCACCAGGACCAGCGGAATCGAGGGCAGCAGCAGGTAGTAGACCTGCGTGACCGGCCCGGCGCCGTTCGGCCAGGTTGCCGAGATCGGCAGCCATTTGAGCCAGACGCCGAAGATGAGGATCAGCACGATGCCGGAAACGAACTCGGGCACGATGGTGGCGGAGAGTCCGAATATCGTGATGCCACGGTCGACCGGACGGCCGACATTCAAGGCAGCGACGATCCCACCCAGGATTCCAAGCGGTACGACCAGGAGGAAGGCGACCAGCGCCAGCTTCGCCGAATTGATCAGCGCCGTCGTCACCAGCGGCGCGACCGGGGTGCGGTAGGCATAGGACTGGCCCATGTCGCCGACCACGAAGCGTGAGATCCAGTCGGCATATTGCACCAGAACCGGCCGGTCGGTTCCCATCTCGTGATTGAGCGCGTCGACCGCTCGCTGGTCGGCGAACGGCCCCAGCACGGCGCGGCCGAGATTACCGGGCAGCACCTGCGCGCCGGCAAACGCCATGACGCTGAGGAGCCACAGCGTCACCAGCGACAGACCCAGGCGCTTCAGCAGAAAGGCGATCATGGCGCCGCTTTCCGGTCGGTTCCACTTCCAGTCATGAGCCGCGGCCAGAAGCGGATTTCGATCGGCGTCGGGCCTAGAGCGACGCCTGGTTCATAAACAAGTGGCTCATTGCGGTCGGCTGCACGCCGGTGGCCCTTCTTCGTCGCTGTCAGGAAGTCGTAGAAGTAGACGAAGAGCACCAGCGATTCATCGAGCAGCAGGTTCTGGATCTTGCCGGCGCTGGTACGCTGTGAGTCGAGGTCGAGCGCGGCGATGTAGCTTTTCACCAGCATATCGTACTCCCGGTTCATGAAGTGCGCCGAATTCCAGGTACCGTCGCTTTGCAGCGCGACCAGTCCGTCGATTAATGGTTCTCGTGCTGGCCGCGCCTGCGGCGCAACGCGTCCAGAAGCCTGTAATTGATAGCCATCGCTTGCCTCTCCTGTTGTCTTTTGTTTTGGTCTTGCGCCAAACTGTTATTCTTATTGTCCCGTTGTGGCCCGCCTCAAGTCAAGGATTGCCGGTCGGTCCAGGGGCCGACCGTCCTTGAGTATGCGTGAACCCGTCACCAAGCCCCAGACAGCGCATCGCCGAGGCGGCGGCCGCAATAGCGGTAGAAGTCCAGCACCGGCCCCTCGAAGTCGGCCGGCGCCAGCGGCCCCGCCTGATGCCGGCTCGAAGCCAGCCCCGCATCATGCCCGCCAGGGCGCGCTTGTGTTCCGCCATGGCTTCGTTGAACAGCGCGATCGCGACCTGGACGGTTTCCTTCGGCCAATTCTCGCCATAGAAATGAGGCCCATCTTCACCCGCACCCGGTCGACCGATTCCGGTTGCACACAGATGAAGGAGCTGTAGTCGCCGCCGCAGCCCGACACCAGGCCGGGCGGGATGGCGGACATCACGCAATTGCCGATCTCCGCCTCGGTCAGATCCGGGCGGCCCTTTTGCGCGCGGCAGGATCGGGGCATAGCCAGCGTTATAGCCAAAATAGGCATCGCCAGCCGGGTGGTGGCTGCACAGCCGCGTCGGATTGACGACGTGCAGCTTCATCCGATGCAGCGGCGAGAGGTGATAGCCCTCCATGAAGCTCTCGATCAGGCACTTCCAGTTGGTCGGCCAGACCTCAGTTGCCCACCGGCGATGCAGGCCAGTCCCTCGGCATTCTGCTCCACCAGCGCGCCGGTCCAGGGTCGCCGACGCCGTCGCGCCCGCGAGCGTGAACGGCGTCACTACCCAGACCTGATTGCGGCGCGCCATCTCGATGATGCCCATGGCGATCGGGCTATCGAGCTTGAGCGGAGAGTTCGTGTTGAGGCGGTTTATACAGACGCAAAGAGGGGAAGGTTACGGGATGCATAGCGTTGCCTGACCGATACGGCCCGCACAGAAATCGGCATTGACTCACATTCGCCCTCGTTTGAGAATTGTCCAAATCACAAGGCAAAAGCTTTCGACGGCAGGCGTTGGTTTGGAGTGTCCGGGAAAGTTGAACCCGAACTGAGAACCGCGAGCTTGTATTATTCGCATCATTTGTTCGCGCAGACAGTGCCAGTGGTAGGGAGGCATGTGTGGCTTCTGCTATTACTCCCTCCGCCGAGGAAGGTGGGAAGGACGTCGTCTACATCGTCGATGACGACGCTTCGCTATGCGTGGCCCTGGAGGAGTTGTTCGGGTCAATCAGCTTAGCTACACGGTGCTATCGCTCGGCGCGCGAGTTCTTGGACTCTGATTTAAGAAATTTGAGCGGTTGCATCGTTATTGACATCAGACTCCCAGATATGAATGGCCTGGAATTCCAAGCTCAGCTCGCCGAGATGGGCATTCGACTGCCGGTCGTTATGATGACAGGATATGGCGACGTACCGATGACGGTCCGGGCCATGAAGGGAGGCGCAGTCGATTTCCTCCTCAAGCCGTTTCGCGATCAGGATATGCTGGATGCTGCCCTAGCTGCCATCCGCCGAGACCAAGAGCGGCGAACGGTTGAATCTGAAACCTCGCAAATTCGCGAGCGGTTCGAAACCCTTTCGGCGCGCGAGCGCCAGATAATGTTCCAAGTCGCGACCGGCAAGATGAACAAGCAGATAGCCGGAGATCTAGGAATAAGCGAAGTCACCGTGAAGGTGCATCGGGGTGCTGCTATGCGTAAGATGGGCGCTCGGACTCTCGCCGATCTCATTCGACTAGCAGACTTGCTCAAGCACTGATCTTCTCTGTTGGCAATTGCACTCTCGTATAATTCACTGGCACAACCGTATAATTCACTGACACAACGCCAAGTGGTACAAATCTGTTGGCTGCCCGCCTCACTGCGGGGGCCAAAGGGGAGGTATGTGTCGAAAAAAGCGCTTAATCGCCGTGATCGACGACGACGAGCCGTTCCGCGCGGCGCTGGTTGAGCTCCTCGGCTCGACCGCGTTTGACGCCCTCGGTTTTGCCTCCGCGGAGGAGTTCATCTCATCGAAACATGCGGATGCGTATGACTGCATTGTTACCGACATTCACCTTCCCGGAATGAGTGGGATCGATTTGTTGCGATCTCTTCGCTCGAACCAGTGGTCAGTTCCTGTCATTTTGATAACCGCCTACATGACCCCGTGGCTTGAGGCGAACTTGAAGTCCATTGATCCAATATGTCTCCTCATGAAGCCGTTCAGTCCAGATGCTCTAACAGCCTGTATCGAAAAGGCTTTCAAGGGCTGCAAATCCTGATGCAATAGGACGCAACCCCTTCTATCATCCCAAAGTGCGGACAGGCTGCACCTGCCTCTTGCAAATTGCCCCCTCCAAGAGAGGTTGGATGCCCATTCATCTTACTTCGCGTGTTGATTTCACGCTCGCCAACTATCTCCGGGTGAGCTGGGAGGGCGAGCACGTTAGTTTCGCCGAATCCGCGCTCGCCAGGATGGCTGAGACACGTCGGCAGTTTCTCGATCTGCTTGACAATGATCCCGAAATCTACATCTACGGTGTCACCTCCGGCTATGGTCAAAATGCTGGGCTACGGCTGTCGCCCGAACAGCGCCGAGAACATGCCCGCCGACTACCCTATGGTAGCTGCTCCGCTTTCGGTCCGGCACTTCCTGACAGGCTCGCTCGTGGCATCGTATTCGCCCGGCTTGCAAACTTCGTCGAGGGCCATGCCGCTATCAGTCCGGATCTCGCCTGCGCGATAGCGAAATTGCTGGCCGGCAGCGAAATGCCCGAAGTGAGCATGTGCGGCCAAGGCGGGGCGGGTGAGATTTTGGGCCTCGCACCCCTCTTCTTTGGCGTCGCTGAACGGTTTGCGCTTGGTGAGAAAGAAGCCCTGGCACTCATCAATGGATCTCCGTGCGCCGCGGCACTCGTCGCCGACGCAGCTCTCGCCGGTCGCCGGCGTCTTGAATTGGCTGAGGAGGTTTTTGCACTGTCTTGTGAGGCTATCCTCGCACCACACGAGCACTTCGCAGCGGAGCTCGAGGAACTTTGGCGCGACCCGTCGGAAAGTGCGACGCTGGCACGGCTGCGTGCATTGATGGCTGGTGGCGAGGTTAACCGGCGGCCATTCCAAGCGCCTGTCAGCTATCGCGTCCTGCCGCGCGTACTTGCCCAGCTCCGTCGAACAATAGAGGCCGCCGAAGCAGCGGCAGGCACGTCGCTTGGAGCGATTACCGATAATCCTGTATTTCTGGCTGCAACCTCAGAGCGTCCTGAGGCCCGGTTATACAGCACCGGCGGATACCACAACGCGATGGCTTATCCTACACTCGACAATCTGGCTGCAGCGATGGCCGATCTTTGTCACATCGCCGACCGCCATACATCGAAACTACTCGACGGCCGATATTCGTTACTGCCCGATCAATTGCAGGAGGATGATGGGTTAGCATGCCTAGGCATGCTCCAGGTAGGCTACGCCGAGCAGGCGCGCCGGGCAGCGCAGCGGAACTTTCTGCCTGGAAGTGAAGGCGGCGGCTTTGGACAGAACGACGTATCAGCGCCGACCTTCCCGGCTTGGCGCGCCCAAGAGGAGGCCGGTCGATGCCTTGATGCCGGACTTGCCATCCTCGCGGTGATTGGCTCGCAGGCGCTCTTCGCAACTAATAGGTCTGCTCCGCCGGCGCTCGCTCAGCTCATCCTCCAAGTCCGCCAGTACGTACCGCCATTGACTCACAGTCGCGTGCTAAGCAATGACATGACTGCGCTGGCGAATGCGTTCAGTCGCCGTGTCTTCGCGAGCGGTGCGTAGCTTTCATCTAAAGGTAGATCGACCACGTCGCAGTCTGCCTTGTGTTACCGCCGAAATCGCCGTTGCGTCTCCCCCAATCGAGCCGCCGATCACGCGCTTGAAAAAAAGCTGCAACCTGGACACAATCCTGCCACACAGAGCCAGATACCTCTAATGACAGAAAGCGACAGGGTTTAGGCTGCGTCTTCGGCGAGAGACCGCTCGTGACCGATCTTTCGAAATACAGATTCACTACCTTGTGGCAAGAGGAGCTTGCACTTTATCGGGGCTCCGCTGGAGACCTGTCTCGTATTCTGGTGGTCTCTAACGTCAGCCGCCAGCCGCTAGAATTGCTGCGGCGCTTCGAGCATGAACTTGCATTTCGGTCAACGTTAGAGTCGGAGTGGGCTGCTCTGCCTCTCGAACTTACGGAGTACGAGGGGCGGGTGGCACTTGTCCTTGAAGATCCGGGCGGTGAACCACTCACCGGCCTCCTTGGAAGGCCGCTCGAGACATCGCAGTTCCTGCGTATCGCGATTTCACTGGCATCCGCAGTAGCCCGCATGCATGAGCGAGGGCTAATTCACAAGGACATTAAGCCGTCGAACGTGCTGGTCGAAACGGAGACCTGTGCGACGTGGCTCACGGGATTCAGCATCGCATCCCGTCAACCGCGCGAGCGTCAAGCACCAGATCCTCCCGACAAGATCTCAGGGACGTTCGCCTATATGGCGCCAGAACAGACAGGCCGCATGAATCGCGCGATCGACTCCCGCAGTGATCTCTACGCGCTGGGCGTTACGTTCTATGAAATGCTGGCTGGAGCCCTTCCCTTTACTGCCGACGATCCGATGGGATGGGTGCATTGCCATATCGCACGCCAGCCGCTGGAGCTTAGCCAGAGGTATCCAGCAGTTCCGCTTCAGTTATCATCGGTCGTGATGAAGCTCCTGGCGAAGAACGCCGAGGACAGATATCAGACTGCCGATGGGTTGGTAGCGGATCTCCGGCGCTGTTTGCTGCAGTGGGAGATGCACCGACGTGTCGACCAGTTTCCTCTTGGGCTTCACGATACTCCCAGCCGACTTGTAATACCGGAGCGTTTGTATGGCCGTGACGCTGAGATTGGCACTCTGCTCGCGTCCTTCGATCGGGTAGCTCTCGATGGCAGGTCGGCCTTCCTGCTCGTATCCGGTTATTCAGGCGTTGGGAAATCGTCTCTTGTGAATGAGTTGCACAAGGTCCTGGTGCCGCGCCGTGGTCTCTTTGGCACCGGCAAGTTCGATCAATATAAACGCGGCATTCCCTACGGAACGCTGGGGCAAGCCTTCCAGAGCCTTGTCCATCAGATTCTTGGCGCTTCCGCTGCGCAAATGGACGAGTGGCGAGATGCGTTGCTGGAGGCGCTCGGTCCAAACGGGCAGCTTCTCGTAAATCTCGTTCCCGAACTCGCTCTCGTAATCGGCAATCAACCATCCCCGCCCGAGCTGCCGCCGCAGGATCATCAGGCGCGGTTTCAGACGACGGTGCGTCGCTTTCTTGGCGTGTTTGCTCGGCCGAAGCACCCCCTCGTTCTATTCCTCGATGATCTTCAGTGGCTGGACTCAGCAACTGCGGATCTCATCGAACACCTGATCGCCCACCCTGAGCTAAAATACTTATTGCTGGTGGGTGCGTATCGGGAGAATGAAGTCAAACCCTTGCATCCGCTTGCGCGAATGCTTTCTCGGCTCCGCCATGCTGGAGAGATCGTACAGGATATCCGCTTGGATCCGCTTCCGCCCGAACAGGTATGTCAGCTGCTCGCGGACGCCCTGCACAGCAAGCCGGAGCGTGTCGCCCCTATCGCTGGACTTGTATTCGAGAAGACCGGCGGCAATCCCTTCTTTACGGCTCACTTCATCACGACGCTTGCAAACGACAAGCTCCTAACCTTCGACGCCGCAGAGGGCGCGTGGATTTGGGACGTTTCCGGAATCCGTGCGAAAGGATTTACCGACAACGTAGCGGAGTTGATGGCCGCCAAGTTGGGCCAGCTTCCGCCCGACACGCAGAAGACTCTGGGCATACTAGCCTGTCTCGGACCTGCTGCCGACGCGGCCACCCTCGCTGCGTTGCAGGAGAAAGAGAAAACTGCGGCGGACCTCGCGCTTTGGGAAGCAGTTCTCGCCGGTTTCGTCCTCCACTCCGACGACACCTATACATTCGCTCATGATCGTATTCGTCAGTCTGCCTATGAGCTGTTACCAGCGTCCGAACGCGCCACTATGCACTTACGGATTGGTCGTCTGCTCGCAAAGCGCACGTCACCTGACGAGATTCAAGAGAAGATTTTCGATATCGTAAATCAGTTCGATCGCGCTGCAGGGTTGATCACGACGGCGCAAGAGCGCGAGCAGCTCGCGGAGCTCAATCTCCTTGCCGGCAAACGCGCCAAGATGGCAAGCGCTTACGCCGCAGCGCTGGAGTATCTCGCAGCCGGCCGCACGCTTCTACCAAAAAATGGTTGGGAACAGTGTTATCGTCTCAGCTTCGAGCTCGAGTTGAACTTCGGTGAATGTGAGTATCTTACCGGTGAGGTTGCACGATCGGAGAAGCGACTCTCTACGCTGGGAGCCCGCGCCCGCACGCTTGTCGACGGCGCTGCCGTTGCCTGTGTGCGTATCAATCTCTACACCAACCTTGATCAAGCAGAGAACGCCATCAAGGTTGGCATTGACTTCCTGCGGCACGTTGATCGCAATTGGTCGGCGTCCGTTACCGACGCTGGCGTTCGGCGCGAGTATCTTCGCCTACTAGGCCAACTAAGGCCCGAGTCGATTGAAGACCTAATCGATTTACCTCTCGCAGTCGATCCCGAAAAACGGGCCATCATCGACGTTCTCACCGAACTGGCGGTGCCAGCTCTGTATACCAACGTGGATCTCTTTCGCGAGATCGTCTGCCGGATCGTGGCTCTTAGCCTGGAGCATGGGAACACCGACGGTTCAAGCCTTGCATATGTCCGATTCGGCGCCGTCGTAAGCACTTATATCGGAGACTATCAGATCGGCTTCCGCTTCGCCCGGCTTGGCGTAGATCTTGTCGAGAAGCGCGGCCTCGACCGCTACAAGGCGCGTGTCTATTTCGTACTCGCAGCGCACGTCGCGCATTGGACGCAGGAATTGACCGCCTGTCTGGCATTTGCGCGGCGCGCCTTTGATGCGGCGCAAGCTGCCGGCGACTACGTTTATGCAGCATACAGCTTCGCCATCATCATTGCACATCGCCTGGCCTTAGCGCATCCACTCGAGGATGTCCAACGCGAGGCGGAGCAATGTCTCCAGTTTGCTCAGAATGCTCGTCTCCGCATTATCAGCGAGCAGACCAAAGAACATCTCGTCCTAATCCAGACCCTTCGTGGAGTGACACTGGATCGTGACCTTTTACACGACGAAACTTTCGCCGACCGCCGTTTCGAGAAAGACCTACGTAGCGAGACTCCGTTGGCCTTCTCGGCGTGCGCTTATTGGTTCCGAAGGTTGGCGGAAGGAGTGTACTCGAACGACCCCCTGTCTGCCGTAGCGGCTTCACAAAAGCTTGCGCCTCTGATCTGGACCTTCCCTACCCGCTTTGATCTAGCCCAGTATCACTTCCACTCTGCGTTGGCCTGGGCGGCGTATTCTAGCACCGTCTCAGCCGATCATTGCCGCGATTGCATTGCAGCCCTGAGAACTCATCGCGAACAGATCGCCATTTGGGCTCGGACCTGCCCATCCACGTTCGCAAGTCGCGCCATTCTGCTAGACGCAGAGATTGCGCGCATAGAAGGCCGGCACTCGGATGCTACTCGGCTCTATGAAGAGGCAATTACGCTGGCGCGCGACCATGGCTTTGTCCAGGATGAGGCCATTGCTCACGAACTTGCCGCGAGATTCGCGTCTTCGCGTAACCTTCGCCATGAGGCAAATGCTCACCTTCAGCACGCAAGATATTGCTACCTTCGGTGGGGAGCTGGTGGCAAGGTCCTGCAGCTCGAGCAAAGGTACCCTCACCTTCGCGCGGAACTAATCTCGCCGAAGGCGAACACGACGATCGATGCTCCGGTCGAACAACTAGACCTCGCCACGGTTGTTAAGGCCTCACGGGCAGTTGCCGGTGAGATTTTGTTTGAGCGTCTCATTGAGACGCTCATGACCATCTCGCTCGAGCACGCTTGTGCCGAACGGGGAACACTCATCCTTCTCCACGATGGTGAGTTGAGGACCGCGGCCACGGCCAACACCAGAGAAGACGCAGTCCAGGTCACGCTGCAGAAGCCGCCAAAAACTCCGGCGGACCTACCGCTCTCTGTTCTGCACACCGTAATGCGTACCCGTAGGGGCATCAATCTCGAGGATGCCGTGCAATCCGGCGTCTTTACAGCGGACGCATATATACAGCGGCAGCGGCCTCGATCGGTGCTTTGTCTCCCCCTCTTAAAGCAAGGTCAGCTGATCGGCCTGCTCTACCTTGAAAACAATCTGGCGCCCGGAGTTTTCACTAAGTCTCGTGCCGGTGTAATTGAACTTGTGCTGTCACAGGCCGCGATCTCCCTCGAGAACGCGCGACTCTATGATGGATTGCGGCGGAGTGAAGCTCTCTTAGTTGAAGCCCAACGGATGACTGAGACAGGCAGCTGGGCGTGGGACCCCTTCACTGACGAAGTAGCCTGGTCCTTAGAACACTACCGCATCTTGGGACTCGATCGAGAAAAGGCGAAGCCTTCTTTCGAACTTTTCTTTGCTCAAATCCATCCTGATGATAGGTCCGCATTCGAGGAGACAGTCAGGTCGGCATGCCAGGCGAGGGCCGACTTCGAGAAGGAATGTAGGATCGTCCTAAGCGATGGGCGTATTAGATACGTCCATTGCGCGGGCCGTACGGTAATTGACACCGCAAGCAACTTCGTGGAGTTCATCGGGACCACCAGAGATATTACAGAGCGCAGGCAGGCTGAGGTGGCGCTAAGAGATGCTCAATCGGAGCTTGCTCGTGTTACGCGACTTTCGACAATGGGCGAACTCGTGGCTTCGATTGCGCATGAGATAAACCAGCCTCTCGGCGCAATCGTGGTTAATGCGGGCAATTCAATTCGCTCGCTCAGTAGGGAAAAACCTGATCTGCTGAAGGCGCGGGATGCGATAACGCGCATTGCCAGCGACGCTCAACGTGCAGCGGATGTGATCCGAGGCCTCAGGGCGCTAGTCCAGAAAAACGAGCCAAATATCTCCAAGGTGGATATCAATGACGCTATCGAAGAAGTGCTGATACTCACTCGCATTGAGCGACAGCGGCACAATATAGAGCTGCGCACTGCGCTGCGAACTGGTGATCGCATGATGCTTGGGGACCGAGTACAGCTGCAGCAAGTTATTCTTAACCTGATCATGAATGGCATTGAAGCAATGAGCACGGTCATCGACCGGCCGAGGGTCCTCGAAATATCGTCCGAACCGGTTGATAAGGACCATCTTCTTGTCGCAGTACATGACACCGGTCCCGGCATGAACCCTCAAATAATCGGTCGAATCTTTGATCCTTTCTTTACAACAAAGTCCAATGGCATGGGTATGGGACTCTCTGTCTGCCGAACGATTATCGAGGCTCACAAAGGACGCTTTTGGACATCGCCACGTGAGCCGCACGGGTCGAGCTTTCAGTTCACCGTGCCCAGTGTTGCTACACGATCCAATGACCCGACCCGCTAGAGAGTTCTCTCACTCTACGTGATCGCACTTCAGGAGTGAGCCCAGGGAAACCGAATGGTCGACGAGCTGAGTACCGGTGAATAGGTCAGCTTACGCTCAGGTCGCAGTAACAGCGGGAGCCGCGGACCCACTCTGCAGGCCCAGGGAGGAACTCTCGCGAAACCAGGTCGGAGAGGCGACATCGCCTAAGAGGAAAGGCGGGAGCATTCTACAAGAGCGGGTATGGGAGGTAGCAATGACGATAAACCGAAGGTTACTGGACAGCTTACGCCAGAGATGCAGCGCGCTGGAAAATCACCTAATCGATGGATTGGTTGCCGGTCGTGTCAGCCGGCGCGAATTTATACGACATGGATCAGTTCTAGGTTTAGGTTTGCCAGTCCTCGTACGTGCCGCTTCAACGGTTGGTTTATCTGGTTTGTCGGCGATGTCGCGTAGCGCCCGCGCCGCATCGCCAGGCGGTACGATCCGAGTGGGCCAGATAGTTCCCGCGGCCGCGATCGACCCCCTGAAGATCGCCGATGGCGGTGGCATAACGGTGATGTCGCAAGTTGCCGAAACCCTTGTGTTGACCGGCGGCGATCTGACGGCAAGGCCGTTGCTCGCCGAGAGCTGGTCGCCCAACAATGACGGCACGGTGTGGACCTTCAAGCTGCGCCAGGGGGTCAAGTTCCATAGCGGCAAGACCATGAACGCCGACGACGTGGTCGCCACCTTCGACCGGCTCGCCGACCCGGAGAACGGGTCGAATGCACTGTCGGCCTTGACCAGTACGCTCTCCAAAGGCGGCACGCGCAAGGTCGACGACTACACAGTTGAGTTCCACCTGGACGCCGCCAATGGCAACTTCCCCTACATCGTCTCGACCGACAACTACAACGCGGTGATCCTCCCCGCCGACTACAAGGGTGACTTCGAGCAGAACATGAACGGCACCGGTCCGTTCAAGCTTGAGAAATACACACCAAAGGTCGGTGCCTCCTTCGTCCGCAATGACAGTTATTGGGGATCCAAGGCGCTGCCCGATCGAGTCGAGATCGGCTTCTACAGCGACTACCAACCGCAGATCCTCGCGCTGCAGGGCGGCCAGATCGACATCATCCAGCAGATTCCAGTCTTGCAGGGCGTCGGGCTGCTCAAGGATCCCCATGTCGACATCATTGCGATGCCCTCGACGGCGCACCAGCAGGTGCACATGCGCACCGACAAGGCACCCTTCGAGGACAAGCGCGTGCGCCGCGCCATCGCACTGTGCCTCGACCGGCCGAAGATCGTGCAGGGCCTGATGAAGGGCAAGGCCAAGATCGGCAACGACAGCCCGTTCGCGCATGCCTATCCATCCACCGATCCGAACGTCAAGCAGCGCGAGAAGAACATCGCGGAAGCTAAGCAGCTGCTGGAAGCAGCCGGAATGAAGGGATTCGAGGCGACGCTCACGGTCGAGAAGTATCTCGAGATCCCCGAATACGCTGTCCTGATCCAGAACGCCGTGAAGGAGATCGGCGGCAAGATCAATATCGACCAGCTCGATCAGGGCGCCTACTATGGTGATGCGGTCTACGGCAAGTCACCGTGGCTTGATTCAGACATGGGCATCACCGACTACGGCCATCGCGGCGTACCAAACGTGTTCCTGTCGGCGCCGCTGAAAAGTGACGGAACCTGGAACGCGGCGCACTTCAAGAATCCCGAGTACGACAAGCTGGTCGCCAAGTACATCGCATCGCTGGATCTGGACTCGCAGCGTACGATCGCCGGCGAGATCCAGAACCTGCTGCTCGATGAGACGCCCGTGCTCTTCGCCTATTTCTACGACTTCCTGACCGCGACGAAGAAGGGTGTGGCTGGCGTGCAGCCAATACCAATGGGACAACTGATCTTGAGCCAAGCGACGCTTTAGAGGTCCAGATTGTGCCGCGAATGTCGGCCTGCCGTAATGTTCTAGGCTGCGGGCAGAGCGGGCATTACGACAGATACAGCGAAAGTTGGACCGATTGCCCTTTCCACGAACTCGCGGCGGCAAATGGTTTAACCTGCGACGACGTTCAGACCCTTCAGTCGTTCGAGCAGCCAAGGCGGCAGCTAACCGAAGCTCAGACGGCGCAGATTGGCCGGAACGACTTCAACTGTGGTGCTTGCTAATATCCTCAAGAACCAGCTTGGAACCGCTGAGCTCAAGGACATCCGGCCTCAGGAAGCAGACAAGCCCCGCTCTTTCGAACGGGGCCTTTTGTTGGTTGCGGGGGCCAGAAACCACAGACAGTTTCGCTTACCGCTGATAAAGATTTAGGGCTACCCAATCTGAATTGACGACTTCGCGCTTCGGAGACTTTTGACCTTCGGAGGGCGTTTTTAGGCTATTTCCCATGCTTGCCCGAATGCGATTTATCTCGATAATATACTGTAATAAGTTATATATTCAGCACGCCTGAGTGCAATGATTCACGCTCCTTTTGTCAAAAATGCGCCATTATTCGCTTCCGCTTGCTTTCCCGATGCTTCCCTGAATTGGCACTTACGAGAAAGAAGATGCCGGCAGTCAAACTCACAAAGCGGATATTAGACAGCTTTCAGAACGTGCGGCGGGCCATATCGCACACAGCATGGGTCTGAAACTTGGCGGATCAGAAAGCCAAGCGGAGAACATCCAGGATTTAGTCGGACTGTCCTAGCTACCAAAGCTCTTCCGTACGAGCTAGGTATTGTACTGCCAAAAGTCCCCTTGCGGCTCCGCCGGCTCTCCCAGGGGATCATGCAAATCATCTGTCTCCGGAAAGAGAGATTTCTCGTCCGGGCCGTTAATTGCCTTCTGTAAGTTTATATGCGCTTCAATATCCGCTAAGCGCTCCTGCACCCAAATGCGCATACGTCTGGCTTCACCAGACTGCTCATTCTCTACGTCGCTTGGTAGGGATGCCAGCCAGTCCCTCACCTCCGAGGCCTGCCGCCGCCTTTGCAACAGCTGCGAAAGATATGCGGTACGCTGCTCCTCGCGCTCTTTCCGCTTCTTCGAAAGATCGCGCCGATGCGCCATTTTTGCGCGGATCCGGGTGTCTTCCTCGCGACGCTCGCGCTCGCTCTTTTCGTTGGCAAGTGTGGCCTTGATGCCGGCGACAATATCTTCGAGCATCGCTTCAACTGCCTGGGTTTTGCCATCCGCCCAGGTTTTCCTCAATCCCCGAGCCCAGCTCTCGATAGAAAACACGAGCTTCCCCGTGTGAACGCGGTCGAATTCCGGCCAAGGCTTCCCGTAAGGCAGTGACAAGTGCAGACCCCAGTCCTGGCGATCAGCAGCCCGCTTGCGCTGAGCCTGTTGCTTCTCATAGAGAGCCAGTTCCTTTTCGGTAGGCGAGTGCGCCTCGCGCTTTATCAGCTCGGTCAGCGTGAAAGCAACCTCGTCCGCACCAACAATCACTTTCATCCGCCCGCCATCTGCCTGGAGATCAAGCCCGTCTGTCTCCAGCGCAATAGCCAGTGCGTTAAGAATACTGACAGTTCTCTCTACCCGGTCACCGTGGATAACGATGCCGCATAGTCCTGCTCCGACAGCGCTAATTGTTCCAGAGGCGTCTGCCTTTCCTTTCCGCAACAGCCTAGCTGTCAGATCTATTGACCTGTGTATATTCTGCGCCACTTGCACTTCAGGGAGATTGCTGACCGGTGGACTTTCACGTTGCCGGACGGCTTCCTCTGCCTTGGCCTCGCGGATGATACTTTGAGTCTCTTCTGAAAGCCCTGCAATCGTGGATTCGATGACAACCCTGTCGAATAACGGGTCGCTTACATCGCGCAAAATCGCCTTCTTAACGCTTTGACCGGCGGCAAGTCTTGCCCAATAGCCGTGCGGCGGGCTTGGTATGCGATGGCGCTCACATATTTTAGCAAGCCCACCGCCGGAGATTCCAAAATCTTCGGCGACCTTTTCAACCGGCTTTGACCATACCAGCTCATACAGTTCTCTGCGCGACAGCTTCATGATGCAACCTCTATCGAAGAGCCCATACTGTTTTCAGTCCCTGCGCCGCAGTCAGACTTCAAAAATAGACGATCCCAAGCGACGACGCAGGTTATATGTGGTCCGGACGTACGACCATCCCCGAGGCGCTAGGCGTCCGCCGGAAGATCATCATTGTCAAACTTACTGTCGAGCCTGTAATGAAGGATCTGCGCTTGGCGATATCGCATGCCCGTTCCATTCAGAATAATATATTTAAAGTGCTTCGCCGTCAGCATCAGAAGGATCTGTGTAAGAGCATCTGCTGGCATTGAAATTAAGCCCTGAAGCAACCCGCCGTAGATATTGAGGGTGCCAACCTGTGTTGGGTTGTCGAACACCTGAGCATCCGGATTGTATGACGCGGATGGCAGGAAAGTCAGAGAGACCTCTTCCGGCTTCAGCTTCTTTGGTCGTAGGATGCGACCTCTGATTTCCAGATGGCGATAGTTTGAGAACGGTCCAGGGAAATGCTTGCTTGTTTCTATCCCGAAACTGAATCCCCAGTCCCAGGACGCAATTTCAACGACGTAATACTGAATGTCCGGAGTGCGTGATTTTCTAACCTTCCGACGCGGCATGGCCTGCTTCTCCAGATTGCCTAAACGAATCAAGGAACCGGCCGTTCAAATTTCATAAATGGACTATGAGGGATCAATTCAGATTAAGAAGCATTAAGTTTGAGCGATACATTGCCCGGCTGGTGTCCCAGAAGTTATGTTATGGCGATCTGAGCTTAACTTTGCACTATGCATTGGACCATGAAAGACCAGACTGATCTCTTCAATGACATAGACGCTTCTGAAGCGCCGCTTCGTAAAGGCATGAAAGTCAAGCCCGTATCCGGACGCCATCAGGCAGCCCAGAACCCTGTTTCGCGGGACGAAGTGTATGAAGGCTGGGTGCGTCAGCTTGAAGCGTCGGGCCGGTATCGGGTGCTTCGTCAGTTGGCGCCGCGCCCGATTGTCCGTCGGGCACCAGCCGTGACGGAGAAAATTGCCGTTATTGTGGACGTTGAAACTACCGGACTTGATCACAGCAAGGATGAAGTCATTGAACTTGCAATTGTCGCCGTCACATACACCGATGACGGTCGGATTGGCGATGTCATCGACACCTATAGCTCTCTTCGTGAGCCGTCTGTGCCGATCAGCCCGACCATTACAGAGCTCACGGGAATCACAGCCGAAATGGTTGCAGGAAAGTCGCTCAATGATGACGCAGTGGCAGCTATAGTCACGCAAGCGGATCTCGTCATCGCACATAACGCGCGCTTCGACCGTCCCTTCTGTGAAAGTCTCTCACCGGAATTCCAACATAAAGCCTGGGCCTGCTCGTTCAGCGAAATCTCCTGGTCCGAGCTCGGATTTGAGGGTGCCAAACTGGGCTACCTCCTCGGCCAGTTGGGATGGTTTCACCGCGGCCACCGCGCAGTTGATGACTGCCTGGCTCTGCTGGAAGTTCTTGCCACGCCGGTACCTGACTATCCCGGGAATGGATTTGCGCGCCTGCTGGAAGCGGCATCTCTTTCAAAATACAGAATCTGGGCCGAGAACAGCCCCTTTGATCTGAAAGATATACTGAAAGCCCGCGGATACCGATGGAGCGATGGATCTGATGGAAGACCACGGTGCTGGTGGACCGAGGTCTCAGAGAACATGCGTGAATCTGAGCTGCATTTCCTGCGCACGGAAATCTACCGTCGCGACGTCGATGTTCACGTGCAGCGACTCACAGCGCTGGACAGATTCAGAAGGAGCTGACCCCCGACATCTTTCTGCCCCCGTCATCAGGTCGGCTCCTTCTGCCTGGCGCCTGTCTGCTTCTCAGGTCCGCTGGCCATCCGGTTTCCGGATATCTCCAGCTCCTGCTGCCGGCCGGAAATAAACCTCTCACACTGACGGGCAATTGATTCAGCAGTAAGACGTCCCGGCCCCTTAAGGCTGCATTCCCATACAGTCAGAATACGCCATCCGGCATCCAACAGAGCACTGCAGGTACGTTTATCGCGGGCTTTATTCCCCGCAATTTTCATTTCCCAGAACTCACGCCTCGTCACCGGGAGCTTGAAATTAGGGCAGCCGTGCCCATGCCAGAAGCATCCGTGCACAAACATCGCCACCCCGAAGCGTGAAAACACCAAGTCAGGCCGGCCGGGCAGTTTCTTGTCATGGAGACGGTAGCGAAATCCCCCCGCGTGGAGCAAGCGCCGCAACGTCATTTCCGGCGCTGTATCTCTTCCCCTGATGCGCTGCATGTTGAGACGGCGCTGAGCAGGAGTGAGAACGTCCGTCACGCCTCTGCTCCGGCATCCGCGATAATTGACCTGAGGGCAGACTGTATTTCCGGAAGCGGCGTGCCGGGCTTCAGCGTAACCGCGCCAAACCGGAAAGCTCCCCGGTAAAGGGGGTGGAACAGGCGCCCCGGCAAGGGCGTCTCGCGATAGCCGGTCTGAAGCAGCGGCACATGAGGCGTCAGAAGATAGGCAGCCCTGACAATGCCGCTCGTCTCTCCGCCGGCCATTTCTCCGACCAGTGCGTCGCGATACATGTGAATCGAACTCAGAGCGTCATTCAAGTTCTCATTAATACGGTACTTTGCATCGAGCACGATGAGCTGCCCCGGATCGCCCCCGGACTCTTCCCGGGTCATGACGATGTCGGGAATCATTGTCCGGCTGTAAGAGCCCCGCTTCTCGGGCTCAAGCCAGAACTCCCGGTACTGCCGCTGAAAACTGATCTTCCAACCGCTTCCCGTACCGATCGTGATAGCTGTGGCCTTAACCGTGACGCCTCCAGAGGTGTCCGTGCTGAACAGCTTTCCGATGTTAACGCTGTCGGAACCAAACTCTGCAATTGCCGCGTGGATGAGACGCAGGAAGCACCACAGCTCGTATAGTTCAAAGGTGCGCGCGAGCGGCAGGTCCAGAAAGTCGCCGAACACCGCAGCAATGCCACGTTCGATATCCTGCCAGATCCGGTAAAACCGGCCGTAAAGCGGATCGTTACGAAAGACCGGTGACATCGTGAGGCGCGGCTCGGCATCGCCGGCTTCTGCGAAGAGGGGCGAAGCGCGTAATGAACCGACGCGGCGTGCCAGCTGCCGACACCTCGATGACCAGGACATGCGGTTGTTACACCCTTCGTCGTCATCCACCGGCAGATTGCGTTCGAGCAGGTCAGCAGCCACCCCGAGCCAGGAGGCCCAGGACTGCAGGCATGCTGCCATCTGCCGGTGCTCCGGCAGATCCAGCGAGCTTACACGCCGACGGGTTCTGATACGGGCAGGAAGAAAGCCGTGCAGTGACGAAGGTAACCCGGTGACACCGTCAGCTTCCCTGAGAACTCTCCCCGATCGCAGGGAGCGGAGAATATCCGGCCCGGTTGCGCGTGAAGCCCGGTGATAGGGAAGAATTATCTCATCTCCCGCCAGTGCGTGCCGCGGCCGCCGGGCAATTGCAGCGACGGCCTCCTCGAGTTCATCGATACGTGACCGCAAAAACTCTAACCGTGCGAGGGCGGGTGGTCTCGAACCACTGCCGCGTGCAACAGACTTCCGGAAGCTGCTCAGGGAAAAGAGGGCAAAGGTATCGTTAAGAATTTCTCTGAGCATGACGTCGAAGTCATCCCGGGAGAGCTTCCGCCGGTCAGGATCAGTAATGACCTCAAACCGCCGGGGCCCCATTCCCGGCATCCGGAGTTCCGCCTGAACCGTGCCGGCGTGAAAACCAGGCTGCCAGCGCCAACGCACAGCAGCGGGCGGCTTTGACCTGAGTGCCTCCAGCCTGACCTCGTCAATCAGGAGGTCTGCGTCGGCCGCTACGCCATCGCCATGCAACTCAAAGACATAACTTCCCGTTTCATGCACCGTTCCCGGCTCGACGGGCGCCTGCTGCGGCCAGATCTGCCAGTAAGCACCGGACGTCTCGCTGCGCATAAACAGGGTAGCCATTCCCGGAATCACCTGCCCGCCTGGAACGACCCGAATTCATCGAGGTCAGACAAGAGCCGGTTGAGGAATTCGGCGGACCGTGGAAGACCGCCCAACGCTTTGAGAAGTCCCGTCAGCAGGGGTCGTTGCCTTTCGCCGCCACGGAGTTTCAATAAGACCTTTTGCACCATGAGGTCATCAATGATTTGGGCAGCAGCCATTTTGAGGTGCGTCCGTGCAAAGGCATGGTAGCGCAGGACTTCTTCCGCAACCCGATAGCCAAAACCAAATCCATGCGCTGCCATCGTCGCATATGCCGTCAGAAGATATGGACTACAATCAGCACATGATGGTGCAAGGTCCGACTCCCGGCCTTTCAGTCCGCTGATAAAGCCTTCCAAATCGACATTCGACATATCAATTACGATGGCGCGATCTAGCACCTTGTCGCTGACCGAATTCGTCGTCTCATCGACGTTGATCGTTCCAGTAATATAGAGATTGGACGGTAGCGGGAGGGCTGCCGGAATGGCGATTCCGTTCGAGCCTTCCAGCGGAACACTGTTGGAATGAAGCTGCAGACTCGCCCCTGTTTCTATGCAGGAGAGAACGTCCGAAAAGTAATATTCGACGCGTGCCAGATTCATCTCGTCGAGAATTACGAAAACGGGTGAGTCCCGGTGCGCTGTCGCTAACAGAACAGCTTCAAGAAAAGGGGGTACAATGTAGCGATTGGAGAGCACATCGGGATAACCGGTGAGGCCCGTTGGGTCCGTCCATTCTGGGCGCACCGGGCAGATAAAAAGGAACGGGTCCGGCTTGTCGGCCGTGGTGATCCCGTGTACGGCTCGCGCATAATTCAATGCAAGCTGAGTCTTGCCGGTCCCTGAGAGGCCGGTGAGAATTACGAAATGCTTTTGCGCCAGAAAATTTAGCGCTGCGTGGTAACGCGCAACCTCGCCGGCCGGATAGTGGCCGCCTAGATCCGCAACCGCTTTCTCAATATCGCTTACCGCCATTGAATTCGGCGCGCGTTGCATTTCCGGACTGGCGGCCGATGCATCCTGCCAGACCCGTATTTCATGCACTCTGTCGCGCCCGATCAGACCACCGAGGTATCCGACGAATTCACGAGCCAGCAGGCTCTTCCGGGCCGAAACAGCGGGTGGCCAGATTGCAAAGAAGAATGAGTCGACCTTCGCCATACAATCGGAGTCAAGAGGCTCATTACCAGGGCTCAGCTTTAGCGAATTCAAAAACCCGTCATTCTGAAAGTACACAGTACCTTCGTCAGTGACATAGAATTTAACATTATTATTTATCCGCCCGCCCTTCTTCCCTGCGGCCAGATTTTCTTTAATCCGCTCTTCGCCTTCATGGAAAAGTTTGACCAGCCCACGATTTACCGCACCGACCTCAGTGTCCACCAATACGGCAAAATAGACCTCTTCTTCCGGGGGAAAGGTCAAAACACTGACGAGGGCAATCTGGCTGGCGCCACTGGTCGGATCGGCCGCCAACCTCGCCGAGTATGCTTCCATGTTGTTTGTGCACGCGAACAGACCGCCCTCGATGATGCGGGCGCTGTTAGAGAATCCGAAGCCCGAAGCAATGATTGCATCATCGCTGATTTCCGGACGAATAGTTATCGCAGCTTCAAACTGCTGCTGCCGCTCTGCCCCCGACATGCTGCTCCTGCTTTCTCGTGGCCTTCAGGGCCTCCATCATTTTTTCTGCGAGCGCCCTGGCCATCAGTGGTGGAACCGCGTTGCCGATCTGACGGAATGAGGGATTCATCGTTCCGCAAAAAGCAAATCCGTCTGGAAAAGACTGAAGACGGGCGGCTTCACGCACGGAGATTGTCCGCGCCTGCTCGCTGTCATAGTGGATATGACTGTAACTGTCTTTCCCGAGATGCGCCATCAGCGTGCGCGCCGGCTGATCGCGCCACATCTTGCGCCATTTGTTCGGGAACTTGCTGACATCATAGGGCGGCACGATCGCTTTCTGCAGCTTCTCGTATGCAGCCGAGCTCTCACGCAACGTCTCACCTTTCCGGCGGCGCTTCGCGACTTCTTCGGCCAGAAGATCGAGCGCATGCTGATAGGCCTGCGGATACTGGTCTCCCGGGTTGAGGCGGGCAAACAGCTGATAATCCCGCGGCAGGTACCGGATGACGTGATCACGCAACCCCTCCTCCGGCGCTTCAAATCCCGGCCAGGTGCGCATCAAGCGCGCATAATCCGATATTTTCCGGCGACGGTCGTATGGAATGATTTCATCCATCCGCCGGGCACCCCGCTTAAGGTTTCCGGCCTCCAGTTCAGCCTGGGCATAGATCGGCGGAAGATCACCGAGCGCCTGCTCAGCGGTGACTGCTGCCGGCAGCAGCGGCTTTGCTTCCGGCGGCTCGTGATAGTCATGAGCCTGCGAGAACAGGCCGTTCAGGACTTTGAGGGCAACTGCGCGCGTCCCCTCATAACCCGGCGGCAGGACAAGCCAGTGGCTGGGCTCGGGAAAAACAACTGCCTGCTCCAGTTCGCGACGGTAGGCGATCAGGAACATCCGCTCGCGCATCTGCGGCACACCGTAGAAAGCAGCATTGAGCAGCGTATAGCCGCAGACATAGCCCTTGTCTTCGAGGACCTCGCTGATCTCTTCAGCGATATTCTGACCCCCGTGATTAAGCACGTCGGGCACGTTTTCCATCAGCACGGCAACCGGCTGGAACGCCTCCACATAGCGGAGATATTCCTGATAGAGCCGCGCCCGGGGATCATGCTTGAAAGCCTGGGGATGAGCATCGATCTCGCGCAGTTTCGGCCGGCCCACACGGGCAAAGGCCTGACAGGGCGGGCCGCCCACAATCACGTCGATCGCCCGCTCCACGGGTCCGAGGTCAAGCTCTGCAACAAGATCCTCAGGATGCGTTTCGATAATGTCCCGGGCGACGCTGTGGCGCTTGTCGCCGCCATGGAAATTGAGGCCGTGCGAACGCGCTGCTTCCGGATCGAATTCAACGGCAGCACGCGCTTCAAAACCGGCAGCCTGGAACCCCAGCGACAGACCACCACAACCTGAAAAGAGATCCAATACCCGCGGCTTGCCACCGGCACGGATGCGCGCAATCTTTTCCTTTATCGCCGAGGTCTTCACTGGCGGCCTCCGCGCGTCACCTTCGGCAGCCGAAGCGGCAGCTCCTCCTGATCGCCGTGTTCTTCCAGAAATCGCAAAACAGCGGCGCGGATGACCCAGGCCGCGGAGATATGATTGGCATCGGCCAGCGCCTGGATGCGCGCATGCGCATCTTCGGGCAGAAGAACCGACGTCCGGACGGATTTCTTCGGAGCAACGGCTGACATGGTGTGATTCCCATATGTTGGCTGCATCCAGCTTATGCATTTCTGATGCAAAGTGCACCACTGATATTTCCTGGATATTGAGGGAATGAGCTGCCGGCACCTCCCCGGGCGCTTTACCAGAAATTCCGGCCGTCCAGCCTCGGCAACACTAATAAGGCGTGGGATTCGGGTACACTTCCGGAAGATTTCAAAAATATTTAAAAAATATGTTGTCAAAAAAACAAATGTGACAAATACATGCAGCATATGGTGTGAAAATCAGGAAAAGGCTTGATGCGGGACAAGCGGAAAAAATTTGTCGAACTGGCGGAGGCCCGGGTCAACAAGACAATTAAAGATATCCGGCTGATTGGGAATCTCTCCAATAAGGCGGCATACAGCTTTACGGAAGGCGATATCAGGAAGATCTTCCGTGTGCTGACAAAGGAGCTGGAAACTGCGAGGGCACGCTTCAGCGAAGGTGCCGGCAGCGGGGAGAATGAATTCAGACTGGGGGACGAATGACGAACGGGATGTCAGCGGTGCAGCCGCGCTGGAATTTTGAGGCGCTGCGTGATTCGGACGTCGAAACGGAACCGACCCAGCGGGATCAGTTCAACAACGACGACGTCGGCCTTGCCGATGCCCTGGTCCGGGAAGTCATCCAGAACTCATCGGATGCCGCCCGCGAGAACCAGCAGGTCAAAGTACGGTTCAGTTTCAGGACACTCGAGAACAAGGCGGCCGGGGAACTCCGGGAGCTGTTCGGCGGGCTGACGAAACACCTGCAGAGCTGCAATCTCGACTGCAGTCCTTTTGACCAGCAGGTCGCCCGTATCCTCGTCATCGAGGATTTTAATACGACAGGCCTGACCGGAAATTATGATGCATTCGATAAAGGCAATTTTACGAACTTCTGGCGGCGGCACGGCAGATCTGCCAAGGGCGGGCAGGCCGGCGGCCGGTGGGGCCTCGGCAAGCTGGTTTTCTCGTCCTCATCAAGGATCCGGACGTTCTTCGGCCTGACCCTGCGCGACGGTGACAACGGCCCTCTGGCGATGGCGCAGGCTGTGCTGTCCGTGCATGAGATAGACGGTGAGCGCTTTCCCGCCCATGGCTTCTGGTTCGCAAACAGTACCCCCAAAGGCCTCCAGCTGCCCGTCACCGATGCCGGTGTCATCGCCCGGCTCCGCACCCTCCTCGGCTTTGTCCGCGAAAATCAGACCGGGCTGTCGGTTGTCATTCCTTATGTTCATGACGGTATCAATGAAGCGGCAGTGATTGCGGGCGTCATTAACAACTACTATTTCCAGATTCTCGACGGGCGCCTTGTTGCCGAAGTCGGCGACACGGTCATCGACAAGAAGTCATTCCATCAGATTGCTGCGGGACTGCCCGCCGCAGGTGCCGGCATTCCGTTCGCTTTTGTTGAAGCGGTAAGTGAAAAGCTGAAAACCTCCCCCGATCTCACAGCAGCAAAGCCGGTGGGCAAGGACGGCCTGGAACAAAGCGTTTTCGACCCGGAAACCCTGAAGAGTCTGAAGTCGCGTTTCGCCGCAGGCGAGATGATTCATGCCCGGATACCGGTGCAGCTGAGCAATCGCGACGGAAGCAAGCCCTCGTCTTACTTCGATCTCTTCCTGAAAATGCTGCCGGAAAATGCGCAATCTTTTGCTCTCTTTGCCAGGGGGCCGATTACACTGGTCGGCGAACGCAGATATTTTCAGGGTTCACCTGCCTATGGCGCCCTCGTCGCCCGCGACCCGGCAGTTGCCGCATTCCTCGGTGACGCGGAAAACCCGGCGCACACAGCCTGGAACTCCCACGCAGAAAAGCTGGAAAAGAACTGGCGCAATCCTGCTCCGGTGCTGGCAGCTGTCCGGCACAGTCTGCGTCATTTCTACGATCTGATCGCCGAACGCATCGAAAGAGAAGATCCCGACGCGCTGATCGATTTCTTCTCACTCCCGGACAAGACGAAGCCGGCGCGGGTCAGCCGCAGGAAAACGCCGCCGGCGCGGCTCCAGCTGCCGCCGCGTCAGAAGGCGATTATCATCAAACCGCAGAAAGGCGGATTTGAGCTGACCGCCGGCCCCGGGGCGGCGGCCTGGACCTATCCGCGCAATATCCGGATCAGGGTCGCCTACGACATTATCGGCGCTGATCCCTTCAAGCGCCACAGCCCGTTCGATTTTGATTTCACGAAAGGCGACATCAGCCTTTCCCCGGCGGGCGCCACCGTTGCGGAAAAGGCGAAGAATGTTCTCGTTCTCGAGGCAGCAGACAGCAATTTCCGGCTCGAGGCAGCCGGGTTCGATGAGAACAGGGATATTGTCGTTGATGCGAGGGCACAGGCATGAGCGGCGTAAAGAGACGAATTAATTCGACCGGGCGCAAACGTATCGGTCACGACAGAATCAATATCAGGTTGGCGGAGACGGCGCCCGGCCAACCGCTCAAAGCAACAGCAGCTCTCCGGCTCGATGACCTTGGCTTTCCGCCGCATGCGGCGGTCGCCCTCGAAGCCTATTACCGGTCTTCCGGGATGCGGTTTCCCTGCGGCACAATTGGCAACCTGAATGTTCCTTCCGTCCTTGTCCTTGATGAAATCGATCACGACAGCTCCGTTCTTTTCAGGGTCAAGGTCATTGACAGGGAGAGCAGTCACGGCCGGCTTCTCGGCAGTGCCGAGCGCGTCAGCCCGCGGGAAGCAGGTGATCAGGAAGGACGGCGCGGCATTCTGCCGGTTATCGAGCGGGACCTCGGGCACGAGATCTGGAAAGTCGATTTCAGTGAAGACGGTCCGAAGCTCATGCTCAACAACCGTATTTCCGGTGTGAGCGCCCGCATCCTCGGAAACGCCTTCGGGCAGGCACTTGTTCTGCCAGCGGCGCTGCGGATTGTGCTGGAGCAGCTCGCACATGAATCCGAGGAAGACGACAGCTGGCAGGCACAATGGCTTGACCACATCCGCGAGAAATTCAACATCCCGGACAATCCGGCCGATCTGCCGGACGAGGCAGCGGCGGAGTGGATCGATGAGGTTATACGCGGCTTCTGCGGGGGTCACGACTTCATCGGCAGTATTAAAGCGATGAGTGAAAAGGAGGCGCGGGATGCCTGAGCCGTTTAAAAAACTCAATGACCTCGGCATCAACCGGTTCAGGGAATACCTGCTGGCCGGTGCTGCCGGGCCCGCACCTCTCGACCTGCTGTCAAATCCCGAAACGGCGGAGGCAGTGGCCGGCGTCCCTCCCGCAGAGCGGAGCAACTTCAGCGACCGTTATGAATTCGGCTGCTACCTCGTGGAGCTCTTCAGTCCTCTGCCGGCCGCGTCGATCGCCCATGACCAGGGATTATGGTCGGCAGCCGCCCTCAGATGGTTCGATGCGATCTGCCCGGCCGGAAGCTCAGGTACACGCGATCCCGATAAGGAATACCGCTATATCCTCAGCAAAGACTACCGGCATTATTACCGCCACGCGGTCAGAGCCCCGTGGCAGCTGGTCCGCGCGCAAAAAGAGCTCGCGAAACTCCTTCTCATCTCGCCCCGGGAAACGACACATCCCCTCAGCACACATGGCGAAATCCTTGAACAATTCAGCGGACGCCAGCAGCTTCTTGGCAGCGGGCCGGTGATTGCGGCCGCGAATAGGCTCTATTTCGATGAAACGACGGGACGACCGAAAAAGGGTGTGGCTGGCAGTGGAAAGGGCAGCGCCCGCAGGTTCGGACTGGTTCTAAGACAGTTTGAGCTCACCTTCGATCCTGAAGTGATGACGCCCGGCGAACTCATTGCACTGCTGCCATCTGAATTTAACCGCTGGAAAAAAAGCGCTTCGGCGTCAACGGTTGAACAAGAGTCCTGGCCTGGTCCGATAACGAGGGCTTATACAAAAGGGGAAACGACTGAATGCGCCTCATAATGGGCGGAATAAACGGGTACTATCTTCAGAACATTACCGGAAACTGCGCTTCTGAAACCAACGAAGTTCTTGCCGCCGTCGCCTACGCCAGCGACAGCCGGCTTTTGTTCGATTGGTGTTGGGAGAATCGCATCCCAATCAAATTCTACGGCCGATTGGACGATAGGGTAGCGGTAAGCGTTGCGATCTTAAGTGATTTCCTGAACAGGAGATCGTCGAACTATGTCTGCCGGCTGGTACAGCATCATCATGCCAAGGTCATCTGGTGGCGTGGCGCCGGCGTCTATATTGGATCTGCAAATCTGACGGATCGGGCCTGGTATAGTAACGTGGAAGCAGGATGCTTCTTTCCTGAGAACGAAATTACTGACGAAATGGCGGGCGACCTTCTGCAGTTGTTCGCGACACTTGACGCTTATTCAACACCACTGACTGAAGAGGCGGTTAAGGAAATGCGCAGCCGAGAGCTGGCATTGAATGCGACATCGCCCAGTTCGAAGAACTTCTGGGCAAGCCCGAGCTTTAAGACTTGGCCCGGCCTGATTCACACTGCACCGAAGACTGCTCAGGATCGCAAGCACAAGGCTTTTCTCGAAGAATGGCATTCAACACTGCAGGACCTCCGCAGTATCGCCGCAATCGTGAGCCTGGATGAAAACCGTCCCCACTGGGTAAACCCCCGGCCCCAGCAGGAGCTCAGGCTGACCAGTTCCTTCATGCACCTTACTACCAGCGCACGTTCGATGGTCGGAAGGCCAATTATGTAGCCTTTTATGAGGAAAATAAGGGCCGTCGCGACACCGCATTGGCGGAAGCGATCCAATGGTGGAGAGAGCTGCCGCACGCGCCGTCTCTTGAAGCGGAGATGTTGACAATACGGCTCCTGCGTTGCGGTCGGCATTAAAGGAGGAGAGTTTGGACCTGATCAATGACGAGCTGTTTGAAAAGATCTGCGCCGGTGTACATGCAGTGAGGGATTGTGCCCGCCGCGTTCCGAACCGGACAGTAGGGCTTCCAGACAACGGCACGCGTTACAACATTTCTGAAAAGCTCGCAGCACTTTCAAATCGAATCTGGAACGACAAATCGTCGAGTGGGGCGAGTGTAAGAGATTTGCTGAGATACGTCCTATATGGCGGCGCAAGCGAAGAATTGCCGCAGCGACTGTGGCTTGGCATAACCTCCCCTGGAAAATTGACGGGCTCGGCATCAGCGCTCTCGGTGAAATAGTTGGTTGGGCCCTGCCTGACCAGTTTCCCCCAAGGAACGGACGCACCTCAAAGGCCCTGAGATCACTCGGTTATGATGTCACCGTGCATGTCGAGTAAATAGCACGGGAGCAGTATGACGACAGCTGAGTCACCTCACTCGTGACACCGTCATGGGCGGTGTCAAAAAGCCTCAACCGCGGCAAAAGTCAAGGAAGGGCTAATTCCTGGTGAGTCCCGTTGAGCCTAGTATCAAGCACCTAACTTTAGTTGCGTGTCCAAATTCGCAGACGGCCGGTGAAACAAAGTAACGGCAAATACGATGCAGCTTAGTAGATTGATGGGCAGCAAGTTCAATTCGCGGGCCTGCAGCCAGTTTAATCTGCCTTTCACGGCTCGAGGCCTGCCGGATACCGCACAAATGTAGGCATATCGCCCGTTCATGCTGCCACCTGCATCAGCAACTGCTGGCGGCCCGCAAGGTAGTCGGCGACGCGCTGCGCATGAGCGGCGGCGTGACCGTCCCTCACCTCCGGCGCTAGGTCGATCGACGAACACATGAAGGCGGCGCCCAGCTCGGCAACAAGCTCTTCCATGGCGTAGCCTTCATCCCCCAAGCGCTTGCACCCGAAATCCCGGTCAAGGCGCTTGCCGTGGCGCGTCCAGTGCACGCTCTGATGAGCAGGGTCGCATAATAGGCCTCGGCATCGCGAAAAATCTCAAACAGCGGTATCTGCACAAAGTCGAGCGTGAGCATATAATAGGCCTGATATTCCCCATGGCGGATATCGGCGCCCAGAGCGGCAAAGAACGTTTCCGCCCTCTCAATGCGCTTTATACGATCAAGGCGCGGCTCCGGCTTTCGGAAAATGCTCCGGCAGTCCTTCGACCTGCTCCACATTGAAGACGGTGTAGCCCTTGAGGAACGGAATTTCCCGCTCGGTGTCTTCGCCCGTCTGCTCGTTGGTTTCGGTGCGGCCTGCCTCCGCCGAAGTGCCGCTCCGTGCAGGCAGGCGGATCCGGTCAACCGACGCCCATCGCGCTTACCTACACGATCCAGCACAAGCGAAGGGACTACTACCCGGCGCTTGAACTCAACAACAAGAACCAGGAAATCACGGACTGGCAACTCTATTTCGAGAACACGATCCTCGAAGCGCAGGACACGACGATGAAGCGCGTCGAGTTCTATCTCGCCAAGGCGAAGCTCTACGAAAAGATGAAGGGCCTGCTCAACGCGCACCAGGAAAAGGCGATCGCCCGCATGTTCCACGAAGGCCTCGACGGCTTCGAGGGCGGCATGAGCGCCGACGACCACATCACCATCACGAGCGCATCACGGACAACGGCCAGGAGGGACCTACAGGAGCTGGTCGCCAAGGGCGCACTTACCCGGACAGGGGCGCTGCGGCATACGTGTTATCATCTTGGTCTGGCACAGTGGCATTCAGCGCGAAATGTGCACGAGCAAAATGGCTGAGCTTAGATCTCTGTAACGTTTGGGGCAGCCATGCGCAGGTTACGTAGCCGCGTCAGTTGCTCATGGCACCTTGAAAATGTCTTCCAATCTCCCGCTAATCCATTGAAATGCATCTTTTGCGGTATCGTGCGGCGGAGCCGGTGTAAAGGGGTCCAGCAAGGCTTTCAGAACGTAAGCAGCATTCTCAAGCCCCACGCTTCGGTCGCCGGTCTGGAATAGGGTTGATGCTTCGCGGAAGCGCAGGATTGCGGGAGGATGGTCAGTGCCTACACCGACTGTTTGCTCGTGCACAAACAGCCAGGTCAGAGAAATTACGACCACAAGCACACGGAACTCGCGATAGAGTCCGTGTCCAGCATTATCCAGAATCCAGCGGGTGGCGAAATCGTCAGCGCGGTACTCCTGACGCACAAGCAGGCTTGCAGGAAGAAGCTTTTCACCGCCGTGAAAAACATGTGCTATTTCGTGAAGGAGAATCCAGCTTAGCGCGCCATAGAAGGCGTTGTTCACGCGGCCTTCTGGTGTATCCAAGTCCGAGGACGCTTGAGGCTGAGGAAGATCGTCTGGCCAGTCCTGATCCTGCCGAACGAGTGCTTTGCTGTAGGCAATGTGTGCCGGGATCTTTCGCAACGCATATTCCTGAGCGATATTGATTTCGGTTTGCCCGGAGCTTTTTGGCGCGCGTTGAAGCCGTGAAGCGACATCAGCGACATTGAAGGCCGCGTACGCGATGCACCACAGGCTCGCGAGTCCGGCGTAGGAGAGGTAAATAGCCTTGTCGGATGGCACGGCATAGAAATTTGCTGCCATCTCACTCGGAACGAGCTGCCATCTGCCCGAACCAAATATTTCAGCGGCGAGTTCGGTACCGCGTTCAGGTGCAATGTTGAATGGCACTCGTGCCGCAAAGCTGAAGAACGGCTTCATCACCTCTCTGGTCGATATTCGCATACCGCCCCTGCCCTATATTCACTTACCGTCAAAATCGGTCATCGCTAGATCGCACAAACGCTTCGTGATCACATCAGCACACGCCAACTCCAGAGCCCTTGCGGAGAAATCGCGTAGGCTCATTACGACGATGCGTGATATCTGTAATGTACATTAGGAACTGCTCGGCTCTCGTAATGCCTACATAAAACAAACGCTTTGCAGCTTCATAATCCTCTGCAGTTCGCGACATGTAATGCGGGATACGGCCTTCGTGCAGGTCGATCATTGCGACGGCCCGCCATTCACGGCCTTTGGAAGTATGTAGATTGACCAGCTTGAGCGCCGCTTTTGGATTGGCGTAGACGCCCAGCTCTTCGGTCGTGAGATTCGCGAGATCGACATTGTTATTGCGCATGTCGCTCTTCATCTCCTCCACCGACATCCTAAATATGTCGCGTTCCGACGGGGCGAGATACTCTTCAGTGATCAGAAGATCAGCAAACTCCGCACTAGTGGCTTCCAGCCAGGCAATGGCACCCGTATGCTTAGCGTGCAGTTTCCGCGCGACCTCCAGCAGCCGAAAAACTATGACGCGCCCGCGATAAGAGAAGAGATCGAAAGAGGCACGGCCCGTAATATCGAGCAAGGTGTTGAACAGAGTGCGCTCTATGCCGGCAATAGCGTCGGGACGCGGCTCCATAAGATAACCGCAAATCTGCTCAGCTAGAGGCGCGAACTGGCGATTTCGCCGGTAAGGTCGGGCGCCGGGGCCTACAATGCTAACACCATACTCTCGCAGGCGCCGTCCAAGTGGGAAGAGAGACAACCAAGTGGGGGCCAATATTGCGGCCTCGCCTACCGGGATGCCGAGACCATCAAGAGCCGGGAGAAAGTGGTCCGTGATGACCTGAAACGGCGAAGATCCATGCCGCCAGACTGGCTGCTGAGCGACATCCTTGTACTGGCCGAGCGCCACCATCGCCGGCGTCCGGGCATAAAGAAGGTTAGCATGCGCCAGAATTGACGTACTTGACCGAAAATTTCCCGACAACTGCTTGTCTGTTCGCGCGGAGATGCGCGTCGCGAACTCGTCAGCTAGGTCCGGCCTCGCGCCTGCGAAGCCAAAGATGGACTGATAAGGATCGCCGACCAAAAGAAACCGTGTCCGCTTCGCTGCAGCGATCAACGTTAGAATCTCTACCTGCAGGTCCGTCGTATCCTGGAACTCGTCCACCAGAATCCACGCAAACTTCGCCGTGATCGAATTCAGGATTTCCGGCCGCTTCTGAAGCAGAATGAGTGAGTAATAGATGATGTTCGCAAAATCGATGAAGCCATCCTCCCGGATGCGCTTCCAGTAGTCCTTTGCGACATCCGGTGTAATCGCGCCATGTTCGATTCCGACCGGCTCACCGCTAAGTCCAACCCGAAGCTGGGTGAATTCCTCAAATTCTCGGAACGTCAGATTGTAGCGCCCATGCTGCGCCCAGACCGCAGTTACATGCTTTTCAAACTCTTCACTCTCTGGAGTAAGGACCTTGAAGCCTTTCTCGTACCCTTTGATGAGATGGCAGAACGGTCGGAAAATATGATTAAGGCAAAAGGAGTGGATAGTGCAGATATCGAAAAGCGTGTCGTCTCCGGGCTGAATGTGATGCCGTAAGCGCGATTCAATCTCCTGCACTGCCGCATTCGTGTAGGTGATACACGCAATGGCGCGCGGCGTTCCTCGTATCTCATCGACCACACGGGCAAGCTTTGAGATGATGACACGCGTCTTGCCACTGCCGGGACACGCGGTCAGCATGAGGTCCTCATCGCATCGTACAGCGTCCTTTTGCTCGTCGGTTAGCATCATGCTTCAGCCAGCCATTCTGCCGCATCCGTAATGTACTTCGGAAGTTCAGTCGCATCGCTGACGTGACGCGCTGCAAGCTGCGCGAACCTGGCCTTGCCAAATCTTTTGGCTGTATTCAGTACTAGCTCACGCATCTCCGTAAGAGTTGCCTTGCGATCATCGTCGTCGGTGTCTTCATCTTCAAGAATTGCGAGGCCCTGCCTCAGGCGCTTTGCGACTCTTGGCGCGCCGATGTCATCGGCCGCACTAGCGAACATTTCGAGGGTACCTTCTGCCGTCACTGCGCGTTCAAACGTCGTTTCGCAGGCAAAAACCTTTACATGATCACCCTCTAGATCCTTTAGATCGGGTATCTCCGGGAGATCGTCTTCGCCTTCCACGTCCTCATTGGCATCACTGGGCTTGAGGTCGCCATCGCAAACAATGGCGCAACGCTTCGGAAGCGCTTTGTCAGAGAAGAGCTTCGCGTAGACATCGAAGTGCACCCCGTAGATGGGGATTACCGATATGCCTTCCCGCTCCAGATCAATGTCGGAGACCTCCTTGAGTAGCGCAGGGATGAGAAACAGCTCCGCAGGTCCTTCTACAAGCATTACCCTTCGTGCGAAAAGCAAATTGGACTTCGTTGCATCAAGGTAGCGCTCCAGATCGTCAATCTCTCCGTCTTCCAGCTCCGCCCCTTCAGCCGGAACACTGGAGGCAACTCCGGCTTCTCCAACTTGCGTTAGCACAACGTAGGACTTAAGGGGGGCGTTGGCAGTAATATGCGTGCTGTGCGTAGTGAGGATGCTTTGGAACGGAAGACCACAGAGCGCCTTGTACAGGGTGAGCTGCAGCTGAGGATGCAAGTGCGCCTCTGGCTCCTCGAAGAGGATGATCTGGCCTGCTGATTTCTGCTGAGCCAAGCGTTTGAAGAAATACTCGATTAGGATGGACACATACAGAATGTTGTTAAGGCCCAGTCCATTGGAGGACGGCTCAAATTTCGTCATCGCCAAGTTTGTAAGCAGAATGCGTAACGCACGGACGATTGCCTGAAAGGATGGCTCGGCCAATCCGAGCTCGACGTCCATGGCGAATGCCGGTCCCGTGACGGTCTTGAAGGACTCATCAATGGCTTCGGCGATTTCCTTAATCGTTGGCGCTTTGGCTATCGCTTCGTTGGCCTTTTGAAGGATTTCGACGAGTTTATCCTGCTCAACGGTATCAATTTCCATGGCTGCTATCAGCCGTGCGAGCGGGGAGCTCCTGTGCTGGCGCAGATCGCTTTCTACGTCGCGAAGAGCCTGCAGGTATACGACTTGAAAGGACTGAAGATCGCTGAAGCGGATCGATGAACCGACATCCTCATCCCATTCGATTTCAGCCGGATCATGTGCCGGATCGCCACCCCCGGTGATTTCCCACTGATAGTCATCCCGCGTCAAAGCTCCCGGCTCAATCTCTTCGCTTTCAAGGTCCTCCCGGACACCCAGCTTGGGTCGATAACGATAGATCAACCTTGCCACGCCTGGCTTGTGTTGCCATGCACCGACCAGCGCCTCCTCATTAACCTTCCCAGCAAAATCGCTGATCTCCAGGGCGATCAGAACCTGATTAGGATGTGCAATATCAACAGCCGAATGAATGTCGTTCGGTGCCAGTGAGCGAAAGGCGGACGAAAGCTCCGCGTCTATACATAGCCGGATAGCGTGCAGAAAATTCGACTTGCCGGTGTTGTTCTCTCCAATCACGCATGTGGTGCCACGACAAATGGACAAGTCTAGCTGATCGAAGGAACGAAAGTTTCTTATGACAATTCTGCTGATGTACACGTTCTCTCCCCCGGACTAGCACACGGTTCATCACGACCGGTGCCAGCATTTAAATTCATTCAGGGTGAGACTAGCGAAGAGATGCACGGTTGGGTAGTGGTATATTTCGCCTTACACAATCTACCTCCTGAACGAGACCGACCCTGAATAAATTTGTCGGAAGAACAATCAGTCTAGACCCAGCGTAAGAAGAAGATGAGATTTCGACGCCTCTTAAATGGGTGGCCCCGCAAAGCCGTCCGCATGGCCCGCTGCCACACATGCGCATAAATGTTGTTGGCCACGACCGTCTTATCTTCCGCTGTGAATGGCGGCGTGGGCAGCACGGAATCTGGTGATCCCGCAATGGCCATAGGGGACATCGTCGGCGTCCTGGAGACACCGCGACCGTCCGTGTTTCCGTTGCCCGTCTATCTTGGCAAGCTCAACGAACGCGAGCGCCTCGCCTTCGAGCACGGCATCGATCGGGCATATCGGCGATCCGCCTCGGGTGATCGCCGGCGCGGGATCCGGCAAAACCAATACCCTAGCATCGCGCCGGCGGTCCGGAGGCTACCGGGTCCTGCCCGATTGACGCCACTCGCGATAAAGTGGTAGGCGCCATAAGCATCAATGTGGATCTGGTAGTACCACGAATAGAAAAATGCCACCTATCACAGCATGTGAAAAAAAAGCTGCGACCAAGATCGCGCACTTCGCCTTTGCCGACTTCGCCGCTGAGCGCGCCTTGATCCATTTATCATCCGTCAATTGCGGTTCGCCAAGGAGTTGTCTCAGGTTCCTCCATATGTGCCAGCCGTCATTGAGGCTGATCGGCACCAAGTTGGAGAGCAATTGAACAAAGGTCCAGTACGCCGCCAGCCACGGCATGGACCTCCAGCTCATCTTGTTCCAAGCGACGGCCAGCCTGTAGGTTATCTGGATGACACTCTCGTGCTCCAACTTGATGGGAAGGCACAATACCTCTTCGAGCAAATAGGCGGCTAAGAGCTGAAGCGAGCTTCCGATGTTAGAAACATAAGCTTTCAGCTGGCCGCCACTGTCGGACCGGGCGGCATCCGATTTCGCAGCGATGAGAGCCCACGTGAGCAATCCCGCCCCAATCAACGCGTTGACTAGAATTCCTCCGCTTGCCACCATCAATTGTTGGTAGGACCGCTTACAATGAACAGCAAGCCCGCGTTTATCCGGATGTATCGAGCTGCAAGCTCGCATCTCGCCGAAAACATCGACGCGACCACCAAACGGCGGAAAACCGATGTAAATGGGGATCCCACAAAGGCGAAGCCACTCTTTTCTCCTGCACATGCAGCGACCAATTATGATACGCCGGACTCGAATTTTGAGCACGACAGCCAAAATCCAATGCCCGACCTCGTGAATTGACAAGAGAACTAAGACTACAGAGGCAATCGCAAGTCCGATCCTTGGTCGTTCACTGCGCTGGCTCCAATCGAAGCGCATCATGCGGCATTTGCAATGTTCCAACGATTTGTTGCAGAGACGGGCACTGGCGAGTTGCGGTCAATACTTCTCAGATCAACCTGGGCAAAGCGATTGGCCCCGCTTAGGCCCTCGGTTTCGCGTTCCAGTCAGGATGACTGACCAATACCCCAAAGGAGCTCGTCGACAATTCTCAAATGATTTTTGTGCAATGGCACCGGTATCTGCTTCGCATTTTCGATCACATAGGCGTCAAGGTCGCCCTTGAGGTTTCTTGCAATCCGCGTTGTCAGGCGTAGGAAGTTCGAATATTCCACCATGGTAGCTTCAACTGCCTCATCTCCACCCAGGCAATTCTTATCTCTGTTGACGACGGGCGCTTTTTTTATGAGCTTCTCGCTTGCGAATGCATGCAAAGCGCCTTCGACCAAGCTGTCGTAAATTGATACTCGATCGGAGGCGATCAACCACGCCGCCTTAGTTGCCAGGACGAAATAGTTGCTTCGCCCCGCCTTACGGCACGACTCATATACGCTGAGGACCAATTCCTCCGGCGCGAAAGAGCCGCGCTCCATCTCAGCTCGCCAAGATCGATAGTTCTTTAGAAAATTCTTCACGATCCGGGTGCCATCAACGGCTGGCATATTCTTTGTCGTTTTGTAAAACGTCAACCATGAGTACAGCACATGGCCCGACAAGGTGCCTTCGCGGACGGCGTTGAGAACGATTTCATCGCCGGCGAAAAGAGGAGTCCCTCGATGGCTGTTCTTGAGATAGCCGGCAAGGGTCTCCCCAGCGAAATCGTTGCGAATCTGCCTTCTTAGGTATTCTTCAAGCCTCATCTCGCTGCCCCTTTTCATTCCGTCAGCATGACTGTGGCTTCAAATGGTGCTTTCGCCTCAAGCGATCGCATGGTGTCCAGCGCAACGGGTACCTCAGGCAGTCCAGACGAGCCCCACTAAGCCGGGCTTATGCGCCCACAGCTTAACGATTGGTCAATCGCAGGCGATTGCGGAATAGGGAAAACGCCACGCAGAGAACCGTGGTTGCCTCGTCGCTCGGCCAGCATCCGCGCGTTCCTAGAGCGCGCCTCCCCGCCGAGCAGTTTCCGAGCGTGTAAGAAGCGAGCACGCTCGTGACCGGGCCGCGCAAGGCGCGCGAGCAGTTCACGAAGGCCCAAGGGCAGCCAGAGCAACGAAGCGACACAGGCAAAGCGATGCCCGCGCGAGCACGCCGGCACCCGCCTCGCAGCCGCGCCGGACTATCACCTGAAGGAAGCGGAAGCTACCACGCTGATCGAAAGACAGATTGCAACGATCGCGCAAAGCTACCAAGCGGCTTGCAATGAAGCGGAACTGAACTCTGTCGACCGGAAGCTGTCCGCCGGCCGCCGGTTTCAAAATGGCTACTACCTTGAGGGGCTGGATGGTCACGAGGCCATGCGGGACGCTTTCCGGGCCGCACAGAAGAAGCTGATCGCTGGTGGAGTTGTCTGGCAGTCCCCTTGGATTTTCTTAAATGCCTATTGAGCATCGCCTGACCGCATTAGCGCGCCGATACTTTTGAAAATTTGTCCGCACTTCTAACTCGCGGCCCTCAAAGCGGATTGTCGCCGTCGATTTATTAAAATATTTCCGAAACCGTCAGCTTTGTAATCAGGACAGTCATCCCCACTTCCTGAAGATGCATGCCCTCTGATGGCGATCTTCAGCCAATGGCCGGCGCCAATGAACTGATGTCCATCCACGCCTTCTGTGCATCCGTCCGCAGACTGCCCACGACACGAAACCAGCAGCGATCCGTCAGTACGCTGATATCCCATGAATCGGCCGTCCCCGACCAAACCTTGTTCTTACGATCGAAGCTAAGGCCGAGCAATTGTAGCTCTCGACTGAGGTCATCACCGATAGGTTTGGAAAACACTAGGCACAATGGCGCGGTTTCATCGAGCCTGACCTCCACCGGTAACGCAGAAATCCAACGCTTGCGGGCTGCTACATTATCGCGGCTTTGATCTATTACCTTCAAGATGGAAGCAAGAATGGCAACGTCCCAATCCATCATCCCAGCTCTCTCAAATACTGCACCTGCGGTAATCCAGCGCCGGTTCCGCGCTTTGTTGGCAGGCCCGGTACCCGCGCCAGACACGCCCATCTCCTCCAAGATTTTTGCTCCTCGAACACGCCATGCTTCCATTTGCTTGAGATTGCATTGGCATTCCCTCGCGCTGACTAACGCACCTTCCAGCACGCGGTACTGCATGTTTGAGAGGCCGGAATGCTCGATAAGAATCCCCAACCGCAGAAGCTTTTGTGTCCGCGTTTTCCTCGCCAAACTCGATGCTTTGGCATGTTCCCGGTTGGCCCTCAGCGATCTCTGCAAGATTTCACGCTGAAGAGAGCCCATCCGCCAGCCGTTCTTTTCCTCGAGGGTCGTGATCTCAGCTTCGAGCAGCTTGATCTTCTCAATCTGGCGCACAATTCCGGTCAGTTTCGCCATAATCCCGTCTTTTACCTCACGCAGTTTCCGTTCGGATTTCGAGATAGTTGCCGGGAGCGGTGTCTGCCACGTGGGGGCCAAAGAAAGATTCGCCAAACTTCCCGGGCGCCCTCGCCCGGTCTGCTGGAGCCATTTTCCGGCTATCTGTATTGGCTCGATATTTCGGCATATTTGCCGACCGCGCGGAGCGGGGTCTCTGACAACGCACCGGGAGGTGACTTGGAAGCGCAATATGCAGTTTGCTGAGCGCAAACCGCTGGCATTGTCGATTTCTGGCAAATTGCCGCGCCACAACTATCTGACTTCAGCGTGACCGAGAACAAAGTTCCGTGCTGGAGAAACGCCGCATGGCGATCGATTTTATCAGGGTCTCGATCCTATCGGAAACCAACGGAGACAGCCCCGTCGGGCTCGGCGCTTACCTGTGCCGGGAAAATTGGCACAATGCTTTGACCAACAAATGGCATCGTCATGCGCATAAAAGCACTGACCTGGTGGGGCCGCCAATCGTCATCCTGCCTGAGGGCGCGGATCCCAAACTCTCAAATCCACTGACGCTATGGACGGAAGCGGAAATCGCGGAAACGACGGTTGATCCGAAGACAAAAATCTCTCGGTTCAAGAAGAGGGCGGCATTTGCGAAGCACGTCATCCTCGCGCTACCGAAGGAATTATCGGGCGAAGAACGGGAAGACATGACACGCGAATGGGTAACAGAAAACTACCCCGGCGTCGGCGTCATGATTGCGATTCACAGGCCAGACGATCCAGACTTTGGCAATTACCATGCACACCTTCTTGTCACTACCCGCGTGATCGTCGGCGACAGTTTTCGCAAAAAGGCTCGTCATCTGGACCCGCTCTTTCGAAGCAAGACCGGCAAGAAGGGCGCTTATATGCAAGGGGAAGACCTTCCCGGCCGGTGGCGCGCATTCCAGGACGCCTATTTCCTGAGCCACGGGATCGACCTCACTGTCGATCCATCTCGGTCGATCTCCGGCGAGCATTGGGGTAAAGCGCGTTATGTGCCGGATAGCAACAAGGCTGCTTTGGATAAAAAAGCGACAGCGGAAGCTCGGGCAAAAATGTCCGAACCAACCAATGTCGTCGCCGAAGCGACAAAGAACCGGGCGACCTTCAGTCGCCGTGCTTTATTTGGGATTTTGCGGCGACACGACATCGTTGGTGAGGAAGCCAGCGGCATCATCCGGCGCATTTTTAGAAGTGCCGAGACAATCCCGCTTTACGATCAAGCCACCGGAGAGCCGACCGGGCTTTACACGACCCGCGCGATCCGCCGACAGGAAAAGGCGATCTTGGAATCGGCGAAGCAGCTCGAGAAGCGGCGACTTACGAAGAAGCAGCTGGCGACGATGAAAGCCGCAACGACAAGGCTGGGCGAACAGATGAATCTCTCGCCAGAACAGCTCGCAGCGTTATCCCATGCAACGGGTAATGCCGGCATTCATCTCATTCGCGGCGTTGCCGGTGCTGGCAAATCTTACACCGTCAAAGCGATCCGGGAAGCCCATGAAGCAGCGGGATTTCACTGCATTGGCCTTGCGCCGACGAACACCGTGGCCGCCGCTTTGGGCGCTGACGGGTTCTCTCGTGCCGCGACATTGCATTCAGAACGATACAGACAGGAAAGCGCCAAATATCCAGATCAGGCCTGGAACCGGAAAACCTGCATGATCGTCGACGAGGCCGGAATGGTCGATTCTGAGATGACCGAATGGCTGCTGCGGTCCGCGGAAAGAGCCGGTGCGAAAGTCATCCTGGTCGGTGACGAAGCTCAGTTGGCCTCGGTCTCGCGCGGCGGCATGTTCCGTATTCTCAAGAATGAGCTGGGCGCTGCCGAGCTCAGGGATATTCGCCGCCAGGAAGCGGATTGGGCAAAGGCGGCAAGCCTGTCGCTGGCAGAGGGGCGTCCCGCCGAGGCACTGGAGGCATATGATGCCCATGGAAAGGTGCACTGGGCACCCGACCTTGGAGGCGCCATGGAGTCGCTCATCAACCGCTGGTCGAGCGATTTCAAGGAGAACCCCGAGGTCTTTCGATTTGTCTACTGTGCGACAAACGATGCTGCGAACAAATTGAACGATCGGCTGCAAGAGGCGCGGTTCGGCTCCGACGGAGAGTGCGGCATCTTCACCTGCATCCGGGGCCGCATCAAGTTGCATCTGGGTGACCGGGTTCAGTTTCATGCCACGGACAAAAGCCTCGGCATCATGAACGGGCATATCGGCAATGTTGTTGGCATCGCTGAAGACGAGATTTCGGTTAAACTGGATGGCGGCGCAACTGTCGCCTTCGATCCAGCAGCATTCGACGGATGGGGCTTGGGCTATGCCGGGACCATTTATCGTGGCCAGGGGAAGACCCTCCCTCGAGCTTATGCGGTTTATGACAGCATTCTCCCCTGGTCTGCCCGCGCGAGCTACGTAGCCATGACACGCCATAAGACGGCTTTCGACCTCTTCGTGCCGCGCGATCTTGCCGCAAATCTTGGTGTACTCGGACGGCAAATGTCGCGGGTGGACGACGCCGACGCCTCCTTGGTCCACCTGACGCAAGAGGAAGCATCGATCAAATTCCCTAAAATCCCATTTGCTATTTTTGATGGCTTGCCCGTTCCTCGTAAAATCGACGCCGCATCGGCCGATGCAGCCGACGCGCTCGAAACCCATTGGCGGCGCGTCCCGCCTGATCGCTTCGCGGCGGAATTCCAAATGCTCAAACAGGCCGCCAAAAAAACCAACGAAGCCCATCCACTACATGTTCATCTCTCTCGAGCGACAATGATCGCCTTCGACCGAGGTTTTCATCCATGGAACGGGCAACCGGACGTCAATTGCTTGCGCCACTCGCTGCCAGCTTACGATGGTCTGAAGCGGAGCGCCGACCCCGCTTTGGTACCCCAGAAAGGTGAAATCGACATCCGGCCCATCGTCATTGACATCGAGGATGTTGAAACGCATGCCTGGATGAACATGCAACGACGACTACGCCGACTGGACCACCGGGTCCTTTCCGCTGTTATGGGGCAACTCGGCCGGTCTGCGAAACGGGTTAAAGCCAAATCCAGTGTCTTCGCGGACATCGTCGTCGCGACATACTATGCCCGCATAGCGCAATTACTGAAGAAGTGGGACGCTAACGGAAAGCTGCGCCCGCACCGCAGCCGAAAGGAGTTTCACGCGCTTAGAGCGTTTAACCCGATTCCGCGGGAAACCAACAGCCGTTTCCATCTACACCGAAAGGACAAAGCCGGCGATCTGGTCGGGTGGGATGTCATGGGTATTGCAACCAAACGCAACGCGGTTAAGTCAGCCGCCCCGACTAGAACGCTGGATCCGCAAAACGCGGCGAGCGACACGCTCGCACCTCAGTTGGACAAGACAGCGCCATCTCATTTGGCCACCCGGGAAAACACTGCAGACCTGAATAGGAAGAATGCAAATGAATCGGGAAACCGGCCCGAAGCGATATTTATTGACGATGCCGCGCTCCGCGAAATCCACGTCTACGTTGATCACCATATACGGCGGGCTGCGGCCGAATTGCATGAATTCGAGAAAGCAAGGCAACCTCAGCCCCTTAAACCCGCACCTCAGTCAACGCAGCAAGTGCCGAAGCCGGCTGCGCGACAGAGCGATCTAATGCTAAGTCAGCCGCCGACACGCAGCGTGCCGATCAAACCCATGATTGTTCCGGCACCGAATAAAGAGGTCCCAAGCGAGGAAATTGAGATTTAAATAGGGCTCTGGACTGGCGACGTATGCGCATTAGAATAAGCAAGCACTGTGTCGCCGACAAACGGCCGCCCCAACGAAATAGTCTTTGCGCTATGTTGATGGTTACAAGCCACTGGAACTATGAGGATATCCCTTTACGGTTTTTCCCAGAGAAAGATATGAAGGAGCCACCGCATGAAACCGATGAATTGATTGAGGCATTCTGGAAGGCTTTTAGGGAGCGAAATTGGAAAGGAGCCAGAAGCTGCTTAAGTGACGATGCAATAATGTCGTGGCCGTGCACCGGCGAGCGCTTCCTAGGGGCCGATAGCATCATTCACGTTAATTCCATTTATCCAGAAGGCTGGTCGATTCGCCTGATCGAATGTAATCATCTTCTGGATGGCCGAGTACATACAGTGATTCGCGTTGATCACCCACCGCACAACTTCTTTGCAACATCACTATTCAGCACCTCTGGCCTCATACAGCAAATCACTGAGTATTGGTCAACGATCGAAGCTCCACCCCATTGGAGAAGTAGCGGAAATTTGCCAGGTTACGAGCGGATAAGCTTCACCAGCCCCTAAGCGGTCGAATCCGCCGCCAAGGGCGGAGCTGTCTATGTGGGTTTCAACTTCTATCATCTCGCCCTCCGCTATACTTCCTTGGAACAGGCGGCATCGCTCTCTCGACTCATGCCATCTGGCATGGATGCGACGGGGGCAGCTATGCTCTGTGGTTTTGCCCGTGTTGAAGAACAGGATGAACCTTGTTCTTCCGACAGGAGACGCGTCGACGTTCCCCGAGGGAGAAGTCCATCCGCTTCACTAGTCACGTCTCCAAAGGGACGGTGCTAAATACGATTTTTGCCTGCTAAGCTGTTTATTGGGCGAAAATCAGCCCACTCACTCGGCGGAACACGGAGAAATCTCTTTGCACTCTTGGCCACCTACTTGGCGGGACATCGAGTGGTCTCTTCATATTCTTGGCCGCCTATTCGGCGGAACATGGAGAAGTCTCGTCGGACTCTTGGCCCCTGCTTGGCGGGGTATTGAGTTGTCTCTTCGTATTCTTGGCCGCCTATTCGGCGGAACATGGAGAAGTCTCGTCGTACTCTTGGCCGCCTGCTCGGCGGGGTATCGAGTTGTCTCTTCGTATTCTTGGCCGCCCATTCGGCGGAAGATGAAACCGTCTCTTCACTCGGCGCCTTGGCGCTTTGCCTCAGTCTCCGAGCCTTTGCGACCAATCCCAGCTCACTGCTGTCTGCGCCAAGCGGACAGCGTACCAACCCTCTTTGTCCATCTTAACCGGGGCATGTTGCCCTTTCTTATGAATAAGCAATGGCGACCAAGCGAACACGCGCAAGTCTGCCGCAATGATGATCTGCTCGGCATGGATCTCGTGACTTTCTCCAATAAGATATGTTTGCCCATCAAAACGCACTCCCCCAGGTTTTCCTTTGTGCGGCACTACAAGAACGTCGCCCTGACGGACGCTCTGTGAGAGCTGCTGATCTGTGACCTGCCATAACCATCTCTGCGCGGCCCGGACCGATGCGGTAGGACTTTCCGGGGCCTTATTCACAGCTGCTCGTACAACCGCCGAAGCGACGGGGTGACGGAACGGCGCCTTGGTTACTTCATTGGAGCCGCACAAGACATAGTCTTTGTGCTGATTCGTGTATCCGCGCCGGTAGCGCTTGAATGTGTGCCGCACTTGAATGACTGCTACCTCTTCAAGATCGCAGTAGCCGTATAGATCCCAGCGAAGCGCATCTCCGCGCCCTGCCTTATCGAATTCCGTAAATTTGCTTGGCAGGCACGGCTCGAACTTCGTCAGGATAGCTTGCGCAGACACTTGACCAATGGCTTTGATTTCACCAAAGTTGCCCCGCAGAGCGTATGCGCTAGACAAAACCTCGGTCATCGAACTGTTGATGTTTAAAAGCATGTTCATGAGTATTCTCCATACAAGTTGATTCAAGATCCAATTCATCTGCTCGCGCGCTGTCTATAAGCCGGGAGATCTTCTGTACTGTTGGATTTAGCCGCGAAATTCGGGAAACCAAGCTAAATCGACTCAATTCGGTGATTTTCTTTTCGCGCTTACACGCGCTCTTTCCTGTTCAATATTGTTCCGTATTTGAGATTCGGACCGCAGATTCAAATTTTTCTCCGGGCCAATTATTTACCGAAGATAGTCAGCCGATCCTTGAATGTTTTTCCGCGGAGCCAGACGGCAGCGGTCTACCTCGGTTCGAATCAAGGACGCGTTAATGAGTGAAACCGATCGTCATATTCGTGGAAGCCATCAGGAGCGACCTTAGGGCTTGCGCAAAAAAGGGCGCATGCCGGACCTGTGGCGGCAGAGCACTTCTTCAAGCTTCCCGCAAAGCCACGTTACCGCGATCTATCTTCGCTTCTTCCAACGGCTTACGTTCTATCCGGACGACTTCTTTGGCAAGCGGCCACAAGTTGCTCGAGAAACCGATTTCGAGAAGGCGTCCCTGCTGAGGACGCTTTAAGTCTTCCAGCCTACCGCTAAGTGTTTTTAAGGTTCAGCGCGCCCATCAGTTAGCGCAGGCGAGCGGCAAGCTTGACGAGACCGGGGCCGCAGCGCGGCGTAACACCAAATCAACCACTGGCATGGGGCGTGCCGGTTAAACCTCTAATCAATGCTGCACGTCGAAGAAGGGCGACGGAGGAGCCGAGATCTAAGGTATTTGCTGGAACGGTTGGGCAGTTGCCTGGACAGACCTTTGCCCCGATACGCGATTTAGACGCCGCGTATCCCGTCAACGCAAAATCAACAAAGCCAATAGTTCCCGCCACCGCCCCGTTGGGATGCGGGCGGCGGCGGGAAGCATACCCGGCCGGAGCAGGAGCTCAACCAGGAAGGTGGGCCCGCGAGAAGCGCTGGAGATAATCGATGCTGGATTCCGAGGAACTGTTACACCGCACCTATGTCTTCACACCTGGCGGTCTGAGCGTCCAATGTTCGATTTGGCCGGTCAATGACATCGTCGGCTATGCGGCCTTCACCAACGAAACCGCCCTTTACCTACCCGGCGCTTTCGGATCCGGCCTGCCGCCGACCTTGAGCAAGATTCTGCAGGACCTCGATCGTGCCCGAGTGACCTGGTCGCTCGAGGAAGCCGAGCAGCAGGCCTGGCTGGACGTCATCAAAGCTGATCTGGAAGTAGATATCGCGAAAGCTCAAGCTGAGATGAACCGCCGATTTCTGTTTGGGAACTTCGAGCGTCGTCCCGCTGATGTCGAGGGCGGGATGATCACGATGGCTGTACCCACGAGGCGAAATTATTTGGCGCTGGTTGTCGTGCCCCCCGCGATCGGTGGCTGCACGGCCATCGTGTCACCCCGGTAACCGACCACCATCGCTTTCGCCCCCGCCCCGTTCGGCATCTCGGTAAGTGGCTTCAGACACCCGGCCGTTCAGCCGAGCGACAGCGGCCACCCAGCTTTTCCACGGACATAACAAATGGCCACACAAGCCCTCTTTCTGCCATATTCATTGTTCAACGCGATCCGCGATATACTCTCGGATCTACAGCCTCCCATATATCATCGCGGCCTGTTCCTCGAAGCCATTTACTATCGCGACACGGATGCGATCATGCTCCGCGCCGATAATGCGCATTTCAGCGATGTGGCGCTTCCCTTCGAGACCTCCGATTCAGCCGCCTTAGCATTCTTTCCTGCTGGCACCGTCCCTTGCTTTTGGCCACGTCCCCTGCCGGAGGAAAAGGTGCTGGCGTTTCTCGATATTCTAAAAGCCTCCGTCAGTGACTGCGCGGCGCTTTCCGCTCATAGTCGGATGGCGTTTCTGAAGAAGCTTGGCACGGCTCAATCCGCGCCGCCAATGTCGCGGCCATCTCTGCCGGTCCCGATAGATATGTCGCCACGCCACCGCCGGATACGGGGCAAAGCGATGATATTGAACAATACTCTCCGGCATCGCCTCGAGGCGATCGACACGAAAATTGAGGGATATGCGGCGGCACTCTATCCCACTCAGCTGGAAGAACCCATCGTCAGGCTATCGTGTCATGCCCGCTACGCCAGACGGCTGATCATCAAGCCAGGTTACGCGAGCGATTTGGTGGCGGCCCTGATTGGCGAGACGCGTCACGGCGATCTCATTCACAATCTCATCCTCGCAGACGGTATCGCAGACACAACGATCCGTCTGTATGACAGATTTGATCCACATGATGTGCCCTTTGTGCAAACACGGATCTTCGACGAAGTGGCCAATCTCCGCCGCGTCAATAGCGACGCGCGCGTCCTCTATCTCGGCCCAAACTGGGACCGGAGCTGGCGTCTCGACGATGATCTTTTCCCTTATCCGTCTCAACGGCCTTTCAGCCCGTTCAAAGTACCGCCCGCAGCGATTGAAGGCGCGATCGCAGGCTATGTCGATGATTTTGATGAAGATCGATGGACGGATATACATCCGTTGATCCATGCGGCCCTCTCTTTGGTTAAATTCATGGAGATCCTGCCCTTCGCGGAGGCAAATGGACGCACCGCCCGCATGCTGTTCGGTGCGAGGTTGCGACGCGCTGGATGGCCGGCATTGCCCTGGGAGGTCCTTATCGAAAGGCACTATGATCGTTATCAATGCCTGTTGCGCCGCGCCCTCGAGAACCGTGAGATCGATGCCTTCATCAGCTTCATCTTGCAAGCTTGCGAGCTTGCCATTGAACTCGGCCACGAGATGCTGGGCGTCATGGTCGCCAAGCGCCTGGAGCTCACCGCTGCGCTCATCATGGAAGGTATAGAGGATGAGCCGGCGCCACGGATCGCGATGGACCTGCTCAGTGGCGTCCTGGTCAACAACGTGCGACGGCACGGGACGCCGGACTCTCTTCTCGTTCCCCTGGCGAAGTTATGCGATCGAGGCCTGCTGCAAATCATCGGAACACCGACGGGAATCAGCTATAGCGTGCCGGCGATCCGAGACCTGGTCTCGCCTTTGAGCAAGACGCCTCACTGAGAGCGATAAAGCCGTCGGGTATCCAAGCGTCAGATGGATATCCACCGATAGCGCTTTTCTAAGAATCTCACGCCGATTTTGGTCATTGCCGCCGCGGCGACCGAATCTCTTCGTCATGAAGAGACAAAAGACCGCCGATAACGCTGAGCCAAGTGTCACGTCCGATGACGGGACAACGGACGCGTCTGTTCCGATTCCCACGGGAACCGACGGAACAAGTTCGGTCTTTGGTGCGGAAGCATCAGCCGCCGTGACGGAGGCCCTGTCACAACTGACCCGGCTGCTCGCCCGACAGGCTTTAGCCAGGCTGGCCGGCAATCAACTGGTAAAAAGGAAAATCCGTTTATGACCCTCAAGGTCGCCATTTACGCGCGCTATTCAACCTCACTTCAGCGCGAGGCCTCCATCAAAGACCAGACCGACGCCTGCCAAGACTACGCAGCTCGCAAAGGATGGCATGTCGTTGCTCGCCACGATGACCCGGCGATCAGCGGCGCCAGCGTCGCGAACCGTCCGGGGATTCAACAGCTCATGTCAGAGGCGCGATCCAAGCGATTCGCCGTTGTCGTCGTCCATGCCATCGATCGCCTTGGCCGGCGGCTCGCGGATCTTGCCGATATATACGATACGTTGGACTATCGGGGTGTTGAACTTCATACCCCAGAGATGGGGCAAATCACGCCGCTGCATATCGCTATTTTCGGCATGATGTCGCAGCAGCAGCTGCGCGACATCGGCAGCAAGACGAAGCTCGGCCAGATCGGCCGCGCCAAGGAAGGAAAGATCCCCTCTGGGATCGCCTACGGCTACCAGGCCCTGCCCGGCAAACTCGTCGGCAAGACGCTGGAGCGCGGCGAGCGCGAGATCATTCCCGAGGAAGCTAACGTCACCCGCCGGATCTTCGAGGCCTATGCCGATGGCAGGACGCCGGAAGCGATCGCCCGGGAGCTGAATGTCGAAGGCATCCCCGGCCCGCGCGGCGAGGTCTGGCTCAACACGACCATCCGCGGCCAAGTCGCGCGCGGCACTGGGATTCTCAACAACGCCCTCTACATCGGACGTCTGGAATGGAACCGTTGCTCCTACGTGAAGGACCCGCAAACCGGCAAGCGGCAAGCCCGGCCCAACCCGCCGGCGCAATGGTACGTCGCTGAGACCGAGCATCTGCGCATCATCGATGATGCCCTGTGGGTGCGGGTGAAGGCGCGGCAGCAGGAGATCGATCAGAAACGCACCCGCCTGGCAGCCACCTCGGGCAATCGCCTGAACGGGGCCAGGCGCGCCCGGTTCGTTCTCTCCGGCAAGCTGCGCTGCGGGAGCTGCGGTCACGATTTCATCGTCGTCGACAAGCAGCATTACGGCTGCACCCGGGCCAGGTCCGCCGGGACCTGCCGCAACGAGCAAAAGATCAAACGGAGCGATCTCGAGGCGCGCGTCCTTCAGGGCATCAAGCACGGCCTGATCGATGCTGACTACCTGTCACAGTTCCGGGCCGAGCTCGAGACTGAACTTGCGGCGGCCAGCAAAGCCCAATGCGGTGACCGAGAGAGGGTTCGCCGCGACCTCGCCAAGACCCAGAAGAAGATCGGCAACCTGGTTGCGGCGATTGCCGAAGGGGCCGCCGTCGCCACCCTGAAGGCGAGCCTGGCGGCTTTGGAGGCCGAGAAAACCACACTTGAAGCAAAGTTGGAGGAGATCATGGAAGAAGTCCCGCAATTCGACCTGCCGCCCGACTGGGAGGCGGCTCACCGGTCCGAGGTCGAGCGCCTGGAGGAACTGCTGGCGGATCCGCAGCTGCGCGACGGCGCAATCACGGCGATCCAGAGCCTGATCGAGCAGATCGTGCTCACCCCAGAGGGGACTGACTTGAGAATTGAGCTGGAAGGCGCCCTGGCGGGGCTCCTGGCACTGTCGGCTGCAAAAGCAAACAAGCCCTGGCATGGAGACCAGGGCTTGTCACTGTCGGTGGTTGCGGGGGCCAGATTTGAACTGACGACCTTCAGGTTATGAGCCTGACGAGCTACCGGGCTGCTCCACCCCGCGTTATCTGTGTGGTCTGAGTGTAGTGCCCGGTCGCTCTATGCGAGCGCTCCGAGCTTACGCTCTGCGCTGGGGCGGGCTGCTCAAGATCGAGCTCGTCCTCAGCGTTGGTTGTTCTTTAAGCACGAAAGGCGCCGTGATGGCGCCTTGGTGTGGTGTTTGTATTGCTGATGGATGTGCCCTTGCTGGTTTCGAAGACCTGGCGGCGACCTACTCTCCCACGTCTTGAGACGGAGTACCATCGGCGCTGAGGGTTTTCACGGCCGA
>NZ_JAXCLW010000009.1:0-151999 GCF_034044715.1 Dongia soli | reverse complement strand
ACCGGTGGCGATGGCACCGATACGGCCTTCGGTGATGCCGGCAACGATACGCTGAAATGGGACAGCGCCGACAGCTTCGATGGCGGCGCCGGTTTCGACACGATCGATGCTTCCAATAACAGCGCTGATACGATCGACCTGCGCGGCATGGGATTCACGAATGTCGAGCGAGTTCTGACGGGCAGCGGAAAGGATGTGGTGACGCTGAGCTTGAACGAAGTCCTGACCGAGACCGCCGACCGGCAATTCATTGCTGATATGGGCGGCGGCAATCCGGATACCTTGAAAATTGATATCGGCGGTGGCTGGACCGCGACCACCGCCAACAAGACGCTTGGTTCGACTGCCGTAGCCGCCGGGATATCCGTTCACGGCAACATGAAAGCCTATACCTTTACCAACGGCACCGACACGGTCACTATCTTCAGCAATGCCGAGGTCGTGCAATATATCACACCCTTGCCGGCACTGTTCACGACTCTCGACGACATCATCGATTTCAACTCCGTTTCTGCGGCAAATTATGCCCTCGGCACGCAATATGACGCCCTCGCGGGCAATGACACGGTGACGCTGCCTGTTGACGCGGCCGCTGCAACACATGCCGGCTATGACGTCACCCAAGCTTTCCATGGCGGCGATGGTAACGACACCATTACCGCTGGCAACCTGGATGCGACGATCTATGGCGATGCCGGCATGGATGTCTTGAGGGGTGGCAACGGCAACGACACACTAGTTGGAGGCACTCTCGCCGATACGCTCAGCGGCGGGCTCGGCAATGATGTGCTGGACGGCGGAACCGGCACCGATACGGTGGACTATCATGCTGCCGCTTCGGCCGTCACTGTCGATCTGGCGCAGGGCACGGCGACGGGCGAAGGTACCGACAGTCTTCTCAATCTTGAGAATGTCACGGGTTCGGCCTTCAACGATACGATCACCGGCAATGCCCTCAACAACGTCCTGCAAGGTGGCGACGGCGACGATACGATACATGGTGGCGACGGCAACGATACCATCACCGGTGGCGCCGGCACCGATCACCTGTTCGGGGATGCCGGCAACGACACGTTGACATGGGATAACGCCGACAGCTTCGACGGCGGCGCCGGCTTCGACACGATCGATGCGGTCCTCATCAGCGCCGATACGATCGATATGCGCGGACCGGCTTTCGCTAATGTCGAGCGCATCCAGACCGGCAGCGGCAAGGATGTGCTCACTTTAAGCCTCAACGATGTTCTGTCCGATACGGCCGATCACCAGTTCATTGCCGATATGGGCAGCAGCAGCCCGGACACGCTGAATATTGATACCGCCGGCGGCTGGACGGCAACCACCGCCGATCCGACGCTTGGCGCCACCGCCGTGGCGGCGGGTATCTCCGTCACCGGAATGACCGCCTATACCTTCACCAATGGAGCCGACATCGTCACGGTCTTCAGCAATGCGGAAGTCGTTCAGAGCCAGGTTCTATCCGCATGAGGTCAGGAAACAAGCATCCTGTGGGACTTTCGCGGCGATACCATCAAGGCACCAGCGGCCGGCTTGAGGCTATATAATGATGCTGTGCTTGTTACGCCGGCGGTTTGTCTGTGCGCGTTGGGCGTATGGTTGGACCGGGCGAAACTCGATGATGCCACCAGCAGGTGCTCTTATTTTATGGAAGGCAACCAGGAGGCCATGTTCGGTTGCGGTTCCTTAAGTGTTTCGATCAATTGCAATAGACGATACACCGAGCCACAGCGGGAAAAACAATGAAGAAAGCTTTGATGGTCAGAGAAGAGCTTGAACGATTTCTTGCAGTTAAGATGAGGGCATATTCAGAGACCATTACGGCCGTAGCCGTTATTCCGATCAATGCCGAAGAACATGGCTGGATTGGGATGTGTCGAAAATTTGTGGGCATACAACCCCTCAGGAGCTGGACGCCATTGAAAGGACAATCATCAGGCAGCTTCAGAGGCACATCGATTTAATGGATGATCGCATGACTGAGCTCGGCGAAAGTCATCGAAAGAACTAAGTCTCATAACGTTGAATTCCTGCCGCGCGGCCGGCGGCTATCAGCTTCGCTGGGTCCTTGCCAAGACGCCGGAAAAAAACCGCGGATTTGTGAGTGTGCTCCGGAATGGCTCGCAGACTCCGACTGTTTTTCGATCGAGCCGGCCCTAGCACTGACACGTGGCGCTCTCGCAAAGTGTTCCTCCGTGATCACATCTGAAATACGCACCCATAGAAGCCTAGCTGTTCGTTTCGGATACCCTTTTTATTTTCGGATATGATTTCTTATAAAATTCCGGAACTGCGGCGATAAAGATGGGGCGAAGGCTTTGCGAGAGCCAGCCACGCGTTCGTCCGGATCGAAGAGCAGGGAAGCGGGCTTGAAGCGTGTCGAAGTCCTGGTGCCGGAAGCCAATGCAGACCTCAGAGCGCACGCTGCGCAATTGAGGGGAGGGCAGTTCTTCGGAAGCGCTCCGCCAGGTTAGGACGTTTATTGCAAAAGCATATTGAGAGTTTCATGCGAGTTGTCTGGACAACATCAGTTTAATCCCGAGAGGCGAACTTCGTCGATGCGACCATTATCCCAACGGCTTTGATACGCCGGTGCAACGCCGCCGCTTTACAGATGAGGCTTAAGCTAAAATCGCTATTGAGGTGGGCCCGAGGTGCCTAACGCCCCCTCGGATCAAGCATCGCCGTGAATTGAGCAAGTAAACCAAACGGTACCACTTCGGTGTTGATTCACATTCATGGCAGTTAATAAGGTGCAATGCCATGGACCGGCCTTAAGTGAAACTCGACCTGATATTCAAACAGGGAGACGCTGGGCACGACTGACACTGCGTAGCGGAGATTCTGGCTGATCGTCTTGGCGACGATGACGCCAGACACCTTGTGCTCCCTTCCAATCGTTTGCTGCACCCAGCCCATGTAGCGGGCCAACTGGCCCACGGCGCGGTCGGGGCTGTTGGCCCGCTTCAATTCAAACACGATGAAATCGCCGTTCTGATCCAAGGCGAGAATATCGATCGGCCCAACGGCAGTCGGAAACTCGATCCCATCGCGGCCGGTCGAATCGACGTAGAGCCGCAGCCGCTTGTCCTTCACTTTGACAGCCTCGAGATTGGCCGCCAGGAAATCCCGCAACTGGTATTCTAGCGTAAAGGCCGCTTCCGGGGGCTCAGCCGGCTCGAAATCGCCTTCCTCGCTTCCGCCTAAGACCTCCTCGACTTTAGCGATGTCGGACGCCGCGCCCGGCTTGATGAGTCGGATTTCGGACGGCGTTTCCTGCATCGTCCAGCCCTTGCGCTTCAGGGCGGCGCGTAGCTGGTGGGATGCTGTTGCTGGGATCGAAGTCGGGCAAAACATCGGGGTTCTGCCGCAGGTATTCCTTCAGAGGTTGAACCGCGAAACCGCCATTGTCCTGCGGCAGCACTACGATATGTCTTTGGACCATCTTCCCCCCACTAATTGGAATCAAACAAACCGGCAAATTCCCTTGACGTGAGCCGCTCGGCTCATCCATTCGGCAGTAGAGTCAGTTCTCCATTTGAACCCGAGCTAGGTTGTTGGCAACGGGTGGGACGCGGAGCCCAACAATTGCGCAGTCGGCCCGGCCCGTTGCTTATCCGGGGTGCTAGTGGCGGCGTGAAGGGCTGGCGGTATGTAGATCCACTGCCTCTTATAGCTACAATCCCCTCTATTTGCAGCGAAGAGGGTAATGGTATGAATCCAGGTGGCATTCGCGGCAAAAGCCAGTACCGTCAGCCAAGAACTGCTGAATACCAGTCAACAGCAAAAGCAACGAACGATAGTGTTCTGATGGTCGCGCACCACATCTTGATGAGATCCCACGCTTTCACGATAAGGACCCTCGACGTACTGTCTCAAGTCAATTGACCAACAACCTGTCCGAGCCTTGCCTCGACCGCAAAGTGACCGCTCAACGGATCCAAATAAGTGACGTGCCACCGGCTGCCTTTGCGTTCGGCCGGCATCCACGGATGTGCATCCTTGACACCCTCTCCCGGCACGCCTTCAACGATAACGACGTCGACGACTCCTCCGAACTTTTGAATTGCTAGTGCAAAATGATCGACCCGCTTTCGGCTGCCGTGAAGCTGCCCCCATTCCTCTATCGGGCCAGCATCTTCTCTCGAATCAAGACTAGGAAGCCCCTTTCGTGTCTTCAATTCGCAACGCCAAACGGTGATGCACACGCCTCGCTCGCTGGCAGCCGTATAATCCTGGCGCGGCAACTCGACCTTGTACCCCAGCTTGGCGAAGGCTTCGGTATAGCGCATCGAATTTCCTCCTCTTTCGGCTGACGCAAGGCGACATGGTCATGAGCTCAAGTCGGGTTAAATGACTGGATATCAGAATATGCCAAAACACGACCGAGTCACGGCCAGTCAAAGACGCCAATGATAGCCGCCGACGATGGTCGTTACTGGTCCTCGCACGGTACTCTTCTTGTCGCTGCCTAGATCGACACCGACCTTTCACGGGGAATCACAATAATTCTTTTTTTGATGGCGGAAAATATCATACAATTAAAGATGACGAAGCGAATCACGGATAGTCAGATACTGGGTGAGCTCGGTGAGACGGCGGTCAAGAAGCTCGTCCTCGAGATGCGCTTTATTTACGAGCATCGAGGTCGACTGGAAGCTGGGACAGACGGCATCATCGAGCTCCGTGAGCCTAAGACCTGCACTCCGCTCGGCAAGCTGCTCGCCGTTCAAGTTAAGGCGACGGAGAGCGGCGACTACATTCGAGAATCTGATGCCGGCTTCGAATACCTACTCAAACCGGATGACCTCAAATATTGGCGAGGATACAACATCCCCCAATGAGACCTCCGCCAGAGTAGTTAGCGTCTAATCAAATAAGAAACGTCCTGATAGCCCAGGCTACGTTAGGCATCACGCCGCCAGTTTCCGCTTCGAGCGGCTCGCAGACGAGTGGTTTGTCATCACCGATCCAACATTTCGCTTCACCAAAAATGGCTATGAAGACCACCCTATCGCGGAATTGCTCCTTTCAGGCAAGAAGCGCCTCGAGAGAAATGCCGCCGTTCGCGGTCAGGTCATCATGTGGCAACAGCTTCTGGTGCAAAGCGGCTTCACGAATTCCGGATTGTTCGATACTGACAGGCCCGTGCCGCTTTTGACCTTTGAGAAGCTGCCACTAATTCAGCTTCCACAAGGCGTCCCGGAATCTTCTTGGACCCGTATCGATCCCCGAGCCAAGGATATGGAGTCCCGTGATCTCTTTGACGAATGGGGTGAGACGTGATTTTCAAATCGCATGTCATAGGAGAACCCCCGCTCGAATTCGGGAATGGCGGACAGCATTGTGATCCGCGGCAAGGCTTGCGCGAATATGGGCCCTTGCAGCCACGATCCGGTGACGTTGTTAACGTTGTTATTATTGGTACTGAAGAGACGGTCGCAGGATTTAGAGAATTCCTAGAGGAGGCTGGTAAAGGCATTGAGAGCGAGAAAAAGGAACTCATCAACCTCAATCCTGACTTCCCAAGCATGGGCAACCAAAATCCCTTCCGGTGCAAGTTCGCTGTTTCCGACAATGCGACCGCCACGATTTCACGAAAGCAGGTCAATGAAATTAAAGCCATCGGGCGTCATGACAGAGCTATTCACTACGCGGTCGAACTAATTTCCTCGCAGATCTCCGCATTAATCGAAAGCAGCGCGAAGCCCGACGTCATTGTTCTTGCCCTTCCTATTCCGCTTATCGAGAAATTGGTAAACGCGAAGAGCGAGGAGCAACTCGAGGCAATAGAAGACGACGACGATGTCATCATTGCTCAATGCACGAGAAGAAGTGCCCGAGCTGCTGCTGATCGTGACGCTAAGACCTTGTTTATAGAGCCGGAGTAGCTCCATCGCATTCTGCTGTGCTTGTGTGAGAGTGCCACCGAGTGCGTCGGGTAAAAATGCATTAATCTCAGCCCAGGACCGGCGGGATAATCGTATCCATAGCCAATCGTTGGGTTATGCGAGCCGCCGACACTTATGATCCTCTGGGAACCACCTGCCTTCAAAGTCGGATTTTCTGCCAGCTTAATGAATAAATTTAGTTCTGTGGCGTAATCGGAACCGAACAAATAGTTTTGATGGAGATTGCTCAACGAATTTGCTCTACTCCTACAGAAGAGCGCCGAGCGTCAATATGTGAGATAACAGAGAGCACTCTCGGGCGCTGAAAGAGAAACGACGAACGTGATGAGATTTTCTCGAAGGTTACCTTCGTTATCGAAGAGATACGGAGGTGCTAATACGGCAAGAAGATGTTGATCGATTAAAAGCGCATTCAGTGTATAGGTATTGGCCGGGAGGTATTTGGCTTGTCCCGCATCAGACCGCACCTTCTTCTCGACAAGCGGCCAAGTATCAACAGGCCGCACTGAGTTGCTTTTCTGCGGCTCTAAAATTTCGTTGACGAAGTGATTTGCGACGACTCCATCATTATCTTGTGCTGACTCTAACGCCGCTTTCTTTACTATAACCAGCTTTTCCATTGGATATTCGCGGAGATCCGCTTTCACAGACACGACCTTATAAATATCTCCAGAAAGGCTTAAATCCGGATCCCCAATTTTTAACAGTTGGATCGTGCCGCCGTCGGCGGTGTGAACCTTTTTTGGGTACCAGGATATCGCTGAAGAAGCGTGCAATAGTGTTTGTAGGGGCGACCGGTTCTCTTCGTAAAAAGGCTCATTTAGCTCTTTGACCACCTTGTCACAAAGGCCAGAATGGCTTGTCTCAAGTCTGAAAAGGCTTGCTGGACGGCCATGCTCGACCAGATCCACATAGGTGGGCAAGGGATCGGTGTCTTCGCCAAAAGTCTTCGAGATGAAACCTAAAGTGGGTTGCGCCAAAATCAGAGCGGTCACGATCGTAAGTGCGGATCGGAATCCCCCCTCGCATACCACGCTCCCTCACAGGTTGACGCGAATGTACTCCTATTTTTAGCAAGCTTATCCCCCAAACTCAGAAAAATCTAAATGTGGGGCCGTCCAAACTGTTGGAATTCCAATGTCTGTTTCGGCTTGTAATAGGGGTTCTGAATCGCTTTTGGTGCCGGGGTTTAGATTACCCTCAGACTAGGTCAGAGGGTATTCGCAAAAACTCCCCTTTGAGGGGCATTCTTGGACGCCTCAGCGCCGATTGACAGAATGGAGCCCTGCTTCAACCTTCAAACCTGGTCATAGAAGACAAGATTGCCAGATGGGTGAAGCTGTTGGAGGAAGTCAAAGTCTCGCAGATTGCGCGTGAGGACGGCGGCGCCTATCTTTCTCGCCTGAAGAAACAGAAGCGTATCATTTAGAATTTTTCGCTCGTGACCTACTTTGGCTGGTAGGCCACTTAAACGAAAGACCTTGCCTGCAAGCATACCCGCCTTTGCCCACACTTCAACGTCCGGTGCGGACAATCGATGCGCAGGTATGTCGTCTTCAATGACACCCTGGATCTCGGCTAGAACAGTCTTTGTGCCCGCGTGTAATGGGTCTAGGCGACCAAACACATGGGTAAGTTCGGCAAGGCAAGTGCCGTAACCGGGAATTCCCTTGGTTGCCGCTATAGACTATATGCGGCCATTCCTTCCGCCGTCGGCCCTTGATCAAGGCCGAGAGCTTCGCCCGGCAGTCTTTCAGTGGCAGCGTCTTCAGGTCCTTGCCGTTGAGAACCAGTAAGTCGAAAACATAGAAAACGAGGTCCTGGGCCATGCCAGCGCCGATAGCTGCCTGCAACCTATCAACTGACCGGAGCAACAGAAGCCTCGGTCACATCCTCTGGCCGGATATCCTGGCGTAGCCCCTTGAAGCTGGCCTGGCGCAGGTATCCCTCCGCCGATCGGGCGGTGAACTGGACCTCGCAGACAAGCTTGGGTTCGATCCATACCGCCCGCCTCGCATGCTCCCGCGGCACCTTCTGTAAGACCGGTTTCTCGAGGCTGAGGGGCTTTAGCATCTGTTCGATCTCGAGCGACAGCTTATGAGTGAAGCCCGTCCCAGCGCGACCGTCATAGACCAGGAACCCGCCCTGGTAATGGCCAAGCAGCAACGACCCCACGCCGCGCCCGGTGGTGCTGGGGATGTAACCGGCGATCACGAATTTCTGCCTGGGGGAGCACTTCACCTTGACCCAATTGAGCGTCCGACCGCTCACGTAACGGCTGTCGGCCTTCTTCGCGATGATGCCCTCGAGCTTGTGCTTGCAGGCGTGCTTGAAGAACACCGCGGCGTCACCCTTGATCTCCTCAGACACCTGGATATGCGGCCATTCGTTGCGCCGCCGGCCGTTGATCAAGGTCGTGAGCTTCATCCGTCGATCGGTCAAGGGCAGACGCCGCAGGTCCTTCCCGTTCAAGATCAGCAGATCGAACGCATAGAGGATGAGCGCTTCGTCCCGGCTGGCGCTGATCGCCTATTGCAGCGCGCCGAAATCGGATGCCCCTCGCTCATCCAGGGCACAGAGCTCGCCATCGATATAGCCGCGTTCAAGAGGTAGGAGACCGAGTTCCTTGATGAGCGTAGGAAACCGCTCTGACCAATCATAGCCGTTGCGCGTGAATAGCTTGGTTTTCCCGTGGTCGATCAACGCCCCCATGCGGTAACCGTCCCACTTAATCTCGTGGATCCAGCCGGGACCGACCGGAGGCTTGGCGAGGAGGGTGCAAAGCTGCGGAGCAATGGCAACTGAGGACGGGCGGGCAGACGGCTTCTTATTCTTTTTCCACTGCATCCGCCCACCTTATAGGAGCGGAGGCGCCGGTTCGTTGTAGGGACAAAGAGCCTGGGACAAAAGACTTCGACTTACCATAAGCCAAAGTGCGGCGCCTCCGGGTCATCAACCCGGCGTCCCGAAAAAGGTTCCGGCAAACTATTCCCGCTTGTAAGGCTTCGAAACTGCCAGACGAGATTCCCAGTTAGTGAGGTATTGCCGAGCCAATTCTGCATCGTGGAGGACCAGCAGATTTTCGGCGTTCTTGTCCTGCGCCGCTTTCGTGAAATTAAAGCTACCTGTGATCACGGTCGCTCCGTCGATCACCATCACCTTGTTATGGGCGATGGCGACTTGTAATCGATCGCCACGGGCACGCCGGCGTTTTGCAGATAGGTCGCGCCGGTGTATTTGGCTCTTATCCAGGATGACCTGGACGTCGACACCCCGTCGATAAGCATCAGCGAGTGCCTTGGCGATGGGTGCAGAGGTGAAGCTATAGGCCTGCACCCGGATCTGCCTTTCGGCAGCGCCGATCGTGTCGACGATCAAGCCGGTGCCGTCCTGCCCTGGGGTAAAACAGCTTGTAATGGCAGGCGCCGCGGCTGTCGGGAGGGCGGCGGCGGCCAGGAAAAGCGCTAGACCGAATCGGACCATAAGCATGCTGCACTATAAGCGTGGCGCGCTTATAAAAGCCACCACAGACTAATGGCTGCGAGGCACCGAGGTCTTTGGCGGCCGGTTCGATAAGTCTTACGTCATCTTTGTTTCCACCGGCGAGGTTGAAGTGCGAGACGACGCCGGCGCGGTCACCCTGAAAGCCGGTCACGGCACGTCGCTGACGACGCGCAATGTTCCGTCGACACGGCCCGAAGTCTGGAGCGATGCGAAAATCGAACGCGCGCATTGGCAGGTGAATAGTGCCTGCCGGGTCGGCGAGATTGACCCAGCATCAGTCATTTGTATGGGTCGATCCGGAAGATATCGTTCAATTCAATTAGAGATGAAATGCCCAACTTCATGCAGAAGTGAGCGCCCGGAGGGCCAATGACACGGTGAAGCCCCGACAAAAGCGGCTTAGCAGCCGGCGCCCAGATCTCGGAGCCGACTGCCTTTCCCAACGTGCAAACCGAGCTTGAAATAGCCAGGCAGGCGGTCGGCAACATCAAGGACCTCTAACCAACTTAATTTGCGCGATCTAGCCGCTTTGATGGAAGACACTTGCCGTCGCGCGAGACCGGATCGACCGTCGCCTGCCTGAGAACCAGAACGGCAAGCGCCAGTGCATCATTGCGATGCGGGAGCGGCAGGGGCGGACCATCGCCACGGTGGTGCCTGGGGAGCTTTCGGACGTTGCCTGGGACTTGGTGGAGAAGTACGTGCAGAAGCCTGCCTCGCTGCGAGCAGACGAGCATCCGGCCTACAACGATCTCCTGGGGCTGTTCTCGGTCGCCCGCAACAACCACAGCGTCGCCTATGTCTCAGCACCTGGTGCAAGCACCAACCAGGCTGAAAGCTTCTTCTCGCGCGTCCGTAAAGCCGCCAAGGGCTTCCATCACCGTATGTCAGGCAAGTACCTCAATTGGTACGTTGCTGATCTCGCTTGGCGTGAGGACATGCGGCGGCATCCGTTGGATTGATTGTTTCAGGTCGTGCTGTCGAAGGCACTGGCCCACCCGTCAGCAGGGATCTCAAAGGGTATTGGCGGCGAAACAAGCCGTCGGAGCCGTTGAGATGGCAGCCTGTCCCAGCAAACTAATTCATCATTTACACTTACAACGTGCATAATTACTTGCATCCAAACTGACAGATGTTACTCAGGCGCATCGTCTTCACATCCATCTTCCAGGGCGGAGACGGAGACACCTATGACGCGATTTGCTGTTTGGGGACGAAGTTCTTCGGTGTTTCAGCGCCATACGGCGGCGCCGAATTTTCGAGGGCACCCCAGGATCGGCAAATTGGGGTTGGGACGAGTCCATATTGGTGGTCGGAGGAGTTTACCGCTTCTGAACCAAGCGTAAGTAGGATCGGTTACGCGGAAAGATACAGGACTTGGTGCGTCGGATGGGGTTGCAAGATAGTCGAGATTATCTTCTGAGTGCCTTTATCTTAATTGGGGCAATCAATACTTATGCCGCATTTAAATTGTGTCAGCGTCTTAAAGGTTATCATCCTCACGTTTGGGAAAGCCTCGGCAAGCCAGGCTATAAGAGTCAGTCAATCAGATCCACTTTGAGGTTTTATACGTTCATAATGTTTAGGAGATACCTTCATATTTCGGATCTAAAGCTCACTCAACTCGGAAATATATGCTTCATTTCGGGAATTTCAGCTCTGGCAGCTTTCTTTTATTTGCTCATCCTCCGCAACGTGAACTGAATAGGCTTCAGGAGATTGCAAAGCAAACTTCGGGTGCATTCGAGGTGCCAAATTTAACCATGATGACGTCGTGAGAGTCAGAGCGGGGCATTGCACCAACCCTGCGCATGGAGGCAAACGCAGCGCAGATCGCGAGAAGCGAGAACCTTCGACGGTCATGAGGACCCTCTTTCAAAAATGATCGCTACAAAGCTGAAAGAAGGGAGTATGGCCTGCCTAAAGTGGCTGCTTGGGCAAAGATTGGGTTGGCCTATGTCTATCCGGTCTGTTGGACTTGCAGCGTCCCGGCCGGTAAGGACCGAATGAGCGACCGGGCTGAGACCGACGGATCGAGCCAGGCCGCGCAATTTTCTCGCTCGAGGATCACGATTTGCCGCTCATGGTATGGCGCAATGTCCGACCCCGGCTCCATCGTCAACATCGTGAACGCTTCGCCGACCTCCTTCGTGTCGCGCCATATCCCAGCAACGCATAAAAGCGTTTCGTTCGGTTTGGTAAAAAGCCATTTGTCCTTGCGCTTTTTCTTTGGATCGGTTGAATCTGTGAATTCGTAGAACCCGTCTGCCAGAATTAAACAACGGTTCGATGTGAACTCTCTGCCCTCAGACCGGAAATTGTAAACCGGACGCTTATTTGCTCCCGGCCAGCTCGCACAAGATCACCTTCGTTGCGAACTCCGGCAACGGTTCGAATGATTGGCGCGGCGTCGGTAATCTTGATGTCGTCGCGAGCTTCGAAGTTCGGACGGCCCTCACTGAATAGTATTTTGATTTTCAGATCTGCAAAACTTTCAATGACTGCGTCAAGACTGAGCTTCAATCGATAGTCATTGCACATCGGTCCTCAGTCTGAACGGACTTCTGTCGCACGCTGAGTTTAACTCGTTATCCGCGGATCCTCACTCTGAATCGAGAATCCCTTTGGACCCGTTCGAGCACCTGCCGCTTCGGAAGCACTCCCTGATCGAAGCATGGTCTTCTGTTTGGCGGCTGTTGCCATAGGCTCAGCTTGGTAAATGAAGTGGAGGGATTAGTTTCTCAAGAGCCTGGCCATCGACGCTACCTTGGCGAGCGTCGCGCCGCGTCGCCTCCCGTGCCATCCCCGCAGCCATGCTCTCGAGCGGCATGCCGAAGATAAAGGCAAGGGCGTTATAGGGGGCGATGCAATCAAGTACGTGAAGAAGTCATCATCTGCCGTTGCGACATGGCTTACGGCGCCGCCGAGGAGGGAACCGTCAGCATCGAGCGTATTCTATCGACCGCGGACTGTATCGTGCCGGGCATTTCCCGGAGCTGACCAAGCAACCGAATAAAACATTCGTCTGGGATGAAGCAGCGCATTTTCATCTTTTGGTATGGTGAATACGGGCGCCTTGGTGGATCCTCACAAGCAGGATTGCCCGCCATTGCCTCCCTTGACTTGGTAGAATTACAGGCACCCAATAACTTGAGACTTTGCCTTAACTAACCGACTGCCCTTCAGATGCACAATCCGCGCCTTGACGAAAAGCCGGCCCTGCTACCCAAAAGCGTCCGTCACACGATGAAAGAGGTCGATGATGACTTCTAAGGGCGACGCAACCGAAGCCTTTATCTGGATTTGGCTGCCGGGGGCAACGGAACCCGTTGTCGCAGGACGCCTCGTGCAGGATGGCGATCGCCTGCTCTTTACTTATGGCGCAAGCTACCGGCGGCGCAAATATGCCATCCCCATCTATGAGCCGGAACTGGCGCTGCAGGAAGGCGTGATCGCGCCGATTAACGGCTTGTCGATGCCGAGTTGCATTCGGGACGGATCGCCGGATGCCTGGGGGCGACGAGTCATCATAAACAGACTGACCGGCAAAAAGCCGGAGGCCGGAGGCATACCGGACACAAGCGAAGTCATTTATCTCCTGCAGTCAGGGTCCGACCGGATTGGGGCCCTCGATTTTCAGCGATCAGCTAGTGAATATCTCCCACGCGTTACTGCGGAAACCTCCTTGGAGGAGCTTCTGGCTGCAGCCGAACTTGTCGAAAAGGGCCTCCCTCTTCCCCCCGCGCTCGGTCAGGCCCTCTATCACAGCGCTCCGGTCGGCGGCGCGCGCCCCAAGGCGCTCATCGATGACTGCGCGACAAAATTCATCGCCAAATTCCCAACGAGCACCGACACACACAGCGTCGTGAAGGCAGAATTCGTCGCGATGAAGTTGGCGGCCGCTTGCGGGCTCAATGTGGCAGCGGTGTCGATGACCCATGCCGCGGGCAAAGACGTGCTTCTGGTCGAGCGTTTTGACCGCATGCACACGGAGAACGGCTGGACGCGGCATGCGATGGTGTCAGCGCTGACCATGCTCGGCCTCGATGAGATGATGGGACGCTATGCTTCCTACGAGGACTTGGCCGAGCTGATCCGCCACCGCTTCACCAATCCCAAAGACACGCTCAAAGAGCTCTACGGACGGATTTGCTTCAACATACTGTGCGGCAACACTGATGACCATGCCCGCAATCATGCGGCGTTTTGGGACGGCAAGATGCTGACCCTGACGCCCGCCTACGACATCTGCCCGCAGAATCGTACGGGTAACGATGCGACCCAGGCCATGCTGATCAAAGGCGACAATCGGGCGAGCACACTGGCGACGTGCCTGACGGCCGCGCCGGACTATCATCTGAAAGAGGCGGACGCCGCGGCGTTGATCGAAAGGCAGATGACAACGATCGCCAAAACCTGGCAAGCGATGTGCGAGGAAGCGGAGCTGGGCCCTGTCGACCGAAAGCTGTTCGCAGGGCGTCAATTTCTCAACCCATACTGCCTTGAGGGGCTGGATAATCACCCGGCACTGCAGGACGCTTTCCGTAGCGCACAGGACACTCTGTTCGCGGCCGAGTAAAAATTTGATTTCTTAGCAGTTCGCGTGTCAGTGGGATTTTACCCCTCAGCACGCGTTTCCTCCGATGACATATGAGATAGCGTACGGAAAAAATTTGCTAACCCGTCGGTATTGCTGCCACTTGAATCCATTATTTCGCCAGCCATGCCATTTCGATGAGATTCAACACCGGTGGGGATTTCTGAGTTTGGAATAAACCCTCAACTCTAATTGTTGTGATTTTACGTCCAGGCAACAATACGGTTAAAATCAATCAGTTATCAACATACGCACAAACAACCTGAAGCCAAGCTCGCTAAAAACGTGGTCTTTCCAACTCGGCTGGAAAGCTATATGTTCTCTCTATGTTCCATGGGCGAACGTTCGACCCCCGAAATCCCTCCTCTTGCCTCAGTGATCTACGCCTTGATGGCTTGCTCAGGATTCGACGACCAGACGCTCCGTTGATGGCGCTCACGCCGCGCATCAATGAGATCGGCGAGATTTCTTTGAGAAGTGTCTGAAAGGAGTCACAGCTCGGTGCGAATAGCCTACTTTAGCGACATTCATATTGAGGTCGTGCGTCATGAAACGAGGCCCATTCGGTTCCCGCCTTGGACCACCGCCTACCCCTTGGAGCTTGGCCCTGACCTGTCGAGTTTAGTGGGAAATGTGGACTTGGTCATTCTCGCGGGTGACATCGGTGTTGGCGATCTGACAAGTGACGAGTCCGCCGCTCTCTACGCTTCACAGGTAGCCGAATTCGTCGAGGCACCTGTCGTCTTCGTCCCTGGCAATCACGAATATTATGGAACAGCATTCGAAATTTGCCGAGAAAAATTGCTTTCGACAAAGCCACAGAACGTCGCGGTCCTCGACAGAAGCGAAGCCTTCTATCGCATTGGTAAAGACAAGGTCAGGATTCTTGGCGCAACTCTATGGACCGACTACGCGCTCTTCGGCAATCCGCCCATTGCAATGGCGATTGCCTCCGATCGGATCAACGACCATCGGCGTATCGCGATGAGCAACGGAAACTTATTCAGTCCATGGGACGCGGCCAAAGAGCATCATATATCTCGTTTGTGGTTAGACGCAAAACTCAGGGAACCTCACAACGGCCACACTGTCATCGTCACACATCATGTGCCACACCCGCTCCTGCGAAATCCTAATATTCCAGCCTACGATCCATTGGCACCGGCATTTCAGTCCGACTGCAGCGACCTGCTAAGTATTGCCACTACAGCTGGCGTCAAAGCTTGGATCTTTGGGCATAACCACTTTTCTATAGATCGCGAATTGCAAGGCGTTCGCATGCTATCTGCACAGACTGGATATCCTCGAGAGCAGACCGGCTGGCGCGGTGTGCCGATTTTTGAGATCTAAATCAAGATAGCTGTTTCTGCTTTGAAGACGTCGCTGTCGAAACTCTCGCCCCAACTTTCAGGTGGCTTTTTGCATATCATTACACACTGTACAACAGCAAGCCGACGGATGGTTAGCCAAGTTCGATGGTGCATTCAGTATCGAACTTTCTATTGAGATAACTCGGTGCGTATCCGCTTGCGCGGGCGGCCTTCGAAAACTGCTAGAACGAGAGCCGGACACGATAAGCCCACGTTCCAGCTAATCATGCGCGCTTCATCAAAACTTTTGTACTGATCAGATCGCATCCCAAACCAGGGATTTTGGGCCGCGTTCAGGCTCTCCCAAAGCTCGAGAACCTTGGCGCGGCCTGCAACGCGGGGTGAGACAGGTCTACCGTGGAAGCCTGTTCTGTTTGATGTGTTCCAATTTCGCAGGATCGCCTAAGCATTGCGAACATTCGTTCCTAAAATAAACGCCGCGACCCGAATAGGTATCACATCAATTTCCCGGCGCTGCCCCTCATTAGCTGGAGGTGCCTTTGACGGCTCATCCTCGCTCTCCAAATCACACGTCGCGGACTCTAGCGACTCGCGGCGCTGATCAAGGAATTTGCGCATTTTCGCACGAGAGCATCTGGCAACTATTTCGTAAAGATGTTGATCAGTTGCTGTATAGCGAAATCGCTGCCTCCATCGCTTCGCGTTCCGCCAATGTCCAGCTTATCGAGGCTGGAGCGGACAGCCGCGAAAAAAGCAACTTCCTCGGCATGCTCGGTTGCCTGTCGGCTCCCCGAAGCCAGCTTATAAGTTTTGATCAACGCCGCCGCCGCCTCATGGAAGTGCTTCGTTCCCGTGTCGATATCTCGATCTTTGGCGAGGATATGTTCGATGGCGCCGGGCAGCACCGCAAGCCGCTCACTTGGTGTGCCATGAAGGGCCGCGGGGTAATCGAAGCCATGGATTTGCGCGCGTCCGACATCGAGCGCGTCAAGGAAGGCTGCGACAGCCTCGACCTCGTCAATGCCAGTCTCCGCTTGGTCGGTCGGAGAATAATGCGACAACGCCGCCTTAAGTTCGGCGGCAATACCGATGTAGTCGACGGCGAGCGCCGCCGGCTTGTCACGGAATACGCGGTTTACACGGGCGATGGCCTGCATCAGGCCGTGCCCTTCATTGGCTTATCGACGTAGAGAGTATGCATGCAGGGGGGTCGAAGCCTGACCGCCCGCACTGCGTTGATTCAAGCTACTGCGCGTTCTGCTTGCATCACGGGGGGAGAAATTGGCTGTCACGAGCCAGGACACGGGCGCTAACTGAGAGCCCCCAGACGCCGAGTTGCGCTTTTTTGAGTCAAGAATTTACCAATTAAAACATGCGGTTATCGGCGTGAATCATTTAGGCCGTCCGAAACTCTGCCATTGAATCATATTAGTCGGTATCGCTGATTCTTCGATCACCCAACCCTTTGAAAAATAACAGAATCAAGAATCGATATTCAGAGGAGCGGATAATCCGGTCCTCCGTTATTTGATTCCGATTCGCGCTGAAGTTGATTCACCAGCGGCAGTTTAATCAAGCTCTTAGCTGCCTTTCTTGGTGCACACCTTGTTCCGCTCAGCAAAGACTCGGTGGTTTCTGCACGGATAGTCGCGCTCAGTGCTCGGCGGAGGACGAGCTCTTCTTAGCGCTCGACTTCATCGACCTTCTCTTGGCCCGAGCGAAACCGGCCAAGGGCAAGCGCAAGACCGGCGCCGCATAGCCTCCCCATGTCGCAAATCGATCTATTCGCCATGCTGTCGGGACCTGCCCGCCCCAGTCATGAGTGCCGGGATACGAAGCACGCCCGGTGGGCTCGCGAGCCGAGCAGACCGGAGATTACCGAATTCTCCGTCGATTGATCCCGCAGCGTCCAGAGCCTAGGCCGTTGGTCGCGGGCGAGAAAATAGGCGTCATCGCTGACGTCGAGACGACCGACCTCGACCATGGGACGAGATCACCCAGTTCGGCATGGTCACGTTCACCTACAACGACGATGGAAAATTGCTGCGGGTGCTCGACACTTTCAGCGAACTGCGGCAACCTAAGCCTCCGATCCCGGCCGAGATCACGCCCTCACCGGGATCACCGACGACATGGTCGCCGGGAAGTCGATCGACATAGACGCCGTCCGACGCTTCATCGAGGGCGCCTCGATCGTCATCGCGCACAATGCGAAATTCGACACCGTTCTGCGAGGGCTTCACGGAAACGTTCAGCTTCTTCGCCTGGGCCTGCTCCCTTTCGGAAATCGATTGGACAGGCCTGGGATTCGAAGGTGCGAAGCTCGGATATCTGCTGATCCAGCTCGGCTGGTTCCACAATGGCCACCGGACGTCCGACGACTGCGACGCCCTTCTGGCAGTGCTCGCCGCCGAACTGCCTGACGGTTCGGGAACAGGATTGAAGCAGCTGATCGACGCCGTCGGCAGCAACGGCATCGAATATGGGCCGAACGGAGCCCGTTTGAATTCAAGGACATCTTGAAGGCGCGCGGCTACCGGTGGAACGACGGCGCTGACGGCAGGCCGAAATCATGGTGGACGGAGGTCGGCGACGATGAAAGCGACGCCAAGCTCGCATTCCTCCCTTCAGAGATCTACCAACGCGACGTCGAGATCAGAGTTCAACGCCTGACCGCCCTCGATCGATTCGAAGCGTGAGTACCGTCCATCTCCCCTCTCTAAGTCTCAGAAATCCGAGAAGTCGAGAGTGACGAGCGGCTTCCGAAGGTCGAGTCCCAGGGCGCTCACATAGTCAACGAAATAGAGATGGAAGCCGTCGGACGCGCCCGGAAAACGAATGCGCCAGTAGCGGCTTCGCCGTGGTTGTTGGGCTCGTTGATGTTCAACAGATCTGCTTCTGAAAGCAGCGCCAGATCACCGTCGATATCGTCGCTGTAATAGATGCGCCGACGCTTAGGGTCGCTGATGCGAAAGTCGTCGGAATGGCGCGTCGTCCAGTGGTCCCTGCGCTCGACGAGGAACTTGAATACCTTGCGCGTCAGGCGCGGGAGTGTGGCGAGCTTGGCGCTCAGCTCCGCGATCGCCTTCTCCATCTCGTTCCGGTCGATCGCCTCATTTTTGGTTTTGAAGTGCGGTTCCATCTTCGCGGCGTCAGAGAGGCGCGGCCGAGGCAGCGCCTCGACGAGGTTGTCGATGCTGGTCGGGAACTTCCCCTCTTCGTCGGAAATCTCCAGCTCAATTCGCACACGGCGCGTTTCGCTCGAGACATACCTTGCAAGGTCGGCCAGCGCATCGATCTGCAGCGACATGATGCGGCCGCAGACGTCATTGAAATCTCAGACCATCTCCGACGTGAAACCGAGGCTATCATAGGGCTCGCCATTGAACGTGTAGGAGCCCTGCTTTTCGCCGATCACCAGGATGCGGATGTTGGGATATTCCGACTTCTGGGTCGCGTCAATTTTATCCAGAGTCCCCTTCACTTTCGCGGCGGACTTGTCGGCGGTGACCTGAAAGGCCCATCCCTTTGAGGCATCGCCTAGATCAAGGCCAGGGTTGTTGGAATGCTCGTTGTTGAGATTGGACAGACCGAGGTCAAGCGCCCGGTTGAGCACTTCCTTTGCGAAATTTTCGACGTGGGTGTGAAGGTCAAAAAGATGCAGGCGTGCTCGTTGCTTTGCCTGTGCGGCTATTCCAGCAAGGTCATCTACAATCTGACCAATAAATGACCTCGCGTAAGCATTTCCCACCCTCCTTTAAGCAATACATATAGTAAGCTGGCGCCCGCAGTCCATTAGAGCGAATACTTGCCACCGTGTGAGATGGAAACTGAATGGAGACATGAAGCGCGCGAGCCTAAAGCCGAGCCTGACGCTTTGACCGTCCCGTTGTGCGACGAGACACCTATAACTGCGCGGGCTGGAAGCGCGCTCACAAAATCTTTGCCATTGCACCTCTGCGTGTATACTATTCCTAATACTATCAGCTGATTTCGTTAGCCGCCAAGCAAGAAGCGGTCGCAAGGTGGGGATTTGGCGTGACAAAGCAGCAGAGCTGTCTCAGCAGAACAACGAATATCACCGTATGTCTTCATTAGCTCGTCCTGCACGTCGTTCTCCGGTGGGCTGCGAGGCTCCAACGAATCATTGTCGATGCGGAATGTAAAGGCGTGAGATCTTGGAATGGGGAAAGGATCACCTCGAGAAGATTCGCGAGGGCCAAGCACAAGCCGCCGAAAAGCGGAAGCGACTGCTTGACAAGGTCAAGAATGCTCCTCCCCCAAGGGTTGCGAAGAAATTCAGCGAACCCACGCACGTTGGTGAACACGTTAGGCGGTGCTCGTCGCTGGTTGTAGATCGTGCGATCAATGCGCTGAAACAGTTCCAGTTCCTGCAGCTGCATCAAAATCTCAATCTGAAATCCGACAGATTCCTTCACGTCAATCGTCCGACGGAGTTTCTTGTCCGATCCTTTCTCGAGGGCGTCGCGACCGGTGTCTCTCGTTCCATACTGCAATGGCCCGCCGGCCAACGCGACATATCTATCGTTCACTCAATCGCCGCGATCGCAGCCTTGGGTAGCGTGCCGACGAAGCAGGAAAACGGCATTGCTTGGTGCGACGCAGTGCCCGACTTTCGCACTCTCTTCTTTCCCTGGCGCTCCGGTTCGAGCGGCACGACCGGGCATGCTTTCCTCATCAACAGAGACCATCTCGTCGCCCTCAATAAGAAGCATCTGACGCGTCAGTCAGTCGACGCACCCGAAGCGTCTCCGGAGCTGAAGAAGCTCCACGTGACAATCGGCCATCTGCAGCAGCTGAGTAAGCAGGATCCGCGGCGACCGCACCTGGCCCATCCGACGCTGGGGGAACTGTTACCGGCTTATTCAGACGTTGCTCCAAAAGGCATGGCCTTCCCGTCGCCTATCTGCGATATCTTCTATCGGGTCTGCTTCGGCGCGGGGATCGAGAAGCTCCATGATTATAGGAGCGCAATTTGTAACCCGCACTCCGCGCCATTCGGGATCTTCGGCATATCGGCTTCGTCCGACTTGCGAAAGGTTCTTGCCCATCAAGTCTTCCAGCCTGCTAAGAACGGTCGCCCGCCCGATATATGCATCCTTGACTTGGCTCCTTCCGTACTTGGCCGGATGGGCAATTCTTGGCGCGAGAAGATCGATTCGTTTCTTGACCAGATGTTTGAGCGGTTTTCCGCGATGCCAGTCCTGGCAGTGACGCAAGATCCGTTCGTGCACAGCGTGATGGCTCGACGCTTGGACGGTAATAGAGGGAAGCGTCCCAACAAAGAGCGCGCATCCCCATCGTCGGTGCTTGTGCGCCTCAGCTCTGACATCCTAACACCAGATCCTGAGATCACGATCCTTTCCCGGGTGTCGGCGAAATTTCACTCCTTCGGCGGCGCGGGGTTCGACGCGATATCCGCCATGTCCGAAGCAGCGAGGATGGTCTCCGATGGCTCGGCAGCCAACGCTATTCTCCGCGACATCCGACGCATGCGACAGGCCCTGTCCCTTCCTTGCGGCGTCGAGGCCGCACATGCTTGCCTTTCTGCCGCCGAGAGTGATGAAGCGGCCGATTTCTTCCTGGAGCCACGGTCTCTGGGAACGATATTGAGGCCGATCTTGGACGCCATCTCGGCTGGCGCCGCCGGAGAGGAGCTGAAATGCCTTCGACGGGCGGAAGTTTCGATCCGCTCGGCGTTCAAGCAATTCCAAATACAGACGCCGGTCGGGTCGGTCCTGTCGGATTGGATCGATAAGCTCGTCCGAAAGTCCTCCCATTCAGCCATCGCCTTCCCAAGCGAAGACGATAGGAAACTGGCGCAATGCTATTTCTCGCAGCATCCGGTGCTCGGCTCCGCCGTTACCGCCGCCTTGAGCAAAGGGCGACTCCATTTCATTTCGACATCCGAGCTCGACGCTTATCTGCATCAGGCCGCCAAGACGGAACGCCGCACATTGAGGCGTCTAATCCTGATTTCGCCGTCGCTGGACACGGTGTCGACGACGCTCCTGCGCCCCTGGATCCCCGGCGACCTTGTCATCGTCTCGGATCACGCGTTCACGCGTCGCCTGACCAACTTCTATGGTGCCCTGAGAAGGAGTTCGGCATTGCCGGCGGGCGATCAGGTAGCCAGCAGGCTATCAGCGATCATCGACGCCGCAGAGGCCGAAATAGCGGCGCGCTCAGTTCCGACCATCGAGCTAGAGTTCGAGCGTACAGCCGCAGTCGACGTCCATCCCGGCCTGGTCGACTTGACCACCGACGATGACGACGACAGCGGCGAAACGGTCGAGTTCGCTCTCGCAAGCGGCCGCAGGCTGCGGGTGCGTGCCGGCGCGGCGATCGTCCGATATGCCGCAGCCGAAGACGTAAATCCGTTCAGCAAAGCCATCGCCACGGAGATCGCTGTCGGAGAAACGATCCTCGTTCCCGATCCGGATTTCGTCGAGCAAGCCAAAGGTGTCCTGCCTCTAGCCGTTCTGGCCCAGGGAGCAGTCACGAATTACCACATCTTGATCGAAGCCGCCTTGCCAAGCATACGCGGGGCGACGATGTCGGAAAAGGTCACCACGGTGATCAAGCTTATGAAAGGGTTCGGCGGTCACGAGCGCAGCGATGCGGCCGTCCGCGATTGGCTCAATGTCGCGAAACACAAGAAGATGCCGCCTGAGACATGGCGCTCCCACGCGCCGATGCTATGGGAGGACTTCTCGGCGTTCATGCAGGCCCTGAACCTCGGGATGTTTGCCCAGCAAATCTGGGGCGAAGGGATCGCGCCCTTCAGAAGGGACCGTCGACGTGCGGGTTTCCGCATGGCGCGGGCCTTCTTGTCGGTGCTCGTCGACCCTCACGGTGCGTCTGCAGCCGCAAGCAAGGACTTCACTAACGGCATTGCGACGCTCCGCGAAAACGCTTTGGAGCACCTCGACATAGTCGTGGATCGAGAGCACTTCAGCAAAGAATAACGAGGTGAACGGATGGGCGCCGATGCAAAGGAACCGGCGGGTGCGATCTCCGCAACCGCGACGAAGATCGCTGCGGCAGACCTTGCCGCCTCCGAACAAGAGCAGATGCGCAGCAACGGAACCGACTTCACGGAAGCGAAGGAGGCGATCGTCGATGCCCTACTCGGCCTGACCGTCAACCACTGTACGGGCAGCGGAGACGCGGGCGACATCATCTACGGGGCGCCACCGTCGTCGAAGCTGGTTAGCGGATTCCTATTGCCACGCCTCAACGCAAGCGGCGCCGTCGACGAGACGTCCGACATCCACATCTCGACCATTGGAATGGACTTCCAGGTCGCGTCGGACACCCCCGGGACGGTTGCCCTCCGCCCTCGCGCGAACATCTACATCCGGGTTCTGCCAACCTGGGACGACATCATTGACCCACGCTTCGATCTTCAGCCGCAGGTACAGCTTTCGCTCCAAGTCCGCGACGAAATCAACCGATTGGCGGGCCAATACATCAGGGCGCAGACTGCCCTGATGCCCGAGATCCCGAGTGACGACGGGTCCAGCGCCGACGCGGGCGACGTCGTCGCCCAAGCCGACGCGGCGCGCGAAGACTGCGACATCGCAGCGCAACGAGCTGCTGAGAATGCCGGCAACAAGGAGTTCGAAGGGGCTGCTAAGGCCGCCGCGGATCAGGCAGATCGCCTTCGGAAGGCCGCCGAGAAGCGGCTCGAATCCGCAAATCAGCGCCGGGGAACGCTTAGGGAGCGCGGAAAGGCCATGGCCGCGATCCGCCGCAAAGCGTTCGATGAGGCCTTCGAGAAACTGGGCATCAACATCCTCGCTATGAATGGGGCCGGACCGGCAAAGCGGCTGGCGACTGCCGATGACCTCGGCCAAGGCGTCAACGATGCTTCGGCATTTGATCCCACGGACAGCGACGAACCTGCGGAGAGGTCGGCCAGCGACACGCCGGCTGACGACGAAGCTCCGCCCGCGGCCAACGCAGCCGCCTCGATTCGACGTGGTGCCGGCGTTCTCGACGATAAACACGCTGCCCCGCAGCCGATTCCCCAGAAATGGAAGAGGATGGAGCTCAATCTGGGAGAGTACAGCTTCGATCCTCGTGACCGCGGATCGATTGAGCGCGCACAAACGGCTTTCACCGCCGGCTTTAAAGGAGCCGTAGATACCGCACTGAGCGGCTGGTTGTCGACAGACGAGGGAAAGCGTTCCGCTTACCGGCCAGGCGAGAGCATCCTCCCCAGCAACTTCGCTACCCGCGAAGATTGGGATCGGTTCGTGGATTCCCTCAATTCGAGGAATCCAGCAGTCCTGGACCATATAAAGCCCGATTTCACCAACGTCGAGCTCATCATCGATCCAGATCCTGATTTCGTTGATGCGTCGCGAACGAATATTCGGATCGCGATCGAGAATGGATCACGCAAGCCTACCGGCGCCACAGACCCGTCCTGCGAAAACTCGCTTTTCCAAGTGGAGCTCGAGGTGTCCGTCCCGAGCCGGATGCATGTGCCGCTTCGGCTCGATCGCATCGAGCCTTCCTATCGCTTCCTGCAATGGTTGGAATATCCAGCGATGGGCTTGAATTGCGGTGTTCGCCCTGGAGCGGGAGAGCCGTCCAACGTCGTCTTGCATACCACTTGGTCGCCACGCTACGTGCAGCCGCGGATCGATCCTAGAAATACACCTGATGTCCCAACGGCCTATTCCGTTCTGGCGGACGAAAAGCTTGAGGTGAGCAGGCTGCTTGCGCTGGCGGATGACTATGATCGATGGATAGAGAAGCAGAGGCGGCAGGATGCTTCTCGGCCGTCGTCCGATCCCTCCGCCGACGCGAGCGAGTCGCGCGAGAAGGACCTGGAAGCGTACCAGCGAGAGAGCGGATATATCAGGAGCGGAATCAAGCTGCTTCAGGACTCGCAGGCCGCGGCGAAGTCCCTTTCGTCCGACAGGATGACCCCGACCGAGCGCAAACGGCTTGAACGCACTGCCGTTCCGTGGCGAGCATGGATTCTCACCAACGAGACCTTCGCACGCCATAGCAAGCAGCATGGCAGCTGGCGCCTCTTCCAAATGGCGTTCATTCTCGCGCATGTTCCGACCCTCGCGTCGAGGATGCCCGAGTTTGAAGACCGATTCGATCCCGTTCGAGACGAGCTTTCGGCCAGCTTGCTTTACTTTTCCACCGGCGGCGGCAAGTCGGAAGCTTTCTTCGGCCTGCTCATCTTCAATCTCTTCCTTGATCGACTACGCGGCAAGGTGCGCGGCGTCACAGCGCTCATTCGGTATCCGTTGAGGCTTTTGACGCTGCAGCAAGCTCGGCGACTGACCCGGATTCTGGTCCAGGCTGAACTGGTCCGCCTCGAACGGCGGATCGCCGGATGGCCGTTTGAGCTCGGCTTCTGGGTCGGCTCCGGAAACACGCCCAACCGCGTCGACCAGGGTTTCGCCGCGGTGCCACTGATCACGGAAGCTGCTCACCCGACTGACGAGAAACTTTTAAAGGTGCTTCCTGGCGATCCCGGCAAGGCAAAAGCACAAGACACTTCGGATCGCTACATGGATGCCCTCGAATCGTTCGACAAGCTGCGGACCTGTCCGTGTTGCGACCGACCGACAGGCATGAGGCGGTATCGGGCTCAGAAGAATCGCGTCGGGATCGTTTGCTTCAACGACGAGTGCGGTTGGAACGTCGCGAATCCTCCGGCGCCTCATCGGGTGCCGCTGCCCTTCCTGCTGACCGACGACACCATTTACCAGCGCGCGCCGTCCGCCATCCTCGGCACGATAGATAAGCTCGCCCTCGTCGGCCAGCACGACCGCACGATCAATGCCATTGTCGGGATGTTTGGTTGCGCCCGCTATCTCGATCCGGACAACCAGCACCTGATGATGCCACGGGGAAAGACCAATGTTCTTGCCGCGCAAACTGAAGGTCTACGGCCCATCTATCCTGCCTTTTCGAATGGCGAAAAGATATTCTTGGATCCCTTTCCCAGCCTCATCATTCAAGATGAAGGGCATCTGCTCGACGAAAGCCTCGGAACCTTCGCCGGCCTTTTCGAGACGCTGTTGGAGCGAATCTTCCTCCGCCTAGGGAGCGACCGTCTCAAGGATATCGTCGCCTCCTGGCGCGCCCATCCCCAGTCCGACATGCGACAACCCCGGCTCGCGAAGGTCATCGCGGCGACTGCGACGATTTCAGATCCAGATCGGCAGCTGCAGGTTCTATATCAGCGCCGTACGCTCAGGTTCCCCTGTCCCGGCCCTACGCTGTATGAATCTTTCTATGCGGCTCCGCAGGAGCCGAAGCCGGCTGTCCGCCAAGCCTTCGCGGCGTCGCTCCCGCTTCGAGACCGCCCCGAACACTCGGCTCCGCGAATGCGGACCTATGCTTCCATCATGACCAATGGGCGGAGCCATACGATGACGACGTCGGCTGTCGTCTCTGCCTACCACGCGGCGTTCGCCCGCCTCTGGGAAGCCGTCGCAGTGGCCGGGAGGTCGTCGGAGGCGGTGACGGAGATGATCGCAGCTCTGCCTTCCTACGATCCGCTCACGCCGCTACGTGCTGATGCGCTCCGGGACGTCCTTGCCTCGAGCACCGACAATCGTCATGTGCTCGCCAGCCTCCTCGACCTTCATCGGATTTCCCTCGTCTATGTCACCAACAAGAAAGGCGGCGACCAGATCATCGAGACGCTGGCCTCGCAAGTCGAGCACGACCAGAAGGAGTGCGGCATCGGCGATCTTCCGTTCGAGACAGAGCTCATCTCTGGCGGGATCACAATCGCTGAAATCCAGGACGTAATGGAGAAGGCTGAAAAGCGCCCCAGTAAATCCCAGGCATTTGAGCCATTGGGGACCGTCTTGCGCAATATCGTCGCGACTTCCGCCATCAGCCACGGCGTCGACGTTGACCGCTTCAATGCTATGTTCTTCGCTGGGTTGCCGGGGGACATCGGAGAATACATCCAAGCTTCGAGCCGCGTCGGACGAACCCACGTCGGTTTCTCGGTGCTGATACCGACACCGCACAGCCGACGCGACAGATACGTCGTCGAAACGCACGATCAATTCCACCGCTTTCTGGAGCGGATGATCCCGCCGCCGGCGGTTCAGCGCTGGACGGACAAGGCGATCAAGCGAATGATCTCGAGTGCTTTTCAGGCCTATCTTTGCGCCGTGGTCGAGCAAATGGAGTTCTTCGGCGCCGCTGACGCAGCGAAGGATCAGGCACGGGCTTTCACGAAGGCCTCGTCTGTAAAATCCTGGGCCGACCGATATCGCGGCGGCCGCCCAGCCGCCCAGCAGTCTGTCGTGGATTTCATCCTGGAGGCTATCGGCGTCGAAGGAAGGGGAGATAGCGGTATCGGCGCCACGCTGCATCCGGACCACCAAAGGACCCTCGTGGAACAGCATGTCCGGGCCTTGATGGAGATGATGTGTGATCATTCGGATTCCAGTCGTTTGGCGGACTTTTGGCAGCAGATCCAGAACACGGCTGTCCGGAAACCGATGACCTCTCTGCGTGACGTCGACGCCGGCGGCCAGATCCAAGGGGGGCGCTACGACCCCTTCAGCCGAAAGTTCACTCAGCTGGAGTCAGTGAAGCAGGTCATGCGCATCATTCGTGGGCAGCGGAAGCATGCCTCCAGATCGGACGTCGACAGTGACCCGCTTCCAATCGATGTAAAGGACTGAACATGGCTGACAGCCAAGGCAACTACGGTCAATCCAAGTCGCGTTCGCTGCCCCCTACGATGAATCGCTCGCAGCCGCAGATCGCCACCGCCTATGCGCCGGGGGCGATGTTCACCTGGGAAGGTGGCAAGGGCGCATGCATTGCGGTTCCCGTCGAGCAGGAGGAAATCGATCTTTCGTCCAGGTTCACCGTCAGGGAGCAGATCAGAGAGACCCTGCACGAATTTTGCAAGAGCTGGCTCCATCGGGGCCTATCGATTTCGACAACACGGACGTCGCCGGTATATCCGAATCAGCTTCTCGACTCCTGCTTCTTGAACCCTCTAACGGCCGATGTCGAGTTTGGGATGGCTGCGTTTGCGTTCATGCGACCGGAGCGGATGGGGTATCTTCCGGGTCCGCTGTCCTATCGCTGTGACACTTGCCTCAAGGTTAAAGAATATCGCTCGGCGGATCATCAACTAGGAGATCCGCTCCCGGATCATTGCCAGCGCGGCGACGCTCTCGGCGGCCCGTGCCGGTGGCGACAGCTCGACGTCGTATATGTCCACTGGTCAGGCGGCCTGGAAGCGCTTTCGCCGTTTCGCTACGTGTTCAATCAAGAAGGAGAAGTCACAAAGACAAGCCGCTGCACATGCGGTTCGGAAGAGTTCGCTCTCGTGAAGCGCGGCAACCAGTTCTCCCGCTGGCGCTTCAAATGCTTCGGCTGCCAGGCGGAGCGTGAGGTTTACCAGACGGACAAGTTCACGTACGAGCAGCTCAAGCCGCTGATGGAAAAGCAAGTGCCGCACGAGTGGAACGAGATCAACATGATCCCAGTCTCCTATCGCGCCTCCCCGGTGTTCTATGTCCAGTCGGCGCGATTCATCGTCTATAAGGACGCTGAGTTGGTTTCACTGCTGCGACCTGAGAAGAAGAACGCGCTGGTGTCGAAGCTTGCATCTCTTCACGGCATGGTCGCCGGAGAGCCAACCGACGCCGAAATCGAAGCCCAGCTTGCCGAAGCCGGGCCGAAAGCGACCTCACAGTGGCAGACGTACCAGGGGTTGCTCAATCTCGCCAAAGGCGCCGCCGGCAGCTCCGACGAAATCCTGAAGATGGCCCGGCAGATGCGGGAGGCCTGGTTCAGGGACGGCCTGGTGAAGAAGACCGCTCAAGCCAGCCTCCCGCTAAGGGCGCGCGTGGACGAACGGGAGGATTATGCCCGGCGATATGATCCGATCCGTGCGACGATCGAGCATGACGCTTTCAAACGCGAGCGGCTCGACCTGCCTCAATCCTCGAACGACCTTCGAGAGCCTCATCCCGAGCTATGCGTGGAGCATGGATGCCCGGGCCACGAGGATGTCTACCGGGCCAGAGTTGCGGAGGACCTCGATCGAACCGGCGTCTCCGACCTCCGGCTCGTCAAGAACCTAGACATGGTCGAATTTTCGTTCGGGTATACTCGCGTGTCTTCAACGCCCGAGACCACGCAGAAGAACCGATCGATGCCTGTCCGGTTAATGGCCTTCCCTCCTCTGCCGAGCCATAAGCGGCCGGTCTACGTCATCGAACAGCAGAACGAAGCACTCTATTTTCGTTTGAATGCCGACGCAGTCGGCGCGTTCCTGATGCGCAACGGCGTCCTTTCGGAGATGCCCGTCGCGCCGCGGACGCTCGGCTCCGTCATGCTCGAGACATATCGCGACTTCAAGCTGTTCCTTCAGGACTTCCGTGTCAGGGACGACAGAGCCCAGGTGCGAGGTCGCGACGTGACGTCGATGACCTACCTGCTTCTGCACACGATGTCCCATCACGTGATGCACGATATCGCCCGGTTTTCCGGCCTCGACCTCGGATCGATGAGCGAAGTCATCTTCCCTGCTGACTTGGCGTTCGTCGTCCACCGCCGAGGGATGACGGAGGACTTGGGCAACATCTCTTCCATGTGGCGGGACCATAACAGCGGGTTCCTTCGCTATCTGGTCGCTAGGCGAGAACTCCGATGCGGATCCGGCACCTTGTGCGACCATCGCGGCGGAGCTTGTCCTGCCTGCATTATGATTCCGGAGACGTCATGCGTTGCCGGAAACCAGCTATTGTCGCGCGCGGCCCTTATCGGCGGAGAGCCGCCACTTTGGGACCAAGTAGGCACCAAGCTTGTCGGCTATTTCGAGATCGTCCGCGAACTGCGCGAGATGAGAGAGCGACAGGGCAGCTGATGGCGACCGATGCTGAGGTCGTGCGCTGCGCGTCCCCGTGGCCTGGTCTCGCAGCCCGAGTCCTCGAAGGCGTAGCTGCCCTCGGGCCGGGCCCGTGGGTTGCCGAACGAATGCGGCTTGTGGACCCAGGCATCGATCCCGACCAAGCCGATACGGTGCTTCGCTGCCTCGAGGTCGCCGGCGTTTGCCGGCGTGGCACCGAGGAAAGGAGCTGGACGACGCCTCTTTCCCAGACGGAATTACATCGTCTTGTATCAGTGCTGCGCGGCGCTGATCATTACCGCCGCCTTAGGTCGGATTCCAAATCCGTGGAGCTTGCGGTATCGCTACCGATGGCGCCAAGCCATCTCGAGAATTTGTTCGCGGGCTACAGCCAGAGGGCCTCGAACTTTCTCCCGACGAACGAGGCTTTTCTTCGCGTTGCCCGCTCTTCGCGCCGCCGCCTGGTCGTCATGTCGCCCTTCCTGAACGCCAAAGGCTTCGAATGGCTGAAATCCCTTGTCGAGGCTGCCGACTTGCATGTCGAGAAGAAGCTCATCCTGCGAAAGACCGACGACTATGTTCGCGATATCGGCATCGTCCACAGGGATTGGCTGGAAACTCCCGGAGTATCAGTTTTCGACTACTTTATATGGCACGAGGAGAAGCGGCTTCTTCCCTACGAGACCTTTCATGCCAAGATCGTCCTCGCCGACGACACACTGGCATATGTCGGATCGGCTAACGTCCTCGGATCCGGAACTGACCTTTCTCTCGAGGTGGGCGTCTTGGTCGAAGGGGAGGCTGCTAAGCGGATTTCTTTTCTAGTCGATGGCGTGCTCAAGATCGCCCGGCGCCTTTAGCTGCGCAAGCAGCGGGCCTACCCTCGAGAACGCTCTTGAAAGCTTGGCGGCGTAGCCGGCATCCTTGTGATCGGGCAACCGCGCCCAATCGGGCAGTGCCAGGCGGGCGAGGAGCCGAGCCGAAACGCTGAAGCTCCCCGAGACCGCGGAGAACCGATCGTTTGCCGGTGCCGAGTTGAGCAGGTGCGCCAGCGCTTCCGGCGCCACCCTCGGCTTCTTACTGGTAGGTTCCAGCACGATCACGTGGTTCTCGGCCACAAATCCACCGCTTCCTTCGTTCCTGAGGAAGGTCCGCGACACCGGCGCAGCGTTCAGCCGCCTTCGCTGTTCTCGATTGCTCGTTCTCTGCACCACTACGGCGCGACCGCGGATGCAGTAGCTGATCGGTCCCGCGGTAGCCGGGACGTACCAGCTCGCGTTCTCTCCGCGCTCGCTGCCGCCGTAGAGGAACGATCCGTCGGGGCGAACATCCGAGGCCCATAGGAGAGGGAGACTCTTCTTGGTCCGCTTCGTCTTGAGGCGATCGCGCTCCCGCGTGGGCACGACCTTACCCACCCTGACCCGATATCCGTAATCCTCGAGCGTGAAGGCTTTCTCCGCCGTCTTGCGAACCTCGGCGCCTTTGGCAAGTCCCAGCACCGGCAACGTCCAGGGCTCGCCGTCCGGCTTTGCTTCCGCTTGCCCGATCGGATGCCTTTTTCCCGACGCGTCGATATAGCCGAGCTTATACCAGCCGCCGCCCTTCATGGCTGCATTCTTCGGATCTTTGCGCCGAAGCACGAGCAGACAGACGTCTTGAACGGCGTCAACGAAGAGGTATTCCCTTTGTTCATGCAGGTCGATGCTGACAACTTCAGCTCGCGCCAGGACCTCTCGTCGAAGGCCCGCGAAATACGGGCCGGCGACGAAGCTGGTCGGCAGGACGAATACCAGGCCCCCTCCGGGGCGAAGCCAATCGAGCGCCCTCACCAGGAAAAGCGCATAGAAGTTGGTATGCCCTCCGAGAGCGGCCTCTCCCGCCTGTGCCAGGATCTGCGGCGCCACCGAGCGCCCAACCTTGCCGTAAGGGGGGTTTCCGACAATGAGGTCGAACCTTTGCTTCAGGTTCGCCCGCAGTGCATCTGCGCGCCAGACTAGCGCTCCGTTTGCCGGACGTCGATAGTCATACCGTTCCGTCATGATTCGACGAACCAGCTTCGTTGACAGTCTGGCCAAGCCGGTATCGAGCTCGATCCCCGATAGGCGCTCCAGAACCTTGGAACACGCTCGCGTCGACGACGTCCCTCGCGAAGCCGCCCGGTCGACCAGCATGGTCGATATCTCGGTCAGGAAGGATCCGCCGCCGCATGCCGGATCCAGTACGTATGGGAAGTCCTTGTCTTTGATCAGATCTTCGGCTGCCTCGATCGCTGCTGCCGCCAGGGCCGGCGGGGTGAAGTATGCGGAAAGCTTCCGGCGCTTTTCTTCGCCGATGAGCAACGCGTAAGCGGAGGCGATCGCGTAGTCGCGAGCAGCGGCCGAAGCGCCCTCGATGAGTGCCATCGCTCCGCGCCGGTACTCGTTCGATCGCCGACCAGAGACCAAGTCCGAGCAGAATGCGAGCGGTGACGGATAGTCTTTGAGGATCCGGACGCGGTTTCGCTTTATGTAAACCACGAACGCGCTGAGCGCAGCGCGTTCGCCACCATCCTTCGATCCGCCGGCTCCCGACCCGGTCGTTGTGGAGGCCTCCTCCAGCGAATCCCTATATATCCGTTCCAAGCCCGCCCCCAGCTACGGCCCTAACAAAATCGATTTCGAGCGGCTCAGCTGTGGAGTTGGCTTTGGCCACTCGGACAGGTGAGCGCGCTCTGCTACTACATATATTCGCTCCTCGGAGGGGAATGTACGCCCCCAAAAGCGAATTTAGGCACTTCAACAGAGCCCCCCGAAATATGCGCGAATTATTCCCTATAACGCGCTGTGCGTCTACGACTGCTTCATCGGAAGTCTCGCATTTTCAGCTTGATCATGTCGATATGAAGATCGCGGATATAGATGTCCCGCGTCCGCTGACCTTTGGGCGGTAGCTCGCGTGGGACCCTGGCACAGGAGGTTCCCCAAGTGTGCCCTCAGTGTCAGTCCTGCATCAGCAGTCCTCGACGAACAGTCCTCCTTCGGCTTCGAACAGCATGAAATGTTGACGTCACTAGATAAATTCAAGCTTCCTTGAAAGATAAGGAGAGACTTTTTGTTCCTTGCATGAGTCCATGATGAAATGGAGATCGAGGATGCAATGCCTCGGCCTGAAAATCGCATTAACGGAGCAAGAAATGTCATATCCCACTCGCTTCCCTATGAGCCCTATTGCCCAAGCGCAATGGCAGAATCTGGTTGCCTGACTGCAATCGGTTAAAAACGAGCCAGCCGAAAAATTCAAAGATGGTGTCGGCGATGGTCCAGTCATCGAGACTAGCGTGAAAGCCATTGAAACAGGCCGTCTTCATCGCATCACCAGAGCTTTAGATGAAACTGATCTATGGCGACACCTGCGTGCGAGGCCAAACTTCTTCGCAACATCAGTTGAAGGCCGAAATCAATATGGCCAATCTCTTCAATATGCTCCCCCTGGTCGCGTTGTAACTATTGAGGCAACAGTCACCGCGCCATTTTTATCGACGTCGGCAAACCAGTTCTTGATCGCTTGGGTTATCCTGGCCGGTGTGAAAGATGGAAGATCCCGTGTTGGGCCTTTCCCAGCGCTCATTCCATCGAAGTCCGAGGGAATAAACGACGAATTCGATCCAGAACCTCTGCGGCTACAGAGATGGATTTTGCCGCATATCGTTGGAGAAGTTGTAGGAGTGAGGCTGAACGCGCTCGAACGAACTACCGTTGATGAGATGACTGTTCTTGACCTTAATCGGCTTCAACTCAAATTTAATTGGAGCCCGAAACAAGCAGCTTGATCAATCTGGCCCGCGATCATGGCCAGGACCATGGCGGCGGCCTGAAATCGTCGCATCCTTAAAAAAGGCTTCCTCCATCACTCAGGAGGGTTAGCTTCCCAGCCGTTCGACACGCGCCTTTCTACCGCTGCGATCGCTACTAGGTTCAATGATACTATGTCAATTTTCATCAGATTTCGACAATGCGCGGGACGAAATCTTCGGCACCGGGCTCGTAACACACATACCGCACTGTGCCGACACGACGCGGGTGGCTCCGTCCGTCATGTTGAAGCTCTGATGTGTATGGCTGAAAAACCAAGCATTCGGTCGCCAATCGACGATCAGATTTTTGACTCGAGATTTGCGCTCGCATAAGTCGGCCCCATCATAGAAAGAAGTGCATCTATGAAGCTCCGGCGAGGGTCGACGTTATTAAGCTGACCGCTAGGTCGCCGAATAACTCTGTGCTTTGTCTGGTCGGCATCGAATGAGATCACACCGACATTCTGCAGATTGGAACATTTCAACATATCGCTCATCTGCTCATAGTATTTGTAGTTAACGGGTATCCAAATCCAAAGCGATCTGAAGAATCTCGCCGACCAGGACAGTTTATAGACCAGCTTTAAGAGGTCCGGCTGTGAATCAGTCCCAAAGACAAACTCACTTCCGTCACACCAGTCGCCCTGCCGGCCGATGATAATTGCATCGACGGGCACTTCGAATGGCCATTTATCTCGGTAGACTACGTTTTCGTACTCTTTAGAAATCTGCTTACTGTGTTGGCGAAGGTAAGTGAGGCACTCATCATGAAACCACACCGGCATTCGGCGCGCTAATTCCCGAGGTCCCAATTTTGCCTTTTGTTTCAGTGACTGCCTTTTTAGCTCTTCCTGAACGTCACGATATGTGAAAGATGGCAGCGGCTCCTGCCGTAAAAATCGATTAACAGAAGCCTTTGACAAGCGATCGAGCCTGGCAAGGCAATCCAATGTCACTTCAGGTATTTTTAGCGCTTCGGCAAGACTGTTCACCCGCCCCGCCGCAACGAGCCTTTCTGCGAATTCGTAGGAAGACTGATACCGGCGTAGCTGCGTCGTAGATTTTTTCGCTGCTTCAGAGGCCGCCTCAAGAAGCTGCGCGTAGACCGCCCTCGAACCGGCTTCAGCTCGAAAATCTCGAAATTCGCGTCCGATCTCCCACCAATCCGATTGAGCTTTGATCAAAGACAACACCCGATCGGGGCGATCTTTTCGCATCACTTGACTCTTTTGAATGTTACATTAATATTCAATTCGACTCGAATCACGAACACCTCAAGTTACCAACTCCCAGTCCGTTGGGTCCCGTACCATCCGGCTGGAGCGATAATTGCTCGGACGAATCAACGCGGCGGTACTTTATGTCACTCTGACACTAAGTACTCCGACCTTTGTCTCACTTTGATACAAAGTCCGTCAAGGCAGCGTGAAGACGCCAGCCAGTGCGTTGGTTTGCACAAAATTCGAAGCAAGGTGCGGGTCGACTTTCACAAGCCGAAGCTCGAGCAATCTGTCGATGGGGGAACGATGAAGCTCATCGAACTCAAAAGTCGCTTGGTAAACGCCCAGGCTTTCATCGTCGAGGCAGACGACGGTGGTCCAATCCGGACGATCATCAATGGGCGCCATACAAAACCAACAGGGACATTTCTTAGTAGGAAGTGTGGCAGACCAATGCCCTGGGAAGCCGCTGAAGAAGCGGCCCAGTTCCTATTCTCTGAATTTGACACCAGCGTGATGAGTTGGGTCGCACAAGCACACCGACTAGAAATCTTTCGGCACGGTAAGCACTATCAATATATAGCAGACCACCGGCGGAACATGACGAGTGTCTCTGCGCATCCGGTCGAGATCATCGAGCTCAAGAAATACGAGCAAGAATTCACTCGAGATCCCGCCTACGCAGAAAAGCTTCGTCTGGCAGAAGAGGTTTACACATCTTTGGGGTGGGCCTTTATTCGCAAGACAAGGCAGGATCTTTTCACACGCGAACATCTGCTTCTCGAGCGAATGGCTCAATATCGGCACTCTCGGGTGAGCGCATTTGAACGCGCACTGGTGCTTCAGCTCTTGGATGCGAACGGAGGCAGAGCTCCGTTCGGTGATTTCGTCGAGGCGCTTAAATTTGAACCACGCGCGCTTGCGATCCTCTCTAGGCTCATGGTTGACCGCTTCCTGCACGTGGATACGTCACGGCCACTCTCCAAAGATACAATAATCTCGAAACTCTTCGCCTAGGAGTTTGACAATGGGTGTCCGCTTCGCTTTTGTTCCGCATGCGCTATATAACATCCACAAGATCCGACACCAATATCTGGAAGCATTCGATAATTCTCATGCCACTGATGAATTTGGCAGACCCGCGGTGGTCGAAGACATCTATGTCTTCCATAATCTCCGCCAAAATGTCCGCTGTACGTATCGCGAGAGCGAAATTCGGTCGCTGCTCGGGCAAAAGCAGATCATACGCGTATCACTGGATGCCCGCTCAATTGCGCAAGTAGCGGCAACCAGGTCTCGGGAAAAAAAGCTCACTCATGAGGACCTCAGCGAAGCGAATGATCGAGCAGCTATCAAAGCATATTACGTTCGGGCATTTGATAAATCGCCGGTTTCGAAATCAACGACGTCACTGCGGTCATTCATCGCAAAAATCTCCCGGGACCCTGAAGCGCAGGAATTTACCTGGACCCCAAGTGCCGGGACGCTTCGTCGGGCCCTGGCAGAAGGTGAGGCCGGTTTTCGTCGAAAGGCCTTTTACCAGCGAAAACACCTAACGCTAAGCGCTAAACGACGCGGCCGTTTCGACGAGATCATCCAACGCTGTATTGCTTGGTATTGGTCGGACTTCTATCGTTCTCGGGATGAAGCGTATGCGCGCTTTCAACGTTATTTGCAGCTCTATCGTGCTCTGCTCCGCGGCCACAATACGACAAACGAAGTCGCCTGTAGTCTTCTGTCTTACAGCGCCTTTTGTCGACGCATTGCTAGATCTGGGTGTTACGAGACCGAGCGAGTAAAGTATGGTGAGAGGGCCGCACGAGCCAAATTCTTGGGCACAACTCTGAGCTGGACTCCGACCCGCATACTCCAATACGTCCTCTTCGATCATACGTCTGTCGACACAATCTGTGTTCTCGACACCAAGTCGCTCCTACCGTTGGGGCGACCGACCTTCGTGGCCGCCTTGGACGCCTTCACGCGATCTGTCTTGGGCTGCTTTGTTACCTTTGAGCCCCCGTCTCTCTATACAATTTCCGCCTGCTTCAAGCAGGCAGTTTTGCCAAAGGACGATTTTCTGGCAACCGTCCCACACCTCAAAAACTCGTGGGACAATCATGGCAAACCACAGTATGTCGTCGTCGATAACGCCTGGGAGACCGTTGGCAAATCATTCCAAGATGGAGTGATTGACTTTGGCGTGGACGTGATATGGGCGCCGATCAAGACGCCTGAGTACAAGATTTATGTCGAGCGGTTTTTTGAAACGCTCAACTTGATACTGTTCCATCGAATCTCAGGTGGCATTCCGTATCCCCCTCATACTTTGCGCAAGCTGGGCTTCGATCCCGCAAAGACCGCGGTTCTGACGCTGGAAACGCTGTGGGAACTCATTTTAGAGGCGATCGTCGACAACTATCACATCACGGTGCACGACGGCATCAACATGCAGCCAAATCTCGCATGGAAGATCGGAGCTCGCGCAACTGGGATAACCGTATTCGCCGACGATCCTGATCGCCTCGATGCGTTCTTCGGGATGACCGTCAGTGACATCACTGTCCGGCGATCGGGCGTCCGGCATTTTGGCCTCAAGTACCATGATGAAGATGTCGTTACTCAGTTACTTCACGACAACGCCGCTTATCAAGTTGGAAGAAACCCGGCCAGGGGATCAAATCAGTTCAAGACCAAATTCACAATTAATCCAGCCGATATTGGGGGCATGAACGTCTGGAGCATAGCTCGCCAGGAATATGTCCGGCTGAAATGCACCGACGAGAAATATGCAAATGGTCTACCGTTGGCTGTTCACCGGCAAGTCAGGCAATACGCCAATGAGCGCAATAACGAATACCGAACAGAAAAGGACAGGCTTGCGGCATTGAACCAGCTTCGGGCCCATGCCGAAACGCATGACCCAAAGCTGCGGATGCGCAGCCGACGCAAGGAACTTCAACTCCGAAATGGTGCGCTATCGACGCCGTACAAGGGCGGTGTTCCGCTATTGACCGTGCCAGCATCAACATCTGGCATGGGTGCTTATTTCATCGCTACCGATGTCATGGCCGGTGACCGCCAAGATGGCGGTAAACCTCTACGTCAGTCACGGCGCGGCGGTAAAGCCGCTACGGAGAAGGCCGCCGGCACTCGTGCGGCCAACCAAGAAAAGGAGCGCCGCATCGGCGAAATTACACCTCCACCAACAGGCGATCAGTCGTCGCCGGTAGCTCGCCTCGACAAGGTCTCCAAGGATGTCGTCGATATGTTTTCCTCAGAAGATCCAGCGAGCATCAGGTCAAGTTGGACCAATGAAAAGTAGGAGCCTTTGGATGTCTGCAGCCCATAAAACAGAGCTCATCGCCGATTTCCAAGCAGCGTTTGAGAAGATCCGCTTTCATCATCCGCGAACAGTTCGACTTCATCATGAATTTGAAATAATGCGCAAGATCGCGCGGAAAACACGCTTCAAAATGCAGCGGGCATTGCCGGTCATTGGCCCTTCATCGTCCGGCAAATCCTGCGCCGTAGACCTTTATATGAAAGGGCTAAGCATTCCAGAATATGATGGGGAAATAGGCGTTCGCCCTGTAATCTACGTCGAGCTGCAGCCCAAGTCGACGCCGCGACGGCTCTATTCGGACATACTACGCACCTTTGAAGGGGAGAAAAGCAAAGCCGGCACCGAGGCTGACATGAGAGAGCGAATGTATCGGTACCTCATTGAAGCTCGGGTGGAGTTACTTATCATCGACGAATTTCATCACCTCATTCATCGGGAAGATAAAGCGCCGCAATACTCGGTCGCCGCTTCATGCAAGCAACTTTTGAACGAGGGGATCTGCGCCATGGCCGTTCTGGGCTTGAAGCGAGTCGAGGTAATTACGAAAGACCCGGAGTTCGCGAGCCGCACTCGACCACCGATCCAATTCGATCCACTAAATCCACTGAAGACGAAAGACCGCCAGCTCTTTATTGGCTACATTGATGAGCTCGATGAGCATCTCGTGTCGGCGGGGATTACCGGACGAAAATCCAATCTCGCGAAGCCGGAAATCTGCGCATGTCTTCAGGATGTCTCTTCGGGCACTATTGGTCACGTATCGAATCTCGTCCGATTTGCCATCTCAGGCATGGTCGAACGCGAAGACGACATCATTACGGAAGACGATCTCACCCTCGCAGTGGAAGAGTGGGCAATTCCGATGGGTGTTTGCGGCAGAAATGCTTTTGTCGAAGGCATTTCTTCGAGATCACTTGAGCCTATCGGATGACGACCTATGTATCAGCTATCTCCTAAGAGGGAACGCTTTTTGCTCCGGCCAGAGCCATCGATCTTGCCCGACGAGAGCCTATTGGGATTTTTAGCGCGAAGGGCCAGCGATAATGTGCATCAGGTTCTTCGCGAAGCTTTGAAGCGCGCGGGCTTGGTGACTTCGAGACCGCGAAATCTTCCTTTTATTGCTTCGCCTTTTGCGGAAAGCCTGGCGGATGTTCTTGGCTGCTCCAGTTCCGATATTATTTTGCGATGCTATAGCGGAGCGCTGCGCACAGAAAGAATGAACTTCTTCGGAAATGACCTACTAAGGACTTTTCGGGAACCCGAATTGCGACGAGTGTGTCCAGAAACGCTTCGGTTATCCGCCCACCATCGGGCCATCTGGGATATTCTAGCATTTGACCATTGCCCTCATACCGGTGGCGCACTTATATCGCAGTGCCCTAACCCCGCATGCGAGCGTCCGCTCAGGTGGAAGTCGTCATATGGCGTCCATATATGCGAGAACTGTAGAATCGACCTGCGAGATCATCGGACAATCGCCATCGAAGGAATCGAACTCGAAGCGACCCGTAGGATTGCTGCATTAATTGACCCCACATCAGAGTTGCACGAATCGGTTTGGCAATGGCTACCTACCGGGACTGAACTTACGACTGCCGGGCAGTGGTTCGAGTTTTGTGTAGCGATAGGGCCTTGGCTTGAGGATAGCTTCGCTGAAGTAGCAATGCCTCAACGTAGCATCCGCCAGCACAGAGAGAAAGCACGGTTCACTTCGAGGAGGTTGGCATTGGTTTACCGGTGGATAGTCGGCCTGCCTAAGTCGGCTTTTGATCTGTTCGACAAGCTGCGCGCAGCATCCAGCAAAAGGGCCGGGTATTACGGTGTTTACAAAGACCTGGGCGTGCTTTTTGGACAGAATGCATCGTACCTCAGCTATCGTCCACCTGCACGGCGGTTCATGAAGGAGATGGTCCACCAGTACTACGCGCTGCTCAACGAGCCTGTTTATCGATCGCCCAAGAAGCGCGCAGAAATGGCAGATGGTTCCTTGATCCCTATTTACACTGCAATCAAGACATTCAAAGTGGCTGGCTATATGATGCGACGCTTGCTTGTATCCGAAAGCATCGAATGTCATCGGCCGTCAGCTGACGTTCGCACTCCTATCTTCGTGCGTCGCAGTCAACTCGAGGAAATCCTCGAAGAAAGAAAGCGACTTTGTCGTGCCGAAGCTGCCTGCGAAGAGCTAGGAATTCCGGAGCACACCCTGTCCACACTTTCTGCCGACGGTCTCATCGATGCCGAAACTGGGCCTGCCGCTATAATCGCAGGAGATGGCCGCTGGTTCTCTCAAAGCAAGATTGGACAGCTTAAAAGTCGCTTAGTTGAAACGTCGTCTTGGTCTGACCGGCCGGAAGAAGATCGAATTTCCGTCAGAGATTTCTTTGCTCTCCACAAGCTCTCGGCTCGTGCATGGACCCCTCTTCTGCGTGCGGTGATGGCAGGAACGATCAGCCTTCGATCATCGAGTTCTAGCGACCAGATCGGCGAAGCGACCATATCCCCTGCCGCAAATCTCACTTTCAGAAGCCTACCCGAAGAGTATTGGGACGAGACGCTCCCTGGTGCGCCTGAGTTGATGAGTGTTATCGCGGCCAGCAACTACTTGGGTTTGCCGGAACACCATATCATCGCACTACTTAATATTGGACTTCTCGAGTGGAGAAGGAGGGGTGCGAAGAGGCGTCGACCACTGCGATCATCAGTATACGCGTTTGCGAAGACTTATATCCACGTTCCAGAAATTAAGCGGTTCATGGGCTGGGGTCGATGGCAACTCTACCATTTCCTCGAGCGGACCGGCACACATCCTGTTGCGTCGTATCAGGTTTGGGATGTCAGGCGCCGTCTCTGGGACAGAGATGCGATTCTGTCTTTTCCCGAGTTCCGGGAAAACCGGGGGATCTGGAGATAATAGCGGTATTGTTCGAAAGAGAGGAGATAGGTATGTCGCCCCGAATGTCAGTTTGGCTTGTCCACTCTGGACAAATTGACCTCTTACTAGTCCCAGCAACTGACCGCTCAGAGGCTCTTCTGCGTGGGCGCGAGATTCTAGCTCGGCTTCGATCAGCACAGTATACGGCTAGAGATTTTGACAACAACGGCCTGGACTGTAGGCTGGCTACTGACCGTGAACGGCGCGAGTTCGCAGCAGTGGATTTGAAGTGGCAAGATGCGCACCTCGCGGCAGTATTCCTGGAAGAGACCTCGGAGCCACCGACATAGTGCTATGCCACCTATCCTACCGCTAATGGGTCCACCCGCCGGAGTTCAAGAGGACAACGTTATGCGAGTGCACGTTTACTCCGATTTGCACCTCGAATTTGCCCCCATCCTTTTTCCTCAGGATGTGACATCTGGACGCCTAGCGGAGTTGGTTATCCTGGCAGGCAACATTCACACCAAGCGACGGTCGGTAGGATGGGCTGCTAAGACTTTTGATCAAGCAGTTGTGTTGGTTGGTGGAAACCACGAGCCCTATGGAGATAGTCTATATGCTGCCATTGCGGCAAGTCGATTGGCGGCGGCGCGGACTAACAGGAGAACAACTCCTGTGTATTTTCTTGAGCGAGAAGTATGTGATTTCAAAAATATTGATGGCCTTAATGTAAGGATCATTGGCGCGACTCTGTGGACTAACTTCCTTCTGTTTGGCCCTGAACAGATGAGCACGGAGATGGCGCGGGCTTGGCAGAACATGAATGACTACACTCGCATAAAAGTGCAGAACCGCGAAGTTGCTGAGAAGATACGGCTCACACCACATGATACGCTGCGCTTCCATGTCGCTGCTCGCACATTTATCGAAGGGGAGCTTTCAAAACTCTACGATGGACTCACGATAGTGGTCACGCATCATGCACCATCTGCTAAAAGCCTTTCTACAGATCAAGCTCGTGATCCCTCATCTTCAGCGTATGCATCCTCGCTCGAGACTTTGATCGAGGATTTTCAGCCGCATCTCTGGGTGCATGGCCATATTCACACTTCGTCGGACTACAGGATCGGGAGGACACGCATTGTATGTAATCCGCGCGGCTACCATCCTAACTACCTGAACCCTGATTTCGACCCGTCGCTCGTTGTAGAGATCTGATTTTTCAAAGAGAATCTGTAAACGTCCGGACGCTTACCTTCCAGTGGTGTGGATGAGATCAAAGAGGGGATAGTCGGTGAAAAGGTTTGCCAAATTGATCCTGTCAGGCTGGGCGATCGCCCCCTTAAATGCTCCAAGCTCCCCATACGGCCTCAGCACGTTAACGATCTGATGCTCTTTTCCGCCTAGCAGATCAAACAGCAGAATTTTGATACCTACAATGTGCTGCGTCTCGATGAGATGCCGGCTATGGAGGTCATCGTGCCCTCGGGTGGTTGGGACGGCGCCGGTGAGCCGACAATTGCTGTAGCAACCCGCGGTGTTAAACGCCGTATTTGACCGCGGCTTTGAATATCCGCTGATGCTCGGCTTTGTTGCCCCTCACATCGCCGTCACCGGTGGCGGCCGGTTCTTCGTCGACCCGTCGATGCCCTCGCTTTGAATCCTCCGTCGAACGTGCCGAAAATCGTCAATACACGTTATCGTGGGTTTCTCTACACAGTTCCGCGCATCGGCGGACGATCACAGGTCCGCAAATCTACACACCGCTCCAGCGCCGGAACCACCGCTTATAGCTTTTCATCGAAAGAGGGAGACGATGAACTTGATGACCTTTTGTGCGGCGGATCGCAAATGATCAAGCCAGAATGATGGTCGCGCATCGCGTGCGACATGGCGATCAATCTGGCTACGCATGATTGAAGCCGCCTGCGCATCTGTAAAGGCCGGTAATAAATCTACTTTACCAGCAGTGATGAAAAAATGTGATTTACACGGGGCATCAAAAACGCCAATCGAGGGCCGAATTGTCGCGAGCCTATTGCTTGACGTTACCTGATGACTATCCGGCACAAGAAGAGTTATCCGATGACCACAGCCGCATACACATAGCAATGCCGCGAGTTCGAATTCTTCGCTATGGTATACAACACCTTCTCGCAGCTGATTGGGGATGCGTTCAACAGTCTCATATACATATTTCATTCTTATTGTCTCACGGCGTTGATCTCAAAGGACGCTGTTTCAAATATATATGAGACTGCGTCGTCTTCGCGCTCATAGAGCCGAAAATGTTGCTTAAACCGGATCACCGCAAAAGCCGCATTCAACGCGTTAAGCTCAGCGATTTGCGCCTGTTTGCGGTACTCATCGGCTTTGTTATCCCCAGTTGGCAAATAGGGCGTGTCTAGGCTTTGCTCAAATGCCGAGCGGTCGACGCCGGTGACCCGAACGACGCCATTCATCCCAGTGACAGATCGGTTGAGACCCATTCCGCAATCCACAAATGGAATACTGTTCGCACTTAACCAGCCCACAATTTGTAGCCGTGAGGGACCGTTATCGATCGAGACAAATACAAAATCGAATTCGCGTAAGCGCTCGATATTTCCCGAGGTAACGAGTTCCGCTATTGGAACAATTCCATTATGCCAGTTTCCATACTGTTGTGCGAAGGCGTCGACTTTTTTCTGCCCGATCGCTCGATGAATGTAGCCAGGAATTCGAAATATCGTGTGCACTTGAACGTCGTCATCGTCGAATAGGGCGATCCGTTCGAGATGCGTGCGGGCGAGAAAGTCAAGGATATACGCGCCGGTGCCTCCCAAGCCGATGATCGCAACCTTTTTGCCTTTTAAAAGCGCTGATACATCGTTGATGTTGTAGCGAGACGACAGGGTGTCTGGAAAACGAAGAGGGCTACCCTGTTCGGCTGCCTTGATGGCAATCGCATGCAATGGTGTTGCGTCAGAATAGGCGGCCAGCGCCGGCGCTGTGATTACTTCAAGATATGTGTTCACCTTCTCCTCAAACGAACGATACGGACGCATTACGCCGCCATCGGTAAGTTTGAAGGAGAAAGAGTGGTCGGTGACGTAGCCTTCGGCCACCGTCACCTGGCCAGGTCCTCCCCCAAGCCGTAGTGCGCGCCCGCTTTGATCATGAGGCCGACTACCCCGAAACCACGCTTGATGATTGCTAGGCGGGTCGAGGACGTTATTTGTCAGATCGACAGGACTAATCCAGTCCCCATGTTTAAGGGTACCGTCTTTATCCAGGTAGGGCAGGCCATAGATGATGAAATACCCGTTAATGAAGTCGACCAGATAACCCTGGTCTTCTAGCTCCTGAACGAACGGATTATGATTCGCCAGTTCCCGAAACCCTAAAGCGCATGCCATCTTGCACCATCACCTTTTGTCCGGGAGCCAACGTGCCACTCACATTGTCGGAGTGACCACGCGAATATTTGATGAGATATTCAGTCGAGGTGGCGCCGCCGTCCTGAAGGTAAAACGCGACAACCTCATCGTAAAAGATCTTTTCTTTGCCGACTTCGTGTTCGTCTTGATTGACGAAGATCTCAACGGTTTTTTCTGGCTTGCCACTCACAGGTGACTTCTCCTTGCTGCGAATTGGCACATTCCGTGCCGCGTCTTGGATTGGCCGCGACTATTTGCGGCGTTACGTGTTTGCGTCTCGCTCGTCTGATCATTGTGCGTTCTCTTTGCGAATAAAGTCAGCATCAGCTGGTTGATCTCTCACTCGCGAAGCTACGACGGCGGGACTATGTTTTTTCGACACGAGGACCTTCGGCGCCCCCGAATTGGGAGGCCAGAAGTCTCATCTTCGCGGCAGAAACAATTTCCTTAAGTCGCAGATCATTCGAATTCGCGACAATATCGACGGCCTTATTGATGATGTCGGCCCGATTGGGAATTTGCGAATTTGATGCTTCTCGCGCCAGATAAGCCCAGGCCGATGCAATCAAGTTTGGAGCTTGCAATTTCTTGAAACCCTCGATGGCCATCAAATAATATGCAACTGCCTCGGCATAATGACTTTCTCGAAAAGAGATCAGGCCGCGATTGGCTAGTGCAATGTGTTCACTGATCGGATCTGCCTGTTTGATTTTATCTAGTGACGACTTTGCGGCCTCCAGGTCGCCCAGGTTTGCGGCGGAAAACGCTACCGTGTTTAGCAGAGCTGGCGTATCAGGCCGCACATTTAGGCCACGGTTGGCAAACTCCAAGGATGATTGGAATTCGTCTATATAGGCCGCTGTCGCGGCTCCGAATTCATATGGCCGGATCGAAAACGGATCTTCGGCGGCCCAGAGTTCACAGGCCGGAATCACATCGTGAAAGTTCCGAATGCGGTATAGGTGAAAGGCATTCGCCTCGTGGGACTCTTTGACGGTTTCGAATCGGGTCGGCGGAACTAGGTCGGTGGTGAGGACCCCGGCTGCCCATTCCGCCTGAGCAAGGGAATTGCCGGTTGGGTCGTCCATGCTTTGCGAGAAAAATTTTCTCGCTTTCTTTCGATTGCCACTGACCATTTCAGCTGTTGCGGCGGCGCCCGCAAGCTCCGTAATCTGACGCGGTCGCAGCTGCGCGCCTTCCAGGATCGCCATGGCTTGCTTATAACAACGGATCTTTTTGCCAGCTAAGTCGGAAATCGCAATTTCCGCTGCGATAAGCCAAGGATCGGTCTTAGTTGCGGGGCTTTGGGCGATGATGTCATAGGCGTGCTGGGGATCTCCTAAGTGGAGAAACAGCCGAGCAGCCGACCGGAGAACATGGCGGTTGAGGGGAGCCAGCTGCATGGCAACCAACATCGACTTTCGAGCCTGATCAGCTTGGCCCTCGATTGTCTGGGCGAGAGATAATTCTACCCAGCCAAGCGCATTGCGGGGATGCATACGCAGGTTGGCACGCCATCTCCTAATTGCCTGCCATGGCGTCAATGAGGGGCGATCAGCACTCCCTTCCCTTTCCGCACGGCCGAGCAAAGCCCTTGCCTGCTGCCGAATAGCTTCAGTTGCCGGAACATCCGCTAGAAGAAGATATTGTGCCGCTGCAACGCCTTCGATTTCACGTCCGTCGACCAGAGAATTTTCAACAAGCTCAGCTGCTGTCACGAGGGACGGAGATTTCCTCCACTTCATGGCACGTTTGGTCAAGTCGGCGGACAACTCAGCATCAATTGTCGCCTGGTTTCGCTTATGCGGTGTTCCCAGTTCGGAGGCGGTGATCGTCTGCGACAAACTGCGCCACCTGGGGACCATCCGGCGTTTTTCATTCCACACACGTATTGTCATGCCGTGGCTGCCTTTATTCTCGAAAGAGAACTATGATGCGACCAGATTCGGTTTAGGTCTGATACGTGTCGTTCAAGGGAATACTGGTCTGCCCGCCCGATTAATCGAGGATGGCCACGGCGAACTAGATCGGGGTTACAGAGGTGCCTGATCAGCGGAATGACGTCGGCGCGCACAGCGTCATCGATATACTGGGCGACGTCTTCGAGAAACCGTGAAAACGCCTCCTGCAGATATGGCAAGACACCGTCATACGTTGACGCCCATTGCTCAGGCCGAAATTGCTGATTCAGCCGCGCAAATTTCGGCCGTGACATTTACCCCAGTAAACAGAAAAGCAGCGAGGTTCCCCAGCATATACAGATCACATCCCATGCGCCGGGGGACAAAATCTGCATGGGTGTATCCGTAAAGTAGTTCGGGCGGTGCATATGAGCGATCGCCAGCGAACTTGCGGTCATCATGCCAGACGGGATGGCCCTTTCGCGCAGATCGACCGAAGTCGGCAATTTTTGATCCGGCCTTCGTGTAAAGGAGGATATTTGACGGCTTGATGTCTTGATGGGCAATCATCTCCTTATGGATTTGCCAAAGCCCGAGGCAGACGCTCTTTAGGACGTGCATGCACCAAACGTTGTCTAGTCTCAAGTTGGTGTTCATCTGGCATCGGACATCGCCGTCGGCCATTTCAAAGATCAGATAATATACTCTGCCTTCCATCTGGCTGTATCCGGGAACATCGACATTCCCGTGTTCAATGGCAAGAACGACGTTTGAGAGGCGTCTCTCGCGGCAATGTGCAAGAATTTCTCGCTCGTGATGGTAGGCCGATATAAGGATCTGCAATAGCTCGATCGTCTCCGCACCCGGCTCAAAAGCATCGGTGAAGTCAAACGCCTTCAGGAAACCGCGCTTATCGCTCTTCTCGACCTCGTAGCTGTGAGAGAACATTCCACCGCTGCCATTAGGGCGTCGGGCAAGATGCTTGGTAACCTTCCATCCACCTGAGAGTGTCATTCCTTCCAGTTTTTCTGCAGCGGTCATTGCCGTCTCCAGTTATTTGTTCATTGCTTCAAGAAGACGGTTCAGTCGTTGTTGACCCTGCTCAGTCAACAATAGGGCCCGTTTTCGAGGGTCCTCATCATTGATCTGCTGCGTGATGAGCGGCACCGGAACCGTGTTGCTGACGTTTTGATATCGACCGAGAAGGATGGAGACGTACCGGCTCGCCGTTTGCTGCGGAAGATTGAGTTCCTCCGCAAGTTCGTTGACGGATAAACCTGGCCGACTGGCGATAGCGATAAGCGCAATCAATTGCTGAAGGCTCAGTTCGGATTGAACTGTCTCCAACCCAGCCCTGAGCTGCGCAAGCTTCACCACTGACATACCTATACCCAATCCAACTCTCATTCACGTATAAACCCAAGTATGAGTATAAACACGAGATCGCGTTTATTCAATGGGTTTAACTCTTTTTAGTTCGGGGGCGTATAAATTTCGCACAGAAACGCGATGCAAACACCTGCATTGTGGCAAATTGCGCGTATCCAGGATGATAGGCCTAGATCTCTGGTTACCGTCAATTACAGCCGAGGCCCAGGTTGCGCATATCGGAATACGGAGGGAATTAAAGCTGCTTGAATGGGCGGTCGCTGCGACGTAAGGCAACGGCAATTCCTAACCCATGCAAAAGCGGCTGCAACGCTAATCCTCGGGCATTGGCTGATCGCCCGCACTAGGGAGAAGTTAGCTATCACGGGCCGGAGACACTCTAAATGAGAGTCCAGAACCCCGGAATTGCATATTTTGGGGTCGGGAATTTATCAATTAAAACATATGGTTATGCATGTGAATCATTTAGACTGTCCGAACTCTCGCATTGAACCATATTGTCCGGAAACCGTTGATTCTTCGAATCACCTAACCCATTGAAAAATAAAGGAATCAGGAATCACTGTTCGGAGGAGCGGATACGCTAGGCTCAGTCTCCAATAAATAAATTCCGGTTTCGCCACTTCAGGCGCCCAACTCGCGGCCATTCTCATTCATGCCTGTCCAGGGATTGTGTCCAGAGGCAGGCCGGTTATAAATGCCTAGGTCAGCATAGCTTGCGCGGACTCTCCGCCAGTTGAGTATCGTGCTGCGCCGCAATTGGCCTTGTGGGGGAAAATGATTACTGAAAATGGCACGGCGGCGACGGCCGCACAGCCGGGGCGCGTGCCGGCAATTCTTTCGGCACTTGTTGTCGTGGCGAGCGGGGTATTTATCCTGCGACTTGTCCTCGCCTATCTCGGTATCCTGCCCCCGATCAATGCAGGGAACCCTGATCTCTCGGCACCCGGCCTGATCCCCGCCATCTTGGTTCACATCGGTATCGGCTGCCTGCTTTTCGGCGGTGTTCTCGGCACCGGATTGTCGGCTGTAAGCCTCATCCCCGCACGCCTCAGACTGACGCGATTTGACCTGTTGATGGTCGCGCCGATCGCCGGGCTTTGTCTTTGGATCATCCTTTGCTTGATGGTCAGACTGCTCGACGGCGGCAGCTTGACGATCCTCGCTATCGCATTGGGCGTCATCGCGATACGCGGTCGGCATATCCCGGCCATGCTGACCGGACAGCGCTATTATCGCGCAAATTGGACCGGCGAGCCGGTAGCGCCGGCCTCCGCCAGCATTAATCCGCGCACGATGCTAATCACTGCTATCATGGCAATTGCCTTCGCCAGCAATTACGGCCTGCTCTGGCGTCTCCCCAGCGCGATCCCCAACGGCACGCTGGGCCTCGGCGACATGGCCTTCTTCACCGGCGCCTATCATTCGATGAAGCTAGGGCTTAATCCCTTCCTTGCCCTTACGATCGAAGGCGAGAGCTTTCATCCCTTCAACCAAACACCGCAACTGCTGGCATTGGGCTTCGACGCGATTCCGGGATTCGAGATTTCGCTTTATATGAGCACGGCGGTCTCGCTGTTCTTCTTTCTCACCATGGCCTTCCTGATAGCGACGCTCTGCCATTACCGGCGATCGATTGGCCAACCGGCGCTCAATGCGGGCACTCTCGTGGTTCTGGTGCTTTTGCTCTGTGCCTCGACCCGATATCCGAGCTGGATTGTCGAGACGCCGCCTTATGCTTTTGGCGCACCGCTCGCTTTGTCGATCATCTATTTGATCGAGCGCGGCCGGCAGCGCACCGGCTTTCTGATCGCCAGTTTGCCCTTGAGCGTCATCGCGTTTGGGGTCACCAAGGTGATGGTCCTACCCGTCATTGGCTGCTATGCAGCCTGCAATCTGTGCTACAAGTCCTGGAAGGACAAATCCAAATGGGCGCTGCTAGGCCTCGCCATCGGTGGCGGCTTGGCTTTGACTTTAGCTGTCATCCTGGTCGCGGTCTTCTGGCGCAAGTTCACCTCCTTTGCGACGCCGGAGGACATCGGACCTTATAGCTTGCACAAGCTTTATTACCATCTGGCCAAGGGCACGAAATTCATCAAGACGATGCGCAAGGCACTGCCATCCTTGTCGATGGATATCGCCCTAGTCTGGGTCCTCTTTGCCGTCTGGCGGCTGCGCAATATCGCCTTGTTTTTGTCCGTGCTGCTGGGCGCATCGCTCTGTTTCATTTATGCCTATGTTTTCGGACCGACAGCACCGACGAGCTTTTTGCTGGTTTTCGCCTGGCTGCTCATCAGTGCTCGGGAAAGCACATTCAATCAGACTGGGGCCATGCGGCATCTGGGGATCGCAGCCGCGCTTGCCTTATACAGTTTTCTGGGTCGCGATGTTGGCCGCTGGGAAGTTACCTTTGTCTGGGCCATCCCGATCGCGACAATGGCTTTCACGATTCTGAAAAACGTTCTGGACACATCCGAATCGCCGCAGCCTAGCAAGCCAAAACTGCATGCGTGGCAATATGCGGTTAGCATGGCGGCGGTGCTGTCGATTTTCGCTCATGCGACTGGCGAATTGCGGCTGGGCTGGGACGATCGTCGACCTGTCTCGCCGCGTCTCTATGACCTTTGGGTAAAGGTCAGGGAATTGACGCCGGCCAATGCCTTGATCTTCACAGATCAGACCGGCGAATCTGTCGACCGGCTGGTAGGCTGGAACGATTTTTCCATGACGGCGGAACGGCAATTCTACATTTCAAGCTGGTCGACTTCCGCTTTACGGGGCGATAAGGTTGCCCGGGCGTCCCGCCTGGAGGCGAATGCAGCGGTCATCAAGGGTGATCGGCAACCGCAGGACCTGAGGCTGAAGCGGTCATACGACGTCTATTTCGCGGCCGTTCGCGCGGATCGGAGCGTACCGGTCACATTCAAACCGATCTACAATAACGGCGAATACGCGATCTATCAGATCCCCTAGGAGCCGGGCGGTCGTTCGTCGCTGGCGAGCCGGGTCGTCTCGCTTCTAATGGCAAGCAAGCTTGGTCGGGCGTTATGTATCCATCTATATTCAACGCCATTTGCCGATAGCTGACAAATCACCGGTCGGGCTGAGAGGCTGAGGATTCCGTCCGCGGCAATGCACAGACGCAACCCAGTCGACGACGCCCCCTGGCCCTGGGGATGCTAGCAACCCGCTGATCGTCCAGGCCGGTGCCCCGGTCTTCATCGGGCACATCGATCTGACTGAGCCACCATCGGATGATCAGGATTGCCGACTGGTGTTTCCGGCGAAAAGCGAAGCTCATCATCGATAACCGGTCGTTAGCCGGGCATTGCACCCAAGCCGCGACACACTTCGATACAAATCGGCTTTTTTCCGACACATGGGGCATACGTCCCGTCCCCAGTTTCTGCGCCATGGCTGATGACAGCCACGGGTCCCGCAGCGGGGCCTCCGACAAGCAAGGAACAGACATCATGACGCAGATCGAAAAGGTCCTTTATACCGGTAAGACCCACACCACGGGTGGCCGGGATGGCGCCTCTCGCAGCAGCGATGGCCGCCTGGAGATCAAATTGTCATCGCCGGGCAGCGCCGGCAACGGCACCAATCCGGAGCAGTTATTCGCCGCCGGCTGGTCTGCCTGTTTTATCGGCGCCATGGGCCTTGCCGCCGGCAAGATGAAAGTCGCGCTGCCCGCTGATCTCGCCCTCGATACCGAGGTTGATCTCGGCACCGGTGATGGAGGCTATTTCTTGCAGGCCCGACTCAATGTCAGCCTGCCGGGGCTGGAGCGGTCGGTGGCGCAATCCATCGTCGATGCTGCGCATCAGACCTGCCCTTATTCCAAGGCCACGCGGGGCAATATCGACGTGACGATCAACCTCGTCTAATCCGCCATGACGATGGCCTGCCCGCCGATATGCGGCAAGCCATCGTCCCGTCGGCACAGTCGAACGCATCATCAGCGCCACGACCAGTCGTGCTTTCGGGTCATCGACAGGAGGCTTGGCCAACGCATTGCCTTGCCTGCTGTCCCGGTCTGCGGCCCCTCTAGTTCATGGAGATACGACATGACTCTCGGTTCATTTTCGCTCGCTCGCCTAACCGCAGCCATACCCGCCAAACCCCGGCATTTTCACACGGTGACATTGATCGCCGCCGTCGTCGCGGCGATTGCCACCTTCGCCACGACCGCCGTGCCGTTGCCGGCTTGGGCGATGTTTCTGGGTTGGGTCGGCTACAGCCTTGGCGCCCAGACACGGCGCGACGGTATCGCCAATCTGGCTTCCTTCCTGCTGGGACTGAGCCTAGGTGTCGGCACTGGCCTCGTCATCAAGCTGCTGACACCGCTGCTCGGCGATACCGCCGCGCCCTTCGCGGTGTTCGGTGATGTCATCCTGGTCCTCAGCTTGCGGAACCTGCCGCGCATCAACAATCCGCTCGCTTACTTCCTGGGCTTGATCAGCTTCTTCGCTTCAGCCCAGGCACCATCCGGATCGCTGCTGGCGATGCTGGCCGCGGCGGGGGTGATCGGCGCCCTAGGCGCGGAACTCTCGCGTCTGCTGCAATCTCGTCTCCTGCCGGCCGCCTGATCGCAACACCTCATTATCGGAGAGAGACATATGTCCGACGATATCAATCTGCCCCGTCGCCGCTTCCTAGCTACAACTGCCCTTGGTGCCACCGCTCTTGGTGCTACCGCCTTGACGCTGGGCGTGAGCCAACTTGGCCTCGCCGGTCCGGCTGAGGCCGATAGCGAAAACAACAAAAACGACACAGCCGCTTCCTTCGGTAAGCTCAAGCAGATCAATGCCGGCCTCCTGAACATCAGCTATGTCGAGGCCGGCCCGGCCGATGGCCCTGCGGTCCTGCTGCTGCATGGCTGGCCTTACGACATCCATAGTTTTGTCGAGGTCACGCCGATACTGGCAAAGGCCGGCTACCGCGTGATCGTGCCTCATCTGCGGGGCCATGGCACGACACGGTTTCTGTCTGAGACGACCTTCCGCAACGCCCAGCAGTCGGTGGTGGCACTCGACATCATTGCCCTGATGGACGCCCTGCACATCAAGCAGGCGGTGCTTGCGGGCTATGACTGGGGTGCGCGAACCGCCAATATCATTGCGGCGTTGTGGCCAGAACGCTGCAAGGCGATGGTCTCGGTCAATGGTTATCTGATCAACAATCTTGAGCGCAACCGGAAACCTCTGCCGGCCGAAGCCGAGCACGGCTGGTGGTATCAATATTATTTCGCCACGGAACGCGGCCGCGCCGGTCTTGCCGCCAATCGGTGCGATCTGGCGAAACTCGTCTGGCGAGTGAATTCGCCGGCTTGGCACTTCGCAGCCGCCACCTTCGACCGCACCGCTCGCTCCTTCGATAATCCGGATTATGTCGACATCGTCATCCATAATTATCGCTGGCGGCTGAGCCTGGCGGAGGGTGAGGCGCAATATGACGATCTGGAAAAGCGGCTGGCTGCGGGCCCGGTGATCGCCGTCCCGACCATCACGATGGACGGCGATTCCGATGGCGTCACACCGGCAACAGACGGCTCTGCCTATGCCGCAAAGTTCTCCGGCAAGCGCACCCACCGGATCGTCAGGGGCGCTGGCCATAACCTGCCGCAGGAAGCACCGGACGCCTTCGTCAAAGCCGTCATCGAAGTGGCCAGTACCTGAGCCGGCAGCTGCGAACATCAGGAGCGATACAAAAGATTACAAATATCGGCCGCAGCGGACACGTCGGAGATACCGCGGCCGGTTCACTATCCCAGTCGTTGCTCCCGGTTCGCGAGACATCATTACAAAGGCCTGGAGATAAAGCATGTCCGATATTCTTACACAGTCCCGCCCCACCCAATCCCGGCGCGACTTCATGAAAAAGATTGCCACAGGCGGCGTGGCGGTTGCCGGTGCCGCCGCCATCGGCTCCTCATTGGCCGAGGTCGCTCAAGCAACGAACCTTCCGCCGTCCGATAAGGAGGGCCTGGGCGAAGTCAAGCAAATCCGCACCGGGCAATTGGATGTCGGTTACTACGAGTTCGGCCCCCGTAACGGCCCCGTCGCCATCCTGCTGCATGGCTTCCCTTATGACGTGCACAGCTATGTCGAAGTTGCGCCGATGCTGGCTGGACGCGGGGCGCGCGTCATCGTTCCCTATCTCCGCGGCCATGGGTCGACACGTTTCCTGGAAAAAGCGGCGCCGCGCGCCGGGCAACAAGCGGCGATCGGCGCCGATGTCATCGACCTAATGGATGCGCTCGGTCTGCCGAAGGCAGTGCTCGCCGGCTATGACTGGGGCGGTCGTGCAGCTTGCGTGGCCGCAGCCCTCTGGCCGGAACGCTGCAAAGGCCTGGTCTCGGTCAACAGCTATCTGATCCAGGATATCGCCAAAGCCCAAGCGCCCCTGGCGCCCCGGGTGGAATGGGGACTGTGGTACCAGTTCTACTTCCAGACGGAACGCGGCCGTGCCGGCCTTGCCGCCAACCGGAAAGATATCGCCCGCATTTTGTGGGCGAACAACTCACCGAACTGGGCGTTCGACGATGCCACCTTCGAGCGCAGCGCCGCCGCTTTCGACAATCCTGACTATGTCGATGTGGTGATCCATTCGTATCGCCACCGCCTGGGATCGGTGGAAGGCGTCGCCCGTTATGCGACGCTTGAACGCCGACTGGCAGAGCAGCCGGTGATCCACGTGCCCAGCATTACCCTGGACGGTGCCGCCGATGGTGTTGTGCCCGCCACGGATGGAACCGCCAGCGCCGCACATTTCGGCGGGTCCCGCGTCCATCGGGTCGTTCCCGGTGTCGGCCACAACTTGCCGCAGGAAGCGCCGGGTCCTTTCGCCGCCGCCGTCTGGGAGCTGCTCTCCGCGTAACGCGCAACACCCCTGTTCAAGGAATTTGGAAATGCTCAAGCAGATTCTTCTGCCGCTCTCCCTCTGCCTGGCGGTTTCCGCCTGCAAACCGGAAGCCGCCTATAGCCAGACCGCAACGCCTTCCACCGCACCAGAATTCGCCGGCATCGATACCTGGATCAACAGTGAGCCGCTGACCATGGCCGGGCTTCGGGGAAAGGTGGTGCTGGTGGAATTCTGGACCTATTCCTGCATCAATTGCATCAACGTCATCCCCCATGTGACAGCCTGGCACGAGCAGTACAAGGATCAAGGGCTCGTGGTGATCGGCGTGCATTCCCCGGAATACGGCTTCGAAAAAATCACGGAGAATGTGAAAGACGCAGTGGCGCGCTACGGCATCCCATATCCGGTCGCGCAGGACAACAGCTATGCGACCTGGAAAGCCTATGGCAACCTGTACTGGCCCGCTCTATACCTGATCGATCGAGACGGCCGTATCGTTTACCGACATTTCGGTGAGGGCGATTATGCGGAGACCGAAGCCAGGCTCCAGCAATTGCTGGGAACATCTTAGGGCTATACTGAAGACGGGGTGGGCTGCATGGACCAAGTCGATCATATCCTGATCGTCGATGACGACCGGGAAATCCGCCGGATGGTCGCCGATTATGTGGAGAAGAACGGCTTGCGGGCAACCGCCGTCGCCGATGGCCGGCAGATGCTCACCGTGCTTGAGACCACGGCGGTCGATCTGATTGTCCTCGACGTGATGATGCCGGGGGATGACGGTTTGGTGCTGTGCCGTAATCTGCGCACCAGCAAGCATCGGTCGGTTCCCGTTCTGATGCTGACCGCCCGCGACGATGAAACGGACCGTATCATCGGCCTGGAGATGGGCGCCGACGATTACGTGGTGAAGCCTTTCTCGGCGCGCGAGCTTCTGGCGCGGATCAGGGCGGTGATCCGGCGCACCCGCATGCTGCCACCCAATCTGCAGGTAACCGAGGCCAGCCGATTGATCGCATTCGGCGATTGGCGACTGGATACGACAGCGCGCCATCTGCTTGACAAACAGGACACTGTTGTCGCTCTCAGCGGCGCGGAATTCCGCCTGCTGCGCGTCTTTCTCGATCACCCTCAGCGCGTGCTAAGCCGCGACCAGCTCATGAATCTCACCCAGGGGCGGGATGCGGAATATTTCGATCGCTCCATCGACCTGCTGGTAAGCCGGCTGCGCCAGCGCCTGCTCGATGATGCGCGCGAACCGGCTTACATCAAGACCGTGCGGAGCGAAGGCTATGTCTTCTCTCTGCCCGTGAAGCTTCTCGACAGTGACGCCTGACCATGCAGTTAACGCAACTGGCCTCACATTTTTTGCCCCGCTCTATCGCATCGCGGCTCTATTTGATTCTCTTTACCGGCCTGCTGGTCGCCCATGGCCTGTCCTTCGCCTTGCTGTTCTACGAACGCTACCAGACGGCGATGACCATGATGCTCGGGAGCCTGAAAACCGATGTCGCCACAGCCATCACCGTTCTCGATCGAACGCCAAATGCTGATCGCGAGAGCTTGCTGCCTGTGCTGGAGCGCCGGACCTATCGCTACATCCTAGGTTCAGGAGAGCCGGGCGATGCGCCGCTTAGCGAGCGCGCGCAGCGTGTCACCCGGCTAATCGCCTCGGTTCTTGGCGATCGCTATCCGGTGCACGCCAATACAATCTCCACTTATCCCGAAAAATACCAGATACACTTGACCCTCAGTGATGGCACGCCGCTGACGATCGAGGTGACACCCTCGCTGATGCCGATCGCGCGGTGGCTGCCGTTCGTTCTGGCGATCCAGGTCGCGCTCCTGTTGCTGTGTACCTGGTTTGCCGTGCGCCTTGCCACCCGACCGCTGGCGCATCTAGCGCATGCTGCAGAGACGCTCGATCCTGGTAAAGGCGGCCAGCATCTCCAGGAAGACGGCCCGACCGAAGTTGCCAAAGCAGCAACCGCGTTCAATGCCATGCAGGATCGCATTGCCCGCCATCTGCAGGAGCGGCTGCAGATCCTGGCGGCAATTTCCCACGATCTGCAGACGCCGATCACCCGCATGAAACTGCGCACCGAGGGAATGGCGGACCTGTCGGAGCGCGACAAGCTGACCGAGGATCTTGACCAGATGCAGCATCTGGTCCGTGAAGGTGTCGCTTACGCCCGCAGTGTGCATGGTGATGCGGAGCAGCCGCGGCGGCTCGATATCGACGCCTTCCTCGACAGCCTGGTCTATGATTATCAGGACACTGGCAAGCCGGTGACGCTCGCCGGCCATCTCGGTGTGACGATGGCGACGCGTCCACAAGCCTTGCGGCGCATCCTCGGAAACCTGATCGACAATGCAATCAAATATGCCGGTGCAGCGGAGCTGCTGGTCGAACGCGGCAGCGACAAATCCATCCGCATAACGATCCAGGATCGCGGCCCCGGCATCCCCGAATCGGCCTTGGAAAGCGTGATGCAGCCTTTCTATCGCCTGGAGGGATCACGCAGCCGCGATACCGGCGGCGCGGGATTGGGTCTCGCCATCGCCCAGCAACTGACGCTCGCCATCGGCGGCTCGCTTTCACTGCGGAACCGCCCGGATGGTGGCTTGCAGGCAAGTGTAGAAATCAGAGAAGCCTGATTTGTCCATCGTATGCCGGTTATTGGGCCATCGTCACGGTAACTTTCAGACTTGAATACCAAGCGGCGACATTGATGTGGTTCAGTTCGCCGGGTGGCTGGTCGTCTCCCATGCCATCGACCTGATTATCATTGGTCCAGAGATGGCCGGTCTTGGGATCGAAGTCGAGGCCGACGGCGTTGCGCAATCCGGAGGTGGCACATTAAACGCCTGTCCCAATTGCACATAGAGCTTCTTATCGGGGCCGCCAACACAGACCCGGTCGCTTGCGCCTCCTGGTTTTCTGAGCCTGAAGTCCGACCTCCCTGTGGGTACCCCAACCCACATGGACGCTTAAAAATACCATGAAGCGAGGGACCGTGCGCGCGGAGTCTGCCGCATTGATCCTTCGGATAAGATCGACTGGAGATCGTTAATGGCGGTGCCCTCAAGGATGAGCGCGTAGGCCTTTGGTCTCGATCCCCCGGACATAGGGCATGGCCCCGATCCGGGCAGAGTCCAGGCTGAGATCGCGTTGGAACGCGCCGGAGAAATTGGCACCCCGCAGATCTGCCCGGCTGAATTTCGCGCCGCAGAGATTGGCGCCGGTGAGATCGGTATAGAGCAGGCGCGTTTGCGCACAGGTGACATTGGACAGCAGACTGCCACGCAGCACTGCGGCAGAGAGATTGGCACCGCTGAGATCGAGGCCGCGAAGATCGCAATGGCTGAGGTCGAGGCGGACGCCGTTCTTGCCCAGGCTGTCAATCCAATCATGATGCGCCACGAGCCGGGCACGCAGTTCGCTCTGCGGGACGAGCCGCGCCTGGTTGATTTCCACCGTCAGCGGATCGAGCGCCAGCAAGCTGGTGGCATCCATCGTGGCGCCGATGAAACGGGCACCGGTCATGCGGGCGCCGGTGAAACTGGCATTGGCGATCTCGCTGCTGTCGAAACGGGCGTTGCGGATGTCGCTGTTGCGGAAGGCGGCGTTGGCGATCTGGGCGCCGGAGAAATCGACGCCGCGCAGGCGCGCGTCGGAAAAATCGGCATCCCGAATCCAGGCGCCGCGGAACGCCGCCGGCAATGCATCCGGCGACAGCGTGACATAGGCTTCGGATAGATCCGCGCCGTCGGCTGCGACCTTGCTGAGATCAGCATCGGCGAAGCGGGCGCCGCGCAAATCGGCGCGGGTCAAATGCGCATCGGCCAGATCCGCTTCGTCGAAACGGCTGCCGCGCAGATCGGCGCCTTTCAAATTGACGCCGCGCAGCCGCGCCCGGGTGAGATTGCATTCCACCAAAATGGCGCCTTCGAGATTAAGACCGCTGAGGTCGAGACCGCTGAGATCGCATTTCTGCAGCATGCAGCGACGCCCCTCCCGGCGCTGGCGACGCCAATCGAGATGCAGCTCCGCCACCCGGCAGAAAGCCTCGGCGGTCAAGCGAAGATCGGTGATTGTCTGTGCTGCGGGCCAAAGCCGGCTCATCTTCCATTCCTCTTGCCTAGCCGCTTCGATAGGACGCATCCACTCGTATGGCACGAATTGAGCATGACGCATGGCTGCTTGCCGAAATATTAACGAGTTTCATGCGATCAAGGTGACAAGTGACGGCCACGAACGGCTGCCCGTGATGCGATGGTGACTGATGCGGCTTTTCACCATATCGTTGCAGGTGCTACCGTAACATCGTCGCGACTCGCGCGGTGCGCCAGGAAAGTGGGGAACCTCAATGGCACAAATGGGAAAGCCGTCCGGCAGGGGCGCTGACGCCGAATTGCCGCAATTGAGTGAAACGCGGCACATCACCTTCAGCAAAGAAGCGCTGACCTATGCCCTGACATCCTATCTCGCGGCATCGAAGCAGCCCTTGCCGCCCGGCATGCTTCAATCCTGCGAGATCGCCGCCAAACCGGATATTTCCGTCACGCTGGGCATTCTGGATGCGATCTCGGGCATGCTGGAAAAGGCCAAAATTCCTGCCGAGACTGTTGGTGCGGCAATGATCCGTTATTGCCGCCTGGTCAATGTGCCGCTGCCACGTACGGCGGAAAAGTCCCTGGTCTCCGCCGGCGACAACTTGATCCTCACGGTCCACGTCCGGTCGGAACAGACAAAGCTGTTCGAGATCAAAGGCCGCGACTAATCATCGCCCCCGAGGCACGGCCCCAATCCATCAATCAAGTCTTTCTTAAGAGTCGTTATGCTACAGGAGGGCATTTCCTGCCAGCATAACGGGGTATGTGATGGGTTCGCCTGGGGTATTTTCGCGTCTGCCGCTTTCCATGAAGATTTTGCTACCGATCGTGGCGGCGGTGGTCATTGGCTATGTTGCGGCGACCTGGATATCATCCAGTCAAAGCGCCCGTATCGCCAAAGACCTGGCTATGGCGCAGGGCGAGGAAATGGCTCAGTCGCGCGCAGCCAAGATGGAAGCCGCTTTCAACGCGAATTACCAAATTGCTTATAGCCTGCGCGACACTTATCTGGGGATGCGCGGTGAGGGCGCGCTTAACCGGAAATCCTTCGTTGCCGCCTTGCGGGCCGCCATCAAGGCTAATCCCGATCTTATCGGTGTTTGGGCGGGCTTCCAGCCGAATGCTTTCGATGGGCAGGACGCCGCCTCGATAGGGACCGAAGGCGCCGACAAGACGGGCCGTTTCGTCCCCTATCTGTATCCCAAGGACGGTAATGTCCAACTTGATCCAATGAACTCGCTGGACAGCCAGGGCGCCGACGGGGATTTCTATCAGATTCCGTTGAAGTCGGGCGTCGATACCGTGCTGGAGCCTTACATCTATCCGGTGGCGGGCAAGGACACGCTGCTCGTCAGCCTGGCTGCGCCGATCAAGGTGGACGGCAAGGTCATCGGCGTCATCGGCGTCGACATGTCGCTCGACAAGATGAACCAGGATCTGCTGCAGGTGCGTCCCTATGGTACCGGCTCGGTCTCGGTCATCTCCAGCGGCGGCCTGTTCGCTGCTTCTGCGGACGCCAAAAATCTTGGCAAGCCGTTCGTCAATGCCAGCCCGCTTTTCCCCGATGCCTTGCCTCGGATGCAGCGCGGCGAGACGTTTTCGATGGACGATTATTCGCGGTCACTGGGCACGAATGTGACACGCGTCTTCGTGCCCATGCAAATCGGTGACGCACCGAAGCCTTGGTCGGTCTTGGTCAATCTGCCGGAGGACAAGATCCTCGCGCCGGTCAAGCAGGTCATCTGGGCCAATGTGATCGTTGCTCTCGCCGTGGTCGTTTTGTTGGCGATCGTCATCATGCTGCTCGTTCGCGTTGTAGCGGCAAGCCCGGTCAAGCGGTTGACCAAGGCAGTGGAAATCCTGGCAGACGGCAATACCGGCATTGAGGTGCCGATGACCGCGCGCGGTGACGAATTGGGCGTCATGGCAAAGTCCGTGGAGTTCTTCCGGCAAAAATTGATGGAAGTGCATCAGCTTCGCGAGCAGCAGGAAGAAGTGGAACGAACCGCCGCTGCCGAACGCCGCAATATGATGCTGAACATGGCCGACAATTTCGAAGCCAGCGTCAAGGGCATCGTCCGGTCGGTCTCCTCTTCGGCGACGAACCTTGAATCCAATGCGCAATCGATGTCGGCGGTGGCCGAGGAAAGTTCTCGGCAGGCGACTGCGGCGGCCGCAGCCGCCACCCAGGCTTCCGCCAATGTCACCACAGTCGCCGCCGCGGCCGAGGAACTTTCATCTTCGATCCGGGAAATCAGCCGACAGGTCTCCGACAGTAGCAACGTCGCCCGCGGCGCCGTGGATGAAGTCGCCCGCACCGGCCATACCGTCGAATCCCTGGCCGAAGCTGCCGACAAGATCGGCGGCATCGTGCAGCTGATCAACGATATCGCCAGCCAGACCAATCTGCTGGCCCTCAATGCGACCATCGAGGCCGCCCGGGCGGGCGATGCCGGCAAGGGCTTTGCCGTCGTCGCTTCGGAAGTGAAAAACCTTGCCAATCAGACGGCACGGGCGACCGAGGAAATTTCCGGCCAAATCGCCAGCATGCAATCGGTCACCAAGGAAGCGGTCGATGCCATGTCGCGCATCCGCCAGACCATCGACCGAATCAACGAAATCTCCTCGGCCATCGCCGCCGCTGTGGAACAGCAATCCGCTGCCACCCAAGAGATTTCCAGCAATGCACAACAGGCGGCAAGCGGAACCGACGAGGTCAATCAGAATATCAACGGGGTCAGCCGCGCCTCGGAAGATGCCGGCATGGCCTCCTCCCAGGTGCTCTCCGCCGCCGGCGACCTGTCACGCCAGTCGCAATCGCTGGCTCAGGAAGTCGATGGCTTCATCGCCAAGGTCCGGGCCGGCTGATCATCTTTCGGACAGCTCAAAGGAAAACAGCGGCATCGCAAGATGCCGCTGTTTTTGCTCCAGCAGGTCGGCCGATCAGGAGGTGGGGTCGGCCGGTTCCGGCTTCACCCAGTCGAGCTCCTGTTGCTTCGGCTTTCGGCCTTCCACCATGCGGCGGATCAGCACGTAGAAGAGCGGCGTCAAGAGCAAGCCGAAGAAGGTGACACCCAGCATGCCGGAGAAGACCGCCACACCCATGGCATGGCGCATTTCCGCACCGGCGCCGGTCGAGGTGACCAGCGGCACGACACCCATGATGAAGGCGAAGGACGTCATCAGGATCGGCCGCAAGCGCAGGCGGCAGGCTTCGAGGACGGCGGCAACCCTGTCCATCCCTTCCTGCTGCTTGTCCTTGGCAAATTCGACGATCAGAATCGCGTTCTTGCAGGCAAGGCCGACCAGCACGATCAGGCCGATCTGGGTGAAGATGTTGTTGTCGCCACCCGACATGATCACGCCCGCGATCGCCGACAGCAATGTCATCGGCACGATCAGGATGACCGCCAAAGGCAAGCTCCAGCTTTCATATTGCGCAGCCAGCACGAGGAATGCCAGGAGCACGCAGAGCGGGAAGACCAGGGCCGCCGTATTGCCCGCCAGGATCTGCTGATAGGTTAATTCGGTCCATTCATAGGTCATGCCGTTCGGCAGTTCCTGCTTCAGCAGCTTTTCGATCGCCGCCTGGGCCTGACCCGAGCTGTAGCCGGGGGCAGCCGCGCCGTTGATCTCCGCTGTTGCAAAGCCGTTGTAATGCATCACGCGGTCGGGACCTGCCGTATCGCTGACCTTCACGAAGGTCGATAGCGGCACCATCTCGCCAAGATTGTTGCGCACCTTCAACTGGCCGATCTGATCCGATTCCAGACGGAAGCGCTGATCGGCCTGGACATTGACCTGCAAGGTACGGCCGAAACGGTTGAAGTCGTTGACATAGAGGGACCCCAGATAGGCCTGCAATGTGTCAAAGATCTCGCTGATGGCGACACCATGGGTTTTGGCTTTCTCGCGATCGACATTGGCATCGATCTGCGGCACGTTCACCTGGTAGCTGGAGAACAGCCCGGTCAGCTCCGGCACCTGCTGCGCCTTGGCCAGAATATTCTGGGTCTGCTTATACAGCTCCTCATAACCGAGACCGCCGCGATCCTCGATCTGCAGCCGGAAACCGCCGATCGTGCCGAGGCCCTGGACAGGCGGCGGCGGGAAGATCGCGATGAAGGCTTCCTGAATATTGGCATATTGCGCATTCAGAGCCGCCGCCACGGCGCTGGCCGATTGGTCCGCTTTCTTCCGGTCCTCAAACGGCTTCAGGGTGACGAAGACGATGCCGCTATTCGGGCTGTTGGTGAAGCCATTGATCGACAGGCCGGGGAAAGCCACGGTGCTTTCCACATTGGGATTCTTCAAGGCGATATCCGACATGCGGCGGATCACCGCCTCGCTGCGATCCAGGGTAGCGGCATCCGGCAACTGCGCGAAAGCGACCAGATACTGCTTGTCCTGCGGCGGCACGAAACCGGTCGGCGTATGGGAGAAGCCGAGATAGCTGAGCCCCAGCAAGCCGGCATAGAGGATCAACCCGATGGCGCTGCCACGCAGTACCCGACGGACGGTACCGACATAGCCATGGCTGGCCAGTTCGAAGAACCGGTTGAAGGGGCGGAACAGCCAAGTGCCGAACAGCCAGTCGAGCAGGCGCGAGAACCGGTCCCTCGGCTCGTGATGCCCCTTCAGCAGGACAGCAGCCAAAGCCGGCGACAGGGTCAGCGAATTGAAGGCTGAAATCACCGTCGAGATGGCAATGGTTAAAGCGAACTGCCGGTAGAACTGGCCGGTCAGGCCGGAAATGAAGGCCGTCGGCACGAAGACAGCGCAAAGCACCAGCGCCGTGGCGATGATTGGCCCGGTCACTTCCCGCATGGCGCGCTTGGTCGCCTCCACCGGTTTCAGGCCAAGACCGATATTGCGCTCGACGTTTTCGACAACGACGATCGCATCGTCGACCACGATGCCGATCGCCAGCACCAGACCGAACAGCGACAAGGCATTCAATGAGAAGCCGAAGGCATGCATGATCGCAAAGGTACCGATCAATGAGACCGGCACGGCAGCCAACGGAATGATCGATGCCCGCCAGGTTTGCAGGAAGAGGACGACGACCAACACCACCAGCACGATGGCTTCAAACAGCGTGTGAACAACCGCCTCGATCGAGCCGCGCACGAAAACGGTCGGGTCATAGACGATGGTGTAATCGACGCCTTCGGGGAAGTTCTGCTTCAACTCCGCCATTTTAGCGCGAACGGCATCGGAGATGGCGATGGCATTGGACCCAGGCCGCTGGAAGATCGGCATCGCCACAGCCGGCTTATTGTCCAGCAACGAACGCAAAGCATACTGGCTGGAACCGAGCTCGACGCGGGCAATATCTTTCAGCCGCGTGATTTCGCCATTATCGCCGACGCGGACAATGATGTTCTCGAACTCATCCTCGGTAACCAGGCGTCCTTGAGTATTGATCGCGAGCTGAAAGCTGGTATCACCCGGCGCCGGTGGCGCACCCAAGGCACCGGCCGCCACCTGGCGGTTCTGTTCGCGAATCGCCGCTACGATATCGCTCGTCGTCAGGCCGCTCGAGGCAATCTTGTTCGGGTCGAGCCATACCCGGAGCGAATAGTCGCCGAGGCCGAACAGTTGCACATCGCCGACGCCGTCCAGACGCGCCAGCTCATCCTTCACGTTGAGCAAGGCGTAATTGGAGAGATAGAGCATGTCATAGCGGTTATCGGGCGAGGTCAAGTGCACGACCATGGTGAGGTCGGGCGAAGCCTTGTCGGCGGTGACCCCCAGGCGTTGCACCTCTTCCGGCAATTTCGGGAGGGTCCGGGTGACGCGGTTCTGCACCTGGACCTGGGCGATGTCGAGATTGGTGCCGAGCGCGAAGGTGATCGTCAGCGTCATCTTGCCGTCGGCGGTCGACTGGGAGGACATGTAGAGCATGTTCTCCACGCCGTTGATGGCCTGTTCCAAAGGCGCCGCGACAGTCTCGCCGATCACTTTGGGATTCGCGCCCGGATAGGTTGCCCGGACGACGACAGTGGGCGGCACGACTTCCGGATATTCGCTGATGGGCAATTGGAACAGCGAGATCGCGCCCCCGATCAGGATGATCAGGGAGAGCACAGCGGCGAAGATCGGCCGCTGAATGAAAAACTGCGAAAAATTCATCGCTGTGGTCCTTAGTTATGCGTCACCGAATCCGGATCAGTGCCGGCCGGCTGCTGCGCCATCTGTACGGGCTGGACGTTGCCGGCCGGTACGTCGAGCGCCGCCCGCGGCCGCTGCAATGTCGCCGGATCGGCCATGGCCACGGTTTCAGCCTGAACCTGCATGCCGGAGCGCACGCGCTGCAAGCCGTTGACGACGATCTTGTCGCCCTTGGCAAGGCCATTGCGGACAATGCGCAATCCTTCAACCTTCGGTCCGGGCTCGATGGAGCGGTAGGCGACCTTGCTTTCCGGCGTCAACACCAGCACGAACTTCTTGCCGAGATCGGTGCCGATAGCGGCATCATTGACGAGCGCGGCGGTATAAGTGCTGCTGCCGACCAGCTTCAGGCGAACATAGAGGCCAGGCGTGAACTGGCCGTCGCGATTGTCGAATACGGCGCGACCACGGATCGTGCCGGTGCGCGGATTGACCTGATTGTCGACGAAGTTCATATGGCCGAGATGCGGGTTGCCCTCTTCATTGGCCAGGCCGAGATAGACCGGGCTTGAATCGCCCCGCGCACCTTCGCGCGCCAGTTCCTTGTATTTCAGATAGACCCGCTCATCGACGTCGAAATAGGCATAGACCTTGTCGGTCGAGACGACGCTGGTGAGGATGCTTTGATCCGCGTTGGCGAGGTTGCCGGCTGTCAGCTCGGCGCGGCTCACGCGGCCGTCGATTGGCGAACGAACCTGGGTGAATTCCAGGTTGAGGCGAGCGGAGTCAAGCTGGGCCTGGGTCGCAGCGACGGCGGCGCGGGCGGCAACTGCCGCGGCATTGCGGGCATCCGCTTCTTCCGAGCCGATCACCTTGCCGGCAAAGAGCTTATTGCCGCGCACAGCTTCGCTGGCGGTTCGCTGCTGCGTCGCCTTGGCTTCCTGAAGCTGTGCCTCCAACCGATTGACCTCAGCCTGGAAGGGTCGCGGATCGATCTGGAACAGCAGATCGCCCTTCTTCACCATGGCACCTTCATGGAAGGCGACCTTGTCGATATAGCCGGAAACGCGTGACCGGATGACGACCGATTCCGGCGCCTCGAGACGGCCAGTGACTTCGTCCCATTCATTGACCGGCTGTTCGATGACCTCGGCGACACTCACTTTCGGCGCGGCCGGCTGCTGCACGGTCGCGGCCGGACTCTGGCCGCAGGCCGGCAGCGACATGAAGGCGGCCAATACAAGGGAATGGCGCAAGGTCTTCGATGACAGTTTCATTGTCTCGCTCCGCAAGTCGATTTCGCGGCCAGAGCTATCGGCCCGAAATTTGATAAGCAATTTATTTTCTAATTCAGAGGCGATCCGGCAGCATGACCGCCCGGTCTGTCGAACCGGTCCGTCGGGTTTCGCACTTGCGGAATTTGCGATGCCGATCGCCGACGCGCGAATTAAACGCAACGAAGATGATTATCATCGGCAATGATGTGACGTTTCTGCTGTTTTTAGCCCGATGTGTTTTCGCTCAGTGTGTCGGGATCGCCGACGAACATCTGGATGCGTGAACGGAGCCAGCGTTCCGCCGGGTCGTTATCGTGGGCGCCGCGCCAGGCCATGTGCAGTTCGAAATCCGGCAATTCCAAAGGCGGGTCCTCGATCCGCAATCCGCCAGCCGCAGCGAGGACTTGGGCGGTATAATCCGGGACCGAGACCACCAGATCCGTCCCCGCCATCAAGGTGCCCAGGCCATTGAATTGCGGCAAGGCCAGGACCACCTTTCGACTTAGACCGAGCTTCGCCAGATGGTCATCGATATAGCCGCTGAGATCACCGGCAAAAGACACCATGGCATGTGGACGGGCGCAATAATCATCCAGACTCAAAGCTCCTGGGATCGTATCGGCGCGCAGGATCTTTGCCCGCACGCGCCGTACGGTCTTGCGCTTGGCATTGGCCGGCAGTTCCTCGGTGTAGCAGACGCCAACGGATATTTCGCCTGAGGCTAACATGCTGGGCATCAAGAGATAATTAGCCCGGCGAATAACCAGAACGACACCCGGCGCCTCGGCCCGCAGCCGGCGAATCAAGGGCGGCAAAAGACCGAATTCGACGTCATCAGACAGACCGACGCGGAACACCGCTTCCGCCGTGGCGGGGTCAAATTCGGTGGCGCGGCTGATCGCCGTCGAAATCGAATCCAGCGCTGGGGACAGATGCGCGAAGATTTCCAACGCCCGGGCCGTCGGCTCCATGCTGCGCCCGGTCCGCACGAAAAGCGGATCATCGAACAAGGCACGCAGACGAACCAGCGATGCGCTGATCGCCGGCTGCCCCAGGAACAGTTTTTCAGCTGCGCGGGTCACGCTGCGCTCGTGCATCAGCGTTTCGAAGACAATCAGGAGATTGAAATCCACCCGGCGAAGGTCGTTTCGATTCATGGTCGGTCCAGATATGCAGGAATACAGGTTGATGTCTGGGCGCGCGGCCGTCAATTGGTTGTATTATCTGGGCTGTTATGACAGGGGTTGCATCATTGGCATTCATGATCACTATTGACGTGGCTGAATGGTTCCGACGGGGAAAGCGTCCTTATATATTATAATGAGGAAAACATAGAGGCCGGCCGGCCTCATATCCGAGGTTTGCGATGTCTCGCGTGATTCGCTTTTATCAGTTCGGCACCCCCGATGTGCTTCAAACCGAGGAGATACCGACGCCTCAGCCCGGTGCCGGCGAGGTATTGGTCCGGGTCCAAGCCATCGGCCTGAACTGGACGGATATACTCTGGCGACAGAACCTTGCCCCCGAACAGGCGCATCTCCCATCCGGCATCGGCTCGGAACTGGCCGGCACCGTCGAGGCGGTTGGAGAGGGTGTGGAGGATCTAGCGGTTGGCACGCCTGTCGCGAGCTTTCTTGCCCATACGCCAAATCGCTACCCCGCCTACGGCGATTTCATGCTGATGCCCCGTGAAGCCTTGACCCAATATCCGCATATGGTGTTGAGCCCGTCGGAAGCCAGTGTCCACTATACGCCGCTTCTGATTGCCTATTTCGGTCTGGTCGATTTGGCCGGGCTCAGGCGCGGACAATCGGTGCTGACCACCGAGGCCAGCCTCTGTTGCGGCCCATCGAGTGTGCAATTGGCAAAATCTTTAGGCGCTCGCGTCATCGCTTCGACCAAGGATGCTTCGCGTCGCGACTTTCTGCTCAGTGTCGGCGCCGACAAGGTTGTCGTGACCAACGAACAGGATCTGGTTCTAGAAGTCGAAAAATTCACCGAGGGTCACGGCGTCGATGTCATTCTCGATGCCTGCGGCGGCCGGCAGATGAATTTGCTGGGCGATCTCGCGGCGACACGCGGCAAGCTGGTGCTGTACGGCCTCAATGGCGGCAACGAAGCCGCTTTTCCCGCGTGGACGGCTTTTCGCAAACATCTGCAATTTTTCCAGCACAATTTGCTGGATTTCACCGGCCATGCCGAACTTGGCATCGAGCCCAATCGCGAGGCCGTGCAACGCGCGCTGAGCGACATCAATCAACTCACCCGCGATGGGCTTTTAAAACCGCTGATCGATCGCGAGTTTACGTTCGACCAGGTAGTCGAGGCACATCGATATATGGAAACCTGCCCCAATCACGGGCGCGTCGTCCTTAAGGTCGCCGACTGACATCAGGATGGCGATGACGGTGCCAAGGGCGCCTTTTGCACTTTGTTGGCCGGCGACCAGCCTGGTGGCATGAAGATCAGACGCCAGCGATCCCCCCAATTACCGGCCTGCCGGACGTCCCTCACCAGGGCGATGATTTCGCCATCGACGATAACCAGCGGATTATTGGACGGCATCGGCGGCAGGATACCGTACCTTAGCTTAACCTGGTCATCTTCCGCCTTATAGGTGCCGAAGAGACGGTCGAAGATGACCAGGATGCCGCAGAAATTGCGATCGATATAGGCCCTGTTGCTGGCATGATGCACCCGGTGGGCGGAAGGCGTGTTGAGGACAAATTCCAGCGGCCCAACTTTGGGAATCAACGTGGAGTGCAGCCAGAATTGATAGACGAGGCTGATCCCCAGCTTTCCCGCCAGGGATAAGCCTTCCTGTTCAACCGTCGGTACAACAATACCTCGACGAGGATGGCGACGGCGAAAAGCGGCAGAACACCAAAGTTGCTTCTGGATGCTGGAACTGTTCCACGACGACTCCCCACTGCCCGATCGTCGACGAACGCCTGCTCCATCAGCATAAGCGGGGCGAGCCAGCTCCACCAGAAACAAGGGGGTTTCCGGGCCATCAGCCCCGTCAACGGCATTGAAACCTAGTTACGGCAAATATAGCGGACTGAGCGCCCATCGCGGGGCGCTCAGTCCGGGATCATTTTCGACGGCACTGCGGTCAGCTGGCGTAGGAAGGGTCTTTCCGATCCAGCATCCGCTTCCAGGCGTCGAAATGCGCAAAGGACATGCCGCGATAATCATCCCAGCCGCGCGCGGTCTTTTCCGCGACATCCGGCTTCATGACATTGAGTTCCCGGCCAGTCGAATAAGCAAGCACCAGCGTCTGGCAGGCACGTTCCAGGAAATACAGGTCTTCAACGGCTTCCGCGATGGTATTGCCGGCAACCAGCGCGCCGTGATTGCCCATCATCATGATGTTGCGGTTGCCGAGCAGCGCGGCCAGCCGTTCTCCTTCGGCACGATCATCGGCAATGCCGCCGAACTGCCGGTCGACAACAATGCGATTGAAAAAGCGCGCCGTGTTCTGGTCGATCGGCTTCACCTCAGGATCGCGCAGCGCCGCCAGGGCCGTGCCATAAGGCGGATGAAGATGCAGAATGCAGCGAACCTGGGGAAGCTTCGCATGCATGGTGCCGTGGATGCACCAGGCGGATGGGTCCGGCGCATCTGGACGCTTCATGGTATCGGCATCCTCGCTGTCCAGCAGCAGAAGATCGCTTGCTTTGACTTCACTGAAATGCATCCAGCGCGGATTCATCAGAAATTTTTTCCATCGGGAGATACGGCAACGCTAAAATGGTTGCTGACCGATTCATGCCAGTTCATCTCCACGGCGATGCGGAATGCGGCCGCCAAATCGACCCGCAATTGCCACTCTTCCGCATCATATGCCTTGCCGGCCGACAATTTGGTAACATTGCTCACGGCTTTTCTCCCCTCTTGACGTGACCCGCTTATGCTGGCAGCCAAGCGGATATGAGACAATCCGCATTCAGGGCATGCGGCATCTGCACCGGAAAGCGGTTGACTTGTCAAATTAAGCATGAGGGGTGTCGGCTTGCTGGAAATATATGTCGACGGCGATGCCTGCCCGGTGAAGGACGAAGTGCTGCGGGTGGCGGAGCGGCATCAACTACCGGTGCATCTGGTAAGTAATCGCTGGCTGCGTGGCCCGGAAAATCCGTGCGTGCACCGCGTTGTTGTCACCGACGGCTTCGACGCCGCCGACAATTGGATCGCCGAACATGCGGGTTCCGGCGATATCGTCGTCACCGCCGATATCCCCCTGGCCGCGCGATGCCTTAAGAACGGCGCCTCGGTATTGGGCCCGACCGGCCGGCCGTTCAGCGAGGCGAATATCGGCATGGCCCTGGCGATGCGTGAGCTTAAATCCCAGTTGCGCGATGCCGGTGAAATACGGGATCACGGCCCCACTTTCTCCAAACGCGACCGCTCAGCCTTCCTCCAGGCGCTCGAAGGCATCGTCACCGCCCTCAAGCGCCGTTGACCACTGGCCGCTGCGGCTCGCCGGCCGCGCCGCTCTGCCGCCGCTATTGCCACCTCCCGCGCCCTCACCTACGATCAATTGCCGGATTGCACGCCCTGGAACAGAGGATCCTGGATGACTGCAGCCGACCAACTGGTCGATATCACCGCCGATCCGCTCGATATCAAGCGGCGGCGACGGCGTGCTGTTCTGCGAATCGGCGTACCCATTGCCGGCCTCATTCTTGTCATCGCAGCTATTCTCGGCATTGCGCTTTACGCCGATCAAGCCAATCGCAAAGGCGCGCTCGCTCTGTCGAACGATGTCCTGACAACGCTCGACGGACGTATTCGACAGCAAGTCCTGGCCTTTCTTGAACCCGGCGCCCGCGCCCTCCGCATTATCCGTGGCATGACCAAAGACGGCGCCTTCGATGACCGGCGTCCGGTTGCCGAGTCACTGTCGGTGTCGGTGCTGAAGGAAGTCAGCCAGATCGCCAATATCAATTTCGCCGATAGCAACGGCAATTTCATGATGGTGCGCCGGGCCGGCGGCAACAGAATCGACATCAAGGAAATCGACAATAGACCGGATGCCCGGCGGGTGACCTGGATTCATCGGGATGACCAGGGACACGAGCTATCGCGCAACGAAGATTCGACGGATAATTACGACCCCAGGACGCGTCCCTGGTATGATGGCGCGAAGAGCATTGATACGGTCTTCTGGACCGGCCTCTACATCTTCTTTACCGACCGCAAGCCCGGTCTGACCGCTTCGCAACGTTATTTAACGCCAGATGGCCGGCTGTATGTCGTCGGCGTCGACATCCAGTTGCACGAACTGTCGCATTTCCTCGCTTCCCTCCGGATCGGTCAGCATGGGCGCGCCTTACTGATCGATGGAGATGGCCATCTGATCGCCTTCCCCGATCAGAACCGCATGCAACATCTGATTGGCGATGACCTCACGCCGGCCAAAATCGACGCGCTTAACGACCCCGTCTTGACCGCCGCCTATGACCGGTTCCGCGTCGAAGGCCAGGGCCGGCGCGTCATCAAGGTCAATGATGAAAATTACATCACGACCACAACGCCCTTGCCCGGTGCCGGCAGGGACTGGTGGGTGCTGATGACGGTGCCGGAATCCGATTTCATCGGCTTTGTCGCCAACAATAACCGCACTGCCCTGCTCATGTCCCTCGGCATTGTCTTCCTGGCGGCGGTTCTCGCTATCCTGCTGGTTTATCAGGGGCTGCGGGCCGACCGCGCAGCCCGACTGCTGCTGGATCGCAGCCGGGCCCTCAACCGGCAAAGTGCCGCTTATAGCAATCTCGCCGAGCAAGCCGATCTTTTCACCGGCGATCAAGATCAACTGCCGCCGGTTTTCACCGAAACCCTGGCGGAGATGACCCAGGCCCACCGGATCAGCATCTGGCAATTACGACCCGAGAGCCAGGTGCTGCGGTGTCTCGACAGCTTCGAACGCGACAGCCAAGGGCATGTGGCTGGACTTGAGCTCCATAATGACGAATTGCCGCAATTCCTCGATGCCATCCGCAGCGGCGATGAGATCAATGTCAGCGACGCCGCTGCTGACCGTCGCACCGCGCAATTCCACCGGACGCTGATGCATCCGCTTGGCAGCCGGGGATTGCTGGTTGTGCCGATGCGCTCCCAGGGAACCATCTCCGGCGCCATCTGTGTCGAGGATGCTGCACAGATCGACGGCACGCGCGAATTCGTCCGCACGGTCGCCAGCATGTTAGCCCTGCGCCTGGTCAGCATGCGGGAACGGACGGTCGCGCGGGAGGCCTCATCGGAAGCGGCCGCGCAGCCTAGGACGATGAGCGAGCGCAGCTTCTCCGTCGATCTGGTCGCCCGCGCCCTGGACACGCCGGCTCTCGCTGCAACGGTCTATTCCAACAGCGCCGTCATGGTGTTGCGTCTGCCCGATCAGGCAGCTTTGGCCAACCGGGCAGCGGCAGACGGCCCGGCCCTCGCCGATACCATCGCCTGTACCCTGCAGAGCATGGCAGAACAGCATGCCATTCCTTACCTCAAACTGGTCGGTGATGAAGCGGTGGCAGCAGCGGGGTTCGAGCAAGGTGATCAGACCGCGATGACGCGGATTGCCAGCATGGCGGTGGCGATGCGTGATCGATGTTCCGCCCTGCTGGAGGATGCCGAAATGACAGCCGATTTTCGCATCGGCATCGATTGTGGCCTGGCAATCGGCAGTACGGTCGGCCGCGAGCCGCGCCTGTTCAACCTTTGGGGCGAGGCCGTCCGCACCGCCGATATGATGGCCAGTTCAGCCATTCCCAGCACGATCCAGGTCACGGAAGCAGCTTATCAACGCCTGCAGCAGGACTTCCTGTTCCGGCCGCGCGGCAGCTTCTATCTGCCTTATATCGGCGAGGCGCGTACCTTCGTTCTGGCGGGTCAGCTGTGAGCGCCGCGAGCGTCAACGGGGCGTCATCGCCGCAGTCACCGATCGTTCAGGCGTCGACCCAGCCGCCATCGCCAAAGTGGCGACATGGTCTTATCTGGCAATGGCTGGGCTGGCTTGGGCGTCTGACACGACGCCGCGCCCGGTTCCTTGTGACCCTGGCCTCGATGTCGGCTGGCATCGTCATCGACGCCTGTCGGCCAGCGAGCTGGCGGCGCACGACCAGGGCCGAGTTTCGCCGCGTGCTGCGCCAGTCGCTGGCGGGCGGGCTCACCACCACGATTTTGACCGCAGCGATCATTGGCCTCGGCATGGTCTATCAGGCGCTCTACTGGCTCGGCGCTGCCGGGCAAGAGGAATCCATCGGTTCTATTCTGGTCACCATTCTGATCCGCGAGATCATTCCCGTCCTGGTCGGGTTGATCCTGCTGGGGCGCAGCGGTTCCGTGACGCTTACCGAACTGGGCGGCTTGCAGGCGAGCGGGCAGATCGAGGTCTTGCAGGCACAAGGCATCGATCCGGTCGGGGCGCTGATTCTGCCACGCGGCATAGCCTTTGCCACCGCTGGCTATACGCTGGGCGTGATCTTCATGTTGGTCTCTCTACTGACCGGCTTTATCGTCGGCAGCCTGGTCGGTGCGGTGCGAATGTCGCTCTGGTCTTTTCTCGACAATGTGCTGACCGCGATGCATGCGGCCGATTTCGCGATCTTTCCCATCAAACTGGTGGTGATCGGCCTGCTGGTCGCCATGACCGCCTGCCTAACCGCGCTGGATGCCGAGCCACATCTTGACGCCAATCGCTTGATGCCGCGCGGTTTCGTCCGTGGCCTGCTGGCGATCATGCTGGTCAGCGGCATTCTGAGTTTGGCGAGCTGATCCATGGCAACGACGGCAATCCTCGATCTCAACAACGCTCGATCACGGCATTTGGTCGGCACCGCGGCCGATGCCAAGCTCAATCTGCGGCTGGGGCCTGGCGATTTCGCGCTGATCGATGCGCGCGACGCCGATCTCGGCCGCGATTTCGCAGATCTCTGCAGCGGCTTGGCGCCACCAGACAATGGGGCGGTGGAATTCCTTGGGCGCGACTGGACATCGCTGCCGCTGGATTATGCGCAGGCACTACGCGGACGGATCGGCCGGGTCTTCGCCGGCCGGAGTTGGCTCGATTTTCTCGATGCCGCCACGAACATCATGCTGCCCCAATTGCATCACACCCGCCGCGATCCCGCGACGTTGCGCGCGGAGGCCACCGATCTGTGCCGCGCTTTCGGCCTGCCGGGCCTGCCAATGGGGCGTATCGACATGCTCTCGGCTGGCGACCTTGTGCGCGCTAGTTTCGCGCGCGCCTTTCTCGGCGAGCCAATGCTGCTCCTGCTCGAAAGTCCGCTTCAAGGAGTCTATGCAGATATGATCCCGATGCTGCTGAACGCTATCGCCAGGGCGCGCGACCGGGGCGCTGCGGCGATCTGGATGACCCGGAACAAGGCAGTCTGGAGTGACCGGTCCTTTCCAGCCACCCAGCGCCTCAGGCTCGGCTATCATGGGCTGGCATCGTTGCGCACGGGTTGACAACGGGGGACCGGAATGCGCCTGCGCCATACTGATGAACTGATCGGCTTGCTGGTTGTGGTCGCGGTCGGCGTGCTGATCGCCACGATCATGCAGGCAGGCGTTCTGCGCGACTGGTTCAAGCCGGTTTCCGAATTGCGCCTTGTCCTGCCCGAAACCGGCGTCGCCGGATTGGAGGTCGGCGCCGATGTCGAGGTGCTGGGCACTCGCGCTGGCATCATCCGCCGGATCGTCATCGACCCCCGGCAGCAGATGTATGCCATGGCCGAAATTGACGAACAGGCAAAGGCTTTCATCCGCCGTGACAGCACTGCGGTCATTCGCCGCCGCTTCGGCCTGGCTGGCGCGGCCTTCGTCGATATCTCCCGTGGTAGGGGCACACCGATGGACTGGTCTTATGCGGTGCTCGACGCCACCACGGAACGAGCGCCGACCGACAGCATCAGTGCATTGATCGATGAAGTCCGGGCAAAAGTCTTCCCGATCCTCGACAATGTCGGCCATGCAACCAAATCCTTGTCCGAGGTAATGGACCGCATCAATCGCGGCGAAGGCAATGTCGGCCGCCTGCTGAAGGATGAAACGGTGGCGAAGGAAATCGAGGCCGCCGTGGCCTCGGCCCGTCAATCGGTTTTAGGCCTCAATGACATCATCGGCCAGTTGCAGCAATCGGCAAAGCAGGTCAACAGCTTGACCCGGCAGGCCGGCGGCCCGGCCGGCATCCCCGCGCTGCTGAAGAAAACGGATAATGTCCTCGCCACCCTGCAGACAGCGATGAAAGACCTGAGCAAAGCAAGCACCCGCTTGCCCGCCATCAGCCGAAATGTCGAGAGCAGTTCCGCTAACCTGCCATCGCTGCTGACGCAGACGCAGTTGACCGCTCAGCAGTTGGAACAATTGCTGACGCAATTGCGCAGTCTGTGGCTGCTGGGCGGTGGCGGCGAGTCTCCCCCAATCAGCAATCAACGCCTGCCGGCATCGGAGGTCCGGCCATGAAAAGCGGGTTCGGTCCTCTTGGGGCGCTATTCCTGCTCGCCGCTTGCGGCAGTGATGTGGCGAAGCCGGCTGTGCCGCCTGATCCCAGCATGGAGCAGCATGAACGCGCGGGACAGCTGGCTTACAGTCTCGACCGTCCCGAAGATGCGGTGGCACAATATCGCGAAGCGCTCATCCGCGCGGAAGCGCGCGACGACCTCGCGGCCATCGGCGATCTCAGCTTCAATCTCGCGGCAGCCCAATTGCGCGCCAACCAGCCGGATACGGCGCTCGCAACCGCCCGGCGCGCCCGGGCCGAACTGGCCCGGCGCGGCAGTCCGGGCATGCCGGCCCTCGATCTGATCGAAGCAACCGCGCTGTATCGCATCGGCAAGATGGCCGAAGCTGACCGGTTGGCGGCACAACTGCAACATCGCGATCCGGAGACCGGAGCTTCAGCCAGTTTCCTGCGCGGGCTGATCGCCGATGACCGGGGCGATCTCGCCGGGCTGCAGGCCGCCAGCCAGGTGCTCAGCCGGACCGCTGCGGGTAGTGAGAAGGCGCCGGTCGTGCGCTCAACCCAGCAAGCCGATGCGGCGGAACTGCGCGCCCGCCTCGCCCGGCGCCAGGGAAACTTTTCCGAAGCCAGATCCGCCGCCCTGCAATCCGCGGACCTGCGGCGCGATCTGCTGGATTATCGCGGCTTGGCCCGGGCGCTTTCGGTCGCCGCCGATGCGGCGCAACGACAGGGCGATTTGCCCGCCGCGGCCGATCTTTATCTGCGGGCCGGACGCTCGGCGGCGGCGCAGGACGACCGGAGGCAGGCGCGCGCCTGGCTCGATCATGCGATCGATCTCGATCAAGACGCCGAGATCACCGAAGCCGCGCGCCAAGCGCTGAAGGGTATTCGTGAGGCCGGCACCGACTAAGATTCGACTAATTTTTACGCTTTCTTGGCATGCAAGCCGGATGGGCTGCCATGCGGAATTACAGCTTCTCTCCACTGCCTGGACCGGAGATGCTGCCTGCCATCATGCCCGTCGATATCAGCGTCACGACCGCAGCGACTGCGAGTACGCCGCAACCACGCAATTTTCGTGTTCTCGCCGTCATCGTCGCCAGTTCCCTCTTCATGGAGCAATTGGACGCGACCGTGCTCACCACGGCTTTACCGACGATGGCGCGCAGTTTCAGCGTTGCGCCGCTGCATATGAGCCTGGCGCTGACCTCTTATCTTCTCAGCCTGGCGATCTTCATTCCCGCCAGCGGCTGGGTCGCCGACCGCTACGGCGCCCGCAACATCTTCTGCATCTCCATCGGCATCTTCACGCTGGGCTCGATCCTCTGCGGCCTGGCCGGCAGCCTGGAGGTGCTGGTCGCTGCGCGGCTGTTGCAGGGGCTGGGCGGCGCCATGATGGTGCCGGTTGGGCGCCTGATCCTGCTGCGCAACGTGGCCAAAACCGACCTCATTGCCGCCATGTCCTGGTTGCTCGTCCCGGCTTTGCTGGGACCGATCCTGGGGCCGCCGGTTGGCGGCTTTATTGTGACCTATCTGGATTGGCGCTGGATCTTTTACATCAATGTGCCGATCGGGCTCATTGGTGTCGCGCTGGCAGTCTGGCTCATTCCCGATATCAAGGAACCGCCGAAGGGCGGCTTCGACATCCTCGGCCTCCTCCTTTCCGGCATTGCCCTTGCTTGCCTTACTTTTGGCGTCGAATTGGGCGGACGCGGCGTGTTTTCCGGCGCGCAGACGTTGATCGTGATTGGCATCGCCGGCATCAGTTTCGCGCTTTACCTGCTGCATGCGCGGCGTCTCGCCAGCCCGATTCTCGATATGAGCCTGATGCGGATTCCGACCTTCAGCCTGTCGGTGATCGCCGGTGCCTTGACCCGCATCACCGGCGGCGCCATGCCCTTCCTGCTGCCGATGATGATGCAGCTTGGTTTCGGCATGTCGGCGGCTGAAAGCGGCATGGTCACCTTCATGAGTGCCATCGGCTTCATGCTGATGAAAGCCGGCGCGACACCGATCCTGCGACGCTACGGTTTTCGCAGCACTATGGTGTGGAACGCCTTGTTCGCCACCGCGCTGATCGCCGTCTGCGCAGCTTTCCGGCCGGCTTGGCCGCTCTGGCTGATGTATGCGGTGCTGCTGGCGGGCGGGTTCCTGCAATCGCTGCAATTTGCCGCTTATAACACCATCGCTTATGCCGATATCCCGCGCGATCGCATGAGTTCGGCAACCAGTTTTTATGCCACGTTCCAGCAATTGATGCTGTCGCTCGGCATCTGCCTGTCCTCCGGCGTGCTGCACCTATCCGTGACTTTATCCGGCCATGAACATGCGCAATTGTCGGATTTCTCCCTCGCCATCCTGGTGGTGACAGCGATTTCCTTCTTCGCCTCGCCGGTCTCGCTGCTATTCCCCAAGACTGCCGGCGACGATATGCGCGGGATTACACCGAGGGTCGCGAGCGACGACTGACTACTTACCGGATGAAAACGGGTTGAGCGCCACCCCACGGTCATAGACATCGATGCCTTCGCGCCGCTTGAGGAAATTGACGACGAGATAAGTCAACGGTGTCGCCAGGGCCTCATAGCCCGATTTGACCAGCCATTGCGTGACGACGGCGGTCGCCAAGACACCCGGCGGCATGACATCGTAAAAGGCGATGGTAATGAAGACGGCCGAATCCAATCCCTCGCCGACCAGCGTCGAGCTTATGGTGCGGACCCAGAGATGCCGGCCCTGCATCGCCACTTTGAGCCTCGACATGATCATGGCATTGGCGAATTCGCCGACCAGATAGGCCAGGAACGAGGCCAGCAACAGGCGCGGCGTGGTGCCGAGAATGCGGTCATAGGCGCCCTGATCGCCCCAGAACGGTGCGGCCGGCAGCAGGCCACCCAACCAGATAGCGACGACCGCCAGGAAATTGCAGAGGAACCCGAGCCAGATCACCCGCCGGGCGGCGCGATAGCCGTAAACCTCGGTCAGGACATCGCCGAGGATGTAACTGACCGGGAAGAGAATGACAGCGGCCGGCAGAACCAGCCCCTGGATCAGGGTCAATTTCACCGCGACGATATTGGAAACCACCAGGCTGGTGACGAAAAATGCAACCACCGCAACGAAATAGGATGAAAAACGGGCTCCGGCCGGCTGCGTCATCTTGCACGATCTCGCGAAATCGGTTGTCTATCGGGGCGGTCCGGGCTACCTGAACGCCGGCTTTGCGCCTGATGCGCCATATAATCCGGTTATCCCCGGAAAGCCACTGCCGAAACAACCGCAGCGAAAGTGCTTTAATAGTTTCCATCGTGACAAGTTACCAACCGTGACCTTGCAGACCGCCGATTTCGATTTCCATTTGCCGGAAGAGCTGATCGCCCAGCATCCCGTCACACCGCGCGATGCGGCCCGGCTGCTGCATGTCGGGCGCGACCGGCTGGCCGACCGGCTGGTGTGCGATCTGCCGGCGCTGCTGCAGCCCGGCGATCTGATGGTCTTCAACGATACCAAGGTGATCCCCGCCCAATTGTTTGGCGAACGCGCCGCCCGGGATGTGGCGGGGAGCGAAGCTGCCAAGGTGGAGATTACCCTGCATAAACGGGAAAGCCTGGATAGCTGGCGCGCCTTCGCCAAACCGGGGCGACGCCTGAAACTCGGTGACACGATCCGGTTCGGCGGCGACTTCACGGCCGATGTTGTCGAGAAGACGCCAGAAGGCGAGATCGTGCTGCGTTTCGCCGCCGCCGGCGCCGAACTGTTCGAGGCGCTGCATCGCCATGGCCAAATGCCGCTGCCCCCTTATATCCGCAAATTGCGGCCGTTGGAGGCGCGGGATGCTGCCGATTACCAGACCGTCTATGCCCGGGCCGAAGGTGCCGTGGCGGCACCCACGGCCGGCCTGCATTTCACCCCCCAGCTTTTCACCGCCTTGCAAGAACGCGGCGTCGAGAAACTGATGGTGACCCTGCATGTTGGCGCTGGCACCTTCCTGCCGGTCAAGGTCGAGAATATTGCCGAGCATAAGATGCATGCGGAATATGGCGAGATTTCCACGGAAGCCGCCGCGACGCTCAACCGCGCCCGCGCCGAAGGCCGGCGCATCGTCGGTGTCGGCACGACTTCGCTGCGGCTGCTGGAAAGTGCGGCGGATGAGACTGGGCATGTGCGCCCCTTCACCGACGATACCGATATCTTCATCACGCCCGGTTATCGCTTCCGCTGCGTCGATGTCCTGATGACCAATTTCCACCTGCCGAAATCGACCCTGTTCATGCTGGTCTGCGCCTTTGCCGGCATGAGCCGCATGCGGGCGGCCTATGATCATGCCATTCGCGCTGGCTATCGCTTCTTCTCTTATGGCGATTCCAGCCTGTTGGAGCGTTCCCAATGACCGAATCCTGTTTCACTTTATTGGCCAAGGACGGCAAGGCACGGCGCGGCCGTGTCAGCACGGCACATGGCCATGTCAACACGCCGGCTTTCATGCCGGTCGGCACCGCCGGCACGGTGAAAGCGATGCTGCCGGAATCGGTCGCGGCAACGGGGGCGGAGATTCTCCTCGGCAATACCTATCACCTGATGCTGCGCCCCGGCGCGGAGCGGGTCGCCGCGTTGGGCGGCCTGCATAAGTTCATGAACTGGCCGAAACCGATCCTCACCGATAGCGGCGGGTTCCAGGTCATGAGCCTCTCGGAGCTGCGCAAGATCACCGAACAGGGCGTCGAATTCCGTTCGCATCTCGATGGGCGCAAACACATGCTGAGCCCCGAGACCAGCACCCAAATCCAAGACCAGCTGGATTCCGACATCACCATGTGCTTCGACGAATGCACGCCCTTCCCGGCAACGCCGGACCAGGCAGCCCAGTCGATGCGCCTGTCGATGCGCTGGGCGGTCCGCAGCCGTGATGCTTTCCGCCGTCGGCCCGGCTATCTGCAATTCGGCATCATGCAGGGCGGCATCTATGAACATTTGCGTCAGGAATCGGCGCGGGCGCTGGTCGATATCGGCTTCGAAGGCTATGCGATCGGCGGGCTCGCCATCGGCGAAGGCCAGATCGAGATGTTCCGCATTCTCGATTTTGCACCGGATTTTCTGCCGGAAGACCGGCCGCGCTACCTGATGGGTGTTGGCCGGCCGGCCGATATCGTCGGCGCAGTCAGTCGCGGCATCGACATGTTCGACTGCGTGATGCCGACCCGGGCGGGCCGCACCGGCGCCGCCTTCACGCGCTTCGGTGAATTGAATATCCGCAATGCCCGCCATGCCACGGATCCGCGGCCGATCGATCCCAATTGTACCTGCCCGGCTTGTACGAGCTATTCGCGGGGCTATATCCATCACCTGAACAAGGCGAAGGAGATCGTCGGCGCCATGCTGTTAACCTGGCATAACCTGCATTATTATCAGGAACTGATGCAGGGCCTGCGCCGGGCCATCGAGGCCGGCACCTTCGCCGAATTCGTGATGGATTTCGAAGCGGGCCAGGCACGCAGCGACCTGCCGCCGCTATAGAAGAAGCCGATCTGGAGCCAAGATCATGAGCGAGAGCATTTATGCGGGACTGACCCAGCTTGGGCAGAAGACTGAGCTACCGACGTCACCGGAAGCGGCGGTTCTCGAACGTGTGCCGAACCCGCATCCGGACCAGAATTATCTGGTGCGCTTCACCGCACCGGAATTCACCTCGCTCTGCCCCATGACGGGCCAACCGGATTTCGCTCATTTCGTTATCGATTACGTGCCCGATCAGTGGCTGGTGGAATCGAAATCACTGAAGCTTTACCTCGGCTCCTTCCGCAATCACGGCGCTTTTCATGAAGCCTGTTCCGTCGATATCGGCAAAAAGCTGATCGATAATCTGCAGCCGCGCTGGCTGCGGGTCGGTGGCTACTGGTATCCGCGCGGCGGCATCCCGATCGATGTCTTTTTCCAGGCTGGCACGCTGCCGGAAGGCGTCTGGGTGCCGGATCAAGGCGTGCCGCCTTATCGCGGCCGCGGCTAGAGAATGGCAAGCGGGACCCTCGCAAGCAAATCGACCGGAGACCCGCGCGCCGAGATTCGCGCCGAAGCTTTGGCGCTCGGCTTCGATGCGATCGGCTTTGCCCATGCAGAATTGGCCGAGGCGACACGCGCTGAACTTGCCGCCTTCATCGCTGAAGGCCGGCATGGTGACATGGGTTGGCTGGCCGATAAGGCCGATCGGCGCGGCGACCCGAAAGAACTTTGGCCGGAGGCTTCGACGGTCATCGTGCTTGGCGTCAATTACGGCCCAAACAATGATCCGTTCGATTTCAAAGGGCGGCCGCAAACCGGCAACATCTCAGTCTATGCCCGCCATCGCGACTATCACGACACGATCAAGAAACGCTTGAAGGCTCTCGGGCGCTGGATGGCGGAGCGTTACGGCTGCGGCATCAAGGTTTTCGTCGACACCGCCCCGGTGATGGAAAAGTCCTTCGCCGAGGCGGCCGGCCTCGGCTGGCAGGGCAAGCACACCAATCTCGTTTCGCGCGATTTCGGTTCCTGGCTGTTCCTCGGCGAGATTTTCACGACGCTCGATCTCGGCCGCGATGACGCTGAGGAAGATCACTGCGGCGGATGCCATCGTTGCCTGGACATTTGTCCGACCCAGGCATTCACCGCGCCCTACCGGATCGATGCGCGACGCTGCATCTCCTATCTGACGATCGAACACAAAGGTAGCATACCGCGCGAGTTGCGGCCTTTGATGGGCAATCGCATCTATGGCTGCGACGACTGTCTGGCAATCTGCCCCTGGAACAAATTCGCCCGACCGACCTCGGAAAAAGATTTTCTCCCGCGCCAGGAACTGACGGCGCCCCGCCTCGCCGAGCTCGCCGCCCTGGACGATGCAAGCTTCCGGCAATTCTTCACCGCCTCGCCGATCAAGCGGATCGGCCGCGACCGGTTCTTGCGCAATGTCTTGATCGCGATCGGCAATAGCGGATGCGTGGAACTGGCCGATAGCGCCATCGCCAGATTACAGGATGCCTCGGCTCTGGTGCGTGGCGCCGCGATCTGGGCCGCATCTCGCCTTCTACCGCGTCATGCCGTCGAGAAGCTCGCGGCGGATCAGCTATCGGCGGAAACTGATGAGGAAGTTCGTGCCGAATGGCGCGCAGCCTTGCATGAAACTCCCGGCATTTCCGGACTTACCGGAGCCGAACATCTTTGATCCTCGATGTTGGGATCGATCGAATCGGACGCGGTGCCGTGCCACCCTGGCACAGGCTTCTGCTATCCGCTGCCAAGGGGACCCCAAATCAAGTTCGCGTATTCACCCAGAAAACCATAGCCCGGCCACTGCCGATATTGCGAAACTGATGCGGCAGCGAACTGGAAAAGCCGAAGCAATCGCCTTCATTCAGCACATGGCATTTGCCGTCGATCTCCAATTCGACAGTGCCGGCGGTAACGAAGGCGATCTCCTCTCCCGCATGGGTATAGGGCTTGTCGCCGGAACCCGCACCGGGCGCCATTTCGACGAAGAAACCGTTGAGCTGACTGACCCCGCGGGGCGACATGAGCTGCTTGCGCAAACCATCGCTATCGACGAAGAGCTGCCGCTGATCAACGCGCACGATAAAGGGTGAGTCATCGCGTCGGGCACTGTTGCTGCCGGGATCGATCAGCCAGGCCGGCGACACTTCGAAGACCGCGCTGAGATCGTAAAGAATTCGGACCGAAGGCGAACCCAACCCCCGCTCCGTTTGCGACAACGTGCCAATCGACACACCGATCCGGTCTGCGAGTTGCGTCAATGTCAGCCCCATCGCGCGCCGCCGGGTGCGTATCCGCTCTCCGAGTTCGCGTGCGCGGGGGTCGATTCCCGAAGCCCCCACTGATTCCACCGCCGCAAAAGCCTTAACCCCGGATACTTGCCGCGACCTTCCTGTTTTGACCGAAGTCTTGCCGCTCACGTCGTTCCTTCCCTGATCTATGGCTTGTCATGCAAGCCGTTTTTCTCTCCAGTCCTATTCAGCCCTTGTCGCAGGTTTTTCTCCGCGCCATCAGGCTGGAAATTCCTTTCAGCTAATCGATAAAGTTTCCTCTTTATTTTCAAAAATACATTGTTCCACGCAAGTCCGATGTGGCAACATGCCGCCAACAAAATCGCAGCTTAAGCGACAAACGGCTCCGATCAGCCAAAAAGGCGGGGAGCGGTTCTGGCAGGAGGTACGTAACCGCATGGCGATCATTCCCCGTATCTAGCGCCATAAGCGAATGGCTGGGCTTGTCCTGGGCTATGGGCGCCACCACGACGCACTCATCACGAGGCGCGGTGATCTCGCCAGTGGTTATGAAAAATCGGCTGCCGGCACGGCTGCGGCCAATTGGAATCAAGGAGTTTGAATAGACCGATGAGTGCACATGGACAGGCCGCAGGCGGCAAACTCGGCGGCCAAAAACTCGGCAGCCAGAAACTCGATGGCAAGACGCTTGTCCGCTTCAAAGAGGTCCAGAAGAGCTATGACGGCGAAACCCTTGTGGTGAAACGCCTCAATCTCGACATTCAGCAAGGCGAGTTCCTCACCCTGCTCGGCCCTTCAGGTTCGGGCAAAACCACCACATTGATGATGCTGGCCGGTTTCGAAACGCCGACTCACGGCGAGATCGAGTTGAACGGGTCGTCGATCACCCATATGCCGCCGGAAAAGCGCAATATCGGCATGGTGTTCCAGAATTACGCCTTGTTCCCGCATATGACGGTGGCGGAAAACCTGGCCTTTCCGCTCGAAGTTCGCAAATACAACAAGGCCGACATCCAGGCGCGCATCCGCAAGTCGCTGGAAATGGTGCGACTTGACGCTTTCGCCAATCGCCGTCCGGGCCAGCTTTCGGGCGGACAGCAACAGCGTGTCGCCTTGGCACGGGCTCTGGTCTTCGAGCCGGAACTGGTCTTGATGGACGAACCGCTCGGTGCTCTCGACAAGCAGTTGCGCGAGCACATGCAGATCGAGATCCGCCATCTTCACCAGGATCTCGGCATCACTGTGGTCTACGTAACCCATGACCAGAGCGAAGCCTTGACGATGTCGGATCGCATCGCCGTCTTCAATGACGGCATCATCCATCAACTGGCGTCGCCCGCCGAATTGTATGAGCGTCCGAGCAATGCTTTCGTGGCGCAGTTCATCGGCGAGAACAATCGCCTGCACGGCAAGGTCGCCGAGTTGAACGGCCATGGCTGTACCGTCGAATTATCCGCGGGCTTCAATGTCCAGGCTTTGCCGGTCAATGTCGATGGCCAGGGAAGTCCGGTCACCTTATCGTTGCGTCCGGAGCGCCTGAAACTCGACCCGCAAGACGGCTCGATGCCCAACCTGTTCAATGGCGAAGTCGTCGAACTGATCTATCTCGGCGATCACACGCGTGTGCGCGTGGCCGCCTGCGGTGCCGACGACCTGATCGTCAAAGTACCGAATTCGGAAGGGGTGCCCGCCTATCGCCCCGGCCAGCCGGTGCGGATCGGCTGGCGTCTGGAGGATTGTCGGGCCTTGGCGTCCTGACAATCGTTGAATTCCGATCGCACGACCTTTGTCGTCGCCCGACATGATTCAGACCTAATTGGCAGTTTGCAACTGGGAGGAAGATTATGCGTAAAAAACTAGCACTTGGGACGGTGGCCGTCGCCGCCCTCGGTCTGCTCGGCATCACTGCCGCATCGGCAGCCGATAGCATGACCATCACCTCATTCGGCGGCGCCTATCAGACCAGCCAGCGGAAGACCTATTTCGAGCCTTTCGCGGCGAAGACCGGCACGAAGATCACCGAAGAGGAGTATAACGGCGAAATCGCCAAGATCCGCGCCATGGTCGAGGCCAATAGCGTGACCTGGGACGTGGTCGATGTCGACACCCAGACCGGTCAGCAGGGCTGCGACGAAGGCATCTTCGAGAAGCTGGATTACAGCCGCATCCAGCCGCAGGACAAGTATATCGAGCGCGCCGCCCAGGAATGTGCCGTGGCCAACATGGTCTATTCGACGGTGATCGCCTATGACGGCGACAAACTGAAAGACGGCCCGACCAAGGTGGCCGATTTCTTCGACCTGAAGAAGTTCCCCGGCAAGCGCGCCCTGTGGAAGAACCCCTCCAGCACATTGGAACTGGCCTTGCTGGCCGATGGCGTTCCAGCCAACCAAGTCTATGACGTGCTCTCGACACCCGAAGGCGTCGACCGCGCCTTCAAGAAGCTGGATACGATCAAGAAGAATATCGTCTGGTGGGAAGCCGGCCAGCAGCCACCGCAATTGCTGGCTTCCGGCGAAGTCACGATGACGACCGTGTGGAACGGCCGCATCTATGACGCCAATAAGAATGAAGGCAAGCACTTCAAGATCGTCTGGGACGGCCAGATCCAGGATTTCGATATGTGGGTCATCCCGAAGAACGCGAAGAATCCGGACCTGTCTTATAAATTCATCGCCTTCGCCAATGACCCGACCGTCATGGCCAATCAGTCGAAATACATCCCCTATGGTCCGACCCTGAAGGACGCCATCCCGCATATCGCGCCGGATATCCTGAAGGACCTGCCGACCGCACCGGAGAACTCCAAGAACGTGCTGGTGAGCAATGCCCAATTCTGGGGCGACAACGGCGAAGAGCTGCGCAAGCGGTTCAATACCTGGGTCGCGCAGTAAATACCGCCTGATGAGACGAATGCGGGGGACGTTACGTCCTCCGCATTTTTCCACCGGCAATATACGGCCAGATCGAGCGAAGTGAGGCGAGACGTTGGTAGTGAAGACATTTGACGATCAGGTAATGCGGACCGAAGACGGCGTGCCGCTCAAAATCGCCCTGAAACGGGCTGAACGTAGCCGCAATCTACGGGCCTTGGCTCTGGTCGCTCCGCTCTTTCTCTTCATCGTGCTGACATTCGCGGCGCCGATCGGGATGCTGCTGTTTCGGGCGATTTACGACCCGGATCTTGCCCGAAATTTGCCGGCGACCACCGAAGCGATCAGATCCTGGAACGGCGAGGGCCTCCCCGACGAGCCGGTCTTTGCCGCCCTGGCAGCCGATTTGAAGGCCGCCCAGGAAAACAAGACCGCAGGCCAGATCGGCAAGCGGCTGAATTACGAGATGTCCGGCACGCGGTCGAAAATTCTCGCCACCGCCCGGATGGTGGCGAAATTGGAATCCGGCCCCTATAAGGAAGCCTTCCTGAAGCAGGACCCGCGTATCTGGGGCCAGCCCGATGTTTGGCACATCCTGAAGCGCGAGACCAAGCCCTTCACAGGCTTTTACCTGCTGGCCGCCCTCGACCATCAATTCGATAGCAATGGCAATATCGTCAGGACAGCGCCGGACCAGGCGATCTTCGTCGATATTTTCATCCGCACCTTGTGGATCGCCTTCCTGGTGACAGCCTTCACGCTGCTGCTCGGCTATCCGATCGCCTATTTACTGGCATCTCTGCCGACCAGTACCAGCAATTTGTTGATGATCCTGGTCCTTGTTCCGTTCTGGACCTCCCTGCTGGTCCGCACCACGGCCTGGGTGGTCCTGCTGCAGACCAACGGCGTCATCAACGACGCGCTTATTTGGCTTGGCATTTTGCAGGAACGCGTCCAGCTCATTTTCAACCGCGGCGGCACGGTGCTGGCAATGACGCATATCCAGCTCCCCTTCACCATCCTGCCGATCTACAGCGTGATGAAAACGATCTCGCCAAGCTACATGCGCGCGGCGCGGTCGCTGGGTGGCGGACCGTTCTATTCGTTCTGGCGGATCTATTTCCCGCAGACCGTACCTGGCATCGGCGCCGGCTGCCTTCTGACTTTCATCCTGTCGCTGGGTTATTACATCACACCGGCTTTGGTCGGCGGCCCAGCCGATCAGATGATCAGCTATTTCGTCGCGCTCTACACCAATACGGAATTGAACTGGGGCATGGCCTCGGCGCTGGGCGCCTTGCTGCTGGCGATGACGCTTATTCTTTATCTCGTCTACAACCGCCTTGTCGGCATCGACAAAGTAAAACTGGGGTGACGCCATGGCCCTACCGACCTATGCCTCCAAACTCGAGCGTATCTGGCGCTGGATATTTCTGGCGGTTTGCACGCTGATCCTGTTGTTCCTGATCGCACCGATCCTGGTGATCACGCCGCTGTCCTTTTCCAGCGAGCCGTTCTTCACCTACCCCCTGCCCGGCCTCTCTTTGCGCTGGTATATCGACTTCTTCACCTCGGATCGCTGGCAGATTGCGGTGATGAACAGCATCATCGTTGCCGTCAGTTCGACTGTCTTGTCGACATTTCTCGGCACACTCGCGGCACTCGGGCTCAGCCGCACCAAGCTGCCGTTCCGGGGCGCGATCATGAGCCTGTTGATCTCGCCGATGGTGGTGCCGATCGTCATTACCGCCGTCGGTATGTATTTCTTCTACGCGACGATCGGCCTGGCCAACACCTATCTTGGCCTCATTCTCGCGCATTCGGCTTTGGCGACGCCCTTTGTCGTGATCACCGTCACGGCGACGCTGACCGGCTTCGACCAGTCGCTGATCCGTGCCGCCGCCAGCCTCGGCGCATCAGGCACGCGCACGTTTTTCAAAGTGACCTTGCCGCTCATCCTTCCCGGCGTGACCTCCGGCGCACTCTTCGCCTTCGTCACTTCCTGGGACGAAGTCGTCGTGGCCCTGTTCCTGGCCAGCCCGGAACAGCGCACCCTGCCGCGCCAGATGTTCAGCGGCATCCGCGAACAGATCAGCCCCACGATCACCGCGGCGGCGACCTTGCTGATCTGTCTTTCGATTTTTCTCTTGCTCTCGGTCGAATTGCTGCGTCGTCGCGCAGAACGCCTGCGTGGCATTCGCAGCTAAAACGGCATCAGGCCCGCCGATCAGGTGAGCGCGCCACGCGCCTCGACGGGCCAGATATCGACGACCTCTTCACCGCGATGGACAATCAGCCAGTCATGCAGGTTGACTGTCGGATCGCAATGGCCGGGAATGAGGCGCAGGCGTTCGCCGAGAAGCGGCAGGGGGCCGTCACCTTTGCGGCGGATCACGCCGTGCTCGTCGGAAGGATTGCCGTAGACCAAATCTGCGCGGTCGAAGATGGCCGGCATGCCTGAATCGACGGCATGGGCCTTATGGCCGGCATCCACCACGGCATGATCCGGCCGAGCACTCATGACCGTCGTCAGCAGGGTCAGGCTGTGCTCAAAACGCGGTGTATCGGGCGCTGTTTCGTTGTCGCGGTAATCGCGGTCCATGAAAATATAGGACCCGGGCTGGATCTCGTCATACACGCCGCTGCCGGTTTCCAGATAGAAGGTGCCCGTGCCGGCGCCCGTCACGATGCCGATCGGCAAGCCGCGCTGCGCCATGGCGTCACGCAACTCGATGACCCGGCGGACCGCGACATCGATGGCCGCCTGACGTTGCGCTGGCTGACGCAGATGCTGGGCCTGGCCCTGATAGGCCTGGATGCCGGCATAGCGCAGCTTCGTTACCCCCATGCCGGTCTTGTCGATCAAAGACAACGCGTCCGCCGTGCTCAACACGCCGCAGCGCGCGGCGCCGACATCGATCTCAACATAGACATCGATCGGCGCCACCGCTTCTTGTGCCGCCTCCGCCAGGCGTTCGAGCCCCAGCACGCTGTCGATGCAGATCCCGATCCGCGCCCGACCGCTGAGCCGGGCGAGGCGCCGCAGTTTCGGCAGGTCGATCACCTCATTGGTTACCAGCACATCGCGAATGCCGGCGGCAACAAAGGCCTCGGCTTCGGAGACCTTCTGGCAGCATAGACCGATCGCACCAGCTGCTTGCTGCAGCCGCGCGATCGCACCGCATTTATGGCTTTTGCCATGGGCACGCAGGCGGATGCCATGCGACCGTACGAAATCCATCATCACAGCGCTGTTGCGCTCGAAGACCGTGAGATCGACCAGCAAGGCCGGGCTGTCGACCGAAGACATCGGAGCGCCGGGAGCGAGATCAGGCCGCGGCATAGCCATTGCTGTATCTCCCGTCAGCGGGCCAGCAATTCACAGACCTTGCCGGCAATGGCCGGCAGGACGGTCTCGCTTTCCGACATTTCCTTGCCTTGCGTGAAGGCGACGAGAATGAAAGCACGACCATTAGGTAACTCGACATAGGCAGCATCGTGATGACGATAGCTGGCATCGGCATCACCGGTCCAGCCGGTCCAGCCGGCTTTCGACCACAATTTGCTGCCTTCCGGCAAGCCGCCGCCGAAATAGCCCTGCACCTGGGCCGCTGGCCGGGTGACGAAATCGGGCTCCAGCGACCGGTGCAGCAGCTCGGCCATGTGGCGGCTCCGCGCCGGGGTCACCAACTGACCGCTGAAGATCGCGTAGAACAGCCGAGCGGTAGCATCGCAAGTCAGGCTGTTGTGATTGTTGCCGCCGAGACGAACAAAAATCTTTTCGCGCCCATAGCGATCGTCATCCATCAGTTTCTGGCAGACATTGATCGACTTCAGTTCAGGCCAGTTCAGCGACTGGAAATAACGGTTTACCCAATTGCGCCGCTCGGCCCAGTCGCGCATCTCCCCTTCACCGAGCAGGGTATCACCCGTCGTGCCTGTGACGAGATCGATGATGTAATTCGTCGCTGTGTTGCTGGACCACAGGATCATGTCGCGCATGGCGCGATCCAGTTCCTCATGCGGCTGCACAAAACCTTCTTCCAGCCGCGCTTCCACCGCCGCCAGATAGAAGGCCTTCACCACGCTGCAGGGATAAAAGGATTGCTCACTGCGATAGCCGAAGCCAGCCGGACGTTCGACAGCATTTTCCGGGGTTAGCGGTTTGTCGAACGGCAGCAATGTCACTGCGAACCGATCCGCTGCGAGGCCTTCCTTGCCGAAACGCTCCAGCGACCAGGAAATCAGTTCCTCACCCAATTTGCGGCTCTGCGCGGTCGTTTCGTAAAACATCGTCATTTCCCCATTTCGCAGTCAGGCGATTTCATACATGCGGCGGCAGCGCACCAGATGGCCTTCGCTATATTGCTCGAGATCCGGCCGCCGCGCACGGCAGGCTTCCTCCACCCAGGCGCAACGCGTCGAGAAGCTGCAGCCGGCCGGCGGATTGAGCGGGTCCGGCAATTCCCCTTCCAAACCGGCCGCTGCGGTGCGGCGGTCCGGATCAGGAAAGGGGATCGCTGACAGCAAGGCCTTTGTATAGGGATGGCGCGGCGCGTCGAACAAAGCATCCGCCTCCGCCAGTTCCACGACTTCGCCAAGATACATGACGGCGATGCGATGGCTGATATGACGCACGACATTCAGATCATGCGCGATGAAAATAAAGGCGATGCCGAATTTGTCGCGCAGTTCCTCGAAGAGATTGATGATCTGCGCCTGGACCGAGGCATCCAGCGCGGAAACCGGTTCGTCGGCGACGATCAGCTGCGGCTCCACCGCCAAAGCGCGGGCGATGCTGACACGCTGCCGCTGGCCCCCGCTCAAGGCATGCGGCAACCGATCTTTCAAGCGTGGCGGCAGCCCGACGGTCAGCAGCAACTCTTCCACACGCTCGGAACGCGCCTTCCCACCTTCGACGAGACCATGCGCTTTCAAGACCTCTTCCAGCGTCTGCTCCACGCTCATGCGAGGATTGAGCGAGGAATAGGGATCCTGGAAGATCATCTGGATCTGTCGGCTGGCAGCCTTGCGATCGCCGATCGCCGATAGCGGCTTCCCCTGCCACAAAACCTCGCCGGCGCTAGGATCATAGAGACCGGCAATGCAGCGGCCGAGCGTGCTCTTGCCGCAACCGCTTTCACCGACCACGCCCAAGGTTTCTCCCGGCCTGACTGCAAGGGACACATTTCGCACGGCCTGCAACACCCGCGCAGGCTTACCGGTTGCCAGCTGTAACAGGCTGCGGTTCTCGCCAAAGCTTTTCGACAGGTTACGGACGTCAAGCAATGGCGCGTGCGTCGCAGCCGGCGATGTCGCAACGGCGCTCACAGACCCAGCTCCTTGACACGTAGACAGGCCGATCCGTGTCCTGGTTCGATCATCTCCAGTTCAGGCAGCCTCTGCTTGCATTTATCCGCCGCATGCGGGCAGCGAGGATGGAAGCGGCAGCCCGGCGGCGGAGCCGCCAGGTTGGGCGGCTCGCCACCGATCGGCTTCAGCTTGGCGCCACGGCCAGCATGGGCTGGCAGAGCGTCGAGCAGCGCTCTTGTATAAGGATGCGCTGGGCGGCGGAAGATCTGGGGGGTCTCGCCCATTTCGGCAATACGCCCGGCATACATGACGGCGACGCGGTCACAGGTTTGCGCGACCACGCCGAGATCGTGGGTCACCATGAGCACGCTCATGCCGGTCTCATCCCGCAGCCGGAGAATGAGCTTCAGGATTTGATCCTGGATCGTGACATCGAGCGCCGTGGTCGGTTCGTCGGCGATCAGCAATTGCGGCCGGCAAGCAAGGGCAATGGCGATCAGCACGCGCTGCCGCATGCCCCCGCTGAAATGATGGGGATAGGCGCCGAGCCGCGATTCCGGCGAGGTGACCCCGACACTGGAAAGAAGGCGCACGGCCTCTTCCCGTGCCGCGCGCCGGCCGAGACCACGATGCCGCCGCAAACCCTCCATGATCTGGTCGCCGATCCGCATGGTTGGATTAAGCGCGGTCATCGGGTCCTGGAAGATCATGGCAATCCGCGCGCCACGCACATCCTCCATGCCGCGGTCGTCGAGTGACGCCAGGTCGATTCCATCGAACAGGATCTTGCCGCCCGCGACCTCCGTCGCCGCTCCGCCAAAGAGGCGTATCAGCGACCGGCAGGTAGCGCTTTTGCCGCAGCCGGATTCGCCGACCAGGCCGAAAATCTCACCCGGCCGGATATCGAAACTGACCCCGTCCACCGCGGTCACCGCGGAGCCGTGGCCGTTGAAGCGGGTCACAAGATTCTCGACCTGCAGAAGTGCGGTTGCGCCGCTCATGCTTTCGGCCTCAGGAAATCGTCAAGCCCGTCGCCCAGCAAGGCAAAGGTAATGCCGACATAGACGATGGCGAGGCCGGGAAACAGCGATCCCCACCATCCGTCGAAAATGAAATTGCGGCCCTCGGAGATCATGACGCCCCATTCCGGTGTCGGTGGCTGGATGCCAAGACCGAGAAAGCCGAGCGCGGTGACCGCCAGGATCGTCAGGACGACGTCGGCCATCATGAAGACAATAGCCGGGGTGATCGCATTAGGCAGTACATGGCGCAGGATAATGCGCAGATGGCTGTAGCCAAGCACCTTTGCCGCCTGGACATATTCCATCCGCTTCACCAGCAGCACCTCGCCCCGCACGATACGGGCGAAGGAGATCCAGGCGACCAAGGTAAAAGCGAGATACATATTGGCGATGCTGGGACCCAGCGAGCCGACGATGGCGATCACCAGCACATAAAAGGGAAAAGCCCAGAGGATATCGACCAGCCGCATCAGCACGATATCGGTCTTGCCCCCGATATAGCCGGAAACGAGGCCGACAGCGCTGCCAATCAGGAAAGGCAGCAGCACGCACATGATGGCGATCTGCAAATCCACCTTCGCCGCCGTTACCACACGAGCGAAGACATCGCGTCCGAGGTCATCGGTACCGAACCAATGATCGATGCCGGGCGGAATGAGGGATTGACCAAAATCCACCGCCAGCGGATCGGCCGACAACAGAAGCGGACCGATGAAAGTGAGTACCAGAAGAAGCAGCAACAGCAGCAGGCCGATCTGCAGCGATCTGTTGCGCCGGAAACGGGCACGGGTTTCTGTTGAAATCAAGCTCATGACAATTTCACGCGCGGATCGGCAATCGCATAGGCGATATCGGTGATGAGATTGATCGCCACGACGAGCACGGCAAAGGTGACCGTCAGTCCCTGGACCATCGGATAGTCGCGAGCCGAAATCGAGGAGACCAGCAAATAGCCGAGGCCCGGAATGGCGAAGACGGATTCGATCACGACCGTACCGCCGATCACCCAGCTTGTATGCACGCCCAGGACCGAGATGGTGCTGATCAGCGAATTGCGCAGGATATGGCGGAAGAGAACGACGCGCTGGCGCAAGCCCTTGGCGCGCGCGGTATCGATGTAATCCGCCCGCATGACATCGATCAGGCTGCTGCGCAGCGACCGGATGGTCAGCGCCGCCGTACCGAGAGCGATGATCAATGCCGGAAGGAAAAGATGATAGACCCGGTCAATGAAGGTATCGCCGTAACCCGAAACCGGGAAGATCGGATAGACGACGCTAAGCAGCAGAACGACGAGAACGCCGAGCCAGAAGGCCGGCATGGACATCACGGCGACGAAGAAGATCTTGATCGCGTGATCGGTGATGCCGTTCTTGCGCAAGGCGGCGAGCAAAGCCAAGGGGATCGTCATGGCGACGGCCAGCAGCGTGCTGAAACCGACCAGGGCCAGGGTTGCCCACAGCCGCTCGACAATCAGCGGTCCGACCGCTGAGCGATAGGCGATCGATTGCCCGAAACTGCCCCGCAGCATATCGCCGAGGAAGCTCAGATATTGCTGCCAGAGCGGGCGGTCGAGCCCGAGCTGCGTCGTCAGCCGCGCGATATCCTCGGCGTTACCGCGATTGCCGAGAATGAGAGTTGCCGGATCACCCGGCAGGACCCGGAGCAGCAGGAAGGCGATCAGCGTGATCCCGAGCAATACGGGTATCAGCTGCAGCAACCTGCCGAAAGTGAACTTTAAGATCTCCATCGCGCAACCAATCTACGGCATCGACCTGGAACCGGCGCGAAACCGGGCCGCGCAATTTATCAAACGCGCAGCCCGATTCCGTTCGGTCATTTACTTTACGACCACATCCTCGAGACGGTAATTCGAGGTCGGCAGGACGGCGAAGCCCTCGATATTCTTCCGGCTGGCATAGGGAACGCCCTGATGATAGAGGAAGATGAAGGGAGCGCCGTCATGTACGTGGGCTTCCATTTCCTTGAACTGCTTTTCCCGCTCGGGACCATCGGCCGTGCGGCGTTCCAGTTCATAGAGTTCATTCACCCGGTCGTCCTTCCATTCGGTATGGAAGGCATTGGCGCGCTCCGGATTGACGGCGGTGAAGCCGATCAGCTGGTCCGGATCGATCGTGTCGCTGGTCGTATAGCTCAGCGACATCTCGTAATTGCCGGCCTTGGTGGTGCTATATTGCGATGTACCTTCGATGCTCTGCAGCTTCAGATCGACACCGACCTGCTTCAGGCTGCTCTGCAGGGCGCTGGCGACCTGGCGATAGGTGACATCGCCCGACGGCACCAGCATGGAGGCGGAAAAGCCTTTCTCATAGCCGGCTTCCGCCAGAAGCGCCTTCGCCTTGGCCACGTCATGCGGATAGGGCTTCAGATCGCTGTTGTGATAGGCCATCACCGGCAGCGAGGAAACTGCTTCCTTGCCATTGCCGCGCAAGACGCCCTTGACCAGAGCCGCCTTGTCGACGGCATAGTTCAACGCCTGGCGCACGCGCTGTTCGTCGAACGGCTTCTTTTTGGTGTTGAGCTGAACGAGATCGGTACGGAAGACATTGGCAACACCGACATTGAGCTTCGGGTCGGCCTTCAGCTGCGACACCTGGTTGAAGGGAATGCCGACGATGGCATCGATCTCACCAGCCTTCAGTTTCAGGACCCGGGCATTGTCTTCGTTGATGATCTGGATCTCGGCTTCGTCGACCGCCGGCTTGCCGCTCTGCCAGTAATTCGCATTCTTCGCCAGCACCATCTTTTCGCCATGGGTCCATTGCTTCACTTGGAAGGGGCCGGAACCGAAGGGCATCTTGAAGAATTCGTCACCCTTCGCTTCGACCTCTTTCTTCGGCAGGATCGAGGCACTGAACAAAGCGAGATTGTTCAGCATCGGCGTGAAGGGCTTGTCGAGATGCAGGGTCACCGTCTTCGGATCGACGATGGTGTATTTCGTGACCGGTTTGAAAAAGCGCGCCCAATCGGACTTCTCGCCTGCCGCACGCTGCAGCGAATAGACGACATCTTCCGCTGTTACCGGCTCGCCATTGGCGAATTTGGCATCGCGCAACGTGAAAGTGTAATCGAGGCCGTCGGGTGAAATCGTCCATTTCTCGGCAAGGCCCGGCTCAAGTTTGGTACCGTCCTTGGAGGGGCGCACGAGCTGATCGAAGATCAGCAATTCGGTCCAGATCGACGGATTGTCGCTGGAAGCAATGGGGTCGAGTGTCAGGGCGTCTTCCGCGATCGCCACCCGCAGATTGGCGGCATCCGCCGGCATCGCCAGCAAGGGTGCCGACAAGCTGCCGAGAATCGTGGCGACGAACAAACCGCGCCGCCAGGCTTGGCCAGTCTTCATATGATTGATGAAACTCAAGGTCATTGGGTAGCTCCTCCCTTATAGGTTCCCAGTGTTTTCGTAAAATGCATGCTCGTTGAAAAAGCAACTTCGTTCAAAGCATCCCCGTCCCGATCCACGTCAATGCACCGTATCAAGGCGGAACGGATCGACGGCGATGGATGTCTTGCCGCCTTGCACCAGCTCGGTGACCAATTTGCCGGCACCGCAAGCGAGGGTGAAACCGAGCGCGCCATGGCCGACATTCAGCAGCAGATTGTCGAATGGGCTCAGACCAATGATCGGCTTGCCTTGTGCCGTCGCCGGCCGTTGGCCCGCCCAGGGCTGCGCATCGTCGAGATTGCCAAGATGCGGAAAACTGTCGATCACCTGGCGCTTCAACACGCTCATGCGGCCATGATCGATAGCGGCATGCGGCGCCCCGATATCGACCATAGCGGCGATGCGCACCGTTTCACCCAGCCGGGCATAGACGATTTTATGCCGGCTGTCGGTCACGCTGATCCGCGGCGCCACAGTTTCGGACGTCACCGGCACGGTCAGGCTATAACCCTTCAAGGCGCAAAGCGGCAGATGGATGCCGAGCGGCCGTGCGAGATCTCGACTGGCAAGACCGGCGGTCAGCACGAAGAGATCGCTGTCAATTTCGCCGCGATCAGTGAGCACCGCCCGAATGCGCTTACCGTCCGCTTTCAGTGCGCCGATCTTGTGATGATAGAGCCGCTCGACGCCATAACGCTCCAGCAGCACGCGATCGAGCTCGCTGCAGAACTTTTGGCAATCCCCGGCATCTTCCGAGGGCGTGTAGATTCCACCTGCCAGACGACCGCGCAGGCTGGCGAGCGCGGGTTCGAGAGCAATGCAGGCCTCCGCATCGAGCACCTCCTGCTCGGCCCCGAGGCTGCGCTGGTAATCGACCAAGGCACGCGCTTCGTCCAAGGCCGTGGCATCGCGATGGATCACCAGCTTGCCCTGATGACTGAAATCGAAATCCAGCATCTCGCGCTTCAGCAGATCATGCAGGACGTCACGGCTGAGATAAGCGAGCGAGGTCAGTTCCGCCGTATGCTGACGGCTGCTTGCCCGGGTGCAGGCACGCAGGAAATTCAGCGACCAGCGCCATTGCTCCAGATCCGCGCGCAGATGGAAGCGGAGCGGAGAGTCGCGGTTCAGCAGGTATTTCGGCAAGGAGGGCAGTACCGAGGGTGCCGCCAAGGGGGCCACATAGGAATAGCTGAGCTGACCCCCATTGGCGTAGCTCGTTTCCTGTCCCGGCAAGCCGTTGCGGTCGATCACCGTCACCCGGTGCCCCGCCTCGGCCAGGAAATAGGCCGTGGTGAGGCCGACGACCCCCGCCCCCAATACGCAGACCCGCATAGTCGATCCGTCGATGTGACAATTAGAAGACTGACAATTTGCTAAAGCAGCTGCTTGAGCAAGTTCCTTTGTTTGCACTATATATAACCTAAGGTTATATGTTTAGGACGTAATATCATGCAGTTAAGGCATATTGAAGCCTGCCACGCCGTTTTCCAGACCGGCGCCATTGCCCGTGCCGCCCGGCTGCTGGGCGTCAGTCAGCCGGCCGCCAGCAAACTGATCAAGCATGCGGAACAGCAATTGGGCTTTCGCCTGTTCGAGCGGATCAAAGGCCGGCTGGTGCCCACCCGCGAAGCGGAGATGCTGGCGCCGGAAGTGGAGAAAGTGTTCCGGCAATTGGAACAGTTGCGCCGCCTCGGCCAGAACCTAGTCCCTCACGCGCAGGGACGCATCCGTCTGGGCTGCATTCCCAGCCTGGGCCTGAGCGTGGTGCCGCAGGCGATCCAGCAATTCCAGCGCACCCACCCGGATATTCAATATGAAGTTCGCACGCAGCACACCTCGCAACTGATCGAAGGTTTGATGTCGCAGGAACTCGACCTCGCCTTCACCTTCGACATCGAGCCGCAGGTCGGCATCCGCGCCGAACGCCTGGGGCCGGCCGAGTTGTTCTATATCCGAAAGGATTTCAACAAGACTGAAGCACGGTTGAGCGAAATCGACCGCGATGACCTGATCGGGCTGATGGAAAGCGACCCGCTCGGCCGGTTGCTCGATCGCAAGCTGCGGCATGAGGGTCTGGTCGCATCGCCGAAAATTCAGGTCCAGACCTATTACATCGCTTGCGCCCTAGCAGAAAAAGGCTGCGGCGGCGCCATTGTCGATGCCTTTACCGCGATGTCCTTTCGGGACAAGGATGTCGGCATCGCCCGCATCAAGCCCAGTATCGGTTTCAAGGTCGTGGCCCTTTACAGCGACCTGCGCGTCCTACCCCGGCATTGCAGCGACTTCATCAAAAGCTTCCAGGCAGCTTGCGAAATCTCGCTGAAACCCAATCGGCGGCGGGCCGGCTTTTCAGGCCGAGCGGAATGAAGTAGCTTTATCCGCATGAGCGCTCGCCTTCCCCGCCATCGGCTCCAGGTATCAGAAGAGCTTGCCGGCTTCCTGGAGACTGAAGCCTTGCCTGGCAGCGGCGTCGAGATCGAAGCCTTCTGGGCGGGTTTCGATGCCCTCGTCCACGATCTGACACCAACCAACCGGGCCTTGCTGGCAAAACGCGACGCCTTGCAGGAGAAGATCGACGACTGGCATCGGCGCCATCGCCCCAGTTTCGATCCCGCCGCCTATCGCGCCTTTCTTGAAGAGATCGGCTATCTGGTGCCGGAGCCGGCCGATTTCGACATTGCGACCAGCAATACCGACGAGGAGGTTGCGGTCCAAGCCGGACCTCAGCTGGTTGTGCCAATCACCAATGCGCGCTACACGCTCAATGCTGTCAACGCCCGCTGGGGCAGCCTTTATGATGCGCTCTACGGCACCGATGCGATTCCCCGGGACAAGGCAGCAAGAGCCCTGAAAGGCTACGACCCGGAACGCGGCGCGCGGGTCATCGCCTATGCACGCGCCTTCCTGGATTATGCGGCCCCATTAAGTGGCGTCTCTCATCAGGCAGTTACCGCCTACCGGATCAGCAATGGATCGCTGGAAGCCGTGACGCCCCACTGCGTGACTGCGTTGCGCACACCTTCCCAATTTCGCGGCTTTGTCGGCGCCCCCGATCAACCTTCGGCGATCTTGTTGCGCCACCAGGGGCTGCATCTGGAGATACAGATCGACCGCAGCCACTTCATCGGGAAATCAGACCCCGCCGGCATCAAGGACGTGGTGCTCGAAGCGGCCGTCACCACCATCGTCGATTGCGAGGATTCGGTTGCCGCCGTCGATGCCGCCGACAAGGTCCTGGTCTATCGCCATTGGCTCGGCCTGATGCAAGGCAGCCTGGCCGAGGACGTAACCAAGAACGGAAAGACTTTCACCAGGGTCCTGGCATCCAACCGGGTCTATACGGCACCGGATAACGGCACGCTTACCTTGCCCGGCCGCGCCCTCATGTTCCTGCGCACCGTCGGACACCACATGACCAATCCGGCGATCCTGCTGGATGATGGCAGCGAAATTCCCGAAGGTATTCTGGATACGGTGGTCGGCGCCGTCATTGCCCGGCATGATCTCAACGGCAGTGGGCCGTTCCGCAATTCGCGGTCGGGCAGCATCTATTTCGTCAAACCGAAGATGCACGGGCCGGAAGAAGTGGCCTTTGCCGATGAGCTGTTTGCCCGGGCGGAGGATATTGCCGGCCTGCCACGACACACCATCAAAATGGGCATCATGGATGAGGAACGGCGCACCACGCTGACGCTCAAAGCTTGCATCGCTGCAGCGAAACACCGCGTCGCTTTTATCAATACGGGCTTCCTCGACCGCACGGGGGATGAGATCCACACCTCAATGGAAGCTGGTCCAATGGTGCGCAAGGGAGCGATGAAAACCACGCCCTGGATTGCCGCCTATGAGCGTAACAATGTCGAGGTTGGCCTCGCCTGCGGCCTGCGCGGCAAAGCCCAAATCGGCAAAGGCATGTGGGCCATGCCGGATATGATGTCGGAGATGTTGCAACAGAAAAGCAGCCAGCTTGAGGCCGGCGCCAATACCGCCTGGGTTCCCTCGCCGACAGCGGCAACTCTACATGCGCTGCATTATCACCAGGTCGATGTAGCCGCGGTCCAGGCCAGCCTGGAAGGAAAGAGAAGCGGTCTGATGGATGAGCTGCTGACCATTCCCGTTGCGACCGATGCCAATTGGTCGCCGGAGGAGGTCCAGCAAGAGCTCGACAATAATATTCAGGGTATCCTTGGCTATGTGGTGCGATGGATCGACCAGGGCATCGGCTGCTCCAAGGTGCCCGATATCAACAATGTCGGATTGATGGAGGATCGCGCCACCTTGCGCATCTCCAGCCAGCATATCGCCAACTGGCTGCATCACGGCATTGTCAGCGAAGCGCAGATAAGCACTACCTTCCGCCGCATGGCGGAGGTCGTGGATCGCCAGAATGCAGGCGATCCGGCTTATCGGCCGATGGCACCAGATTTTGAGACATCTCAGGCCGCCCAGGCAGCACTGGAACTCGTCTTTAAAGGACGTGATCAGCCCAATGGCTATACTGAACCGTTGCTCCATCGCTGGCGTCTCGCGCTCAAAGCAGCGCATGACTGAACGGCACAGGATCCGCATCCGGTCCTGAAACGCGGGCGATTGAAAAAACTGCTTTCGGGCTTTAAGGTCGCTGCCAATCAAAATGCGACGTTACGGGAGGCAAAAATGTGGCGGGAAATGGCGCCCGATGCACAAGTCGATGTGACCATCGACGGGTACCGGGTCGTTACCTATAGCTTCGGCAAGGGCAAAGAGACTTTGTTCTGCCTGAATGGCGGACCGGGCCTGCCTTGCGATTATCTGCGCGAAGCCCATTCCTGCCTGATCGATGACGGTTTCCGCGTCGTCACTTTCGATCAGTTGGGCACCGGTAAATCCGACCGGCCGACCGATCAGAAATTATGGGACATTACCCGCTACGTGGCGGAGGTGGAGACAATCCGCCAAAAGCTCGATCTGGGCCAGGTTCATTTGCTCGGCCATTCCTGGGGCGGTTGGCTTGCCATCGAATATGCGCTCACCCATCCTGGCGCCCTGCGGACATTGATCCTGGAAGATACCGTCGCCGACATGCCGCATCTGGTGAGCGAGCTCAATCGCCTGCGCGCGGCGCTTGGTGCCGAGACGGTCGCCATGATGCAGCGTCATGAGGCCGAAGGCACGATCAATCACTCGGCTTATCAGGCAGCGATCACCATTCTGAACTATCGCCATGTCTGCCGCCTCGATGAATGGCCGGCACCCGTGAAGCGATCCCTGGATGACTGGAACATGGGTCCCTACGTGACGATGCAGGGGCCGAATGAATTTCTTTATACCGGCAATCTAAAGGACTGGAACCGCGTGCCCGAACTGCACCGCATCACCGTACCGGTCCTGATCACCACGGGCCAGCATGACGAATTGACGCCGGCCTGCGCGCTGCGCATGAAGCAGCATCTGCCGAATGCCGAACTGCATTGCTTCCCCAACAGCTCGCATATGCCGTTTTATGAGGAGCCGGAGGCCTATTATCCGGTTCTGCGCGGCTTCCTGAAACGTCACCGCGGCGCGTGACCCCGTGATGTTTGATCGGGTTTCAGACGTGCCATGCGCGCATTCGTCTGGATGGCAATGTCTCGAGCGGGCTGACGACTGATGCATCGTTTTCGCTTCATTCTCTTCCGTCCCTTGCAGCTCATCCCGGTGCTGTTTGGCATCAGCGTCATCACCTTTATCCTGGTGCGCGCCATTCCGGGCGATCCGGCGCGAATTCTGCTCGGCACAAAATCGACGCCGGAAGCAATTGCCCGCATCCGCGAACAATACGGGCTCGATGAGCCAATCTGGCTGCAATATCTCTACTTCATCAAGAATTTGCTCCGCGGCGAAATGGGGAAATCCATTCTTTATAAATCCCAGGTTCTCCATCTCGTCGGCGACCGCATCATGCCGACGCTCAATCTGGTGATCTACAGCGTGATCCTCGCATTGGTGATCGCCGTGCCCCTGGCGGCGATCGCCGCCACCAAGCGCGGCCGGATCGCCGATCACATCATTCGCCTCGTCTCGACGGCGGGGCTGGGCTTCCCGGCCTTCTGGCTGGGGATCATGCTGATCATCCTGTTCAGCATCAAACTGGACCTCCTGCCGGTCTCGGGCTACGGCTCCAGCTTCAGCGATCAGTTACATCATCTCATCCTGCCAAGCCTGACGGTCGCCCTCGCTTTATCAGCGATCATCATCCGGAGCTTGCGGGCAGGCATGATCGCGGAAGCGGCATCCGATTACGTGCAGGCAGCCCGCGCCAAGGGGCTGCCGGAATCCTCGATCTTCTGGCGCCATGTCCTGCCGAATTCCATCGTGCCGACCATCAACTTGCTGGCAATCAATATCGGCTGGCTGATCGGCGGCACCGTGGTGATCGAAACGGTGTTTTCGATTCCCGGCATCGGCCAGCTGTTGATCCGCGCGATTTTCACCCGGGATTATATGGTGGTGCAGGCCGTATCCCTGGTCTTTGCCGTCGCCACCGTGGCGATCAACTTCGTCTCCGACATCCTGAGTGTCGCCATCGACCCGCGGATCAAGCTATGAGCATCACGGTCGCCGCCTCCTCGCGCTTCAACTGGCTGCCGCGTTTCGGGCGCGGTCCCTTCCCGCTCTATGCCGGCGCGACGATCATCGCCTTCTGGGTCATCGTGGCGCTTCTCACCCCCTGGATCGCACCCTACGATCCGATTACCCAGGATTTGAGCCAAACCTTGCAACCGCCGAGCCTGGCACACCTGCTTGGCACCGATAATTTCGGGCGCGACGTTCTCAGCCGCATCATGTGGTCTTCCCGCATCGATCTGCAGATGGGGATCATCGGCGTTGTCTTTCCTTTCATGATCGGCACCATTGTGGGATCGCTCGCCGGCTATTTCGGTGGCTGGGTCGATGCAGTCTTCATGCGTATCCTTGACGTGGTACTTGCCTTTCCATTCCTGGTGCTGATGCTGTCCATCATCTCGATTTTGCAGCCAGGCCTGATCAGCTTCTATATCGCCATCGCCCTGGTCGGCTGGGTTTCCTATGCACGGTTGATCCGGGCGCAGGTCCTGGTGCTGAAGAACAGCGACTTCGTCATCGCCGGAAAAAGCCTGGGCTTCAGCCATCTTCGGCTGATGTTCAAGCATATCTTGCCAAACTCCATCACCGCCTCGATCGTCTTTTCGATGTCCGATGTCGTTCTGGTGGTGCTGGCCGGCTCCTCGATCAGCTATCTCGGTCTCGGCGTGCAACCACCGACGGCGGAATGGGGGGTCATGATCGCCGAAGGGCAGAATTTCATCTCCTCGGCCTGGTGGATGACGACCTTTCCCGGCCTTGCGCTGGTCCTGATGGCTTTCGGCTTCAGCTTGCTGGCTGACGGTCTCGGCGAGAAATTGGGAGTCCGCGAATGACGGTCGCCACTTCCATGCGGACGATATCCGGCACGCCGGTGCTCAGTGTCCGAGATCTTGTCGTCGGCGCCAAGACGCCGCAAGGGCCGCGCACGATCGTCGATGGCGTTTCCTTCGATCTTCACCAGGGACAAATCCTCGGGCTGGTTGGTGAGAGCGGGTCGGGCAAAACCGTGACCTGCCGGGCCCTGATGCGGCTGCTGCCTGCGACCAGCCTCAGCATTCAATCCGGCAGCATCAGGTTGATAGACCAGGACATTGCGCATCTGCCGGAAGACAAGATGTGCCAGTTGCGGGGCAGCAAGATCGGGATGATTTTCCAGAATCCCACCAGCCATCTTGACCCCGTCATGCGTATCGGCGAACAGATCGCGGAAAGCATCCGATTTCACGAAAACGCATCGCGGCGAGAAGCAAAGGCCAAGGCGGTCGATCTGCTGCGACAGGTCGGCATTCCCGATCCGCAAAGCCGGGTCGATAATTTTCCCCACGAATTCTCCGGCGGCATGCGCCAGCGGGCCTTGATCGCCACGGCGCTTGCCTGCAACCCCGGTATCCTGGTTGCGGATGAGCCGACGACCGCTCTCGATGTCACGGTCCAGGCCCAGATCCTGCGCCTGCTCCTAGACCTGCGCGATCAGCGCGGACTCGCCATGATCCTCATTACCCACGATCTTGGCGTTGTTGCACAGACTTGCGACAGCATCGCCGTGATGTATGGCGGGCGCCTCGCCGAGATCGGTCCGAAGCGGGCGTTGCTGCGCGAGCCGCGGCATCCTTATACGGCCCGCCTGATTGCCTGCCAGCCAGGTGCATCGACAGGCTACGGTTTGATGCCGAGCATTCCGGGGCAACCGCCCTCAGTCAACGCATTCCCGTCTGGTTGCCGCTTCCACCCCCGCTGTGACCTCGCCATTCCGATTTGCCAGCAGGAGCATCCGCCGATGCGAGAAATGGCCCAGGATCATTTCAGTGCCTGTCATCGTGCCGAAGATGTCGTGCCGTTACGCACGGATACCGACGTCAATCAAGCTCGAAAGGCACTGTGATGTCGGCGCTTCTGCAAGTCGAGGATCTTGAAGTTCACTTCCCAGCAGGCGGCTTCGCCTTGCCCGGCAGACCGAAACGGCTGGTAAAGGCGGTTAATGGCGTCTCCTTCGAATTGGCGCGGGGCGAGACCTTGGGCCTGGTCGGCGAAAGCGGCTGCGGTAAAAGCACACTGGGCCGGGCTATTCTCCATCTCAATCCCATCACCGCGGGCAGAGTCGTTTTTGACGGCACAGACATGTCACGCGGAGAAGCCGCAGATATCCGGAAGCTGCGCAGCACCGCCGCGATGATCTTCCAGGATCCCTATAATTCGCTGAGCCCGCGCCAATCGATCGGCGATACCCTGGCCGAGGTTCTGCGGGTTCAGCGAAAAAATTCCGGCGGAAAGATTGAAGAACGCGTGCGCAAGTTGCTGTCGCTGGTCGGCCTCAGCGCCGACCTCATCAACCGCAAGCCGGCCACATTAAGCGGTGGGCAATGCCAGCGGGTCGGCATTGCTCGCGCTTTGGCGATCGATCCCCAACTGGTGATTGCCGATGAATGCGTCGCCGCCCTCGATGTCTCGATCCAGGCACAGATCATCAACCTACTGATCGAGCTCAAGCAGCGCATGAACCTCTCGCTGATCTTCATCGCCCATGATCTGGGTGTCGTGCGTCGGCTTTGTGATCGTGTGGCGGTGATGTATCTGGGGCGCATCGTGGAAACCGGGCCCGTTGAGCAGATCTTCCGAGCGCCGAAGCATCCCTACACGGCGGCCCTGATCCGGGCAATTCCGGCCATCGATCCGGACCTATCCTTGCCGCAAAAGCCTCTCGGCGGTGAGCCGCCAAGCCCGCTGCACCTGCCACAAGGTTGCAGCTTCCATCCGCGCTGCCCGGCGGTGATGGAGCAGTGCCGGCACGATCCGTTTCCGACTGACCGTTTCATCGATGGACGGGATGTCGCCTGCCACCTTTATCCAACCGCCGAGCCGTCTTTAAACGGACAAGGCAATATCTGAGGAGCGGAACCATGAGTAAAAAGCGTTTGAGAAGCAGCTGTGCCGCCGCACTGCTGACAGTCATGACCCTGGGCGGCTCGCTGCTGATGAGCATCGACCAAGCCTTGGCCGACACCATCCTCACCATCGGCCGGCGGGAAGACGGCACCACGATGGATCCGATCAAGACCTCGCAGAATGTTGATTTCTGGATCTTCGGCAATCTCTACGACGTGCTGGTGCGCGTCGACAAGACCGGCACCAAGCTTCAGCCGGGGATTGCCGAGAAGTGGGACGTCTCCCCCGACGGAACGGTCTATACATTCCATCTGCGCGATGCAAAATTCTCGGATGGCTCGCCGATCACCGCCAAGGATGTGGCTTTTTCGCTGAGCCGGATTCGCGACAACAAGGAATCGCTCTGGATCGAGACCTATTCGGTCATGAAGACGATTGAAGCCAAGGACGACAAGACACTCGTCATCACCTTGAAGCAGCCAGCCGCACCGTTCCTCGCCTCACTGGCCATGCCCGGCGCCGCCATCCTCTCCGAAAAGGACGTGACTGCCCAGGGCGAAGAAGCCTATGGCGAGAAGCCGGAGGTCACATCCGGCGCCTTCACGGTCGCGGAATGGGCGCGCGGCGACAAGGTCGTGCTGAAGAAGAATCCGAACTTCTGGCAAGCCGATAAAGTTAAGCTGGACGGGTTGGAATGGATCTCCGTTCCGGATGACAATACCCGCATCCTGAAGGTGCAGGCCGGCGAACTCGACGCCGCCATTTTCGTCCCCTTCTCGCGCATCGCCGAGCTGAAGAAGGATTCGAACCTGAAAGTTGTCCTCGATCCCTCAACGCGCGAAGATTCGCTGCTGATCAACCACGAGCATGGCGATCTCGCCAAAAAGGAAGTGCGCCAGGCAATCGATTACGCTATCGACAAGCAGGCAATTGTCGACACCGTCACCTTCGGCATTGGCGAAGTCGCGAATTCCTACGTGCCCAAAGGCAGCCTCTATTATTACGCGGACAATCTGCGTCGCCCCTATGACCCGGCGAAAGCGAAAGAATTGCTGGCGAAAGCCGGCGTCAAGAATCTCACCCTGAATTATCTCGTCGAGGCCGGCAACGAGGTCGATGAGCAGACTGCGGTTCTCATTCAGCAGCAATTGGCCAAGGCCGGTATCACCGTGAACATCCAGAAAGCCGATCCCAGCCAGACTTGGCAGATGGAAGTCGATGGTAATTACGACCTCGCGGTCAATTATTGGACCAATGACATCATTGACCCCGATCAGAAAACGACCTTCGTCCTCGGCCATGATGCCAATATGAACTACATGACCCGCTACAAGAACGAGCACGTCAAGGATCTGGTCGCCAAAGCGCGGGTTGAGATGGATCCGAAGAAGCGTGAGGCGATGTATGTCGAACTTCAGAAGACGGCCAAAGATGACGTCAACTGGATCGACCTCTATTACAGCCCCTATCGCGGCGTAACGCGCAAGAATATCGAGGGCTTCTACCAGAATCCTCTCGGTCGCTTCTTCATGGAAGACGTCGTCAAAAACTGACACTGTCACCTGGTGAGAACAACGGCCGGGGAAACCCGGCCGTTTTTTTTGCAGCCGCTTAGCAGCCGAAACGGCTTTCCCCGCATGGCGGCGATACGAACTTCACTGCCTCGCGACACCCAGCAAATCGAAGCGAACATTGATGCTTCGCCGTAAGGGATGCCGCCCGGTATGACACCAGAGGGAGGGCAACAATTTTATCGCAGCTTCCGCGTCATCTCGGAAAAGGCCGTTTCGCTTTGAGAGGCTCGCCACGCTTAACGGGCATGTGATTGATCGAATACGGAACCAACTGCCGCGATAGACGATTTTTTTTAGATGGAAGGCAACGATGCAACGATGCCTCGCGGCAAACTTGCTTGCCGCGCCAGACCGAATTGGGAGATACATGATGCGCCTCAACAGTCAAACCAGTCGGATATTAGTGGCGTTGCCCGTTATGATGGCCCCGCTATTCCTTGTAGGCTGTTCGTCGCCGAGCTCGCCACCCCAGCAGGTCGAATCGCAAAACCCCAGCGTCACCTATAAATATCGTGGTGACGACGAATTGCTGGCGGCCAATCAGAAGGCGGTAACCTTCTGCAACCAGTATAAGTCTCTGCCGCAAACCCAAGACATTCGCGATTCGTCCAACGGCGAGAAAACCGTGACGTTCGATTGCGTCGCGGCGCCAGCCACGTCGACGACGGTGACAACCGTCCCCTCCACAACCTTATCAGCGCCCAGCTCGAATCTTACCTCCACCTATCGTACCGATCAGGAGCTGCTGAATGCGTCGCGCAATGCGGAAATCTATTGCGGCAATCAGGGGGCTCGGCAGACTACGGCGACCATCGTTACCAACACCGATGGCAGCCGAACCGTAACCTTCCAGTGTGTCTCTTAGCAATCGACAGTTGCCGTAATGGGCAGCGCCTCTGAAAGCTAAACCGAAGCCGCCCGGCAGGACGGCTTCGGATACTTCTCGTCTCTCCGTAGATATTGCCTCTGTGGCGGCGGCCGCTTGAAAGCTCGCGTGGCCAGCAACCTGTTTTGACCTTGGCAATAAATTCGCCACCGCTGTAACCCGAGAATGGGCTCGGGCGAATGCATCTACATCGCCTGTTTGAGCGAGATGCCATCGCGGATGAAAAAGAGAGCAGAATGTTTGATATGAAGAATCTCACGCGTCTGAAAAAGCTCAGCGCCGCCGCCCCTGACGCCATGACGCATCTATTCGAAGACTAATTCCCTCTTTTTACCTTCGCCAGCCTCACCATCCGCATGAACCATTGCGGTGGGTAGAGCTGTTTGGTGCGTCCGCAGTCTTGCCCATGTGGCGGGAGCACCTGACTACTTTCAAATCACGTGATCAATATGGAAAAGATAGGTCTATCGCCGGGATTGATGCATATCCTCGTCAGGCCATTCGGCCGACCTGCCCTGCCCTACTGGGCGACCGCCATCCCGTTGCGCCTGATTGTAGGATACGGGTTCATGGAACACGGCTTCGCCAAGCTGGCACGAGGCGCAGACTCGTTCGTGAATATCCTCGACGCGATCGGTGTCCCCGAGCCGCATCTCATGGCCTGGGCAACGATCTTAATCGAGATAGCCGGTGGCTTGGCCGTGCTCCTGGGCGCCTTCATCTCGTGGGTCAGCATCCCCATGGCGGTGGTTCTTCTGGTGGCGATGTTCACGGTTCACCTGCCCTATGGCTTCAGCTCGATCAAGCTCATGGCTGTGACCGCAAGCGGCGCTCAATTCGGCCAGCCAGGCTACGAGACGGATCTTCTGTATCTGGCCTGCCTGGCAGCCCTCGTGATCGGGGGCGCGGGGCGCTGGTCGATTGACGGGCTCATCGACAGACGATGGAGCGCGAGCCGGCCATAACGACGAAGCGCGCTAGCCGCGTTACGCCTTCAGATCTATTTGGCGGGAGTCTGAGTCTGAGGCTGAGCCTCAGGCACCGTGACACCAGGAATATCCAGATCCACGCATGGATGCGAATTGTCTGGCGGACAGTAACGCCACATTTCGTGGTTTCTCGGATAACCCGCACGGGTTTCCGTCATGGCTGAGGGAAACATAGCTGGTACAGCGCTCCGCGGTGCCGAAGCAACAGGCACCCGGTTGGCTGCGGGCAATCTGTCGTCGTCCGCAGCGCCTGCTGGTGATGAGCCAGCACACAGCGTCGTGACAATGCTGAGGTAAGTCACCGCCGACAGGAAAAAACGGCCGATGGATAAGTGCATTGGATGAGCGCTTTACTCGCTTCGACAGGTGACCAGGACGCCATCAGTACCATGCTTGGATGAACGTCCGATTAATAAGCTGTCGTACGATGCGCCATTTAAAAAGGCCCCGCTCTTTCGAACGGGGCCTTTGGATTGGTTGCGGGGGCCAGAAACCACAGACAGTTTCGCTTACCCCGGATTGAGATTTAAAGCCTTTACGATTTAGATGACTTTGCCGTCGGAGTTTTTTTGCCCTTCGACCATTTTCGATGGGATTCGCTCAGATAGGCTATCGCACTGTAATCGTTTAACAAATTTAAATCTTGGTTAACCTGCCGCATCCTCAGGTACACTCCGATTGGCGTCCTACTGCCACGTGGTGCTTACGTGAGAGAGGGATTTGAGCGGAAGATTTCCCATGCCTAAACTCACGAAGCGGCTTGTGGACGCCGCCGAGCCTCGAGAAAAAGATTATGTCATTTGGGATGACGACTTGCCCGGTTTCGGCCCTGCCGAAGGCGAATTCGACCGTCTGGACCTTGCCCAGCGCGATCATGCCAGCAGCCGCTAGGCGCCGGACGGCATTTGCGGTGGCCGTTGCAGGGCCGCCCCCAAGAGCCGTGGATCCAGCCGCAGTCGGATAGCCGGCGACATGAAAGAGATCCTTCACCGCGAAGGGGATGCCGTCGAGCGGCCCGAGCGAGACCCCCTGCGCCCTGCGCTCATCAGCCGCCGCCGCGACCTTGAGCGCCGCTTCGGAGAAAAGTGCCACAAAGGCGTGCAGGGAGGGGTCATGGGCTGAGACGCGGTCAATGGCACCAGGCGGCTTGCTGCAAGGTCCTGAATGAACCGCGTAATAGGCGTAGCCCGTCATACCGCTCGTGGCGGGACCACCGGCGGCATCAAGGTTTCGAGCGCAGCGGCGACGGAGAGCACTTGCTCGTCGGCAAAGCGGCGGCCGACAATCTGCAGGCCAACGGGCAGGCCGTCCCCCGCCCGCCCGACAGGCAGCGACAGGGCCGGGAGCTGCGGCAACATGTTGAAGGGGCAGGCCACGTCCAGCCCCTTGTAGCGGCCATTCGGTAGCGTCGCGACATAATCGTCGTCCGTCTCGGTCACCGGCGGGGCCGTTATGGCACAGGTAGGGCACAGAAGCGCCTCGTATCGCTCGAACAGCGTGGCCAAATCGCGCCACATCGCCGTGCGCAGAAACTCAATGCGCTTATAGGCAGTCGCTCCCATGGCGTCACCGCGCGCGATCATGGCCACGACCGTCGGATCCATCTTGTCGCGCCAGGTCTCGATCTCCTTGCCGAAGAAAGCCGACATGAACACGCACCATAGGTCGAACCATTCGTCGTTGACGGCGCGCGTCCAGGCGATCGGTACTTCCTCCACCACCGCGCCAGCGGCGCGCAGCACCTCGACTGCGTGACGCAGGGGAACCTCGACCCCAGGTTGTACGGCATAGTAACCGAGGTCCATCGACAGCGCGAAGCGTCGCCCCTTGAGGTCTGCTGCCGCAGCACTTTGAAGATTGAAGCCGATAGGCAAAGATGAGATGTCCTCGTCACTCGGACCGGCAGCGGCGGCCATGAAGGCGACAGCGTCCTCGACACGGCGGGCCAGCGGACCGAAATGGGAGATATTGTCGAACACGCTGGGCAGAAGCGTCATCGGGATGCGGCCGAGGCTCGGCTTCAACCCGACGATGCCGCAGAAGGCGGCGGGAATACGTATCGATCCGCCCATGTCCGAGCCTTCGGCGAAAGGCACGACACCGGCCGCCACCGCCACGGCCGAGCCGCCGGAAGAGCCGCCGCTGGTGCGCTCCCGGTTCCACGGATTGCGGGTCACGCCCCAGCGCGGACTTGCCGTCATGCTGGAATAGGCGAATTCCGGCGTCGTGGTCTTGGCCACCAGGATTGCGCCAGCCTGCTCGAGGCGACGAATGCAGAGCGCGCTTTTGTCCGGCACCCAGTCTGGCCGGGTCCAAGAACCCAGCGTCGTAAGGTCGCCCTCGGTCGGCGTCAGGTCCTTGGCGACGAAGGGAACGCCGTACAACAATCCGGTCGCCTCGCCGCGCGCCACCTTTCTGTCAGCTGCGCGAGCGGCCTCCAGCGCCCTCTCCTCACGGATGAGCGTGAACGGGTTGAATACCATCGCCGCCACCTTGGCGCGGCGGATCGATTCTGCCACCACGGTCTCGGCGCTGAAGGCGCCAGTGCGGATGCCGTCTGCGATCGCGGTCGCGGCAAGATCGAGTGGATGGGTCAAGGCGTATTCTCCTGAAGGTTCAGCATGTAATGAGCGGGCAAGGGGGGTTGCGCCATGTGCCCGCACCTGGGCAATCTGTGCCGGTCACAGAAAACGCATCCGGTCCGCCGTATGGCATTCAGAGCAAACAGCAAGCCCCCGTCCTTCGCCGCGTGGAACGCCGCCCTCGGCGCCGCAGCGACGGCGATAGGTACGCGCGGCTTCCCCGACGCGCTGGCAGCGGCGCTTCGGCTTCTGACGCCATTCCAGATGATGAACGGCTTCGCCTATTCGCCCGACAACCATGCCTTCGACCTCTACAACGAGAAGATCGTGGCCGAACGCGCCATCATCGTCGACCGCTATCTTGCCGGTACCTTCGTGCTGGACCCGTTTTACGATGCCGTGCGCAACGATTCCAGCCGGCGCATGATCGTGATGCGGGAGCTCGCGCCCGACAACTTCCGCCAGACCGAATATTATCGGCTGCATTACGCCACGACGCGGATCGTGGACGAGATCGGCTTTGTGATGAAGCTGGAAGACAGCTTCTGCGCGGTGTTGTCGCTGTCGCGCACTGGCACGAAGGCCCCCTTCGTCGATGAAGAGCTACAGAGCCTGCGCGCGACGGCTCCCGTCGTGTGTGCCCTCGGAGAGCGACACTGGTTCCATCTTCCGGGCCGTTCGCTCGCCGCTGGCACAGCAAGGCCAGCTGAGCGCATAGAACACCCGCTGTTGACACGCCGAGAACTTGAAATCGTCACGCTGATCCTCAAGGGGCACTCCAACTTCTCGCTTGCCACCGTGCTGTCGCTTTCGCCCAACACGGTCAAAGTGCATCGCCGGCAGATCTACTTGAAACTGAATATTTCCAGCCAAGCCGAGCTTTTCCGCCTTTTCCTCGCGTGAGGCCCGTGGGCTCGATCTCGAGATGGCTCAGCATCGGGCCCTGCACTCATTCGACGAAGTCCATCTCCGGCGGCGCGACGCGGAAGAACTTCGTCAGATACGCCAGGTAGACGACGCCGATCGCAAGCCAGATCAGCCCGAGCAGCTTGGCGTGACCGTCGAGATTGATCAGCAGGTAGAGATCGCAGACCGCCGCGACAGCGGGAATGATGAGGCCGAAGAGCACACCGATCGGCCTGACCTGCTGTTCACCCCGGAGATAGAGCGCGATCACCGAGATGTTGACGGCGGTGAAAGCCAGGAAGGCGCCGAAGTTGATGAAGGACGTCGAGGTGGTGACATCCATCGTCAGCGCCAGCAGGCCCACGATGCCGACCAGCGCGAGGTTGAGGACCGGCGTGTGCCATTTCGGATGCAGCTGGCCGAAGATAGCGGAGGGCAGCACCCTGTCGCGCCCCATGGCAAAGAGCAGACGCCCGACGCTCGCCTGCGCCGCGAGGCCGGAGGTGAACTGCGCGACCACCAGCGTGGCCAGGAACAACGTGACGAATACATCGCCGCCCACCGCCTTGCCAATCTCGGTCGCAGCCGCGTCCACCGACTCGAATTGGAAGCCGGGATGGGCGAGCTGGGTGATATAGCCAGCCAGCACGAAAATGAGGCCGCCGGCCAGCGCCGTGATGAGGATGGCGCGCGGCATGGTGCGCCGAGCGTCGCGGGTCTCTTCCGTCAGCGTTGAGACGGCGTCGAAGCCGAGGAAGGAATAGGCGGCGATCGCGGCACCTGCGGCGGAGGCCGAGAAGGGCACATCCGCCTTAAAGAAAGGCTCGACCGAAATCAGTCCGCCGGGGCCATTGGCGGCAACGACATAGCGCGCGGCCAGGAACAAGAAGGCAATGAGTACGCCGAATTGCACCAGCATCAGGATGAAGTTGACCCGGTTGGCGAAGACGATCCCAATGACGTTGACGGCTGTTGTAAGGCCGATGAAGGCGACGATCCAGATCCAAGCAGGAATCGCCGGGAAGGCCGAGGTAAGGTAGGCCGCGCCAATCAGCCAGATCACCATTGGCAGGAAGAAATAATCGAGCAGCACCGCCCAGCCGACCAGGAAGCCCACACTCGGGCTGATCGACTTGCGGGCATAGGTGTAGGATGAACCGGCGACCGGATAGACACGGGCCATGACACCATAGCTCATCGCGGTCAGGAGGATCGCGGCCGAAGCGACGAGATACGCCATGGCGGTCGTACCCTGACTGGCGGTGGCCAAAGCACCAAAAGTGCCGAAGACAATCATCGGCGTCATATAGGCAAGGCCGAACAGCACGACGGACCATAGGCCGAGCGCGCGATCGAGTTTCACCGGTTCGTTCATTGTTCCACTCCCAATGTCTGGCATCCGACGCGTTTCGGCACTCGCGACTGGCAAAAGTCCGGTGCTGCTCGCATTTTCTTGATCCGAACCATGACACTGGCCGGTGCCCCCGAACATAATACTAAGAGGTTACCCCCTGCCGTCAGGCTCGGCCACCCATCTGCGGCGTGCGGAGGTCCTGGAAACGTGTCTGACCGTCCTAACTTGCTGACATGCGCGTTCGATAGCACGAGCCAGCCCTGGCACGCTCCCGGCCAGAAGTAAAGTTGATCATTTGGATGGCATTGCTTTCTGGTTCTCGGATCGCACACTCGCCTGTCCGAAGCGAATGGAGGACTCTGGAACACGTTTTTCGGAGTCGCGCGCGAATCCGGTTCTCTAATATCGGCTAGAGTGATCGGCAATAAGTTAGGTGAAGAGGGACCGTCGCGAACCTCACGGCCAGGACTCTGCCGGGGCAGGCAGTGAGATTTACGTTTCCACGCAATATGAAGCAAGTCTACGTCCGGGACATCCCTCATGGAACCAAGAAGCCGTGCTCGCAAACGGCAGCAACATAGGAGAACTACATGACTCGCCGGCGATCATCGAATCTCGCCCTTTTCGCTCTTGTCCTTATCGCGCTCGCGCTGCTTCTCTTCGGGACTTTCGCAAGAGACGCACCGGCTTCGGACTTCGTAGGTCATGTCTACATGCAGACCAACGAGACCCAGAACCGCATCATGCACTTCGGTCGCAAGGCGGACGGGCAACTCAAACTACTGGAGAGTATCCCTACCGGCGGCGCCGGCTCGGGCGTCTTCAAGCCGATCAGCGGTCAGGAGAGCGCGCCCAACGCATTCGAGGGCGCTGGCAGCGTGATCCTAGCCGAATCCAACACCCTGCTGTTCACGACGAACGGCGGCGACAACAGCGTGACGAGCTTCCGAGTGAGTCCCGACGGCAAGCTGACTATGATCGATCGGCAAACGACCGGCGAGCCTGTAACCGGGCGCAGTGGAACGGCGAAGTCGCTCGCCTATCGCCCTCAAAGTCGAACACTTTACGTGCTCCATGCTTTCGGCCCCAACCACCTCCGCTCCTACACGGTCGCTAAGGATGGCAAGTTGAAGCTGCGTCCGGAGCGCTATTCGGTAAACACTGCGACGAAGACCGATCGGGTGTCGACACAAGCGGTTCTGTCGCCCGATGGCCGCTTCCTGTTGGTCGACATCCTCTTCGACACTCGTCCAAGCGCCAATCCCGACGGGTCGCCAAATCTGGTTGTGGCGAACGCCCCCGACCGAGATGGGCTCGTGGTATTCCCGGTGCGCGACGACGGCACGCTCGATAAGCCTTCGTTTGCCGATGCCGGCGGCGCGGGCCCATTCTACATTACCTTCCTCCACCGGAGTCGCGATGCCTTCCTGAATGGTGTCGCCGTAGGAGACGGCGTTCTCACGAGTCGCATTGATGGCAAAGGTCACGTGACCAACGGCCCGCTGGTCCCGATCGATACCTCGCTCGGGAAGCCGTCCGAGCTCTGCTGGCTACAGGTGACCTCTGACAACTCGCTCGTGCTTGCGACCAACTTCGGCTACGGAACGGTCTCGACCTACCGTCTCAAAAAAGGCCGATTGAGCCTTCTCCAGGACCCGGCCAACAAGGCGATACCGGGCGACGGCACCTTCCGTGCCGTGAACAAGCTCGTCAGCAGCGGACCCAGCGATAGCTGGCTGACCCCCGATGACCAGTACTTCCACCAGATCTTCGGGAATGCCTCGGTGCTTGTCAGCTACCGCCTCGACAAGACGAGCGGCAGACTGACGGAGATTGGTCGAAACAAGATTCCCTACAACAGCCCCCAGGGCCTTGCGGGATTCTAGGCGTCCACTGACGGAGCGCGCTCGACCAGGCAAGATCCAGCTACTCCCACTGTGATCAGGTCCGGCGAACGCGCTCCCGTCACCATCGCGCCCCTGCCGCGCAAATCAGTCAACCGCGAGGACACCATGGCGCGGCTTGACGCATAGATTGAGATACGAAACGCGGACCGCATGGTCCGCCCGATACCACATTTTACGCAGTACTGATGAGGTGAGCTGCTGCCTTACAACCGGCAGCCTCCATCCTAAGCAGCGACCCACACCGGACGCTTACGGAGGTCCGGCATATCCCCCGACTGCAGAAGACAATAAGGAATTTTTCGATGAAGAAGGTTTCGGCCAGAGCGGAATGGATGGTTGCTCTAGCAATCGTTTGCGCGGTAGCCGCCACACCGCTTCCGGCCATGGCCGCGGATGGCGATAACGGCTTCTTGGGACTTGACTTGAAAGGCTCGCTTGGCAAAGGCCGGCACACTCGCTACGTGCCTCCGCTGACCAACCCGCTCTTCAACGAGACCCCTTACATCACCACCGAGGCGCGCTTGATCTATCTCTACAACCGGCTGCCAGAGGATTTCGTGACCGATGGCGGCTACGTCAATGTTGCGGCCCTGCAGCTGCGGGTCGCCCTGACCGAGCGCCTCGGCTTCATCGCGACCGAAGACGGCTATGCGGATGCCCACTTCAACAAGGTGCTGGACGACGAAGACGGCTTTTCCAACATTGCCTTCGGGTTCAAGTATGCAATCCTGGACGATCCAAAGAGCGAATCCCTGCTGACCGCCGGTTTGCGCTACGAGATTCCCATCAACGACCTGGAAACCGGCGGCATCAAACTGCAGGGCGACGGCGACGGCTTCCTCAATCCTTTCATCACCGGCGCGACGACCTTCGGCAAACTCGGCCTGCAGGCAAGCCTGGGTGCAAACATCGCCCTCGACGGCGACGCCGACACCTCGATTCTGCACTATTCCCTGCATACCGACTACGAGGTGTTGCCGGGCTTCTTCCCGTTAGTCGAGCTAAACGGCTTCACGCCGATCGACCACGGAAAGCGCCTGACGGGGGCGCTCGGAAAGTTGGACGGCGTCGATCTGCTGAACTTCGGCAGTGATGACAGTGACACCACGGTCACCATCGGCGGCGGCTTTCGCTATCGCTTCACCGACAACGTGCAAATCGGCGTCGGTGGGGAAACACCGATCACCGACAAGGACGACTCGATCCTCTCCTATCGCCTCTACTCCGATCTCGTTGTGTCCTGGTAGCGCGGCAAAGCAAAACGGCGGCCTCAGGTGAGGCCGCCGCCGTTTTCGACGCTGAGCGTCGCGAACATTATCCGCCGGCACTGATTACTGGATTCGTTGGACACGCTCACGCACGATCGCTTTCCAATCTATTTGAGGATCGGGAACGGCAACGACCCTGCACCAGCTTCGCGCGCTGATCGCGCCTTAGGCGTAGTCGTGAACTCTGTGGGGGTGCCGGCGCGGATGGTGCGAGCAGGCGATCGCGCGGCCAAAGCAAAATTTGCGGCCAAGCTAAGGAACTGGATTTCCGGATGCGAAATACTGGGCCGCCCCCTCTTTCCAGCCCTTGGCCGGATTCAAGCACGCGTGGCGCGCTGATCCCTCGGCGCTGGCCAGCTCTGGATTCCAGCAAGCGCGTCCGCTCGTCCAGGGACGCCCGACACAGGTTTCATCGCTTTAGCACCAGTGGCAACGTGACTTTAGGATATAGCGTCTCCGAGCCCCTGTGATGCCGCATTGCCATCACAGGTGCGGAGTTGTCGCGGGGATAGTTGACGGTGAACATCCAATGGAGCTCCACCAAGCTCGGTACGTTCTAGCGGTTGCAAGCACGCTGAACTTCACCGGCTCCCCAGCAATAGAGATCGGCAGGTTCGGGGGATTGACTCCGGCTGGCTCCGCAGGCACCCAACGGCCCGCGTCGTCCGCGTTATCGCCTGCGCCGCATCGGCAGCAGGATCATCCGCCGGCTACCGTGACTATCCAAACAAAGGCTCCGAGAGGGGGCCTATGGCGGCGATACGAAATCCCGATTGCGTGCTGATTGACGCGCGGACCGATTGGCGCGGCCCAAGATTTAGCGCGCCCACCGGCCGCAAAAATAGGTCGAATTAGTTCTCAACGGTATCCGGCTTTGGCGCCAATGCTGCTGCTGTGGACTGATGCGGAGGATAAATTGTGGGCCAAAGAAGGGCCGTCGCTACACCGGATCTAATAGAAGGGATTTCGGTCAGAACCGCGACCTATTCCCCCAGCTCCAGCGCGGGCTGCACGTCGCGCTATACTTGAACGCTGTCTCCTGGCCACGGATCACCTTGCGCACCGTCGCCCGCGACACCGACAGGCCCGTACGATCTCCCTAATGGTGCTGCTCGAAATAGGCTCGCCGGATCAGGCCAATCAGGTCCACGCCAATCATCCTCGCTTGTCCTTCCCCGCCGATAAAGGCCAAAGGATGGACACTGACACAATGCGTCAGAGGGGTCAGTATTGGACGCGAAATCGCCCCTCAGGGGGTCAATATTGCTCGCGATTTTACACGTTCAACGGCAAAGCACCTTACGAAGTGCTTCGCGAACGACGATGATTTGAGCCAATCCTGTCTCGCCACTCTGCCGTCATTACAATCTGACGCCTGCCGATGTCTATTTCGGACGCGGCCAGCCATCCTCAGACAACGAGAAAGGATCAGGCGCGACACCATCCAGCAACGCCGCTTGCAAGACCAAAACGCTGCCGCAGTCAACACCCATGAGCCAAATCCTCCGTTAAATCACGGGCTCTCGTGTCCCAGATAGTCTGATGACGGACAATGGGGTGGGGCAGTCTCATTTTATGGGAATTCAGGGTACGCAAAATCAATTGTTTAGCGGAGTTTCAATCTCACGTTATTGGGCGACCTATACTTCTGCCAGCGTCCCGATGTTCAGCTCGAAGATCGTTGCTCTTTGAACGGGTCGCCGTAAATGTGATATCCGTTAAATTCCCATAAGCCCGGCGATTCGCGATCCAACAATTGGATCGCGCGCACCCACTTCACGCTCTTATACGCATAGAGGCTTGGCACCACGAGGCGCAGCGGATAGCCATGCTCAGCCGTGAGGGGTTCGCCGTCATGCCGCAGGGCGAGAATCGTCGTCGGGCACAGAAAATCGGAGATTGGCAGGTTTGCCGTGTAGTTATTCTCGCCGTGGACCATCACATGCTGCGCCTCCGGCCGCAACTTCACCCGCCTCATCAATTCTGTGGCGAGCAATCCTCCCCAATGATTGTCAAACCGACTCCAGCGCTCGACGCAGTGCATGTCCGCACATACTTCGCTCTGCGGCAGATTGGAGAACTCTTCCCACGAAAGCCGCAGTTGCTCCTCCACCAGGCCGAACACGCGAAAATCCCATGTCCTGGGGTTAAAGAGCGGCACCGAGCCCACATGCAGCACCGGCCACTTGAGCGTCAACGACTGTCCTGGGGGCAGCCGACCAGCGGCACGCATCTCACGCTCCCGTTCACGTCGCTCGTTCGATTGCATAAATAGCTCCACCGCAAAAGTAAGCGCGACCTAATTGGCGCACGTGATAATTTTCGGAGCCTGAAGCGTGATCAGCCGGATTGCGGCGGACATAGCCAAACATTGGGTTCGTGGTCCCGCACTCCGAGAAGCGACCTATCAAGGTGCTAGTCCAGACCGAAGTGGCGAGGGGAAGCCTTACTGCTCCCCTTCGTCGGTCTTGGAGTTAGAACTGCTTGCAGATTCCGGGAGTAAGCCAGGAACAGTCTTGCTGGTATTGTGACGGAAAATGTTGACGGCTCCGATCACTTCGTCCTGGTTGTTACGAATTGGAAAGACATTAACAAGCGCCAGAAGACGATTACCGTTGGGCTGTTCGCAAATCACATCGGCGTTCCGCACGGTGGCGCCGTTATTGATCACCACGGAAGGTGGCGCGAGTTCGTGCGGCATCACTTCTCCCGAAGGGTAACGAAGGCGGTGTGACCCGCAAAACTTTTCCGAGGTTCCCAGAGACGGCGTACGTCCCCAACCCGCGATTGCAGCTTTGTTGCACTTGACGACGGTGGCATCCTTTTCGAGAACGTATATCCCTACCGGGATGGAATCCATTGCCGCTTGGTCTGCGAGAATTCCTTTTGCGATGAGGTGCCCGTCGACGAGTTCTCCTCGGAAGTCGATTTCGTCGAAGTCGCCATCCAAAATCATCTCGCTTGTCGCTAAGCCATTATCAGTCAGGTTGGTTGCCATTTTCAACCTCCTTTACGCAAAGACTTAATAGATGGTCCGGCCGATTTGGCCCGTTTGTCAAGCGGACTACACGGCAAGCTGATGACTGGAACCGTGGCCTAATGCGCTTACGACCTACGTAAGATCACAACACGAGACACGGGTTGGCTTCCATTGCACCAAGGTTTAGGTCGATACGCGGTTATTGCCCCACACGACTCCGACCTACGAAGCGAAGGTGACTAGGGCGATCGCCTGATTGTTGGGCGCGCTGAACTTTGGCTTAGTTATGTGTCGGCAGTGTGAATCTGAAGACGGCGCCACGTGGTTGATGTGCTTCTGCCCACAAGCGTCCTCCATGGGCATCAATGATAGAGCGACATATCGAGAGGCCGATCCCGAATCCACCGGCCTTTGTAGTGTAGAAGGATTCAAAAACACGCTCTAGATCATTCGCTGCGACGCCTGGCCCGGAATCGGCTATGGCCACGAGCAGCCCATCCGTGTGGTGCGATTCCGTCGTGATCTCCACTTTCCGCTCCGAAACGTCCGCACTCGTCATCGCTTCGATGGAATTGAGAATGAGGTTAAGCATGACTTGCTGAAGCTGAACCCGATCTCCTTTAACAGGAGATAGTCCTTCCGCAGTACGCACGTGAACCGATACGCCATTCTTCGACAGCTCCCCCCTTACCAGCGCGAGCACCTCTTCGACCGCCTTGTTCAGATCCATGCTCTCGATACGTGGCGGAGCCTTCTTTATCTGATCCTGGATCCGACCAATGATGTTACCTGCCCTGTATGTTTCGCCCACCACACACTCCAGCGCCTCCCTGACTTCTGGCATATTAGGCGGATTCGCCGTGAGGAAGCGTAGAGCTGCATGGGCGTTATTCCGTACCGCCCCAATCGGCTGATTCATCTCATGTGCGATGGAGCCGGCAAGCTGTCCCATCGTTGCCACACGGTTGGCGTGCGCCAAGTCCGTCTGCAATGCGCGTAACATGTCAGCGTCCCGCTTGCGCTCGCTCAGATCAAGTACGAATGCAACACCTTGGTACCCACCTTGCTCGAAGGTGGACACACCAATCAACACTGGCACAAGGCTGCCATCCTCCCGGAAGAGTTCCGTTTCGAACGGTTGTAGGCTGCCCTGCACCTTTAATTGGGGCTGATGTTCGAACCAGACGGTCGGTGTCAGATCCATCCAACGCACGCCGCCCGAAACGAGATTCTTGCGGTCGAGTCCGACCATACGAAGAAACGCGTCATTGGCCTCGACTATGCGATCTTGAACATCCCAGAAGACTATTCCGATGATGTTGGCATCCACTAGGCGGCGGATCCTGGCCTCCCGCTCAGCGAGCTCGCGGTAGAGGCTGGCGTTCTCTATTGAGATAGCCGCCTGGGAAGCGAGCAGTGTGAGGACTGCCATTCGAGCAGGAGTAAACGCGCCGGTCGTAAGGCTGTTCTCCAAGTACAGTATCCCAATCAACCTAGTCTGCTTTAGTATCGGCAGGCAGAGCACTGACCGTGAGCAGTGGCTGCGAATATAGACATCCTCTGAGAACGAGTTCTGACTGGACGCATCGTGCAGGAGAACGCTTTCTTTGGCCCGAAGGACATAGTGAAATATAGACTTCGGCAGATCAGCGGCCGTGACGCGTGCTTGTTTGAGAATCACGTTCACGTTGCTGCTGCTCGTTGTGGCCTCTGCTTCAATTTGGTATTTGTCGCCTCGCGGAAGAATTAAGAGACCTCGATCGGCGCCCGCATGTTCGATTGCCGAACTCATGAGCGTGTTGATTAGCTTCTCGAAAACAATCTCGCCTGAGACTGCTTCCAAGACCCTGATTACCGTAGCCAAATCGAGCTGCTCGACGGGTGTCGCTATCGTCGCCGTGGAATCCGGGATCGACTTGTCCACTTTGAGGTGCGGATAAAGCTCCTCGAGTTGTCGAACCTTTCCGTCGGCTCCCCAGCGCAGGTAGCAAGCCCGCGCGGCCCGCAAATAGGTCGCCGCGATCTTCTCGTAGCCGCGCTCTGCGTAGAAACGACCGGCAATCTCATTGGCAATAGCCTGGTTGTGCACGAACCCGTATTTGTGAGCCTCGCGGATGGCCTTGTCGTACAGCTCCTGAGCGTTCGGTACCCGGCCCTCTATGCGGGCGATCTCGGCGCCGATCAAGGCGACGCGGTCTTTGAAAGTCTCTGGATCGACCTCCGCCCACGCCTGGAGTTCCCGGTGGTGGTCCAGCAGAGCATTGAAATGGCTCGGTCTCTGCTCCGGTGTGGCGTGATCCCAGGCCGCCGCATGCGCCAGCGCGCCATAGAACCGATACACCGCTGACTCGAACATTGCCGCCGACGTCCAAAGCAGCGGTTCCGCCTGCAGCGCCGCGTCGACCGCCGACGCGAAGTCTCCGGCGAAAAAGTGCGCCTGCAGCTTTCGCGTCCAGTAGTGGAACTCGGCGAGAACCAGATCGGGACTCTTGGCCAAGCGGCGTTCGGTATCGAGTTCGCTATATCCCTCATGATCCAGGCACCCGAACCTCGCAGTCAGGCCGCGCAAGGTGAGGATCAAACCGAGCTGTGCCCCGCACCGCTCGATGGCCAAGCCGAAACGCACCCGCCTGGCAAATGCCAGGCCGTTCTCGCATTCCTTTTGCACTTCCGCGAGCGGATCTCCGGCGGCGAGGCAAACGGTGACGGTCAGCAGCTCGCACTCCGCCGCCAGATACTCGATTGAGAAGATGAGCTGGTGATTCCGCTCCCAAGTCTCTTCTGCAAGAAGGGCTCTGCCGGCCCTGAGATACTTGAGCGCCGAGTCGTATGCCGTCGCGAGTTTCGCGCGCCGGCCTGCGATCAGATTTAGTTCTGCAACGCGCTCGCGATCCTCAACAGAGGTGATAAGACTCGAGCCCCGGTTGAGTTGATTGACGATCTCAAATATCGCCTCCTCACGTTTTTCAGCGCGCGTGTGCTCTGCAAGGAGTATTCCAATGCGTAGATGGGCCTCGGCGCGCAGCTCCTGTGGGATCAGCAAGTAGGCGGCTTCCTGCACGCGGTCGTGCACGAAACTGTAGGAATTGTCAGCACGAAAGATGAGGCCCGATCGCACGGCTTCCCAAAGATGCTCGTGCATGTCCTCGACCGAGCCCTGATATCCCATCCGCAGCATCTCGAAGTCTGCAGTGTTGCCCATGCAGGCGAACTGCTGGAGTACCTTCTGGGTTTCTGGCGGAAGGCGCTTCAACTTCTCGACCATCAGCTCTACAACATTGTCCGTGAAGCCTTTGGCACGAATGCGAGCTAGGTCCCATACCCAACGCCGCGAGCGGTAATCGAATGTCAGCAGGCCATCGTCCGCCAGAGTAAAAATGAACTGGATTGCAAAGAACGGGTTGCCACTGGTCTTCTCGTGAATCAAGTCGGCCAGCGGCGCGGCGCGCTCCAGTTGGCAGCGAAGGGAATCCACAAGCAGTCTACCTAGATCGGCGCGACTGAGTGGTGTGAGAACGATGTGCTGCACGACCGCTCCGGCTTGGCGCATCGCTCTCAGCTTGCGCGCCAGCGGATGGGTCGAACTGACTTCATTGTCCCGGTATGCGCCGATCAACAACAGGTGCTTCATGTCCGGCTGGGTCAAAAGATCCTCGAGCACATCGAGCGTTGCGGCGTCGAGCCATTGCATGTCATCGAGGAAGAGCGCGAGCGGATGTTCAGATCGCGCAAATACGCCGATGAACCGTCGAAAGACGATCTGAAAACGTCTCTGCGCTTCCTGCGGTGGCAATTGGGGCACCGGCGGCTGCTCGCCAATGATATGCCTCAATTCCGGGACAAGATCGACGAGGAGTAGTCCGTTTGGACCCAGCGCCTCACGAAGTGCGTCCTGCGATTTGCGCAGGTCTTCCTCGTTCTGGCTAAGGAGCCGCCGGATGAGGCTCTGAAACGCCTGGGCCAGTGCGGCATGCGGAATGTCGCGCCTATATTCGTCGGATTTGGCTGACGCAAACAAGCCACGCGGGGGCGCGAGTGGCTTGCAGAGCTCATTAACGACGGCGGATTTCCCGATACCGGAGTATCCGGAGAGCAGCACCAGTTCCGCTCGGCCACCACCAACGATGCGGTCGAAAGCGGTGAGCAGAGTATCAACTTCGCGGTCCCTTCCATACAGCTTCTCGGGGATCATGAGGCGGTCCGGGGTGTCACGAGCGCCAGGGGTGAAGTCATCGATCCGCCCCTGGGACTCCCATTGGGATAGGCAGCGCCGAAGATCGCTCTCGGCTCCCCCCGCTGTCTGATACCTCTCGTCCGCCGTCTTGGAGAGCAACTTCATCGTGATTGCGGAGACTGAGGCCGGCACGGTTCCCAGCCGCTCACTGGGTGCGGCTGGTTGTTTCGCAATGTGACAGTGCACCCATTCCATCGGGTCGACGGCCGCGAAGGGAAGACTCCCGGTCAGCATTTCGTAAAACGTCATTCCAAGCGAGTAAAGATCACTCCGAGAATCGATCGAACGGTTCATTCGTCCCGTCTGCTCGGGTGCCATATAGGCGAGCGTTCCCGCGATGAACTCGGGAGGTTCGGGTGACTGTCGCTCGCGAGGAAGTTGGGATGCAATCCCGAACCCGGTGAGCCACGCGTTGCCGGTGTCGTCGACGAGGACATTCGCAGGCTTGATATCCTTATGTATGAGGCCCTGCTGATGGACTTGACCAAGTGTTCTTGCCAACCCAATGGCGGTGCTAAGGAAGCGAGTCAGGTCGAGCGGTCGCCCCTTGTCACGCTCAAGAATCCGATCCAGCGGCTGACCGCCAGGGTCCTTGAGTAAGAGAATCGTCCGCCCTTCGTGACGAGTAATGGCCAGTGGTTTGGCAGCCCACGCGGGATTGAGTTCGGCTGCGAGCGAGTATTCATGCAAGAGCCGCTTGATACTCTGAGGCGATGGATGTTCAAAGAGTGCGATCGCCAGGACCGGCGAGGAGTCGTCGTGCTTTCGGCCGCGGTAAAGGGTAAAGTCCGCGCTTTCTCGCAGGGGCACCAGCACGTACCCCGAGAGCCCCAGGATGGGTGACGTTCTGTGGCCCGTTGGGCTCTCCACGGTTTAGGCCAGCTTGGAGTTCTCGGGCAGCAACTTGAGCAGCTTCAGCTTATCCACCATTCGGCACAGTTGTGGCACCGATGTGGCTCCGATCTTCTTCATCATATTGCTGCGATGGACCTTCACCGTGGTTTCGGTGATTCCCAACTCGCCGGCAATCTGCTTGTTTAGTCGACCCTCCGCAACCCGAGCCAGAATAACGCGCTCGCGCGCGGTCAGCAGTTGGAATCGCGCCCTGACTTCGCTCAAGACTTCATCATTTTGCCGGCGCACACGATCGCGAGCGAGCCCGGCACTTATGGCATCCAGAAGATCCTGCTCCCGGAACGGTTTCGTCAAAAACTCGATGGCGCCCGCTTTCATTGCTTGTACGCTCATCGGAATGTCACCGTGACCGGTGACGAAGACGATCGGGAGCGTGACTCCCGCCGCGGCGAGATCGCGCTGAAAATCGAGTCCGCTTCGCTCTGGTAACCTGACGTCGAGGACCAGACAGGTAGGGCTATCGGGCGGGTCAGAGCGGACAAAATCGTTAATCGACGCAAACAGTCGCGGGTTCACGCCCACAGCTCGCAGAAGTCGTCCGAGGGATTCGCGAAACCCCTCGTCGTCATCGATGACGACTACGCAGGAATGTGAATTTGGCGCGGCTGCGGCTCGTGATCCAAGGTCCGTGGACTGGCGCATCTGTTCCCTCCACAATTCATTTGCCAATCTTAGTCCTAACGAAAACGCTTGAACAGCCGTCCGCCCACCCCTGAGGGGCAGAAATCCTAAACCAAAGTTTAGAGTCGCGGGTCCGTTACAGCGTTATGCTTGATGTCAGATGCTGCACCTAGCCGGCCTCACAAGCGCGGTGTAGCCGCGGCCGACACTCATGGAGGCCATATTGCCCGAACGACCACTAATCTCTGTCGTCGATGACGACCAGTCTTTCGGCGAATCCATGCGCAGGCTTCTGAAGGCGCTGGATTACTCTGCCGCGGTGTTTCCGTCTGCAGCGCAATTTCTCGCGTCTGCGCAACTTACGGCCACCGCCTGCTTGGTCGCCGATATTCACATGCCGGAAATGACCGGTGTCGAGCTTTATAACCATCTGGTCGAAAGTGGGCACTCAATCCCGACGATTTTGGTCACCGCCTATCTGGATGAGCGCTCGAAGGAGTGCATGCTTACCCGGGGGGTGCAATGCTACCTTCGTAAGCCGCTGGTGGAAGCTGCGCTGATCGACTGCCTTCGCACCGCGGTGGCGCACGGGCAAGCGTGTCGGAGCAGTCGATGAGTCTACACTCACCTTCTCATCGTCGACTCAACAGGGTCTTTGTGTTCGTCGCATAGGTCGCGCATGCCTTGCTCACCATGCCTTTAATGTGCCTTCACCCATGTATGGAGTGCGCGCGATGCTCCATGAGACGTCCTTGGAGCCGACGTGCGCATCACAGCGCCGGTGCCCAACTGGCCGCCCAACTATAACGTGACCCCGACGCATGTCATGCCGGTGACGGGGCTCACTCTTGAACGATGTACCTCGGTATAGTCGAGTTGTCCCTTCTGCCAATGCGGCCCTCCCTAGAGTGGCGGCCTGAAGTGCTGACGCGCAATACCATCCAGTGCGACGCGGGCCCACTATAGAGCTCAAGAAGAAGCAACCCATTCTGCTTGAGGCCTGAAGCGTTACGATGATCTACGCTCGCCTATCCGAGGGAGCGACTGATAGAGCCGACACAGCCCAGAGGAGCAGATCCTCAAGAAACTGCAAGGCGTGATTGCTACTAACTGCCCGCCGCCGGAAATACATGGTGCCAGAATGGACGGTCACCTGGCTCGATCGCGCCTGTGGCTGTAGCCCGGTGGCGGTTGACGAGCGGAGCCTCGGCGTCGCGAGAGCCGTGGCCGCGATGAATGGCGGTGGACTGATGAACAGCTACAGGCGCGAGGACGGGTCGACGTTCCGCGTGAGGCAGAAGGTCACAATGATCGCCCCTCGTCCAGGGCAGGACGAAGCCGACGCAAGCCTAGAAATACCTGACGATGGCGCTTTCGTCGTTGACCTTCGTAACGATCGGGTTGGACGGGTCTGAGACGTGGCCCGCGCTCGTAACACCGCCTGACAGTACTTTTAGCGCCCAACGAAATGCGACGAGAGTCGCGCTACTTGAGAGGCCTCGTCTTGATATACATTCAAAGTGTCACAGAATCAGCGCCCATGCCATCAGTGCCCATGCCAGCGCCACAAGCTCGGGGCGGTCTCCCGCCCGGCGCTACGCGCCGTGTTTTGGAATATGTGGAGACGCACCTAAGCGAGAAAATCGATCTCGCGGTGCTGGCTGGAGTGGCAGGTTTCTCGGTTTTTCATTTCGCGCGAGAATTCAAGCAAACGGCGGGTGTCACACCGCACTTCTATCTCTTACGGAAGCGTGTCCAACGAGCCAAAGAAATGTTGGCCCAGACCGATCTTTCACTGTCCGAGATCGCACTCGCCGCAGGTTTCGCTGACCAAAGCCACTTGGCACGTCATTTTCGTCGAATGGTCGGATCGACTCCCAGAGAATTTCGATGGTCACATCGGTAGCGATATTGCTGTACAGCGTCTACTGATGGCAGTTAGTCCTCTTTGTTCTACGGAATTTCTGCAATTTCCATGGGGCACCTTTTTGATGCCCATCATCCTTTAAGCGGGTTCTTACTGGGCTCTGAATCGCTTTTGGTGCAGCGTATGATTCAGGCAGCACTGAGAAGGCGGGCTCCCGCAGATCGAGCTTGGCGCGGCTGTACGTCTGCCTTTTGACCAATTGGAGCTTTGTGATCTGGCCTTCCGTCTGTCCTTCGGCCAAAGTCGCGGATTGCCGCGCGAACAGCCTCGTGATCTGCCATTAGGCCATTGGCAAAGGACGTCAAGAGGCTTGCCCGCGCTTCCTCGATCCAGGCGTCCAGCGCGCCTGCCTCCCGCCTTCGGACCATCGCGTTGAAGCGGTCGACGAGATCACGCGCGGCGACAAGCGTTAGCGCAGAAGCCTCGACTGTGGCAATCGTAACAGCCTCGGCCTTTGACAGATGATCTCGATCGATTGGCATCGCGCGACCTAAGGGAGACCGCCGTGGTCTTGCAGTTTTCATCCAGGCGACGTCGGCTCGCCCATTCCGACACGATCCGCTGACTGCCGCGAAACCCAGACGACCGCAGGCGCCGCCAAAGTTCAGTGCCGTTGCGACAACCGGCGTGCCACGCCGCATCAAGCTTGCGCCAGAAGCTACAGACAGTTTCGACTACCGATGATAGATATCTGATTTGTTGGCTGGGGCGCCAGGGTGCTCACCCATGTTTACCGAAAACTCCTGAAAAATATGGCTACTTACAGCCTTCGATTCAGCCTCGAGGGGCCACTGTGTCATACCCTGTGACAGTCCAAGCCAGGTCAAAGCCTCCATCGCGGTCACTGCGGCCGGGCGATCGCTGGGGCAGAGACTCGCCTTAGAGAAATCAGGTCCTCAGGGTCGACGCCTCCCAAGGCTCCAAGATGCTCGACCGCCAAGCACTGCGTGACGGCGCCGTGTGACTGCAACGGCAAAAGCGCGAATTCAGAAAGCGCCTGGCGACCATTTCGCATCGGATATCCATAATGTCCGACAATAGGCTCACCGAGATCCATCGTACTCCCATAGAGCTCCCGCAGCGCTTCCGTCAGGCCGTGTGGGAGGATGATTTCGTCGATCGATGCGCCGGTAAAATTGGAGCCATACATGTGCGCGACGTGGGTACCGACAAGCCGGAAACTAATCTGCCGCGTCTGCCGTTCCAGATCGACTAGCAAAATGTGTGGCAATACACCCTTTGGCATCTCCAAGGGGTCGATCTCCGCACGCGTGGGTGCTGATCGTCCGTCGACCTTCGCCAGCCAGTAGTTGCAGATCTCAGGTACCGCGGGCGAGAGGTACTCTCCAATATTCGCTAAAGCTCGCATCTTAGTCTCTGAATAGCTCACAATCCCTAAGGCCTAGCAGGTACCCTGGGGGCCCCCAGCACATCAAAACGTGATTTTTTCATATTGGCAAGATATTCTTAGCGACGAGGAGGAGCTTAGGGTGATGCCAGTCCGCAATGCGGCGGGAGCCTTGACCGTAGACGAGAAACCGATTGTCAAATCCCGTCGCGCTCGAAAATGGCGAAACCAGGATATTCAGGACCTGTTGAACCGTGGCCGCAAGGCGACCATCAATAGCGGTGGATCACCGAAGTTAAGCAGAACGCCAGAGTTCAGCCTGCGACGGATCAAGAAACTGACTTCTTCATTGCTAAGAAAAGAGCTTGGGCCCCAAAAACCGGACTGAACTTTTTCGACGATGAACGGCTAATCCGCGCACGAGAGGCCATTTGCCTCGCTGTCCAGGTGTTCAACAGCCCCACGACAAATTTCAAAACCGAGGTTTTTTCAGTTCTCGCGAATATCGCGTTGATCTGCCCTGTTCAAAGTGGTCCGGCTTTAAAGTTAGGATTGCACCACATTTTTATTACTGCCGTGCGCACGTCATTTCGGAAGGGACACCCAGAACAGCCTGAGTTAGCCACGTATCTGTCAGGTTATTTGTCGGCCACATATCTCGAGACGGCAACCATGAGGTGGGTGCGGAATTGACGCCGGCGCCCGCACCACCGGCGACAAGGATATTTCCGCACTTTGATGAGCTTGACTGCTCCTCATGTCGACCTTTACGATATTTAGTTAAATAACTATCGAGACCCATGTGTATTACGCGCATTCGACCGAGCAGGCCGACCGATCGGATTGGCACGTTTTACAAGATCATCTGACGAAAGCTGCTGCTCTTGCCGGGACTTTCGCCGAACGCTTCGGATCGTCGAAAGCCGCCACTCTGGCCGGACTGCTGCATGATCTCGGCAAATACAACCCGGATTTCGCTCGGCGCCTGGAGGGCGCGCCGATCAGGGTGGATCATTCGACTGCCGGCGCCGCGATCGTCCGGGATATGGCGAAGGGAGATGATGGACTGATTGCCGAGCTCATCGCCTATGGCATTGCGGGCCATCATGCCGGTCTCCCGGATCGTCTTGGAGATGTGGCAAGCCTCGAGTCACGGATTGCGGGATTTGATCACCAGACGCTCGATCCAATCTGGAGGACTGAGATATACCCGGACGCGACCGGACTTTTGCCGTCCTTCGATTGGCAGAAGGATCGCCTCGCCTTTCAGCTGTCCCTCCTTGGCCGCATGATCTTTTCATGCTTGGTCGATGCCGATTTCAAAGACACGGAAAAATATTACGCCAGCATCGGCGATCTCACCGTCGACCGCGACTGGCCCTTCTTGCAGGAAGCCCTGCCCCGATTGATAGCAGGCTTCGATCGGCACATGCAATCGTTCGGCCGGCAGGAGAGCGGCATCAATCGACTGCGCAGCGAGATTCTCGACCATGTCCGGGCAAAGGCCGGCGACAAGCCAGGCCTGTTCACGCTGACCGTGCCGACCGGCGGCGGCAAAACCCTGGCCTCACTGGGTTTCGCGCTTGATCACGCGCGCCGACATGGCCATCGCCGCATCATCTATGCCATTCCTTATACCGCCATCATCGATCAAACGGCCCGCATTTTCCAATCGCTGCTGGGCGAGGACATCGTGCTTGAACATCACTCGGCCATCGAGATGGAGACCCTCGATGCTGCGCGGCCGCCCGAAGGCAAGGGCAAGCTGCGGCTGGCGATGGAGGATTGGAGCGCCCCGGTGGTGGTGACCACCAATGTGCAGTTATTCGAAAGTCTTTACGCCGCGCGCCCCGCACGTGTGCGCAAGCTGCACAATATCGCGGGGAGCATTATCATCCTCGACGAGGCGCAGACCTTGCCGCGCCCCCTGCTGACGCCGGTCACCTGGATGCTGGAAGCCCTGGCCCGCGACTATGGCTGCACCATCGTCTTATGCACGGCGACGCAGCCGGCACTCGACAAAGCCCGTTTTCCGGCCGGCCATCCCACCGGCCTCGATCTCCAAAGCCGGGAACTGGCGCCCGATCCGGCTCGGCTCGCCGCCGCGCTCAAGCGGGTCACGCTGCGGCATGGCGGCGCGATGACCGATGACGACCTGATCGCCGACCTGGCGGGAACGGCACAAGGCCTTGTCATCGTCAACAGCCGCAAGCATGCGCTGGCGCTGTTCCGGGCTGCCTGGGCTGCCGGACTGGATGGGGCGATGCATCTGACGACGCGACTATATCCGGCCCATCGGCGGGATGTCCTCGACCGGATCAAGCAAAGCCTGGCGAATGAGGCCCCGTGCCGCCTGATCGCCACAAGTCTGGTTGAAGCCGGTGTGGATCTCGATTTTCCCCGAGTCTGGCGCGCAGAAGCAGGCCTGGACCAGATTGCCCAGGCGGCAGGCCGCTGCAATCGGGAAGGGAAGCGGCCACCGGCTGAAAGCCTCGTCACCGTCTTCAGTGCGCCCGTCAATCCGCCGCCGCGTGAAATAGCCGCCTTGTCACGCGACATGGCCCGCATGATGGACAAGCACGAGGATCTTTTCTCGCCGCAGGCCATGGCCGATTTCTTTGGGGAAGTCTATTGGCGTGTCGGCGCCGATGGCCTGGACGCCAAGAAGATTCTTCCGGACTTCCGCATCGGCAGCGGCATGACGAACTTCGCGTATCGCAGCGTCGCCGAAAAGTTCCGGATGATCGACAGTACCATGGTGCCGGTGATCATTGCGCGCGACGAGTTGGCACGCGAAGCGGTGAAGCGTTTGGCGATCAAGGAGATTCCCTCCGGCAAGCTGGCACGCCAGCTCCAGCCTTACACCGTTCAGATACCGAGCAAGGCCCGCGCCCGCCTTCAGTCCTGCGGGCATGTATCCTTCATCGCGGAAAAATTCCGTGCCGACCAGTTCGCCGTGCTGCAAACCGCCAGCCTCTACGATCCGGAAGTCGGGTTGTTGTGGGAAGACGCGGAATACCTGGGGATGGAGGATACGATCATATAGTAAGGCCACCTTGCGCACCACCACCCCCGGAATTTGCGGGCTCGCCTAAAGAATTGCGAGGATATTATATGGCTTATGGCATTCGACTTCGGGTATCCGGCAAACATGCCTGCTTCACCCGGCCTGAGATGAAAGTTGAGCGTGTCTCCTATGACGTCATGACGCCTTCGGCGGCACGCGGCATTCTGGAAGCGATCCATTGGAAACCGGCCATCATGTGGTGGATCGATGCGATCCATGTCCTGAAGCCTATCCAGTTCCAATCCATTCGGCGAAATGAGGTCGGCAGCAAGGTTTCGACCCGCAACGTCAAGACGGCGATAAAGCGGGCCAGCCTCGATGGGCTGGTGTTCAAGGTGGAAGAAGACCGGCAGCAACGGGCTTCTTTGGTATTGGCCGATGTCGCCTATGTCATCGAGGCGCATTTCGACATGACATCGAAAGCCGGTCCCGACGATAACGAGGGCAAGCATCTCGATATCTTCAATCGCCGCGCGGCGCGTGGGCAGACATTTCATCAGCCCTGCCTTGGCACCCGCGAATTCGCGGCCGATTTCGAGCTTCTGCCGCCGGATGCGCCTCTGCCGCCCACGATCGACGAAAGCCGGGATCTCGGCTTCATGCTCTACGATATCGATCATGCGGCACCCGGCAAGCCCTCGCTCTATTTCCGTGCCAAGCTCGAAAAAGGCATTGTCAGAATCCCTGCCCCCGACACACCGGAGGTGTTGCGATGACCATCTTGTCTTCCCTGGCCCGCGCCTATGACCGTCTGCCGGGCGCGCCGCCCTTCGGCTATTCCTCCGAGAAAATCGGTTTCGCGATCTCGCTCAACCCCGATGGGACCGTCGCCCATGTCATCGACCTGCGCGGCGAAGGCAAGAAAAAGGCGCCAAGGATGATGCAGGTACCCCAACCGGCAAAGCGGACGGTGGGCATCGCTCCCAATTTCCTGTGGGACAAGACAGCCTATGTCCTCGGCGTCACAGCCGGTGAGGGCAAGCGCACCGCCGAAGAGCATGCCGCCTTTATCCGCTATCACCGGGACGCGATCGGCGCGACGCAAGATGCGGGGCTGAAAGCCTTTCTCCTGTTTCTGGACAATTGGGCCGCCGCACATTTCGCTCCCCCGCTTTGGCCCCAGGAGATGAGAGACCAGAATGTCGTCTTCGTTCTCGAGGAAGACCGCCGGCAAAATATTTTCTTGCATGACCGGCCTGCGGCCCAAACCGCCTGGGCTGGCTCAGGCGCCCAAAAAGGCGACAGTCCGGACGCCCTATGTCTGGTGACGGGCGAAGCCGGGCCCATCGCGCGACTACATCCTGCCATTAAGGGTGTATGGGGCGCCCAATCCTCCGGCGCGTCCATCGTGTCCTTTAATTTGGATGCCTTTGCCTCGTACAATCACGAACAAGGCGATAATGCGCCCGTCTCCGAAGCCGCCACGTTCAAATACACGACGGCGCTCAATACCTTCCTCGGTAGTGACAGCAAGAATCGCCTGCAGATCGGCGATGCCTCGACGGTATTTTGGGCCGACGCATCCGAGACCTCTCTCGCCGATGATGCGGAGAGCATCTTCAGCGCCATGCTGAATGCCGTCGATGTGGTGACGGAAAATCAAAAGATCGGCGACATTCTCGCTCGCATGCGCAAGGGCGAGCGCTTGAGCGATTTCAACCCCCAACTGGCCGAGGGCGTCCGGTTCTACGTGCTGGGCCTGGCCCCCAACGCGGCACGGATATCAATCCGCTTCTGGTTTGAAGACACGTTCGGCCGATTGGCGGAAAATTACCAGCGCTACATCGCCGATACCGCGATCGTGCCGCCACCGCACGAGGGATATCCGCCCCTATGGCGCTATCTCGTGGAAACCGCCGTGCTCGGCAAGCGCGAGAACGTGCCGCCAAACCTTGCCGGCGACTGGATGCGGGCGATCCTGGCCGGTACGCGATATCCGGCGACACTGCTCTCCACCGTTCTCATGCGCATTCGCGCCGACAAGGACATAAACGCATTGCGGGTCGGGATGCTGCGCGCCGTGCTTATTCGAAATTTCGACAGGACAAAGGAGGCTCCCGTGTCACTCGATCCGCAAAACGACAATAAGGGCTATTTATTGGGCCGGCTCTTTGCCGCCTACGAAAAGGCCCAGACGGAGGCACTGGGGCGCAATGTCAATGCCACCATCAAGGATAAATTCTATGGCGCCGCGTCCGCCACGCCACGCCGTGTTTTTACCGTGCTGGACAAAGGTTCTGCCAATCACCTCTCCAAGGTGGGCAAGCAGAATCCCGGTCGCCGCAAATATCTCGACACGATTATCGGCGCCATTCTCGACCGAATGAGTCCAAGCAATGACCCCTTCCCGGCATCTCTATCCGCCCAGGATCAGGCTTTGTTCGGGCTCGGCTATTACCACCAGCGCAACGCCTTCTTCATCAAATCTGATACCACGGCTTCAGAAGCCACGAATTCAGACACCACTGCCACGGAGGACGCCACCCTATGACCTCCATTAAAAATCGCTACGATTTCGTGCTGCTGTTCGATGTTACACGCGGCAATCCCAATGGCGACCCCGATGCCGGCAACCTACCTCGGCTCGATCCTGAAACCAATCATGGGCTAGTGTCCGATGTGAGTCTGAAACGGAAAGTACGGAACTATATCGACATCGCCAAGGCCGGTGAACCCCGCTTCAACATCTATGTCCAGGAAGGCGCCATCCTCAACGAGCAGCACCGCAAAGCCTATATTGCCTTGCGGCCAACAGACGGGAAGGCAGCCAAGGATGCCAAGCTCAACCCGAAAAGCGATGAAGAGGCGAAAAGCTTGACCAGTTTCATGTGCGACAATTTCTTCGACGTGCGCACATTTGGCGCGGTGATGTCGACCGGGATCAATGCCGGCCAAGTGCGCGGGCCGGTACAGTTGACCTTCGGTGCCTCCATCGAACCGATTGTGCCGCAGGAAATATCCATCACCCGCATGGCGGCCACCAATGAGGCCGAAAAGAAACAGCGTGCCGAAGGCGGCGAGGAAATCAACGAACGGACCGATAACCGGACCATGGGCCGCAAACATATCGTGCCTTATGGTCTCTATCGCAGCCACGGCTTCATCTCGGCGAAGCTGGCCGAACGCACGGGATTTTCCGAAGCGGATCTCGATGTGCTATTCCAGGCTTTCGAATCCATGTTCGAGCATGACCGTTCCGCCGCCCGCGGTGAAATGGCCAGCCGCAAGCTGATTGTCTTCAAACACGCCAGCGCGCTCGGCAACGCTTCGGCGCACAAGCTCTTCGAGCGCGTACGCATCGGCCGTGACATCGACGGGGAATTCCGGTCTGTGGATGATCGAGGCATCGACAATTATCCGCCGGCACGCAAATTCGCGGATTACCGCATTGACATCGACCGGACCGACTTGCCGGAAGGCATTGAGATCATTGAGCGGCTATAGCGGTGACGGAAGGCATCATGCCATCCGTGGTGGGAGATGCCGAAGAATGGAGGGGCGAACCCATCCCGATTTCGGCACTTCAGCATGCTGTTTATTGTTTAAGGCAGGCGGCGCTGATCCATCTCGAGAAGCTATGGGCGGACAACCGTCTGACAGCCGAAGGGCATGTCATGCACATCGCCGCCGACCGGCCGGGTGACCGACGGTTGCGCGATATCCGCAGGGTGTCCGCCTTGCCCATCGCCTCAATCCGCCTCGGCATCACCGGGGTGGCGGATATGGTGGAATTTCGTCAGGGCGAGAATGGTGAAACGCCCTACCCTGTCGAATTCAAGCGCGGCAAGCCCAAGCGACACCAGGCAGATGACGTCCAGCTTTGCGCCCAGGGGCTATGCCTCGAAGAGATGACAGGCCACCCCGTCCCGGCAGGTGCCCTGTATTACGGTGAAACAAAGCGGCGGGTAGAGATACCATTCGATGCCGAGCTCAGAAGGCTGACCCAGGAAACGATAGATCAGTTGCGCGCGATCTTCACCTCACTCGAGACGCCACCAGCCACCTACCGTGCCGGGCTCTGCCGTGCCTGCTCGCTGATCGAGCTTTGCCGTCCTCGAGCGGGCGCTCAATCGGCCAAGGCCTGGCGCAGCCGCATGCTGACCGACGTTCTGGCGGATAAGGGATCAGCATGAAAAAGCTGCTCAACACCGTCTACATCACCACGGAAGGTGCCAGCCTGCGTAAAGACGGGGAAAATCTCGTCGCCGAGGTTGATGGTAGAGAGCGCGCACGCATGCCGCTCCATATGCTGGGATCATTGGTGCTTTTCGGTGCCATTTTCGTTTCGCCTGCGCTGATCGGTGCCTGTGCCACAACGGGTATCACCGTCGTGCTGCTCGACCGCGCCGGACGTTTCCAAGCACGCATCGAGGGGCCGGTCAGTGGCAATGTGCTGCTGCGACGCGCTCAATATGCTGCTTCCGAGGCCCCCGAAGATATCGTTCGCAGCATCGTGTTGGGAAAAATTGCCAACCAGCGTGCTGTCCTCATGCGGGCGTTACGCGACTATGGCGCGGAGATGGACACCGCAGCGGCCGCTGACATCAGCCGTTCGACCGACCGGCTCGCCCGTATCCTGCGCTCTTGTGAACTGAATAGCCACAATATCGATAGCCTGCGTGGTGCGGAGGGCGAAGCCGCAAATCTCTATTTCGGCGTCTTCGATCTTCTGATCCGCAGCCCGGACCCACAATTGCGCTTCAACGGCCGGTCACGCCGGCCACCCCTGGATGCGATCAACGCGCTTCTGTCTTTTCTCTATGCGCTTCTCACGCACGACTGCCGTAACGCCCTTGAAAGCGTGGGCCTCGATCCGGCCGTGGGATTCCTTCATCGCGATCGTCCGGGCCGACCGAGCCTGGCGCTCGACCTCATGGAGGAGTTGAGGCCTATCCTCGTCGACCGCCTGGTGCTCTCCCTCGTCAATCGCCGGCAAGTTCGGGCGAAAGATTTCGAAACGCGTGACGGTGGCGCAGTCATACTGTCCGATGAGGCGCGCCGCACGGTTCTCATGGCCTGGCAGGAGCGTAAGAAGGAAGAGCGCAAACACGACTTTCTCGGCGAGACCGCGCCGCTTGGCCTCGTCCCCTATCTACAGGCGCAGTTGCTGGCCCGGCATTTACGCCATGACATCGACGCCTATCCACCCTGGTTCTGGAAATGATGCCATGATGGTTCTCGTGACCTATGACATTGACACGACGCATGCCAACGCCGCCACGCGGTTGCGTCGGGTCGCCAAAGCCTGCCGAGATTATGGCCAACGCGTCCAGTTCTCGGTCTTTGAGATTGAGGTCGATCCTGCCCAATGGACACGACTGAAGGCGAAGCTTGAAAGCATTCTCGATCCGGAGCGCGACAGCCTTCGCTATTATCATTTGGGCGCCAACTGGCAGCGCCGGGTCGAACATGTCGGCGCCAAGCCCGCAGCCGATCTCAATGGCACCGTCATCGTCTAGTCAGCGCAAGCGGCCCGCGATGCCCTGCCCGTGCGAACCACTAGCATGTTCACGAATCCAGGCACGTTCGCACCGCCAGCAAGTCATTGATTTCGTTATTTGATCGTTTGGCTCGACAAAAACGCCTCATAGCTGCCTCACCCACAGGCCCTGCTTCGCACAAAAATTGACCTTTTCGTTATGAACTCAAACTGTTATCGCCCGAGGGGTCGCTCCCCATGCGGGAGCGTGGATAGAAACGCGCACCAATCGTTCAATCAGACACATGGATATGGTCGCTCCCCATGCGGGAGCGTGGATAGAAACCTCCAGCAGGGTTCCGGCAAGGACGCCGAGATCGTCAGTCGCTCCCCATGCGGGAGCGTGGATAGAAACGCGCAGGCCGATTTTCAAGGCCGGCGCCGCTTCATGTCGCTCCCCATGCGGGAGCGTGGATAGAAACGAGCAGGGCAAGCGGAACCTGGACGACGCGACGCGTCGCTCCCCATGCGGGAGCGTGGATAGAAACACCTTCGGCGGCGAGCCACTGACGGCGACGGCAGGTCGCTCCCCATGCGGGAGCGTGGATAGAAACATGATTCATCCTTTTGAACGGTGTTGCCGCGGATCGTCGCTCCCCATGCGGGAGCGTGGATAGAAACCTTGGGGGTGATCTGAAAGCCCCGCGGCGTCATCGTCGCTCCCCATGCGGGAGCGTGGATAGAAACTCTTTGCCGGCGACAGCAGCCAGTCGGGCTACGGCGTCGCTCCCCATGCGGGAGCGTGGATAGAAACGATGCCAGCATTACGCAGGGAAGCTGGACCGGCGGTCGCTCCCCATGCGGGAGCGTGGATAGAAACGTTTCCCAATAACTGAGCGGCGCCAACCGCATCAGGTCGCTCCCCATGCGGGAGCGTGGATAGAAACCGCTGATGCTCCGCGAGCTTGAAGCGCGACGCCGGTCGCTCCCCATGCGGGAGCGTGGATAGAAACGTCTTGCGGACTACTCGAACATACTTCAAGACAAGTCGCTCCCCATGCGGGAGCGTGGATAGAAACACTATGTCGATGATACCGGCCTCATGACCATCCGGGTCGCTCCCCATGCGGGAGCGTGGATAGAAACCATCCTGGCCGATGGCTCTTTCGCGCTCTCCTGGCGTCGCTCCCCATGCGGGAGCGTGGATAGAAACTCTTGCAGCACACTCAGGTATTTGACCGAGCGCGCGTCGCTCCCCATGCGGGAGCGTGGATAGAAACGGCTTCGGTACGGTCGATCTCCAGGTCGATGCCGGTCGCTCCCCATGCGGGAGCGTGGATAGAAACGCGGCCACGTTGACGAAATGCATGTGGTCCTTGGTCGCTCCCCATGCGGGAGCGTGGATAGAAACCCCAAGATTATAAACCACGCAGATCGACCGGCATCGTCGCTCCCCATGCGGGAGCGTGGATAGAAACATTCAGCGACAGACCGATCATCAGGTCCGACTTAGTCGCTCCCCATGCGGGAGCGTGGATAGAAACTCATCCGGCGCGGCGGTGGGGCGGGCGTTCCAGGTCGCTCCCCATGCGGGAGCGTGGATAGAAACGGCATAGCAGCTGAATTGTTCGCGCGGACATCCCGTCGCTCCCCATGCGGGAGCGTGGATAGAAACATCTCCCCAATGCCAATGACCTTGCGGCCATCCGTCGCTCCCCATGCGGGAGCGTGGATAGAAACGTCAAGGTCGCGGCGCTTGATCATGCGCTCGGCCTGTCGCTCCCCATGCGGGAGCGTGGATAGAAACTTCTTGTACTGGCCTGGGCCGGTCTTGCATGTGAGTCGCTCCCCATGCGGGAGCGTGGATAGAAACAATGAAGGAGATTGCCGATAAGATTACCGAGTGCGGTCGCTCCCCATGCGGGAGCGTGGATAGAAACACCATGTGTTTGATTTGCTCTTCTGTCATCACTTGTCGCTCCCCATGCGGGAGCGTGGATAGAAACAATTGTCGATGTTAGACCTGATGACCTGCGAGGAGTCGCTCCCCATGCGGGAGCGTGGATAGAAACATGAGGTAAGCCACGGTGTTCTCTCCTTGCTAGGGTCGCTCCCCATGCGGGAGCGTGGATAGAAACGCGCGGTCGGTCAAATACCTATCGGTGCTGCAAGAGTCGCTCCCCATGCGGGAGCGTGGATAGAAACATGTCCTGGCGCGAGCGATAGCCCTTCTGCGAAGGTCGCTCCCCATGCGGGAGCGTGGATAGAAACATAACGGACCATCTCGGCGTCGGGTTCCAGGAGGCGTCGCTCCCCATGCGGGAGCGTGGATAGAAACTTTCAACCTGTCACCCCAGGCCTTAGCCCTGGCCTGCAGGTCGCTCCCCATGCGGGAGCGTGGATAGAAACATCTCGCTCGAATACAAGGGCGACCAGATCCCGAAGTCGCTCCCCATGCGGGAGCGTGGATAGAAACGAGGAATAGCTGAGCAGGCCACGGCCCAAACCGTGTCGCTCCCCATGCGGGAGCGTGGATAGAAACTTCGCCGGAATCGGCGTCTGGTCCTATGCCTTAGGTCGCTCCCCATGCGGGAGCGTGGATAGAAACTTCCCAAGCCGCTGGAACCATTGCGTTGGTTATTGTCGCTCCCCATGCGGGAGCGTGGATAGAAACCAGCTTGTGAACGCATGGGGTGAGAAGGAAGGCCAGTCGCTCCCCATGCGGGAGCGTGGATAGAAACATGGAACGCATGAAACTCATCAGCCGACATCTTATGTCGCTCCCCATGCGGGAGCGTGGATAGAAACACGAAGTTGTGAGCGTAACCCGAGGGGATGAGGCCGTCGCTCCCCATGCGGGAGCGTGGATAGAAACTTTCCTGAACGCTTGATGATGCCCGGGCCAATGGGTCGCTCCCCATGCGGGAGCGTGGATAGAAACCCGCCAAACGACACAGTATTTCCCTCTGTAGAGGTCGCTCCCCATGCGGGAGCGTGGATAGAAACTCCTTCGGTTCGGCCGGCAGGGCGCGGATGGCCGGTCGCTCCCCATGCGGGAGCGTGGATAGAAACCTCGGGACATATTCGGGATGAACGAGATAAAGCAGTCGCTCCCCATGCGGGAGCGTGGATAGAGACCGTACACAGCTATCGAGGTCGAAGGTGGATCGGTGTCGCTCCCCATGCGGGAGCGTGGATAGAAACCTGACAAATGGCAGCGGGGCACCGATTCCGTACACGTCGCTCCCCATGCGGGAGCGTGGATAGAAACTATCCCTATCAGGTCGAAGGGCGAATGATCCTGACGTCGCTCCCCATGCGGGAGCGTGGATAGAAACCTGAAAGTCGATGCCAACATCCTCGCGCCGCACAACGTCGCTCCCCATGCGGGAGCGTGGATAGAAACCTCCGCTGCGCCAGGAAGGCGTCAAGCAACTCGTGTCGCTCCCCATGCGGGAGCGTGGATAGAAACACATTGTCTAAGACCGCCCATAAAGCCCGCGGCTCCGGAGGCGGTGGCCGATCTCCTTCTCGTTGGTTTGCCTTTTGTCCGCTGGAACATGCGAACATGAAGATATCACTCTTGGCTTCAGGGATATCCGGCATGCGAGCGGGCGTGTGTTTCCGCATGTAATAAGGACCCCATTTAAGGGGTGATCGGCATCCAAAAGGGACCCATTTTGACGCCGTTTTTCCAGATAAGCGTGAGCAGGAAGACGAATAGCAGACCATCGGCGACAGAATCCAAGCACCAAGAATGACGGAGGCGCTCTGATGAACAAGAGAGATCGAGGCAACATCGGCGTGGCGGGTTCCGAGCGGAATTGGCAACTCTTTAGGCTGAGCTCTAGCTCATCCGTCGTGAGGCCATTTTCGGCAATCAGGACACACTCCTTCCGGATTCGAACCGCGAACACGCGGCATTGCCGGCTTTCGGATGGCTCGGTGACGGTTACCTCCCCGGAGGGTTGGTCATCATCGCAGCCAACCCTGGCGGTGGCAGAAGCACCTATGTCGCTACCTCGGGCGATGCCCGCCTCTATGCGGCGATCACGACGCTTCGAGCTACGGCACGCCTCCTGTCAAGGAGGAAATGGTGCTCGCGTTCGAGAAAATGAACGCCTTCCCTTTCTGCGCGGAACACATTGGACGATCGCCGGTCGGAGGATCCACATCATGCAGGCACGGAACCGAGGCGCAAGCCGCATTGATAGCGCGGAGTCGCTATTCCTCTCACGCACGACAGCGGCCTTGACCGCGACCGCGCTCATCGTCGTCGGAATGAGGCTGGCTCTACCTGTTCGCGCAGGCCTGCCAGACTTGCGACGACAGCGAGAATCTCTCATTGGAAGTGGGCGTTGGAACAGCGGATAGCACGGGCGGCCAGGCGTCGATGCGATCTACGACGCGAGCGGAGCACACCAAGGGATCGTCAAGTCTGACGAAGGCAAGCTCCTGATCTCTGATCGGAATGGTCAGCGGATCGGTACGGCCCTGGGCGAGGAAAACCAGCTGGTCATGTACGACGCTAACGCTCTGCGGAAATCGGCGATCCAACACCCGCAGCAGTGCACCGCTGGTCGCCGCGGCGTCCCTCCGGCTTATTTCGTGGTTGATCTCGACACGCCGGACTATGCGGCGGAACTTGGCTCAAATCCCAACCGGATGCACGACACTAAGGAAGGCCTATATCTGGATTAATTTCGAAGAAACTGATACGAAGAGGACGTTGACATGTGTAATCAGGGTTCCTGCTCACCCATGTCAAAATGCCTGAATCGGCTGAACGGGTGAAGACCCTCGCGCCGAACCGGAACAGCATAGTCATCATGACGAACAGGGGTTCGACCATGGCATACGACCGCGCCAAGGAGGCTACCCGCTTCACCTAGGAAACCCACTTCCTAGGTGTCGAAAATGCATGTCGTATCCAGGCCTCCGGAACATCCGGCGCCATTCACGCTCTTCCGCCTCAAGCGGAAGCTGATTCGTATCGGCCGAAACGCCGTCGGCCATCATATCGTCCGCCTGCGGCTTGGAACCTTCGCCAGCCTGAAGCGGGCGGCCGATCCATACCCGCCCAGTCGCTTCTGCGTCTGGTCCATCCCCAACGGCCCTTTCGACTATGACGGCCCCCGCAAGCTTCGCGGGAATGCCGACGGTCCCGGCCTGATTATCGTCGATGCTGACGGTAACATCGTGCCACCTGGGCTCCTGATCACCGAAGCGGAACGCCTCGCATGCGCGCGCCGCATCGCATGGGAGGAAAAGCGAGAAGGGCGATTTCGAAACGGTCCCGCCGAAGGTGCCTGGCGCCGTCGCACCAGTCGACGCTACTTCCGCAGTCCTAAGACTCATCGGGAAATTCGTGAAATGCAGGACGACGACGTCGACGGATTCCGTATCAAGACACGCGCCTGCCGACGCAACCTTGTCGATGCCTACGACGATCCCTCTTTCGCCAGACAACCCTGCCGAAGCTGGAAACGTTACAGGAAAACACAATGGAAGGAGCGCAAGGACAATCGAAGCCGCTAACTGTGGGGAAAATGCCATACGGGGACCGCTCAGTTGCTTGGCACCGCTATCACCAAGCAGATCATTGGTTCGGTGCTTTTGCGACACGTTGTCCAGTGGGCGTCGCTATTCAAGGCAGAAAGCTTCATCATTTTACTGGCATCTCAATTGAAATCATTGTTCTTTTTGACGCGAGGTTTACGAGACCAGAAAACGCCGGCAACGAGTTGACGATCGGCGCGCGGTTCGGCCACGGCGATGGTGCTCAGTTCGACGCCTTCGCCGTCACCGGAATGGTCGAACGAATGGCGCTCGAAGGTACGGCGTTAATAACCTACGAGATGCTCATCGGCGGCACTTATGGCGAGACGCTTGATGACGGCGGAGTCGCCGTCGATCTCTCAAAGTATTTCCGAAACTGTCAGCTTTCTGATCAGAACATTCATCGCCACTTCCTCGAAGGTGTATGCTCTCTGATGGCGATCTTTATCCAATAGCCGGCGCCAATGAGCTGATATCCATCCACGCGTTCGATCCACCCGCCCGGTGATTCGCCATCAGGCGATACCGGCCATGATCTGTTCGTAGGCTGATATGCCATGGGTCAACCGTTCCCGACCAAATCTTATTTTTTCGGTCGAAGCTAATGCCGAGCAATTGCAGCTCCCGGCTGAGATCATCACCGATCGGCTTGGGAAACATCAGGCACAGTGGCGCGGTTCCATCGAGCCTGACCTCTATCGGCAATACAGAAATCCAACGCTTCCGAGCAGCCACGTTATCGCGGTTTTGGCCTATGACCTCCAAGATGGAAGCCAGAACGGCAACGTCCCAATCCATCATCCCGGCTCGTTCAAATACTGCACCTGCGGCAATCCAGCGCCGATTCCGCGCTTTATCCGCGGGACCGGTACTCGCGCCAGACGTGCCCATCTCCTCGAGGATTTTCGCCCCTCGAATACGCCACTGTTTCGTTTTTTTGAGATCGTCTTGGCATTCCCAGGCGCTGATCAGCGCCCCCTCCAGCACACGGCACTGGAAGTCTGAAAGCCCAGATTGCTCAAGGAGAATGCCGAGCCGCAGGAGCTTCCGGGTTCGAAGTCTCACCGCCAAGCTCGATGCTTTGGCGCGATCCCGACTGGTCCTCAGCGATCTCTGCATGATTTCACGCTGAAGAGAGTCCATCCGCTGACCATTCTTCTCCTCGAGCGTCGTGATCTCAGCTTCACGCAGCTTGATCTGCTGGATCTGGCGAACAATTTGGTCCAGTTTCGTCATGATTCCTTTTTTACCTCACACAATCCCGTACGGATTCCGAGATAGTGGCAGCCGGGCGTAGCCGCCACGTGCGGATAAAAAAAGAGTCGCCAAACTTTCCGGGCGCCCTCGCCCGGCCTGCCGAAGCCATTTTCCGACTATTGCGTTGGGTCGATATTTCGGCATATCCGCCGACCGCGCGCAGCGCGGTCTCTGACACGGGCACCGGAGGTGCCGTGGAAGCGCAATATGCAGTTTGCTTAGCGCAAACCGCAGGCGATACCGATTTCTGGCAAATTGCCGCCCCACAACTATCTGACTTCAGCGTGACACTCAGGAAGGTTCCGCGCTGGAGAAACGCCGCATGGCGATCGATTTTATCAGGGTCTCGATTCTATCGGAAACCAACGGAGACAGTCCCGTCGGGCTCGGCGCTTACCTGTGTCGGGAGAATTGGCACAATGCCCTGACCGGGGAAAACCATCGTCACGCCCATAAACGCACTGACCTGATCGGGCCTCCTATCGTCATCCTGCCTGAGGGCGCGGATCCCAAATTCTCGAATCCGCTGACGCTGTGGACGGAAGCCGAAATCGCGGAAACGACGTTTGACCGGAAGGTAAAAATCTATCGATTCAAGAAAAGGGCGACATTTGCGAAGCACGTCATCCTCGCGCTGCCGAAGGAATTGTCGGACGAACAACGGGAAGACATGACACGCCAATGGGTATCAGAGAACTACCGCGGCGTCGGCGTCATGACTGCGATTCACAGGCCAGACGATCCAGACTTTGGCAATTACCATGCGCATCTTCTCGTGACGACCCGACAGATCGTCGGCGGCAGTTTCGCCAAAAAGGCTCGTTATCTGGATCCGGCATTTCGAAGCAGGACCGGCATGAAAGGCGCCTATATGGAAGGGCAAAAGCTTCCCGAGAAGTGGCGGGCTTTCCAAGATGAGTATTTCCTGCGCCACGGAATCGATCTCGCTGTCGACCCATCTCAGGCGATTTCCCGCGAGCATTGGGGTAAAGCGCGCTATGTCCTAGACAGCAACAAGGCTGCTTTAGATAGGAAAGCGAAAGCCGACGCCAGAGCAAAAATGCTCGATTCCATTAATGTCGTCGCCGAAGCGACAAAGAACCGGGCGACCTTCAGCCGCCAGGCTTTATTTGGGATTTTGCGGCGGCACCACATCTTTGGTGAGGAAGCCAGCGGCATCATCCGGCAGATTTTAGCAAGTGCCGAAACAATCCAGCTTTGCGATCAAGCCACCGGAGAGCCGACCGGGCTTTACACGACGCGCACGATCCGCGAACAGGAAAAGGCCATCTTGGAAGCAGCGATGCAGCTCAAGAAGCGGCGCCCTACAAAGAAGCAGCTGGCGACGATGAAAACAGCCGCAGTGAGGCTGGGCGGAGAAATGAACCTCTCGCCGGAACAGCTCGCGGCGTTATCCCATGCGACCGGCAATGCCGGCATTCATCTCATCCGCGGCGTTGCCGGTGCCGGCAAATCCTACACCGTCAAGGCGATCCGGGACGCCCATGAAGCGGCGGACTTCCACTGCATTGGCCTCGCGCCGACCAACACCGTCGCGGCCGCTTTGGGCGCTGATGGCTTTGCGCGCGCCGCGACATTGCATTCGGAACGATACCGACAGGAGAGTGGCAAATATCCCGATCAGACCTGGAACCGGAAGACCTGCGTGATCGTCGACGAGGCCGGAATGGTCGATTCCGAGATGACCGAATGGCTGCTGCGATCTGCCGAAAGTGCCGGCGCCAAGGTCGTCCTGGTCGGTGACGAGGCGCAACTGGCTTCAGTTTCGCGCGGCGGCATGTTCCGTATTCTCAAGAATCACCTGGGCGCCGCCGAGCTGAGGGATATCCGCAGGCAGGAAGCCGATTGGGCAAAGGCGGCAAGCCTTTCGCTGGCCGAGGGGCGTCCCGCCGAAGCACTGAAGGTATATGATGTTCACGGAAAACTGCACTGGGCCTCTGGGATCGAAGACGCCATGGCAGCGCTCGTCGGCCGCTGGTCGAGCGATTTCAAGGAAAATCCACAGCTTGCACGGTTTGTCTATTGCGCGACGAACGATGTGGCAAACAAATTGAACGATTTGCTGCAAGAAGCGCGATTTGGGCCCGACGGGGAGTTCGGCATCTTCACCTGTGTCCGAGGCCGCATCAAGCTGCACCTGAAGGATCGGGTTCAGTTTCACGCCACTGACAAAAGCCTCGGCATCATGAATGGGCATATCGGCACTGTAATTGGCATTGCTGAAGACGAGATTTTGGTCAAACTCGATGGCGGCGCGACTGTCGCCTTTGATCCGTCGGCATTCGACGGATGGGGTTTGGGCTATGCCGGGACCATTTATCGCGGCCAGGGGAAGACCCTCCCTCAAGCTTATGCTCTTTATGACAGAGTTCTCCCCTGGTCTAGCCGCGCGAGCTACGTTGCCATGACGCGCCATAAAACTGCTTTCGATCTCTTTGTGCCCCGCGATCTCGCCGCAAATCTCGACGTACTTGGACGGCAGATGTCGCGGGCCGACGGCGCCGAAGCCTCCCTGGTCCACCTGACCACAGAAGAAGCAGCTGTCAAATTCCCCAGGATCCCATTTGCTATTTTCGATGGCTCGCCCGTTCCTCGGAAAATCGACGCCGCATCGGCCGAAGCCGCCAGTGCTATGGAGATCCATTGGCAACGTGTCCCGCCCGGCCGCTTCGCGGCGGATTTTAACAAGCTCGACCGTGTCGCCGCAAAGACCGACATGGGCCATCCCCTACGCGCTCACCTTTCCCGCGCGACGACGATCGCTCGCGGCCGAGGCTTTCGTCCCTGGAGTGGCGAGCCCGACATCTATTGCCTGCGCGATTCGCTGCCACATTACGATGGTCTGACACGAATCACACACCCCGCCCTGGAACCCCAATACGGTGAAATCGACGTCCGACCCATCGTCATCAACATCGACGATATCGAGGCGCATGCCTGGATGAATATGCAACGACGGGTACGTCGGCTGGACCACCGGGTCCTCGATGCTATTATCAAGCAACTGGACCGTGTTAAAAACCAGATCAAGGTCACCTCCACTGTCTTCGCGGACATTGTCGTCGCGCAAAGCCTTGCCCGAGTTGCCAAACTCCTGAAGAAGCTGGACCCTGCCGGAAATCCGCGCCCGGCCCGTAGCCGGGAGGAGTTCATCGAGATTCGCAGACTCATTCCCATTCCACGAGAAATCCGGGGCCGTTTCCGTCTCTACCGGAAGGACAAATCCGGTGAGCTGGTCGAGTGGGATATCATGGGCATTGAAACCAAACGCAACGCAACCAGGACGGCCGCCTCGACGAAGACGCAAAGTCTCCAAATGGCTGCCGCGAAGGACGCGCTCGCACCTCAGTTGGACAACATAGCGCCGTCTAAATTGGCCACAGGGCAGAACACGGCAGATATGAAAAGGGCGAGCATGCAAAGGGTGAATGTCATGCCCAGTCAACCACAGAGACAAGGTATTCCCGGTATATCGTCGATCAAGCCAGTGCCTCCGATGAAACCGGCACCTCAATCAGCACAGCGAGCGCCGAATCCGGCCGCGCAAAAGATGGATGTAACGCCCAACCAACCGCTGACACGCAGCATGCCGTCCCCATTGAGCAGTCCGCCGCCGACGAAGGCGGACGAAAACAACGTGATCTAGGCATTTGCTGGACCGGTTGGGCAGATGCCTGGACCGTCCCTCGACCCGATATGTGATTTAGATACGGCATATCTCCCTCAAGCAAGATCAACAAAGCCAATAGTTCCCGCCACCGCCCCGTTGGAATGCGGGCGGCGGCGGGAAGCATACCCGGCCGGAGCAGGAGCAAAACCCGAGAGGGTGAGCCCGCGAGACAGCACGGGAGGGTATCATGCTGCCTTCGGAAGACCTGTTACACCGTACGTATGTGTTCACAAAAAGCGGCCTGAGCGTCAATTGCTCAATCTGGCGGATCGACGAAGTCCTCGCTTATGCGACCTTCACAGACGAGACCGCGCTTTATCTGCCAGGCGCTTTTGAATCCGGCCTGCCACCGGCACTGTGCAAGATTCTTCAGGACCTGGATCGTGCCCGCGCGACATGGTCACTTGAGAAAGTCGAGCGAGATCCCTGGCTGGACGTCGTCAGAGCTGATCTGGAATTGGATCTCGCGAGAGCTCAAGCAGAGATGAACCGCCGATTTCTGTTCGGCACCTTCGAGCGCCATGCTGCTGAGCTCGCGGGCGAGACGGCCACCAAGGCAGTCGCCAAAAGGCGATTTTATTTGGCGCTGGTTGTCGTGCCACCTGCTATCGGTAGCTGCACGGCCATTTTGTCACCCCATTAATTGACAGCGGCACCCCGATCACATTCGGTAGGCCTGGGGTCCCGGCGAGCGTCTTCAGAAACGCTGACAGCCGAACCACGGCGGCCGAACAGCTCCTTCAGGGAGATATCAAATGGCAACCCAAGCCCTCTTTCTTCCGCACTCATTGTTCAAGACGGTCCGCGGCGAACTCTCTGCGTTACAGTCCCATCTTGATGACGTGTTCCTCGAGTTCGTCGAGTATCGCGGCACTCAGTCGATTATGCTTCGTGCCGACAATGCGCATTTCGGCGATGCGGCGCTGCCCTTCCTGACGTGCGATTCAGCCGCCTTGGCTTTCTTTTCGGCGGGTAGCGGGCCTTGCTTCTGGCCACGCCCCCTGCCGGAGGATAAAGTGGTTGGTTTTCTCGGCGTTCTAGAAACCGCCGTCAGCAACTGCGCGACGCTTTCCGCGCATAGCCGGATGGCGTTACTGAAGGAACTTGGCGCGGCTCAATCCGCGCCGCCAATGCCGCGTCCACCTCTGCTGGCACCGACACGGATGTCACCGCGGCACCGCCGGATCCGGAGCAAAGCGATGATATTGAACAATACGCTCCGGCATTGCCTCGATGCGATCGATATAAAATTGAAGGGATATGCAGCGGCACTTTATCCCGCTCATCTGGAAGAACCTATCGTCAGGCTATCTTACCATGCCCGCTATGCGAGACGGATGATCGTCAAGAAAGGTTACGAAGGTAATCTAATGGCGGCTCTGATCGGGGAGACGCGCTACGGCGATCTGATTGACAACCTCATCCTCGCGGAAGGCCTTGCCGATACAACGATCCGCTTATTTGACAGGTTTGATCCATATGATGTGCCCATGCGGATACTCGATGAAGTGCCGCATCTCTGCAGTGTGAATAGAGATGCGCGCCCGCTCTATTTGGGTCCGAAGTGGGACCGGATCTGGCGTCTCGACGGCGATCTCTTTCCTTATTCCTCGCAAAGGCCTTTCAGCCCGCCTAAGGTGCCGCCATTTGCCATCGAAGATGCAATGACGCGCTATGTCGATGAAGTTGACGAGCACCGATGGGTCGACATCCATCCGCTGATCTACGCTACGCTCTCCCTGGTGAAATTCATGGAGATTCTGCCCTTCGCGGAAGCAAATGGCCGGACCGCCCGAATGCTATTTGGTGCGCGGCTGCGACGCGCGGGCTGGCCGGTATTGCCTTGGGAAGTGATTTTCGAAAGGCACTACGATCGCTATCAACGCCTGTTGCGAGATGCCATTGAGAACGGCAGGATCGATGCCTTCCTCGCATTCATGCTGCAAGTTTGCGAGCGCGCCATAACGCTCGGCCACGCGATGGTGGAAGTGATGACCGGCCAGCGCCTCGAACTCACCGCTGCGCTCATCATAGAGGGCATCGAGGAAGATCCGGCGCCGCGGATCGCGATGGACCTGCTCAGTGGCGCGCTCGTCAACAATGTAAGACGGCACGGGGTGCGAGACTCCCTTCTCGTTCCGCTGGCGAAGCTGTGTGATCAGGGTCTGCTGCAAATCATCGGAACACCGACGGGAATCAGCTATAGCGTCCCGGCGATCCGAGACCTGGTTTCGCCCTTCGGCAAGGCCCCTCTCTGAGAGTGATAAAAATCCGTTGGATATCCAAGTGAGCTGGATATCCGACGACGTCGCTTTTCTAAGAATCTCACCCCGATTTTGATCATTGCTGCCCCGGCGACCGAATCTCTCCGTCATGAAGAGAGAAAAAGCCGCTGATAACGCTGAGCCAAGGGTCGCGTCCGATGACGGGATAACGGATGCGTCTGTTCCTGTTCCCACAGGTAGCGACGGAACGAGTGTGGTCTTTGGCACAGAAGCATCAGCGGCCGTGAAGGACGCTTTGTCGCAACTCACCCGGCTCCTCGCACGACAGGCTTTCGCCAGGCTGGCCGACGATCACTTAATAAGAAGGAACAGCCGTTCATGACCATCAAGGCCGCCATTTATGCCCGCTATTCCAGTGACCTACAGCGCGAAGCATCCATCAAGGACCAAACCGACGCCTGCGAAGATTACGCAATCCGTAAGGGATGGCATGTCGTTGCTCGTTATGATGACCCGGCGATCAGCGGCGCCAGCGTCGCAAACCGCCCGGGTATCCAACAGCTCATGGCAGAAGCACGGGCCAAGCGATTCTCCGTTGTCGTCGTCCATGCCATCGATCGCCTGGGCCGGCGGCTCGCGGATCTTGCGGATATATACGACACGCTGGATTATCGGGGTGTTGAACTCCATACGCCGGAAATGGGGCGACTCACGCCGCTGCATATCGCCATCTTCGGCATGATGTCACAGCAGCAACTGCGCGACATTGGCAGCAAGACGAAGCTCGGCCAGATCGGCCGCGTCAAGGAAGGAAAGATCCCCTCCGGCATCGCCTATGGTTACCGGCCCCTGCCCGGCAAACTCGTCGGCAAGACGCTGGAGCGCGGCGAGCGCGAGATCGTCCCCGAAGAAGCTAACATCATCCGCCGGATCTTCGAGGCCTATGCCGATGGCAGGACGCCGGAAGCGATCGCCCGGGAGCTGAATGTGGAAGGCATCCCCGGCCCGCGCGGCGAGGTCTGGCTCAACACGACCATTCGAGGGCAAGGCACGCGCGGCACAGGGATTCTCAACAATGCCCTGTATATCGGTCGGCTGGAATGGAACCGTTGCTCTTATGTGAAGGACCCGCAAACCGGCAAGCGGCAAGCCCGACCGAACGCACCGGAGCAATGGTACGTCACTGAGGTCGATGAGCTGCGCATCGTGGATGACGCTTTATGGATCCGCGTGAAAGCGCGGCAGCAGGAGATCGCCCTAAAGCGCACCTGCCTGGCGGCTACCTCGGGCAATTGCCTGAACGGGGCCAGGCGCGCTCGGTTCGTCCTCTCCGGCAAGCTGCGCTGCGGGAGCTGCGGTCACGATTTCAACGTTGTCGACAAGCAGCACTATGGCTGCACCCGGGCCAGGTCCGCGGGGACCTGCGGCAACACCCACAAGATCAAACGCGCGGCGCTTGAGACGCGCGTCCTGGCTGGGATCAAGCACGGCCTGATCGATGCTGACTACCTGTCACAGTTCCGGGCCGAGCTCGAGACTGAACTTGCGGCGGCCAGCAAAGCCCAATGCGGTGACCGCCAGCGACTCCACCGCGACCTTGCCGCGGTCGAGAAGAAGATCGGCAACCTGGTTGCGGCGATTGCCGAAGGCGCCGCCATCGCCGCCCTGAAGGCGAGCCTGGCGGCCTTGGAGGCGGAGAAAGTCACCTTGGAAGCAAAACTGGAGGAAGCCATGGAAGAAGCGCCGCAACTCGATCTGCCGCCCGACTGGGAGGCAGCTCACCGGGCGGAGGTCGAGCGCCTGGAGGAATTGTTGTCGGATCCGCAGTTGCGCGACGGCGCGATCACGGCGATCCAGAGCCTGATCGAGCAGATCGTGCTCACTCCCATGACAGAGGGAAGCGGCCTGAAAATTGAGCTGGAGGGCGCCCTGGCGGGGCTGCTGACCCTGGCTGAAGCTGCAAAAGCAAGCAAGCCCTGGCATGGAGACCAGGGCTTGTCACTATCTGTGGTTGCGGGGGCCAGATTTGAACTGACGACCTTCAGGTTATGAGCCTGACGAGCTACCGGGCTGCTCCACCCCGCGTTAATGATTCGGACCGGGTATAGGCCCGGTAGCCTTGTTCGTTTTGGCGACAGGCCTTCGGCCTTTCGCTGGGGCGGGCTGCTCTTGCAGCGTGTCCGCCTTTGATTTGCGTCTTCCCTTAAGCACGAAAGGCGCCGTGAGGGCGCCTTGGTGTGGTGTTTGTATTGCTGACGGATGTGCCCTTGCTGGCTTCGAAGACCTGGCGGCGACCTACTCTCCCACGTCTTGAGACGGAGTACCATCGGCGCTGAGGGTTTTCACGGCCGA
>NZ_JAXCLW010000008.1:0-152390 GCF_034044715.1 Dongia soli | reverse complement strand
GTACCTATCCCGCTAAAACCGGTTGGACGAGGCGCTTGCGAGTTCTGCCGAGGTTCGGGCGACGCCCAGACGTCCCCTGCCGAAGATGGCTGAGGAACCAGATCGATAACGGATGACATCCCAGGTGCCGCTTCTGGCGATGTTTTACTCCTTAGAACGGAGTGGGATGGTAGCGGCGCTTCTCGCCGCAGAAGTGCCATCGCTTCCTGCAGCTTTCCTTCTCGGGTCAAGCGAGTAACTTCGCCCATGTCTATTTTTGATAAAGGCTTCATAATGTGCTCCAGGAATCAGTAAAAAAAGGGCGCTTTGCCGGCCTATCAGAGTTTTCAGTGCCCCTCACGACCGCCTAGGGTGCACCGATGTTTATTGAGTGCGGTCGCCCAGCGCGGCCTTTACCGCTGGACTAACTTGCAAGGCATCCAGGACATGATTGAGGCAAACGTTTCTTTGGCCGTTTGGATCGGAACGTCAGGCGCAATTAAAGCAAGCCCGAGGACCAGAATGCGAATGGTCGTGCCGGCTTCACGTAGCGCCTCGAGATATTGTCCGCTGTAATAGCCCAACCCTAGATCAAGCTGATGTCCTGCAACACATTGCGTTCGGCCACCCCCGACCGGGAGGTTCAAATCGCTCCATAGAGCCCCTCTCAATGGGTTTAACCGACATCAACTAATATATCCAAAAAGAGTTCCAAGCCGATCGCCGTTTCAAGGTCATTGCACCGAGGAGTGAAGCCAAAAGAAAGTGAGACTAGATTAGGCGAACAGCATCTGGCGCTTCAGACGCGGCGCCGACACGTTGGGACATGAACATGCTCATGATTCAATCTTCCATTCGATGATTTCTTATCGCCATCATCATTGCGGCGATTGCTTTGCAGCGTGTCGATGGATGGCAAGCAGATCCTCATTACCCATGCGGGTGGTGATCCGGCGATCTTCTTGCCCTTACACCGCTAACCCAGAGCCACTTAATTCAATAGCCCCAAAAGGAACCTTTGGACGAGAGACACCTTACTGTGGCCAAGCAATCGCACAGACGAGCCCAACCATGAGCGGAGCAAAGCGCAAGAAAGTCTTAGTCGTCGAGGACGAGTTTTTAGTCCGAATTGTCGAGAGAGTTGCTTGATGACTGCGGCTATGAACCCATCGAAGCGCTCTCTCCCTGGCAAGATCGGAACCAGGCATAGAGTCCGTCATGGAGAAGTCTCATAGCCAGCGGGCCCATATTCTTGCCGCACAGCGCCGGGCGGCGCTACACCGGACAGTAGTTTGACCTGGATCAACGCGCCTTTGCGGCATTATATGGAAAGATAATACAGATGTCAGAAGTGGACTTATGCTCTGCGTAAGTTGCTGAACTTGTGGAAAGGGCTGCGTGGCGGACCCAGGGTTCGGTGGCTATCGAGGATGGATAAAGCGTGCCTGCGAAGTCTGGCCACATTTTCGATATCTTGACGGGAGGCACCGCGGTCGCGGGAATTGGCTTCTTGGTTTGGCTTGAGATCGCCACCGCCTCCACGCCAGCCGCAGCCGAAGTGTCAATCCATGAATTCGCGACCTTGCTGACTGTCCTCTTCGGCGCTGTCGCTGCACTCTGGTGGAACCAGTCTGCGCGACTCCCCGCCACGCCGCCCGAGGCACCAACGGCGGGTTCCCAATCCCGAGCGGATGGCAACATCTTGAACGGTGCCGCTGCGACCTTCACGATGCTCAGCCTTTTCTGTAGCGTTTTTGCCGGATCTCCATGGAGGTCTCCGGCCTCTCTGCTGAGTGCGGCCGCTACTCTGATAGTGCTTGCTTTTGCGGGACGTGAGATGCGGCAAGCCGCCTCTATTACTCTGCGGCAACGTCCACTTCTCCGAGAAATCTTTGTCGTGGCTCTGGTGATCGTGGCTGGCGCTACCCTGCTTTGGCGCCTTTTGACATAACTGGATCGTCTCCTTTCGCGGAAATACGATTCCGCTCGCAAGAGGCTGCGCGAGAGCAGTTCGCTCCCGGACTTTCTCATGCCATTGCGAGCGACGGCTGCAGTCTTCGCCGGCATGGTGTCCGAGATCTGCAGCAGATCATTGACCCATCGCTGTGCTTCAGGTCAAAAAAATGGGAAAGCGCGCGTGGCGCGTACCTCGACAATGACGTTCGCTCACACTGCTTAGCGGCCGGGCCTCAATTCGTCGAAGCAAGTCGCCGATTGGGATGATGCTGGGACGCTGTACCGTTTTTGTCGCACATGAAGTAGAAGACCTAATCTCGTCGATGGTAAGAAAAACCGAAAACGATCAGCCATCCACTAAACTTCAGCTTCGCTTTCCGGCGCGCCCAATTTTTGCGTTCTGCTTTGCAACGTTTACCGCAGGCTTCTCACATTCAAAGACTGCCGTATCTCCCTGTGTCCGAAGATTACCCAGTGGGGAGGCGCAATCGTTTTTCACCGAAGCCAAAATCTGTTGCGCGATGGCCGCCTGCACGCCGATCAGGTTTTCGGCGGTTAGACTTTTTTGAATGTACCAAGATCGCAAGTATTGGCCGGTTCGTGCGTCCATTAGAAACACAGCAACCCGCATATTGTATCCTTCAACATGGACGGAGCCGCCCAGTGCATAATCTGACGTTAGACCCGAATGGGTAGGCATATTGGTCTGATTAGGTTCCAGGCCGAATATTGCTACCTGGGGCAGTTGAGTTAGCGCGAGTGCGACATCGTAGGTGAGGCTGCGAGCGACGAATGAGTACTTCGAATCTCCGCTGGTATCTTCAAATGGAATGATGACCAGAGATGGCACGCCTTGGGCGCTGAGACTGCTTAAGGAGCCAGCGTATTTCATTCCGCAATAGCCAATAACGACGCCGATAACCAAACTCAGAGCACATAAACAAAGTGGAAGTCGCGATATGCGTCCAGGCCGTGAGACGCGAGGTATGGAAGGCATATCAGCGTCAGGTGTAGGCGGCGTTTCTTGAGAGCGACATGCTTTATAGCGGAAAGTGGCCACATACGATCCTTTAGGTATCGCGATACGAATCCGATCGCTCTGGCCGTCAGTCAGATAATAGTGCTCTAACGAGCGACGGAGGCGGCTCGCCTCAATACGCACGATCGGATCCGTCATCGGATCGAAGTCTTCAGTACGGTCAAAAGCAGCTAACGCGATGGTGTAGGCCTTTATGCGATCCGCACGGCCCTCCAACGTCTCCTCAACGACATAGGTCAAGAATCGACGGTTTCGCTCTGACGTCTGGAGCGCGCTGTGTTTAAGCAGGGCCTCCAGATATTCCCTAACTTCTTTGTTGCTAGGGACCGTCGAGGCGAAGCCGCAAGGTTCATTGGAATTTTCGAGGGCATGATCTGGATGCATGGTCCACTTCCGATCAGAAGCCCATGGCCAGCCCGAAGACCGCCATGCGTGAACGCCGGCGTAATAATTCATAGAGTTCGACAGAAGAGCGCATTTCTAAGATTACCGACTGGCTCCCGCCAGCAGGATTGGCAGCACCATCGCTTTACCGTGGCATCACTCGGCACCGCAAGCGAGGCACCTTACATCAAGACTGAAGAACGTGGGGCGGGGTTCGGATGGGCCATTTCTATTACCCCAACGCACATCAGAGTTTAGCTTACCATACTAATTCACCGCTCAGAAGGCGCTAACGTTAATCGACCGATCCATCCCCGGTCGGCCACCGGTTGCCGCACTCGTTCGTGCTCAGGTAGCAGGAGCGCTTTTACGCCATCTGGTCAGAACCCGACGCCAAATCCGCTCAGTGATCCCAAACCAGGAACACGCCTACGCGTCCTGGCTTACTTCCAGGATAGTCGAGGACCTGGGCTGTGAGCCTGAAACCGAGCGGCTTCAACTCCTTTAGGGAGTATTCATGGGCCTTCTTGGCAAAGCCCTCGAGGGATAGGGGCCAATCGGATTCCAGATTATTGATGCGCCGCCCGTTTTCATTGCAATATGTCGCAGGAAATTCGATCACCAGAACTTGTCTAATACCTTGTTCGGCAGCGCGACGCACCGCCGCGTTTATCCGCGTTTTTGCCTCAGGATGGATTTCCCGCGATATGAATATTTCGCGGAGCGATTGCTTTTCGTCTTCATCGCGCTTCGTAAAATCCGTAGCCTTCTTGGTTTCCGTCAACTCGGCTTCCTGATGGATCTTCGTCAGATCCTGTGGTCGCAGCAGATTGGTCATGAACCTTCCGAGCCGCCACCGGATATCGCGAGGTAGTTATATCGCCGTGTGCCGTCCGGAAGTGTATCGTAGTTCTCGGGCGTCTCCGCCAAATATGCCTGGCGGATGGCCTTCCGCATTGGTTCGGGGGTCGTCAGCGGGACGTAGCGGATGCCCTCATACCCAGCGATGGATGGATTGTCCTGAACGTCCAACGGTGCGGGGTTGCGAAACAGTGTCGAGCAAGCTGTTAGTGAAAGGGCAAGAAAAGCCATATGCAGAGTAAGAAGCACCTTTTTTTGACAAATGGACAGGCTCTGCTCAATGCTGGCGATCGCTGTTGTGGCCAACCTTTCGGCATGACTCGCCCCATCATCACCCCTCATCTCCCCGGCGGAAAGTTAGTAGCTCACATTCCAGCTCTTTCTCCAGCTCCGCGACGAGAACGCGATACTCCTCTATCTTTTTTTCGTCCTGCGCAAGATTCCTCGCCGTAAGAAGCCCCAACGCTTGCACCGCTATGCCATAATCCTCACAAGCGCTCCGAAAACTTTCACTTTTCATAGCCAGACGCAGTACTTCATCAGCCCAGTCGGGGAAAAGCTTGCAAACCCGACCGATATGTTTGGTCGCTTCTGACAAGTCCTAAGCTCCTGATCCGTAGAAGTACATTTGTGGGCCGGAAGTTTTCCTCCGCACAACGTCCAACAGCCAGATGATCGGCATTATGATAGGAAGGGTCCTCCTAAGGTGCCTGTGAAGACGCAATCGTAGACATGGGTTCCTCAGCCGTGAATCCATCCTCGTGCCTCCATTCGGGGCTTCAGGAGTTCGACAATTGCCTCGGCCGTGTCTTCAGCGGCCTTTTGGACCTCAGTATTTATCTCGGAGACGACCCCTATGCCGGTCTGAATTCCAAACGCGGCAGCGGGAGCAGAAAGCGCAGCGCTAATCGGCATGGTCGCTGCCAAGCCTGGCTTCTTAGAGCTCTCGGCACTCACCTCGGCTTCGCCCACGACGGTTTTTTGACCACTGGAAATATAGTAGGCTTGGACGAGTGCGCGGACTTCGGTGCCACCTGATCCAAACCCGATAATCATGCGCTTGAATGCGCTGCCTTCGTCGATCGTGACGAACTGTCCTTCGATCGCATAAAGATTGGTTCCAGCAGGCGGCGCACCATGCCAACGGGTGGCCGGTAGACCTAGGTCGCGCAGACGACGAGCGACGTCGTCGGCGACGATCGAGGCCACCTCACGTTCTAGCCGTTCCTGTTCCGCGCTTTCTCCAGCCGCATCTCCAGCTCCATTCAATTCGCCTGCCGCAGCGCTCTCTGGCGATACCTCCGATGGTGAAATAGCGAAGTCGTACACCAAGATTCTAGAGGGATAGGGGAGCCGCATGTTGGCTCCATTTGATTTGGTAATATCGGCATCGGTTGATGCGCATCCCGCGAGGACCAGACCCATCACTAACGCGATCGGAATTCGAAACATCTCTTTTCTCCTTTTGGACGCTACGCCCGCTTTTTCGGCTATTGCTGGCTTGGGCCTTCCTAAATCAGGGCAGGAACAGATAATTTTCCCAGCTTTTAATCCGGAGAATGATTTTGCGGATGATGGCAAGCACGTGAACGTGCTCGGTGTAGATCGCCGTCGTCGCCTGTGCGCCCCCCGGTAGCTTTAACTCGGCGATATCGGCGCCGTAATCAAATACGACCGGTATGCGGCCCGGTGCGGTCGCCGCGGTGGCCGTGCGAAGCTGGCCACCCGTTGTAAATTGACCTTCCGCGGTGGTCGCCAATAAGTGGCTCACCGTCGCCTTGAATATCTTGCCGGGATAGGCTTTGAAGGCGATCTCGGCTTCAAGGCCTGGCTTCAAGTCGACGATCACGTTCTGCGGGAATGTCGCAACCAGCGTCGGTTGCTCGTCATGAACGAAGACCATGACCGGGGCTAACGGCAGCGTGGTCGTCATCTGGCCCGGCCGCAACGCCAACTGGGTCACATATCCATCGGCAGGCGCTCGGACGGTTGTCGCATCGAGCCGCCAGCGGGCCAGCCCTAATTCGGCGACAACCTGTTGGACATCAGGATTAACGCCGTCACTTTGCGATTCAAGCTCGAGCCTGGCCTCTTCTTCCTGCGCTTGCGCCTGCCGGAGCCGCTCGCGAGCGGACTGGAGGCTTGCGCTGCCACCAGTAATAGCCTCTTCGGCCTGAGCCAGAGTGGCTTTTGCCTCTCGAAGCTGCGCTTCAAGCCGCTCGACTTGCTCGGCGACCTGCTCAAATTTCTGCCGCGAAATCGTACCTTTCTCGACCAGCTCCTTGTAACGGACGTAATCCTTACGGGCCAAAGATAGTTGCGACGAGACCTGCCCCATAGCTGCTTCAGCCTGGTCCCGCTGCTGCTGGGCCTGTCGGTCATATTCCGATTCAGAAGCCAATACATCGGCTTGCGCTTGGCTTCTGGCCGCTTCGGCAGCCTGCAGCCGCTTTTCCAGTTGGCTCAGGTTCGTATTGGCTGCCGCCAGCTTTGCTTCCAGCCGGTTAACCTCATATTTGTAGGGAGCCGGGTCGATCTGGAACAACACGTCGCCCTCTCGAAGAGGAACATTCCCGATAACCGGTACGGCTATCACTTGACCGCTTACCTGAGGAACAACCGGGGTTGTAACCGTATACAATCGGCCATCGGAAGAAGCTGGCTGGTACTTCAGAAGCAGCAGGCCCAGGATGCCAATCATCGCGATCCCGATCATGATCGCGGAGCATACCGTGTAGGCGTTAACAGGAATCAGGCGGAATTTCTTAAAGACCAACCAGCAGATCAAACCATACGTGCCAATGATCAGTTCGACCATCAGGCGATTTCTTTCTGATGCGGTGTCAGGGCTGCCCTCACGTGGGCGACCTCGGCCTCGAGCGTGCGTAGACGTTGCTCGATTAGGCTTTTCTCATCTCCTTCGATCTTCACTGACAGAGGCTTTGGCTTCATCACGGCCCAAATGAAGACTATCGGCCAGATCGCATGGAGTGTGAAAAGGCTAAGCCAGCAGGCGAGATGAATGGCCTCGACCTGTTCATGGTTGCGTTTTTTGGCGATCTGATAAGGGATGTCGTGGATATAAATGAATGTGTAAACGACAAGCGATATCCCGATGATCAGCATCGCGAGCGCAAAGTAGTTGAGGAACATAGTCGCCTCTTCCGTCACAGGAAGCCGCACCGGTCGTTTGGAATGCTGAAAGAATGCCGTGAATCGGAATGCTTTTGGAGGCACGTTACGGTAAGTGACCCGTTGCGAAATAGACCGGAACCGGTTGTTAGGGCACTATGATCAATGTGGGCAGCATGTAAAATGCCGCCCATGATGATATCCGAGCAGGTGTCAGGCGGCTGCGAAAGCCCGTGCGGTATTTGACGCGCTGGGGCAATCCAATGAATAGCGTCTATCAAGCTTCAATAAGGCTTGCGGCAGAACGACGGTTAACGCGAGCAGAGACCGCCACCGAGCGGCGAAAACCGGTTGCTACCGCCTGGATTACCCCATGGCGGCCACTTGCCCCTTGTCGATAGCGGCGCGGCTATCGGGAGATTGGGCCCCGACATTGTGTGGCATGTATTCTCGCCACAACCGATTCAGCGGGTGCCGACCGATGCGGTAACGAAACCACCGGCGCATTGACTCGGCGGCAAAGGGTTTTAATGGCCTGCAACTTCAGGCTGCTTCTCTAGGGATGAAGCGTTCCGATTGCTCTACGGGGACTGCACCCTCGCTCTGCATTTACTGACACAATTGCGGTTAATGAGCTGGCCAACGAGTTGGACCACCTTGTCGCATACCAAGTCATCCCGGAGGATTTGGCGCGTGAGCTTAGGAACGCAATAGGATCGAAGGGCGCTGAACGGCGCGTCCTGCAAGTCGTCCCCCGATCCGTTCCGGCCGATCAAACTGGCATGTCACCGACAGAAGGGTATCTGAAGACGATTTCTTCAGGGGCAAAACTCAAAGGGTGGTGAAATGATGCGGAAGTATCTTCGGAGATATTTGATGCCCGCCGTTATCATGGCGACGTCGGCGGCCTTCTTTGGGTTGCCGTCACGAGCGATTGCCGAGAATGCGCCGGCCGAAACCGCGTCACAGCAACAGGCGCGAACGATTCTGATGGGCATGTGCGACTACCTGGCGAGCCAGGACAAGTTCACCATGTCCATTCGTGCCGGATATGATGTTGTCCAGGAATCCGGCCAGAAGATCGAGTTTCGACAGGTGGCCAAGGCATTCATCGATCGTCCGAAGCAAATGATGGTTGCCAGCGAGACCAGCAGTGGCCTGAAGCAGCGCATCATCATGGACGGCAGCACGGTGACCGTTGCCGATGATGGGAATCGGCTTTATTCCCAGATCGCCCGTGACGGTCCGTTGGACGACAACATCAAGTATTTCGTGCGGGACTTGAAGATGCGTTTGCCTTTGGCGCCGCTCTTCATGCAGCAACTTCCAGCGGAGATGAAACGCCGGATTGTGGAGATCGACTATGTGGAGTTCGACCATACGCTGGGTGTTCCCACCCACCATATCGCCGTGCGAATGGCCTCAGCGGATCTGCAGATCTGGATCGCCGATGGTGACCACCCGGTGCCCATGCGCGTGATCCTGACCTATAAGGAAGAGCCAGGTGCACCGCAATTCTGGGCCGATTTCAGCGACTGGAACTTCGAGCCGCAATATGACACGACCACTTTCGCCTTTGTACCGTCTGAAGGCGCCAGGAAGATACCCTTTGTGAGCAAAGTCCGCGTGACCAAGGGGACTGGCGATAAATCTGGCACGGAAGGAGAAGCGCAATGAAGGCGCCATCGATCAAGAAGGTCACGTGCTTCATTGCAATGATCGCCGTGGCACTGATGGCCGCGGGCTATGTCGAGGCAGGTGGCTTTGGTAATCGCGGCGGCGGCTTCCGGAATCAGGGTCCGGCAGCAGGCGGCAATTTCTCGGCGCAAAGGTCAGGTATAAGCGGCAAAGCGGGCAAGAAGACCCCATCGGGCGCCAAGCCGCAGCAGGCCGGCACATCCGCCAAAACGGGGCGGGTGACGGCAAATACCGCGCAGAAAAGCGGTGCCAAGACCAGCAAGGCTGGCAATGGGACTGCGAAACAGCCCATGACCAGCAAGGCGGCCAATAGTGGCGCGCGGCAAGCCCAAACAAAGTCGCAAACCAGCCAGGAAAACCGGCAGGAGGCGATATCGAATAATCAGGAGAAGCGGCAGGAAGCGATATCGAATAATCAGGAGAAGCGGCAGGAGGCTATATCGAATAATCAGGAGGATCGGCAAGATTACATCGACGACCACGACGATTGGGACAACGATGATTGCGTAACCGATAACTGCAACGGCGGTGCCTTTGTGGCGGGCGCTGCGATCGGGGCAGCAACCGCTGTGATTACGACACAGCCCTCCCAATCCTCCTCCGAACAAGCGACGACGGCGTCACCGCCGGCGGGTGGCTTGCCTTGCAATCCAACTATCGAAGAGGTCGATGGCGTTACCTATTACGCCTGCGGCCAGAGTTATTACATTCTCGCCTATGGCGCGGCCGGTCCACTCTATACGCCGGTCCCCGCACCTCACTGAACGTGGACGAAGCCGTCGCGGCACAGCGATCTGCCGCGACAGGCCCGGGCGTTCGCAAATGCACGGGCTCGGCTAGTCGTGCGACTGCTAGGTTTGGCAAATAGGGTGCAGTCTTTGCGCGACCGGTGTCGCCGCGAATTAAGACACACGTCCGCGAGCAGCTTGAGCCACTGTAGGCTTTGAGATGACTTTTCCTCGTCACCTATTCAACTTGTTCGACTTGTTTCAGGACTCTCTGGTCTGAATGATTGCCGCTGCGGCTCCGCGGTTCCTTTCCATCTTCCATATTTCATCCGTGAGACTCACCGATCGTGGCAGAGGCGGAGGCTCCCCCGGCCGCCTCTCCGAATCCGACCATTCGCTCTGCGTCCTGGTCCCACAACGCAAAGCGCCAGGCTTTCAGAGCGTCGGGCAACGTCAGCACGGGCGCCGTTTGCAAGACACTGTTCGCGTCATGGCACTCCTGCAGCCGATAATTAGGGATCATCGGATTGAGATGATGAATATGGTGAAATCCAATATTGCCGCTAAACCACTGCAAGATTTTCGGCAGCTTGAGGTAGGAACTTCCGCGCAGTGATGCTGCCGTTGCACTCCAATTCTCCTTGGAGGCCCAGAACGTGCGCTCGAAACGGTGTTGCACCGAAAATAGCCAGACGCCAAACAAGGCGGCGAAGATCATGATGGGGAGATGGACCATCAGGACATTTATGAAACCGAGAGACCAGCCCAGAACACCAAAGACGCTAAACAAGGCGAGGTTAACAAGATAGATCCCCCGCCTTTCACGACGCCATTCTGCGGGCATGTCAAATGGAACACGATAAAGCAGTAGGAAGATCAGCGGCGGTAGAACGACTAACGAAATGAGCGGATGCCGCACGATGCGATATTTCAGACGCTGAAGACGATTGGCGTTTCGGTACTCTGTGACGGTCACGCAGGTCGAATAAATATCCACCCCCGTCTCGCGGCGATCAAGGTTGTTCCAGTGGGCATGATGACCCGCGTGCTGTCGGCGCCAGCTCGCATAGGGGGTAAATGTGACGATGCTGCATAAATATCCAATGACGGCATTGGCGAGAGGCGAAGGTAGGAACGAGCCGTGACCGCAGTCATGTTGAATGATGAATATCCGAACTGTCAGTCCAGCAGCGATGATACTGAGGGCCAGCGTCAGCCAATAAGACCAAGAGAGAGACGCATACATTAATGTGCAGACCAGCACAAAAGGAGGGAATGTATTTAGTAATTGATAGATGCTGCTGGTTATCCGCGCTCCTTGATAGGGCGCCATCATTTTTTTCAGCGTTGCGCGTGTTGGGTGAGCTCGCGTCGCCTCGTGGGGCATGGCATTCCCGGCCAGTGAGGAAAGGGTGCTTCATTAAAATGACAGTAATTCGGCATTTGAACTGTGCGCCATCACGGGCCTGCTCCAGATGGCCAAAATCGTAACCCTGCCTTCGCGTCGGAATCTAGCAATATCCCGAGGACGGCAATATCGCCGCCGGCCCCCCGGTTTCCAGCACCCCCACTACCGGCTCATCCGCAATAGCCCGCCTCATTTCGGGGCTAGGGCGCTTTATGGTCTCACCATTTGTGCCCCCACAGGCCGGCAATGCAGACGAAGAGGAAAATCGCGGCCGGAATCACAATAGGCGGCGTGAAGTATCTCATCTTGATTGCCCTTCCTACAATACGCTTCTCGACAGTGCTCTCATTACTATTCGTCGCGGCCCTGTAGATGTGGCCACGAATCTATAAAGCGCAATGGGGACAAGGAATAAGCATGAATAGCCGTGCGAACAGAGCCTGGACGATGTGGAGGCTGATGGCGCAGTCCGAGAGTGGCAGCTCGGTTGGGTTGCTGAGGGCCAAGGGTCATTGATCGATTTCCGACTTCTTGTAGCTCCCCGGGGGATAAGCTATTGTTATTCTCTGCAGAAACCTTATCTACAAGGCACAGGCAGCGCGCGAATCATCGCAGCGAGCCGACACGCGAGAGCCATGCTTGCCTGCTAAGCTCTTCCGGCCCAGATGCCGAATGCAGGCACCTATCACTTCTTACTCCACCGATTGCTTCCTGATTGCCGTCGCAATCAAGATGATAGCCGTTGCGATGCCGCGATATTTCGACCTGTCCGCAAGGATTCGGACGTGCAGGAGCTCACGAAGCCCTCCTGATCGAGGATGTTTCAATTTCCCCTTCGCTCTGACCAGCGTGGACGCGCCACAGCGTCCTGGCGAAGATGAAGACGGACGAAGAACAGATCGACAGCGCGTTTTTTATCGGCTATCGGCGCATGGCGACCTTCATTCACCTTCGCCCATAACCTGGCCGTCCCCGTCGCCCAGTTGGTGCTAATCGAGCCGGGTGAACTCGAGCGTATCTTAAGAAACGACCAGGATGCTTATTCAACGTCCCACACCATCACAGGATATACGCCAATGACTGTAGGTTTTATAACGCTTGTCACGCTCATGGCAGTCATTGCAGTGGGCATCATTCTCAAGACTTGGCTATTTCGATGAACAAAGCGCTACGAATGCACTCGATTTGCCAGGCATGCCGGATTGCATGAAACCGGCGATGGCGGGCGGCGTTAGGTCCAGGAAAGTTCACCAGATGTGTCTAAGGCGGCGAATAGCGTGGAGAACGAGACATACCGAATGCCTCGAACCGCTTGAGGGATCGCCGAAGATGGAACCTAATCGGCGACGTCCTGTTGGTGGGAATGGCCAAGCAAACTTCTCATAGCGCCGCTGCCGACGCCGCTCACGCGCTCCGCGATCTGATCAATTCCAATGGCGATATCCCTGATGCATTTTGGCAGAACCCGTTCGTCTTGGGTTTCCTGTTTTACTACATCCATGGTGTTGCCGGCCTTACTGGTGTGCAGGCCGACGAATACTATGATATGCCATCTGCTTTTATCGAACTCTGCGGCGAAGACCTGGGCATTGATGTGCTTGAGCGGAGCTTGACTTTCAGCATGGACCAGGATCCAGGCTACCTTGCAGGCCTCAAAGCCGGCGACAAGTATCTCGCCGTTGTCTTCGGATCGAAACAGTATGACAATGACCCGGCGGTGATCGGAGCGCGCAAACTTGCGGCGGCCAAAGCGAAAGACTTGCCCGCTGGGTTCGGCGTTGCACCGGTCGACATCGAGAACACCTATCTCCTCGAAACCATCTTCCTCAGCGAGGTCCGTGGCCGACTAAATATGGTCACGATCAATTAGTGGCGGAGGGGCCGCCCTTCGCATTGGCCCGGCGTGGGCTCGGCGAGTTCTGCGTGTCCTATCGGTTTAGTCCGAGATGAATTTGACGAAGCGAGCCGATGCAGATAACGACCGATCGGCACTCCGGCTATTCATAGCGATGGCAAACGGAAGGATGATCCTTGATCCGCCTTCGGCGATCGGATCCAGGCTGAACAGCTGAGATCCATTGGCGCCATTCCTGGCGACGCGGCCCGATTTCTTTAAGTTGACCGGAGCGGTCGGCGCGTCGGCGGCTATCTTTCCGCCGGACATCATCGCGCAAGCCCCTGGAAGCGGGCCTGGCGGTGGCTCGTGGGAGCGGCTGCTTCACCATCCAAACCATGTAGCGCTTCGCTGATCGAATTTCAGCATCGGAGAAAATCAGTGACCAATACAAAAAAGCTACGTCTAGCTATCGAACGGAAAAAGAAAGCGGTCGAGGGTGCCATCGCGATGCGTGAATATAAAGCCGACCAAGCTGCGTTTCTCGCGAAGGGTGAACGCCTTCGTGCTGAGCGCCTAGCAAAAAAGGCGAAGCGAACCAAGCCGCAATCCGGCGCACAGCCGAACGAAAAGAATCAGACCTAAAACAGTACGGACTTGCGAGGATTGATGCCGATGGACGGGGCCGAGCCAATCGACTGTCCATGGTGGTGCGGCATCGCACGCATTCGACGTCGTCATCCCTTCCCTGCCCGGATATGGCTTCTCGGGAAAGCCCACCGCTCTAGGCTGGGATCTCGCCCGAATTGCCCGGGCCTGGACGGAAACTGATGGAGCGTCTTCGCTACCCGCGCGATATGTCGCGCAGGGCGGCGACTGGGGAGATGCCGTCACTGAACAGATGGCCGTGCAAGCGGCGCCCCGGCTGCTCGGTATTCATACCAACATGCCGGGTGCGGTTCCGCCCGATATCGACAAAACGCTCCCCGCGCTGCCTGGGAGCAGCCCGAGGTCCTGACGAAAAGACCTCCGTTTGGCGTTCAGGTCTTTGCGATAGGATAAGCAGCCCTAATAACTGGGCCAGTATACCCGGTTCGACTCCTCAAACAGGCGATTGGCTTTCTCAACATCAAATGGATGTTCCCGCAACGTTTCCGGATTCCATTCGCTGCGCTCCTGATTGAGGAGATCGCCGCCATAGATATGAATCGCGCCAGTGAAGCGCGGGATCGGGTTGGTGACCGAATGAATGATGTCCGGCCCCAGGGGCATGCAGTCACCACGGCACAGGGATTCAGCGCCTGCGGCCTCGATACCATGGCTCCCATCAGGCGGCAGGCGGCGCCAGAAAATATTGTCCTCGCGCCCGGAATAGACACCGATGAGCGCCCACATGCGATGATCATGCGGCATGATCGTCATGTAGGGACCCCAGATCACATTGTCGATCAACAGGCCGGGCGAGCTATACAGGCTGGTGACCCCGGCTCGCTGCGGCTCGCCCAGCGCGGCTATCACCGCATCCGGGGTCCGCATCACTCGGGACAGGATTTCCGACACCCCTTTATGGCTGTCATCCTGCGCCACCGCGTCCCGGCAATCGGCATAGAAACGATCGAGATCAAGCATTATCTATCTCCGTCATGGTCGACAATCGGCATGCCCACCGCAATCTCGCAGCGCGACATTGTTCTGACACATTTTTTGTCTCCCCACGGGCTACCTGGAGCCGGCTAGTCCTACCAATTGCGCATAGCCGCCGACGATGTCGGTGAGTTCTGCGGAAGTGATCACATCATCCAGACGGGTGAACCCTTCGGGAGCCCGCTCCGCCACCAGATTCAGGACGCGCTCCGGCCCGCCTCGGCGATTCGTGCGCACAACTTCGGCCGTCTTTGGTCGTCTCTCGGCCTCGTAAGCCTTAAGCGCCGCCTCTAGTGGCAGTGCGGACAAGAGCTTCGCCAGGCAACGAGCATCGAGGATGCTCTGGGCTGCCCCGTTAGAGCCGCTGGGATACATGGGATGTGCCGCATCCCCCAGCAATGTTACCCGCCCTTGCGTCCACCACGGGAGCGGATCACGATCGCATTCGGGGTACTCAAAGAATCGCGGCGTGGCTCGGATCAGCGCTTCAAGATCGAGAAAAGGCAGCCGCAGACGCTTCGCGAATGGCAGCACCTCTTCAAGCTTGCCTTGACGAGACCAATCCTCACGACGCGGCGGAAACGCGCCGCCCCCCACCTTTCCGTTCATCACCCAGTTCGTTAGCCGCGTTCGCGGCGACCTGCCCTCGCCGATCGGATAAATGGTCAACTTGGCCAGCCCGTCGGCAGCGATCAGCATGACATTCCCGCCCTCGAAAACAGGCCAATCCACGACCCCTCGCCATAGCTGACTGCCTTGCCAACGGAGACCGCCGTCCTCTGGATGCAACAGGCCTCGTACCGCCGAATGGATTCCATCGGCGCCTATCAGAATCTGACCAGGTTCCTCCACTTGGCTTCCGTCGGCCAGCGTGAAGCGCGCCGTCACGCCCTCGGCGTCTTGCAAAAAATTCAGCAGACGATGACCAGTCCGCACCGCGCCCACCGGCAATCTTGCCTGCGCCGCCCGCCACAGAACACCATGCAACCGTCCGCGATGGATCGACAGCTGGGGCATATCGTGCCCGCCCCAAAGGCCGCACTCGCTCCTCAATATCTCTTGTCCGAGATGATTCAGATAACGCAGTCTGCGCGTGCGGATAGCGATCTCGTCGAGTTCCTCTAAAACGCCGAGCGGCTTGAGCGCGCGCGCCGCATGCGGGAGAATATTGATTCCCACACCGAGCTCTTTGATATCGGTAGCCGCCTCGAAGACTGCGCAAGGAATATTCAGCTGGTGCAACGACAATGCCAGGGTGAGGCCGCCAATCCCGCCTCCTACAATGAGAACGCGCTGCCGAGGCGATCCGACTTCGCGATTATCTTTCGGATTGCCGTCCGATCGCACATGAGGCTTGCTCATTGGAAATTCCTTTCGTTTGCGGGAATTGCCAAGCGGCTACGATCTGGCTGCCGCCGGCATCTCAGATTGCTGTCATTCGGCTGTTGGCATGGCATGACGTCTGATCAGTCGCGTCCGGCATCTATAACGGCCTGCGCGATCCGGTCGGGATGTGTGAAGCAGATTTCGTGACTGCCCGGAATCTGAACAAGGCGGAAAAGTCCGAGCTTCTCCGAAAGTCTTGGGTGCCACGGATGACTATGTGGCGCCGCTATATCCTCAGTACAGTTGATATAGGACTTTCCAACCTGCATATCGGCCGGATTGGTCGACAGCGATATCTTGTCTCTGAAGGTTTGCATGGGGTGTGGATTGAGCGCGTTATACGCTCTTTGCGCCAGCTCGAGGTCACCGTCATTGATGAAAGCTTCGCGCCAGACTGGGAAGGGCAATATGATCGAGCCATCACTCCGTTCTGCTGCGAGGGCCTCCATAGCGGCGCGTTGATGGGGCAAACCCATATCCAGGAGGGACTCGCCGTCATTTGGAACAAAGGCGTTCCAGTAGACCAAGCGCCGGATGCGGTGGAGGACGCGATCTGCCACCCCTGTAATCACCATTCCGCCATAGCTGTGCCCGACGAGGATGACATCCTCCGCGCCGGTCTCTTCGAGATATTCGATGATCGACTCAATCGCCTCTGCCAAGCCGGTTGTCTTCGCATCCCCCGGCCGATTGCCCTTGATCGTAGGCGTTTGGACATCATGTCCCATCGCGCGAATCAAGGAAGCCACAGGTTCGAGTTCGGCGCCTGTGTGCCAGGCGCCATGTATGAGCACGTATTTTGCCATGTATCTGCCGTGATGGTGATTGAAACGATTGCATGCATGCTGAAGCGCAGGCAGGGATCGGCCGTTGCGGCGGCGCCGTGTCGACCGTTAGTGCCGAGAGGAGGCCGAGGGCAGCCGTATCTGAAAGAGTATCGAGGGTGGTCAGTAGTCACGAGATGATGAGGCTTTGATGCTATCGTAACGAGCCCCGGCAGGACAAGGGCGTATGTGCTCCCGGGGCGCGGTCATTCCTCGAACTCGAAAAGATTGTTATCCGCCTGGAAGACCGGGCTCACCTTGCAACGTACTAGCTGGACCAGGGTGCGCCGTGGATACGAGCACAAACGTTGGGCCTGCGGAAATTGGGATCGCGAGCTTCGATGTATTCGGCATTCACCGTGCCGAAAGTCGTTTGAGGTTTCTTGAGAGCAGACTCAGTCTGCACATCGATGAACTCGTTTTTAAAGTTACCGCGCGGGAAAGCAGCGATGACCTGATCGCGCTGCTCGGCTGTGTATTCATCATAGCCTATTCCAATGACGTCCACCAAAACGCCCGCGTTGGTGAGATGAATTTCCGGACGCATATACATTGGAATGCCGGGCGTGGTATGGAGCGCAATTGCTTCCCAGACCAGATCCGACTTGCTTTCGGGAACACCGTGACTTTTGAGGAATTCGCGCGCGGCGTCCGCGCCATCGACCTCGAATCGTTTTGATTCAGTATGATAAGCCTCGATGAGGCCCATATCGTGGAACAGAGCCGCCACGTAGAGCAGTTCCGGATCGAATTTGAGTTTCAGGCGAAGACCCTTCATGGCGCCAAATACGTAAACTCGAACCGAATGATTGAACAACATCTCGCTTTGAAATCCCCGGACAAGCTCTGCGGCTTCCTTTGCGAGCTTGCTGTCAGGGATTTTAATGCCAGAGATCGTCTGTACCATGTCGAACTCCTTTGAAGATACGCGGCGTGCATGCCGTATCTGTCTGACTGGCGCGTATTGTGTGCGCCGTTGCTTCTGGAATCACCCGGACGGCGCATTGATGAGGTTGGACCTCGACCAAGCGACAGGTTTCCAGCGCAAGAAGATGGGACCTTCCGTTTCCATCGCCGGCGATCGGCTTAGTCGCTGGGCCACAGCACAAAGATGCGCAGCGGCCGATCAAAAGAAAGTACCAAGATCCGCATTTTCAAATGTACCATCGAGCGATGGCTCGTCCGAAAGCGATCGCGACGCTTGCGAAGGGCGCCACTTGAAGGACGTCAGTTAGCACCGTAATCTACCAAGCGTGCGATGGGCCTCCAAGTCACGATGCTTGAGCGACGATCGACCGCATCGGATTTAGTGTCGGTATCAGAATATCGGACTTCATGCCTGGGGCTCGGCGAGCCCTCGACAGAGACATGAGCGACTTGTCGAGACAAAGGGTCTCGGCCTGCCAGCGAACTAAGAACCTTCGCGTTTGAGAAAAATTACAAGGAGCTAGTTATGCGGATTTTCATCGCGGGCGCGACCGGCGCCGTCGGCTTACCACTGGTGCGGGCATTATGCGCTCTCGGCCATCAAGTGATCGGCATGACGCGCGCCGGCCCCAGCGTCGATCTTTTGCGTGAATTGGGGGCGGAGATTTCCACCGCCGACGCCTTCGATGCCGCGGCCGTCCAGACCGCGATCGCAACGGCCGCACCGGATGTGGTAATCGACGAACTGACATGGCTTCCCGCCGATCCCGCTGATATCATCAAGTCGTTGCCCAACGACACGCGCCTGCGACGCGATGGAGGCGCTAATTTGCTCTCCGCAGCCCAGGCCGCGGGCGTGGGACGCTACATCATTCAATCTCGCGGCTTCTATCTCAATGCTCCGGAAGGCGAACTCGCCAGCGAGACTGCCAAGATGCGGTACGACGCACCTGGCGAAGTCGGCAACAGTGCGCGTGCATTCGGCGAATATGAAGATCACGTCCTGGCTGCGCCGTCACTGGACGGAGTTGTCCTGCGCTACGGCTTCTTTTACGGTCCTGGTACCTGGTATCGACCGAACGGGGCCATTGCGGATCAGCTGCGCAAGGGCGCGGCAGCGATCATCGGGGAAGGGTCTGCGGTGTGGTCGTTCGTGCATATCGATGACGCGATCGCGGCGACAATCGCCTCGCTGACGGCCGATCCCGGTGTCTACAACATCGTCGACGACGATCCGCTACCGGTCGCTGAATGGTTCCCGGCTTTCGCGCGCTGGGTCGATGCACCGGAACCGCCGCGCATGAGTGTGGAAGAAGCCCGCAAGGCGGCCGGCGAGGAAGCCATCTACTACCACACCCGTCTGACCGGAGCCTCCAACAAGCGGGCGAAGAGCCAGCTCGGCTTCACGCCACGGCCGCTCCTGTGGAAGGCCAAGTAGCTGCCCTATGACGGGCTGAAGCAGTGCGCCGAAGTTGAAGTGCGCCCCGCCATGCGCGGATTTTTGCCCGCTTGTGTGAGCCGATGCGTGTAGCAGAAGCGAATGCGATCGGCCGCGGTTACGGCGCGCGTCCCTTCCTCTCGTCTCCCGGAGGCTTTTGAAGCAGAAATGCCATGGTTCGCTCCGCTCGCGGGCGTGGCCGCGTTAACTATTGTCATATTGACTAGCGACCTACCCTGAATAGTAGAATAGGACGTCATCGCAGGAGGGAGGAATGGAAAAGATCACCATGTATCCCCAACCGCTTGAACGGTACCTCTACAGCAAGATCATGGACTTCAAGCCGGTTACTATCCGGAGATTGAAAATCCGCCGCCTGGACAACGCCGAAAATGGCTGCAACTGGACGGTCGACACGCTTGATTGTGACTTGCCGCCATACATGATGAAGCATCTGGAAAGGGAAGTGATCGCGCCGTTGCGCGACGCCATCGACTTGGCGAAAGACCGACGCCGTGAATAGGCCGGACAGGGGCGTTATGCGGGGCCCGCCTTTCAATTGACCTTCGCATCGCCGGCGGCAGCCACCTTGCCGCTACTCGCGTCTTCGGCCAAGCGAACCACATCGCCGTCCACCAGCGTTTCCGGCGGGCTGTCGATGACGTGATCGCTCATGCTTAACCCAGCCACCACTTCTACCGTGTCGCCGAAATCGCGGCCCAGCTGTATTGGCTTCAGATGCGCCTTGCCGTCATCGCCGAGCAGCGCGACCTCGATGCCCTTATTGCCGGGAATAAGCGCCGTCGCCGGGACACGCAGCACATCGGGATCGGTCGGCAGTTCGAAATGCACCTCGCAGAACATGTTTGCCAGCAATTTGCCGTCGGGATTATCGGCCTGCAACTGCACCAGCATGCTGCGTGAATTGGTATCGACCGCATTCGACTGGGTAACATAGATCGCTTGGAAATGCTGGCCGGCATATTGCGGAATATCGAAGCTGGCCTTCAGGCCTGGATGCAGATCCCCGGCAAAAGCCTGCGGCACCTGCACATAGATGCGCATCTTATGGAGATCGGAGACCTCGAAAAGCTGGCTGGTCTGCCCCGTACCGGCGCCGGCATTGATGAGCGCACCGATATCGGTGTTGCGCGCCGTCACCGTCCCGTCGAAAGGTGCGGTGATCTGCTTGAAGGCTTGCATTGTGGCCAGCCGGTTGAGATTGGCCTGAGCGGATTCGAGCGCTGCCTTCTTGGCGATATAGTCGCTCTGCTTTTCATCTGCCGCCTGGACCGAGACGTCCCGTGACGTGACGAGGCTGTTCCAGCGCTTGGCGGTGACGGCCGCGAGTTGCTCATTCGCCTGAGCCTGGGCGAGGTCGGCCTTGGCCTGATCGTATTGCCGGTCGACATCCGGAGCATCGATAACGCCGAGGACCTGGCCGGCCTGCACCTTGGCGCCGATATCGGCGTTCCAGCTTTTGAGGTAGCCATCGACGCGGGCATAGATCGGGGCGCGGTAGAACGCCTGGATGGTGCCGGGCAGATCGAGCGTCTGCCGCGTCGCGCCGCGCTGCAGCTTCGCCAGCGCCACGGTGGGAATGGCCTGATCATTTGTCCAAGCTGCCAAAGCCTGGGTGCTATGCGCCCGGCTCATCAACCCGGTAACGGCAATGGTTCCAAAGCCGATCGCTGCGACGATACCGAGGATCACCAGCAAGCGGGTATTCGGCTTTGTCGCATTATCCTGTGACACACTAAACTCCTATCGTATCAGGCCTGGGTGGGGACTTCGTTGCCCGTGAAGTCGTTGCCCGCCGATCATTGTCGATCGAGTCATGAGACGTTTCCTTATTCGAGGCCTTCTTCTGATGGTCGCGCCCATGCACGACGCTGAACATCGCGGGGACCAGGAACAATGTCGCCATGGTGGCGAAGATCAGGCCGCCGATGACGGCGCGTCCGAGCGGCGCGTTTTCGCCGGGCTCGATCGCCATCGGTATCATGCCGATGATCATCGCCAAAGCGGTCATCAGCACCGGGCGGAAGCGGGTATCGCCAGCCTCCGAAGCGGCCGTAAGGGCATCGGCACCACTGGCCAGCCGCTCACGCGCGAAGCTGATGACAAGAATACTGTTTGCCGTCGCAACGCCCATGCACATGATGGCGCCGGTCAAGGCCGGCACGGAAAGCGTCGTGCCCGAGGTGAAGAGCATCCAGACAATGCCGGCCAGCGCGCTTGGCAAGGCCATGACGATGACGAAGGGATCCAGCCAGGACTGGAAATTGACGACGATCAGCAGGTAGATCAGGACGACAGCGACAGCGAGGCCCATGAAGAGCTGATGGTAGGCGCTGGTCATGGTCGTCACTTGCCCGCTCACCACGGCATTGGCGCCGCGTGGCAGATCCTTCGCCGTATCCGCGATCACCTTGTTGATATCCGCCGCCAGGGCGCCGAGATCGCGATCATGGGGCGTTGCATAGATATCGATGGTCGGCTTCACATTGTAATGCATGACAACCGCATTGCTGCGTTCGCGCGAGATCGCCGCCAGACCGCCCAGCAATTGGTGCGAGGTTGCGGTGGCCAGCGGCAGGTTCTTGAGGCGGTTCATGCTCTCGATATCTTGCTGCGGCGTCTGGATCGAGACGGCATAAGAGACGCCATTATTGGGATCGAGCCAGTAAGTGGGCTGTACCTGGGTGCTGCCCGCCAAGGTGGTCAGCATATTGGTCGCGGCATCATGCTCGTTGAGACCGACGATGCCGGCCAGCGAGCGATTGAAATCGACCTTCAGGGTCGGTTCCTGGAAGGCCTGCTCGATCCGCGCATCGGCAATACCCGGAATATGACTGATGCGTGTCAGTAACTCATTGGCATAAACACGGTCCTCGGCAAGATTGAAGCCTATCACCTGCACGTCGATCGGCGCCGGCGTGCCGAAATTCAGGACTTGCGTGACGATATCGGCCGGCAGAAAGGCGAAGCTGACGCCGGGGAAAAGGCGCGGCAATTTTTCGCGCAGCAGATCGATATATCGATCGGTCGGCGCGTGATCTGCCGATAGGGTTATCAGAATATCCGCATCGCTGGTGCCGATGGTGCCGGAATTGCCGTAGGTGACGCTGATGCCGCTGACCGGCAAGCCGACATTCTGCACCATGCCCGAAAGGTCACGGGGCGGGATCATCCGGCGGATGGAATTGCTGACCTGGTCGGAAAGGCGCGTCATCTGCTCGATACGCATGCCGGCCTGGGCGCGGACATGCAGCTTGATCTGGCCGCCATCGACATCGGGGAAGAAATTCTGCCCCAGGAACGGAGCAAGCCCCAGCGACACCAGGGAAAAGACCAGAAAGCCGCCGATCAGCCATCGGCGCCGCTTCAGTCCCAGTGCCAGAAGCCCGTTATAGTAATTACGAACGCGCGAGAAGATACGTTCGAAGCCCTGCTGGAACCGCACCAAGGGGTTGCGGCTCGGCTTCTCCTGACCGTCCGCCTCATCGTTGGTCCCATGATGATGGGTCTGGTTGCGCAGCATGAAATTGGCTAGTGTCGGCACCAGGGTGCGGGAGAGGATGTAAGACGCGATCAGGGCGAAAGCGACCGCCTCCGCCATCGGGCGGAACAGATAGCCGGCGACGCCGCCGAGGCCAAACATCGGCACGAAGGCGATGCAGATGCAGAACAGCGAGACCGTTGCCGGGACCACGATCTGTTGCGCCCCGTCGAGGATCGCCTGCTCGATGTTCTTGCCGTGCTCCAGGTGCCAATTGATATTCTCGATCGTGACGGTCGCGTCGTCGACCAGGATGCCGACCGCCAGGGCTAGGCCGCCGAGAGTCATCACATTGATAGTTTCGCCAAGGACGGACAGCGCCACGACCGAGGCGAGAATGGCGAGGGGGATCGAGAGCGTGATGATCAGCGTCGAGCGCCAGCTTCCCAGGAACAGGAGGATCATGCAACCGGTCAAAGCTGCGGCGATGACGCCTTCGCGGATAACGCCGGAAACGGCGTCCTTGACGTAAAGCGACTGGTCGCCGACCAGAGTCAGGTTGAGCCCATCCGGCAAAGTCTTCTCGATCTCTGGCATCTTGGCGCGAATGCCGTTGATGACATCCAATGTCGAGGCCGAGCCCGTCTTCAGGATGGTCATCAAAACGGCGCTCTTGTTGCCGACATGAACCACATTGGTCTGCGGCGGGCTGCCGTCATGGGCATAAGCGACGTCGCGCATATAGATGACGGTGCCGTTGACGGTCTTGATCGGCAGATCGTTGAAATCCTCGATGCGCTTCGGCGAATCTGTGAGATCGATGGTATATTCGAGATTGCCGATCTTCTGCGTCCCGACCGGTGTGATCAGGTTCTGGGTCGCCAAGGCGTTGGAGACGTCATTGGCGGAGAGGCCGTAATTGTGCAGCGCCTGCTGATTGAGATCGATCTGCAATTGGCGGACCTTGCCGCCATAGGGATAAGGAATGGCAACGCCCGGCACGGTGGTCAATTGCGGTCGGATGAAATTGAAGGCGGTATCGAACAGGGCCGTCTGCGACAGTTTATCGCTCGATAAAGCGATCTGCAGGATCGGCACCGAAGAGGCATTGTAGCTCAGCATCAACGGCGGCGTGATGCCGGCCGGCATCTGCTTCAGCACAGTCTGCGACATGGCGGTCACCTGGGCCAGGGCCGCATTGATGTTCACATTCGGCTGAAAGAAGATCTTGATGACGCCGAAGCCCGGCAGCGATTGCGATTCCACATGTTCGACGTCATTTACAAGGGTCGTCAGCGTGCGTTCATACAGTGAGACGATACGCCCGGCCATGTCATCCGGCGGCAGACCTGAATAACTGAAGACCGCGGCGACGACCGGAATGCCGATATTGGGAAAGATGTCGACCGGGGTCCGGATGGCGGCACTGATGCCGAAAAGCAAGATCAGCATCGCCATGACGATGAAAGTATAGGGACGACGGAGGGCGATTTTGACGATGTCGATCATAGCCGTCCCTCCATCGCCACGGCCGCGGCCTGGCGCCGGAATGAAATGCGCAGGAGCTTGATGCGGTTCAACAATTCCAGATTTCCAGAAGGGCTATAGCGGTCCGAGGACAAGAGAGAACTAGGTGCTTCTGGAAGCCGAGTTGATTAAAAAAAATTTTATTGCGATGCGATATCGACTTGCAGTGGGGCGTCAGATTGCTGACAGACAAGGTCAATAATAGTGCCCGGTTTGCTCTGCGAAATACGAAGCTCGAAAGCGTGGCGCCTGGCAATGGCGGCGACAATGCTGAGCCCCAAACCGTGGCCGGGTATATGCCGGCTTTTATCCGCGCGATAGAACCGCTTGATAACTTTGGAACGCTCGGTGTCCGGAATGCCGGGACCGGTATCGCTGACGCGAAGGATGGGCAGGGCTGCCTCGCTCACAGCAGCGACCCGGACGCTGCCCCCTGGCGGCGTAAACTTGATCGCGTTGTCGACGAGGTTTGCGAGCGCTTCCAACAGCAGATGGCGATCAGCCCTGGCCCAAACCGGCGCCCCATAGAGGGCGGTGAAGTTGAGCCCCTTCCCCTCGGCCAGCGGTTCGTAGAGATCGAATATCTCAGCCACCAGTGAAGCAAGGTCGATGGGTGCGGCAGTATCGGCGTCACAGCGATTTTCGATTTCGGTGATCCGCAGTAACGCCGTGATAATCGAGAACACCTTATCGAGATCAGCAAGCGCACTGCGGCTTGCCTCCCCGGCCACCGTGAGATCGCTGGCGGCCGCCGCCTTTTCGACCTTCATACGCACGGCGGAGAGGGGCGTACGAAGATCATGGGCGATGTTGTCGCCGATACTGCGTATTTCGCCGATCAACCCCTCAATTTCATCCAGCATCAAGTTGATGCGTGAGGCCAGTTGATCGAGATCATCGCGGCGGCCATGGGTGGGCAGCCTTTCATGCAGATCACCCTGCATGATGCGGCCGATCGTCTGCTGCAGCAGCCGCACGCGTCGCAAGGCCCGCGAGCTGAGGAAGGCGCCGACCAGCAGCGCCAGAATAACCGTGGGGACAAGGCCAAGCGTCGCCGCATGCAAGATGACCGCGCGCAACGCCGCGACCTCGTCCAGTTCCTTACCAAGCACGACCACGCCGCCATCCGCACGACGGCAGGCGACCAGCATGATGCGGGATGATGCCGGCAGATCGGTCAGTTCAGGCGACAGATCGAGCCGCCGGGGCCTACAGTCGGCGGGCAGGTCCGGCGGCCGTTTAACGATATTACCGATCAGCCGCCGGCCCGATCCATCGAAGAGCGCGCCATAGCTAACGCGGCGAAGATCGCTGGTAAGACGGATCTGCAGGATCGAGATCAGGCGCCCTACCGGCTCCCTCGACGCCTGCACGGCTTCAACGGTGAGATATGAGCCGATGCGCTCACGCTCCAGCCGCACGGTCTGCCAATAGACGAAACCGAAAATCAGAATGGTGCAGACGGTGAGCGCGATAGCGAAGGCCATCGCCAGACGGAACGGCGCCGATCGTAGCAGTTCAAACCGCGGCACGAAGCATGAACCCCGTACCGGGAATGGCGACAATCATCTGCGCTTCATTCGCTCCATCGACCTTGTGGCGCAATTTGCCCATATGCACATCGACCAGATTGGTCTGCGGCGTGAAGCGGTAATGCCAGACATCCTCCAGGAACATCGCCCGGGTGATAGTTTGCCCGGGCCGGCGCATCATATATTCAAGCAGCTTGAATTCCCGCGGCAGCAGGTCGATATGGCGGCCGTTGCGTTGGACCAGGCGGTCGATCAGGTCCATGCGCAAATCGCCCACCTGCAATATCGTCTGACGATGATCTATCGGCCGGCGCAGTAACGCCTCCACCCGCGCGGCCAGTTCATCCATCGCGAAAGGTTTCGCCAGGTAATCATCGCCACCCGCCCGCAGGCCACGTACCCGGTCATCGACGGCACCCAAGGCGCTCAGAATCAGAATGGGGATAAGAACACCATCCCGCCGCACGGTTTCGATCATCGCCAGCCCATCAAGTTGCGGCAGCATGCGATCGGCGATGACGAGATCAGCCGCCCCTGATCGTATGGAGGCCAACCCGGCCTCGCCATCCGTCGCCAGGGCAACGTCATATCCAAGGCTGCGCAGATGGTCGCGGATGCCCTGCGCAATGTCGGGATCGTCCTCGACGAGGAGGATGCGGAGCTGTTGCGAGGTCGGAAAAGCGGAAAAGCTTGGCATCAGGACAGTCGCTTGAAAGTACCAGCTACAATAATGGCGGCTCGACTGGCGTGTCAAAGCGCCCTTCGTCACATGTTCTCATCCTCTCCATGGTGACAACTCATTGCGTCAGCGGCACGACCGAGATGCTGTTGAAAGGGGAGCCTTCAACAATCTTGGTCGACCACGCCAGATAGATCAGAACGCCCTTCTTCTGATCAAGGAAACGAGTGATCCGCAGCGACTTGAAGATGGCGGAGGTCCGTTCCGAAAAGACCAGTTCGCCTTCCTTGCCTTCCTCGATCTTGCCGACAATTTTCGGCTCACCGACGGCGCGGCAAGCAATCGAGAAGCGGCTGGGATCTTCGGCCAGGCCGACGACACCTTTCCAACCGCCGGTTTCGGCACGGCTCACATAGCAGGACACATTCTCGACACCCGGATCGTCGAAACGGTCGACGACCACTTTGTCGTTCGGTGAGGTCAAATGAAAGGTCGTCGAGACCTCGCCGACGCGCTCCTGTGCCAAAGCGGGGAATGCAAGGATCGATATCAAAACAATCACAATCGACGATCGACGCATATAAAGTCTCCAGGGAAGAATGAGGCCGGCGAGATCTTGTTGGCTGCTCATTTTGAGATAAAAGGCCATTGCACGGAATACCGAGGAAAATCGTCAGAGACCGGTCCAACCATGTCCGGTTCAATTAATGTCTGATACGATAGGCCCTGTCGCAACCATCGGCATCCGACCTAATTTCGAGTTGTAATCGGATAGTCGCCGACATAGAGTCGATGCATCGACACTTCCACACTGAAGGAGGAGGCGATGAAATATCATCCTCGTCCGACAGCCTTGCGTAAGGCGGAAAGAGAACTCACCGTCAGCGTCCGCGAACTTACCGATCGGTGCAGAGAAAACTACGGCCTCGCGGAATCACATCTCTGGCGACGTGCAGAAGTGGCGGCAAAACGCCTTAAAATGGCGGAGCAAAGCTTGAGCCGCAGCCTCCAACAACCCCCGACCTCCAGCGATTACCTGCGCGATTGACATCGACATGTGATCCATTGAGCCATCGAAGGACGTCCCCGTCTGCGCCTGATGGCACAGGGACGATGCGCAGCCAGGCGGTGCAATGGGAACCAAAGGGCGCTCCGGAAATTACTCCGGCAGGCTTAACATGAGCCGCGTGACGAGTGCTCCAGCAAACAGGTTCTATGACCGCTTCATCTATTCTCCAGGCGATTCGCGAAGAATGTGAAGATCTGTCTATTCTAGGCAGATGGTTTGCTGAAGCCGTTCCAAGCAGTTTCGCCATTCGGCAATGGAACGAGAAGATCGAGATCGCCAAGAAAACAACCGAGAAACTTATCCTATCAAATCCTGTGGCGGCCGAGCGAAAGCTTGATGCCCTTACCAACGAATTGCGACTGATCTGCCTTCGGAGTGCCCACCGGATCGCCGATCCCTCTTACCGATCACCGCCAAAATCGGAAAGTATCCGCAGCACGAGTGGGCGGCGGATGTCGTTCGGCTATGAACGGGAGTTGGACCCGCAGGAACTCGAGGAACGGTGCAAACATTACCATTCCTGCCCGGAAGGCTGGACGGCCCGGCATATTTTATTTTCCAGCGGGCAAACCGCGCTCACCAGTCTTCTGATGGGCATTTTGTCCAGTCAGGAATTTCCCGGCGGCAGGCCGATCACGCTTACCCACACTGGCGGATATTTCGAAACCACGGGGTTGTTGTCGCTCTTGCAGGCTATTCGCCCGCTGCACATACGCTCGAATAAAGAGGTGAAATATCTGGATGCTGCGGGGGACATCGATTTAATCGAGCCCGTCTTCTACGATGGCATCAGTGAAATCAGATCCGTCGGCCAGCCTTTCCTGCCGGCGAGGCATGCCGCACAGAAAACGGCATTTGCCCCATATCTCATTTTCGACACGACCCTTGCCGGTCCATTATTTGCTCCGGCCGACTTGCTTGCGTCATTATCAAATACAGGGACAAAGCTGGTCGCTTGCGTCAACTCTGGACTGAAGCTCGACCAAGCCGGCCTGGAGCTGTCCAATGTCGGCATCGTGTCTCTCTTTTCCTCCGAGAGAAGACTGGCGGAAGAGTTAGGCGCCAATCTCCACCGGATCAGAAGTTTGACCGGCGGTGGTCTAAGCCTCGACAGCATGCAGGCGCTTGAGGTCCCGTGGTTTCTCGATAAAGCGTATCAGCAAAGCTATGCGGGACGGATATTCGCCAACAATGCGGCGCTGGCACGCGCGTTTGCAGACACATCGGGGATTTTTGCGCCGCTATCCCATCCTGCCTTGATGGAACGGGCGGCGCATCCATGGGCTGTGTCGCCCTTCTGCATCTTTCAGCTCAAAGCGCCGAGCCGAGCGAATTACCATACTCTTGCCCGATGGATCGAAACCGAGACCGAGAAAAGACGGTTGGCCTTCGACTGCGGCGGAAGCTTCGGTTTCAGAGGACATCGCTATGAAGTCATCCTTCCGGAGGACGAAGGAACGCCCCCTTTTCTCCGGGTCGCGATGGGCGCGCGCGCTGGATGGTCGCGTGACGGCATCATTGCCTTGTTGAAGGATCTTGCGGAGCGCGACCTCCTTCGTAACTAAGCGTCGCGCCTTCCCACCAATCGACAATCGACCCATCGACAGAAACCTGTCAATGCGAGCGGCTTCATGTAAGGTCAACCGCGCGCGCGGGCTTCACACGATTGTATAGCGGTAACAACACCGACTATAAAAGTTGGGGCGTTAATCGACTTGATGAACGGGGATGTGATGAACAAACGTTCTTGGCCAGCCGCCTTGTGGCTGCTGCTGATTCCATATATCGGCCTGCTTTGGGTTCCTTTCTACAATTTCCGCGAGCCGGCTCTTTTCGGCTTCCCTTTCTTCTATTGGTACCAGCTCGCCTGGGTGCCGCTGACTTCTTTCATTATCTGGATTGCCTATCGGAGCCTGCGCAATGACGACTAACCTCGACCCTGTCGCTCTGGCAGTCTTCACCTTTTTCTTTGCCCTCGTCACTGTGATGGGCTTCATCGCATCGCGCTGGCGGGCGCCGAAGACCATGGGACATCTCGATGAATGGGGCCTGGGCGGACGCAGCTTCGGCGCCTGGATCACTTGGTTCCTGGTCGGCGGCGATTTCTATACCGCTTATACCGTCATCGCTGTGCCGGCACTGGTCTATGCCGTCGGCGCCTATGGCTTTTTTGCCCTGCCCTATACCATCATTGTTTATCCCTTCGTGTTCATGGTGATGCCTCTGTTATGGAAGCGCGCCAAGGCAAACGGGTATGTAACTGCAGGTGACGTGGTTTACGGCCAATATAGTTCCCGCGCCCTGGAACTTGCGGTTGCCATTACCGGCGTCATTGCCACCATGCCTTATATCGCCCTTCAGCTGGTCGGCATGGCAGCGGTCCTGAAAGCATTGGGCCTCACCGGCGAACTGCCGCTGGCCGTCGCTTTCATCATCCTCGCGCTTTACACCTATTCGGCCGGCTTGCGCGCCCCGGCTCTAATCGCCTTCGTCAAGGACATCATGATCTATATCGCGGTCTTTGCCGCGATCGCGATCATCCCATCGAAACTGGGCGGTTATGGCAATGTCTTCGCTGCCGCCGATGCAGCGTTCCAGGCCAAAGGTACCGGCAGTCTGCTTCTGGGTGGCAACCAATATGTTGCCTATGCCAGCCTGGCGCTCGGTTCCGCGCTTGCGGCTTTCATGTATCCGCATACGCTGACCGGGATTTTTGCCTCGAACAGCGCCAATACCATTCGCAAGAATGCCGTCTTCCTGCCGGCCTATACCCTGCTTCTCGGCCTGCTGGCCCTGCTGGGGTATATGGGTCACGCGGCCAACCTCAATATATCCAGCCCCAATCAGGTCGTGCCGGCCCTGTTCCAGACGTTGTTCCCGAGTTGGTTCACCGGCTTTGCCTTCGCGGCGATCGCCATCGGCGCCTTGGTGCCGGCGGCCGTGATGAGTATCGGTGCATCCAATCTCTTCACACGCAATTTCTGGAAGGCTTATATCAACCCGAATGTGACGCATGAAGGCGAAGCGAAAGTCGCCAAGATCACCTCGCTGATCGTCAAGATTGGCGCGCTGATGGTGATCGCCTTCCTGCCGACGCAGTTTGCATTGGACCTGCAGCTGCTCGGCGGCATCTGGATTCTCCAGACCCTGCCCGCTTTGGTCTTCAGCCTCTACTGCAACTGGTTCCGGGCCGAGGGGCTGCTGGCCGGCTGGCTGGTCGGCTTCCTAAGCGGCACCTATCTGGTGTGGATAAACGGCTTGAAACCCTTGCAGCCGATCAGTCTGGGCGGCGCACCCTTCACGGTCTATATCGGCCTTCTTGTCCTGTTGGCCAATATCGCCGTGGCGGTTCTGATCACCGCCGTCATGCCGAGGCGAAACGCCTTGGCCACCTAACCGCAAAATTAGAGTCCGGCTCCAGGTCGAATCGTCCCATCGGTTCGACCTGGACCTTTTACGCGAAGGCCGAAAAACGGTCACTTCCACATCTGCCGCACCGAAGCGGTCAGATCGACCTTGCCGGCGACCGTCGGCGCGGTTACCGCTGCAGCCCGCTCTTCAGACCAGACCCGCTGCTCGAATTTCGACAAAATCGACGACGGAATGAAACGCGTCCGCGTGGCGGTGACATGGCGGTCGCCACTGCCCACCTGATTGTGGACATGGAAGCGATAGGGCATCGTCAGATGCAGATCGTCTTTCGCGCGCGTCATCGCGACATAGAGCAGCCGCCTCTCCTCTTCGATATCGGCCTCGCTTCCCACACCGAGATCGGAGGGGATGCAGCCGTCGACCGTGTTGAGCACGAAGACCGAGCGCCATTCCTGTCCCTTCGCCGAGTGGATCGTCGAGAGAATGAGATAATCTTCGTCAAGGAAGGGGGGACCTGACTGGTCACTCGCCGCATCCGGCGGATCGAGCGTGACTTCGGTCAGGAATCGTTCGCGCGACGGAAAGCCGTGGGCGATCTGCAGCAACTGGGCAAGATCGGCGTCTCGGATATGGGCATCTTCCCATCTTTGCTCCAGATATGGCCGGTACCACTCGCGTACGGCATCCAGTTCAGATGGCCAGCCAGTCAGATTTCCGCGCAGCCTTTGCATCAACTCAATAAAGTCCAGCCAGGCGATTTTCGCCGCTTTCGGCGGCGCAAAGGAGCTGAGCCCTTCCAGCGGCGAGAGAGCTTGGGAGATGCGATCGAGGATTGTGCCGGCAGTTTTCGGACCGATGCCCGGCAGCAATTGCAGAATGCGAAAACCAGAGACGCGGTCCTTCAGATTCTCCGACCAGCGCAGCAAGGAAAGCAGGTCTTTGACATGCGCCGTATCCAGGAATTTGAGGCCGCCGAATTTGACATAGGGAATATTGCGGCGGGTAAGCTCGACTTCCAGGATGCTGCTGTGATGCGAGGCGCGAAATAAAACCGCCTGCGACCGGAGACCGATGCCAGCCTCCCGGTTCTCCAGGATCTGCGTGGCGATATATTTTGCTTGCGCGATCTCATCGTTCACCGTGACCAGCCAGGGGCGTTGATCGGACGGACGGTCAGTCCACAGATTCTTGGTGAAGCGTTCCTTCGCGAGGCCGATCACGGCATTGGACGCCTCAAGGATCGGCTGCGTCGAGCGGTAGTTACGATCGAGCGTGACGACCTTGACCGGCGCATCGAACTGCGCCGGGAAATCCAGAATATTACGGATGGTCGCAGCCCGGAATGAATAGATGGCCTGGGCATCGTCGCCGACCACCGTCAGGCCGCGGCCATCGGGTTTGAGCGCCACGAGGATCGATGCCTGCAGGTGATTTGTGTCCTGATATTCATCCACCAGAACATGATCGAATCTCGCGGCAACATTGGCTGCGAGATCCGGCACGCTCATCATGCGGGCCCAATAAAGCAGGAGATCATCATAATCGAGGATGGCCTGGCGCTGCTTTGCCTCGACATAAGCGCTGAACAGCTCACGCAATTCCGCGGCCCAGTCACGGCACCAGGGAAAGACCTCCTCGAGAACCTCTTCCAAGGGTGCTTCGGTATTGATGACCCGTGAATAGATCGAAAGACAGGTCTCCTTGCGGGGGAAGCGTGCCTCCTTGGTCGAGAGGTTGAGCTCATGCCGCACCAGATTCATGAGATCGGCAGCATCCTCGCGGTCATGAATCGAGAAATTCGGATCCAGGCCGATATGGGGCGCATATTCCCGCAGCAACCTGGCGCCAATGGCATGAAATGTCCCAGCCCAGGAGAGACGCGCCACCTCCGTCCCGCTCGTCGAGCCGACGATATGCTCGACCCGGCGGGTCATTTCGACCGAGGCACGACGGGAGAAGGTCAGCAGCAGCATGCGCCGCGGATCGCCGCCCTGGACGATCAGATGTGCTACCCGATAAGCTAGCGTATTGGTCTTTCCCGATCCTGCCCCGGCAATGATCAGCAAAGCGTGGCCGAGCAGGCCTTCCGCAGTCTCACCATGCCGAACGGCTTCTCGCTGTTGCTCATTGAGGGCCGAGAGATAGCCGGAATCCATGGGTAAACCTGTGGTGTTTGGAAAGAGCGTCGGGGGGGCGAGTTTAGGTTCCGCCTTTGTTCCTTTCAAGAGTTACGCGCGTAAAAACTCGACATGCCCGCTTGCCGGATCACAGATACATACAATATACATATGTATGGATTTAACCCGGATGAGACCTCACCGTGACCGAGATTGCAATTTCTTGGACGCCCGACATCGACAAATCTGCCGGTCCCGTCTATCTGGCGATCGCCGATGCCTTGTCAGCCGACATTCAAGCTGGGCGGCTGGCTGGTGGCACCCGCCTGCCGCCGCAGCGGACCTTGGCTGAGGTTCTCGGGATCGATTTTACCACCGTCAGCCGCGCTTATACCGAGGCGCGGCGCCGCGGCCTGGTGGAAGGAAAAGTCGGCCAGGGCACTTATGTGCGCAGCAAGCGCCCCCTCCTGAACGGCGCGGTGCCTAGCGGGCTTGTCGATATGAGCATGAACATGCCGCCGCGCTTCGACGATAGTGGTTTGACGACGCGCATGTGGCGCAGCGTCAACGAGCTGGAAGCTGATGGCGGTCTCGACCTGCTGCTGCGATACCAGGAACCGGGCGGCACCGGCCGCGACCGCGCCGCCGGCGTCAGTTGGTTATCTTCGCGATTGGATGGCTTGTTCACCGACCGGGTCTTGGTCTGTCCCGGGGCACAAGGCGCGCTCCTGGCACTGGCCGGCGCCCTGGCCACACCGGGCGACACGATCTGCACCGAGCCGTTGACCTATCCGGGTTTTCTGTCGCTGGCGGCGCATCTGCGTTTGCAGCTTGTGAGCGTCGCAAGCGATGCTGACGGCCCAATTCCAGAAGCCTTCGATAAGGTTTGTATCGAACGGCGTCCCAAGGCCTTCTACTGCAATCCCACGATTCAGAATCCCACCACCCTTACGATACCGCTAAAACGCCGGCAGGCGCTGGCCGCGATTGCCCGCCATCATCATGTGCCGATTATCGAAGACGACGCCTATGGTGCCTTGCCGACGGCACCGGTCGCGCCATTCGCCGCCATTGCCCCGGATATCGTCTATCATGTGGCCGGCCTCGCCAAATGCCTCGCCCCGGCTTTGCGCATCGCCTATCTGGTGGTGCCGGATAGCCGTTCCGCGATTCGCTTGGCCGGTGCGATCCGTGCTACCGCTTCCATGGCCTCGCCTGTGACTGCATCGATCGCGACACGATGGATCGAAGATGGCACCGCCGATGCCGTACTCGCCGCGATCCGGAATGAAGCCGCTGCACGTCAGGTGCTGGCCACGCACATTCTCCCGGCCGACATGCTTCGCATCGATCCCGAAGGCTTCCATCTCTGGCTCAACCTGCCCCAGCCCTGGACGCGGGGCGAATTCGTTGCGCGGCTGCGCTCCATCGGGATTGGCGTCGTCACCAGCGACGCCTTTGCCCTCGCCTCACCGCCGGAAGCCGTCAGGGTCGGCTTGGGCGCGCCCGCAAGCCGCGCCGAATTGGAACAGGGACTACGGGCCATGGCCGATCTCCTGGCCCAGCCGCCGGCCATGTCGAGTCTGGTCATTTGACGACGGCTCGTTTGCGCCAATTCGTCGCAAGCCTCGACCTTAATTGTCGGATCAATGATCTTGACCCCGCATCCATACATACAATATAGATATTGCATGGATAAGAAAACAGTGAACATCCATACAATTAATGAACGTGGCGGCCTATATACCGGCCACGGTTACGGGCGAAAGGCACGGAGATGGCCATAAAATCCTTCAAGACCGGCTTGATGCGCGGATTGTCCCTGCGTTGCCCAAATTGCGGGAAGGGTCGGCTGTTTCGCAGCTTCATCAAGGTGGAAGCAATCTGCCCCGTCTGCAATACGGATAATTCCATTTATCCATCCGACGATGCCCCGCCCTATCTAAGCCTGGTCATCACCGGCCACGTGATTATTCCCCTCTACATGTGGATCGAGCGCGATTTCAGCCCGGCCCTCTGGCTGCAGGCAGCAATATGGCTGCCCTTGACCGCCTTGGTGGCGATCTTCCTCCTCCCTTACATGAAGGGCGGCGTTATCGGCATCTGCTGGGCGCAGGATATTCACCGGAAATAACAAGTGATGCCCGGCGCCTTGCGTTACAGTCGACGATGACGTCCCTGGAAGCCGGGCATGCCGCTGCAAAATCGGGTCACACCCTTCGGCGATATTGTCGCAATCCCACAGCGCGGCATGTTCACGGGCAATCGTGGCATCATTCACGATCCGACGACCCGAACGCTGATCTCCCGGCGCTGGACCTCTAAAGCCTGGCTCGTCTGTTCCTGCGACTATAAGAACGTTCGCCGCGATGTCATGGCGACGCGCAGTTGGACCGAACTTTTCTTTCTCGATGAAGCCACCGCTTTCGCCGCGGGGCATCGGCCGTGCTTCGCTTGCCGGCGATCGGATGCGCTGCGCTTCCGATCCGCCTGGGCCCTTGGAAATCATACAGCTTCGGCAAAAGTTTCGGTCATCGATCGGATTCTGCATGCGGAACGGTTGGATAAATCCCGCAAACGGCTGCATCCTTTGACGGACAATCCAATGACTCTGCCAAACGGCATGATGCTGGCCTCCGGGCGGGCCGCCTATCTGGTCGCATCGGGGCAGTTTTTCCTTTGGTGTCCGGAGGGCTACAGACCCATAGCGCGACCGCATCATTTCGATGGCATCCTGACACCGCCATCGACGATGCGGGCAATGGCAGCCGGCTATTTACCCATCCTCCATCCGAGTGTCCTGTCGACACCTTGAATTGATGGCGAGCGCAGCTAGAATGGCCGCCTGGGGAGAAATAAAAAGGGGCCACGAATCATGAGTGTTTTCCAACCGCAATCGACTTTCATGAATGTACCGGCGGCGACGGATCTGCGGCAGTCACAGGCCGTGATCGTCGGCCTTCCTTTCGATTGCGGTGCGCATCCGGCGCGCATCGGATCACGCCTCGGTCCCACAGCCATTCGCCAGGAATCCCTGGCGCTCGAGTATGGTGATGAATGGTCGGACATCGATAGCTTCAAATTGTTGAACGTCGTCGATGCAGGTAATGCGGCCGTGCAGCCCGGCGATATCGATATCAGTTTTCCGGCCATCAAATCCGCCATCATGGCGATTGCCGAAGCCGGCGCAGTCTCGATCTCGCTTGGTGGCGACGGTGCGGTGGCCTTGCCCGAGATGCGGGCCCTGCATGCGGTTCACAAGGATCTGGTGACGCTGCATCTCGATTCACATACCGATGCCTATCCCGGCGAAGGCTATACCAATGGCAATCCCTTTCTTCGCGCCGTTGAAGAAAAGGTGGTGGATGCGAGCTCGTCTTTTCACATTGGCATGCGCGGCAATGCATCCTGGCCGCGCGTTTTCAAGCTTGGCCGCGATCTCGGTTATGCCGTGATTCCGCAGCGGGATCTTTTATCGACCGGCATCGAAACGGTCTTCGACATGGTGCGTGAGAAGCTGCGCGGGCGGCCCGTATACCTTTGTTGGGACATGGATTTCTTCGACCCCAGCTGCGCACCGGGTGTCTGCACGCCGACGCCCGGCGGTGTTTCCGCGCGCGAGGGGCTGCATATCCTGGAGCAATGTCACGGTCTCAACATCGTCGGCATCAGCGTCAATACCGTCAGCCCGCCGCATGACCCGAACGGTGTCACGGCTTTGCTGGCGGCCAATGTCGTCCTGAACTTCATCAACCTGCTGGCCCGCGCAAAGGCAAATTCTACAAAGTGACCGCTGTCGGGCGCGCATGGATGGCGCCAGGCCGGGCGGTTAATTGGCCGAAAAGCCCTTCACATCGGCCCTGTTTTTACGGGAGAATGCGGAAAAACTGGTCGTGCGATGAGCATCGCACCATTCTCATCAAGAAACCTGGGAGCGCGTTCGTGAACAAGGTAACCGGAAAGCCGAAAAGCAATACAAAGGGTAGCAGCACCTTTGGGACCTCCGCCTATGGCGGCGCCGGATGGGTGCAGCGGGAAAAGCCTCATGGAGATGAACTCGGCGGAATCTGGGCGCGCCATAAGATCGATTCCGAATGGCGACCGCTCCAGGCCGTGATCGTGCATCAGCCGGGCGAGGAGCTGGCAGCCTCCCTCGAGGATCCGGAGAGCGTGCTGATGCTGGAGCCGCTCAACCTCACGCGGGCGCGCGAGCAACACGCGGCCATGGTCGAAGCTTATGAAAAGCTGGGAGTCGAGGTGCATCATGTGATGCCGGAAGGCGATGCACCGCCGAACCAGATGTTCTGTGCCGATCTCTTCGTCATGACGCCGCAAGGTGCGATCCTCGCCCGTCCCGCCGGCCAGGTGCGGGCCGGCGAAGAACGCTGGGCGGCGCGCCGGCTGGCCGATCTCGGCACCCCGATCCTAAAGACCCTGACGGGCGATGCCACTTTCGAAGGCGCCGATCTCATGTGGCTGGATGAACAGACCGCGATGATCGGGCGCGGCCATCGCACCAATCAGGCAGCCATCGATCAGATCACCGCCGTTCTTGCGGAGATCGGCTGTGAAACGCTCGCCGTCGACATGCCCTATGGCACGATGCATTTCATGGGCATGCTGCGCATCGCCGACAGCGATCTCGCTATCTGCTGGCCGCGCCGTACGCCCCTCGCCACGGTAAAGGCCGTGGTGGAACGGGGCTATGAGGTGATCTTCCCACCTTATGAAGATGATGCGGAAAGCTACCGCGCCATGAACTTTGTCACGTTAGGACCGCGCAAGATCATGATGGCGGCGGGCTTGGCGAAGTTTCAACCCTTCTTCGAGCAGCACGGCATCGATTGCGTGACGGTGGCGACGGATGAGCTTTCCAAGGCCGCCGGCAATATCGGCTGCCTGACCGGCGTCCTTGGCCGCGTCACGAAATAAAGTACTGGCGGACAGCGCATAGCCTGCATAGGTCCTGCGCTGTCCCGCCAAAATCGTTAGCGAAGCGCTGCCTTCACCTCTTCCGTCGCCTTGACTGTCGCCTTGACGATCAGATCCGCCTCCTCTTTCGACAGGCAAAGCGGTGGGGCGAAGCCCAGGATATCGCCCTGCGGCATGGCGCGGCCGATCACATTCTGTTTCAGCAAGGCCGCGGCGATCTGCGGGCCGACCTTCTTGCCGGGATCGAAGAAGCGGCGCGCTTTCTTATCCTCGACGAACTCCACCGCGCAGAGCATGCCCTCGCCGCGCACTTCGCCGACGATAGGATGATCGGCCAGCGCTTCTTTCATCTTTTTGACGAAATAGGCGCCCGTTTCCTTGGCATTGCGCACCAGGCCGAGATCATCGATCAGCTTGAGATTGGCAATACCGGCCGCCGCGCAGAGCGGATGCGCCGAATAGGTCCAGCCATGGCCGAGCGGTCCGAATTCGTCATTGCCGCGTTCCAGCACTTTCCAGACACGTTCCGAGACGATCGACCCTGACAGGGGCGCATAGGCCGAGGTGAGGCCCTTGGCAATGGTGATGATATCCGGCTCCATCCCATAATGGTCTGAGCCGAACATCGACCCCAGACGCCCGAAACCGGTGACGACCTCATCGGCAACAAGCAGGATATCGTATTTCTTCAGCACCGCCTGGATCGCCGACCAATAACCTTGCGGCGGCGGCACGATGCCGCCGGTGCCGAGAACCGGCTCGCCGATGAAAGCGGCAATCGTGTCTGCTCCCTCGGCCTGGATGAGCTTCTCGAGTTGCTCTGCACAATAATTGGAGAAATCCGCTTCCGACATGGCCGCGTCCTGGCGGCGATAGTAATAAGGCGCCTCGGTATGAATGACCTGGGCCAGCGGCAGATCGAATTTCTTGTGGAACAGCTCAAGGCCAGTCAGCGATCCCGTCATCAGGCCCGAACCGTGATAGCCACGCCAGCGCGAGATGATCTTCTTGCGCTTCGGCTGGCCCAGGACGTTGTTGTAATACCAGATCAGCTTGATGTTGGTTTCGTTCGCATCCGAACCGGAGAGGCCGAAATAAACCCGCGACATATTCTTCGGCGCGCGTTCGATGATCATTTTGGCGAGCGTGATTGCGGCTTCCGTCCCGTGGCCGACATAAGCATGATAATAGGCAAGTTCGGCAGCCTGTTTTGCAATCGCCTCGGCGATTTCAGGCCGGCCATAGCCGACATTGACACAATAGAGGCCGGCAAAGGCATCTAGCAGCTTGTTGCCATCACGATCCTGGATATAGCAGCCCTTGCCGCCCGTCACGATGCGGTTCGGCATCTCGCCCCGGGCGAATTGCGCCGTATGCGTCGATGGATGGAAGAAATGCGCCCGGTCCCATTGGTCCAACGTGTCGTTCGGCAGCATCGCAATCTCCTTACCTGATGATGGGACCAAGCGGTGTCTTGGTCAGAACTTCCGCGCCCTTGTCCCCAAGCAGCACGGCATTGGATATGAAATAGTCGCCACGCCCGGTCCCCATGAGCCAGGACAGGATGTGAAACGACATGCCGCTTTTGATCGGCAAATCGGAATCATGCCGCAAGCCGGTTACCGAATTGCCGCCGGTCCAGGATGGCGGTTGTCCGATACCCACGCAATAGCCGCAATGATGTCGGCGATAATGTGCAAGACCAGCATCGTCCACGACATTTTGCCACGCGGCATAGACAGCGCGGGCGCGGGTGCCGGGTTTCAGCGCGCCGATCACCGCATCGAAAGCGCGCTTCGTCACCTCGGCCATGGCGATGTCGCCTTCAGGCGCGGCGCCCACATGAACGATGCGGCCGAGCGGTGCATGATAGCGGCCGACGCAGCCGGACAATTCGAGAAAGACCGGCTCGCCGTGGCGATAAGCGCTATTGCCCCAGGTCGCGTGCTCCTCGCCGAGCCGGCTGCCGGGTCGGATGAAGGGGCCGAAGCCGACCGGATCGCCGCCGGCCAGGGTCATGGCGGCTTGGCAAGCAGCGGTCACTTCCCGTTCCGCGGCGCCGTCTGCAATCGCCCCGATCGCGGCTTCCGCAGCAGCATCGGTAACGGCGGCGGCGCGACGCATCAAAACCTGTTCCTCGGCACTTTTCACCAGGCGCATCTGATCGACGAGGCCCGATATATCGCTCCACTTGGCGTCAACCTGCGCTAAGAGCGACTGTGCTAGCCCGTGACTCATGCCAGAGGTCCAGCATTCGAGGCCGACGGCGCGATTTGTGAGGCGAAGATCGCGCATGACACGGGCCGCCATGTCGGCCGCCGTTTCGCTGTCCGGATGCCCGCGGAAATCTGCAGCACGTACCTGTTTTTCCACCGAGACCCGTTCCATCGCGCGCGTCACGAGAACCGGGCGTCCCTCCAGCGGCACGATCAACAGATGCGGCGCGAAATAACCCCAGTGATCGAGGCCCGTCAGATAAAAGACATTCTCCGGCGAGGCGACGATCGCGGCATCCAGTCGCCCTTCGGCCAAGCGCTCGCGAAATGCCTTGAGGCGATTCTCGATTTCGCTATCGGAAAAGGGATTATCGTGCATGGCGATTTCAGCTCACTTCCTGACAGACATATTTGACATCCATGAAGGCTTCCATGCCGAGGCGCGAACCTTCGCGGCCAAGGCCGGATTGCTTGCAGCCGCCAAAGGGAACGGGTGCACCGGTGATCTTGGTACGGTTGACGGCGATCATGCCGAATTCCAATCGTCGCGTGACTCGTGCGATGCGCGCCGTATCGGTGCTGTGGAGATAGGCGACGAGGCCATATTCCGTGGCATTGGCCAAGGCCACCGCCTCCTCCTCGCTATCGAAGGGCGACAAGGCAGCAATCGGGCCGAAGGTCTCTTCACGGAAGATCAGCGCGTCATGCGGCACATCACTCAGAACGGTCGGTTCGAAGAAGAGCGGTCCGGCCGCATGTCGACTGCCGCCGGTCAGCACAGTTACGCCGCGCGCCTGGGCATCGCTGATCTGTGCCTCCTGCTTGGCGACGGCTTTCTCGTTGATAAGCGGACCGATCACCGGATCGCTCAAACCAATACCGACGGAGAGACTTGCCACCCGTTCGGCAAATTTCGCGGCGAAGGCCTGATAAACCGGCCGTTCGATCAAGATCCGGTTCGCCGCCAGGCAATCCTGGCCGGAGGTTGCGAATTTTGCGCTGAGCGCCGCATCGACGGCACGGTCGAGATCGGCATCGGCGAAAACCAGATAAGGCGCATGGCCGCCAAGCTCCAGGATCAGCGATTTGATCGTCCCGGCGCTCTGCTGATAAAGCAGCCGGCCGATCTCGGTCGATCCCGTAAACGACAGAACGCGAACCAGCGGCGAGGCCGTCATCGGCGGCACAACCTCGGTCGCCTCGCCGGTGACGATGTTGACGACACCGCGCGGCAGGCCCGCACGTTCCGCCAGTTCCGCCAGCGCCAAAGCGGAGAACGGCGTTTCCTTCGACGGATGGATGACGACCGTGCAGCCGGCCGCAAGGGCCGCTGCGGCCTTGCGCGTGATCATGGCCGAGGGAAAATTCCAGGGCGTAATCAGGGCCGCGACACCCATCGGCGCCCGCGACACCGTCATCGCCGCGCCGGGCAGATGGGAGGTCACGGATTCGATATTCGCCCGCTTCGCCTCCTCGGCATAAAACTCGACAAAGGAGGCGGCATAGTCGATCTCGCCGCGCGCTTCCGAGATCGGTTTCCCCTGCTCCACCGTCATCAGCACTGCAAGATCCTCGCGGTGTTGAACGATCTGGTCAAACCAGGCGCGCAGCAGCTTCGCCCGTTCTTGCGGCAGCCGTGCCGACCAGGCCGGAAAGGCTCGTGACGCGGCTTCAATGGCGGTTTCGCTTTCCGCGGCGGTCAGGGCCGGAACGCTGCCGATCCATGCGCCGGTGCCAGGATCGGTGACCGCAATCACCTGGCCGCTGGCACTTGCTGTCCAGGACCCGTCGAGATAGGCGAATTCCTTGAATAGCCGGGTGTCCTGCAGCCGGTCCAGGCCGGGCGCCCGGCTCGGGCGGCGCATTTGCGCGATTCTCGCCGATGACGTTTTGGCAGGACTTCTGACGGATGCGACCTTGGCTATGCGTTTCATGGAATCGGGTCCAGTCCTCTCGATGAAGGCGTCGAGGCATGCTCGATACCGTCACCGTAGCCAGATTCAGCCGGAGGATTTCACTGTACTCGTCGGCCAGGGCAGAAAAATCCTCTATCTTGGGCGCCTCATTCGGACGCTTTTTCTTTTTCCGCCATGCGACAAAGGTTATGGCGCCGTGCATGGCGTGATCCCGATGGAAGCTTTCGATGCCTCGCTATTCGGCCCTGTCTCTGATCAAACACGCCATCACGGGCAATCGGGACTGGCCGCGCGCCTGGCCGAACCCCGAGCCCAAATCCAGCTATGATGTGATTGTTGTCGGCGGGGGCGGACATGGCCTTGCCACGGCCTATTACCTGGCCAGGGAATTTGGCATCCGTAATGTCGCCGTCCTGGAAAAGAGCTATATCGGCTCGGGCAATGCGGGGCGCAACACCACGATCGTGCGTTCCAATTACATGCTGCCCGGCGCGACCGAATTCTACGACTTCTCCCTCAAGCTCTGGAACAACCTCTCGCATGAGCTGAACTACAATGTCATGTTCAGCCCGCGCGGCCAGATTCTTCTGGCGCATTCACCCGATGCCCTGGACAGCGCCGCGCGCCGCGGCAATATCATGCGGCGCCATGGCATCGCCGCACGTCTGCTCAGCCGCGCGGATATGCAGAAGCTGGTGCCGCATCTCGATTATCGGCCAACAGCGCGCTTCCCGATCTGGGGCGGGCTGATGCAGCCGACCGCCGGCACCGCACGGCATGATGCGGTGGTCTGGGGCTATGCCAGGGCTGCCGCCGCACTCGGCGTCGACATCATCCAGAATTGCGAGGTCAGTGGCTTCCTGCGCGATGGCGGGCGGATCACCGGCGTGGAAACCAGCCGGGGACAGATCCGCGCCGGCAAGACCGGCATTGCCGTGGCGGGTCACACCTCGCGGCTCGGCGAGATGGCTGGGCTCAGCCTGCCGATCGAAAGCCATCTCCTGCAGGCCTTCGTCTCCGAACCGCTGAAACCTTTGCTTGATTACGTGATCGGCTTCGGTGGCCATGGCCATTTCTATATCAGCCAATCGGATAAAGGCGGCATGGTCTTTGGCGGCGACCTCGACATGTACAATTCCTATGCGCAGCGCGGCAACCTGCCGGTGGTGCGGGATGTTGCTGCGCTCGGCGTTTCGCTGATGCCCTGCCTTGGCCGCGTCCGCCTGCTCCGCCATTGGGCCGGGGTGATGGATATGACAATGGACGGCTCGCATATCATCGACAGGACACCAATCGACGGCCTCTATCTCAATGCCGGCTGGTGCTACGGCGGGTTCAAGGCGACACCGGCTTCCGGCTGGTGCTTTGCCCATCTTCTGGCGCGCGACGAGCCGGATCGGCTGGCAGCGCCGTTCTCGCTCGATCGCTTTAGACGCGGCGCCATGATCGACGAAGCCGGCGTCGGTCCGATACCGAAACTGCACTGAGAAAGGGACCATCATGCTGCGCATCAAATGCCCTTTCTGCGGTGAGCGCGACCATAGCGAATTCTCCTATGGCGGCGATGCCAATATCATCTACCCCGATCTCGCCGCCTCGATGGAGGCGTGGATCGAGGCGGTCTATCGCCGGGAGAATCCAAAAGGCCCGCATCGAGAACGCTGGCAACATACCGATGGCTGCCGGCTCTGGTTGATCGTCGAGCGCGATACGTTGACCCATGAAATCGCCTCGGTCATGCCGGCTAATGCAGCGCTTGCTTCATTGCTGGATGGTCAATCGTCATGAGCACGGGCTTTCGTCTGCAGCAAGGCGGTCGCATTGACCGCAATAGCGAGTATCGCTTCAATTTCGACGGCCAGGCAATGACGGGGCATGCCGGCGACAGCCTGGCTTCGGCCCTGCTGGCCAATGGCATCCAATTCGTCGCCCGCAGTTTCAAATACCACCGGCCACGCGGCATCATGAGTGCCGCGCTGGAAGAGGCCAATGCGCTGGTGACGCTTGGCGAGGGCGCTCATTCGCTACCAAATTCCGTCGTTACAACGGAAGAACTGCATGATGGGCTGACGGCGCATGCCCAGCATTGCTGGCCCAGCCTGAAAGTCGATTTCGCCGCGGTCAACCAAGTCTTCGCCAGCCTGCTCGGCGCCGGTTTTTACTACAAGACCTTCATGGGCCCGGGCCGCAGCCCGAAAAACTGGCTGTTCTACGAGCACTTCATCCGGCGCGCAGCGGGTTTGGGCAAAGCAGCGCGGGAACCCGATCCCGATCAGTATGAAACGGTCAATGCCTTCTGCGATCTGCTGGTCATCGGATCCGGACCGGCGGGCCTGGAAGCGGCCCGGATCGCTGCCGAGGCCGGCCTCGATGTGATCCTCGCCGAACGCGATTTTGAACTTGGCGGCGCGCTTCTCACGAATACCGGCACGATCGACCAGCAACCGGCAGCGCAATGGCTGGCAAGCCGCCTCGGCACGCTGAACAAATCCGCGAATATTCGCATTCTGAAACGAACAACCGCCTTCGGCCTCTATGACGGAACCGTCGCGGGGTTGGTTGAGCGGCGCGACCCGGTGAAAGCCGCGACGATTCCGTGGCGGGAGCGGTTCTGGATCGTGCGGGCGAAGCGCATCATCATTGCCGCCGGCGCCATGGAGCGTCCGTTGCTCTTTGCCGGCAATGATCGACCCGGAATCATGCTGGCTTCCGCCGTCGGGTCTTACCTCAATCGCTGGGCGGTCGCACCCGGCCGTCGCATCGTGCTGGCGACGACGAATGATTCGGCCTATGCAACAGCACGGGACCTCGCCATCGCTGGCCTCTCGGTGACGCTGATCGACAGCCGCGAGCGGGTATCGGAAACGCTGCATAAGCTTGCCAATAACACCGGCATCGATTTGCGTCTCGGCCAGGCAATCCGGGCAGCCCTTGGCGGTCGCCATGTGAGGGCCGTCGATATTGGACCGGCGACTGGACAAGGCAGCATCACCGGCCGCCTTGCCTGCGATATCGTCGCCGTCTCAGGCGGCTGGTCGCCGACCCAGCATTTGCTCAGCCAGCGCGGCGTCAAACCGTCCTGGAACCAAACGCTGCAAGCCTTCTTGCCCGGCAGGGCGAACGAGCCGATCGATTGCGTCGGTGCTGCAGCCGGCATCTGGCGTTCCGATGATTGCGCCCGGTCCGGACGGGCCATCGCCGCAGCGGCAGCCGCCGCGCTTGGCCGCAAGGCCCCGGTCGACGATATTCCGGCGCCCGGCGGTTGGGAAACGCCGATCAAGCCGGTGCGGCTTGCCAGCGATCTCAATCTCAAGAAAATCTTCGTCGATCTGCAGCATGACGTAACCGCCGCCGATATCCTGCAGGCCAATCAAGAAGGCTATGAAGCGCCGGAGCTGCTGAAACGCTATACCACGCTCGGCATGGCGGCAGATCAGGGCCGTACTTCCGCCGTGCCGGCTTTGGCCCTGCTGTCGGAAATGGCCAGCCGATCCGTCGGCGAGATCGGCACCACCACCTTTCGCCCGCCTTTCGCCCCGGTCTCGATCGGGGCGCTGGCTGGAGCCGAGCGCGACAAGCACCTGCTGCCGATCCGCCGCTCGCCGCTGCACGATGTCATCGCCGATAGCGGCGCGCATATGCTGGAAACCGGTTTGTGGATGCGCCCCTGGTATTATCCACAAACCGGCGAGACGGTGGACGAAGCTTATCTGCGCGAGATGCGCCAGACGCGGGATGCCGTCGGCCTCTGCGATGTCTCGACCCTCGGCAAGATCGCCGTCCAGGGACCCGATGCCGGCGAATTCCTCGATCGCATCTATGTCAATGGCTTCAAGGCGATGAAGGTGGGTATGGCGCGGTACGGCGTGATGCTGCGCGAGGACGGTATCGTGATGGATGACGGCACTTCCTGGCGTCTGTCGGAACACGAGTATTTCATGACGACGACCACCGGCAATGCCGCCAAGGTGATGGCTTGGCTGGAGGATTTATTGGAGACCCGCTGGCCGGAGCTGCGCGTCTCCGTTAGCTCAGTGACCGATCAATGGGCTGGCATCTCGGTAGCCGGTCCGCGCGCCAGGGAGATTCTCCCCGCTCATATCGGCGGATTGGATTTCACCAACGAAGCCTTCCCCTTCATGGCGGTCCGCACCGGCGTCTTCAACGGCGTGCCCTGTCGTCTTGCGCGGATCAGTTTCTCCGGCGAACTTGCCTATGAGGTCTATATCGGCGCGTCTCATGGCCCCGCTCTATGGCATGCCTTGCGTAACATGGCGAAAGAGCACGGTGGCTGCGCCTATGGCCTTGAAGCACTTGGCGCCCTGCGCATCGAAAAGGGCCATGTCGGCGGACCCGAGCTGGACGGCCGGACGACGCTGGAAGATCTCGGCCTCGGCCGCATGGCTTCAACAAAGAAAGCCTTTATAGGCAATATCCTTCGGCAGCGCCCCGATCTGCAGCGCGCTGACCGGGCTCGTCTTGTTGGCCTTGTCCCGGTAACGAAGGGCGAGACGTTCAAAGGCGGCGCCATTCTCGCCGAGCAGGGACAGGAAGATGGGCATGGGCTCGGCTGGGTCACCTCGGTGACGGAAAGCCCGTCGCTCGGACATTGGATCGGGCTAGGTTTTATCCAAGGTGGTCTCGACAAATGGCAGGGCAAGACGATCCTTGCCGCCGACCCCATTCGGGGTCGATCGACTCTCGTGAAGATCGTTGCGCCACATTTCCTCGATCCCGAAGGAACCCGCCTCCATGCCTGACGCCGCGCAAGTCTCGACAGCGACGCCCCTCATCAGTGAACGGACCGGCTGGACGCTCACGCAATTCCATGCCTGGCCGGAAAGCTTTACATCGGCCGCGCGGTCGATCGCCGTTGCCTGCGGTGCATCCTCGGTGCCGGTACCGGGCCAAGTTATCGAAGCAGCGGATGGGATTTTGTTACGCCTTCATCCGCAGCGCCTGTGGCTGTTGCGATATACCAAAGCCGGCATCTTACCTGATCTGCCGATCGGCCAAGGCGTCGTGCTCGATCTTTCGCAATCGAGATGCTTACTGCGAGTTGCCATGCCAGCCGCCACCGATCTGATAGCGAAATTCAGCGGCCTCGATCCGCGCGAGCCCGCCTTTCCTGTCGGTGCAATACGACTGACCTCGATGCATCGGATCCCCGTCACACTATGGCGTGAGGCACATCACCTCGCGATCTTGTGCCCACGCAGTTTCAGTAAATCGCTGCGTGAGGTTTTGGAAGAGGCGCTACGGCACGGATGAGGGAGATCAGTCTTCGGCCAATTCCGACGCCAGTTGTTCCAGTGGCAGCTGGCCGTCTTCCTTGATCGGCTTGGTCACCACGTAAGTATAGTAGCGTTTCAACCCGACGCCACTTTCTAGCAGATTGTCGACCAGGCGTTGATAGGCATCGACCCGCTTCACCATGATCTGGATCAGATAATCGATCCCGCCGCCGACCGACCAGCAGCCGACGACTTCCGGCCGCTCCCGCATCGCCGCTTCGAAGCGGGCGAAATCCGCTGCGCGGTGGCTTTCCAATTCAGCCTCCATGAAAACCATGGTGAGGCCGAATCTTTTGATCGCGACCTTGGCGCGATAACCCTCGATGACGCCGATCCGCTCCAATCGTTTCAGCCGGCTCCAGCAAGGCGTCGGCGACAGATTGACCCGCTCGGCTAAAGCGGTTTTGGTGATTCTACCTTCCGTTTGCAGGATCGACAGAATCCGGAGATCGCGATCATCGAGCTTTATCGCACCATTTCGCATGTCGGTCCCGTCAGTCGATGACGATGAGTTCGCGGGCCACGTCACAGAGACGTTCGCCACCTTTTTCCGTCACTACGAAGGATTCGGAGATCGCCACGCCCCAATCCTGCAACCAGACACCCGATTGGATGTGGAAGCACATGCCGGGTTGCAGTACCGTCAGATCGGTGGGACGCAGGCTGACCGTCCGTTCGCCCCAATCCGGCGGATAGGAGAGGCCGATCGAATAGCCGACGCGGCTTTCCTTCTTCAATCCGTTCCGCCGCAGCACGGCCTGCCAGGCGGCTTCGACTTCTTCAGCGGTCGCGCCAGGCCGCGCCGTGGCGAGTCCGGCATCGACACCTTCGACGACGGCTTTCGCGACATCCTGAATGCCCGCCGGCGGCTCGCCGAGATGAATCGTCCGGGTCAGCGGCGCGTGATAATGACGGCGGGAGCCGGCAATCTCCAGCATGGTCAAGGCATTCTTCGGCAGCGGCGCATCGGACCAGGTGAGATGCGGCGTGCTGGTCCCCTCGCCGATCGGCATCAGCGGGCAGATCGCGACATAATCGCCGCCGATACCACCGACGCCCATGGTCTGGGCATGATAGATCTCGGCGATCACATGGTTCTGCGGCACGCCCGGTTTCATCTTGGCGATCGCCCGGTTCATGGCTTCGGTGCAGATGCGGCCGGCCTCGCGCATATATTTCAGCTCGGTCTCAGATTTGACGAGCCGCGCCCAGTTCACCAGATCGCCGTTATTGGCGAATTTGCCATTCGGCAGGCCTTTCGTGAGGTGGGCATGGCAGCGCGCGGTGTAGTAATGCGCATCCATCTCGACGCCGATCCGCGCTTTGCCCCAGCCGCGCTTCTCGATGAGATCGGCCAGTTCGTCGAACGGATGTTCCGTCTTGTGCTGCACCAGGCGTTCGGAGAAAGGCACGATGTTGTTGGCGGGAAGATCTGTGGTGACATGCGCCGCTTTCGCATCCTGGGCACGGCCGAACCAGACCGGCCATTCTTCCTCGAGATGCACGAGAACCGCCTGGGGCACATAGAAGGACCAGCCGTCGAAGCCGGTCAGCCAGCACATATTGGCCGGATCGGAACAGATGAGGAGATCGAAGCCGGCCTCCTGCATGCGCTTCTTCGTATCGGCGACGCGCTTGGCATATTCGGCCTTGGTGAAGGGTTTGTCGTAGATGGCCATGTCTTCCTCGTCAGGCTTTGATGATCGTGCCGATATCGGCTTTCTTGGCTGCCATCAGCGCATAGGTGGCGATCGCCGTGTCCTGCGCGCCGGTCCCGGTCAGGTCGCAGATCGTGACTTGATCGTCCTTGCTGCGTCCGGTTTTCGATTCGCCAATGATCTCACCCAGTTCAGGCACCCGGTCGGCCGGGAAGCCGGCTTTCCGCGCCGTTTGCAGCTCACCCACCGTCTCGCTCTGCGAAATCCGGTCGCAGGCGAAAAGATCGGCGGCGAGAATGGCGGCAGGGTCAATCTCGTTCTTGCCGGCCTGATCGGCGCCCATGGCGGTAATATGCAAACCGGGATGCAGCCAGTCGGCTTTCAGAACCGGTTCGCGCGCCGGCGTGGTCGTAACCACCAGCTGACTTTTCCGCACGACCTCCGCCGGATCGGCAAGTGCAACGGCCTCGACAGAAAGACTGGCTGCGATATCGCGGGCACAGGAAGCGGCATTTTCGGCATTCCGGCCCCAGACAAGAACTTTCGAGAAAGGCCGCACGAGATGCGCCGCGGCGATCTGCAACCTCGCCTGGACCCCGGTGCCAAGCACGCCGGCGGTATCGACGCGAGACGGTGCCAGATGCTTCGCAGCAACTGCACCCGCCGCCGCGGTGCGGATGTCGGTGAGATAGCCGTTATCGAGCATCAGCGCATCTACGAGCCCAGTCTTGGCCGAGAACAGGATCATCAGCCCGTTGAGGCTAGGCAGGCCGATCTTCGGGTTGTCGAAGAAACCCGGGCTCACCTTGATGGCGAAGCCGTCGAAGCCGGGAATATAGGCAGTCTTCACATCGACCTCGCCATGTACATCCGGCAGGTCCATGGAGAGGATCGGCGGCATGACCACCTTGCCGGAGGCCAGCGCCAGAAAGGCACGCTCGACCACATCGACGATATCGAGGTTGAGCGAGATGAACTTCCGAAGATCCGCTTCGGTCAGCACGAAGATGTCGCGCATCCTTATCCTTCCACCGTGATGTCGCCGACCTGGACCGGCTTGCCTGCGGCAATGAGATCGAATTGCCGTTGATCGATATTTTGGCCAGAAATGATCATCGCCATCGGCCCTGCTGGCTTGAGCTTGCTGGCGAGCAACGCAGCCGGTCCGACCGCGGCGGCACCTTCGACCACCAGCCCCTCTTTCCTGGCCAGATGCTGCATGCCGCGATAGATTTCGGCCTCGCTCAGCAGGATGATTTCATCGACCAGACGGCGGCAAATATCGAAGGTCCAGCGGTTGTTAAGCCCGATGCCGCCGCCGAGCGAATCGGCCAGGGTCGGCAATTCCGTGACCTCGACCGGATGACCTGCAGCAAGACTCGCCTGCATAGCGGCGCCACGTTCCATCGACACGCCGATGATTTTGATTTCCGGCTTCATAGCCTTCGCGGCGATGGCAATGCCGCTGATCAAACCGCCGCCGGAAAGCGGCACGACGATGGCGTCGAGGTCGGGCCGGTCTTCCAACAGCTCCAGCCCGATGGTGCCCTGTCCGGCGATGATGTCGGGATGATCGAAAGGCGGGATATCGGTAATGTCTTCGTCGGCGACCAGGCGGTCTATCTCGGCCTGGGCATCGTCTTGGCACTTGCCGATACGGTGCACCTCCGCACCCAATTCCGCGATCGCCCGAACTTTGTTTTGCGGCACCAGGGAGGAAAGGCAGACAATGGCGCGGATACCGTTTTTTGCCGCCGCGTAGGCCAAAGCCCGCCCGTGATTGCCCGTCGAGCAGCAGCCGACACCCCGGCGCGCCTGCTCCGGCGAAAGCCGGCTGATCGCATTGGCGGCACCACGGATCTTGAAGGCGCCGATCGGCTGCCGGGTCTCCAGCTTCAGGCCGATTTCCTGCCCGGCCAGGGCCGATAAAGCGGAAGAAATGACATAAGGCGTCCGCTCGGCTGTGCCGGCAATCGCCTGTGCGGCGCGCTGAATCTCGGCCAAATCCGGCATTTGGTAATCCGATTCTGACATTGTATACAACTATATTCCCATTCGGGTTGAAAATCGCATTAAAATGCGATTTATCGGCAGTTATACATCAGCCCTTGCCCAAAAGAAAGAATAGATGTACACAACATTGGTCAACGAGATAAATCCGCTACGGATGCCTTCAACCAAATCTCGAACGAGCAGTGGAGGAGAGGAATGGACCACCATTTTGGCGTCAGCCGTCGTCATCTTTTACTGTCCCTGGGCGGCCTCGGCGCTGCGGGATTGATCATCAGCACATCGCGTCCCGCCTTTGCGGAGACTGTTTACGAGAAAGCAAAGAAACAGGGCTTCATCCGCATCGGCTTTGCCAATGAAGCGCCGTTCGGCTATGCGACGCCCGACGGCAAACTGACCGGCGAGGCACCGGAAGTAGCAAAGGCCGTGCTGAAGAAGATCGGCATTCCCGAAGTCGATGGCGTGCTGACGGAATTCGGCGCGCTCATTCCCGGTTTGAAAGCCGGGCGCTTTGACATCATTGCCGCCGGCATGTTCATCAATCCGAAGCGCTGCAAGGAAATCCAGTTCTCCGAACCCTCCTACGGCATCGGCCAGGCTATGCTGGTGAAAAAGGGCAATCCGAAGAAGATCAAGGATTATTCCAGCATCGCTGCGAACAAGGACCTCAAGCTCGCCGTCATGGCGGGCGCGGTCGAAGCGGGCTATGCCAAGGATGCCGGTATTCCGATAACGCAATTGGTCATGCTGCCGGATCAGTCGAGCTTGGTGGCGGCGGTACAATCGGGCCGCGCCGATGCGGCATCGCTGACCGCGCTCTCAATTGCCGATATGGCGAAGAAAAGCGAGGGTGTGGAATCGACGCCGCCTTTCGGCGAGGTTGCCGGCAAATCCGTGAAGGGACATGGCGGCTTCGGCTTCCGCAAGGAAGACAAGGACCTTTATGAAGCCTTCAACAACGAGCTGAAGAAATTCATCGGCTCGCCGGAGCATATCGCTTTGGTCACGCCACTCGGCTTCGGCAAGGATTACCTCCCGAATATGACCACTGAACAGCTCTGCAAAGGCGAATAAGATTGAAGCGCGGGGCGGAACTATCCGCCCCGCCTGATCGACTTTCTGGAGCCCGGAGGTTCCTGACGTGGGCACGTTTTCGCTCGGTGCAATGCTTGTCGCCGCCCTCATAACCCTGGCGGCGCTTGCCACATCGCACACTTTTTCCGTTTTCTTTCCCGGCCTGTTGCAAGGCGCGTGGCTAACGGTGCAGATTGCCGTCTGCGGTTCCCTGCTGGCCGTCATTATGGGCACCGTCTCGGGCCTGGCCAAGCTTTACGGTCCTGGCCCCCTCCGCTGGCTCGCCGTCACCTATATCGAGATTTTTCGCGGCACCTCCGCTTTGGTGCAGTTGTTCTGGCTGTTCTTTGCCCTGCCGCTTTTTGGCATCTCGCTGGAACCCTTCACGGTCGCCGTTCTCGGCCTTGGCCTGAATGTCGGTGCTTATGGCGCAGAGGTTGTGCGCGGTGCGGTGCAATCAGTTAGCCGCAGCCAATGGGAAGCGACCATTGCCCTCAATATGACGCGGGTCCAGGCATTACGCCGCATCATCCTGCCCCAGGCCTTCATTGCCATGATTCCTCCCTGGGGCAATCTCTTCATCGAACTGCTGAAATCGACCGCCCTCGTCTCGCTGATCACGCTTTCCGATCTCGCCTTCATGGCGCAGGAGATGAACCAGACGACGATGCGGACGATTCCGATCTTCACGCTGGTGCTGCTCATGTATCTTGTGATGTCACTTTGCATCACGATCGGCATGAAGCGACTGGAAAAAATTGCATCCAAGGGGATGCCGCGCGGCAGGAGCGCCTGATGATCTGGGATTGGGATTATACCTTTGAGATTCTGCCGGTCCTGGCGCAGGCGGCGATCGTGACGATCGAGGCTACCGCCATCGGTTTTGTGCTGGCCCTGGTGCTTGGCCTCATCCTCGCGATCCTGCGCATGAGTGGTCCGAAGGTCGGCTGGTGCGTGTCGGTCTTCATCGAATTCATCCGCTCGACCCCGCTGCTGATCCAGATCTTCTTTCTCTATTTCGTCTTCCCCTCTTTCGGCGTCACGCTCGATGCCTTCGTCGCCGGCGTTATCGCGCTCGGGCTGCATTACGGCTGCTATTGCGCCGAGGTCTATCGTGCTGGCCTCGAAGGCGTGCATCGCGGCCAGTGGGAAGCCTGCACCGCGCTCAATCTCAGCAGTTTGAATACTTTCAAAAACATCATTCTGCCGCAGGCGATTCCGCCGATCGTGCCGGTCCTTGGCAATTATCTCGTGGCCCTCTTCAAGGAAACGCCGCTGCTCTCTGCCATCGCGGTCATGGAGATGATGCAGACGGCGAAGATTTTGGGCTCCGAGACATTCCGTTACACCGAGCCCATCACTTTGGTCGGCATCGCCTTTCTCATCATGAGCCTGGTTTCTGCGGCTCTGATCAGACTGGTGGAACGCCGCCTCAATCTCAGGAGCGCCAAATGACAGAGGTGACAGCCATAAAGACCTCAGCGGCGCAGTCCGCAGCCGAACAGCCCATGGTCCGATTCGAAAATGTCTGCAAGCGCTATGGCAATCTTGTGGTCCTCGACGACCTCAACCTGGAGATTGCGCGCGGTGAGAAAGTTGCGATCATCGGCCCGTCCGGTTCCGGCAAGACCACGGTGCTGCGGATGCTGATGACGCTGGAACGGATCGATGGTGGCGTCATCTGGGTCGATGGCGAGCCGATGACCCATATGATGCGATCCGGCCAGATGGTGCCGGCTGCGCAAAAGCATCTGCGGCGGGTGCGCAGCAAGATCGGCATGGTGTTCCAGCATTTCAATCTGTTTCCTCATATGACCGCCTTGCAGAACTGCATCGAGGCGCCGATCACCGTGCTGAAAATGTCGCGCAAAGAGGCGGAGGCCCGCGCCACGGAATTGCTCGACATGGTGGGCCTCGCAGACAAGAAAGGACATTATCCGGCACAGCTTTCCGGGGGCCAGCAACAGCGCGTCGCCATCGCCCGGGCATTGGCCATGCGGCCGAAAGTGATGCTGTTCGACGAGGTCACCTCGGCCCTCGATCCTGAACTGGTCGGTGAAGTGCTGCATGTCATCCGGCAATTGGGCGCCGAACATGACCTGACCATGCTGATGGTGACCCATCAGATGGGCTTTGCGAAAGAGTTTGCCGACCGGGTCTGTTTCTTCTATCAGGGCAAGATCGCCGAACAAGGGGTACCGCAGGAGCTGTTTGGCGCGCCGAAAAACGAGCGGACGAAACAATTTCTGAGGGCTGTATTGGAGTCGGTATGAGTGTGCAGGACGATATGGCGGAACGTCCTTTGAGCATGTCACGCGAACGTTTCGAGCGAATTTATAAAACTATTCGCGACCGTATCTGCCTGCTCGAATACGGACCCGGTGCGCGACTCGCCGAAGAAGAATTGGCTGAGGAATTTCACGTTTCCCGCACACCGATTCGCCGCGTCCTGACCCGCCTGGAAAGCGAAGGTTTGCTGGAAAGCCGGCATGGCGTCGGCACCTTCGTGACGGATGTCGATATCGATGCTTTGGCGCAAGTCTTCCAACTGCGCATGGAGCTGGCGGTCCTGATTGGCAAGCTCGATCCCGTTCCCCGAACCGAGGATGACCTCGGCCGCCTGCGCGCGCTGGTAGAGCGCTGCGACCAGCTGGCGAAGAAGCCGGAGCCGAAAACCTTTATGCAGCTCAATATCGATTTCTTCCAGGAACTGGGCAGCATGATCGGCAATGTGCCGCTGCGGGATATTTCGGAGCGCCTCTATTATTTGACGACCCGGATCTGGATTAAATCCGTACCTCACCTCAACCTGCCCGATGAGATCGCCGTGTTTCGTCGCGAGATGGCCGATATCCTGGCGGCCATGGAGGTTGGCGATCTGGAAGCGGTCGGCCATATCCGTCGCAGTCATATCTCCATGAGCGTCAAGCGCATGAAGCGCTATCCCGAACGTTGAAATAAATACTGAGCAAGGACCGGCACAGAATGGAAAAGCGCCCCAATCCCATTTCACCTACTGTCGATTTCGACCGCGACGGCGTACAGCACGGTTTCCTGCGCCTGCCTTACAGCCGCGACGATTCCGCCTGGGGCGCCGTGATGATTCCGATCACCGTGGCGAAGAACGGCAATGGGCCGACCGCCTTGCTGACCGGCGCCAATCATGGCGACGAATATGAAGGCCCGATCGCCTTGATGGATCTCGCGGCCACGATCACGACGGAAGGCTTGTCCGGCCGGGTCATCATCGTGCCGGCAATGAACTATCCCGCCTTCCGCGCCGCGACCCGGACTTCGCCAATCGATCGTGGCAATCTCAATCGTTCCTTTCCCGGCCGCCCCGACGGCACGGTGACGGAAAAGATCGCGGATTATTTCCAGCGCACTTTGCTGCCCATGGCAGATGTCACTCTGGATATTCATGCCGGCGGCAAGACGCTGGAATTCGTCCCCTTCTGTTGCGCCCATCGCCTGCCGGCGCAGCAAGCGCTGGAGGATCGTTGCGTGGCGGCAATGGAAGCCTTCAACGCCCCCTATTCCATGATGCTGCTGGAGATCGACAGTGTCGGCATGTACGACACCTCGGCCGAAGAGATGGATAAGACCTTCATCTCGACCGAACTAGGGGGTGGCGGCTCAGCAACCGCGCACACGGCAGGGATCGCCAAGCGCGGCGTGCGCAATCTGCTGATCCATGCCGGCATCCTCAAAGGCCGGATCGAGCGTCAGAAGGCGATGCGCCTCGACATGCCCGATGGCGACTGCTTCACCTTCAGCGAAAGCGATGGCCTGATCGAACCCTGCATCGATCTCGGCCAACCCGTCAAAAAGGGAGATGTGATCGCCAAGGTCTGGCATGCCGATCGGACCGGCGTCGCGCCGATCACCTATACGGCGAAGCTCGACGGCATTCTGGCCGGACGGCATTTCCCCGGCTTGGTGAAGGCGGGCGATTGCATCGCCGTCACCGCGGTCGAAATGAAATAAGCATCGATATTCGTCTAGCGAGGACAAGCTTTTATGGCTTAGTCTCTCGGTTTCGACTCACGTGGGAGTGAACCGATGCGTTCGGGTGGAAGCCGCCTTGTCCTCGCCGTCATGCTGCTCGCAATGCCGCTTCTGCCGGCTTGCAGTTCCACCTCATCCGACCCCGATACGGCGTCCGACATTAAATTGCAGAGCCTGATCGCCGGGCCACAACGGTCGGAAAAGAACACTCGGCGCGATGTCTATCGGCATCCTTACGAGACATTGACCTTTTTTGGCCTGCGCGACGACATGACGGTGGTCGAGATCGACCCAGGTAGCGGCGCCTGGTGGACGGAAATTCTCGCGCCGTATCTGCGTGATCATGGGCAGTATTATGCGGCGGGTCCGGCCGCCGACGATACATCCGCCGAAGCGGTGAGCAATCGCGGTGGTTTCGCCGCGAAGCTGGCAAGCAACCCGGCGCTCTACGACAAGGTCAAGGTGACGGAATTCGCGGGCGATCGTCACGATATCGCCCCGCCCGGCACCGCCGATATGGTGCTGACCTTCCGCAATCTGCACAATTGGATCGCCGACGGTTCGGCCGAGGCGAATTTGAACGCCTTTTACCGCGCCTTGAAACCTGGCGGCATTCTCGGCATCGAAGATCACCGTGGCCGCGCCGACCAGCCGCAGGATCCGGAAGCCGCCAGCGGCTATGTGCGCGAGGATTACGCCATCGCCCTGGTCGAGAAAGCCGGCTTCAAATTCGTTGCCGAATCGGAAGTCAATGCCAATCCGAAGGATACGAAAGACTATCCCGCCGGTGTCTGGACCCTGCCGCCGACTCTGCGCCTGAAAGATAAGGATCGTGCAAAGTATCTGGCGATCGGCGAAAGCGATCGATTCACGTTAAAATTCGTCAAACCGCAATAGCGGAGATGACCTGGGTAACGTATTGGGATCGCATCTAAATCCGCCGATTCTTATAATTTTATTGCCGAGAATTGACTTTAAAAATAACAGATATAAACGTATTCCCTTACAAACGCGGGGACAGTCGGTTTCGGCTGAGAGGGGTGGGGTCGGTGTCGAAAGGGCGCATGCAGCGTCATACTGACTGAGTCCGCTTGGGACCATCGAAGGCTGCCTCCGGATTGATTTGGATATAGGGGGAGGCTTTTCGAAATGGACACGATTCTTACAGATATCAAAGGCGTCATCGACGGTTTGGGTTCGACCGTCCTGCTGCCGGTTTTCATTTTCATTTTCGCGATCATCCTGGGCGCCAAGCCGGGCCGAGCCTTCCGCGCCGGCATCACCATCGGCGTTGCCTTCATCGGCATCAATCTGGTCATCGGCCTCATGTGGACCAGCCTTAGCGATGTCGCCCAGGCCATCGTCAAGAATACCGGCATCACCCGTGATGTGGTCGATGTGGGCTGGCCATCTGCTGCCGCCATCGCCTTCGGCTCCTCGGTCGGGCTGTGGATCATTCCGGTCGGCATCATCGTCAATCTGGTGCTGCTGCTGGCGCGCCTGACCCGCACGCTGAATGTCGATGTCTGGAACTTCTGGCATTTCGCTTTCGTTGGCTCGCTGGTGGTCGCCGCGACCAACAGTCTGGTTTACGGCCTGATCGCTGCGGCGATCGTCGTCGCCCTGACCTTGCTGTTCGCCGACTGGACCGCGAAGGGTGTGCAGCGCTTCTATGAAGTGCCCGGCGTCTCGGTGCCGCACCTGGCATCCGCTCAGATCGTGCCCATCGCCATCGTGCTGAACTGGATCATCGACCGCATCCCGGGCATCAACAAGATCAATATCGACAACAATACCATCCAGCGCCGCCTCGGCGTTTTTGGCGAGCCGGTCATCCTCGGCCTGATCATCGGCCTGGTGCTGGGCGCCATTGCCTATTACAACGTGCCCGACCGCGGCACGATGATCACCAATGTCCTGAAGACGGCGATGAACCTGGCCGCCGTCATGCTGCTGCTGCCGCGTATGGTGAAGATCCTGATGGAAGGCCTGATCCCGGTTTCGGAAGCCGCCCGCACCTTTGTGCAGAAGCGCGCCGGCGACCGCGAGATCCTGATAGGCCTCGATTCCGCCATCCTCATCGGCCATCCGGCGGCGATTTCCAGCTCCCTGATTTTGGTGCCGATCGCCATTCTGCTGTCGGTCATCCTGCCGGGCAGCCGCGTGATCTTGTTCGCCGATCTCGCCGTCATTCCCTTCGTCGTGGCGATGACCGCGCCGATTGTGAAAGGCAATGTCTTCCGCATGGTGATCATCGGCACGGTGACCTTGGCCATCGGCTTCTATGTCGCCACCGCCCTAGCCCCGCTCTTCACCAATGCGGCGGTCAGTGCCGGGTTCAAGCTGCCGGAAAATGCCGCGCAGATCACCAGCATCGTCGACGGCTTCCTCTGGGTCCCCTATGTCATGGTAGAACTGGTCCAGAACCTGGCCGCAATCGGACTGGCCGTCGCTGCTATCCTGGTGGCGATCGGCTATTGGCTCTATCGGCGTTCCGCGACCAATTGGGAATTGAAGGCTGGGGCTGAGGAAGAAGCCGCAGCCTAGGCCTGTGACAGCCCCGCTCCGGCAATCGGAGCGGGGCGCATCGGAGAGATGATGTCCAACACTTTAATGCGATTGATCGACCCGCAAATGATTTTCACCGGCATCGAGGCCGGGGATGCCAATGAGGTGATCGCCCTGCTCGGCGGCAAGCTGGCCGAGCAAGATCTTGTGACGGAAAGCTATGTTGAGGCGGTCATCGCCCGCGAAACCGACATGCCGACCGGCCTCCCTCTTGGCGAGATCAATGTCGCCGTCCCCCATACCGATCCCGAACATGTGGTCATGCCGGCGGTCGCCGTGGCGACTCTGACCAAGCCGGTCCTGTTCGGGAATATGGAAGACCCCGACGAAAAGCTTCCCATTTCCATCGTGTTCCTTCTGGCTTTGAAAGAGAAAGACAAGCAGGTCGAGATGCTTCAGGCGATTGCCGGCCTGATCCAGAATGGAAGCCTGCTTGAAGAAATGACCGCGGCGGCGGATAAGGAAGATATCTTGGCCTTACTGGCGAAAGCCGCCTGAGTTGGGAGAATTGCGATGAAAACCAAGGTCGTGCTGGTTGCCTGCGGCACCGCTGTCGCCACATCGACTGTCGTGGCAATGGCGATCGAGGATGCGATGAAGGAAAAGGGTATTCCAGTCGCGATCCGCCAGTGCAAGGCGACCGAGGTGCCAAGCCTGGCGCCCGATGCCGATCTGATCGTTTCGACCACGCCGGTTCCCGACAATCTTGGCAAGCCGGTGATCAAAGGCCTGCCTTTCCTGACCGGTATCGGCAAGGATGCCGCCCTGGACCAGATCGAGGCGGCCCTGCGCGCCGGCTGAGACGTCCATGCTGGAAAAGATCGTCAGAGTGGCGCTCGACGAGGGCCTGCATGCCCGTCCCGCTGCACAAATCGTCAAACTGGCGAAAAGCTTCGATGCCACCGTCGAGATCGTCAAAGGCAAGATCGTCGCCAGCGGCAAAAGCGCCGTGAAAATCATGTTGCTCGGCGCCAAGATCGGCGAGGAAGTCACGGTGCGAGCAAGCGGCGTCGATGCCGATGCCGCACTTGACGCGCTGGTCGAATTGATCAGCGGGAAGCCGACCGACCGCACAGCCTCTTCGGTCGCACCACCGGGACCTGCCGCGGCCGTGCCGACGAAAGTAGGCCTCGGTCGAGATCGGTGCACGGATAATCACCTGACCGGCGTCGCCGCTTCTGCCGGCATCGCGATCGGCCCAGTCTGGCTGCATATCCCTGAAAGCATCAAGCCGGCCGCCGCGACGATTGCTGACGGTCAAGTGGAACCAAAACTGGCAGCGTTCCGGGCCGCCGTAGACGCCTTCGTTACCCGTACGGCCACGGATCTCGCCCGCATGAAAGAGGCGCATCCGCACGGCGACGTTCTCGGCGCGGAAATTCTCACTGCCCTGATCAATCTTGCCAACGATCCCGATTTCATTACGCCGATCGAAACAAGGATCGGCGACCGCCAGGATCCGGTTTATGCGACCCTGACTGTGGGTCAGCAACTCGCGGCTTCGTTTCGCCAACTTGACGACGGATATTTCACGGCCCGCGCCGACGACATTGAAGAAATAGCTCGCCAGATCGCCGCCGAACTGCTTGGCCTGCCGGTCCTGGACAGCGCATCTCTCAATGAGCCTTGCATCCTGGTGGCCAGCAATATCGGTGCAATCGATTTTTCGCGCCTGCCGGCGGACCGGATCAAGGGCCTCGTCTGCCTCGAAGGTGCGGCGACATCCCACTTGGCCATCCTGGCCCGCTCCCTGGGCATTCCCGCTGTCCTCGGCCTGGCGACAGATATCGCTCAGCTGCGCGAAGCAAAAACCGTGGCCCTGGATGGCGGAGCCGGTCTCGTTGTGTTCAATCCGAGCCAAACAGACGTCGATAGCTTCCTGAGGGAAGCGGACGATCTCGCCCGCGAGCGGGAGATCCTGGCATCCTATGCTCACCTTCACGCCCGCACGCTCGATGGTGTCGATATCGAAATCGCCGCCAATCTCAACCTGCCGGCCGAAACGACGCAGGCCTTGAAAAACGGCGCCATGGGTGTCGGCTTGCTGCGCACCGAATTCCTGTTCCTGGAGCGCCGCTCGCTGCCAAGCGAAGATGAGCAACTGGCCGCCTATCTCGAGATCGCCCGTCAATTCGACGACCGGCCGGTGATCATTCGCACGCTGGATGTCGGCGGCGACAAGCCACTGCCGGGTCTGTCCGCGCGGCGTGAAGAAAATCCCTTCCTGGGCTGGCGCGGCGTGCGCCTCTGTCTCGACCGGCCGGATATTTTCAAACCGCAATTGCGCGCGCTCCTGCGCGCTGCGGCCGAAAGCAATGTCAAGATCATGATCCCGATGGTGAGCGACATCGGGGAAATCCGCGAAGTAAAGGCGCTCCTCTCCATCTGTGCCGCAGAATTGGCGGCAGAGGGCAAAGCCGCGCGGCTGCCGGAACTCGGCATCATGATCGAGACACCGGCCGCCGTCATGTGTGCCACCCAGTTGGCCGAGGAGGTCGGCTTCTTCTCGATCGGCACCAATGACCTCACGCAATACACCATGGCGGCAGATCGGCTGCACGGAAATCCGCGATTGCGGCGGCTGTGCCAGGCATCGCATCCGGCCGTCTTGCGCATGATCGAACTCACCTGCCAGGCCGCGCGTGCCAAAGGGATCTGGGTCGGCGTCTGTGGCGAAGCAGCCGGCGATCCGGCTTTGATCCCGACTTTGTTGAGCTACGGTGTTACCGAATTCAGCATGGAATCCTCGTTGATTCCCCGCGCCAAGAAACTGGTGATGGAAAGCCGCGCCGGGCGGCCCGCTTAAGCGGCATCGGCGACAACCTTGCATGGTCCGGCTTGCCTCGACGCGGCTGTAACGCCGCACCCAGGAGGTTAGTTCACATTTGACGAGCTCCATGCGGGAAGATCAAAAGGTGAGCTTGTTTTCTGTTCCCGAAAACAGCCTTCGGATATTTTCCCGATGCTTGAAAATAACGATACACGCCATCGCGCAGGCAAATAGATGAAAATAAAATGTATTTCCAAAATCCGGCACAAACGAAATCGCCACAAGAAGTATTGCGGCACTTATGGTGCCTAAAGAAACGTAACGGGTTAATGCGACGATCGTTACAAAAAGGCCAAGGGATATAAGGGCCATAACCCAGTTGATCATAAATAGAACGGCCGCTGCCGTAAGTGCTCCCTTACCCCCTTTGAAGCCGAAATAAACCGGCCAGTTATGCCCGATAACTGCTCCTGCACCTGCCGCCAACAGGCTGAGGCAATCGATCGCCTCTCCCGAGTTAACATAAACGCCGAGGTGCAACCCTATAAGAGCGGCCGCTATCCCTTTTAAGACATCCCCCGCAAGAACAAACGCCGCAGCGGGTTTCCCAAGCACTCTCAGAGTATTGGTAAGCCCGGCACTTCTGCTTCCATGCTGCCGGATATCCTTGCGGTATATTTTTCCGACGATCAGCGCGGTATTCAGGCTGCCCAAAAGATAACCCGAAGCGGCGGCTGCAAGAATTTTGAAGATATCGATCATCAAACTCTCCCCTCCCTGCAACTATGACGTCGCTCTGATGACTCGACAATTAATAAGGCATCTCATAAGGCGACCCCCTGGAACCTTTTGCCCGTATCGATGTTGTCGGTGTGGAGGCGCTCTTTCCGAAAGGGCGTGAGATTCCCCGTTTCTTAACGCACTGCCGCCTCCAGCAATGCGCCTCCGTCGCGACCAGCTGGTGAGACATGCCGCCACGCAGCTTCTGGAAAGGTTACTTAAAGCTATCCCTGGTGACTTGCCCGGTCTCGATGATGCCGGCGACCTCGGAAAGCGAGAAGGTCCGCTTCCATACAATAAATCGCAAAACAGGCAATCGCATTGTCAGCCAATATGTCGATGCTGAAACTGGCGACCCTGTCGATGAGGAAAATGAGGTCAAGGGCTACCAGCGGGGAGCAGACGATTTCGTGCTACTGGAAGATGAAGAAATCGAGGCCGTGGCACTGGAAAGTACCCGCACCATCGATATCGACATGTTCGTGCCGAGGGATAGCATTGACTGGATCTGGTACGACAAGCCGCATTATCTGATGCCCGATGACGAGGTGGGCGAGGAAGCGTTCTGCGTCATACGGGATGCAATGGAAGCCACCAAAACCGTCGGCATTTCCCGCCTTGTCATGTATCGCCGCGAGCGGGCCGTCATGCTGCAGCCGCGCGACAAAGGCATTGTCCTCTGGACATTGCGATATGGTGACGAAGTGCGTGACGTGAAACCCTACTTCACCGGCATCAAGACCCCGAAGACCGATAAGAAGCTGGTCGATATGGTGGAGAAGCTGATCGCCGAACGATCCAAAGCCTGGGACCCTTCCATGGTGAACGACCCCGTTCAGGAAAGGCTGCTCGATATCATTGCCAGCAAGCGCAAGGGTAAGCGGGTCGCCGGGCGCAAAGGCAAGAGCGAAGCAGCAGAGCGCCCCAGTAATGTGATCAGCATCGTCGATGCCTTGCGGAAGAGCATTGCCTCCGAAGAGAAGAGACCGCGCAAGCGCTAGAGTGCATTCAGATGGAGATGATCAACCGGCCTTCCGCCGTGCCGGCGCCGCCTTCTTCTTGGCGGTCTTTTTCCCTTTTGCCGCCGCGCTGCGGCGTGAAGTCCCCGCGGCTTTCTTGGTACCGGCACCGCCTTTCTCGCGGCCGGCGCTCTGCCGTAAGGCTTCCATGAGATCGATGACTTTGCCCGGCTGGATGACCTTGAGCTTGGGAATAGGTTTGCCTTCCAGCTTCGCTTTAACCAAGTCAGCCAGAGCAGCCTCATAGCGGTCATCGAACTCGCGGGGATCGAATTCTCCCATTTTGGTGTCGATGATGTGCTTGGCGAGATCCAGCATTTCGCCTTTGATCTTCATTTTCGGAATGTCTTCAAAGGCCTCTCTCGCGGACCGGACTTCATAATCGTAATTCAAGGTGGTCGCGATCATGCCCGGCCCGTGCGCCCGGATGAGCAAAGTGCGCACCCGGCGAAACAGCACGGTCTGGGCGATAGCCGCGACATTGGCCGCCTGCATGCCTTTGCATATAAGGAAGAAGGATTCCTCGGCATTCTTATCGGCCGGTGCCAAATAATAGGGCCGGTCGAAATAGACATTGTCGATATCGTCGCAGGCGATAAAAGCATCGACCGAGAGGGTCTTATCGCTGGCCGGGACCGCAGCCGTTATCTCCTCCGGTTCGAGGATGACGTAATCGTCATCACCGACGCCATATCCCTTGACCTGGTCCTCACGCTCGACCGGATCACCTGTTTCGCTGTCGATGAATTGCCGGTGCACCCGATGCCCGGTTTCCCGGTTGACCGTATGGAAGGCCATGCGTTCCGAGGTCGAGGCAGCCGTGTAAAGAGCGACCGGACAGGTCACTTCCGCGATCTTCAGATAGCCTTTCCAATTGGCTCTGGGGGCCATGACCGTGCTGACCTCTCTGGATGCCGACTCATCTGCGTAGGCAACCCCCACGTAACCGTGCTATGGGCCATAAGTTCCGGACCTCGCCGGACAACCTGATGCAATATTAAGCAAGAACGAGAATCGACATCGAGCGGGCGGGATAACCCTATATAAGTTTGGACAGCCCGGCCCAATCCGCTCCCGTCTCCGGGCGCAACTCGGCATCCTTCACGCCGTCGAATTCGCCATAATCCTCTATGGACACGCATTGCGAGAGCGTGCCGTTTATCTGGAACGGAAATAAGGCGACCCATATGACCCTGGCGCCGGGATTGTCGCCGCTCCAGGGATAAGTCCACACCCGCGGGCGCCCGGTCTTGCTCGCATCCTCATAGTAACCCAGCATTTCCTGGATACTGGCGGCATAGGTCCCGGTCGCGAATTCATCAAGATACCGCCCGGTCAAATTCATGCCGGTCATTTCATCGACGCTCGTTCCGCTCAACCGGAAGCGGACCCGGAACGGAGCAAATTCGAACTCGCAGATCATCAGATAAGGAAGGATCGATTTGACCTGGGCCGGATCGAAAAGTGCTCGCTCCGGAACGGCGTCTCCCGCGAGACTGCCCCAATAGTCACGAAGCTGGCAAATATTCTTTGGCGCCCATTGCATGCCGTTACGCCTTGATGACTCCACAGGTAGGGAGCACCTTCATCCACGACGGACCAGGCTCCCGGTTCGCTCTGCCAATCACTGAACATGGCCAAAGCCAAGCAGCCTAACTATTCGGACTAATAATAAATAATTATAAAAGAAGCATGAAGTTGGCTATTTCGCCGCCGATTTTCACCGCGGCCCGCGACTCCCTTCTAGTAAGAGAACAAACAGCCGCGACCGCGCTCCTTAGGTATAATATCATTGTGATCTCAGCACCGGTTTGAGCGTCCTGGATCCCGCGCATCGTTATGACCCGAAGCGCATGAGCAATTGCGCCAGCTGCGGTCCCAGCCGTCGCAGTTCCTCGAGATGCATGGTGGACATGCGGGCGAGCAGCTTTCTGGCCCGCGGCCAGAGTTTCATATTCAGCCTTGGTCAGGTTGTGGTGGTGGTTCTTGCCGTTTTCTGACTTCGGTCCTTCCATAACCGCCATTTCATCCGCACCCGTCATCGTCCCCCGCCATCCCTTCCTTAAGCTTACACTTGATTTATATCGCTTCACGACACAATTATATCGTACTACGATATAATTACGGCCGCCCGCCGACGACCATCCACTTCCCAGAGCATTCGCTTCGAACGGTTGAGCCGAGGACATGAATGCCTGTAGCCAGAGGAGTCCAGGATGGATTTGATCCGTAAATTGAACGCCAAATTGGTCGCGCTTGATTATCGAAACAGGGTGATCGCCTATTCCGACAGCGAGGATGCGCAGCGCTTTTTGGATGAGATATTGAGCGCACAGCCGTATCGGGTAACCGAAATCAGGATCCATGACGTCTGTCCCTATGTCTGGACAAACCCCGACAAGTGGTACGCGGAAAACACTCCCCTGTTACGCTACCAGGGACCCGGCGCATCGGGGGATGTGGCCCTCCAGACCGCAGGCTAACGCTTGTCTCCCTGACGACCTCGTTCCTCGACTCACTTGTTTCCCGCACAACCGCAGCGGCCGGAACGTTCTCCTGGAACGTTTTTCAACGTGAAGCGGTTGAGTCGGCAGAAGTGAGGGTGTCGATGCGTGCACTTACGCTTATTCCCGGCCAAAATCATTCCCTGGCATTACAGGAAATCGATCAGCCGGATTGTTCCCTTGGCCATCTCTTGGTGCGGTGCCTGGATCTGGGGATCTGCGGCACCGATATCGAGATCGCCGCCGGCAATTACGGCTGGGCGCCGGAAGGCAAACAATATCTGGTTATCGGCCATGAAGCCCTGGGCGAGATCATCTGGGCGCCAGATGACAGCGGCTTTCAGCCGGGCGATCTTGTGGTCGGATTTGTGCGCCGGCCCGACCCCGTTCCCTGCCCCAACTGTGCCGCCGGCGAATGGGATACGTGCAGCAACGGCGAATATGTTGAACGCGGCATCAAGTCGATCGACGGCTATGGCAGCGAACAATTTGCACTGGCATCCGCCTATGCGATCCGGGTGCCATTGTCGATGCGCGCCACCGCCGTCCTGGTGGAGCCTGCCAGCATCGTCGCCAAGGCTTGGGAACAGATCCGCCGCATCGGCGCCCGCGCGCACTGGCAACCGAAATGCGCCTTGATCACAGGGGCAGGCCCGGTCGGCCTGCTCGCGGCCTTGATGGGCGAACAACAAGGCTTCGACATGCATGTCTTCGATCAGGTGGAAACCGGCCCCAAGCCGGATCTCGTCCGCGCATTGGGCGCCACCTATCATAGCGGCAAGCTGAAGGACCTCGATCTGCGCCCCGACATCATCATCGAATGCACCGGCGCGGCGCCGGTGATCCTGGATGCTTTTGCTTTGAATGGCCGAAACGGCATCGTCTGTCTCGCCGGCTTATCCAGCGGACAGCATGCACTCGATTTCGATATCGGCGAGATCGGCAGGCGCCTGGTGTTGGAGAACGACTTGATCTTCGGCTCCGTCAATGCCAATCGCCGGCACTATGAACAGGCCGTGGCTGCGCTCCGCACCGCCGACCAGCTCTGGCTACAGCGCTTGATCACGCGCCGTGTCCCGCTGGAGCAATGGCCTGAAGCCTTCGAACGCCAGTCCGACGATATCAAGGTCGTGATCGATTTCACCGGTTAGCGGTTTCAGCTTCCTGCCGGCTCTCAGCGGCGGGCTTGCGGCGCGCGCCGAAATCCCCTATGGAATCGCCGTTATCCGGGCTCGACCCGTATGGCAAAACGTTCTCAGGGCGGGGTGTGATTCCCCACCGGCGGTGATTGCGCATGATCGCATAAGCCCGCGAGCGCTTTCCGGAATCGATCCGGCAAGGTCAGCAGATTCGGTGTGACTCCGAAGCCGACGGTCATAGTCCGGATGGAAGAGGACGGGATGTCGCCGACATGTGGGCGCGTAGCGTCCTTACATGGATAGCCCGTTTGCCCTGATTCCGGTCCCAACGCTTGAGGTACCAAAATGAATCAGAGCCAGATCAGCACTATTTCAACGCCAAGCAAAGCTCCCACGGAGGGTGGCCGCATCGCCTTCATTCAATCGTCCTGGCACAAGGATATCGTCGACCAGTGCCGCATCGCCTTTGTGGCGCAGCTGTCGAAACTCGGCATCACCGAAAATCGCATCGATGTCTTCGCCGTCCCCGGCGCCTTCGAAATTCCGTTGCAGGCGAAGATCCTGGCCAAGACCGGGCGTTATGCCGCCGTGGTCGCCGCCGGCTTCGTCGTCGATGGCGGTATTTATCGCCACGAATTCGTCGCCCAGGCGGTCATCAGCGGCCTGATGCAGGTGCAGCTCGAAACGGAAACGCCGGTTCTGTCGGCGGTCCTGACGCCGCAGCATTTCCATGACCATGAAGAGCACCGGAAATTCTTCTTCGAGCACTTCCTGGTGAAGGGTACCGAAGCTGCAAATGCCTGTGCCCAGACCATTGCCAATATGCAGAAGCTGAAACAGGCCGCCGCCTGATCGGTCATGAGCCGGCGGCGGTGCTCGAGACAGTGCCGCCGGCTTAATGCTTTACTGCGACCAGATTGACGAGGGTTTCTTCGCGCTCCATCGGCGGCTTGATGCCGAACCATCTCTCCATGATGCCGAGATCCGAGCGGCTCCACCAGAGATAGGGATAGGAGACCGAGCGCGGCCGGATATTGAATCCGGCATCGCGGATCATCTGCAGATATTCCGGCGCAGTCCGTTGCACATCCATCGGATGACGGAAGAGATAACGAATGAGCCAGGAATGAATGTATTTCCTGGTCGATTCCGCAAAAAGCAGCAGACCACCTGGCTTCAGCACGCGGTAAAACTCCCGCAAAGCCGCCTCCTGGTCGATCAGATGGTGAAAGGTCTGATGACAGAACACCATGTCGGCGGATTGTGCCGGCATCATCAGGCGCGAACTGGTGGATTGCCGCAGCTCGACGGTGAAATTCTCCTTGGCGATCCCCGACGCGGCCGCCTGGAGCATCGCCGAGTCTATATCGACGCCGATCATGCGTTCCGGTTTGAACCGTTCATGCAGCAATTTGAACGAGCGGCCGAGGCCGCAACCGACATCGACAATGACCGGATATGACTGCAGGCGATTCTCGATCAGCCGTTCGAGATCGTTGACCGCCCGGGTGAGGACATGAGTTGCCCAGGTTTCCGTCTGCAAGAACCAGATGCCGAAACGCGATTCCGGTACATACATATCTGCAGTGAGACGATCGTTCCGCAGATACCCCAGTTGATGCATCGATGACCCCTGCTCTGGCATATGCGCCTTCCCCGCGCATCTGACCTATGACTGAGTTTCCATCATCTGCAACTCCTGCGATAAATGCCACCATTTTAACGGCATGTGTGACGTGGGTGATGCTTTTGCCCGATAGCTGCGCGCAACGGCCAGGCTGAATTGTCGCTGCGTCGCAAGGCAGAGCATCCGTTCATGCCACAGCGACCAGGACGCACCGTCGAGTGAGGCGAACCAGATGCCGGTATCGGGGCCGGTATCAGCACGGTCTTGCTTATCGGTCACGGCCGGCCACCCCTCCCCTGTCGCTTTAGCCATGGCTTCCCGCAACGTCCAGAGACGATAGAAGCCAGGCATGCCATGTTGCGCCGCCCGCCGCACCTCCTGGGGTCCGAAGGCGGATTCCGCCATGCCCTGCCAATTCCGGTCGGATCGCAGCATTTCGAGATCGACGCCGATCTTCCCCTCCTGTGACATGCCGCACATGACCCAGCCACCGGAATGCGCTATCGAGACCGACGGCAAAAGGTGGTCGGGCTCAGGGGAGCGTAAATTGGGCGAGAACACGATTGGCCGGCCGGAAGATTCTGTCTCTATCCGCCAATCGGCAGCGACATCGCCAACAACGCCTTGCAGCAGATCATAGAGCAAGGCGCGGCCTATCCGGCTCCGCTCGGCTATTGTTCCCATGGGGGGAAGCCGGTGGGACCAGCGTTCCAGCATATCCGAGGCGGCCTCGCCCTCCTCTCGAAGAATTGACACAAAACTCATATATTTCAATAGGTTCGGGGTCTACGGGAAGGCTTCCATAAAGTGCTGGAGCCGTATTATAATGTTTTTTGCTAAATTTGGGGGCTGGGGGTATCGGATGCCCTATTGGGAATCCGGATGCGGTTGCGGCCGAGCATGGAGCGATGGTCAGGGTTAAAAGGCGCAATGCCGGGGCGAAATGTGCCGCTAGCTATCATATTGTCCGCAATCAATTTATTTCCGGACATCGCATAAGCGACAAGCCGCTGGAAGCAAGGCACGTGATGCCGAATTTCCAAAGCGCGTCTCTGTCACTGAACGACCCGTCATACTGAAGATGATGCAGCAGGAACTTCCCATTTTTGTCGAAGATTGGTTTGCCTGGGCGCCGGGTCTCGAGACGCGAGCAGACTGGCGCGCCTGGGCTGGTGTACCCGGCGGCGGCGAACCAAGGGATGGCGAAGGCCTTGGCACACTTCCCATGATGCTGCGTCGGCGGATCGACACTTTCGGGCAAAAAGTCATCGGCGCGGCCCTTGCCTGCGACAGCATCCAGACAACCCGCTATATCTTCGCTTCCCGCCACGGCGAATTTCCGCGAACCCTGCGAATCCTCGGGAATCTGGCGCAGCAACAACCACCGTCGCCGGCCGATTTTAGCCTGTCCATCCATCACGCTCTGGCGGGCCTTTTGTCGATCCACACCGGCAACAAGGCGGGCCATACGACTATTTCGGCCGGCCGCGATACATTCGGTTTTGCAATGCTGGAAGCGGCCGCCAACCTGGCGGCCAATCCTGACGAAGCGGTGCTGCTCGTCTGCTATGAGGAGCCGCTTGCCGGTGATTATCAGCGGTTCCAGGAAAAGCCGGAGGCTGGCGCGCCCTTGGTCGTCGCTCTCAAACTCAGCCGGCAGCCGGTCGGCGATGCGCTCCATATCTCTGCGGCCGCAACCGAATCGACGCCGTCCCGCAACCATGCGGTCGAGAGCAATGCGATCGAAGATTTCCTGAAATTCTTTCTGTCCGGATGTGATACCGCCAGCTCGACCGGCGAACGCATGAGATGGCGGTGGCAACGTGCGGCTTAACCATATCGATCGCGGCTGGCGGGTCATCGCAACGGGCTTTGCCTTTTCCGTCTTTTTCGGCGGCGGTGCGCTGGCGGCGCTGACTGTCCTTCCCATCGTGGCCAAACTGAAGATCGATGGCGCCACAGGTCGGCGCAATGCGCAGCGTTTCGTCCAAGGCCTGTTCCGGGTTTTCGCGGCGATGCTGCAAGGCCTCGGCATCCTGCGCTTAGAGGTAGTAGGTGCGGAAAGGCTGGCAGACAGCCAGGGCCATCTCGTCATCGCCAATCATCCGACCCTGCTGGACGTAGTGTTCCTGATGGCCTTCATTCCGCGCGCGCAATGCATCGTCAAACATGAATTGTGGAACCACCGCTATCTCGGCGGCGTGGTGCGGCTTTGCGGTTACATCCCCAACAATCTGGAACCCGAAGCGCTGCTCGACGCCTGCAAGACCTCGATCGATAGCGGCGACAATCTTATCATCTTCCCCGAAGGCACCCGGACTAGGCCCGGTGAGCCGATGCGATTCCACCGCGGCTTCGCCAACATCGCCTTGCTCGCCGAAGCCCGCATTCAACTCGTCACGATCCTCTGCAAGCCGATCATGCTGCTGAAGGGCGATCCCTGGTGGCGCGTCCCGCCCCGCCGTTCGCAATTCACAGTAACAGTCGGTGACAGCCTGGATTCAAAAGTGCTATTGCGCGAACAAAGCAGATCGATCGCAGCCAGAGCACTGGTCCGCCATATTGAAGGTTATTACGGTGAACAACTTGCAACTCAATGACTTGGAACACGACCTGAAAGAGCTGGTCGTCCGGACGCTGAAGCTCGAAGGTATCGAGCCCGGCGATATCGACAGCAACGAGCCCTTATTCACTACGGGACTTGGTTTGGATTCCATCGACGCGCTTGAACTCGGCGTTGCCATTCGCAAGACCTATGGTACGAAGATCGAGACCATCACCGATGAGGTGAAGGCGCATTTCGCCACCATCCATAGTTTGGCAAAGTTCATTCAGGCGCAGCGCAAGGACTGAGACAATGTTATCCCGTGACGAGATTTACCAGGCCCTGCGCGGCTATCTGGAAGAGATGTTCGAGGTGCCGGCGGAAAAAATCACGCCCGAAGCGTTGCTATACGAGGACCTCGATCTCGACAGTATCGATGCGGTTGATCTGATTGTGAAGCTGCAAGAATTGACCAAACGCAAATTCAAGGCAGAAGAATTCAAGACGGTTCGCCGGGTGAGCGATGTTCTCGACCGTGTCCAAGCCATCTTGGCGGAGTAAATCCGGAACAGCCTTAATCATTGCCCTGGCGGCCCTCGGCGTTGCCTATCCTTTCTTCGTGTATTTCAGCCGGGATATCATTTCTCCTCGTGGCTTCATCGCGGCGGCGCTCATCCTGTTGGCTTTGCGGCTGATTGCGGCGAAATCTGAGATCGCGCGGTTTTGGCGGGTACCGCTGCTGGTCGCCGGACTTTTGTTGCTGATTGCGTCGATCCTGGATTCGGCCTTCGCCGTCTCCGCCTATCCGGCCCTGATGAGCCTTGTCGCCGCCAGCGTCTTCGGCTGGTCGCTTTATTGCCCGCCCAGCCTGATCGAGCGCATTGCCGTCCTGACCGATGGCGAACTTTCGCCGAGCGGACAGCTCTATTGCCGCAAGGTAACGGTCCTCTGGTTGGTCTGGTTGGTCGCCAATGCGATGATCGCTATCGGCCTGTCCATCTGGGGCAGCCTCGCCACCTGGACGCTTTGGACCGGCCTCATCTCCTATCTTATTACCGGTGCCTTGTTCGTCGGCGAGATCGGTTTCCGTCACCTACTCAAATGGCGCCGGCAACAGTCATGACCGCCGGTTCGATCGCCCGCATATTTGCTGATGGCCGAGCAGCGGCCGCGACCGTCGCCGCGACAGGCGGCGAGTGCATCGATCTTGCCCAGTTCCACCGCGATGTCGCCGGCAATGCGGCTGAGCTTCGGCGCAACGGCTGTCGCCAGGGATTGCTTGCCTGTACCGATGCCTATTGGACGGCGGTCGGCCTCCTTTCCCTTTTTCATGCCGGGGCAACGGCGCTGATGCCGCAAAACGTCCTGCCGGACACGCTGATGCGTATCCGTGACCGTTGGGATCATATCGTCAGCAACCGCCCGGTGGCGCAGGACCTGCCGCTTCTCCGGCTGGAACATCAGCCGGAGCAAGTCGGCGCTTTACCCGTCCTGACGGCGGAAAATTGCCGTCTCGATCTCTTTACCTCGGGCACGACGGGCAATGCGAAATGCGTGACGAAGACACTGGCTTTGCTCGAAACTGAGGCCCGGGCCATCGAAAGCCTGTTCGGGCCAGATCTGCCAGCAACCGGTTGGGTGCACGCCACGGTCTCGCCCACACATATGTATGGTCTCACCTTCCGGCTGGTCTGGCCGCTTCTGACCGGCCGGCCTTTCCATGGCTATAGCCACGACTTCTGGGAGACCGTCCTCGCCGAAGACCTGCACGGCGCCGTCCTGGTGACCAGCCCTGCCCATCTCAGCCGCCTTTCCGGCTTGCCGTCGCAGAGCGAGCACAACCGGCCGGCATTGATCCTCTCCGCCGGCTCGCCATTGCCGGCAAGCGCGGCCCGCGAAGCAACTGATATCCTATCCCTGGCGCCGACCGAAATTTTTGGCAGCACGGAAACCGGCGCGATCGCCTATCGCCATTGGCGGAACACAGATCCAGCCTGGCATCCATTGCCCGGTGTCGCCGTCCGGCAGCAACCTGACGGATGCATGCAGGTCCGCTCTCCCTTCATCGCCGGGGACGGACTCTATGACAGTGCCGATCTCATCACGCTGGCGGCGGACGGTTCCTTCCGCAACCGGGGCCGGGCTGACGACATTGTAAAAATCGAAGGCAAGCGGATCAGTCTCCAAGAGATCGAAGCTGCTTTGCTCGGCGTCGACTTGGTAAAAGCCGCTGCCGTCATTATCATGCCGAGCGATCGTCCGCGCCTGGCTGCCGCCATCGTGCCAAGCGAGTCGGGGACGACGCGATTGAAGGAGATCGGCGATTTCCGTTTCGGCCGGCTGTTGCGCCAGCAGCTCGGCAGGCAGCTGGAATCCGCTTGCCTTCCCAAGCACTGGCGCTTCGTCGATGCGCTTCCCGCTTCCACGCTAGGCAAGCGGCGCGCGTCGGACATTTTGGCATTGTTCAATGAGGAAAATGTGACCATCAATCCGGACCGGCCGCAATATCCGGAATTGCGCAATCTACGGCCCATTGGAAACGGCATCGAGCTTGATCTCTTTATTCCATCCGGCTTGCAGCAGCTCGACGGGCATTTTCCCGGCTTGCCGATTGTCCCGGGCGTGGCGCTGGTCGACTGGGCGGCTCACTACACGGCACAATATCTCCATCTCGGAGACGGCGTTGCTTCGTCCTTGCAGGTCAAGTTCCGGCGCATCATGCCGCCGAACCGAGAGGTCACACTGACCCTCAAGCATCTGGTCAACCAGAATCGGATGAACTTCACCTATCGGCATCGGGACGATGTGCTGACCTCCGGCAATTTTACCTTATCGCCGTGACCGGCCAGACCCGCTTGTTCCGCCCTTGCGCCATCATTCCGAGCCGCAATCACTGGCGGGCCCTATCATCCATCGTTGCCGCGTTGCGGGCACTCGATCTGGCTGTTTTCATCATTGATGACGGCAGCGACGAACCGGCTTGTTCCGCCTTGGCGAAATTCTCAAAAGCCGATCTTGGCGGCGGCGCGGTCCATCGTTTTGCCGTCAATCAGGGAAAAGGCAGCGCCGTCATCCAGGCCTTTCACATGGCCCTGGCGGCCGGCTACACCCATGCCCTGCAGGTCGATGCCGATGGCCAGCACGATCTCGCGGCTTTGCCGAAACTGCTGGAACGGGCCAAGCGGCATCCCGACGCCCTGGTTACGGGTGTGCCGGTTTATGACCGTTCCGTCCCACTGGGCCGCGCGATCGGTAGATGGGTGACGCATATCTGGGTCTGGATCGAAACCTTGTCGTTTCAGATACGCGACAGCATGTGCGGATTTCGCGTCTATCCGCTGGCTGCGGTCGCGGCGCTTCTGGCCGAAGAAGGTATTCGCGGCCGACGGATGGACTTTGATACCGAGATCATGGTGCGCCTGTTCTGGCGCGGCACGCCGGTAAGCAATCTGCCGGTTTCCGTCATCTATCCGGCGGACAATACGTCGAACTTCGAGCTCTGGCGCGATAACCTGCGCATCAGTTGGATGCATACGCGCCTGGTCTTCCGAATGCTGACAAGTCTGCCAGGGATTCTACACAACCGCCCGGCCCGGTTGCCGAAGGATCGGGAGGGAATACATTGGGCTTGGCTGGCGGAACGGGGTACCGGTTGGGGGTTGCGTTTCTGTTTCGCCTGCTATCGTCTGCTAGGCCGCACTGGCTGCCGCGCCGTCTTGGCACCGATCGTTCTTTATTTCTATCTGACCGGCCGCGAACAGCGACAAGCTTCGCAGCAATTTCTCGCCCGGGCCTTTCGCGCGAAGAACCGCGGCAAGCCCGGTTTCACGGACAGCTACCGCCATTTCATCTCCTTCGCCGGAAGCGCCCTTGACACTTTCATCGGCTGGACCGGTCGGATGCCAGGTGAGGCCATTCAGCCGGGGAAGGTCGATGATCTGAAGGAAGCTGCCGCTGATCCCTATGGCGCGGTGATCATCGTCTCGCATCTCGGCAATGTTGATTTGTCGCGCGCGCTGCTGGACAATGCCACGCGTAATCGCCTGGCAGTTCTGGTTCATACGCACCACGCCACCAACTACAACAAGGTCTTGCGGGAATTTCGCACCGCCGCTGCGGTCAATACGATCCAAGTGACGGAATTGGGACCGGAAATCGCCGTCAATCTCAAAGAACGCGTGGATCGCGGCACCTGGGTCGTGATCGCCGGCGACCGGACACCAGTCGCCAGCCGCAACCGCGTCGTCAGCACATCATTTCTAGGTGAACCGGCCCCCTTATCTATCGGCCCCTATCTGCTCGCCGCCCTGTTGGACTGCCCGGTCTACACCCTGTTCTGTTTGCGTGAAGATGATCGATATCGGCTGTATTTCGAGAAATTCGCCGACCGCATCGATCTCCCGCGCCATAGTCGAGAGCAAGTCTTGCAAGCTCATGCACAAAGATTTGCGACGCGGCTCGAGGAATATGCGTTGCGCGATCCTTACCAATGGTACAATTTTTTTGATTTTTGGGCGCCGTCTCATGATGCGGATTAGAAAATGATCTCGGCCGAAGTGGAAATCGTGGCGCAGTTCTATGAGCTCGACCCCATGCAGGTCGTGTGGCATGGCAATTACGCCAAATTTCTGGAACGGGCTCGCTGCGCCCTGCTGGACAAAATCGGCTATAACTATCCCGAGATGAATCAATCCGGCTTCCTCTGGCCGATCGTCGATATGCAGATCAAATATGTTCGGCCAATTCGCTACGCCCAAGCCATTCTCGTTCTCGCGACATTGGTCGAATATGAAAACCGACTGAAAATCAGCTATCGCTGCCATGACAAAATCACGGGCGAAGTGCTCACTAAGGCCCATACCACGCAGGTTGCGGTCGATGCCGCTACCGGGGAGTTATGCCTCGAATCGCCCGCCTTCCTGATCGACAAGATTCGGAGCTTCCTGTGAGGAAAATCGCCGTCCGGAAAATCCTTGTCCTCATCGCCGCGATGCTGCTCTCCTGCCTGACGATTGCTGTCCTTTCCAATTCGACCGCGCAGGCGGCCGACCCACAGATCGGCGAGCCGCTGAAGCAGGGTGAGATTTTGCGCGGGCGCTTCACACAGGAACGCTCCCTGCAAGGCTTCCAGGCGCCGTTAAAAAGCGAAGGAAGCTTCGTCGTCGCGCAAGGCAAGGGACTCATCTGGACGGTCGAGAAACCCTATCCAACAACGACTGTCATCACGCCGAATGGTTTGGTTCAGGAAGCGCGCGGCAACGAAACCCTGCGCCTGCCAGCCTCGCGCGTGCCTTTTCTGACGCGGCTCTACGACATGCTGAGCGGTACCATGACGGGCGACTGGAACGCCATGAAGTCGCAGTTCTCGATCGAAACCGCAGGGACGGCGGAAAATTGGACATTGCAGCTGCGGCCGAAATCCGCCGGCGGGGCTAGCATGCCGATTTCCGAGATGCGCATTCAAGGCGGCCGCTATGTCAATGATGTGGACATGCACCGGCCAAGCGGCGATCGTGACCGTTTGCAGTTCCATGATCAAACCGTCGGCAGCGGTCCTCTTTCCGAGGCGGAGACGAAACTGTTCGAGGGCGCCTTAAAAAAATGAGGCGCTTGCTTGCGCTGATCTGGTTGGTCGTGCTCCTTGCACTCACCGGCCATCTCGCCTGGAAGTACCATGCGGGCTTGCAGTTCAGCACCGATATCCTAGCTTTGCTGCCCCGTGAGGCAGAAACGCCACTCCTGGAAAAAGCCAATCAGGCCGTCACCGATGCAGTTTCCCGCCGCGTCGTCTTGCTGATCGGCGATCCAGATCGCGCCACGGCCCGCGATGTCGCTGCGAAACTCGGCCAGACCCTGGCGACAACCGGCTTGGTCAGGCTTGAAGCCGATTCCTTGTCCGGCGACCGGCTGAAAAAATTAGGGGCTCTCTATTTTCCCTTTCGTCACAATTTGCTGTCGCCACGCGACCGATCCCTTCTATTGGCTGGTGATGGCGAGGAAGTAGCGACCAATGCTCTGTCGCAAATCTATGGCTTTGTCGGTCTGACGGATGCCCGCCTGATCGCACATGATCCCTTCCTGTTGCTGCAATCGTTCCTGACCCAGTTGCCGGTCCCGATGTCGCGCCTGTCGCTGGACGACGGCATGCTGACGACCAGCGAAAAGGGCATTACCTGGATTCTCGTGACCGGCACTTTGATGGCTGAACCTTTCGCCCTCGATGTGCAACAGCAATTGATCGGTCCGCTGGATAAAAAGATTGCGCTACTGCGGCAGCAGCATGCCGAACTGCAAGTCAAGCGGTTGGGTGCGGTTTTCTTCGCCGCTGCCGGGTCGCAGGTGGCAATGAAGGAGACCTCGACCCTCGGTCTTGTGTCCACGATCGGTTCGGTCCTGCTGCTGCTCCTGACCTTTCGCCGGATCGCACCGCTGTGGCAGAACCTGCTGGTGGTCGGCATCGGCGCCGGGGCGGCCTTGTCGGTCAGCCTTTTTCTATTCGATCATCTGCATGTGGCGGTGCTGCTGTTTGGCGTCAGCCTGATCGGCATCGCTGTCGACTATGGCATGTATTATTACAGCAGTCTCTTCGATCCGGATTGCCGCACGCCGGAGCAGCGGCTGCGCAGCGTTCTTCCTGGCATCACCCTCGGCTATGTCACCACATTATTGGGCTATGCCATCCTCATCCTGGCGCCGTTTCCAGGCTTGCGGCAGATCGCCATTTTCTCCGTGATCGGTCTGTCAGCTTCCTTCGTCACAGTCCTCTTGTGGTTTCCTCTCATCGATCGCCTGTCGCCGGCGCGCCACGGTGCCGGCATGCTCCACGCCGCCGGCATGCTTTGGCGGTTCTGGGAGCAGCCTGACCATCGCGTTGTACGAAGGATCCTGGGCGCTATTCTATGCGTGGCTGCCGTCATTGGCTTACTTCGGCTTCATGCCGATGACGATGTCCGCAAGCTACAATCGCTGTCGCCCGATCTCTTGGCGCAACAGACGGAAATCCAGCGGCTGATCGGGAGCACGACCTCGACCCAATTCCTGTTGGTGCATGCAGCAGATGATGAAACGGCCTTGCAGCGGGAAGAGCAGCTCGCTCCCCTCCTCGACGAGTTACGGAGTAAAGGCGTTCTCCATGGCTACCAATCGCCCGCCGCTTTCATTCCATCCGCCGCCCGGCAGCGCGAAAACCGGCGGCTGATCGACGCCAAGCTGAACCAGCCCTATCTTACGCAACAGGTTCAGCAGCTCGGCCTACCGATGCCGAAGCGCAGCGACGATAACGGCGCGGTACTCACGCTCGATAGAGCCAGCGCGGAGGATTCCGTCCCCTTTCTCGGGAGCTTGGTGCTGCAACCCGGCATCCACGTCGTCATGCTGGACGGGTTGCGCGATACGGGAGCTCTGCGCACCGCGATCCAAGAAGTGGATGGCGTCCGTGTGATCGATCCAACCGGCGATTACACGATCTTACTGAGCAAGTATCGCTACCGCGCGGTATGGCTGATCGTTGTTGGCGTGTTGCTGATGATGCCGGTCTTGATCTGGCGTTACGGCTGGCTGGGTGCCATCCTGGTCAAGGCGCCGTCGGTCACTGCAATTACTTTAGCAGCAGCGGCGATCGGCTTGGCCGGGGAAGGCTTTACCTTCTTCCACGCCATGGCCCTCATCCTCGTCCAATCCATCGGTGTCGATTTTGCCGTCTTTTGTGCCGAAAGCGGCCGAAACCGGCAGTCGGTCACAATGTTGGGAGTTTGGCTGGCAACCTTGACAACTTTGCTGTCATTCGGCGTTTTGGCTTTCAGCCGGGTGGCCGCCGTTCATGCCTTTGGCCTGACGATGCTGGTCGGCCTGATCTTCGCTTTCCTGCTGGCCCCGGTGGCGGGAAGCGCCAAGCCCCGCCGGGACTGGCAGAATAAATGGTCGCAATCCGGCGTAAGAAAACGCGAGACGAAACCCCTGTATTCTGCCATTCATGACGCGGGGCAGGTTCCGAGCCCAGGGGCGGGTCCCGAGCCCAGGGCGGGGTCCGGAGGCTGGGCGGGTCCCGAGGCCAGGGCAGGTCATGACGCCGGGCCGGCGATCGGGTGGAAAGACTGAAGGAAGATGAGGTTACAAAAAATTTGGCTGGCTCTGGCCGTTATCCTGGGCGGGTGCAGCGCGACCGCGTCCCGGGACGATACCTCGGCCTTCCTGGCACCTCACTTACGGTTGGATCTTCCGCGTCCCATGGAGATGGGGCGAAGCGTCGAAGCGGTTCAGATGCTGACGGCTCATCACCAGGGTAAAACCTATGTCTTTGAAGCTCATCTCAGCATCACGCCGGACCGGGTTTTATTGGTCGGTATCGATGGCATGGGCCAGCGCATTATGACCGTAACTTGGCGCGATAACTCCGTCACGATGGAATCCTCACCGCAATTGCCAAAAGAATTCCAGCCGGGCGCCATGCTGGCAGATATCGCCGTGCTCTATTGGCCCGAATCCGTCATGCGCAAGACCCTGGCCGCCGCCGGCGCCGATCTCGTTGTCGATGACAAGAGCCGGTCGGTCTCCGCAAATGGTAAAGAAGTTCTCCATGCCGAGTACCAGTCAGGTAGCAGTCAGCCTTGGTCCGGTGGCTTGCATTATAGCAACCTCGCCTGGGGCTATGACATCGATGTCGTGACTGTCCAGGTGCAGCAATGACGATGGCTTTCGGCATCTCTGCCATGGGCATCGTCTGTCCGATCGGTTCGGACAAGGCAAGGGTCGCACATGGTCTGGCAAGCGGTAGCCGCGCGGGACTGGTGGCGCGCTCTGATATCGCCATCGATAAAACCGTCTATGTCGGTGCCGTCAATGAAAAGCTGCCCGATTTGCCGGAGAGCCTGCTGCCTTATGATTGCCGTAATAACCGGATGATGCTGGCGGCGCTAAATCAAATCCGCGCCGAGGTCGATGCGATGGCCCAACGCTTCGGGCGGGACCGCATTGCCGTTGTTCTCGGAACCAGCACCGGCGGCATAGCGGAGGCTGAAACAGCTTATGCAACCGTTTGGCAAACGCATCGCTGGCCGAATGACTTCACCTATAGCCGGCAGGAACTTGGCACACTCGCCGAATTCTCTGCCCGTGCGCTTGGTCTGACCGGTCCCGCCTATGTCATCGCCACGGCCTGTTCTTCCAGCGGTAAGGCTTTCGCCTCAGCCCGTCGTCTGATCCAGGCCGGCCTCTGCGATGCCGCGGTGGTCGGTGGTGCCGATACCTTGTGCCGGATGACGGTGACCGGCTTCGGATCGCTCGAGGCTGTTTCCAGCAGCTTGTGCAATCCCTTCAGCCGAAATCGCGACGGCATCAATATCGGAGAAGCGGCCGCTGCTTTCCTGCTTACCAAGGACCCGGCGCCGGTAATGCTGCTCGGAATCGGTGAGAGCTCGGACGCACATCATGTCAGCGCACCCGATCCTGAAGGTCGCGGCGCCTATGAAGCCATGCGGCTTGCCATGGTGGATGCCGGGCTCTCGCCGGCCGATATCGCCTATGTCAATTTGCACGGAACTGCGACGCCCTTGAATGACGCCATGGAGAGCAGAGCCGTACATGCGCTTCTAGGATCGTCCGTGCCTTGCAGTTCGACGAAATCAATGACCGGCCATACGTTGGGTGCGGCGAGTGCCTGCGAAGCAGCTTTTCTCTGGCTGACCTTGCATCCAGCTTACAATGACGGTTTGCTGCCACCCCACCTTTGGGATGGTATCGCCGATCCGGCTCTGCCGACACTGACCTTAGCCTCAACCGGCATGCGGGCCATCGGTACCGACAGGATGGCCATGCTCAGCAATTCGTTTGCCTTCGGCGGCAGTAATGTCACCCTGGCATTCGGCAGGAACTGAATGTCATGGCGCCGAAAGACTACCCAATCGAATCGCTGTTGCCCCATGCCCGACCAATGATCTTGCTTGACCGGGTGATAGAGCGGGATAGCAATCAACTCATCGCAGAGGTCATGGTCCGTCCGGGCATCCCTTTCTTCCGGCCGGATAAAGGCATTGCCGCGCATGTGGCCGTGGAATGGATGGCGCAGGCTTGTGGTGCCTATGTAGGCGCCCGAACGCTCGATGCCGGAATGCCGGTCCGCGTCGGCTTCCTGCTTGGGACCCGGGATTTCAATTGCCGTATCGCCTGGTTCGAAAGCGGGAATATTTTGACCGTCAGCACCGTCTTGACCTATCGGCAGGAAGACGTTGCCGTATTCGATTGTAAGGTCAGCCGACAGGATCAAGTTGTGGCCGCAGCGCAATTGACCGTATTTCAACCGGCAGACATGGCTGCCTTGCTGGCCAGCCAGGGAATTGCACATGAAAAATAGGACCGTCCTCGTCACCGGGGCCAGCAAGGGAATCGGCAGTGCCATCGCACAACGTCTGGCGCATGACGGCTTCGCCATCGCGCTGCATTACGGGCGGGACCGGGACGGCGCCGAAGCCATTGCCGATGCGATCCGAGGAGCGGGCGGAACCGCGCGGCTAATTTCATTCGACATCGCCGACCGTGCGGCCTGCCGGAATATTCTGGAAGCGGATATAGCGGAGCATGGGGCCTATTGGGGCACTGTTCTAAATGCCGGAATAGCCCGTGACGGCGCATTTCCCGCCCTCGAAGACGATGATTGGGACAGCGTGCTCACAACCAATCTCGATGGCTTCTACAATGTCTTGAAACCGATCGTCATGCCGATGGTCTCGGCACGTAAGGGCGGGCGGATTGTTACATTGTCCTCCATCGCTGGCCTTGCTGGCAATCGGGGCCAGGTCAATTACAGCGCCGCGAAGGCCGGCATCATCGGCGCGACCAAGGCGCTGGCGATTGAGTTGGCCAAGCGGAACATCACGGTGAATTGTGTCGCTCCCGGCGTCATCGAAACCCAGATGACGGCGGAATTACCTGCCGAGGAAGTGATGAAGTTGATTCCCATCCGCCGTTTCGGCCGACCGGAAGATGTCGCGGCCGCCGTTTCGTTCCTCTGCTCCGATGAGGCAGGCTATGTCACACGGCAAGTCCTGTCGGTTAATGGCGGGATGTTCTGATGCGTCGCGTTGTCGTGACCGGCATCGGCGGTATCACCGCCCTCGGCGAAACCTGGCGCGCCATCCGAGAACGGATGGCGCGGGGCGAAACGGCCATCCGTTACATGACCGAATGGGACCGCTTCGATGGGATCAACACCCGGCTTGCAGCGCCCATCGCCGGGTTCTCGGTCGACGAGCGGTATCCGCGAAAGAAAACCCGAACCATGGGCATGGTGGCGAAAATGGCGGTTTACGCGACAGAACGCGCCATCGAGGATGCGGGTCTGAGTGACGCCGCGGTCATTCGGAACGGCCGGACCGGTGTCGCCTATGGATCCTCCTTCGGCAGCATCCAACCTGTTATTAGCTTTGCCGAATTGATCACGAGCGGGCGTTCGAAGACATTGAATGCCACCAGCTATCTTCAGATGATGGGACATACTGCTGCGGTTAATATCGGCATGTTCTTCGGCATCACGGGCCGTGTCATTCCGACCTCGAGCGCCTGTACCTCCGGCAGCCATGCAATCGGCTATGCCACTGAGGCGATCCGCTGGGGTAAGGCCGATGTGATGGTCGCGGGCGGTGCAGAAGAACTCGATGTAACTCAGTCGGCGGTCTTCGATACACTCTTTGCTACCAGCACCCGCAATGAGAAACCGGCATCTTCGCCGCGTCCTTATGATCGGGACCGCGATGGGCTCGTGATCGGTGAAGGCGCCGTGACCTTCGTTCTAGAAGAACGTGAGAGGGCCCTTGCCCGGGGTGCTCGCATCCACGCCGAAATCGTCGGCTTCGGCAGCAATTCCGACGGCAATCATGCGACACAGCCGAAAGCGGAAACCATGGCTCTCGCCTTGCAAGAGGCGCTACAGGATGCGGCCCTTCCGCCAAGCGCCATCGGTTACGTTAATGGCCATGGCACCGCGACGGAATGGGGAGATATTGCAGAAACCCAGGCCACCCATAGCGTCTTTGGCGCGAGGATGCCGATCCATTCGCTGAAATCCTATTTCGGTCATTCCCTCGGGGCCTGCGGCTCGCTGGAAGCCTGGCTCGGCATCGAGATGATGCGCGACAACTGCTTTTATCCAACCGCCAATTTGCAGAATGTCGATCCGCGCTGTGCCGAGCTTGACTATCTGATGGGTCCCCCCCGGCATCTCGATATCGAATATTTCATGTCGAACAATTTCGCCTTCGGTGGCCTCAATACCTCGCTGATCTTCAAACGGCCCTGATTCCTCACCGCACCGTAAATCACTTCATAGGAAGGAGAAGACGATCATGACTCACAAACTGAAACTCTCTGCCTTGCTGGCATTGGCGCTGCTTGTTACCGCCTGTGCTTCCGACAAGCCGGCGACCCAGAGCGCCAGCGTTGATAAGGCTGCGATTGTCAGCTCGACGGATTGGTCGGCCAGCCACACTGTCGAAGTCGATCTTGCCGATTTCAGCTTCAGCCCCGGAACGTTGAATTTCAAACATAACACGCCCTATCGCCTGCATCTGGTGAACACATCGGGCCATGCGCATACTTTCAGCTCGAAGACTTTCTTCAAGGCGATCGCGATCGACAAAATGCAGAAGAATGGCACGGATGTCAGCACGGCCAGCCTCAACCAGGATATCGAATTGAAGGGCGGAGAGCAGGCCGATTTGTATTTCGTCGCCCCGACACCGGGCAATTATGATCTCTATTGCGACGAATTCCTGCACGAGGCCATGGGCATGTCCGGCAAAATCGCTGTTCTGTGATGCCCATCGCAGTATATATCGGATGATCCAGGCGCAACGCCAAAACAACCAAAAGGAATGGTGATCATGCGGAAATCCGGTTTCAAAAGCCCCGTTTTCAAATTGATGGCGGTCGCTGCCACAACCGCAGTCTGCGCGGTAGCTGCCATGCCGGCAGAGGCGCGCGACACGCCCTATCATTTGAAAATCGAGGATGTGAAAAAGGACCCGCGCTATGCCGAGAATGTGCCTGGCAACATCACCTTTTATTTTGCCGGTCAGCAAGCACCAGGTTCCGGCAAGGATCTCGGCGAATACGTCACCAACAAGAAGAGCAATTCCTTCGGCCGGCCCGATGAGGAAGCCTGTCGCTGGGCGATGATTTCTGCGATGAAGGAATTGGGCGAACGGGCTGTCGCGGAAGGTGGCGATACCGTCATCAACATCATCAGCTACTATAAGAAAAACCCCTTCAGCAGCGATAGCGAATATGAATGCCATGCCGGCGGCTTCGTTGCCGGTGTGGCGCTGAAAGGTACCGTCGTAAAACTGAACAAGTGATACGGTTTTACCAAGGGCCATCGCGATAAAGAAACAGCGGCATCATCTGATGCCGCTGTTCATTTTCAAGGCGTTGACTGATTTAACTACCGGATTCTTCGAGACCAGTTGGTCCACCAACGGCATTGTTGTAGTTTCTCGCAAGATACTCGGCGCATACCGTAGTGATACGCCGTAGCATGCCGTTATCGGACCGCCCATCGCCGCGGCACGTTGGTAAAATTCAGGCTCAGCAACAACCGCCCCAGTTTCCGCGTCGATCAGCTTAACCTTCATCACTACCGCAGAGCTACCCGCGAGCGCGCCGGCGAAGAAACGCGTGCCGCCATCGACGAATTTCAGATCCTGCACATAAGGCTGGATTTTGAGCGTGCGGCCGCCAGTTTCCTGTTTTTCCCAACCTACAAGCTGCGGTTTGACCGTCTGCTGCATGTTTTCGCTGATTCTGGCCAGTGCCCGGTCCTCTTTTTTCGCTTCCGTTGACGCTTCTACGGGGAGAAGTTCGAAATGCGAGAAGGACGACAGTTTTTCGGTGGGTGGCGGGTTATTTTGCACCGAGGGCGCGATATGTGTTGTGCAGCCGGTTGCGATCATGGCCATGAGCACCGGCAAAAACCTTATGCCTTGGAACGCGCACAAAACGTTCCGCAGTCGATGTGATGACATTTTCATCTGATCCCCCAATTGTACCAGTTCCAAAAGCTACATCCAGCCTGGGGGATAAGGCAATGTAGCCAATACGGAATTGTGCGCCATGTCACGGTAGCGCAGGCGGGGATGCTCTGGACGGGGGTTACGCTTCGCTATATAGGCAAACGGCCAGAAAGCGGCGAAACGAGACGGATGTGGTTGCCATGAGAGTACTGGTGCTCGGCGGTGGGGTGATCGGAACCTCCAGCGCCTATTATCTGGCCCGGGCTGGGCATGAGGTGACGGTGATCGACCGGCAACCTGGCCCCGGGCTTGAAACCAGTTTCGCCAATGCCGGTCAGGTATCCCCGGGTTATTCCGCGCCCTGGGCCGGCCCTGGCCTGCCGCTGAAGGCGATCAAATGGCTGTTCATGCGCCATCGTCCGCTGGTGATCTGGCCGCAGATGAACCCTGCCTTCTGGCGCTGGGGACTGGCCATGCTGCGCAATTGCACCGCCGCGCGATACGAACGCAACAAAAGCCATATGGTCGGCATTGCCGAATATAGCCGCGACTGTTTGCGTAACCTGCGCCGCGATGCCGGCATCACCTATGACGATCGCGCCCTCGGCACTTTGCAGGTGTTCCGCACCCAGGCACAATTGGACGACATTGCGTCGGATATCGCAATCCTGCAGCGTTACCAGGTGCCCTATGAAGTCCTCGACCGGGCCGGCTGCATCGCCCGCGAGCCCGGCCTCGCCCAGGTTGCCAACAAGATCGTCGGCGGGTTGCGCCTGCCTGGCGATGAGACCGGCGATTGCTTCAAGTTCACTCAAGCGATTGCTGCGCTTGCCACACAGGCCGGCGTGCAGTTCCGTTACGGAATATCGATTCAGGCTTTGCTGCGGGATGGCAGCAAAATCGCCGGGATTCAAACCTCTTCCGGTGTCTTGACGGCCGATGCCTATGTGCTGGCCTTAGGCAGTTATTCGCCCTTGCTGTTGCGCCCCATTGGCATCCGTCTGCCGGTCTATCCAGTGAAAGGCTATTCACTCACCGCCTCGATACTGGATGCAGATAAAGCGCCTGTTTCGACGATCATGGATGAAACCTATAAGGTCGCCCTGACGCGGCTGGGCGATCGCATCCGTGTCGGCGGGACGGCGGAATTGGCCGGCTATAACCTCAAGCTGCGGGTGCCGCGGCGGCAGACGTTAGAACATGTGGTGACGGATCTGTTCCCTGGCGGCGGCGATGTGGCCGGGGCAAGCTTCTGGTGCGGCTTGCGGCCGATGACGCCGCATGGCGCACCGATTATCGGCCGGACCGGTTATGCCAATCTGCTTTTGAACACCGGGCATGGGACTTTGGGATGGACCATGGCGGCCGGTTCGGGCCGAGTCCTGGCTGACCTCGTATCCGGTCGCAAAGCGGAAATCCCGCTGACCGGACTGACCTTGCCGGGTCTGGAAGCTGCTTGACAGTAAATTACCTGGGGAAAACTGGGCCGACTCGGCGAAAAAGGCGATGAAATAAGCATTTTCGCGATTGCCCACCCTTGGAAGCACGCGAAAGTTACGAGATACTATGCAGGTAATCAGCGAGTCGCCGAACACCCGGATGGGCGGCGCTGGCGGGAGAGCGCTGACAGGGGGAATGTTTCGCCCGATCGGATGATCGGATTGCCCGGATCGAAATTGGCGGGTCATAGGCCAATGGCTGAAACCGGCCAGAGCGATATCCTGACCGTGCACCACCATCGAAGCGCATTCCTGGTTAAGAGATCTTATAAAAGAGGAGACATGAGTACATGGCACTGAAAGCATCGAGCAAGTCTGCTCCGAAGGCCGCTGCGAAGGGCGAAAAGAAAGCCGCGCCGGCTGCTACCATCACCCTCAAGCAATTGGCGGCGGAACTCGCAGCCTCCCATGAGATTCCGAAGAAGCAGGCGGATGCCATCCTTTCGGACATGGTCGGCCTGGTGGTGAAGAACCTGAAGAAGGGCACCCGTATCCGTATCGCCGGCCTCGGCATCCTGCAGGTCCGCAAGCGCGCTGCCCGCATGGGCCGCAACCCGGCCACCGGCGAGCAGATCAAGATCAAGGCGAGCAAGAAGATCGCCTTCCGCGCCGCCAAGGAACTGAAGGAAGCGATCTAAATCGCTTTCTCCGGCAGTGGCCTCGTGCCACGAGTGGTTTAGCGCCACGCGGACAAGACAAAGCAGCGCCTCCGGGCGCTGCTTTTTTTGCACGCTTCGATCAGGCGGCGTCGGCGCCGTAATAGAGCGTGACGGTGTGACGGGCTTCGGCGAAGAATAGCCAGCGTTCGACCAGCACGCCGATCCCATTGCTTATGACGGCGAGAAGAAGCACCAGCATCGCCGGCCCCGTTGGCAAAAAACGCGATAGCAAGGCCAGCAATGCTGGGACGAGAAATCCCGCGACCAGCGACCAGCGGCGCAATTTGCCGGCATGTTTGCGGCCGATCTGGAACGCCATTTCCCGCTGCAGATAGTTTTCCGATGTATGCGGCGCCGCGAAGAGCCGTACCTTACCGGGATCGCCGAGACCGGTCGCGGTTGCCGCTGTCGAGACCGGCCTTTCGTGGTCGATATCCTGCCAATACAGCAGCTTGACGGCCGCGCCGACCAGCAGCATGCCGAAGGCGATCCAGGCGCAGGGCAGGCCGCCATCGAACAGCCGGGTGAAGCAGCTGAGCCACAGCGCACCGCTACCGAGGCCGATCATCAGGTAACCGACCGGCGTCAGCGGGTGACGCCAGCGCCGGATCGGCTTCAGCGACGCATAGATCATGGCGGTGCAAAGAATGGTCAGCAGCGTGCAGAGGCACAGCAGCAGCCCGACCCAGGACAGGATGCGTTCGTAGAGTATCCAGACGATGGCCATGAGGCCGGCCGGCATGTAGGTGACAAGCGACATCACGCCTTCGCGGGAGAGCCAGGATGACCGCCACTGCGAGAAGGCGCGCCAGGCACGCTCGGGACGCCCGAGATGAAAGGTCGATGCCACCAACCCGGCTGATACCATGAGGAGAGCGAAGGTGAAGGCAAAGACGGCGAACCAGCGGTTGGTCGGCAGGTAGCTGCCGGCGCCGAGAAGGCCGAGCCAGAAGAGCAGGCCGTAGCCGCCGCCGGAGGCAGAGGTGAAGAAGATGACGGAATAGGCGGGATGCATGAACGACGGGCCTAGCGGGAGAGGAGGTTGTCGACCCAGCGCAGGAAGGGATGGATCTTCGCGGGCTGGGATGATGTTGGCTGCATGGGCAGAGCGGGCATGGCGGCGTCGCCCTGGCGGGGCCGTGGCGGTAGGTATTTGTTGGTCGGGCGGTAGCCGAGTTCGGGCATCAGGTCATAGCCGCCCCGTTCGGCGACCAGGATGGATACATCGGACTGGGGATCGGCGAGGTCGCCGAAATGCCTTGCATGGGTCGGACAGGTGGCGACGCAGGCCGGAACGCGATCGGCTTCGGGCAGGTTTTCGTTATAGATCTTGTCGATACAGAGGGTGCATTTCTTCATCACCCCGACATCCTCATCGAATTCCCGGGCGCCATAGGGACAGGCCCAGGAACAGAGCTTGCAACCGATGCAGAGCGCCTCATTGACCAGGACGATTCCATCCTCCGCGCGCTTATAGGAAGCGCCGGTGGGGCAGACGGTGACGCAATCGGGCGTCTCGCAATGGAGGCAGGATTTCGGGAAATGCACGGTGCGTCCGCAACTCCCCCCGACGCCCTCTTCCGCCTCGACCGAGCCATCCGCCTCAACCTCAAAGGTGTGGATGCGGTTGAACCAGACGCCGCGCGGGGCATCGCCATAGGCGTTGAGATCAGTCAGCGGCGCCATATGGCCACCGCTATTCCATTCCTTGCAATTGACGGCACAGGCATGACAGCCGACGCAGATATCGAGATCAATGACGAGGCCGAGACGGCGCGGTGCGGGATTTTCCGGCAGCGAGGTCATTGCGCGCCCTCCCCGGCTTTTTCCCGTTTGCGCCGAAAGAAGCGGCCATAGCGTGAGGTCTCGGCCGGCGCCGGCAAAGGCGGCTGCAGGGGCGAGAAGCGAGGTTCGGTCAGCCGCTCCTCACCCGGCTCGCATTTGCGCAGGCGGACCTTGAGATCGTACCAGGCGGCCTGGCCGGTGACGGGATCGGCATTGGCATAGCGATAGCCGTCGGGCCGCGGCGGCAGAAGCTCGGAGATGACATGGTTCAGCAGGAAGCCGCGCTGCGCCTCCCCCGCTTCGGGCTTGAGATTCCAGGCCCCGGCCCGTTTGCCGATGGCGTTCCAGGTCCAGACCGTATCCGGATTGACGCCGTCCATCAATTGCAGCGGCGCCTTGATGCCGCCATGCTCGCTCTCGACCCAGACCCAATCGCCGTCCTTGAGGCCGAGCCGCGCCGCCGTGGCGTGATGGATATAGAGCTTGTTCTCGCTTTGGATCTGCCGCAGCCAGGCATTCTGCGAACCCCAGGAGTGATACATGTGCATTGGCCGCTGGGTGATGGCATGGAGCGGAAACTCGATCTCGGATTCATTCTGGCCGAAAGGCGCGTACCAGATCGGCAGCGGATCGAAATAGCTGAGTAGCCGCTCGCGCTCACTCTCCGGCGGCTGGCCCTCGCCATGGCCCTCGGCGGCGAGGCGGAAGCGCTGCAAGGGTTCGCTATAGAGCTGCAGCACGATCTGCTCGGGCCGGTCCATCAGGCCCATGGAGATCGCCCAGTCGAAATAATCGTGATTGGCATGGCGCAGATAGCGGGCGCTTTCCGGAATCTCGGCGCGCCAGAAACAGCCATTCTCGATATAACGCTGCAGCTGATCGGGATTGGGTTCGCCCTTGCCATGCTGGCTGCCATCGGCGCCGCGCCAGCCGGCCAGCATGCCGATGCCGGGCTTGCGCTGATGATGCACCATGTAATCCTTGAGCCCGCCGGGATAAAGCGGCGTGCCGTCCTGCTTGACCATGCCGGGCAGCTTTAGCCGCGCGCCGAGATCGAGCAGCACATCCTGGAATGGCCGCACGTCGCGATCCAATTCGATCACCGGCTGGCGGATGGAATCGGCCATGCCCTCGGCATCGCAGATCGGCCGGTCGAGCAGCGAGATGCAATCATGCCGCTCGAGATAGGTGGTGTCGGGCAGGACGAGATCGGCATAGGCCACGGTCTCGGAATAATAGGCATCGGCATAGATGATATGGGGGATGCGATAGGCGCCGGTTTCCGGGTCCTTGTCGGTCAGCATCCGCATGGTGCCGGTGGTGTTCATGGCAGAGTTCCAGGCCATGTTCGCCATATAGAGGAACAGCGTGTCGATCGGATAGGGATCGCCCGCCCAGGCATTGTGGATGACCATATGCATGAGGCCATGGGCGGCGAGCGGCGCCTCCCAGGAATAGGCCTTGTCGATGCGCAGCGCCTTCCCGGCATCATCCACCAGAAGGTCTTCTGGACCCTCGGGGAAACCGAGCGGCGGGCCGGGCAAAGGCTGGTCGGGGGCGGAGCGCCAAGCCGGCTTGACCGGCGGCGGCACGGGCCGGGGGAAAGGCGGCTTGTAGCGGAAGCCGCCGGGGCAATCGATGGAGCCCAGCAGCATCTGCAGGAGATGAATGGCGCGGCAGGTCTGGAAGCCGTTGCTATGGGCGGAGATGCCGCGCATGGCATGCATGGAAACCGGGCGGCCGATCACTTTGTCATGGCGGCGGCCGGCCCAGTCGGTCCATTCGATGGGGAGTTCGATCTGCTGCTCGAAGGCGGCCTCGGCCAGTTCGGCGGCAATGCGGCGGATGGTCTCCGCCGATATGCCGATGCGCAGTGCCACATTCTCCGGCGCATAGGCCGGGTCGAGATAGGTCTCGGCGAGCAGGTCGAAGACCGGCCGCGCCTGCCTGCCGGCGCCGAACACCTCTTCCGGCAATGTCACCCTGCCGATCAGGCGCGGCTGCACGCCGGGCAGCAGGGCATTGACGGCATGGCCGACGAGATGGTCGCAGCAAAGTGGCGCGCCTTCCGCATCGCGCGCGAAGAGGCCGTGTTCGGCACTGCCCGGCGCATCGATGATGAGCCAGGCCGCGTTGGTATAGCGCACCAGGAAATCGAGATCGATCTTGTCGTTGCGCAGCAGCTCATGCACCAGCGCGAGGACGAAAAGACCGTCAGTGCCGGGGGCGAGGCCGATCCATTCATCGGCGATGGCAGAATAGCCGGTGCGCACCGGATTGACGGAGACGAACTTTGCTTGGTCGTCCCCCGTGCGGCCCTTCAAATGGCCGAGGCCGAGCTTGATCGGGTTGCTGTCGTGATCCTCGGCGACGCCGAAGAGCATGAAATAGCGGGTGCGGTGCCAGTCGGGCTCACCGAATTCCCAGAAGGAGCCGCCGATGGAATAGAGCCCGCCAGCCGCCATATTGACCGAGCAGAAACCGCCGTGGGCGGCGTAATTGGGGGTGCCGAATTGCGTTGCCCACCAGCCGGTCAAGGCCTGGCTCTGGTCGCGGCCGGTGAAGAAAGCAAGACGCTTGGGATCGGTCGCGCGGATCTGGCCGAGCCAGTCACTCGCCAGAGCCAGCGCCTCCTCCCACTCGATCTCCTTGAACTCCCCCTGCCCCCGTTCGCCGACGCGCAGCAAGGGCTTCTTCAATTTGGCCGGCGAGTTCTGCGTCATGATGCCGGCGGAACCCTTGGCGCAGAGCACGCCCTTATTCACCGGATGATCGCGATTGCCCTCGATATAGCGGATCTGCCCATCCTGCAGATGCACTTTGATGCCGCAACGGCAGGCGCACATGTAGCAGGTGGTGTAGGCGACCCGGTCATGAACCACGGGCGCGGTATCGATCACCTCTTCCCCCGGCCGCAGCGGCGGCGCGGCGTAGCGGTTCCTGGACTCGCTCAGCTTACTCTCCTTTATGCAGTGCTACCGGTCGCGGCCAACTGGTGTCGGCTCGCCGGCGGATGCTCTCCCCGTTATACAATATTACAGCGATTTCTGTGTGAAATAATTTAGGCTCACCGTCGAAAGAAGATAGAGCCAACCGGCGGGTTCGGTTGGGCCGCTCTTCGCCGGGAGCTTGGCTCCCGAATGGGGAAAACACCAATCGAACCTTTTTATGAAAATCAGAAGCCCTTTCTATCGCAGGGCCTCTGGCCACCTGAAGCCGGCAAGTCCGGGATGGAGACAGAAGAGAGAGCCACGGGAAAGGGCCATCGGGCCAAGCAGACCGGTTTCGAAGTTTGTTATATCAAGATCCATTGGCGCATGGGTCGGAGGACTAACCACCTGGGGACAGGTGGGCGGCATTCACCTAAAATATCGCTGTTGGTCCCTGAGCCAGATCACTTTTGACGTGATCACGACGCACTGCTTCCACCGGCATTATCACGATCATCCAGTTGCGAGTGCAAGATGGCGGAACGATTGGCGACGCATTGCCGATCCGGCGATAGCCGGCCTCTTCGTCCCGCCGCGCAGGAGGCGCTGGACATGGGAAACTGGATAACAGCCGGTCTTGTCATTGCCTTTGTTACGATCGTCATCTTGGCCCTGCTTTTAAGTGTTCGGCGTTGAGGAGGTCGTAATGACCTATCGATATACTGTTGCCGGCATCGCGCTTTATCTTGCTAGCAGTGTTTTACCGGATGCTGTCTTCGCGCAAAGCCCTGAAGATTTTCAACAGAAGCTTTCCCAAGTCGAGAACGATCAGCAGCGCCAGAGCCTCTGCGAAACGGCTTACGATATGTATTTCGCGCCGTCCTTCGGCAAGCCGACAGAGCCGCCGATCCCGGAAAAGCTCTTGCCCGAAAACCTGATGCCGCTCTGGAAGGCCTGCGATGGCTTTTTGCTGCCCAGCAATGCCGCCATGGCCATGACCCGCATGGCGCGGCGCAATTTCAACGCTGCCTTCAGTGACACCGCGCAATGGACAGTATCCCGGTACTTGGGAATGGTCAGCAATACCGAGGAAGCCGCCGGCAGAATGTTCGATTCAGCGATATCGGTTAACTCTGAGATAAGTGAAGGCCAACCCAACGCGCTGCTGACACCGAAAGATGCGTCAGAGATTCGCCAATCCGCCATGGCGACCCAGACGATATCCACGCAAATAAAGCCGGGCGATCTGCTCATTGAAGCCGACCTTCAGGATCGCCGGTCCAACCAGACATACAAGTCAATAAACTCCATCAGTCCGGATGGCGGGCGGTTCTCCGGATATTTCTTTTTAGCGACCAGGCTGGAGGGGCCGGCCAGTAAGCCTGCACCGGAATTCAATACATCCTGTATCGAGGAGGTGAACTATTACGTTTTCGGAATAGAGGCCGACCGGTTCAAAGGATGCGTCAGGACGCAGTGTATCGCGGCGGAAGCGAGCGATTGCATCGTCAGCACAACTGATTGCACCGGTGGATTTATGGGAGAGTGCAAGATGCTGCCAGAGGCGGTCACAGCCGGACAGATTGTCCAGCCATCTTGCCGAAGCGGCATCAAGTATATGTGGGTTACCGGCTTAAAATCGATCTCGGTTCAAGTCGACAACGTGACCCTCAATGTTAAGGGAACATTCGGCCAATCGGGCAAAGGCAGCATGCTTGCCGAAGTTAGCTGTCCAGTTCCATCTGCCCTTCCCAAGATGGAGACCATACGCCTGGATGCGGATGTTCTCTTCGATCACGATTCCTTCGTTCTCAAAAACGATGCAAAGCAGGAAATCGACCGCAACCTGGAAAGCCATCGATGGGTGCCGCAGGACATTGGCTATGTCGATGTCAACGGGCATACGGATGATAGGGGAGAAGCCCTATATAACGAGTTCCTCTCCGTGCACCGGGCGGAGGCCGTCAGGAGCTACCTCATCGATAAAGGAATCGCCCCGGACATCATCCGCGCGCAAGGCTTCGGCGAAACCAGCCCGGTCGCCTCCAATTCATCCGATAGCGGCCGCGCGCAAAACCGCCGCGTGGAAATCGTGATGTATCATAAAGCATCAGAGGAGGCGCCGTGATGCTCGCGATGCAGGCGGGAGCTTCTTACGGCTGAAGTCCGCAGCGGCAGGCGTGCGTGTAACAGGTGGTGCAGGCGACCCGGTCGTGCAAAACGGGCGCAGTATCGATCACCTCTTCTCCCGCCCGCAGCGGCGGCGCGGCGTAGCGGGTTCCCTGGACTCGCTCAGCTCACTCTCCCTTACGCAGTGCTACCGGAGGCGACCAACTGGCATCGGTTCCTGCCGGCGAGGTGCTTCCCCGTATATACAATATTACAGCGATTTCTGTGTGAAATAATTTAGGCTCACCGTCGAAAGAAGATAGAGCCATGCCGGCGGAATCGGTTGGGCCACTCTCTCGCCGGGAGCTTGGAATCCCGAGTGGGGAAAACACCAATCGAACCTTTTTATGAAATCAGAAGTCCTTTCTATCGCGCGCCCACTGCCCCCCTTTGAGGCGGCAACTCCAAGATCGGGACAGAGGATAAAGCTACGCGGGAGGATTCCATTGGGCCCACTCTCTCACGTTATTTTCCCATTGGGCCGCAATTCCTGCTTTGTTACGAAACGAATCAGCTGTAGTTTCCAGATATTACAACTTTTGCAGGTAGTCTATGATTGCCTCGGAACATGAAACTGAGATGCCCGAGCTAGGCATCGACGACTTCACTCGTCGCTTTTCTTTACGGGCCGGAAACTTAATGTGGCTCTTAGGCGCAGGTGCTTCCGCTTCTGCAGGGATTCCAACCGCCTGGGACATGATATGGGAGTTCAAGCAGCTGCTATTCATTAGTCAGCGTCGTATCTCCCCAAAAATGGTAGCCGACCTTACAAATGCAGCAGTCCGAGAGCAATTGCAGGCTCATATTGACTCATCAGGATCGTTCCCTGCGCCCGATTCAGCAGATGAGTATGCCTTGCTTTTCGAGGCCGTGTTCCCCTCCGAAGCAGACCGACGTACCTACTTAGACACAAAGTTGTCTGGAGCAAAGCCCTCATACGGTCATTTGGTCTTAGCGACATTGATGAAAGCTCAGCTTTCACGCTTAGTTTGGACAACAAACTTTGATCCACTCATTGCGGACGCCTGCGCCAAAGTTTACGGCACCACCGGATCTCTGACCGCTGTGAATCTTGATGCTCCAGATTTGGCAGCGCAAGCTATCAACGAATCGCGTTGGCCAATAGAAGTAAAATTGCACGGTGACTTCCGATCTCGACGTCTAAAAAATACAGGCGACGAGCTACGGCAACAAGATGCGCGGTTAAGACAAGTACTGATCGATTGTTGCCGACGCTTCGGACTAGTAGTGGCAGGATATAGTGGACGCGACAACTCGATCATGGATGCACTTGAGGAGGCGCTTGAACAATCAAACCCCTTTCCAAACGGCCTATTCTGGCTGCATCGTGGTAAATACGCCCCTTTGCCTCGCGTCAAAAAACTTTTGAAACGGGCAAATGAAGCCGGCGTGGATGCTGGCTTAGTTAGAATTGAAAATTTCGATGAGGCGCTACGCGATCTAACCCGCCTAATCGAAGTTATCGATACGAAAGCGCTTGACGTTTTTACAAGTGAGCGCCGCCGGTGGAGTCCTGCACCGCGTGCTGTCGGTGGAAGCGGATGGCCTGTGGTACGGCTAAATGCTCTTCCTGTAAAATTATTACCCACTATGTGTCGCCGTATCGTTTGCCAGATTGGTGGTATCAGCGAAGTACGAGCAGCGGCAAAGCATGCTGATGCAAATGTATTAGTAACGCGCACCAAAGCTGGTGTTCTTGCCTACGGATCGGATTCCGCGTTGCGTGCTGCTTTCGAGCCGTTCGGTATCAAAGACTTTTCATTACATACCATTGAGGACGAACGGCTTCGATATGATTCTGGAGAGCGAGGACTACTGCGGGATTCGCTAACGACAGCACTGGCGCGTCACCATAAGCTAGACGTAATTCGCCGCAGGAGCACTGACCTACTAGCCCCCGTGAACCCATTGGAAGAAAAATGGAGAGACCTACAGAAACTTGTCGGTCCCCTTACCGGCGTGGTGAAACACAATCCTGAGCTCCATTGGCGCGAAGGCATTGGAGTTCGCCTGGATTGGGCCGACGATCGTTTATGGCTGTTGGTTGAAGCTAGAACTGTATTTGACGGAGTTACCGATGCAAACAGAACTGCTGCTACAGATTTTGCCCGCGAGCGTACAGTGAGACGGTACAACCAAGTACTCAATGACTTGGTATCTTTTTGGGCAATCACCCTTGCGGATGACGGCAATGATCTGCCTGCCTTGGGCGTGGGAGATGGTGTGGATGCAGTTTTTCGTCTGTCTTCAGATACTGCATTCTCACGAAGGATACACGCATGAGCAGCGAAATCGCGCCACACATTTGGCTACCGGAACCCAAGCTAGCCTTTCATCCAGATCGAGTTTCGGATCGTCATGTTCACCCTCTTCGTGGGTTGCTGAACTTTGGTCCGCATTCGGCAGGTTTAGTACCTACACCTATTCGAGTCGCTACCCTTGCTCCGGCCACCGAGGGAAATCGACTCTATGAGTTCATGCGTGAACTAAACGCTGCGTTCAAACCGAGTGAACGCAGAGATTACCTCCCGGAGTGGCCAGGGTTTCAGAGAGTATTCGGGTTACACATGCGGGGCGCTGGGACCGGGTGCCATATAGAGCTCGAACCGCAATTCGAGAGTGAATTTCTAGAGTCCGAAAAACCACATATTACTCTTGCAGACCGCCTGCTGCGGGCAATCCAGAGTCTCGAAGGGCGACGCAACGAGTTCGACGTTCTATTCATCTATCTTCCTCAGCGTTGGGCAAAAGGCTTTAATAGTTTCAATGATGAAGATTTCGATTTGCACGATCACCTAAAGGCAGCTACCGCCGCCCGGCGGCTTCCCATTCAGGTCGTACGAGAGGACAGAGCTCTTTCTTATCCGTGCCGAGCGAGCGTTATGTGGCGTATAGGGCTTGCGCTTTATGTTAAAGCTGGCGGAGTTCCATGGAAACTAGCCGACGTAGATTCAGATACCGCATATATAGGCATTTCCTACGCTGTACGCCCGCCAGCTTCTGACTTACCACGGTTTGTGACTTGCTGCAGCCAAGTCTTTGATGCTGATGGTTCCGGCCTGGAATTTGTTGCCTATGACGCTCATGAAGTAGACATTCAGCGTGAGAATCCCTTTCTATCACGCGCCGAGATGTTTCGCGTAATGACGCGTTCTTTAGACCTTTATCGGCGACGCCATGCTGGCAAATCGCCCCGCCGAGTGATGGTGCACAAAACAACGGAGTTTAAGGAAGATGAGATTGATGGAGCAATGGAGGCTCTCCATCTTTGCGAAGCAGTTGATCTTGTTCAAGTGATAGAAGATACGAACTGGCGTGGCATAAGAATTGAAAGCGGCGGCCAGGGAAAAAAGAAAGGTATGCCAGCAGCCTTCCCAGTATCACGCGGCACGCTCATCGGTCTTAGCGGTCGTGAGGCGCTTCTTTGGACGCACGGCAATGTGCAAGGCATTAAAGAGAACGGTTCATATTTCCAAGGGTCACGCAGCACGCCTCGTCCTATACGCCTAGTGCGCCATGCAGGGCACGGCCCCTGGGATGGCACAGCCAACGCCGTACTAGCTCTCTCCAAGATGAACTGGAACAACGATGGTCTCTATGACCCACTCCCAGTAACCTTGGGTTATGCAAAAGTCCTAGCCCGTGTCGTTAAGCGAATGCCAGGTCTTGGTAGCGCGCCCTACCAATTTCGATTTTTTATGTAAGCAGCTCTTGGAACAAGAGATTTCATTTACCTAAATTCAGTTTTCGGGGACATCTAACATGCCTTCTGCGCTTCAAATTACAAAGGCTTTGATAGCAGATGGCTATTTTCCAAAAGAACTTCCACCGCCGTTTCAGACAAAGACATTAGCAATTAGCAAGCCGTGTAAGTCGGATTTCAAAAGCGTGGAATACGTATGTGGGCGGACTTTCACGCCGCGACCAAGAGAAGCATCCCCGCCCATCGATTGCTTGTCGATATGACCTTGCGCGTCGAGGACACTCGCGCCGGCTCCTCAGCATTGTAAATCCTGTAAACCAATTGTACCTGATATTTGAGATCGCGAGTTTATACCCGCAGTTGACGTCATTTAGTCAAAAATCTCGATTTTCTTTGACACCGGTAAAAGTCGAACTAAATGCAATACGAGCAGTTCCGTTGCCGCCATTCTCTGGTCTAGCAGAGCTTCGGTTAAAGGCGTATGCAACTCGTTCACATATCCTATCGACAGATATCGCGCGCTTCTATCAATCTATTTATACTCACTCAATTCCTTGGGCACTGCACGGCAAGGAGTTAGCAAAATTAAACCGAAATGTTCGTGATCTGGCATACTACGGCAACAGGTTAGATTTCCTGGTACGGCAGTGTCAGGATGGTCAAACAAAGGGGATTCCTGTTGGGCCCGACACATCTCGAATTATTTCAGAGCTTCTGCTATCTGCGATCGATGAACGCGCGGACCAGTTGTCAGGAAATAAGATCCTTGCCGGATACAGATACATAGATGACGTATTCTACTGCTTCTCATCTTTGGTCGATGCAGAGGCCTATCTCAATAGCTTGAGAGACGCTGTCCATCATTATGAGTTAGAATTGAATCCTGAAAAAACACGTTGTCAAACAACGCTTAGCTTTAACGAAGAAACGTGGCCTCATAAAGTGGCCGCAATGCGCATTCACCGAGATGGGAAAAGCCAACGCCAGAGCTTATTCCGCTATTTTTCGTCGATGCTTGAGATAGCAGCTGGGCACTCAAGCGAAAGCATCGCAGTGTTTGCAATCAAAGCAACTACTACAGCTCGAATCTCCCGGGAAAACTGGGATATTTACGAAGCTTTCCTTCTCCGTATATCGCGCGAACATACTAACACTGTCGACTTGGTCACGAAGATTATTTGCACTTATGCAGCAATGGGGTATCCGATTTCTCCAATGGTAGATGGCTGGGTAAACGATTTACTTGTCACTCATGTTCCTGCAAATCATCATTTCGAAGTTTCGTGGGCCCTTTGGGCTGCTATCAGCCTAGAACGAAAACTAACTGGGGTAACTGTTGATGCGCTGTCAAAGACCGACAACTCCGTTTGTGCATTGCTAGCTCTGCGTGCTCAGGAGCTCAATCTTTGCGAAAAATCACTTGCCACCGCGGTTTGGTTTGGAAACCTCTCACCCCAAGCTTTTTATGAAGATCGATGGCTATTGCTCTATGAGGCTATCGCTAATGGGTGGCTGACTAGTGCACCTGCAGACATGTTATCCGAACCTTTTTTCTCCACACTCTTGCAGGAGAAAGTTCGCTTCTTCTTAAAAAACGCTCGAAATCTTCCGATTAACGTTCCTGGTGGGGACAGAATTTTGAAAGGCCGAAGAAGACGCCAACGAAGCAGCGTGCTCCCAGGAAATATCTACGTTCCAAAATCTAAGGCCGAGATTCAAGAACGCCTGGAATTTGAAGAGCTGAGTGGAGATTATGGTGATGAAAACGGTGATATTTTTAATGAATACATCGATTATGATGCATTATTCGGGATAGAGTAGTGCAAAGCGCCTTTACGTCCTGACCGATGTTGCGATGAAGATTCACGCTCGGGTGAATTAGCTAATTGTCGGATTATTGAAGTAACCCCAGAAACAAATGACCTTTGCCGATCATAACGAGGATTCACTCGCGGTGACCCATTTCGCCTGCAAGATGCAGACCTGATTTTACACTATGATCATGCCGTTAGCTATGAATGGCTCGTCTAGTATCCGACGCGAAGGCAGGACTCAAGCTGCACCGCCATCCACTTTCATATTAGCACCCGTGACAACGCCGCTTCTGAATTGGCCAGATAGGCGACCAAGCTGGCGACTTCTTCGGACTTGCCGAGGCGCGTGAGTGCGACGGGTGCTACAATTTTTTGGTGCCTGAGGTCTGGCACACGGCGGGCAGGAGGTCTGGACGCGGCCGGGTTGGACGTTCTTGACGGTGATGCGCGGGCCAAGATCACGGACGAGGCCACGGGTCAGGTTGGCGCCCCCCCTTTGGTCCTAGACGGCCTGTTCGGGTGCCGACATGAAGTCGCTGCTGACCCTGCCGACATTGATGATCCGCCCGCTCTCCTTCATATGGCGCACGGCTTCCTGCGTCGCGATGAAAAGGCCATTGATATTGACCGCGATCATGCGGTCGGATGGTCCTGCCGGCCTTCGAATCAACTGCTCATCAGCTTTGCAGCGCCTGCGAAATCGCCTGCCGGACGCTGCGGGCGAAGAGGCTGAGCGCGTCCTCGTCATCTCGGAGGTTATCCCGCAACCCGCGCGTCAATTCGAGTTGCGCGCCGGCTTGCTGCCGCCCCTTGTTGCAGATGTTGTCCGGCGAATTGGCGGCATGACTGCCGGACGTATCGATCTCGCTGACGAAGCCGGCGGCGTTGAGGGCGGTGCAGATTTCATCCCGGAGCGCGGTATCCAGGCCGCCGACATAGACGTTGCTGCCCGTGCCCGCCAGGCCGTGAAGGGCTAGAACGCGATCGCAGCGCCCAATCAACTCCAGGCAGAGCGGTTCGTCGAAGCGGGTTGAGGTGACGTGGAGATCGCCATGGGGCCGGTTCTTCCTGATCCCCTCGAACAGATAAAGACAATAGGTCTTGCCCGCGATGGCGACAGCGAGCTCCGTCGTGCCGGGTTCGATCTGCCCGCCATGGGGCGCGATGATGGCGGCTGAGAGATCGCGGGCCAGCACGCGGATCCGATAATCGGTGCCGCCGGTTTCATGTTCGGCAAGTTCGGCGAAATTCTCGTATCGATCAGGCATCGTGACCTCCCATCGTGACCACCCGCTGCGGGGACAGGGACGGCGCAGCGTCCTCGATCAGGGAACCACTTGAGATCGGTATTTTACGCCAGGCGGCAAGGCGCCGCTATGTCCGACTGTCACGGCCGCATGCCGCATCGTCCGGGCTTCTCCCTTCCCATCCCCGGCGGGAGGCGGCGGTCCTGCTATTAAAGCCGCCTCCATGTTCCGCTAACCTTTGGCAGCTATGTCCCTATGGTCCGTTCGGGAGAAAGGGGGCCGGCAACAGCAGGCCGCATCATGGCGTTTTGGAATTCCTTCGGGAATGCGCCCGAATGGAAATGCGTCGGCGGAGAATGCGTGGGTTCCGAGATGTCGATCCTCGATTCGATGCCGTGGGTTGCGGGGCCGTCAAGCAGAAGCACCACCATCGACCTTCATATTGGCGCCGGTCACGAAGGAGGATTCGGCGCTGGCGAGATAGGCGACGAGGCTGGCGACTTCTTCAGACTTGCCCAGGCGCTTGAGCGCGACGGGCTCGCGAACTTTCTCGCCTCCCGGGGCGCTGGATATGGCACGCAGGAGGTCGGTCTCGACACGGCCGGGCTGAACATTGTTGACGGTGATGCCGCGGGGCCCCAGATCGCGGGCGAGGCCGCGGGTGAGGCTGGCGACCGCACCCTTCGTCATGGCATAGACGGCGTGTTCGGGGACCGGCATGAAGTCGCTGCTGACGCTGCCGATATTGATGATCCGCCCGCCCTCCTTCATATGGCGCACGGCTTCCTGCGCCGCAATGAAGGGGCCCTTGATATTGACCGCGATCATGCGATCGAATTTCTCAAGCGGATAAGAGTCAATGGTGCCGGGAATCTCGATAGCGGCATTGTTGACCAGGATATCCAGCCGACCGAAGACTTCCACCGTCTCGGCCACCGCGGCCTTCACCGCCTCGGCATCGCCGCTATCGGCGCGAATGGCGAGCGCCACGCCGCCGGCCTTGCCGATCGCCTTGACCAAAGCCTCGGCCGGCTGCTTCGCCGTCACATAGGTAAAGGCGACGGCCGCACCTTCGGCGCATAACCGTTCCACAATGGCCGCGCCAATACCGCGCGCGCCGCCGGTGACCAAGGCAACCTTATTCTTCAAGCGAGTCATGAGACGTCTCTCTCTCAGTTTGTTGTCCCCGATGACCAGCCCAGAACTTGGATTAGTGATGTGATGTTTTTTATTTGATGTTTTTCAGGAATTGTATCGATGCAATCTGGCGGGTGATGCAGTCTCCTCAACGCGGCAACCGCAATTCGCCGGGACATGACGTGGCGCAGGTCCGGCGCGGTGCGCTCATCTAAGGCAGCGAAACTGACGGCTCGCTGTCAGGTGAAAGTACAACGCTTCCAAGAATGAAATGGCGCTTTGCGGTGGACAGGAGAGTGATGGGCATCACATTGCGTAATTGTCTTTTGGCTCATCCGGCGGCTTTACCCGATGCGCTTGCCACATCCTCACTTATCGCTTTCGCTTTACTTCACACCCGCATCCATGCCCTGCTCAATAAGGTCGGCATTGAGCAGCGGTTGTGCCCCCTATGAGTGGAACAGTCAGAGTGTTGTTAACGGCTTTCCTGGTTGTCTTCGTCCTGCCCCTCATCCTATCGGCCGGTCTTCATTTCACAGGGGATTATGACCGCGACTGGCGCAATGCGGACCGGTCGAGCACCGGCTTGCTGAAGCCGGCCGCGGAAAATCCGGCGGCCGTCATCCGCATCTTCGCGGCGCGGACGGTGCGGTGGCGCGGGATCTTCGCCAGTCATTGCTGGATCGTGATCAAGGCGCCGGGTGCCGCGGATTATACGCGCTATGACTATACCGCCTGGGGCGAGCCGATCCGGGTCAACGGCTTTGCGGCGGATGGGCGCTGGTTCGGCCGCGATCCGGAGCTGATCTATGCGCTGGATGGCGAGGCGGCGGCGCGGCTGATCCCGCGCATCCAGGCGGCGATCACCAATTATGCCTTTTCCAAACAGGGCGATTACCGCGCCTGGCCGGGGCCGAATTCCAATACCTTCGTCGCGGCGATCCTGGATAAGGTACCGGAGATCGACGTGACCCTGCCCAATGTCGCCATTGGCAAGGATTATCCCTATGACGGGCGCTGGCTGCGCGCGACACCGTCCGGCACCGGCTTCCGCCTCAGCCTGGGCGGCTATGGCGGCCTCACGCTCGGCCTGCGCGAGGGGCTGGAGATCAACGTGCTGGGCGCGGTCTTCGGCCTGGACTGGCGGCGCCCGGCGGTGGAGCTGCCGGGGCTGGGGCGCTTTGGGATGCAGGGGTGAGTGGCCTGAGATAGCCGTTCTCCCGGACGTACAGACGCACGAGCTTCGCGAAACTCATCGTCATGTTGCGGTAACGTTTTGCCGTTATGCCGGAACGGTCATTGCGACGCGCTCTCATTGCGCCGATATGGAACTTACGCAAGAATGCGCGCCGAGATTAACGGAGTAATTTCCTAGCATGTCGATGTTTGACCTTAAGGCCTTCGACCGGGCAAAACTGCAAAGCGATCCATGCGATTTCATCCTGGTGCCCGGCTTCGTCACGCCGGAAGCGATTGATGCCATCAATGCGGATTATCCGGCCATCACCCGGGCAGGGAATTTTCCACCCGAGGAGCTGAGCCCCGGGCCGGCCTTCCAGGCGATGCTGGACCAGTTGAACGCGCCGGAGCTGAAGGAGCGCTTCGCCGAGAAATTCGGGATGGATCTCAGCGACTGTCCCATGCAGCTCACCGTGCGCAAATATGCCGAGGCTTCCGACGGCAATGTCCATAACGATTCGAGTTCGAAATTCCTCACCGTGCTGATCTATCTCAACAAGGAATGGCATGCGCCGGGCGGGCAGCTGCGCTTGTTGCGGGACCCGGCCAATATCGAGGATTATGTGGTCGAAGTGCCGCCGGTCAACGGCGCGATGCTGGCCTTCCGGCGCAACGAACGCTCGTTCCACGGCTTCCCCGCCTATATCGGCGAACGGCGGTCGGTGCAATTCTATTGGGTGAAGCCGAAACGCGCGGAACGCGGCGAGAAACCTTTCCGCATCAAACGCTGGCTGAAGCGGCTCCGCAAGATCCGGAAGCGCTAAAACAGGCAGGGTCAGTCGCGGCCGCAGCGTCCTTGCTATCCCGTCAAGCAAACCGAGCAAGCGACCAGATGGGGCCAGTGACAAACGGGGCAAGCCGTCAAGTGGGGGAGGAACAGGGATGGCCGTGCGGATCGTGCGCCTGGGGGAGAAGCGGCAGAAGGATGAAGGCCTGCGGATCGGCACGGTGCGGCGCCCGCCGCGCGGCGTGAAGAAGAGCGATTTCGCCAAACGCGACTTCTACGATGTCTGGATGCCGATTCTCTCGCCCAGCGCCGAGCTGGTGAAGCAGGCGCTGGCGGCGCAGGCCAATAACGATGAGCCAGCCTGGCGCGGCTTTGTCAAACACTTCCGCACGGAGATGAAAGAAGGCGACGCAACGCATCTCTTGGACATGCTGGCGGCCCTGTCGCATCAGACCAATTTCTCGGTCGGCTGCTATTGCGAAGATGAAAAGCATTGCCACCGCTCGGTGCTGCGCGCGCTCTTGAAAGAGCGCGGGGCGCAGATACGAGACTGAAGGATTAGGACATTGTCCCGACATTGCACCAAAATGTGCGATCGCTGAAAAGGCGCATGCGAAAATTCGCATATACCGCGAACTGCATCCAGGCAGCGCGAGCGAAACTAGCGTAGTCTGACGCAACGGACAGCCGCTGGACAGGCTTCAGCTGCATCGTCCGATGGCCCGAGCAATCCCTTACATACCTGCAGCCGCCATGGCGGCAGCGAACAGATCGCAATCAGGGGCACTTATCATCCATTGCAGGCCGTCGACGCATTCTTGCCGCGACGGTTCTTGGATAACAGGGACAGGAGCGACCATGTGCGGATTCGCCGGAGAAATCACCTGGGGCGAAACGACGCGGTCATCGCGTCGCCGCGCCGATGCCGAACGGGTACTGCCGATGCTGCAGGCGATCCTGCATCGCGGACCGGACGAGGTGGGGATGTGGCTGGATCCGGCAGGCAGCGCCTGCTTCGCCCATGCGCGGCTGTCGCTGGTCGATCCCGATGGCGGCCAGCAGCCGATGCGCGACGCAGCCGAGCAGGTGGTGATCGTCTATAACGGCGAGACCTATGGTTTCGAGCGCGCCCGTGCGGCTTTGGCGGCCGAGGGTGTCGCGTTCCAGACGCGCTGCGACACCGAGGTGCTGCTGCAGCTCTATCTGCATTACGGGCCGGATTTCGTGCGCGAGCTGGAAGGCGAATTCGCCTTCGTGCTGCTGGACCGCCGGCATGGTCTCGCCATGCTGGCGCGCGACCGCTTCGGCGTGAAGCCGCTTTTCATTGCCGAGGCGCAGGGGATATTGCTGTTCGGATCGGAAGCGAAAGCGATCCTGGCGCATCCCTTCTGCGAGCGGCGCATCGATGCGGCGGCGCTGAACCGGCGGCTGCAAGGCGTGTTCCTGCCGCAGGAGAGTCTTTTCGCCGGGATCAGCGCGGTCGAACCCGGCAGCTATCTGTTGGCCTGGCGTGACGGCAGCACCACCACGCGGCGCTATGCCGATCTCGACCCGGCAGCGATGGGCAGCACGCCGATGCGCTTCGAGGAAGCAACCGAGGCGCTGGAGCCGCTGATGGCCCAGGCGGTGAAGCGGCGCTTCCATGGCGATGCGCCGGTCGGGCTGTTTCTTTCCGGCGGCATCGATTCTGGTTCGGTCGCGGCTTTCGCGGCGGAGGTCAGCGGCGGCGTCAGCACGGCGCGGCACCTGACCGCCTATTCGATCGATTTCACCGACAGTCCCGACAGCGAAGGCGCCGCGGCGGCCGCGACGGCATCGGCGCTGGGCTTGCGGCAGGTGATGCTGCCGGTGAGCACGGCAGATCTGGAAGCCGCCTATGCCGATACTGTCTGGCATGCCGAGACGCTGATGCCGAATACCCATGGCGTCGCCAAGCTGCTGCTGGCGCGGCAGGCGAAAAACGAGGTCAAGGCGGTGCTGACCGGCGAAGGTGCGGATGAGCTGCATGGCGGCTATGTTTATTTCCGCCATGCGGCTTTGCTTGCGGCAGCGCGCGACGATCGGGGCGTGGCCGCCGATCTCGCGCGGATGTTGCGCGAGCATGGGCCGCGCGACGGCGTGCTGCCGCAGATCAAGCCGGGCTTGCGGCAGCGGGCGATGTGGCGCGATGGTGGGCGCGATCATGACGGCGTGCCTTACGTGGCGCTGCGGACGGTGATCGCCGCGCGGGCCGGGCGTTGGCTGACCAATAGCGCCTTCCAGCACCAGATATCCGCCGATGACGGCGAATCACATGCCGCGCACCATCTGCTACGCTGGCTGGCACAGCGCTCGCCCCAGGCGCGCAGCCTTGACGATATCAGCCTGTCGCGCCTCCTCTCCGCCCTCACCGATCTCGCCGGCTATAATCTCTGCGTCCTGGGCGACCGGGTGGAGATGGCGACCGGGTTGGAAGCGCGGCTGCCCTTCCTCGACCGCGATGTGGCGGACTTCTTCTGGCGCCTGCCGACGGAGCTGCATCACGGCAACGGCCAGGATGACGGCCGACATCCCTATGGCGAGAGCAAGCGCGTGCTGCGTGCGGTCCTGGCAAAACGCTTGCCGGAGACGGCGTTGCGGCCGAAGCGCACCTTCATGACGCCGACCGCCTTCTCCTGCCATATGCTGCGCAGCGAACTCGCGCGGCAATGGCTGAACCCGGCGGCGATCAAACGGGCGGGGATCTTCAAGCCCGGCATGCTCAGCGCCGTTTACCGCTCGGTCGGGCTGTGGGGGCGACACCGGATTTATGCCTATCAGCTCGCTTCCTATCTCAGCATGGCGATCTCGACACATCTGATCCAGGACATGTTCTGCGAAAATTTCGCCGCCAATCTGCAGCAACGGGCGTCGATGTCGCTGGCGGAGCTGCGTCAACGCCTGGGCCTCGGCGGACCGATCGACCGAGCTGCTTGAACCCGGGGTTGATTTGAGGGCATCGGCGGCCGAGTCAGAATTGCTCCTTGAAGGGCCGCAGGTCCAATTCTTGGGTCCAGGCGGAGGGATGCTGACAATGAAGCTGCCAGTATGCCTCGGCGATCGCCTCGGTGCTGAGGAGCCCGTTCTCGCCTCGCTCCTGCACGAGCTGAGGGAAGCGGCTGTGCAAGCGCTCGCCATCGATTCCGCCATCGATGATGACATGCGCGACATGCAGGCCAAATGGCCCGTATTCCCGCGCCATGCTCTGCGCAATCGCACGCAACCCAGCCTTCGCCGCGGCGAAGTGGGCAAACCCGGGTTTGCCGCGCAGGCTGGCTGAGGCGCCGGTAAAGATCACCGTGCCGCGGCCGAACGGCACCAGCCGGCGTGCCGCCTCGCGCCCCACCAAGAAACCAGAAAGACAGCCGGCGCGCCAGAAATCCTCAAAGGTTTCGACCGAAACCTCGCGGAAATCCAGGCGCTGGTTATTACCCGGATTGGAAACGATGAGATCGACCGGCGCGCGCCCGTCGCCAGGCGACATGCCACGGTCGAACAGGCGAAGCACATCGGCTTCGCGCGTTGCATCGGTCCGAACTGCCTCGGCGCTGCCTCCGGCAGCTCGGATGGTTGCAACAACCTTGTTGAGCTTCGCCTCGGTTCGGCCGGCGACGAGCACATGATAGCCCTGCGCGGCAAAGCGCCGGCAGAGCGCGGCGCCGAGGCCCTGCTGGGCCCCTACTCCGACAACGATGGCGGTACGTGCAGTCATGTCCTGGCTCCTCTCTTGATAAAGGTGAGCGCGGCTCGCCACGAAGCTCCTCCCGGGAGTGGCGATACTTTCATCGAACCCGGGCCACGATTGAGTCGCTCAAAGTCTTTACCGCCATCAGGCACGAGTGTCATCCCGCCCGATCGGAGCCCGGGAAACCGCTGCAGCCAAGAACCTTCCTCAACATATTCCGGCGAAGTCTCCTTCTGAACTTCAGACAAGACGCGTCGCTATCTTGACCGGATTGGCAAGCGTATCATGAATAGGTGAGTTATTCGGCAGTTCCCGAATCAGTTCTTCGAGTTGCGCCCGGCTTGCCGCATCGCTGGACATCTTGACGTCAACCTTTATTGCCTGAGCGCCCTTGCGCACGGATTTGTCGAGGCCGAGGAAGCCGTTGAGATCGATATCGAAACTCAGATCGAGTTCGAGCTCGTTCAAGTCGATTCCCTTGCTGGCGGCCATCGCCGCAAGAGTTACCGTATAACAGCCCGCGAGTGCATGAAGCACGTGTTCCGCCGGGTTCATGCCGGTATCGGTGCCAAGCAACGCTACCGGCTCATCACTGATGAGAGAAGACTTGCCATTGCGTGCCTCATCCGCCTGGCCATTCTGTAGCAGCGGTCCCGTCTGCGAGACGGCTGCAAGACCGCCAGTCGCCTTTCCGTTGATTTTGAACGTGACCTTGCCGAGTTCCGGCTGCTTGCGAACTGCTTCCTGCGTTTCGCGGATCGCATTGATATCGACAAATGGCTTTTTCATTGCGGACAATTGAACCTCCGTTGGATTTCGCGTCGTCTGGGTAATCCATCCAGCCCGCCGCCTCTGGCGTAGGAGACCAGCGACCGAGCGCCATTCCGGTTGTGACCTCAGGCGGTACTGGCGGCGCACCGCCTGATACTGCGCTGGGATCGCGATCGAAACGCGCCCGTGGGCGTCCAGTGTGTGAAACCGGGGTTGAAAACCGCGGTGGCGATGCTTCTCGCGCTCGGATCGTGGCAAGGCCTTGAGATTTGACCAGGTCCGCCATAGATCTTCCTTGGTCGGCTTCCCCAAAAATTTAATTTCGGTAGCCATCCCCATCTACACACCGTTTGGTCAGTGGTGGCGCATGAAGATCATCAAGAGATTGCCGGGCTTGCCGGTCGAACGGGCGCTAGGTGTCCTCTCTGGACGCTGGAAGGCGGTCATCCTCCATGTGCTGCTGGGTGGCCCGCAGCGTATCTGCGAGCTGGAAAAGCGCATTACCGGCATCTCGCAGAAGGTGTTGATCCAGCAATTGCGCGCGCTTGAGGAACATGGAATGGTCAGGCGACAGCCGAGCGCCGTGGATTCCCAGGGGATCGAGTACCTGCTTACCCCGCTTGGCGAAAGTCTGCGGCCCGTCTTGGAGGCGTTAATGGAATGGGGGACCCATCACGCCAAGGAGCTCAATGAGACACACAGGCTTCTGCCATGCCATGCTGTCGTTCGGAATTCCACGGCCTGACGCTTCAGCGCTCTTTATCCGAGACGGTCAGGACCGGCGGCTAGCTCCGCGCGGGAAGCCTGCAAATGACTGCTTGATCCAAGGGCTGATCTAACGGCATAGCCGGCCTGCGTTGCATCGGAGGGCCGGCTAAGCCATATCTTGTGCATCAGCCATTTCGCGCCGGATCAATCATGCAGAACCTGACCTTCGACAATACCTTCATCCGCGATTTGCCGGGCGACCGCGAAACCGGGCCGCGCCAGCGCCAGGTCGCCGGCGCACTCTATTCGCGGGTCGAGGCGACACCGGTCAGGGCGCCGCGCCTGCTCGCTTATGCACCGGAGGTCGCCAAGTTACTGGGCTTGAGCGAAGCGGATGTCACGGCATCGGATTTCACGGAAGTCTTCGCCGGCAACAAATTATGGCCCGGCATGGAACCCTATGCCGCCAATTACGGCGGCCATCAATTCGGCAACTGGGCCGGGCAATTGGGCGACGGGCGGGCGATCAATCTTGGCGAGGTGGTGAACGGCGCCGGCGAGCGCTGGGAGATCCAGCTCAAAGGTGCCGGCCTCACGCCCTATTCGCGCCATGCCGATGGCCGGGCGGTTCTGCGCTCCTCGATCCGCGAATTCCTCTGCAGCGAGGCGATGCATCATCTCGGGGTGCCGACCACCCGCGGCCTCTGCCTGGTGGCGACCGGCGAGGACGTGGTGCGGGACATGTTCTATGACGGCAGGCCGCGCGCCGAGCAGGGCGCCATCGTCTGCCGCGTCGCGCCGAGCTTCATCCGTTTCGGCAATTTCGAACTGCCTGCGTCACGTGGCGATATCGCGCTGCTGAAGCAGCTGGTCGATTTCACCATCCGCCGGGACTTCCCGCATCTGGCCACTGGCACAACGACGCTCGATCGCGAGGTCTATCAGGCTTGGTTCGCCGAGATCTGCGCCCGCACGGCAAGGATGATCGGGCATTGGATGCGGGTCGGCTTCGTGCATGGCGTGATGAATACCGACAATATGTCGATCCTCGGCCTCACCATCGATTACGGTCCCTATGGCAGGGTCGACAATTTCGATCCCGATTGGACGCCGAACACCACCGACAAGCACACAAGGCGCTATCGCTTCGGCCAGCAGGCCAGCGTCGCCTATTGGAATTTGACGCGCCTCGCCGGCGCGCTGATCTCACTGTTCGACGATGCCGTGGAGCCGCTGCAGGCCGGGTTGCAGCAATATGCCGATACCTATATGGCGGCCGAGGAAAAGATCATCACTGGGAAACTGGGCCTCCGCGAATTCCAGGAAGGCGACCGCGAGCTGATGAGAACCCTGCAGGAATGGCTCGCCAACACCGAGGTCGATATGACGCTGTTCTTCCGCAACCTCGCCGACCTCGATCTCGAAACGCCGGAACTGGCAGGCGACAATCTTCGGCTTATGGAACCAGCTTTTTATGACCAGGAGAAACGGCAGCAAGGCACACCCGCCTTCAATGACTGGCTCGCCCGTTATGCCAACCGCGTGTCGCAGGATGCGCTGCCGGCGGCGGAGCGGCGGGGCCGGATGAATGCGGTCAATCCGCGCTATGTGCTGCGCAACTACCTGGCGCAGCAGGCGATCGACCGCGCCGAGCAGGGCGATACCGGCGGCATTCAGGATCTATTGGATGTCATGCGTAATCCCTATGACGACCAGCCGGGACGTGAGGCTTTTGCCGAACGCCGGCCGGACTGGGCGCGTAACCGGGCCGGCTGTTCGATGCTGTCCTGCAGCTCTTAAAAATCGCCGATCTTAGAAACGGCGCGCGAAGAGTGCGGTAATCAGCCCGCCGACCAGGACGAGACTGCCGGCCGCGGTCATTGCATTGACGATGCCGGCATGATCGACCAGCAGCCCGCCGACCAGCGCGCCAGAAGACAGCGCCACCTGCACCACTGACACCAGCAGCCCCTGCCCGGCTTCCGGATTGTCCGGTACCGCCTTGAACATCCAATTGGTGATGGCGACCGGAATGGCACCGAAAGCGAAGCCCCAGAGCCCCACCAGGGCGGTGATCAGCAACTGGCCCTCGGTAGCATGCGGCGCCGCGATCACGGTGAGGCCGAGGATGACGGTGATGCCGATCATGGCGCCGCCGAGGCTGCGCGCCGTCGCCCGCTCGCCGATGAAGGTGGCGACGATGCCGGTCAGACCATAGACCAGGAGCAGCAAGGCAATATAGTCCGGCGCCAGCCCGATGACCTGCTGAAGCAGCGGCTTCAGGTAGGTATAGGCAGCGAACTGGCCAATGAAGAGAAAGATGCAGACCAGATAGCCGATGCGGGCCATGGGCCAGCGTAGCGGCGCAAAGAGATGCCGCAACCCCACAGCCTGCTGCGCCGGCAAGGGTGGCAGGAGCAGGATCTGCGACAGCAGCACCAAAGCAGTGAAGCCGGCGGTTAGTCCGAAAGCCGCCCGCCAGCCAAAGAGATCGCCAATCAGCGCGCCGGCCGGCACACCACAAACGGTGCCCACCGAGATACCAGCGAGGACCAAGGCCACTGCACGGCTGCCCGCAACCTCCGGCACAAGGCGGCGGCCGATATTGGTGGCGAAGGACCAGAAACCACCGACACAGATTCCGAGCAGTACTCGGCCGATCAGGAGAACCGGAAAACTGGGCGCCAAAGCAGCCACACTGTTGGAGACGATCAACAGGCCCATCAAGGCCCAGAGAACATAGCGCCGGTCCAGCCCGCCGGAGAGCATGATCAGCGTCGGTGCGGCGATCGCTGCCGCAGCGGCCGGCATGGTCACCATCAAACCGGCCGTGCCGTCACTGACCCGCAACCCCGCGGCGATATCGGTCAATAGGCCGATCGGCAGGAATTCGGTGGTCACCATGACGAAGCTGCCCACCGCGATGGAAAGCACAGCGGCCCAAGCGGCGATATCGGCGCGTGGTGTATTGCGGCAGTCGTCATGCGGTGAAGGCAGGCAAGCGGCATGGTCGCTGGACATGACCGGGGTCCATTGGACTGGGATAAATTGAATCGATGATGGGGCTCGCCTGATAGCCGATGGAGCCGGCGCTGTCGATATCCGTTTCTGCCCTTCCTGACGCCTTTCTGCGCAATTGGGCGACCGCTCAGATAAAATCCGGGTCCTGCGCGATCTGTTCCTGCATCCAGGCAGTGAAACGCTGAATGCGGGGCTCCTGGGCGCGCTCCTTGCGGCAGACCAGATACCAGCCGCCGGGCTGCTTGGCGCTGATATTGAAGGGCCGCACCAGACGGCCGCTTTTCAAATCCTCCGCGACCAGGAAATGCGGCGCCAGCGCCACACCCTGGCCATCGATCGCCGCCGCCAATGCCAGCAGATAAGAATCGAATTTCGGCACAGCACGGCCATTGAGATGGCTGCGGCCCTTGAGATGGGGAATGCCGGCAGCGGCGCGCCAGACCTCCCAATCTTCTTCCTTGTTGAAAAGCTGCAGCAGAGCGTGATCGGCGAGATCGGCCGGCCGCTTCAATCCCTTTTTCGCCAAAGCCGGACTGCAGACAACTTCCAGCCGTGCCGGCGCGAGAAAGGTGAAATGGTAGCTGGGGTCGCCCGTGTCATCGGTGCAGACCATGCCGAGATCGGCGGTGCTGGGGTCGAAATGCCAGTAGAAATGACTGGTATTGAAGCGCACCAGGATATCGGGATTGACCGCCTGGAAATGATGCAGCCGCGGGATCAGCCAGCGCGCCGCCACGGTGACATAAACCTGCACCATGAGATCGTCGGTGGTGGCGACGCGGAGCACCAGATCGGTTCCCTGGCTGATGCGATCGAAGGCGTCGCGCAGGAAGGGATAATAAAGCGCGCCGGCCTCGGTCAGTTCGACCCGCCGGGCGGTGCGGTGAAACAAGGCCGTGCCAAGACGTTCCTCCAGCCCGGCGATCTGATGGCTGACTGCCGATTGGGTGATGCTCAGCTCCTCCGCCGCGGCACGGAAACTGGAAAGCCGCGCCGCCGCTTCGAATGCCCGCAAGGCCGTAAGAGAAGGTATCTGCCGCCGCATAAAGATTGGTTAGATGACTTTTTCTCATCTGACAATGACATAGTCTCGCTTGCGCGGTGGATCACGCAAGGCATGCTTGGACCACCGCATAAATGGCGGCAACTGCCAGCAGAGCCGATCCGATGCAGCCGATGCAAGAGCTTCGATCCCCTTCCCCGCGGCCTGCCCTGCCGGCGGTCTTGCCGTCGGCGACGATGCCCCTTTTGCGGCGAAGTCTGGCAACCGGCCGGATCGAGATCACCATCCTGATGCTGCCGGGTTTCCCGCTTTATGAGCTGGCGGCGCTTTGCGACACATTCGGCATCGCCAATGCCCGGGCCCGCCGCACCGTCTTCACTTGGCAACTGCTCAGCAGCGATGGCCTGCCAGTCCTTTGTTCGCTCGGCACGGCGGTACAACCGGCCCGCGCCATTTGCGGCGAAGAGTGCCCGGATAATATCGTGCTGCTGAGCGGCGACGAGGCCATAGCCGACCAAAAGCTCTTGGCCTGGCTGCGGCGCGCCGCCGCCCGACACAGTCACATTCTCGCCAGCGGCGATGCCGTGCCGCTGCTTGCCGAAGCCGGCCTGCTCGATGGCAGAGGCTGTACCGCGCCATGGCCGCTGCAAGACAGTCTCAGCGAGACCTGGCCCGACCTCGACCTGCAGGACCGCCTCTATGTCGCCGATAACCGTCGCCTGACCTGCGCCGGTAAGAAGGCGCTGATCGATTTCGCCCTCGCCTGCACGGCCGAAGCCCTGGACGAGCGGTCCACCCGTGCGATCGCCGATGCGCTCAATCACGATCGCCTGCGCCCGGGGACGGAAAGCCAGCATATCTGCCCTGCCGGCGCCCGCGGCATCCGGAACCCGACGGTGCTGCAGGCCCTGGAAATTATCGATGCGCATCTGGCCGAGCCGATCTCCACGGAAGAGCTGGCGGAGCAGGTCGGCATTTGTCCACGCCAGCTGCAACGACTGTTCAAACGCTGTTTCGGCGCCGCCCCCAGCCAGTTCGCCATGCAGCGCCGCATGCAGCGCGCCCGACACTTGCTGCATCAGACCCAGATGAGCATCACGGAAGTCGGCACCGCCCTCGGCTTCGTCTCATTATCCCATTTTTCGCGCTGCTATATGCGCGCCTTCGGGCGCCAACCCCGGCAAGACCGGCTGCGGCTGATCTGCGATTAAGATCGAAAACACCTTGCGAACTGTGCTGAAAGCGGTGTGTCAAGATCGCGGTAATGCCGGTTTCAATTTCAATCTAAAACTCATTGCTGCGCCAACGCACGAGGACTCAAGATCTATTTCGATAAATGCCGAAATAAGCTCTTGACCACAGAGGGGCTCAGATACACAATATTTCCATGAAACTCGAATTAGCAGCTAGCCAACTTGAAGCCTTGGGCAATCCGACCCGCTTACAGGTATATCGTGCCCTGGTAAGAGCAGGTGATGACGGCCTGCCGGTAGGGAGTTTGCAGGACAAGATTGGAATTGCCGCATCGACCCTGTCGCATCACCTGAAGAACTTGGTTGCGAATGGCCTAATCACACAGGAGCGGCAGGCAACAACTCTCATCTGCCGAGCCAATTACACAGCTATGAATTCCCTCGTCGATTACCTTGTTGCTGAATGCTGCGTTGATGCCGCTTGCAAGCCAAGAGGCAAAGCCGCCTGATTTTTTTTGACCTCGTATTTCGATTCTACCGGAATTAACGAAGGAGTTGGTGGATGGCTCAACTTAGAGATCTACCAGTCGCTGTCATCGGCGCAGGCCCTATCGGATTGGCTGCCGGCGCCAACTTGGCGGAGCGTGGTATCGAATTTCACATATATGAAGCCGGTGCGTCGGTGGGAACTAACCTGCTCGATTGGGCGCATGTGAAGATATTTACCACATGGGAACAGAGCATCGATCCCGTCTCGGTTCGATTCCTCGAAAAATCCGGTTGGAAAATGTCGAATCTCTCCACCCTCCCGACAGGTGGCGAAATTGTCGAACGCTATCTGAAACCTCTCGCGGAAGTTCCCGAACTGAAGCCCTTCATCAAAACCGACGCGCGCGTGACAGCAATTTCCCGCGCGGGCATTGACAAGGTCTCCAGCAAGGATCGCGCAGCGAAGCCGTTTCGCCTACGGATCGCGGACAGCTCCGGCAATGTGTATTACGAACACGCGCGGGCTGTTATCGACGCGTCCGGCACGTGGACAAATGCCAACCCCCTTGGTGGATCTGGACTGACTGTACCCGGTGAGACGGAGAACGCAGCCCACATTGTTTATGGCATGCCCGATATTCTGGGAAAATTGAAGGAACGTTATGCCGGAAGGCGCTCCGCCGTGGTCGGGTCGGGATACTCGGCAATCAATGTGCTGCTGGATCTTGCCAGACTTCCTGGCAATGCCAAACAAATCACCTGGGTCGTTCGAGGAACCGACCTTGCGCGCATCTATGGCGGGGGAGAGGCCGATCAGCTCGCAGCCAGAGGCGCATTAGGCATGCATTTAAGGCAGCTCGTTGATCAAGGCGAGGTCAATCTCGTGCGGGGATTCTCAACGGAGAAAGTCTCCTCCAGCGGAGACGGACTGGTCCTCCACGGCGAAACCGCCGATGGACTTGTGTCAGTCGGACCGGTCGACCAGATCATTGCCGCAACCGGCCAACGTCCGGATCTCCACATGACCCGCGAGCTGAGATTGGAACTTGACCCCTCGCTGGAGAGCGTCAAAGCCCTTGGGCCAATGATCGATCCCAATCTGCATTCCTGTGGCACTGTTCCGCCGCATGGCTATCTAGAGCTTTCACACCCTGAGCCTAACTTCTTTACGGTTGGCGTGAAATCTTACGGGCGCGCACCGACTTTTTGCTACTTACCGGTTATGAGCAAGCCCGCTCTGTCGTTGCCGCGATCGCGGGTGACATTAAGGCAGCGCAGCAGATTCATCTTGTGCTTCCGGAAACTGGCATTTGCTCGACAGACGCCTTGGCAAATGAAGTTTGCCGTGGAGAACCAACGCAGATAGAGCGCAGGATCTGCTGTGGAGAAGCAGCCCGCGTCGAATCTCCTGTCATCTCTAGCGATGCTGACCGACCAGCGGCTTCCCGCCGCGTACGGCGCGGCCCCGCTCATACCAGGCCTTTGTCGAATTGACGATCTTGACGACGGAAAGCATCACCGGGACTTCGATCAACACACCGACCACGGTCGCCAGGGCGGCGCCGGATTGCAGGCCGAATAGGCTGATTGCGGCGGCCACGGCCAATTCAAAGAAATTACTGGCGCCAATCAGAGCGGAAGGTGCGGCAACACAATGCGCTTCGCCGCAAGCCCGATTTAGCAGATATGCCAAGCCGGAGTTGAAATAGACCTGGATCAGAATGGGGACCGCCAACAAGACGATTGTCGTCGGCTGCGCCAGAATCTGGTCCCCTTGGAAGCCGAACAACAGGACCAGCGTCGTCAGAAGTGCAACAAGCGAAACCGGCTGTAGCGTCGAAAGCAGTCGCTGAAGCGCCGGAAGCCCGCCACTTACAATAATCGAGCGTCGCACGATCTGCGCAATAATCACCGGCACAACGATGTAAAGAGCGACTGACAAGGCCAGGGTCTGCCAGGGAACGGTAATCGCCGAAAGGCCAAGAAGAAGCGCCACAATAGGTGCGAAAGCAACCACCATGATCATATCATTCAGCGCCACTTGGCTCAGCGTGAAATGTGGCTCACCGTCGGATAAATTGCTCCAAACAAAGACCATGGCGGTGCAGGGAGCAGCTGCCAGGATGATGAGACCAGCAATATAGGAGTCGATCTGAGCTTCTGGTAGCAGAGGCCGGAAAAGATATCCAATGAAGAGCCATCCCAACATGGCCATCGAAAATGGTTTAACAGCCCAGTTCACGAACAGAGTCACGCCGATGCCCCGCCAATGTTCCTTAACCTGGCCGAGGGCGGCAAAGTCAATCTTCACCAACATCGGAATGATCATCAGCCAGATAAGAATGGCGACGGGAAAATTGACGTTGGCAATTTCCATCGCGCCAATCATGTGAAAGAGCGGCGAGAAGAAGTTGCCAAGGGCGATACCGAGAACAATACAGAGGAATACCCAGACGGTCAGGTAGCGCTCGAACGTGGACATGTGCGGACTTTCTTATTTGTCGAGTAATGCGGGGCAACTCAAGCCGTTTCGGGCAAGCTACGGCCGATATCTTCCAGGCGATTCTGAAGACTGAGCTTGTCGAGCGACTTCATAGGCAGACTGATGAAGATGCTGATGCGATTGCGCAACATGCGGTATGTATCGGCGAAAGCGAGACGCTGCTCCGTTTCTGAGCCAATAGCCGCTGCTGGGTCGGGTAAGCCCCAATGAGCACTCATCGGCTGTCCAGGCCAAACAGGGCAGACCTCATTTGCTGCGTTGTCGCAGACAGTGAAGACGAAATCCATTTCGGGCGCGCCAGGCTGTGCGAATTCTTCCCAGCCTTTAGAGCGCAATCCATCAGTCGGATGGTTCATTTTCTTCAATAAACCTAATGCGAATTGATGCACTTGGCCTTTGGGATGACTGCCAGCACTGAAGCCCTTGAAGCGGCCCTGACCTTCCCGGTTCATGATAGCTTCGGCTAGAATGCTGCGCGCGGAATTACCGGTGCACAGAAAGAGCACGTTGAACACCTGGTCAACCACGAGAGCCTCCATAAGGTCCGTCCAGTGATGCCGGATTACGCCGGTGCTAACAGCAGTCCGGTAATACTGCCTTGATAAGGTTCGAGCAGACCTCCGGCTTGCCGCGACAGCAATCGCGCACGAGATAATTCAGTAAAGCTCTCACGCCTTCGATATCAGCCTTGTAGCCGACCACGCGTCCGCTACGAATCGGCGTGATCAACCCCGCCCGACTGAGGATCGCAAGTTGAGTCGACATGGTGCTTGCAGGTATCTCGACCTCGCGCGCAATGTCTCCCGCAGGTACGGCATCCGGTGCCATTTTGATTAAGTATCGAAACACCTCCAGCCGCGTCGCATTTGACAAGGCGGAAAAGGCTTCCAAAGCTTGTTTCTCTTTCATATTTCCATAAATAGCGAATTATCGAAATAGTCAAGAATGCTTCTGTGAAAGTTTCATCATCACAGATGAGCATCACCGAAGTCGGGATCGCCCCTCAGCTTCGTCTCATTATCCCATTTTTCCCGTTGCTATATGCGCGCCTTCAGGCGCCAACCCCCGCGGGACCGGTTGCGCCTGATCTTCGATTGAAGGCATTATCGCCCTCGAAAATCGCGCTCTGATAAGATTCGAAGCGATCCTGGACATTTCCGGAGATCGACGGGGGGATTTGATGTTCAATCTTCGGCTGAATAGCAATGTGCTGCGCCTGGCGGCCGCCCAGGCGCTGGCCGGCGCCAATTCGGTGGTCGTTTACGCGACCAGCGCCATCATCGGCCACTTGCTAGCACCGCGCCCCGCATTGGCGACCATGCCGCTCTCCATCTTCGTCATCGGCATGGCGGCCGCCACATTGCCTGTTGGCCTCATCACGCGGCGTTTCGGCCGCAAGGCTGCGTTCATGTTTGGAAATCTGTGCGGCGTGATCATCGGGCTTCTTGCCGCTCTTGCGCTCACCGTCCATTCTTTTGCGCTGTTTTGCATCGCCATGCTTTTCGGAGGTGCCTATGCCGCTGTCGTCCTGACGTTCCGGTTCGCAGCAGCGGAATGCGTTCGCGCGGAGGATCGACCGAAGGCATTATCGACAGTCCTCGCCGGCGGTATCGTCGCCGGCATTCTCGGACCGCAACTGGTGACGGCCACCATGAATCTATGGTTGCCCGAGGCTTACGTCATCACCTATTTAGCCGCCGCCGCAGTATCGTTGCTATCGGCCGGCGTGCTGCTGGGTATTCGCTTCGATTATCGGCCTTCCGCGGCAAAGACCGCTGGCGGCCGGCCAATTTCATCGATTATCCGGCAGCCAAGACTTGCCGTCGCGATGTTGAGCGGTGTGGTGAGCTATATGATGATGAATTTCATGATGACCTCGGCGCCGCTTGCCATGGAATTGTGCGGCATATCGCGAGCCTCGGCTAATTGCGGAATCGAGTTTCACGTGGTGGCCATGTATGCACCGAGTTTTTTCACCGGCCGGCTGATCGCCCGTTTCGGCGCACCGAACATCATCCTGGCCGGATTATCCGGGATTGCGCTCGCTGCGATTGCGGGGTTGAGCGGCCTGACCGTCCATCATTTTTGGATAGCGCTGGTTCTACTTGGTTTCGGCTGGAATTTCGGCTTCCTGGGGGCATCGGCGATGGTGCTGACGTGTCACGCGCTCGATGAAGGACCGAGGGTGCAATCGTTGAACGATTTCGTCGTCTTCGGCGCCATGGTGATCGGCTCCTTTGCCTCCGGCAGCCTCCTCACGGAATTCGGCTGGCCGGTCATTGCGGGCCTCATCCTTCCCCCGGTGTTTTTTGCCATGATCGCCATTCTCTGGCTGAAAGGCCTGCGCCCCCGGGAATTGCCGCAGCTTTAGCATTCGATCAGATGATCGGCTTGGGACGACGCCAACCGCGGTCTATTGCCGGGTAGCGGGCTTGACATGAATCGACCTCATTCATCGGTGAAATAGTCTCGCTTGCGGCATTGCCCGGTCGAGGCGGAAAATGGCGCCTTATCAAGCCAAATAAAGGCGCCCGGCCGGGGAGGAGGTTCCATGAGCTCCGTTCAAGGAAATGCAGCCGGCAGACCGGAGGAAACCAGCCGTCGCGGCGGTCGCGAGGCGCGGCGCGCTTTGAGGGCCGCGCCACTGGCGGTAAATGACCGGCCGGTCAATCCCGGCATGGAAGGCGGCCGCTTCCAGGCCTTGCTCCCGGCTGATATTGAGAAGATCCATCGCGCCGCGCTGGATGTGCTGGCCGAGATCGGTTTTGCCGATGCCATTCCAAGCTGCATTGAGGCCGTCACCGCGGCCGGTGGCAAGTTGGAAAGCAACGGCCGCCTGACCTTCCCCCGCAGCCTGGTCGAAGACAGCGTCGCCAAAGCCGGGCGGCATTTCGTGCTTCACGGCCAGGATCCGAAGCACGATATGGAACCCTGGGGCAAAAGGGTCTATTTCGGCACCGCCGGGGCGGCGGTCAATATCGTCGATCCCGTCACCGGCGCCTATCGCGAATCCCAAGTGCGGGATCTCTATGATATCGCCCGCGTGGTCGACACGCTGGAGCATGTGCATTTCTTCCAGCGCACCACCGTCTGCCGCGACCTGCCCGATCCCTTCGAGATGGATGTCAACACCTGCTATGCCAGCGTGATGGGGACGACCAAGCATGTCGGCTCCTCCTGGGTCGATCCCGCCCATCTCAAGCTCTCTTTCGAGATGCTGCATCTGATGGCCGGCGGCGAAGATAAGTGGCGCGCCCGGCCCTTCGTCAGCCAGTCGAATTGTTTCGTGGTCCCGCCGCTGAAATTCGCCCAGGATGCCTGTCGCTGCCTGGAACTGGCGGTGCGCGGCGGCATGCCGGTCCTGCTGCTCTCCGCCGGACAGGCCGGCGCCACCGCGCCGGCCGCTTTGGCCGGGGCGGTGGTGCAGGCGGTGGCGGAGTGCCTCGCCGGACTGGTCTATGTCAATGCGCTGAAACCCGGCGCGCCGGCGATCTTCGGCACCTGGCCTTTCGTTTCCGACCTGCGGACCGGCGCCATGTCCGGCGGCAGCCCGGAACAGGCTTTGCTCTCCGCTGCCTGCGGACAGATGGCGCATTTCTACGATTTGACCGGCGGCACCTCATCCGGCATCACGGATTCGAAGATTCCCGATGCCCAAGCGGGCGGTGAGAAGGCCTATAACCATGCCCTGGTCGGCAATGCTGGCGCCAATCTGATCTACGAATCGGCCGGCATGCAGGCAAGCCTGCTCGGCTTTTGCATCGAGGCGCTGTTGATCGATAACGACATCCTCGGCGCCACCCAGCGCACCATTCGCGGCATCGACGTCACCGAGGAGGCCCTGTCGGTGGAGACGATCCGTTCCATCTGTCTGAGCGGCCCCGGCCATTATCTCGGTTCCGAGCAAACCTTGCGCTTGATGCAGCGCGAATATGTCTATCCGGAAATCGGCGACCGCAAGAGCCCGAATGAGTGGACCGAACAGGGCGCCACCAATATCGTCCAGCGGGCCGTGACGAAAACGCAGGCGATCCTGAAATCGCATCATCCGCACCCGATCACCCGCAATATCGACGACGTGATCCGCGCCCGCCTGCCGATCCGCCTGCCACAGGAGGCGATGGGGTGGTGATGATGTCATGAGTTGATTTCATGCCGGTGCAACATCCGGTGACATTGTACCCAGGGTCGGAAACCGCAAAACTGCGGATCACAACGAAATAATTAGGGAGTTTGGGGAGAATGACCGATCATGCCCGCACGGATTATGCCCGCGTCGTGATCATTGGCGGCGGCGCCGTCGGGTGCAGCGCGCTGTATCATCTGGCGCAATTGGGCTGGACCGATTGCCTGCTGCTGGAACGCGATGAATTGACGTCCGGCTCGACCTGGCATGCGGCCGGCAATTGCCCGAACTTCTCCACCAATTGGAACATCATCAAGTTCCAGCGCCATTCGACCGAGCTTTACGCAAGACTGGGCGAAGAGGTCGACTACCCCATCAATTACCACATCACCGGTTCGATCCGCCTCGCCCATAGTCAAGAGCGCATGGATGAGTACTGGCATGTGGTCGCCATGGCGCGCGCCCAGGGCATCGATTTCGAACTGTTGGACCCGGCCGAGATCAAGGCCAAATACCCCTTCATGGAGTTGCACGATATCGTCGGTGGTCTGTGGGACCCGCATGATGGAGATATCGACCCCAGCCAGTTGACCCAGGCCTATGCGAAAGGCGCCAAGGACAAGGGCGCACGGGTGCAGCGCTTCACCAAGGTCACGGGGCTGGAGCGCACGCCGAAGGGCGAATGGAAAGTGATCACCGACAAGGGCGACATTCTCTGCGAGATTGTGGTCAATGCGGCAGGCTACCGGGCGGGTGAGATCATGGCCATGGTCGGGCAATACATGCCAATCGTTTCCATGTCGCACCAATATCTCGTCACCGAAACCATTCCCGAGCTGGAAAGCTATCAGGGCAAGCTGCCGCTGATGCGCGATCCCGATGTCAGCTATTACCTGCGCCAGGAACGGCACGGCCTGATCCTCGGTCCCTATGAAAAGGAACGCGCCCAGGCCCATTGGCTGGATGGCATCCCCGAGGATTTTGCTTACCAGCTCTATCCAGATGATCTGGAGCGGCTGGAAACCTATATCGAGGCGGCGATCGGCCGGGTGCCGATCCTGGGCAAGGTTGGCGTACAGCGTGTCATCAACGGCCCGATCCCCTATTCGCCCGACGGCAATCCCTATATCGGGCCAGCCCATGGCCTGCCGAATTTCTATCAATGCTGCTGCTTCAGTTTCGGCATCGCGCAATCCGGCGGCGCCGGCAAGACAGTGGCCGAATGGATCGCCCATGGCGAACCGGAATGGGATTTCTGGTCGCTCGATCCGCGGCGCTATACGGATTATGCCACCAAGAGCTATGTGGTCGACAAGGCGCTGGAGCTCTATCAGAACGAATATGCCATCGCCTATCCCAGCAATGAATGGCCCGCCGGCCGTCCCGCCAAGGTCACGCCGCTTTACGAGAAGCTGAAAGCCAAGGGTGCCAATTTCTGCGCCCGCGGCGGCTGGGAGCGCGCCGCCTGGTTCCCGCAGCCGGGCGCCGATCCGACACCGCGCCCGAGTTTCCGCCGCAGCAACTGGCATGACTCGGTCGCCGCCGAATGCAAGGCGGTGCGCGAGCGGGTCGGTATTCTCGATCTCGGCGGCTTCAGCAAGCTGATGCTCGACGGCCCTGGTGCTGCTGCTTGGCTGGACGGGATGATCTGCGGCAAGCTGCCGAAGACCGGCCGCATCACGCTTTCTTATATGCTGAATGACAAAGGCGGCATCGTCAGTGAATTCACCATCACACGGCTGGCGGAGAACCGCTTCTACCTGATCAGCGCCGCGGCCGCCGAATGGCATGACATCGACTGGATTGAGAAGCACTTGCCGGCGGATGGCTCCGTCACGCTCAGCAATGTCTCCGCCCGCATGGGCTCGATCATTATCGCCGGGCCGAAAGCGCGCGAGCTGCTGTCGCAGGTGACCGAGACCGATCTTTCCAACAAAGCCTTTCCCTGGCTTTCGGGGAGAGAGATCGAGATCGGTTTCGCTCGCATGCTGGCCTTGCGCGTCAATTATGTCGGCGAGCTCGGCTGGGAGCTGCATTGCCCGGTCGAACATATGGTATCGGTCTATGACCGGCTCTGGGCGGCCGGCGAGGCGCATGGCATCGCCGATTTCGGCATGTATGCGATGGACAGTTTGCGGCTGGAAAAATGCTATCGCGGCTGGAAGAGCGACATGACGCATGAATATACCCCGCTGATGGCGAGCCTGGATCGCTTCGTCGACTTCCAGAAGCCGGATTACAAAGGCCTCAAAGCCTTGACGGCGGAGCGGCAGAATGGGTCGAAGGAGCGTTTCGTGCCGCTGCTGCTCGACGATGAGAAGGATTGCGACGCGCCGGCTTGCGCGCCGGTTTATCTCGGCGACTATTATGTCGGCCTCGTTTCTTCCGGTGGCTATGGGCATACGCTCGGCAAAAGCATCGCGCTGGCTTATGTGCGCAGCGATCTAGCCAAGCCTGGAACAGAGCTTGAAGTGCTGGTGCTGGGCGAGCGGCGCAAGGCAGTGGTCGCGGAAGAGCCGCTTTACGACCCGGAGAATGCAAGGCTGCGGATGTAGCGTCCCCTCCCTGACCCTCCCCGCTTCGGGGAAGGGAGCAATTGATGCAGCGTCAACGTCCCCGCCACCTCCAGGGGAGGAATAGGGAGCAAGGCGCATGACAAGTGATTATTTTCAAGAGGAACCAAACCATGTCACTACCCACCCAGGCCCGTGTCGTCATTATCGGCGGCGGCATTGTCGGTTGCTCGGTTGCCTATCATCTGGCGAAGCTTGGCTGGACCGATACGGTGTTGCTGGAACGCAAGAAGCTAACGAGTGGCACGACCTGGCATGCGGCTGGGCTGGTGCGTTCCTCGCTCTATACCCAGAACCTCACCAAACTGGCGAAATACACGGTCGATCTCTACACGACGCTGGAACAAGAAACCGGCCAGGCTACCGGCTTCGTGCAGCCGGGCAGTCTTTCCATCGCCACCAATGCGGAACGCTGGGAAGAATTGCGGCGCGGCGCGTCCATGCTGCATGGCTTCGATGTCATTGCCGAGGAAATCGGGCCGAAGGAGGTCCAGCAGAAATGGCCGCTGCTCAATGTCGATGATGTGATCGGCGCCATCTGGTATCCGAAGGACGGCAAGTGCAACCCGGCCGATACCACCATGGCGCTCGCCCGCGGTGCGCGGATGAAGGGCGTGAAGATTTTTGAGGACACCAATGTGACCCGCGTCATCGTCGAGAATGGTGTCGCGGTCGGTGTCGAGACCGACCAGGGCGTGATCCGCGCCGAGAAGGTGGTCAATTGCGCCGGCATGTGGGCGCGCGCGGTCGGCGAAGAGATCGGCGTCAATATTCCCCTCCAGGCCTGCGAGCATTTCTATATCGTCACCGAAGCGATGGAAGGCATGACGGCCGATCTACCGGTACTGCGGGACATGGATGCCTGCGCCTATTACAAGGAAGATGCCGGCAAGTTGCTGCTGGGCGCCTTCGAGCCCCAGGCGAAACCCTGGGCCGTCAACGGCATTCCGGCGGATTTCTGCTTCGATGAATTGCCGGAGGATTTCGAGCATTTCGCGCCGATCCTGGAAGGCGCCATGCACCGCGTGCCGAGCCTGGAGAAGATTGGCATCCGCAAATTCTTCAACGGCCCGGAAAGCTTCACCGCCGACCAGCGCTATTGCCTGGGTGAAGCGCCGGAAGTGAAGAACTTCTTCGTCGCCGCCGGGTTCAATTCCATCGGCATCCAATCGGGCGGTGGCGCCGGCATGGCCCTGGCCCATTGGATCACCGAAGGTGAGCCACCCTTCGATCTGTGGGATGTCGATATCCGCCGCTTCATGCCGCATCAGAGCCGCAAGAGCTTCCTGGTGCCGCGCGTTTCCGAGGCGCTGGGTCTCCTTTATGCGATGCATTGGCCCTATCGCCAGTTCGAAACCTCGCGCGAGGTTCGCCTCACGCCCTTCTATGATCGCTGGAAGGAACTGGGCGCCTGTTTCGGCGAGGTGGCCGGCTGGGAACGGCCGAACTGGTATGCGCCCAAAGGTGTCGAACCGGTCTATCAATATAGCTACCAGAAGCAGAACTGGTTCGATTACTGCGCCGCGGAATGCCGCAACACGCGGGAGAATGTCAGCCTGTTCGATCTCAGCACCTTCTCGAAATTCCTCCTGACTGGGCCCGATGCGGAAAAGGAATTGCAGCGCATTTCCACTGCCGATGTCAGCCAGACCGGCCGTGCCGCTTATACGCAATGGCTCAACAAGCGTGGCGGCATCGAGGCCGATCTCACCGTCACCAAGCTCGACGCCGCGCGTTTCATGATCACCACGGCGGCTGCGACGGCGACACGCGACCTGCATTACCTGAAATCGAACATGACGCCCGGCGCACGGGTGCAGATCGAGGACATCACCACGCAATTTGGCACGCTCGGCGTGATGGGTCCGAACAGTCGCAACTTGCTGCAGCGCCTGACCGATGCCGATCTCTCCAATGAAGGCTTCCCCTTCGGCGCCGCGCGCAGGATCGTGATCGGATCGGCCGAGGCCCTGGCAGTGCGCATTTCCTATGTCGGCGAGCTCGGCTGGGAGCTCTATCTGTCGGCGGATTATGCCCGCGGCGTGCTGGATGCGGTTCTGGCGGCTGGCGCCGATCTCGGCGTCAAGCCGGCCGGCATGCATGCGATGGATGCCCTGCGCCTGGAAAAGGGTTATCGCCATTGGGGCCATGATATCGGCACTGACGATACGCCTGTCGAAGCCGGCCTTGCCTTTATCTGCAGCTTCAAGAAGGACTTCACCGGGCGCGATGTGGTGGAGAAACAGAAAGCGGCCGGAACGCCGACCAAGCGCCTGGTGCAGTTCAAGCTGACCGATCCCGATGTGCTGCTCTATCACAACGAGCCGATCTATCTCGACGGCAGGATCACCGGCTTCGTCACCTCGGCCAATTACGGCCACACGATCGGTGCCGCCATCGGCATGGGCTATGTCACGCATCCGGGCGGCGTGACACCGGAGCTGGTCGCGAGTGGCAAATTCGAGATCGAGGTCGCCGGCAAGCGCGTTCCTGCCGCTGCCAGCCTGAAGCCGTTCCACGACCCGACCAGCGCTCGGATGAAGGTGTGAGGGGGTGACAGTGCGAAGCTCTGGCACATCAGCGACAACGAACGAGCTCGTCATCAAACTTGTTGATCGTTGCACGCTCGCTACAACAAACACACTTGTCACCCTCGGACTTGATCCGAGGGTCCACCGTGGCGACTGATGAACAGCGTGCGCGTTACGTCGAGCGGTCTCTTCTTATCCGACATTGTACAGGGCTTCACCATGGACCCTCGGATCAAGTCCGAGGGTGACAACCCAGTTTGATGCTGGCACAGTGCGATGGTCATCACCAGCAGAGTTGATGACAACCTCGTAAGCGTTTGGGCCGTACGAAGATCGGCAGTACCTTCTCAATACTCGCTGAAGACTTCGCGGAAGATCTGATAGATTTCGTCGATATGGCTCTTTTCGGCGACCAGAGCCGGGGCGCAGATGCCGGCATCGCCGGTGAACTTGATATGCAGGCCGCGATTGAAGAGGCGCTTGGTGGCATCGTAGCCGCGAAGGCCCGGCCTGACGCCGGGGGCGAGGTCGATGCCGCAGAGCATGCCATAGCCGCGAATATCGCTGACCGCCTTGATGTCCTTCAAGGCATACATGCGGTCGAGAAAGTAATCCGACATCTCGGCCGCCCGTTCGAACAGGCCTTCCTTTTCGTAGATCTTCAAGGTGGCGATGCCGGCGGCGCAGGCGGCGGGATGAGCCGAGTAAGTGTATCCGTGGAAGAATTCAACCGCGCCATCGGCCGCTGCGCCAACGACGGTGTTATAGATCTTGTCGCTGACCGCCACCGCGCCCATCGGCAGCGCGCCATTGGTGAGTGCCTTCGCCATGGTGATCATATCCGGCGTCACACCGAAGCTCTGCGCTGCGAAAGCCTTGCCGGTGCGGCCGAAACCGCAGATCACTTCATCGAAGACCAGCAGGATGCCATGCTTGTCGCAGATTTCCCGCAGGCGCTTGAGGTAACCTTTTGGCGGAATAAGGACGCCGGTCGATCCGGCGATCGGCTCGACGAAACAGGCGGCGATGGAGCGGGGGCCGTAGAGATCGACGAAACGCTGCAAATCCTCCGCCAATTCAACGCCAGTTGCTGGCTCGCCGATGCAGAAGCGGTTTTCCGGCAGCCAGGTATGTCGGAGATGCACGACACCCGGCATCACCGCGCCGAAGGCTTCGCGGTTGCGCATCATGCCGCTCAAGGAGACGCCGCCCATATTGACACCATGATAGGCGCGTTCGCGGCTAACGAAGCGTGTGCGCTGGCCTTCGCCATTGGCAACGTGATAGGCCAGCGCGATCTTGATCGCCGTCTCCACCGCTTCCGAACCGGAATTGCAGAAGAAGACGTAGTCGAGATTGTCCGGCGTGATCTTCGCCACCATGCGGGCGAGCTCGAAGGAACTGGGATGGCCGGTCTGGAAATGCGGCGTGTAGTCGATCTCCGCCATCTGCGCTGTCACCGCCTCGAGGATCTCCTTCCTGCCATGGCCTGCCGCGCAGCAGAACAGGCCCGATGACGCATCGACCAGCTTCTCGCCCTTGTGATTCCAGTAATAGAGCCCCTGCGCTTTCACCATCAGACGCGGATCCGATTTGAAATCGCGATTAGTGGTGAAAGGCATCCAATGGTTTTCGAGACTGTTGGCCGCATATTGCATCGGCACGCTCCTATAGCTGACGGGAATTTCCCTTCAGTCTAGAGCGCCGGGCAGATGGCCCCATAGGGACAGGCCAGTCGAATGCGCAGGGCCAGATGGCGGCAGCGTTAACGCTCAGGCGGCAGCGATGGCCGGTTCGCCTTCGGCTTCCGCCGCTGCCGCTGCTACGGCGGCACGGGCCTTTTCGCGCCGGTCTTCGCGGCGCTTGTAGATCTCGTAAAGAATGGCGCCGATCAGCGTGATGGTGATGATGAGCAAGGCCAGCGCGCTGAGGCTGGGATTGCTGCCCTGCCGGACGCGGCCGGCAAGTTCCGTCGTCAGCGTGGTGCGGGCAAGAATGGTGAAGGTCGTGGTGTTGTAGTTCTCAAAGGAAGAGAGAAAGGCCAGGACCGCGGCGGAAAAGACCGCCGGCCGTAGAAACGGCAGCAGCACCTGCCAGAAGAATTGCAGATTGCTGGCGCCGAGATCGAGTGCCGCTTCCTCCTGGGCGCGATCGAAACGCTGCAGCCGGGACAGGAAGATCAGCATGCAATAGGCCGAGATGAAGGTGGCCTGGCCAAGAATGGTCATGAAATAGCCGCTATAGAGCGGCTGGTTTGCCCCCAATAGCTGGCGCCAGAACAGCACGGTCGAGATGCCGATGATGACACCCGGCGTCAGCAACGGCGAGACGACGATGAGATAATAAAGCGCGCGTGCCCGCCAATAGATCTGCGTCATCACGATGGCGCCGGCCAAGCCGATCGGCACAGCGAGACAGATGACACCCAGCCCAACCAGCAGACTGTTGCCGATGCCGCGCAGCATAGCCTGGTCATTGGCCAGCTTGATGAACCAGTACAGCGTGAAGCCCTCCCAGGGCCATAACTGCGGATAGGAGGAATTGTTGAAGGCCGTTGCGCCCATGATGAGCAGCGGGCCGAAGAGATAGGCGAAGAACAGCAGCAGATAGAAGCCGATGAAGAAGCTGAAAATGCCCTTGGAAGTCATCGTGCGATCTTCCTCATTTCGCGATCTCTCCCAAGCTCACCTTGAAGAGACGCAGGACCACCATGACGAAGATGACGCAGGCGATCAGCAAAGCGAAGGCATAGGCGGCACCCAGATTCCAATTGAAGGCCTGATAGAACCAGTTATAGACCACCTGCGTGAACCAGAGGCTGCTGGGACCGCCGAGGACTTGGGGCGCCGCCAAGGCACCCGCCGTCAGCATGAAAACCATGGTGCAGCCCGAAGCGATGCCAGGCTTGGCATACGGCATGACGACAAAGAGGTGGATATGCCACCAGGGGGCGCCGAGATCGCGTGCGGCTTCGATCTGATTGCTGTCCATCGCCTCGATCGCGTTATAGAGCGGGAAGATCATCAGCAGCAGATAGGCATAGGAAAGGCCGGCATAGAGGGCGATATCGCTTTTGAAAAAATCGAGCGGCGCATCCACCAGGCCGGTCGCCAGCAGCACCGTATTGAAGATGCCACCGCTGGAAAAGAGGATGCGGAAGGCAAAGGCACGCAGGATCTCGTTTACCCAGAAGGGCACGATCAGCGCCAGGACCATCAGCCGCATCGAGCCGCCTTTGGCCACCTTCGCCATGAAGAAGGCAATCGGATAGCAGATGGCGAAATTCAGCAAGGTCACGAAAATGCTGGCGACGATGGTGCGCAGAAAAATGCCGAGATGGAGCTTGTTATAGCCTTCTGGATCGCCGGGGCGGCCGAAGATCAGATAGCTGTAATTGGCCAGGGTATAGACATCCTTTGGCCCGCCGATTTCGCTCGGCGGCAAACGCGGCCGGAAGGAAAACTCCACCATGTAAAGCTGCGGCAGGACGATCAGCAGCAGAATCCACAAGCTGACCGCGCCCAGCAGATAGGCCGACAGGACCGCGCCATTGCGGCGGAAGAAACCGAAATGCGCGACATTGCCGACGGCGCGGCGTTCCGCCGCCGCCATGGCCCAGAAGATGAGCGCGACGACAACCGGGATGAGGGGAAGAAGCAGTCTACTCACTGGCCAACTTTCCCATAGGCAGGATCAAGGTATCGTCGATCGCTGCATGCAGCCCGATATAGGCGCCGGTTTCAGGCAAGGGTATTTCCCGGCTCACCGTCATGGTGAGATTGCGATGGCCGGGTCCGACCAGGTAGACATGGCTGAGGTTGCCTTCAAAGGCGATGGATTTGACGGTCGTCTGCAGCCTGTTCTGATTGGCGGCTTCGCGCTGCGTCAGCTTCTCCGGCCGAATGAAGGCGACCGCGGAATCGCCGATCCGGATGTTCTGCAAGTTGCGGCCCGTGACATTGCCCAGCGGGGTCTTGACCTGGGCATAACCGCCATCGACCTGGACAACCTTGCCGATGAGGGAATTGTTCTCGCCGACAAAAGAAGCGACGAAGGAGGTTGCAGGCCGGTCATAGATGCTCTTCGCATCACCGACCTGCTGAATGACACCCTCATTCATCACCGCGATGCGGTCCGACATAGTCAAGGCCTCACCCTGATCATGGGTGATGTAGATGAAGGTGATGCCGACGCGCTGCTGGATCGCCCGCAGCTCGTTTCGCATATGCTGGCGCAGTTTGAGATCGAGCGCAGAAAGCGGCTCATCGAGCAGCAGGACCTGCGGCTCCACCGCCAGCGCACGGGCGATGGCGACGCGCTGCTTCTGCCCGCCGCTCAGCTCGCTGACCATCTTGTCGCCCTGATCGGACAAGGCGATCAAGTTGAGCAACTGATTGGCCTTGCGGCGCCGCTCGGCCTTTCCAATGCCGCGCACGCGCAGCCCATAGGCGATATTTTCCGCCACGGTCATCAGCGGGAACAAAGCGAGGTTTTGGAAGATCAGCGCGGTCGGCCTCTTGTTCGGTCCAATTCTCGCCATGTCGCGTCCGCCGATGCGCACTGCGCCCTTGGTGGGCTCAAGAAAGCCGGAAATGGTGCGGAGAATGGTTGTCTTGCCGCAGCCGGAGGGGCCGAGAAAACTGAAGAATTCGCCGTTATTGATCTTCAAGCTGGCATCATTGACGGCGATGAAATTGCCAAAAGCAATGGTGACGTGATCGAGTTCGACGTCCGCACTCATCCGATTCAACCCCCAGACATGTCCCGAGCCTCTACCGGGTCGCTGCCTGTCAATCATCGGCAAGTGATGTACCGATCATTCGGCAGTCTGATGCTTTCCAAGACTGTAATCAAAGCTTGCGCCGCCAGCAATGCCGCCGCACATGCTCTGTTGCCTGCACGCATCCGGCATCATGATAGACCTAGGCCTTTCATCATGTGTCGGGCCAATATCGGTAATTCGATAGGTACAGATGCATGCGATGGGAAAAGGCACGCGGAGCACGTCCCGGCGGGCGACGTTGATCGCTCACCGGGACGTCCGAAGCAGGACGGCCTAAGCGGATTGGAATTTTTCCGCGAACTCGTTGCGCGCCGTGCCGTACCAGGAGGGCTCTGGCGGCCGCCACCACAAATTATCGACGGCGTTTTCCGGATAAGCTTCGCTGAAATTCGCCTTGGCTTCCGCTGAAAGATGCTTATCGGCATCCTTGATGACCGGGTTATAGCCTGAGCCTTCGGCCAGAGCCGCAGCGCTTTCCGGCGTGTAGATAAATTTGATCAGTTCGTAGGCCTGGTCGGTATTCTTCGCCGCTTTGAGAATGGCGAGGCCGTCGAGCCAGGCGATGGCGCCTTCCTGGGGCGCCATATAGGCGATGGGCTTGCCTGATTTCTTCAGACTGAGCGCCGGGCCGTCCCAGGTCTGGCCAAGCACCACATCATTCTCCATGAAACCCGATTTGGTGTTATCAGCGGTATCCCAGAACTGCTTGATCCAAGGCTTATGTTCGACCGCAAATTGGGCGAGCTGGGTCCAGATCTTGCGCATGGTCTCTTCGTCCTTGAAGGTGTCGAGCATGCGATTCGACGGCAGCTTGCCGGTGTGGTCCATCCACAGGCCGATCCCGGTCATTAGGGAATGCGGCCGCCCCTGGATCTTGCCCTTGACGTCATCGCCCCAGAGATCGCCGTAGGTGAGATCCTTGTAATCCTTCTTCCATTTATCGGTGCGCCACGCCAATGCCTCTGTGCCCCAGAGATGCGGCAGATGATAAAGACCGCCATCCCAGGTCCAAACGCTCTTTGAGGCTTCCAGCATGGAGGGCAGCAATTTATCGAGCGGTACCTTGTTGGTATCGATCGGCCCCAGCAGGGCGAGTTCCTGGAATTGCGGGGCGCGATCACGGGTCGGCTGGCAGAGATCGAACCCCTCGCCGCCGGTCGCCTGGATCTTGTTGATCTGTTCTTCGTTCTGCGAGAAGGGCGTCTGATTGACCTTGATGCCGGTCGACTTGGTGAAGTTCGACAAGACCGGCTCAGGAAATTCATCCGACCACATCAGCAGATTGACCTCGCCCGAAGACGAAAACGCGTCTTTGACGATCATCGGTCCGGCCGCCAGGATGGCACCGGCCGCCGCAGCCTGCCCCAACACCACCCGACGGCTGAATGCACGGGCATGCAGCAGGGTGGCACGGGTTGAGCGCTGAGCTTTCGTATCCCTGTCCATGAAGCTCCTCCTGTTGTCGTTTTTTATTTGGCAGGCTTGCTTCCCACGGAGCCACCTGCGCCAACGGAATTTTATCCGGCTAACGGCCTTGATCCACCTGTCGCTTGTCCCGCAGCAGGATAAAGCAGGCCGTGTATCCGGACCACCCGAGGTTTTCTTTAGGCCACCAGCTTAATCCCCTTCCGGCAGCGTCTTCAATGTCGCCGCGTGGATTGCTATAGTCCTATCCGCGTTGAGATCATGCCGCTTTCCGGCGCAGAGATTGTGCCAGTTCGGAGATTTTCTTTGGGCCACGCCAGCCACGCTTATCTCTTCCATCTGGAAACGGACAAATCCGTCACCCTTCAGGCCCAGCTTCGCCGCCGCCTGGTCTCGGCAATCCTCGACGGGCAGATCCCCGCCGGCAGCGCCCTGCCCTCTTGCCGAAGCCTCGCCCGCAGCCTGAAGATCGCGCGCAATACAGTGGTGCTGACGTATCAGGACCTGGTTGAGGAAGGTTATCTGGTCTCCCGCCAGCGCAGCGGCTTTTTCGTCAATCCGGATATTCTGCGCAACCGCGCGGGCCCGGCGGCACGCAGCACGGTCAACAACGCACCCGTCAAAGATGATGATCAGCGGCCAGACTGGCAGGGCCGGATGAAGCGGCATCCGTCACAACAACACAGTACCGTCAAGCCGATGAACTGGGCCGATCAGCCCTACCCCTTCATCTATGGCCAGGTGGATCAGAACATCTTTCCGCTCTCGGCTTGGCGGGAATGCTCGCGCCAGGCGCTCAGCATCGATTCTGTGCGCGAATGGTCGAAGGATCGTTTCACCGAGGATGATCCCAAGCTGGTGGAACAGATCCGCACCCGGCTGCTGCCGCGGCGCGGCATCCTCGCCTCGCCGGATGAGATCCTGGTGACGGTCGGGGCGCAGAATGCGCTCTATCTATTGGCCAGCCTGCTTTTTGACGCCCGGACCCGCTTCGGCATCGAAGACCCTGGCTATACCGATGCCCGCAATATCGCCGCCTTGCGTACCGAGCATGTGGTCGGCCTCGATGTCGATCGGGAAGGCCTGGTCGTCGATGATAGCGCTTTGGCTGGCTCCGACTATGTCTATGTGACGCCGAGCCACCAGTTTCCCACCACCGTCACCATGAGCCTAGCGCGGCGGCGCGGCTTGTTAGCGGCGGCGCGGCGCGATGACTTCATCATCATCGAAGACGATTATGAAAGCGAAATCTCCCATACCGGCACGCCGCAGCCGGCGCTGAAATCGCTGGACAGCCAGGACCGCGTCATTTTCATCGCCAGCCTTTCCAAGACTTTGGCGCCTGGCCTGCGCTTCGGCTATATGGTCGGCCCGAAGCCGCTGATCCGCGAAGCCCGCGCCCTCCGGCGGCTGATGCTGCGCCATCCGGCCGCCAATAACCAGCGCACGGTGGCGCTGTTCCTGGCCGACGGCCATTACGACGGATTGCTGCGCCGGCTCTGCCATGCCTATCGCGACCGGCTGCTGGAGGCGACCGCTGCGCTTGGCAAGTACCTCCCGGAATTCAGCGTCAATGCCGCAGCCGGGGGTGCGGCTCTTTGGATCAAAGGGCCGCCGCGCCTGGATATGGCGGCGGTGGAGGCCGAAGCCTTGAAACGCGGCGTGGTCATCGAAAGCGGCGGTATCCATTTCCATCGCACCGACCGCCATCCAGCGGAACGGATTCGCTATTGCCGGCTCGGTGTCTCATCGATTCCGATCGAGCGGATCGAGCCGGGGATCAAGATCCTGGCGCAGATCGTACGGGAAAAACTGGCCCAGTCCTGATGCCGGCTCGGTCCTAGACGCTCTGGATCCATCTGGCCCAATGCAGTCGCCTCCGCTGGACCTACCCCAAGCGGAGTGGCCTTTTCTATCCTGAGAAGCGACAGCAAGCCGCGCAGACGGCCCATCATATAACGATGCAAGCGGAGAGGATGCCCCATGACCCGGATGACCCCAAGTGAAGCTTTCGTCGAGACCTTGGTCGCGCAGGGCGTTAAACATGTGTTCGGCATCGTCGGCTCCGCTTATATGGATGCGCTCGATATTTTCGAGCCGGCTGGCATCCGCTTCATCTCGGTTGCCCATGAGCAGGGTGCGGCGCATATGGCTGACGGTTATTCGCGCGCCAGCAACCGCCACGGCGTCTGCATCGCCCAGAATGGCCCGGGCATCACCAATTTCGTCACCGCCGTTGCCGCCGCTTACTGGGCACATTCGCCGGTCGTCGTGATCACGCCGGAAACCGGCAGCAACACGATCGGCCTGGGCGGCTTCCAGGAAACCGAACAACTGCCGATCTTCTCCAAGATCACCAAATTCCAGGCCCATGTCAGTCGCCAGGATCGCCTGGCCGAACTGACCGGCCGCTGCTTCGATCTCGCGATGGCCGAGCGCGGCCCGACCCAGCTCAATATCCCGCGCGATGTGTTCTATGGCGAGGTCGATGTCACCATTCCGCAACCGATCAAGATCGAACGGGGTGCTGGCGGTGTCGAGAGCCTCGACCAAGCGGCGAAGATCCTCGCCGAAGCGAAATTCCCCGTCATCATCGCCGGCGGCGGCGTGGTGATGGCCGATGCGCAGGAGAAGGCAATCAAGCTGGCGGAATATCTCTCCGCTCCGGTCGTCACCTCCTATCTGCATAATGATGCCTTCCCGGCCGGTCACCCGCTCCTCTGCGGGCCGCTCGGCTATCAGGGGTCGAAAGCGGCGATGAAAGTGATCCAGCAGGCCGATGTGGTGCTGGCGCTGGGCTCGCGGCTGGGGCCGTTCGGTACCTTGCCACAACACGATATCGATTACTGGCCGAAGACTGCCAAGCTGATCCAGGTCGACAGCAACCACCGGGTCATCGGGTTGGTGAAGCCGATCACGGTCGGCGTCTGCGGCGATGCGGGTGCTGCCGCAGCGGAGATTCTGGAGCGGCTTGAAACGATGAACGAAAAGATCGCCAGCCGCGCCAACAAGGATGCGCGTCTTGCCGAGGTGAAGAAGCAGCAGGACGCCTGGGAAAGCGAGCTCACCGACTGGTCGATGAAGGAAGGCTCGCCCATCCCGCCGCGCCGTGCGCTGCGCGAGCTGGAAAAGGCGATGCCGAAGAACGCCATGGTGACCACGGATATCGGCAATATCTGCTCGGTCTCCAACTCCTATTTGCGCTTCGACAAGCCGAAGAGCTTCTTCGCTGCCATGAGCTTCGGCAATTGCGGCTATGCCTTCCCCACCGCCATCGGCGCCAAGGTGGCGGCCCCGGACCGGCCGGCCGTTGCCTATGTCGGCGATGGTGCCTGGGGCATGAGTTTGCAAGAGACCTTGACCTGCGTTCGCGAAAACATCCCGGTTACCGCCGTTGTCTTCAATAACGGCCAATGGGGCGCGGAGAAGAAGAACCAGATCGATTTCTATGCCGACCGTTATGTCGGCACCAATCTTAACAATCCCAGCTTCGCCGGCATTGCACGAGCCATGGGTGCCGAGGGCATCACCGTCGAACACCCGGACCAGATTGGCGATGCACTGAAGAAAGCGACCAGTTCGGATAAATGCACCATCCTGGAAGTGATGGTGACCCAGGAACTGGGCGATCCCTTCCGCCGCGACGCGTTGAAAAAGCCGAAGCGGCTGCTCGATAAATACAAGGACTTCACCGTCGCCTGATCACCCGCTAGTCTCGCTGCTCCCTTCCTTCGCGAAGGGAGCAGCGAGAGCGGATATCGACTATGTCCTCAAAAGACGCGCATGATGGCAATAAGCTGCTGGTGCTCAATGCCGGTTCGTCGAGCCTGAAATTCGCGATCTATAACGCCGGCATCGGGGCCGAAATGCCGGCCTTGCTGCTGAAAGGCCAGATCGCCGGCATTGGCCAGGATCGGACCCGGCTCGAAGTCAAGGCGCTGCAAGGCGAGGCGCCGGATTGGCCGTTCGAAGCAGATGCCATCTCCACCCATCGTGAGGCTTTATCCCTGCTGATCGACCGACTCGCCATCACTCGCGAAAAGGCCACTTGGCTTGGTATCGGCCATCGCGTCGTGCATGGCGGAACGGCCTATTCGGCACCCATCGTCATCACCGATAACGACATCGCCGCACTGGAAAGCATTTGCCCGCTGGCGCCGTTACACCAGCCGCATAATGTTGCCGCGATCAAGGCCCTGCGCGACCTGCTGCCGGACATGCCGCAGGTCGCCTGTTTCGATACCGGCTTTCATGCAGATAATCCGGAACGCATCACCCGCTTCGCCCTGCCCGAGCGCTTCTGGCGGGCCGGTATCCGGCGCTACGGCTTCCATGGCATTTCCTATGAAGCCATCCTGCACCGGCTGCAGCAGGAGAAGATCGATATTCCCTCACGTCTGGTGATCGCGCATCTCGGCAATGGCGCCAGCATGGCGGCGATCAAGGACGGCAAGGGAATCGCAAGCAGCATGGGTTTTTCCACGCTGGAAGGCCTGGTGATGGGGACCCGCCCCGGCTCGATCGATCCCGGCGTCCTGTTGCATCTCCTGCATGACGGCATGAGCCTCGGCGATCTTGAAAAACTGCTCTATCACCAAAGCGGCTTGCTGGGCCTCTCCGGCATCAGCGCCGATATGAAGACCTTGAGCGACAGCAAAGATCCTGCAGCCGCCCGCGCCATCGATCTCTATTGCCATCGCATCGCCATGGAACTGGCACGGATGAGCGCGGAGCTGCAGGGCCTCGACATGATGATCTTCACCGGCGGCATCGGCGAAAACGCCGCCAATATTCGTGCCGCCGTCTGCAACGAAGCTGCGTGGCTTGGTCTATCGCTAGCTTCCGGCGCCAATGAGCGCGCCGCTCATCCGGCCGGACCGCTGCAGATTTCAATCGCGGGCAAGCATGTACGTGTCATGGTTGTCCCAACCGACGAAGAAGGCGTCATTGCCCGGCATTGCAAGGAACTCATTTCTCATATATAACGCTTACTATTTTTAGTTGTGAATTCCTCTCGCCCAGATATTAAACGATAATACTCCAAGGCGGTCATCCGCAGGGGTTCATTTCCCTTGTCGCAAGAGAGCCAAGTCTATCGCAGCAGCCTCTTTGGTCGGCTGCGCAGTCTCGTCCTGGCCGCCTTCCTTATCGGCCTGACATTGATCGGCCCGACTGGCATTCCCGAGATCCTGGCGCAAGCGACCAAGATCGCGACCCAAGGCCTGTCAGTCTATCCAGCACTCAAGCAAATCCCGTTCGGCTTGATATTGCCTTTCACACTGGCGCCACTTGCCATGTGGGGGATCTTGCTTGTCATTGCGGTTTATTACTTGAGTGTCGCTTCGTTAAAGGCCGTCCTCCACCCTGATCAGATTGATTGTCGGGTCCTCGGCCTGAGGCGTGCGCTTAGCTTCAGCGAGATCGCCAGCATTCAAAGAATATCCGTTCTCAATAGCCTTCCGATCCTCATCATCCGGCCCAGAGCACCGGATCGGCCGAAAATCTTGATGCCGGCGATCTTCGACGACAATAAGGCTTTCAATGCCTGGAAGTCGTCTTTTCAGGTTTATCAAATCGAGAAAGAAGGGGAAGAGCATGAGCTGAAGCATCTGGTCATGCGCGACCCGGCGCTTGGCGCGACCCGGCGGAAAGACAGAAGCACTACAAGCGCGCCGTCAATCTCATCGCATGGCCGCTTATCGCCAGCATTTGCCTGGCCTTCCTTGTCCTGTTCCGACTCATCCTGGCTACTGCCGGTTATTGCGCCCTTATGTCCCTCCCCTGGATAACGGCTTTCCTGGCTGCAGTCACAAAACGAACCTTACCCTTCGCTGAGGATCGTAAGTCGGCTCGAACAAATGCTCCTCGTATCGCTTGGCTTTTGCGCTTTCGCGTTGGAGGTGGAAGCTGCCCGCGTCTATGATCTGATTGACACGACGCAGGTCATGGCCCCGGCGATCATCCTGTTTCTGGCTCTGACGGCCACATATGTCGTGAGGCTGCGAAGCATATTCAGGAGACCGCGAGCGCTCGTTGGTTTCCTGCTGATGGCCGGCATCTATGCCGATGCATCGACCGTTCATCTCAATGCGATCCTTGCCTCCGCCCCCACGCAGGCATACCAAGCGACCACCCTGAACAAGGAGATGACCATCTCAAATAGCCGGCGATCCAAGTCCCGAAACTGGCATCTGACACTTGCTCCTTGGGGACCGTTGACGGCGCAAACCGAGATTAGTGTCCATCAGGCGCTTTACGACCGCGTTCCATCGGTGACGAAGTCTGCCTCACCCTTCACCGGGGCACGCTGGATATTCAGTATTACGATATCGGCATCTGCGAAAACAGCTTCTAACCCAGCGCCATGGCTGCCTTCACGCCGCTGACGATGGCCAGCACGATCAGCAGGCGCAATACCCAGCGACGGAAAGCTTCCTCGCTGATATGGCGGAAACTGCGGGCGCCGACACTGACGCCGAGCAGCAGCGGCACCAGCCAGAGAACGGCTTGCAGGAAGCTCTGTTTAGTGACGAGGCCGTGATAGGCATCCCAGGCAAGGCCGAGGCTATCCGTACCGATGAAATAGGCGATCACCGAGGCACGGCCGACAGCGGCGGCGCCAGGTGTGGAGAAGAAAAAGATGATGACCGGCGGGCCACCGATGCCGAAAGCACCGTTGAGCAGTCCCGACCCGACGCCGGTGCCGGTGGTTGCGAGCGATCCCGGCGTCTTCTGCAGACGGAAACCGCGCAGCATCAGGAAGGCCGTCGCCGTCACGAAGAACGACATGGCAAGCGTCATGGGCGCAGCCGGCACCGATGCCAGGGCATAGACGCCGAGCGGGGTGCCGATCAGGCAACCGATCATCAGGAACAGCAATGAGTGCCAGTGAATTTCGCGCCAGATGCTGGGGATGAGATGCAGCGAGGCGGCTATTTCCAGCAGGAAGATCGAAGGCACGACCTCGGCCTGCGGCATGAAAAGGGTGATCGCTGTGATGCTGAGCAGGGAAAATCCGAACCCGGAAAAGCCGCGCACGATCGCCGCGCCGAAAACGGCGAGCGAACTAATTGCCAACTGCCAGAGCGGAATCCCCAGAATTTCCATCGCAAGCGGTGATAGCAAAACCGCCCGAAGATGCCTAGGGCCAAATGGACGCGAGCGAGAATGCCAGAGGACACCGCCCCGTTCCATCAGACTATGGAACGGGGCGATATCAAGACGATCGACAGTTACTTCGGCAGATTGCCTTCGACACCTTCCGCCAGCCAGTTCATGCCGGCAATGGAAGCATCGTCGAGCGTCGAACCCTCGGCGACCTTGACGGCGCCGCTTTGATCCTTGATCGGGCCCTTGAAGATGACGATCTTGCCGGAGGCGATATCGGCCTCAGTCTGCTTGGCGAGGGCCGCCACATCATCCGGCATATTGGTGTAAGGCGCCATCTTCAGCATGCCGGAAGCGAGACCGCCCCAGGTGTCCTGGCTTTTCCAGGTGCCGTCGATCACGGCCTTCGTGCGCTCGATGTAATAAGGCAGCCAGTGATCCGTCGAGGACGTCAGCTGGGCCTTCGGCGCCGCCTTGATCATATCGGTGGCCTGGCCGAAACCCTGGATGCCGCGCTGTTCCGCGACCTGCAGCGGCGCGGTGGAATCCGTGTGCTGCGCCATGAGATCGGCGCCCTGGTCGATCAGCGCCTTGGCGGCATCGGCTTCCTTGCCGGGATCATACCAGGAATTGATGAAGACCGCCTTGATCCGGCCCTTGGGATTGACCGAATGCATGCCGAGGATGAAGCCGTTCATGCCCATGATGACTTCGGGGATCGGCACCGAACCGATATAGCCGACGATGCCTGATTTCGACATCTTGCCGGCGATCACGCCCTGAATATAGCGGCCTTCATAGAAGCGGATGTTGTAGGTCGCGACATTTTCCGCGCGCTTGTAGCCGGTCGCGTGTTCGAACTTCACCTTGGGAAAGCGCTTCGCCACCTTCAGGGTCGGATTCATGAAGCCGAAGGAGGTGGTGTAGATCAGGCCATGGCCCTTATTGGCAAGCTCGGCGATGACGCGTTCGGCATCCGCACCTTCCTTGACGCTTTCCACATAGGTCGTCTTGATCTTGTCGCCGAGTTCGGCTTCCAGGTCCTTGCGCGCCAGATCGTGCTGATGCGTCCAGCCGAAATCCTCGACCGGGCCGACATAGATGAAACCGACTTTCAGCGGATCCGCCGCGAGCGCCGGGCGAATGATCGCCGGCGCGGCCAAGGTCGTCAGTGAGGCTCCCAGCAATTTATTAAATGTTCTTCTTTCCATCATGCTCTCCCGTTTGGTAATCCAGGCATCAGCCCGCAGCAAAAAAGGGACGGCCCAAACAAGCCGGCGCATTCAGCCGGATGCGGAGACGGTCCCGTGAGATCATCACTAGCACGACAATCGTCGCGAGATAAGGCAGGCTGGAAATGAATTGCGACGGCAAATTAACCCCCAGGCCCTGAATATAGAGCGACATATACATGATGCCGCCAAAGAGATAGGCGCCAAGCAGCAGCCAGCCCGGCCGCCAGGTGGCGAAGACCACCAATGCCAGCGCGATCCAGCCGCGCCCCGCCGTCATGTTTTCCGACCAGCTCGGGCTATAGGCAAGGGACATATAGGCGCCGGCGAGGCCGGCCATGCCGCCGCCGAAAGCCGTGGCGGCATAGCGGATGGCGATCACCGGATAGCCGATGGCGTGGGCGGCATCGTGGGAATCGCCGACCGCGCGCAGCACCAGGCCGGCATGGCTGCGATAGAGGAACCAGGCAACAGCGATCAGCAGGATGAAGGAGCCGTAGATCAGTGCGTCCTGATGAAAGAGCAGCGGCCCGAGGACCGGCAGATCGCTGAGAGCGGGAATGGTGAGCTTCGGCAAAGGCTGCAAGGCGGTGCCGACATAGCCCGCCCCCATCAGCGCGCTGAGGCCTGTGCCGAAAATCGTCAGCGCCAGGCCGGTCGCCACCTGATTGGCCATCAAGGTCAGCGAAAGAAAGGCAAAGACCAAGGACATGGCGATGCCAGCCAGCACCGCCGCCAAGACCCCCAAGCTCGCGCTGCCGGTATGCACCGCGGTGGCAAAGCCGATCACGGCGCCCACCAGCATCATGCCTTCGAGGCCAAGATTGAGAACGCCGGATTTCTCTGCCACCAACTCACCGGTCGCCGCCAAGAGCAGCGGCGTCGAGGCGGTCATGATGCTGAGCAGGATGTTGATCATTTCCGGGCTCATCGCGACGCCTCCCGCAGATGTTTGGCCGGCGGTTGCTTCCTTCCAAGGCGTAACCGATAAAGGATGAGCACGTCGCAACCCAACAGATAGAAAAGCAGGATGCCCTGGAAAATGCCGGTCACGGCATTGGGCAATCCAAGATCGATCTGCGCCGCTTCGCCGCCGAGATAAGACAGGGCCAGGACAAGACCGGCGAGCACCACGCCCAGCGGATGCAAACGGCCGAGAAAGGCGACGATGATGGCGGTGAAGCCGTAGCCGGGCGAGATCGAGGGCGTAAGCTGGCCGATCGGCCCCGCCACTTCGAACAGCCCGGCGAGGCCGGCAAGACCGCCGCCCAGCAGCAGGGAGAGCCAGATCAGGCCGGCTTCGCTGAAACCGGCAAAGCGGGCCGCGCGAGGTGCCGAACCGAGAACGCGCAACTGAAAGCCAAGCAGGGACTTTGACAGAATGAGCCAGCCAAGCAGCGCCGCCGCCAGCGCAATGAGGACACCGAGATGCAGGCGGGTTTCCGGGATCAGGATCGGCGCGGTTGCCCCATCGCCGAACATGGCGGTCTGGGGAAAGCCATAACCTTCCGGATCTTTCCACGGGCCGGTGACCAGATAGAGCAGCAGAAGCTGCGCCACATAGGTCAGCATCAGGCTGGTCAAAATCTCATTGGCATTGAAACGCGTCTTGAGAAAAGCCGGTATCGCCGCCCAGATCATGCCGCCGAGGATGCTGAGCAGCAGCATCGCCGGGAAAATCCACCAGCCGCTGCCCTCGCCAACCCGCAAGGCAAGCCAGCCGCCGAAGATGGCGCCCAAGGTGAACTGGCCTTCGGCACCGATATTCCAGACATTGGCGCGGAAGCCGATCGACAGGCCGACGCCGATCAGAATGAGCGGCGCAGCCTTGACGAAAAGCTCCGGCAGACCGCTTGCACTGGTCAGCGGTTCGATCAGGAAGGTCCAAAGTGCCTCGGCGGGATCCTGTCCGAGAGCGGCGAAAATGATCGCTGCCGTAACGACGGTCAACAGGAGTGCCAGGACCGGCGAGCCATAGGTCCAGAAAGCGGAACGCTGTCCGCGCGGTTCAAGTCCGAGCCACACGCGGCTGCTCTCCCTTTATTTGTTCCTGAGGCGGGGCGCCATGCACGCCGCCCATCAGCAAGCCGATCTGCTCCACCGTTACTTCGCCGACGGGGCGCGGCGCCGAGAGGCTGCCGAGATTGATCACGGCGATCCGCTGGCAGAGCAACAGGATTTCATCAAGGTCCTGGGAAATGATGACGATCCCGGCGCCCTGGGCCGCCAGATCGATAAGCGCCTGGTGAATCGCCGCCGCGGCGCCAGCATCGACGCCCCAGGTCGGCTGCGCCACGACGAGCAGGTCGGGACGTTGCAGGATCTCCCGGCCGACAATGAATTTCTGCAGATTGCCGCCGGACAAGGAACGCGCCTCCGCCCGCACGCCGCGTCCCCGGACATCGAAAAGCCGAATGATGTCATCGGCGAAACGGCGAGTCTTTTCCCCTTCGATGAGGCCGAGCCGGGTCAGCGAGCGCCGACGGAAGGCCGAGAGAAAAGCGTTATCCGTAAGGCTGAAGGCGCTGACGGCGCCATGGCCGTTGCGTTCCTCCGGCACGAAGCAGGCGCCGAGCAGCCGACGCTGCGCCGGCCCCAAGCGACCGGCAGCCACATCGTTGATGCGGATGGCATCTGCAGTGTTGACAAGCGTCTCGCCTGAGAGCGCCGCCATCAATTCGCTCTGGCCATTGCCGGCGACACCGCCGATGCCGAGAATTTCGCCGCCCCGGACGGTGAAAGAAATGTCCTTGAGATCGATCCCGAATTGCCGATCCGATTTCAGCGACAGGTGCGAAACCTCGAGCATGACCGGCTTCTCCTCCTGGCTCGATGCCGGCCGGTCCGGTGCACTGACGCGGCTGCCGATCATCAGCTCGGCGAGATGTTCCGCCGTCTCATGGCGGGGATCGCAGGTCGCCACCACCTTGCCCTGGCGCATGATCGTCGCTTCATGGCAAAGCGCCCGGATTTCCTCGAGCTTGTGGCTGATATAGAGAATGGCGCAGCCTTCGGCAGCCAGACGCCGCAATGTGTCGAAGAGCTTATCCACCTCCTGCGGCGTCAGCACCGAGGTCGGCTCATCCATAATCAAAAGCCGGGGTTCCTGCAGCAGGCAGCGGACGATCTCGACCCGCTGCCGTTCACCCACTGACAGCTCATGCACCGCCCGATCGGGATCGAGCAGCAGGCCATAGCTGCGGGAAATCTCGGCGATGCGGCTGCGCAATCCCTTGCGCTGGCGGGCATCGCTGATGCCAAGCGCGATATTCTCGGCCACGGTCAGCGACTCAAAGAGCGAAAAATGCTGGAACACCATGCCGATGCCAAGGCGCCGCGCCTGAGCCGGATTGGCAATCTGCACCGTAGCGCCCTGCCAGCGAATCTGGCCGGCATCCGGTTCCTGTACGCCGTAGATGATCTTGACCAGGGTGCTCTTGCCGGCGCCGTTCTCGCCCAGCAAAGCATGAATCTCGCCCGGCATCAGCGTGAGATCGACGTGGTCGTTGGCCAGGCAGCCCGGAAATTGCTTGAGGATACCGTCAAGCTGCAGCAACGGCGTCGCGCCGGCAGCTTCAGCCGTTTTGCGTGAGTCCGTCATGCCTGCCCCGTTGCCCCAATCCTCGGCCCCAATTATCCAGAGACCAGGACCGATTCGCGAGCTTTATTCAATCGGATGCCATATTCCCCCGGTTGATCCCACGAGTGGTCCTGGAATAACCCTTCCTCGCTTATTATCCGCGGCGGCGCAACAGGAAGAAGCGGGCCTGGGCCGGCCTACAACCTGTGTTTGCGCTCGACCGATCCAGGCCAGGATCGCCGCTGCCGGGAATTGCAGTTTTTCCAGCTGTATCAGGGCACCGTTACATGGATTTTAGGCCTGATTGTACCCGTGGCAGTCGCAATATTGTGATTTCGAATATCATTACCGGGTATGCAACAAGATCGGGCTCCCAGCGTTGGGATCCGTGCCATCATCCTGACCTCCCAAGAACCGGAATTCCATGAGCTTAAAAAAAATTACCTTGCCTGCCGAGCAACTGACTGCCGAGAGCTTTGCCCCGTTCGGAGAGGTCATTGAGATCGGTGACCGGGAACCGACGGTCAGCGAAGATCAGTTCGCCGAAACCTATCTGGATCTCGCCACGATCGACGTCATCGCCAAAGACGGGCGGCCGCAGCTCAACCTGGTACGGGCCACGCCGCGCAAGCTGCCGCTGCAGGTCCAGTCGCTGGAGCGCTATCAGTTGTCGAGCCGGGTGATCATGCCGCTTCTGTTCTATCCTTTCATGATCATCGTCGCGCCAAGCGGCGCCACTGCCGATCCGGCGAGCTTGCGGGCTTTCGTCTCAGATGGGCAGCAGGGCGTCAATCTCGCAAAGGGAATCTGGCAGCATCCGTTGATTGCCCTGAAACGCCGGATGAATTTCCTCACCCTGGACCGCGCCGGCCCGGGCCGTAACCGAGAGCAGATCAATTTGGATGACGGATTACAGGTCAGCGTGAGCTTCTAACCGTGATCGTGCATGGACGCCTGCTCACTCATGCAGGCGCAGTCCCTTGACTGCTTTGTCGATGTCCTTGCGCGCGCCCCGCAGCCCCAGCCCGACCAGATCGAGGTAATCGGCCTTACCCTCCGCGAAGATCGCGCGGTTGGCGGCGTCATGCCCTGTGGTGAACATAGCCGCGACGTAAGGTGTGATGGTCAGGCCTCGTTCCAAGGCGATGCAGTGGCTGTCCTGCAGTTGCTGCAGGTCGCCTGCGAAAACCAGGACCGGTTGCCCAAACATGCTGGTATATAAGCGGCCCGCCGCATCTCGATAAGCTTCGCCGCATACGCTCGGATCGGCGGCGGTGATGCCGCTGGCGAGAAAGGCGGCTACATTCAGTTTCTGCCAAACGGCTAGGTCCTGCCGCAGGATGAGCGCGATCTTGGTATCGAACATCGAGGAACTCCGAACGGTTTCCCCGGGGGATTAGCCGGTCGCCGGCTTCCTGTCTGGAACGTTTGTGCAGAATTTTCGATAAGTGGTCGGCGTCAGTCGATAGGCGCGATGAAACCAACGGCCGAGGTGGCTCTGGTCAGCAAAGCCCACCGCCGCCGCCACGTCGGCCGGCCGATCGCCGCGCGCCAGCCGCCGCCACGCCTCGATCAAGCGAAGCTGCACCAGATAGGCATGTGGCGCGAGGCCATAAGCGGCGCGGAACGCCCGGGTCAGGCGAAAGCGGTCGGTGCCGGCCATCGTTGCCAGCTCATTCAGACCGATTTCCGTGCTCATCCTTGCATGCAGGAGATCCCGCACGCGGCGTAGATCGACCGGTACGGTCGCGGGCCGCCTGGGTGCCAGCGCCACCGAAGGCGCATGGCCAATCATGCGGTCTGCCAGACACCCAATCAGATTGTCCAAGGCCGCGTCGCGTGCCAAGCGGATATCGCCCGAGTGCAGCAGGGAGAATGCCGTCGAAATGGCGCCAGCCAATTGCGGATCATCCATCAGCGTCGCCCTGAACCCGAGTTCCGGTCCGGCACGGCGTTCCGCCAGCGGTTCCGCATGTCGGCCTATCAACCGCGCATCGAGATAGAGCATGCGATAGGTGAAGCCAGCTTCTTCGGGCGCATGACCGTCATGCACTTCTCCCGGCTCGATCAGGATGATACGGCCGGGCGTGCTGCGATGGAGAGAGCGGCGGCAACTGAACTGCTGCACGCCTTGTTCGGTCAAGCCGACCAGATAAGCATCATGGAAGTGGGGGTCATAAGCATGGCCGTCGAAATGGGCGCGTATGGTTTCGACGCCGGTTTCGGCATCCCGCCTCACATCCACCCACCCACGAGCTGCACTCGGTTGCTGCACGTCTCATTACCCCAGGCGATCAATGGCGAACCGGCCATGACGGCCAGGCGGAAGCCTGCCATCATCGCCGGTGAATTGCCAGGGAAAGGAGCTGGGGCGGGATGTTATTGGGTTGCGGTATTGCCTGCGCCAGTAACCTTCTTTTCATTCGGCAAGCGGGCGATCAGGGAGGCTAAATCCTCCGCATGTTCTTCTTCCTTTTGCAGAATTTCTTCCATCAAGCGTCGCGTCGTCGGATCGCGATCGGCGAGCCAGCGGGCGATCTCCGAATAGGTTTCGATCGCGATGCGCTCCGCCACTAGGTCTTCCTCGATCATCGAGATCAGATCCTCGCCTTCAGAATATTCCGCATGGCTGCGCGTGCTGAGGCTGACCGGATTAAAATCGGGCGCACCGTTGAGCTGCACGATCCGCGTAGCCACCGCCTCGGCGTGCCCCTGCTCTTCCTGGGCGTGCTGCAGGAATTCCGCTTTCACGGACTCGGAATACAGGCCATCCGCCATATGATAGTGGCGTCGATAGCGCAGATTGCAGACGATTTCCGTCGCCAGCACTTCATTCAAAACCTTGATCACCTGTTCGCGGTCAGTCTTGTTGGCTGCGGTAACCGCGCCGTCGGTAATATGCTGGCGAGCGCGCTTACGGATATTCTCAATATCGGAAACGAAACTATCCATCGATCATCTCCCTTCTATCTGGCGGTTTTTGCCTGAGATTTTTCGAGCGATTGGCTTATCCGAGCGGACGAGCTTAGGAAGGAACGGCGTAGAAATCCCTGGGTTCCCGGTGATCTGCACGTCGCGGAGACGCAGGCGGGCTCAGTATACGCCTGTCGGTGGATCGGCGGGGTCGCTGTCCTCGCGTCTGGCACGCAGGACTGCCCCCATGTCCTTCGCGGCAAACCACAACGTCGCCAGCGACAATGTCAGCCCGACCGCCAGGAAATCTAATGACGGCCAGAGCAGGCGGAGCAATAAATTCACCGCCGCAAGACCAATAATCGCTCCCTTCCGCCTCTGCGCCAAACTGAAAGGACTGGGGCTTCGTCCCGTCATCACCCGCCAAAGCATCGAGATAGACTCGAGAACAATCAATCCAGCCAAGCTAGCCAAAGCGATATTCGGCCAGAAATCAGTGCCACTCCAGCGCCGCAACAGGTCCGCGCCGAGGGCCAAAACTGCAAGCCAAAGGGACCACTGCACAAAGTTGTCCAGCGTAGTCCGCTCCACTCGGCGCCTTGCTCCGGCTTGGCTTGTTCCCTTCGCTTGATCGCTTTCATTTCGGTCAGGTGCCATCGACCAATCGTTCCATCCGGGTCCTATCCGGCGCACATCTGACACGCGATCATAGGACGAAATCCGCTTGCCGAACACAGGCGTCACGAGGCTTTCTGACGATGCGCATGTCGCTTACGGGTCGCTGCCTTTTGTGCCGAAGCGACACGGGCCGATTTGGGGCGCGCTGCAGAGGCGGCACCGCCTTTTCGCCCACCTTTGCGAGCCGGCGCCTTATTGACCGGTTTGCTCTGACCGGAACCGCCTTCCTTCCGGCCCCCGCCCGTCATCCGGTTGACCGTTCCCCAAGCACGCCGCTCTGTTTCTTTTTCGCCGACACCCCGTTCTTCATACCCTTCTTCGATATGTTCGGCTTGGCGTTTTTGTTTTTCGGTGTATTTGGATTTGTCGCCACGTGGCATAGGCGAACTCCTTATCCCTTCCGGCAATACGCTGGGGTTACTTTTCAGCCGGCGTTTTGCCATCCGCAGTCTTGCCGACGGGCGTGCCGATCTTGCCGGGCCCTGACGCGTCGGGGTCCCGCTCCACGCCCAATTCCTTCATGGCATTGCGAATTTGCGTCACCATGTCGGCATTTGCCGCGGTGGCGTTGGTGCCGCCACCGGTCATGTTTTCTTCACTTGCAGTCAGCAGAAGTTGAAGGTCGTAATCCCATTGCTGCAGCAATTTGCATTTTTGCTGCTTGGTGTAGCCTTCGGCTGAGACAATGTCGGCGGGATGTCTGAAATGCTTGGCGACATCGCCCAGCAGCTCGTCGAAACGTGTCTGATCCATCGCTTTCCTCCCTATCATCCAATTCGGTCCAGGTGGCCCACCGTGATCGAACCGGAAGCGGACAGCCACCAGAGCGACGGCGAAATCGCGTTCGGCTCGGTTCCGAACATAAAACTCTCGCTCTTCGCCCCAGTTCCCCCTTTCAAGAAAAAACCGTGAACACTCACCGCGCTGTGATACCGCGAGCTCTGAATACATGCCTCCCATTCTGCTATTCTTGGACGATTGATTTTTCAAATATTCTCTTATAAAGTGAATGCGACAAACTAAAGCAGCTTAGGAGTGACAGAATGCGCATATCGGTAGCTTTGCTGGCGGCCGTCCTTGGCCTGGCCGTACCTGCAGCGACAGAGGCGCAAACGGCGGCACCGGCAACGGATCATACGGAGACGATCCGCAATCTGAATGAGGGCCGTATCGCCTTCATCGCTACAGCGCTCAATCTGACAGAGGAGCAGAAGCCGCTATGGGTGCCGGTGGCGGATTTCCTACGCCAGCAAAATGCAGCCTGGGCCGCGGATGAACAAGAGGGCGGGAAAGACCGCGATCGAGCTCAGCCTTTGTCGGCATTACTGGAGGGGCGAGCGGCGCGGCTGGAACAGCAAGCTGCCGAGGATCGGAAGTTCGGTGATCTGCTCTCTACATTGGAGGCAAAGCTGACGGATGAACAGCGCGAGATATTGAAGCTCGCCTTCTTCGCGACGCGGCCGCGGCTGCCGCAGACCTTGAACCGCACCGGCGAACGCTGGCTGGCGGATCCGGATTTCCAATAGACCTGCGCATTGCCAGACCTGCGCATTGCCGGAGTTCGAAGGGTTCCCAGTATCCGTTGAATGAAAAGCGGCCCCAGCGGGGCTGCTTACACACAATCTTTCGAGCAATCTATGGCGTCAGGCTTTCGCGACCTTCGCGATGAACTGGCGCAGTTTGATGCCATCGGCATGGAAGAGACGGATGCCCTCTGCAAGCTTTTCCGTCGCCATCGCATCGTCGTTGAGGGACCAGCGGAACGCCGCCTCCGATCCGGCACCCGGACGCGGCGATGTCTCGGCACCTGCTACCAGCCGGCGCATCACGTCGCCGGTCTGGCTGCGCAGCTCGGTCAGCAGGGCGGGGCTGATCGTCATGCGGTCGCAGCCTGCCAGCGCTTCGATCTGTGCGGTGCTGCGGAAGGAGGCCGCCATGACCACCGTTTGATAGCCGTGCCGCTTGTAATGTTCGTAGATGCGACGGACCGAGGCGACACCCGGATCCTCGCCCGGCGCGAAGCTCTCACCCCGTGCCACATGCCAATCCAGGATACGACCAACGAAGGGCGAGATCAGAAAGACGCCGGCATCGGCGCAGGCCGTCGCCTGGGCAAAACCAAAAAGCAGCGTCAGATTGCAGTTGATACCCGCGCGTTCCAACCGTTCGGCCGCGCGAATGCCTTCCCAGGTCGCGGCGATTTTAATCAGGATGCGGGATTTCGGCACGCCGGCCTGTTCGTATAGCTCGATCAACCGTTCCGCCTTGCGGATCGTCGCCTCGGTATCGAAGGAAAGAGCCGCGTCTACTTCGGTCGACACACGACCCGGCACCAGACGCGACAGCTCCGTGCCGAAGGCAATGGCGAGGCGGTCCAGCGCGGCATCCAACCGCTCCTCCGAGGTCTTGCCCTGGCTCTCACCCCAGCTACGAGCTTCCTGCACCAGATGGGCATAGGCCGGCATCTGAGCAGCCTTGAAGATCAGCGAGGGATTGGTGGTGCAATCGACCGGCGAAAAGGACTTCACAGCGTCGATATCGCCGGTGTCCGCGACGATCAAGGTCATGCGCGACAGCTGCGCGAGCTTATCCTGGGCGGTCGCCGCCGATTGATCCACTTTGACTGCCTGTTCTGACATGATCGTCCTTTCTCGCGCCGCAGCGCTTTAATATTGCCGCCACCCTCAGAAGGGGGGTGAGAACTATCTGGTCTTTTGTCCCGCAAGGCCGCCATCTGCCGCGGGCTCGATGCCCTCATCGGCGAGGCCAAGATCCCTTCGGACAGACGGGTCGACCAGCTCAGCGCCGTCATAGCGAATTTCGCGCTATCAACCAAGAGGATGCGGCAATCCGCGCGTTTCACTCATGCCGCGCGTGATTTCGGTCTGGTTCTGGCGGCGCCATCCCCATTGCTATAAGGCTTGCACAACAATGTGGAAGGATGTCATGAAATTTAGGATTATATTCTGTGCGATCCTCGTTACCGTCCAGATCGCTTCGCTGCCGGCTGAGGCTGCTTTTCAGGACCTGCGAACCGCTTTGCGCGCACTGATGGCAGCAGACACAACCAACCCTTATCCAGCTGATGTGAAGTCCCGACTGCTGGATTGCGGCGCCCGGGCTTTCGTCAACGGCATTCCAGCGGGCGATCAGGCGCAGATGCTGTCGGTATTCAACGGCGGTGCTTTAACGCCCCAGGCCGATGCGGCCTTTGTCCGCTGGTTCGGCTATTCGCCTGCATCGCCGAAACGAACCACCAATGCCACCGTGCTCAACCGCATTCAACAAAGCGCCCGACAGTTTTGCCCGGACCTGTTCCAGCAATATCCGGAATTCTTCAACCCCTGAAGCAGAGGCCGGGTCGGGGCGGGTCAGTGGAGCCGGCTGGCCCGCTTCTTGGGCTTGGCCGTCATTTCCTGAAGCTGTGTTAGATCGCCTTTCAGCAGATCGATCGCTTCACCTGGAAAGGTGATGGGAAGACGCATGCCGCCTTCGAGCTGCAGATCCAGGATCGGTTGACCATCCGGCCCCACGGCCTTCCGGCAGCCGGTCACCTGCAAAACTTGACCGTCGAAATGACTGGTTCCGTCAGGTGGTGCGAAGGCTCGGCCGATGCCAAACAAGGCTGCGGCAGCGCTGGCCGCTACGCCTGGATGGAAACGAACCTGATAGGCGGAGCCGGTTTCGCTTTTCAGCGATAGAACGACTTCATTGGTGTTGGCATCATAGCTGACCGACAATACCCCGACCGCTTTCGGCAAAGAGAGAACCATCGCAGCACACTTATCCCGATCTGACCGCCAAAGCGCACGATCATGCCACGGCAAGCCAGCTAGCACAATTCATGGACGGCTAATCGTGATCCGCCGATCAGTTCCGCTCGATCCGCTGCTGCGCGGCCTCCCAGGCGGTGATATTGCGGCGGGCCTCCTGCACATAAGGGCTGTAACGCACGGCGGCTAGGAACAAATCGCCGAGCACCCTGCCGGGCTGCCGCAGCGGCCGCTTGAACTGCAGGAACAGCA
>NZ_JAXCLW010000007.1:0-230829 GCF_034044715.1 Dongia soli | reverse complement strand
GAATGCATTGACGATGACGGGGTTGGATATCCAGGGCGTTCCGGTTGTGGTCAAAGCGGCCAGCATTGGCGATGCCGCCTCAGGATCGCTTTCAACCGAGGCGCTCGACGGCTGGCTGCTGGCGGTGGTTGTCAAGGATGTGGATAAGGCCGCCATCTCGGTTTGATCGGCGATCGCATTCGACTGTTTGCTGGGTTTTGAAGTTGGCATCGCTGAAGAGCTCCTTTATCCAAGGCGACTCTCGCCCATTCTTGCCCGCCGGTGGCACCGGCTGCCGACAGGCAATGGCGATCATCTCGACAAAAATTGTGGCTCGTCTTCGACCTAACCGACTTAACCGACTTATGTGGATAGAGCTTCTTCTCGGAGCGGCCGTCTCGCTAAGGGCGCATGATGGGAAACGGTCGTAAAACTGTCATCATCGAGATGGATGAGGCTATTAAAATTGATGGCGATACGACCGGCATCTAATCACAGCCCGACAAAGCGCCGACTGCGATCCCAAATATTCCTGTCATCGATAGACCGAGAGACTTTTCACAATGCGGGCAGGGTTGATGATGTTCTTCAACCGGCTGGTCGGCATGATCGACCTCAAGACACTTCCTGCGTGCGGATCGACATAGTGGAACAGCGCCGTGCATCTGAGTGCATCGACGTCGCATTCTTCGTTTGTATGAGCGGATTTGTAGCCCCAGAAGAAATAGAGGTTGCCCGGCACCATCTTGACGCGGACCAAACGTTCGTCATGGGTCTCATATAGCCGTTTCAAGCCCCGCTGCCTGACCGCGCTTGCGAGGATCGCCTTGTCGATGAGGGAGCGCATATAAAAATGTCGAACCTTCCGCACGTTCGGCAGCAACAGGAGATCGCCCGATTTTCCTTCAGTCGGAATGGTGATCGGCACTAGCGCCGCAAGCACATAAGTATCGAAATGGAAGTGCATGGAATTTTTCTGACCCGCGACGCCGCAGAGGCAACGCAGCACCTGATAGCACTCGGCAGCCGGCACCTGATGCCCGGTTCCCGCCTCATAGATATCGCAGCAGAGCTTCTCAAAATCGGGACGCTTCGGCAGATCATACATGAAGGTTCCCGCAAGCTCCGCCGGGCCTCGGAAGATAAGGCACCTGTCGCCGTTTTCTCGGAGAACCGCATCCACGAAGCGTTGAGCCTGTTTCAATTCATAGGGGCCGATATAATTTTCGATGACGGCAAAGCCGGCCACGTCCATCTCGCCCGCGATCTTCGCCGGATCATAGCTCGCTTCCCTCAGGGCGGATTCAGCCATTACCACCTCCGGCTAGCGGTACCTCGCTTCGCTGGCCATGTAGCCACGCTGCCAGACGACATACACCGCTCGCCTGGCTTCAACGAGATTCACAAATCTGTCATATTGCCGGAACGCACCTTACCACCAGCGGGCTGCGCTGGAACCATCCGGATGGATTAGAACATCAGAATACAGCGCGGATAACGCTTCGCTTCGCTCGGCCTCACTACCGGGGACTACCAGCTGCCGTCAGCGGGCTTGAGGATGAACGCTTGCCGGCCGCCAATACGCCATCCCTCATCAGTTTCCACCCGTGCATAGCCGAGGCCGCCATAGCATGGATCCTCGCTGGCCCAGAGAATTTCCCAACCCGCTCGGGTTGGCGCTCCCAGCAATGGCTGGGGAGCTGAGTCCAGATGCAGATCCGGCCCCAGATTGACCCCTTCTCGGCGCACACCTTTCCATCCCGTGTCCTGCCAGCGGTAATTGTTCGGGTCGATCACCTGAGAGGGGCCATGCGGTCCTTTCGGCTGGAATCGTGACATCGGATCGGGACAGAGAAGATCGCCGCCATCCAAGCGGAACTTGTAACGGGCGCCGGCTCCGGCCGTGGCCACGTATCCTGCGAAAAAGCCCTGCCCCTCTGCTTCGAGAGCTATCTGCGGTCTATTTTCAATTACCAGTCGGACATCCTTGTGGTCCGGCTCCCAGATCCGGAAATGCACGCCGCCATCGGGTTGAATTTCGGCGCCCTGGGGAAGTCGGCGTAGGAAGTTCTGCTTTGGTGCGGTAACAGGCATCATGGCATCCACCGATGTTTATCCGCGCGTCCTATAGGCAGCCGCGGCAGATAAATAGATTTAGCGCTGTTCCGATGCATCAACACGGCATGATCGGCCTCCACCGCCTGGCGGCAGTTTCACCTGTGCCTGTGCCCGTCAATTCTGCAGCTGAAGCGGAATGCCTTCCGCCTGCAGACGCCACATCTGTGCAAAAATACCGCCGCGGCGTCGCAGCTCCATTGGGCTCCCATCTTCTACGACCCGTCCGCCCGCCATAACAACGACAGGCTTAAACGCGGCAACACTGGAAAGTCGGGGGACCACGGCGATCACCGTCCGATCAGCCGAGTGATCTAAGAGTGACAGTCGCTTCGTCCAAGATAAGGATGGGAGCGTCCTTTAAGAAGGCGCGCGCAATTCCCAGCCGCTGTTTGCCAGCGCCAAGCGCTCAGATAATGGCAGATGAATGCCGCTGGATTGCAGAGATAGTGTGGCATCACCTCGCCGTCGTGAAGAAGCGGCTGATCCTTATCCCATCCGTTCATGCGCTTTCCGTTCGGCATCATCGGCTTTCCTCGATAGAGATTTCCTGTGGCAAAAGAGGCGTCCAAAGCGCCTCCTTTTGCTGCTGCCAACGTAACTCCTCTAATAACGCCGCGTAGATTTTCCGCTGCCCTGTTATATCGGCCTCGCCAAGAAGGCCGGCTTGGCAGCGCCGGTCATTGTCCCAACCCGGATAATCCAGGATGGGATAAAGACAGATGCCCAGGAGCTGTACGCCGGCATCGCGGGCGGCGCGTGCTTCCGCGCAAACATAATGGAGCCAGGAAGGCCGCGCGGTACCTTCACTACCGGTTTCTGCGATCAGCGCCGGCCGCTGGTAGCGCGCCTGAACTTCAACCAGCAACTCTCGAAAAGGCCGGTAATCTGGATGTCCGAAGGGTATCGTCGCGCCGCCGAAATACCATTGGTTATGCGGGTAGAAGTTGAGGCCGAGGATGTCGAGGTAACTGGCATTTCCCCCTAATTCCGGCTCCAGACGGCCAGAGAGCAGGTCGAATGCCTCGAACTGGGACAGACGATGTACTTCGGCCTCCATCTGGTTCTGTCGCGGCTGTGCCGGAGCTGAAATATGAATCAGAGGTTCGGCCAAAAGAAATCGCGCTCGGTTGTCCACGGCGCGGATCGCGCCCATTGCCGCGATTGCCGCTCGCACCAATTGGCGCTTCAGATCAGCCCCTTTTCCCTCGACACAAGGGTGAATGTAGCCGACCTCGCCGCCCGCCCAGGACCAAAAGGAAATCTCGTTGATTGGGCAGTAGACGGGGCGGGATCCAGTCTCTGCGTGCACCAGCCCGGCTACCGCTGCAGCAAATCGGGCAAAATGCTCGACGAAAGCCGGCGACCAAATATCAAGCCAGTCTGGCAAACCATAGTGACACAAATCCCAAATCACTTGCACGCCGACTTCCGCGGACGCCTTCAGCATCGGCAGAAAGCTCGACCAATCATAAAGTCCGGGCACAGTTTCGATGAGATGCCAGCGAACGCCGTCACGGACGGTGTGCAAGCCAAGGCGGCTTACCGCCCGATAGTCGAGCGCAGCCAGCCGATCATGCGCAGTTGCCGACACCATATCCAAACGTCGATCATCGCGCCGGCGTTGCGTGGAACATTCGAAGCCAGCCATGAAGTAGCTTTCGAACATGTTGGCGGCTACGTCCACTGTGCGGCTCCTTGATATCTGTCTAGGCATCAAGTCTAGAGCCCAGCATTCAGTTCTCTCAGCCCATGCCATTTACGAGATCACCGGCTTCACGTCGCTGTGAGCCCGGGAACATTCAACTGCGCCCGCGCTTGGGAGGATTGGGGCGGGAGACCCTGCGATCGAAGGGACGGAAGATTCCCTGATCAGCAATTGAGCCAGCGACATTCTTGAAGGAGCAGCGGCATTTGTGCAGCCAGCACGGATCGTCTGTAAAGGAAACCATGTATGAATGAGTCGTCGGCTGTCCCCTCTTATTCACCGCCTGCCCTTAAATCATCCATCCAAGCTGAGCTCATTTGCTTTTCCCATCTTCGATGGGATTTTGTTTGGCAGCGACCGCAACATCTTTTATCCCGCGCGGCCCGGCTCTATCGCGTGCTTTATATTGAGGAACCGGTATTCGTTCCGCATGAGGTGCTCGGCGACGATGGCTTTTCCGGAGACAAGAATTTGGCCGGGCACTTCAAGATCAGCGAGCGCCCCGGAGGTATTACGATAGCAGTGCCAGTCCTGGCGGAAGGTGGCAGTGCCGAAGCTAATAATGCCTCACTGCGCAGCCTCCTCAGGCAGCTTGTGCCAGAACCGCGGCCGTGCTCACGGATTTTATGGTATTACACGCCTGCAGCCATCGAATTCACCATGGATTTGACTGCAGACGTCGTTGTCTATGACAACATGGATGAGCTTTCGGCCTTCCTCGGTGCGTCTTCTCGCTTAGTGGAGCAGGAACGAGCGCTGTTCGAACGAGCTGATGTGGTCTTCACGGGCGGGATGAGTCTATACGCCTCGAAATCCAAGCGACATCCCAATGTCCATGCATTTCCCTCGAGCATTGACGCGCTTCACTTCCTCCGCGCGCGAAACCCGCTGGCCCTGCCCGGCCCCCAAGATCAAGCTGATATTCCGGCGCCCCGAATCGGTTTTTTCGGCGTCATTGACGAACGCTTAAATCAGAGACTGATCGCGGATCTCGCGGATAGATGTCCAGACTGGCAGTTCATCATGATCGGACCGGTCGTCAAAATCGACCCAGCCGGGCTACCGATACGCCCAAACCTTCATTGGCTGGGGTCGAAGCCCTACGCCGAATTGCCCACGTACCTAGCCGGCTGGGATGCGGGCTTTATGCCATTTGCACTGAATGACGCTACGCGGTTTATCAGCCCGACCAAGACGCTTGAGTTCCTGGCCGGGGGTATTCCCGTCGTGTCAACGCCCATCACCGATGTCGTCAGCCCTTATAAGGAAAGGGGCCTCGTTGAGATTGCCGATACGGCCAGCGCCTTCGCGGATCGCCTCAGCGACATATTGAAACGGCGGGCAGACAAGGATGCATTCAATCTCTGGCTGGCTGAAGTCGATCATTATCTTTCCACCACATCCTGGGACAAGTCCTGGGATTCCATGCGGACGCTGCTGGAAGGGACGATAAAATCCGGCGAGGAGGAGCGCCGCCAACATCCGTTGGAGCATTTTGCCGAGCCTAGCCATGTTTGACTGGTTGATCGTCGGCGCAGGTTTCGCAGGCTGTGTCCTTGCCGAACGCCTTGCAAGCCAGCGGAATGAAAAGGTATTGCTGATCGACCGGCGCAGCCATGTCGGAGGCAATGCCTACGACTTCTACAACGAGGCCGGCCTTTTAATCCACGCCTATGGGCCTCATATTTTCCATACCAATAGTGCACAAATCGTCGACTACCTATCATCCTTCACTGAATGGCGGAAGTACAGCCACCGCGTCCTGGCCGAAGTCGATGGCAAGCTCCTTCCTATCCCCATCAACCGCACAACGATCAACGTCTTGTACGGCTTATCGCTGTCGGACGATGCCGAAGTTGCTGCTTTCCTCGCATCGCAGGCCGAGCCGCTGGATTCGATCAATACTGCAGAGGACGTGGTGGTCAGCTCGGTAGGACGAGATCTATATGAAAAATTTTTTCGCGGCTATACGCGCAAGCAATGGAATCTGGACCCCAGTCAACTCGACAAATCTGTCACTGCCCGGGTCCCCACGCGCACCAATAGCGATGATCGGTACTTTACCGATCGTTACCAAATAATGCCCAAGCACGGCTATAGTCGGATGTTTCACCGAATGCTTCGTCATTCGAACATCAATATCATGCTGCAAGTGGACTATGCAGATATACGAAAGTACGTTCCCCATCGCCGCCTTATTTACACCGGGCAGATCGACGAATATTTTGACTTCTGTTTTGGTCGCCTCCCATATCGCTCCTTGCGATTTGATCACGTCACGCTGGATAAAACCTGGCACCAGCCGGTCGGCGTGATCAATTATCCTCAGACCCATTCTTATACTCGGGTGACGGAGTATAAACATCTGACGGGCCAAGAGCACCGAAAGACAGCTATTACTTTCGAGTATCCAACCGATATGGGTGATCCCTATTACCCGGTTCCGTGTCCTGACAACCAAACGCTTTACAAGAAATATGAGGAGCTCGCGCTGAAAGCCGGCGATACCTGGTTTGTCGGGCGGCTAGCAACTTATCGCTACTACAATATGGATCAGGTGGTAGGCCAAGCACTGGCCACCTTTCGTCGATTGGACGAGACCTTGCCGCGTCAAGCTCAGCCTTTTGCAAACGTGCCTAGCGCGGTGAGGTCGATGCAAAACGACCAACTTTCGGCCGTTGGTGGCAAGTGAAGCATTAAAGGACGAACACGGAGCGCGTGATCATGGCGAGACCGGTTCCATCGCGAAGAGATTATAGCGCCATGGGCCGAGGTCGATATAGAGGCCCGGATCGAGCATGCCACTACCGTCTCGATCGTAGACTTCGCCTCCCATCACATCGGTAAGCCGAAATCTGTTGCCGGCCTGGGCCGCGAAGGGCAGCCGCAGCCGGCATTGGGCTTGGTGATCAGAATAATTGACGATGGCAAGGCAATGGCCGCCATCAGCGGCGTGCCAAGCATATGCAATGAAATCTTGCCAGGTCGGATTGCCGGCCCAAGCTGGTTCCGGCGGAATCAACGACCATCGGCCATCGCGAAGAACAGCACGTTCGGATAAGACCGTCATCAGCCGCTCATAGAAGCGGAGGATTTCCGGATACGGCCGTTCAGGCGCCCCGCGGCACAGATGCACGGGCAGGTGAATGCGCGCGCCATCAAGCTGGCCCTGATGAAAAAAACGAAATCCCGGCGCGAGAAACGTGATGATGGCGGCTGCCTGATGCCGCGGCCAAGGGAAAGTGGCGGCCGCGCGCGGTTCATCATGATTCTCGAGAAAACGCGCGAGGCGGTCCTGATAGTCGAGACCAGCTGCCAGATGGGCGCGGATCGCCGTGCCGTCTGCGGTCCGAAGGCGATCATACAGGCGCTTGTCGTAGCAATAGTCGAAGCCTTGCTGCTGTAACTCCCATTCGAGATTCCAATAGGCCTCGGCCAGAAAGGTAAAGCGCGGATGGGCTTGGCGCACCCCCGCAAGGGCCTTCGGCCAGAAAGGCGGCGGCGTCACGTTCCAGCTGCGTTGAAAGACCTCCGGCAGCAAGAGCATCGACATATCGCATCGAAGGCCGTCGCACTGCTCGGCGATCGAGGCCAGCTCGGCCATCTGCGCTACCTGCAGCGCTGGATTGGCATAGTTCAGCTGGAGCGTGTCCGGCCAGCCGGGAAAATTGGGATCTCGCCCATGGGCGAAGATGCGAGCACCTTGGTGGGTCTCTACGCGGCAGTAATTCTGTGGTGCTACGGCCAGTGCTTCCTCGCTGCCTTCGATATAGAAATCGGGACGCTCCTTAACCCAGCGATGATCAAGCGCCGTATGATTGGGCACGAAATCGAGCATCAGACGAATGCCGCGCGCAGCGAGCCTGGCACGGAAGTCGGCCAGGGCCGCCTTGCCGCCAAGTGCTTCATCCACCTCATAGGCACCGATGGCAAAACACGATCCGCAAATATCTTCCTCGCTTAAATCGGGCAGCGCCGACTGAAATTCCCTTCGCCAAGCGGGGTTTCGCCGCGACAATGTCCGGCTGGCGAGCCCGATCTGCCATACACCCAAAAGCCAGACCCAATCAAAACCTTGATGGGAGAATGCATCCAGGGTTGCCTCATCGACCTCCGCGAGGGTGAGCGGCTTGCCGGCCTTGAGTGACAGGCGGGAGAGCCATGGTCTGGCGTTCACCTCGATCAACGATGGATAGCGCGACAGGTGAGAAAGCCTGGCAGCCGGTGAAGCACCAGCGCTCATTGCTGCCAAATCGCGAACCGCTTTACTACTCATAAAGCTCGGCGATCATATTTGCGATTAACCCGCTCCAACCCGTCTGGTGCGACGCGCCCAGCCCGCGCCCGGTGTCGCCATCGAAATATTCATGGAAGAGGATATAGTCCTTGAAATGGGGGTCGGCCTGCATCTTTTCACTGGTGCCGAAGACAGGACGCCGGCCCTCCTCGTTGCGGCGAAAGATGTTGATCAAACGGCAGCGCAGATCATCGGAAATCTCCTTCAACGACAGCATTTGGCCGGAGCCTTCCGGGCATTCCACCCGAAAATCCGGGCCGAAGAATTTCGCGAATTTCTGCACGCTTTCGACGATCAGGTAGTTGATCGGCATCCAGATTGGCCCGCGCCAATTGGAATTTCCGCCGAAGAGATCGCTATCGGACTCAGCCGCAGTATATTTAACTTCGGCGCGAACGCCGTCCATTTCGAAGACGTAAGGATGTTCGAGATGAAATCGCGACAGTGCGCGCACGCCGTAATCCGACAAGAACTCATTCTTGTCGAGCAGGCGCTCCAGCAGCTTGGAGGAACGGAAAGCCCGCGTCATGGCCAGGAGATGCGTGTCGTTGGCGCCCGGCGTGTTCCATCTGGAAACCAGGGCAGCAAGTTTCGGGCGGTAACGCAGATACCATCCCAGCCGTCGGACAAACACCGGCATCCTCTCCAGCAAAGATGGATCAATGACCTCGACCGCGAAGATCGGAATGATGCCGACCAACGAGCGCACACGCAAGGGCGTCTTCTCGCCATTCGTCCTGACCAGCCAATCATAAAAGAAATTGTCCTGATCATCCCAAAGCCCCATCCCTTCGCCGCCGAGATTGGTCATGGCACCGCCGATCATCAGGAAATGTTCGAAGAATTTTGTGGCGATGTCTTGATAAGCATCGTCCTCCTGCGCCAGCTCGATAGCGATCCGCAGCATGTTGAGGCTGTACATCGCCATCCAGGACGTGCCATCGGACTGGACCAGTGTGCATCCGGTCGGCAGCGAAGCCGAGCGATCGAAAACACCGATATTGTCCAAGCCGAGAAATCCGCCCTGGAAGACATTCAGGCCGTGCGGGTCCTTGCGGTTCACCCACCAAGTGAAATTGAGCAGCAGCTTGGTGAAGATGTTCTCGAGGAATTTGCGGTCGCCTTTGCCGTTCCGGCGGCGTTCGGCTTCATAGATGCGAAAGACCGCCCAGGCTTGCACCGGCGGGTTCACGTCGCTGAAATTCCACTCATAGGCCGGCAGTTGGCCATTCGGATGCATGTACCAGCACTGGCAGAGCAGAAGCAACTGACGCTTGGCGTCTTCCGGATCGAGACAGGCGAGTGTGGTCAGGTGAAAGCACCAGTCCCAAGCCGCGAACCAGGGAAATTCCCATTTATCCGGCATCGAGACGATATCTTCCATATTGGCATGAACCCATTCGCAATTCCTCCCGGAGAGGCGATCCCGGGGCGGCTTGGGTTGTGCTGAATCACCACTCAGCCATTCGGTGACATCGTAGTGGAAGTATTGTTTTGACCAGAGAATGCCCGCGAAGGCTTGGCGCTGAATGCGACGGAGATCCTCGTCGAGCACTTTGCTTTGCAGTTCCGCATAGAAGGCATCGGCTTCCGATTTGCGCAGCGCGAATATCCGTTCGAAATCGGCAAAGGGTTCGGCGGGCCTGGATTGTTCCTGACAAAGCCGGACCCGGATGGTCGCGCTGGCGCCAGGCGGGATGTTCCGGCGGTAAATGCCGGCAGCCTTCGTCCCGTTCCTGGAATCGACCGCGTTCAGCTTTCCCCTGACGATATAGTCGTGAAAACCGTCCTTATATAAACGTCCTGGTTCGTGATTACCGTAGAATTTGGCGGCGTTGGTCTCGTTCTCGCAGAATTTAATTTCGTCCGGCTCCTCGAAGTGGACCGCATAGGAGCCGAGTTTTCCGTGCTTGATCACCACTGCGCCATCTATCAAGTCGAGCGAGGGCTTTTGCCCCTCCGTGAACCAGCTCCAAGTGTTGCGGAACCAGACCGAAGGCAGCACATGGATTGGTGCTGCCTCGGGTCCGCGATTATGAATGGTTAGCCGCAGGAGAATGTCCTCGGCGCTCGCCTTGGCATATTCGATATCGACGTCGAAATAGCGGTCGTCATCGAAGATGCCGGTATCCAGGAGCTCGAATTCCGGCTCGTGCTTGCTGCGTCGTGCGTTCTCCTGCACCAGACGGGCATATGGATACGCGGCCTGCGGATATTTATAGAGCATCCGGGCGTAGCTATAGGTCGGCACCGCGTCGAGATAGTAATAGAGTTCCTTCACGTCCTCGCCATGATTGCCCTGGCGGTTGCCCAGGCCAAACATGCGCTCCTTCAGGATCGGGTCCTTACCATTCCAAAGGGCGACAGCCATGCATAGACGCTGCTTCGTGTCACAAATTGCGCCGAGTCCGTCTTCGCCCCAGCGATAGGCACGGCCGGCCGCGTGATCATGGGGAAAGTAGTTCCAGGCATCCCCATCGGCACTATAGTCCTCGCGCACGGTTCCCCATTGGCGCTCGCTTACATAAGGTCCCCATTTGCGCCAGCTTTGACGGCGCGAATTTCCTTCTTCGAGGCGTGTCTGCTCCGGATTGGCCCTTGCTGGCATTTGCTGTTAATCCATTTTTTTGGGAATCACGCTTTGACCGACCGCCGCGATGTGGCGAACAGCCGAATGACCGTGTCAGTAAACTCCGCGACGGGCGGGCCGATGCTGATGGCCAAAGGAGAGTCTCCGGAACCGGGTTTCCGTCTAGGCATCGGCTAGGCCCTGAAATACGGTCGCCGGCATCTGATACCCCCCTGTTCTTTTCATTCACTCGCCCTGCCTGCCGTGGCGCTTTCGCGGATTGCCGCAATGGCAGTCTTATAGTCCTCCGCGCCAAAGATGGCGGAGCCGGCGACGATCGCCGTGGCGCCGGCGGCACCAGCTTGCTTTGCCGTCACGTCGTTCTCACCCCCATCGACCTCGATCACCGGGTCCAGGCCGCGTTCCGTGCACATCGCCCGGATGCCCCGGATCTTCGGCAGCATTTCCGGCAGAAAGGCTTGGCCACCAAAACCGGGGTTGACCGTCATCACCAGAATGATGTCGCAGAGATGCAGGACGTATTCGATGAGTGCCGGAGGACTGGCGGGATCGAGCACCACACCCGCCTTCTTGCCCATCGCGCGGATCCGGGCGAGCACACGATGCAGATGGATCGTGGAGCCTGGCTCGGCCTGGATCAGCAAATGGTCGGCACCGGCTTCTGCGAAGGCGTCGAGATATCGCTCCGGCTCGGCTATCATCAGATGAACATTGAGCGGCTTTCCCGTCGAGCGGCGGATCGCCTGTAAGACGACCGGTCCGAGGGTGATGTTGGGCACGAAGCGGCCATCCATCACATCGACATGGATCCAATCGGCGCCAGCGCGATCGATCGCCCGGACCTCTTCGCCCAATCGGGTGAAGTCCGCTGACAGCACCGATGGCGCCACCAGGATCGGCACGTATCAGCTCTCCCCGGCGGCGGCGCGGTCAACGAACCAGATCAGCTCGCCGACAGGTTTGATGCGGGCAGCGGGCACTTGGCTTTTGCCCGTGCGGATGTCGCTGAAGACAGCCGCCTTTTCCTTGCCCGCGACCAGAAATGCGGCCTGCCGGCTACTTTCGATGGCCGGATAAGTCATCGTGATACGGATCTCGGGCCGGCCGTGTAACACGGCTGCAACCCAGCGTTTTCGCTCTTGCAAAACGGGGTGATCCGGCAGGAGCGAGGCGGTATGGCCGTCCGAACCGAGGCCAAGCAGCGTGATATCGAAAAAAGGCTTGGCAGGATCGAGCACTGCCGCGCCATATGCCGCCTGCAGCATCCGTTCATAGCTCGAGGCAGCTTCCTCGGGCGCGCCATCGACGGGCATGGGATGGATGTTTTCTGGCGGAACCGGCACTTTGGCCAACATCGCTTCACGGATCATCCGGTAATTACTGTCCGGATGATCATGGGGAACGAAGCGCTCATCGCCCCAATACCAATGAACGCGCGGCCAGGGAAACCGTTGGCGAAATGCGTCGGAGGCGAGAAGCTCGTAAAGCGTTTTTGGCGTCGAGCCGCCCGAAAGCGAGACCCGAAAGGGTCCCGTCGATGCAAGCGCGGCCGCGGTCATCCAATCGGCCACGTGGCGCGCCAATGTGGCGGGATCGGGAAGTATGTCGATGCGGCCGTTCATTTTAGCCATGCCGGCCTCCTAACCCAACGAACCTAGGATGAAACGTTCGATGGCCTTGGCAAAGCCTTCGTCGTTGAACGAGTCAGTGACGGCGTCGGCCTGCCCCTTGACCTGGTCCGAAGCATTGCCCATGGCGATGCTAAAACCCGAGCGCTTGAACATGAGCACGTCGTTCGGCTGGTCGCCGATGGTAGCGATCTCTGCGGCCGGAATCTCGAGGTGGCGCGAGAGAAATTCGACGACCGCACCCTTGTTCGCATCCTTATGGGTCACGTCCAGGTAATAGGGTTGCGACCGGTTCGCCGACGCACGATCTCCAAAAGCCGCCTGGGCATCGGCCTCGCAGCGCTGCACCTTGTCGTGGTCATCGCTGACGCCGACGATCTTGGAGATTTGATCGAGATCTTCTGCAACATCGCGCACGATCGTCGGCTCGAATTTGACGGTCCAGGCTTCGCGGGCGACATGCGGGGCATCGGCCTTGGTGATGAGCCAGTCATTGCCGCGATAGACCCAGGCATCCAGACCATGGGCGCGGATCAGGTCGATGGATTTGGCGGCAATATCTTCCGGCAAGGTCTTTTGCTCGATGACGGCAAGATCCGGTCTGACGAACAGCCCGCCATTGAATCCAGCTATCGGCGTATCGAGCCTGAGGGCGTCAAACAGCATGGCCATGCCGCGCGGCGGCCGGCCGCTGGTAACGGCGAAACGAATGCCGGCATCGTGCAGGTTCCGCACGGCCGCCTCTGCCCGTTTGGTCAGTACTTTCTCCTCGGTGACAAGCGTTCCATCCACGTCCGACAGTACCAGGGAAATTTTTCTTTGCTCTGCCATGGGGGCCTCTGCAGCGTTGACTTAGTCCAGGGATCGCCAGGCGCGCCCGTCGCGGGCAAGAAGATCGTCCGCCGCGGCCGGGCCATCGCCACCTGCAACATAGTTCGGAAATTCCGGCGGGGGGTTGTTCGCCCAGGCATCGAGGATAGGCTGTACTGCTCGCCATCCAGCCTCGATATTGTCGGCGCGCTGGAACAGCGTCGCATCGCCGATCATGCAATCGTAGATCAGCGTCTCATACCCGGTATTGGGTGCCATATCGAAATAGGCCTTATAGGCGAAATCCATGCTGACATTGCTGAGCTTCACAGTCGGGCCGGGCCGCTTGGCGGCAAACTCGAGCGCAATGCCTTCATCGGGCTGGATGCGCAGGATCATCCAATTGGGATTCATCCGTTCCACACGCGTGCCGCGGAAAAGTGTGTAGGGTGCCTGATGGAAACGGATGGCTATTTCGGTCCAGCGGCGCTTCAGATATTTACCCGTGCGCAGATAGAAGGGCACCCCGGCCCAGCGCCAGTTGTCGATCTTCAGCTTACAGGCGATATAAGTTTCGGTGATTGAATCCGGGGATACATCGGGTTCCGAGCGATAGGCCTGGACCTGCTTGCCCAAGACCGTACCGGCGTCGTACTGACCCCGCACGGCATCCCTCAACGCTTGCGCTGGCTTCAAGGGTCGTATCGCCTCGATCACCTCGGCCTTCTTGTCCCGGACCGCATCGGCGTCGAAGGAGATCGGGGGTTCCATGGCCGTCAGCGCCAGTAGCTGGAAGACATGGTTGGGGACCATGTCGCGTAGTGCCCCGGTTTTCTCATAGAATTTCCCTCGGCGCTCGACGCCGACGGTCTCCGCCGCAGTGATCTGGATATGGTCGATGTGCTGTCTGTTCCACAGCGGCTCGAACAAACCATTGGCAAAGCGCAGCGCCATGATGTTCTGGACCGTCTCCTTACCCAGGAAATGATCCATCCGATAGATCTGATGCTCCTGCAGCGACTTTAGAATTTCCGCGTTAAGCGCCTTGGCAGAGGTGAGGTCATGACCGAACGGCTTCTCGATCACCACCCTCCTCCACTGGTTGTCCTTTTCGGTCACCAGGCCGGCAGCACCCAGGCCTGCGACGGTCACGCTGAAGAACCGTTCGGCGACGGCGAGATAGAAAAGATAATTGCCCGCCGTTCCGGAGGTCTTATCCAGGTCCGCCAGATGCTCCTTCAGTCGGCTGTAGGTGCCGGGGTCGTTGAGGTCGCCTTGCAGATAGGTCATGCGATCGGCCAACCAGCGCCAGGCGGCCTCGTTGATATGGTCGGCCTGGAATTCGCCGCCGCCACGGACGACGAACTCATGCATCATGTCCTCCAGGCCTTGGCACCATTCCGCCGTCGTCTTGGGAGATAGATCGACGCCGACAAGCCGGTAGTTTTTGGAGAGGCGTTTGGCAGTAACCAGGTTATAAAGCGCCGGCACGACCAGGCGCTTGGTTAAGTCACCGGCAGCGCCGAAAATGACCATCGTACATGGCGGCGCTACGGTATCGTCCGCCGCTGCGCTCCTGGTTTTCGTCAGCTGATCGCGACTATCCGCCATTGCTGGTTTTTCTCCCTCTATGTGCTTCGCATCCGGTCCGCTATTTCTGCGCGAGCACTTCCTTCGCTGCCGCGACGATCCGCTCGGGCTCGAAACCAAATTTCCGCTGCAGCTCCTTCAGAGGCGCGGAGCCACCGAAGGTCTTCATGCCGATGATCTGGCCGGTCGCGCCGACATAGCGATCCCAACCCAAGACAGATCCCTGTTCCACCGCGACGCGCGCCTTGATGTCCGGAGGGAATACGCTGTCTCGATAGGCCTGAGGCTGATGTTCGAAGATATCCCAGGAAGGCATCGAGACCACACGCGCGCGAATTCCCTCTTTCGTCAGGGTCTCATAGGCGTCGACCACGAGGGGGACCTCGCTGCCCGAACCGATCAAGATGACCTGGGGCGGACCGCCGGGCGAATCCGCCATCACATAAGCCCCACGCGCGAGACCCGCCGCCGAAGCATATTTGCTGCGATCGAAGGTCGGCAGGGCTTGGCGCGTCAGTGCGAGCACGGCTGGCTGGTGCCGCAGTTGCAAGATGTAGCGATAGGCCTCGGTGACCTCATTGGCATCACCTGGGCGGAGCACGACCAGCCCCGGAATGGCCCGCATCGAGACGAGCTGTTCCACCGGCTGATGGGTCGGCCCATCCTCGCCATTGCCCATGGCGTCGTGGGTAAAGACAAAGATGGTGGGCAGCTCCATCATGGCGGAAAGCCGGATGGCGGGTCGTGCATAATCGCTGAAGATGAAGAAGGTCGCTCCGAAGGCCCGGAGTTTCGACAGCGAGAGCCCGTTGACGATTGCCGCCATCGCATGTTCACGGACACCGAAATGCAGGTTCCGGCCTTCGGGCGTCGTGGCCTCGAAATCGCCCGCCCCCTCGAACTTCAGCCTGGTTTTGTTCGAGGGCGCGAGGTCCGCCGATCCGCCCAGGAACCAAGGTATGTTCTGCGCAAGCTGGTTCAACACTTCGCCCGATGCGTCGCGTCCCGCGATACCCTTCGGATCGGCCTTGAAGCTGGGGAGGTTGCGGTCCCAGCCCTGGGGCAGCTCACGGCGCTGCATCTGATCGATCTCCGTGGCGAGGTCGGCAAACTGGGAACGGTACGTCTCGAAAAGCTGTTCCCACCGACTGCGCGCTTCGGCGCCGCGCCGGCCGATTCCATCGTCGAAATGCTCGCGCACCCCGTCGGGGACGAGAAACTTGGCATCCTCCGGCCAGCCGTAAGCGCGTTTGGCGAGCCGAATTTCATCTTCGCCCAGGGGTTCGCCATGGGCCGCGGCCGTGTCGATCTTGTTGGGCGAGCCATAGCCGATATGGCTATCGAGGATGATCAGGGTCGGCCGCCCCTTCGTCTTGCGGAACACCGCAAGCGCGTCCTCGATCCGCTCAAGATCGTTGGCATCGCCAACCCTCAGCACGTTCCAGTGATAGCCAAGGAAGCGGGCGGCGACATCTTCGGTAAAGGCAATGCGGGTGCTGCCCTCAATGCTGATGTGGTTGTTGTCATAGATCCAGCACAGATCGTCGAGGCCAAGATGCCCGGCCAGCGAGGCCGCTTCGGATCCGACACCTTCCATCAAGCAGCCATCGCCGCAAACCGCATAGATGTTGTAGTCGAAGACCTCAAAGCCGGATCGATTGTAACGACTGCCCAGCCATTTCCTGGCGATTGCCATGCCGACACTGGTGGCAATACCTTGTCCCAGCGGACCCGTGGTGGTCTCAACGCCCGAGACCAGGTGATATTCCGGATGACCCGGCGCCTTGCTTTCGAGCTGGCGAAAATGGCGGATGTCGTCAAGGGTGACTGACGGCTTCCCCAGAATTTCATACTCGGCATTCACCGCCATCGTTCCCGTCAGATGCAGCACGGACCAGAGGAGCATCGAAGCATGGCCGTTGGATAGAACGAAGCGGTCCCGGTTAGGCCAGATCGGATCCTTTGGGTCGAAACGCATGACACGGTTCCAGAGCGTATAGACCAGGGGCGCTAGCGCCATGGGCGTGCCGGGATGGCCGGATTTCGCTTGTTGGACCGCGTCGATGGAGAGGGTTCGGATCGTGTTGATCGCCAAAAGGTCGATATCGTTCTCAGACATGCCGGTTACTCCAGATTCCTGTGCCGATGCCCCCAAGAACTACTTGAATAGAGCTGCTAGGATTTCGCCAGCTTTTCCAAATGCCCGCCGAAGGCATAGCGCATGGCGGAAAGCATCTTGTCGGCGAAATCCGCTTCGCCGCGCGAACTGAACCTTTCGAAAAGAGCGGAGGAGAGCACCGGAACCGGCACGCTCTCATCGATCGCCGCCTTGATCGTCCAGCGGCCTTCGCCGGAATCGGACACGCGGCCGGCGAATTCCGAGAGGGCAGAATCCCGGCTGAGGGCGCCGGCAGTAAGGTCGAGCAGCCAGGAGGCGATCACACTGCCCCGGCGCCATACTTCCGCTATATCGGCCAGGTCGAAATCGTATTGATAATGCTCCGGATCACGCAGCGGTGTGGTTTCCGCATCAACGGCACGGGACCTGGTTCCCGCATTGGCTGCGTGTAGAACCGCCATGCCTTCGGCATAGGCGGCCATCAACCCATATTCGATTCCATTATGCACCATCTTGACGAAGTGCCCGGCGCCGTTCGGTCCGCAATGGAGATAGCCTTGCTCAGCGGTTCCACCTTTTTCTCGCCCGGGTGTGGAGGGGATATCGCCGCGGCCCGGCGCGAGCGTGGCAAAGATCGGATCGAGCGACCTCACCACATCGGTCTCGCCACCGATCATCATGCAATAGCCGCGCTCCAGACCCCAAACGCCGCCGCTGGTTCCGACATCGACATAATGAATGCCTTTCGCCGTCAGCTCCTTGGCGCGGCGGATATCGTCGACGTAATAGGAATTACCGCCATCGATCAGAATATCGCCGCGATCGAGATGCGGCAGCAAATCGGCGATGGCCTTATCTACTGCACCGACCGGTACCATCAGCCAGATTGCACGCGGCTTCGTCAGGCGCTTGGCAAACTCCGACAACGATCCGGTGCCGACGGCGTTCTCCTTTGCAAGCTCCGCCACCGCCGTTTCGGATTTATCGTAAACGACACAGTCGTGGTCGCCTTTCAAGAGGCGCCGCACCATATTCGCGCCCATCCGGCCGAGACCGATCATTCCGAGTTGCATGAGTAAGCTCTCCCTTCCGCTCCAAACCAATCAAGCCGACCGGGCGGCACTCGAGCGCGCGGTCTCGAAAACATTCACGAATGCCCGATAGCGTCCCGCAATCTCAGCGACGCCCTGCTCGCGCGTCGCCTTCTTGGCGCGCCAGGCGACCAACGGGTCCCAGAAATCGGTGCGGCCCACCGCAAAACCGATGAAGCCCGGCACCTGTGCCGCAACCCCAAGCCATTCTCCCACCTTCTGATCGTCTTCCCCGCGTCCCAGGACAATGCAGCTGACCTGGTTGCGGCCGCCGGCCCGCGCCCGCGCCACGATAGCCTCGCAGTCTTCACGACGGTCTAGTCCTTCGATCTTCCACAGATCCGGCTCGACGCCAGCCTCCTGCAGCTCGCGGATGGCTTCGACCATCAGGCGGGGCCTCAACTCGAGATCATAGGCCTTCTTGTCGCCTTTCAACTTATCGAGCTGCGCCTTCTCCGGCGGTACCAAAAGCTCGAACATGAAGCGGCTGCGGTTCTCCGCAGCGAGATAATCGGACAGCCGTTTCAATCGGACCGCTTGCCTTTGATTCAGCGCGCGGTCGCCTTCCGGATTATAGCGTACCAGCACCTTGCAAAAGGTCGGATCGAACGCTTGAATGTGGCGCCCGAAATCTTCGCCATATTCGAACTCGAACTCATCCTGCCCGCTCTTCTCCGCCGGGCAAGCGGTGACAATATCCTTCCCCGGCGCGTCGCGCAGAATGGCAGTACCAAATTGCTCGTCGACCAGAATGCCGGCCTTTTCCTTGGGCACGCCGGCCTGGAGCGCCATCTGAAAGCCATCGTAGATGATCTGCTTGGCACCGGCGATCTCGGCTGTCTGTGCAGCGCTCAGTGGCGACGTCCAACCGAACAGCTTGCTCTGGAACGAGCCGCGGTGATCGAACGGCAGGATGTAGAGCGGACGGTCATATCCTCGAGGCATCAGGTCGATCCTTTACGCTTCCGATAACGCCGGATCAGCGCATTCGTCGAACTGTCGTGCTCGAGCTTCGGTTCGGCGGTGTCCTCCAGTTGCGGGATGATGCGCTGGGCGAGTACCTTGCCGAGCTCGACACCCCACTGGTCGAAGGAGTCGATCTGCCAGATCGTGCCCTGGGTAAAGACGCTGTGTTCGTAAAGGGCGACCAGCTTGCCCAGCGCGGCCGGCGTCAGCCGGTCGAGAAGAATGGTATTGGATGGGCGATTGCCCGCGAAAAGCCGGTGCGGCAGGAGCCAATCCGGCGTTCCTTCCGCTTTGACCTCTTCTTCGACCTTGCCGAAGGCCAGCGCCTCCGTCTGGGCGAAGACATTGGCTAGCAACATGTCATGATGCCGTCCCAGGGGGTTCAGGCTCTGCATGAAGGCAATGAAGTCGCAAGGTATCAGGCGCGTCCCCTGGTGAATCAGCTGGTAGAAGGAATGTTGGCCATTGGTGCCTGGTTCACCCCAGTAGATCGGCCCGGTATCATAATCGACCTGCGTGCCATCGAGGGTCACATGCTTGCCGTTGCTTTCCATGGTGAGCTGCTGGAGGTAGGCGGGAAAGCGCTTCAGATATTGCTCGTAAGGCAGCACGGCCACCGTCTGGGCGCCGAAAAAATCGGCATACCAGATTGTGAGCAGGCCCAACAGTACCGGCAGGTTGCGATCGAAGGGCGCAGTACGGAAATGCTCGTCCATCTCGTGGAACCCGTCGAGCATGGCCCGGAAATTTTCCGGACCGATGGCAATCATGGTCGATAGGCCGATCGCCGAATCCATGGAGTAGCGCCCACCGACCCAGTCCCAGAAGCCGAACATGTTGTCGGTATCGATACCGAATTTCGCGACTTCCTTCGTATTGGTCGAAACGGCGACGAAGTGCTTTGCAATGGCCTTTTCTTCGCCGTTCAAACCGGCCAATAGCCAGTCGCGCGCCGTATGTGCGTTGGTCATCGTCTCGAGCGTGGTGAAGGTCTTGGAGGAGATGATGAACAGCGTCTCCAGCGGGTCGAGGTCGCGTACCGCTTCGGCAAAATCCGTTCCGTCGACATTGGAGACGAAGCGGAAAGTCATTGCGCGTTCGCTGTAATATCGCAGCGCCTCATAGGCCATCACCGGCCCCAAATCGGAGCCGCCGATGCCGATATTGACGACATTGCGGATACGCTTGCCGGTATGCCCTTGCCATGCGCCGCTGCGTAAGCGGACGGCGAAATCCGCCATCTTATCCAGAACCGAATGTACCTGCGGCACCACGTTCTCGCCGTCATGCATGATCGTCGCATCGCGTGGCGCACGCAGCGCCACATGCAGCACCGAACGCTTCTCAGTGACATTGATCTTCTCGCCACGGAACATCGCATCGATGCGTTCGCGTAGGCCCGATTCCTCCGCGAGCTGGAGCAAAAGCTGCAGTGTTTCGGCGGTCATCCGGTTCTTCGAGTAGTCGAGATAGATCCCCGCAGCCTCGACGGCAAATTTCTCGCCGCGCTTTGCGTCCTCCGCAAAAAGCTGGCGGAGATGCAGGCCCTGCATCTTCTGGAAGTGGTTTTCCAGCAAGGCCCAGGCCGGGCGCACACGTAAAGCTGCCACGCTCATGATTTTTCCCTCGCCGATGCTGCTGCAGGATTGGACAGACGGGGTGCCGCCACTTGCGTCAGCCCGCCTTGCTGATCGCACTACTCTTGGAATCCATGCAGGCTATCAGGCTGGTCCAGGATTTGACGAAGGACGAGGCGCCTTCTTCCTGGAGCCGGACGGCAAGCGCATCGACATCGATACCAGCCTTGGAGATGTCGCCGAGAACCTTCTCACAATCGCCGCCATCCGCCGCCAGAACGTCACCGACCTCGCCGTGATCATCGAAAGCCTTGAGCGTGCCCTCCGGCATGGTGTTGACGGTGAAGGGCGCCGCAAGAGCTTTCACATAGAGGATGTCCGAGGCCTGCGGATCCTTGGTGCCGGTGCTGGCCCAGAGCAGGCGCTGGGCTCGTGCGCCTGCATTGGCAGCACGTTGGAAGCGCGCTGAGTCAAGCAATTCCCGATAGGCCTTGTAGGTGCGCTGGGCAATCGCGATTCCGAGGCGATTGGTCAGTTCGCTCGGCAACTTCCCGCTGACCGCGACGTCCCACCGGCTGACAAAGACCGAGGCGACCGAAGCGACTGCCGGATTCAACCCAGCTTCGATACGCCGTTCAACACCGCGCAGATAGGCTTCTGCCGCCGCGATATATTGTTCGCGCGAGAACAAGAGCGTGACATTCACCGGAACGCCGGCAAAGATCGCCTCTTCAATCGCCGGCACTCCCTCCGGTGTACCGGGGATCTTGATGAAGAGATTGGGCTTGCCGCCACGCTGATGCAGATCGCGGGCAGCAGCCAGGGTTTTTTTGGTGTCATGTGCCAGGAGGGGCGACACTTCAAGCGAGACCCAGCCGTCCGTGCCATCGGTACGGTCGAAAACAGGCCGGAACAGGTCAGCGGCGCGGCTCAAATCCGCGAGCGCCAGATCGAAGAACAGGTCCTCTGGCGATTTCGCCGAGGAGGCTTTCTTGGAAATGTCTCCGTCATAGGTCGCGCTATTCCGGATGGCATGATCGAAGATCGTAGGATTTGAAGTGAGCCCGGTTACCGAGAGCTCGTTGATATAGCGTTGCAGCGTGCCGCTGTTCAGCAATTCCCGGGTGATGTTGTCGAGCCAGATACTCTGGCCCAAGTTGTGGAGCGCCTTCGTTGGTTTCATTTGCGTCACCTGCTGGCTAAATGCGAGGAGGTCGGTAGTTCTTTCTCTCCTGACGTGATTTCGGACGTCTCCATCAACGTTAACACTTTCGATTGGTGATTAACACCAACGCAGGATTGTCGAAGAGAGTCGTCAGGTCGGCGTCAACGTTGAGGAACGGGCCGCATTACTAATGCGCGCTCGGAATAAATTCAGACTTTCCATGGAGCCCGCGCTGGGAGGTCCCATGAGACATGACAAGAGCGTTTCCGCTTTCCAAAAGAGCGGCGTGCATGATCTGCACACCAATTTCCAACATGAAAGCGCAAATGACAAGAGGTGCTGAGATGAAAGCCTGCGAAGAGGATGCCTCGACGCAGCGAGTTGACTGCGTTGAAGCAGCTATACGAAAAATTTCCAAATCCGATCCGATCGATCTCTGCGATTTCAAATCAGTTTTTCTGAAGCTGCTGACAACCGGTATGAGGCGGGCCCCTCGTCTGCTTGTCTAAACGGCCCGAGCCGCCACAGCGTTCCACCGACCGCAGCAATTTCTCGGCGACGTATTCTCAGCGTCCGGGGATAAGTAGGCTGATGACTATCGTTTTTCTCTTTCGAGCACCTGTCATGCCGAAACCGCCAGTACCGATGAAACGAATTTTCCAGCGTGATTAGGTCTCTGGCTGTATGACGATCCGTTCGACCGTATAGATGCGTTAAGCTCGGTAAATTTCGCCAAGCCTTCCCGACTGAGCGGCCGCTATGGAGGCTGTATCTCTCTTCGAAGTCTCTCGACGATTTCAATTTCGATTTTTAAGCTCGCGAGCATTTAGAGGCATGATCAATCCAACACGAACATCTATGACTTCGATGATCGATATCGAGAGACGTTCTCTTGACCGAGGCGGAAGTTTCGACCGCGCTAGCCTGAGACCTAGCGGTCTCTTTAACCTCACCGCATCACTCCCGAGCGCTCGGCCGCGGTTGCAGCCTTATCGCGCCAACGACCCTACGTACAAATCTGGTCCAGTGCGCGAAAAAGAGAAAAGCAAACTGAGCTCGGCGCGTCGAGTGGGACGCAGCCCGATCAGGCAGTTGCAACTGTTCTTGCTTCAGGGATGCGGGGCTTCTGGAAAGGATGGTGGGCGATGACGGACTCGAACCGCCGACATCTTCGGTGTAAACGAAGCGCTCTACCAACTGAGCTAATCGCCCTCATAACCATGACGTTAACCGATCGGGTCATGGTTTACGGGCGTTCTTATAGCACGATCTGTACAAAAGAAAACCGGCCGTCTTGCGACGGCCGGCGATCTCTTAAAGATCCGGTCTGGATGCGGCGCGATTAGTTCACTGCGTCCTTGAGACCCTTGCCGGCTTTGAATTTCGGCTGCTTAGAGGCGGGGATGACGATCTCTTCGCCGGTCCGGGGATTGCGGCCCTTGGACTTGTCACGCTTGGAGACGCTGAACGTGCCGAAACCGACGAGGCGCACTTCCTGGTTACGCTTCAATGCCTTCGTGACAGCATCAAAGACAGCATCAACAGCACGTGCAGCATCGGTCTTCGACATTCCAGTATCTTCCGCCACTTCGGCGATCAGATCATTTTTATTCACAGGTTACCCCCTTGGTTTTAAGGAAAGGAAAGAAAAGCGCCGGCTGCGCGATGAAGCGGCGATTTTAGAGCTCCGTCCAAAACGCCGTCAACGAAAGAACCGCGATTATCCCCAGGAAAATCGCGGCTCTTCGCAGTGCGATGACGCAGTCGCAGTATGTCAGATCAATGCGTGACGATGCTGCGGTCGTCTTCTTTGTTGTTGGTGGCAACGGGGTCCACATCGGCCGGTTCGATCCATTCGATCGGCGTCAATGGTTTTGTCAATGCGTGCTTCAACACTTCATCGACGGAGGAGACAGGAATGATCTCCAAACCACGTTTCACATTCTCCGGAATGTCGGCGAGATCCTTTTCGTTTTCCGAAGGGATCAAGGCGATCTTGATGCCGGCCCGCAAGGCCGCCAGCAATTTCTCCTTCAAGCCGCCAATCGGCAGAACACGACCACGCAAGGTGACTTCACCGGTCATCGCAACATCGCGACGCACGGGAATGCCAGTCAGCACCGAGACGATGGTTGTCGCCATCGCGACGCCAGCAGACGGACCATCTTTCGGCGTCGCGCCTTCCGGCACGTGCACGTGGATGTCCTTCCTGTTGAAGATCGTCGGCTTGATGCCGAATTCGATGCTCCGCGACTTCACGTAGGATTCGGCGGCCTGCACCGATTCCTTCATGACATCGCCGAGCTTACCGGTGGCGATCACCTTGCCCTTGCCGGGCACCATGACCGCTTCGATCGTGAGGATGTCACCACCGACTTCGGTCCAGGCGAGGCCGGTCACAACACCGACCATATCTTCCGCCTCGGCTTCGCCGTAGCGGAACTTCCGGACCCCGGCATATTTCGCCAGGTTGCGGCGGTTGATCGTCACCTTCTTGAGATTCTTCAGCAGAATCTCCTTCAGCGACTTACGCGCCAGATTGGCGATTTCGCGCTCCAGGCTACGCACGCCGGCTTCCCGCGTGTAGTAGCGCACGAGATCGCGAATGGCGTCCTCCGACAGCACCCATTCGGTCTTCTTCAGGCCATGATCCTTCATCTGCTTCTGGATCAGGTGGCGCTTGGCGATCTCGACCTTCTCATCCTCGGTGTAGCCCGAGAGCCGGATGATCTCCATACGGTCCATCAACGGCTGCGGCATGCGCAGGCTGTTGGCCGTAGTGACGAACATCACATCGCTAAGGTCGTAGTCGATCTCAAGGTAATGGTCGTTGAAATTGACATTCTGTTCCGGATCCAGGACCTCCAGCAGGGCCGAGGACGGATCGCCCCGCCAATCGGCACCGAGCTTGTCGATCTCGTCCAGCAGGAACATCGGATTCGACGACTTCGCCTTCTTCATCGCCTGGATAATCTTGCCCGGCATCGAACCGATATAGGTCCGGCGATGGCCACGGATTTCCGCTTCGTCGCGCACGCCGCCGAGGCTGATGCGCACGAAGTTCCGGCCGGTCGCCTTGGCGATCGATTTACCCAGCGAGGTCTTGCCGACACCTGGGGGACCGACGAGGCACAGGATCGGGCCCTTCAGCTTTTTCTGACGCAGCTGCACGGCTAAGTATTCAAGGATGCGCTCCTTGACCTTTTCCAGACCGTAGTGATCGTCATTGAGGACCTTCTCGGCAAGCTTGATATCCTTCTTGACCTTGGTCGGCTTGTTCCAGGGGATCGACAACAGCCAGTCGAGGTAGTTGCGCACGACCGTGGCTTCCGCCGACATCGGGCTCATGGTGCGCAGTTTCTTCGCTTCGGCCTGGGCCTTTTCCCGCGCTTCCTTGCTGAGCTTGGTCTTCTTGATCCGCTCTTCGAGTTCGGCGACTTCATCCTTGCCGTCCTCGCCCTCGCCAAGCTCCTTCTGAATGGCCTTCATTTGCTCATTCAGATAGTACTCACGCTGGGTCTTCTCCATCTGCCGCTTGACGCGGCTGCGGATGCGCTTCTCGACCTGCAGAACGCCGATCTCGCCTTCCATGAAGGCATAAACACGCTCAAGCCGCTCGGTCACCGAAATCAGTTCCAGCAATTCCTGCTTGTCGCTGATCTTCAGGCCGAGATGCGAAGCAACCGTATCCGCCAGCTTCGAGGGATCGTCGATCTGGTTGACCGAGACCAGGACTTCCGGCGGAATCTTCTTGTTGAGCTTGATATACTGTTCGAATTGCGAAATCACCGAACGGGCGAGCGCTTCGACTTCCTTGCCTTCGCCATTCGCATCCTGCATCGCCACGGCTTCGGCGACGAAGAATTCTTCGTTGGCGACGAAGCGCTGAATGACGGCGCGATGCCCGCCTTCGACCAGCACCTTCACGGTGCCGTCCGGTAGCTTCAGCAATTGCAGGACGGTACCGACCGTGCCGACGGTGAAGATGTCATCGGAGCTGGGATCGTCCTGCGCCGCATTCTTCTGAGTGACGAGCAGGATCTGCTTGTCATCCTTCATAACATCTTCCAGCGCCCGCACCGATTTCTCGCGCCCGACGAACAGCGGCACGATCATGTGCGGGAACACGACGATGTCACGCAACGGCAGAACCGGATATTGCGACGACGATGTTTGCGTTTCCTGCATGATTCTTCTCAATCGTTAGATCCAAAACGAGACTACCCCTTCGCCCGGCAATCCCGCAACCTTCAGCACCCGAATGCCTCAAGTATTGATGGCATCCTGTCGTTGAGAGGTTGAAGATGTCGTAAACAGCAGCGATCGGAGTCGATCGAGCCAAGTGTCGAGACGGAAAAGGTCTCCGCCTGTATCACGATCCGCGCCGGAAACCGGCACAGTCAACGACTGAGAAGAATTCCACCAGTCGCCTCGGCAGTCACGTTAACATGTTGGGTGATAGCTGCGTCCCGTCAAGTTCTGGTCAACCTGTCAGCCAAGCGCGGAGCGGACCGGCGCCAGTCACAAATTGCAAGGCCCTAACAATTTTCGGGTTATGCGGTTATCCACAGCAGGGTTATCCACAAAGCAAATGCGCGGCAAATCGCCGCGCATCGCTTAATCACGTCTCGTTTGGATGGCTTAAGCGCCAGCCCCCACATCGCCACGACGGTCGGTGTAGATGTAAAGCGGTTTCGCACCGCCTTCCACCACTTCGCGGCTGATCACGATGCCTTCGACCCCGTCCAGGCCGGGCAGCTCGAACATCGGTTCCAGCAGGATCGATTCCAGGATCGAGCGCAAACCGCGCGCGCCGGTCTTGCGGGCGATCGCCTTGCGGGCGATGGCCGAAAGCGCATCCTCGGCGAATTCCAGCCGCACGTCTTCCATCTCGAACAGGCGCTGATACTGCTTCACCAACGCGTTCTTCGGCTCGGTGAGGATCTGCACCAGCGCAGCTTCGTCGAGGTCGTCCAAGGTCGCGACGACCGGCAAGCGGCCGACGAATTCGGGGATGAGGCCGAATTTCAGCAGATCTTCCGGTTCAACCTCACGTAGGATTTGGCCGGCGCGGCGTTCGTCCGGCCCCCGGACATCGGCGCCGAAGCCAATGGCAGAGCCGCCCCGGCCGCGACCGCCAATGATCTTTTCCAGGCCGGCGAAGGCGCCACCGCAGATGAAGAGAATATTGGTGGTGTCGACCTGGAGGAATTCCTGCTGCGGGTGCTTGCGGCCGCCCTGGGGCGGTACCGAGGCAACCGTCCCTTCCATGATCTTCAGCAGGGCCTGCTGCACGCCCTCGCCCGACACATCACGGGTGATCGAGGGGTTGTCCGACTTGCGGCTGATCTTGTCGACTTCGTCGATGTAAACGATGCCGCGCTGCGCACGCTCGACATTGTAATCGGCGGCCTGCAGCAGCTTGAGGATGATATTCTCAACGTCCTCGCCGACATAGCCCGCTTCGGTCAGCGTGGTCGCATCGGCCATGGTGAAGGGCACATCGATGATGCGCGCGAGCGTCTGGGCCAGCAGCGTCTTGCCGCAGCCGGTCGGGCCGATCAGCAGAATATTCGACTTCGACAGCTCGACGTCGTTGTTCTTTCCGGCATGCGACAGGCGCTTATAGTGATTGTGGACGGCGACGGAGAGAACCTTCTTCGCATGATCCTGGCCGATCACGTAATCGTCCAGAACCTTGCAGATATCTTTCGGGCTGGGCACCCCATCGCGCGATTTCACCAGCGTCGTCTTGTGTTCTTCACGGATGATATCCATGCACAATTCGACGCATTCGTCGCAGATGAAGACCGTCGGACCGGCGATTAGCTTCCGGACTTCGTGCTGGCTTTTGCCGCAGAACGAACAATAGAGAGTGTTTTTCGAGTCGCCGCCGCTGGCCTTACTATTCATCCTGATCCATCCAAGTTGGCCGGCGATCGACACGACCGCAGCCTTTTTGTCATGTTAGCCCCGGTAATTTCAGGAACACAACGGCTTTTTCCGACTCAGTCGGTTAAGCCCGTCGGCCCTGTCGCCGTCGGCCAATTGATGTCGCCCTCACGCCGGCCGAAGCGAAAACGGTCCGGCACCTGGAGTCCGGACCGTCTGTCAAGTCTAGGGGTTAAACCCCTGTGAAATCGTTAAAGTTCCGATCACGTCCGATCGCCGGTTCGATCATCGGCGTTCTTCGGACGTTCCAGCACGACTTCATCGATCAGCCCGAAAGCTTTTGCTTCATCCGGTTCCATAAAGTTGTCACGCTCCATCGCGCCTTCAACCTTCGACAGCTCCTGGCCGGTATGATGAACATAAATTTTGTTCAGCCGGTCGCGCGTCTTGAGGATTTCGCGGGCGTGAATTTCGATATCCGTCGCCTGGCCCTGGAAGCCGCCGGAGGGCTGGTGGATCATGATCTTGGAATTCGGCAGGCTGAACCGCTTGCCCTTGGCGCCGGCGGTCAGCAGCAGCGAGCCCATCGAGGCCGCCATGCCGATGCAGACCGTGGACACTTCCGGACGGATATATTGCATCGTGTCATACATCGCGAGGCCGGAGCTGACGACGCCGCCCGGCGAATTGATGTAGAGCGAGATTTCCTTGCTGGGGTTTTCCGATTCCAGGAATAGGAGCTGGGCGCAGACCAGGCTCGACATGCCGTCATTCACCGGGCCGACGATGAAAATGATCCGCTCCTTCAGGAGGCGCGAATAGATGTCATAGGCCCGTTCGCCGCGATTGGTCTGCTCGACCACCATCGGCACCAGCATGTTGTTGTAAATCTCGATCGGATCCCTGTCTCTCATCGCCCTCTCCTGAACTCCAAACTACGCCAACATGCCGCCGATTTCGGACAGAAATTCGGCGGTCGCGACGACTCGCGACCGCCGACGATCATAGAAGCCCGGCCCGGGAGCGCAATGGCGATCCCTGATGACGCTCGTAATCCGCTACTCGATATCGGTATCACCGAGCCGAGTTGCAAGACCGCGAGATCAAGCCGATTTGGCGGCCTCTTCCTCTTCCCGGGCGAAATCAGCCGGCGACACCTTGCGCTCGCTGAGCTGGGCCAGATCGAGGATGAAATCGATGACTTTGTCTTCATAGATCGGCGCACGAAGCTGGTTGAGCGCTTCCGGCGTCTTCTGGAAGTAGTCGATGACCTGCTTTTCTTGACCCGGATAACGGCGCGCCTCGGCGATTACGGCGCGGGTCAAATCCTCATTCGGAACCTGGATATTATTGATGCGGCCGACTTCCGAAAGCAGCAGGCCGAGCTTCACGCGGCGCTTGGCGATGTCGCGATATTCGGCCTTGAGCTGTTCTTCGCTCTTGCCCTTGTCTTCCGCTTCCAGGCGGTCGTTCTTCATGTCGTTTTCGATCTGCTGCCAGATCGCGCTGAATTCCGCTTCGACCAGGCCTTCCGGCAATTCGAAGTCATGCTTGTCGGCGAGAACGTCGAGCAGCTTGCGCTTGGTGCGGGCGCGGGCGATCGAGCCGTATTCCTTTTCGATCTGCTCGCGCGCGGACTTCTTCAGCGCGTCGAGATTGTCGAGGCCCAGTGACTTCGCCAATTCGTCATCGACCGGCACGTCCTTCATTTCACGGACTTCGTTCACCGTGGTTTCGAATTCCGCCTCCTTGCCGGCCAGTTCCGCATTGCCGTAATCGGCCGGGAACTGCACCTTCACCACCTTCTTGTCGCCCTTCTTGGCGCCGATCAGCTGGTCCTCGAAGCCGGGGATGAACATGCTGGAGCCGAGTTCGAGATACTGGCCCTCAGCCTTGCCGCCGGCGAATTCCACGCCATCGATGCGGCCGAGGAAATCGATCACGACGACATCGCCCTTTTCAGCCGGGCGGTCATTTTCCACCGGCGCCGACTGACGCTGGCGCTTGGCGATACGCTCAAGGCTCTCGGTGACTTCGCTTTCAGGCACGTCGACCGTCACCTTTTCCAGGCTGACCGTCTTGAAATCCATCGGTGTGATTTCGGGAATGACTTCCAGCGCGACGGAGAATTCCAGGTCGCCGCCATCCTCGAATTTCACGATCTCCACCTTCGGCAGACCGGCCGGGCGGATATTGTGCTCGTTCATCAACTTGTGCGAGCCATCATGCACCGCCCGCTCCAGCACTTCACCCTTCACCGACTGCTCATAGCGCTGCTTGAGCAGCGACAGCGGCACCTTGCCGGGGCGGAAACCGGGCAACTTCACCTGACCGCTGAGTTCACGCAGACGGTCGTCCACCTGGCTTTGCACCTGCTGTGCGGGAATGACGATCTTGAATTCGCGCTTCAAGCCATCGGTATTGGTTTCAGTGACCTGCATCGAAATACTCTGTCCTCAGAAGAAAGGGCTCCCAGACGGACGCGCATCATTGCTGAAAGCGGGCATCGCCAGTTGGTGCGGGCGGAGGGACTTGAACCCACACGACTTGCGTCACCGGAACCTAAATCCGGCGCGTCTACCAATTCCGCCACGCCCGCGCGCTGGACGGCTGCCGCACATCCCGCGACGGAACGCACGCCATTGTCGGGGGGCGGTGTATCCCAGCGCGGTCACTGGCACAAGAGAAATCCCATCGAAAAACAATGCTCAACCCAGCCCGAAGGCGCGGTTTCATCGGCTATGTGGGGTTCCAGGACATGTCGAAGGTTCACGCAGCGCATGAAGACCTTAAGGCTGAACATGAGACATGCCCACCCGCGTAGCGGCAAGGAGCCAGCGCCGTTCCCGGGATTTATTTAAAAAAATTATTATTTATCAGTTAATTATGAGGCTGCGCTCAACTCTGCGATCACCTTGGGCAGCAAGTCGGGTAAATCTTCCGCGAGGAGGCCGGGGCCAAAGCGCCGAGCGGCTTCGGCATGGAGCCATACCGCGGCGGCACTGGCCGCGAAGGCGTCCATTCCTTGTGTGAGCAGTCCGGCAATAAGCCCAGCTAACACATCACCCGAGCCGGCCGTCGCCAGATAAGCCGGAGCCTCACCATTGACAATTGCCCTTCCGTCCGGCGCCGCGATCACCGTGTCGGGACCTTTCAGCACGATAACGGCGCCGAAAAGACGAGCGGCCGCCTGGGCCCGCTGCAATTTGCCCAGCCCCGGCCCCAGATCGGCGCCGAGATTGCCGCAAAGCCGGGCGAATTCGCCCTCATGCGGGGTCAGAACCACCGGTCCGGCACGTTCCGCAATTAAATGGTGGTCGAGGTCCCGCCAGGCATCCAGCCCGCCACCATCCACGACGGTCGCATGGCGGGCGGCCAGGACATGGCGGAGCAGGTCCGAAGTCTCGCCGCCGGATTCCAGGCCGCTCCCGATTAAAACTGCCGACACCCGGCTGTCTTTGAGATAAGCGACAACATCCGCCGTTTCGGGCCGCGGCCGGACAATTGCACCGGCCTGATCCTGGGCATAGACGGAAACTGCCGCGGCGGGCGCCAGAATCGTCGCCAGACCCGCTCCGGCGCGGCGCGCAGCACGCACGGCCAGCCGAACGGCGCCGGTCATGACGCCGCCGCCGATCGCCACCAGATGGCCGCGGCTATATTTGTGGTCCTGCACCCGCGGCACCGGCAAAGCATGGCGCCATAAAGCCGGGGTATTTCGCCAAACGGGCGATAAGTCATCCGGCAAGGGGGCGGCCGGCAAACCGATATCGGCAATGACGAGTTCGCCTGTCGCCGTGCGGCCGGGCAGCAGCACATGACCGGGCTTGCACCAGGCGAAAGTGACAGTGAGCGTCGCCGCGATGGCGGTGCCGAGCATTGCGCCGGTATCGGCGTGAACGCCGCTGGGGATATCCACCGAGACGATCGGCGCGCCGCATTGGTTGGCGCGCTGCACGAGATTAGCCCCTACCCCATCCAGCCGACGGGTCAGCCCGATACCGAACAGCGCATCGACGATCAGTCCGCCCGCCTCGGGCCAGGTGATGTCGTCGGGCTCCAACGCGGTGCTTCCCCAGCCGGTTGCCGCGCGCCGCGCATCTGTGGAACTGGGCGCCGCAAGCGCTGTGACACTGACCGGCCAGCCGGCCGCACGCAAGGTGGCCGCGATGATGTAACCATCGCCGCCGTTATTGCCCGGACCGCAGAGCACCAGAACCGGCCGGCGACGCCAGCGCGCCAGGATGGCATCTGCCACTGCGCGCCCTGCGCGCTCCATGGCCGTGTAACTGTCAAGTCCGGCGGTGAAGGCCAATTGCTCGGTCCGCTGCATTTCCCGCGCGGTCACGATTCGCAATGCGAAGGCGCCGGCGCCTGCCTTTTGTTTCGAGTTCTCGTTGAATGCGGGCGACATGCCGGATCACCGGACCTTCAGTTGTTGCTTTTAATTGATGACCGTGCGGCAGAATTCCTCGCTGTACCGCTCCCGGATATCGGTACAGGCTTTCTGCGCTGCTTCCAGCGAGTTGAAGGGCCCGGCGAAGAGACGATAAATCTCGCCCTTTTGGCTGTTGTCGTAATAACGGAAATCCGGCTCCAGCTTTTTCAGGACGCTCGGATATTTCTGCAGCAACAGGTCCCAGGCCGATTGCGCAGCTCCCTGATCACGCTTGCTGGCAAGCCAGATGCGATAGACGCGCTTGCCGCTGCTGAGATCCTCAGCGACGGGGACGGCCGGCTCGGCTGGCTTTGCCGCATCAGCTGTTTTGGTTTCGGCAGTGGCGGATTCCGGTTTGGCAGGCGCGGCAGTATCTTGCGTCGCCATTTTTTCCGTCGGTGCGGCATCCGTCTTTGCAGCACTTTCCGCCGGCGTTTCGCGACCCTCGTCGGTCGCCGCGGCGGGCTTCGCCGGTTCGGCTTTTTCCGCCTCAGTCGACGCAGGCGCGGCCGGTTCTTCTTTAGCCGGATCCGGCTGTTTGGCGGTATCGCGAGCCGGTGCGGCGTCCGCTACCTTTTCAGCACTATCCGTCTTGGCTTCATCGGATGCTGCATCGGCCGGATCGGGGGTAGACATTTCATCGGGCCGCAGCGCCGAAGCCTGGTCGGCCTTGTCTTGCGTAGCTGCATCAGTCTCTGCCTGATCCCGCGCGGCTTGCGCCCCTTTCGCGGGCTCAGCCGTGGTCTCATCGCCCTTTGCCTGGGCTTCCTTGTTCTCGTCGCTGTCAGCCGCCGCTACCTGATGGCCGGTTTCCGGCTGCTTCGGTGCTTCGGCCGCCGGCTTTTCCGGCGGCGCTTTCTCGGTTTTTTCCGGTGTCTTTGCGGCATCTTCAGTAGCCGCCGATTGCCGCTGTTGCTTCGTTTCAGCCGTCTGATCTACTTGCGGCAATGGCATTTGCGTCGCCTGAGCTGCCGTGACGCCGGCCGCTTCCGGGGCCAGTGCCGCCATCAGCGCCTTGGCACCCGGATGGCCGTTCTCAGCAGCGCGGCCATACCAGTCATAGGCAAGCTTCGGATTCTTGGCGACGCCGAGACCGTCGCCATACATTTTGCCGAGTGCGAATTGCGCTTCGGGGAGATTGCCTTCCGCCGCCTGGGTAATCAGTTCCAGCGCCTTGCGGTCATCCTGCTGTACGACATTGCCGCTGGAATATTGAACGCCCAGATTGAACAAGGCCACGGTATAGCCCGCCGCAGCAGCCTCGGTCCAAAGCTGGACCGCCTTGGCCGAATTGCGCTCGACGCCGCGGCCATCGGCATAGAGGCGCGCCAGATTGTTCTTGGCGCCGGGCAGCCCTTGTTTCGACGCCGCCTCATACCAGCGGACCGCCGATTTGAGATCAGGCCTGCCGCCGATCTTACCCATTTCATAAAGCAGGCCGAGGCCCTGCTGTGCCTGGGGATCGCCGGTTTGCGCGGCAACCTGCCAGTCATGAAAGGCGGTCTGGAAATCGCCGCTGCCGAAGGCCTGCAGGCCGCTGCGGTAATCGGCAAAGGCCGGGGCAGCGACAGCGAGGGCACCGCAAATCACCATCAGCCCGAGAAGCGGCCGCCAGGATGAAAAGGCTTGGCGGGAAGACGGGGCCGCAGAGTTCGGGCTGCAATGCGCCTGCAGCGGGCCAAAAAGTCGAGTCGAGTTCATGTCGCAACTATGCCGCCGGGTCCGTGGGATCGCAATTCGCAAAGCAGCTCCACAACCATTCACCGCACGGACCATCCTCTAAAACCTGCCGTTCCAGACCGGATCAGTTCGGCCGGGAGGGCGTTTCGCCAGCCTGCTTCTGGGGAGGAGCTGAAATCGGCCCGGCCTGATGATGGATCATCCGCCAGAGCGCCCCCTCGCGCACGAACAGGTTGGTCGCGACGCCGAAATGGCCGTTCACCGCTTCGAAGCAGCAGACAATACCGACACCATTGACCAAGGCGATATCCTGTACCTGGAAACTGATGCTGTTAGGTTCGCTATTAGCAAAGATCTCTTGCCAGCTCGTTAAGATGCGCTCGCGGCCGCGGATCGGTTGGGCGCCAGGATGCAGGCAACGGGCCTCCGTCTCCTGGGCCCAGACTTCCGCCATCAGGTCGCCGTCCAAAGCGGCAAAAGCGCGGTAGAAAGCTTCATTGGCGAAACCGATGAGATCGATATCCGACATGGCGATGTGCCTCTCTGCTGCGGTCCATCATTGCAATGCCCCTACTTCCCAATGCCGTACGTCCCAATCCCCCTACTTCACAATACCTGTACTTCATGGCCCGCTGCGGCTATTCAGCATTAGCGTTAGCGCAGATATCCGAAGCTGTCAGCTTCCCGCCGGCCTGCGCCGGGTCGCCGCAGGGATGGCTTGCTGTCGGTGCGGGTCTTGCCTTTACCCCGCCGTCTCTGCACCATGCGCCGCAACAAGGGAGAGATACATGATCGGCCGTTTAAATCACGTCGCAATTGCCGTGCCGGACCTGTCCGCAGCCACGGCGCTTTACCGGGATACGTTGGGCGCGACAGTGTCCGATCCGGTGCCGCAGCCTGAGCACGGCGTCACCGTGGTTTTCGTCGAACTGCCGAACACCAAGATCGAGCTGCTGCATCCCTTGGGCGAGAATTCCCCGATCGCCGCGTTCCTGGAGCGCAATAGCAGCGGCGGCATCCATCACGTCTGTTACGAAGTCGACGACATCATTGCGGCACGTGACCGCCTGAAGGAGCAAGGTGCGCGCGTCCTGGGGGACGGCGAGCCGAAAATCGGCGCGCATGACAAGCCGGTCCTGTTCCTGCATCCGAAGGATTTCGTCGGTACCCTGATCGAACTGGAGCAGGCATGAATTTTTCCGACGTCTTCGCGCAGATCCTGATCTATTTCCTGTTCTGGTTCCTGTGCCTGTTCATCGTGCTGCCCTTCGGCGTCAAGCGCGACGAAGCGCCCGAAGTGGGCCACGATGCCGGGGCGCCGGTCAATCCGGCACTGAAGAAGAAGGCGCTTGCGACCACGATCCTCGCCTTGGTGCTGTGGGGCATCCTGTTTTATGTCACCCACATTCTCGGCTATTCGCTGCAATCCGTCTTTGAGAATAAGTGATGAGCGGCTTGACGGGTTATTGCCAAAGCGCGTTGGGCCATGAATGGCATGAGCCTTATCACAATCGGCATTACGGCTTTCCCATTGCCGATGACGATCAGCTTTTCGAAAGGCTCGTCCTGGAAATCAATCAGGCCGGGCTGAGCTGGCTGACGATTCTGAAACGCCAGGAATCCTTTCGCGCCGCTTACAGCAATTTTTCCATCGCCAGGGTCGCAAAATACGGCGAGAAGGATCGAGAGCGGTTGCTCGCCGATCCCGGCATCATCCGCAATCGATTGAAAGTCGAGGCGGCGATCGAAAATGCGCGGCGCATACGGGCGCTGCAAAAGAGCCATGGCAGTTTTCAGGCCTGGCTCGCCGCACAGCATCCGCTGCGCAAGCCCGATTGGGTGAAGCTGTTCAAGAATACCTTCGTCTTCACCGGCGGCGAGATCGTCGGCGAATTCCTGATGAGCACCGGCTACCTGCCCGGCGCACATGTCGAAGCCTGTCCGGTCTATAAGAAGATCGCCAAGCTCGGCCCGCCTTGGATGAAGGCGGTCAACAAGGGCATGCGCTTCCACGATTGAAGACGTACCGGCTTGCACTCATCCGGCGTTGTCCGAACCTGTGCGTGATACTCGTCACAGCGAGATGCGGGTTTTGGCCGCAGGGACTTGCGAACGCCCCGGGATTTTCCTAGTTCAGAAACAGTGGGCTTGCCAGGATGCGGACAGCAAAAAAGGCAAGCCTCCACGCGCTTGCCTTTTCTGCCGATTACTCCCCTCTCCAAGGCCGGAACCGGGCCGAACCACGGAGTGACACATCTTCCCAGAACTTGGACCGTGGCTTTTGCCACTCGGCTCGACTTGACGTCGATAGAGGGAGCCTATCGTAACGGGATCGGGTCAGTCACGCGGCAAATACATGACTGAGTTGCGAAGTTCGCAATTACGGAATAAACGATTCCGTAATCTGACCAATCGGTCAGTTTTATCTAAAAGATTAAGTTATTGATTTAAAGGATAGAATCCAATTGTGACGAGAATATTACCATATCCGCGACAATTTACCTCAAGGCGAGGTCGCAAATAGGCCACTTTCCTGACTCTTTCTGAATAGTCAGGCGGAACCTGTCGACGCCCAGCGCCTAGCTCCGACTCACCGGATCCAACTCTCCGCCCTGTCGAACTTCCCAGAGGAAGCACTGCGCACAAAAATGCAGCCGGCGATCGACCGACTGCATGCGAAAATCCCTTTTTAAGGAAAGCCCTCCTGGGAGGGCCCGTTGGGGCGAGTGACCGGTCTCGAACCGGCGACCTCCAGAGCCACAATCTGGCGCTCTAACCAACTGAGCTACACCCGCCACAGGCGCGCAGGGTGTAACCGAAGGCGCCGCACCGCGTCAAGCAATAAGCCGTAAGTTCCTAGAAGAGCCCGAATTTGTCGGCTTCTGCCGGGCTTGGGCGGGGCCGGCGGCAAGTTACCGGTATCGTGGTCGTCATTTCGCAAAATCTGGTCGTCCGGCGGTCTTATTCGACCTCGATTCCAGCTACACTCCTCCCATCCGGCCGGGCGGGGCCATTGCCGCGCGATGCCGGCTTTCTTCAACGCTAGAGAAACCGCTAGAGAATAAGGATCAGTCAATGCTTCAACTGGCGAGCGGCATGGGCCGCCTGGGAACGGAATCAGCATTCGAGGTATTGGCACGTGCCAAGGCGCTCGAAGCTCAAGGCAAGAGCATCATCTCGCTGTCGATCGGCCAGCCCGATTTCCAGACCCCCGGGCATATCGTGGAAGCTGCCATCAAGGCGCTGAAGGAGGGCCATCACGGCTATACGCCGGCCAATGGCATTCCGCAGGTGCGCGAAGCTGTCGCTGCCGATCTCAACAAGCGCCATGGCGTCAATGTCGATCCGGCCAATGTGCTGATCGTGCCGGGCGGCAAGGTCACCATGTTCTTCGCCATCCTGATGTTCGGCGAACCGGGTGCCGAGATCGTTTATCCGAATCCGGGTTTCCCGATCTATGAATCGGCCATCAAGTTCACCGGCGCTACTCCGGTGCCGATGCCGCTGCTGGAAAAGAACGGCTTCGGCTTCAAGGCCGATGACGTGTTGAGCCTGATCACGCCGAAGACCCGCCTGATCATCATCAACAGCCCGGCCAACCCGACCGGCGGCATTGTTGAGAAGGCGGAGATCGACAAGCTGGTCGCCGGCCTGGAGAAGTTCCCCAATGTCGCCATCATGAGCGACGAGATCTATTCCGAGATGCTGTATGACGGCAAGATCCACACCAGCCTGCTGAAATATCCGCAGCTCGCCGATCGCCTGATCATGCTGGACGGCTGGTCGAAGACCTATGCCATGACCGGCTGGCGCATGGGCTATTCGGTGTGGCCGAAGCATCTGATCGAGCAGGCGACGCGTTTGGCGATCAACTGCCATTCCTGCGTCAATGCCGCTGCCCAATGGGCCGGTGTCGCCGCCCTCACCGGCCCGAAGGATGAAGTCGCCAAAATGATGAAGGCCTTCGACGAGCGCCGCCGCTTCGTGGTCGGCGAGCTGAACAAGCTGCCGGGTGTCAGCTGCATCAATCCCTATGGCGCCTTCTACGCCTTCCCGAATATCAGCGGCACCGGCTTCAAGTCGAAGGAGCTGGAAGTGAAGTTGCTGGACGAAGCGGGCGTTGCTTCGATCGCCGGCACCAGCTTCGGCGCCCATGGCGAAGGTTATATCCGCATCTCCTATGCGAATTCGATCGAGAATATTGGCGAAGCGATGAAGCGGATCGGCAAGTGGCTCGACGCCAACCGCAAGGCCGCTTGATAACACCTCGTCTCGTTCCAGAAATGACGAAAGGCCCGGAGCAATCCGGGCCTTTTTCATTGCGTGCGCTTCATTCCCCGTTACAGTCTTCCGGTCAGTATCCAGGGGACGCAGATCATGAGCGTGTTTTCCAGCTTCACCGGCCAGCCTTTGCCGGACCGTGCCGATGTCGCCATCATCGGGGCTGGCATCATGGGCTGCGCCACGGCCTATTATCTCGCCAAGCGCGGGGTCAGCGTGGTGCTGCTGGATAAATCGCGCATCGCCGGTCAGCAATCGACCCGCGCCTGGGGCTTCGTGCGGATCATGAGCCGCGATGCGGCCGAGGTGCCGCTGATGATGGAAGCGATGAATATCTGGCCCGGATTGGAAGCGGAATTGCAGACCGATCTGGACTGGCGTCGGGAAGGCTGCCTGTTCATGGCCGATAACGAGAAGGAGCTCCAGGGCTATGAAGAATGGATGCCGATTGCACGGGACTATCAACTCGACACGAAGCTGCTGAGCGCCGGCGAAGTGGCGAAGCTGCTGCCGGGCCTGCGCGGTTCGGGAAAGGGCGGCCTCTACAGCCCGAGCGAAGGGCAGGCCGAGCCACGCAAGGTGGCGCCGGCTTTTGCACAACGCGCCGCTGAACTTGGCGCGCTGATCTTCGAAGGCTGCGGCGCTGTGAAAGTGGAAACCATCAACGGCAAGGTCGATACGGTGCTGACCGAAGCAGGCCCGGTCCGTACCAATGCGGTGCTGGTCTGCGCCGGCGCCAGTTCCTGGCGGGTGCTGCGGGGCCTCGGCCTCGATCTGCCGCAGCAATATGTCCGCTCGACGGCGATGCGCACCAATCGCATCGCGCCGCTGACCGGACTCTGTTTCTATGGCCAGCATATCGGTTTCCGCCAGCGCAAGGATGGCAGCATCACTTTGGCGGATGAAGTCTCCACCGATGTCGACCTGACGCTGGGTCATCTGCGGGCCATGCGCTGGTTCCTGCCGCCGATGGTGGAGATGCGCGATATGTTCACCTTCCGTGTGAACGATTTCGCCTGGCGCGATCTGGTGCACCGCCTGCCCTGGCGGCCGGAAGCGCAGCAGCCGCTGATCCACGACCGTGACCCGCTGATCCCCGCAAATCCCAAACGGGTACACCGCGCCATCGCCAATCTGCGCCATGCTTTCCCTGCGGCCGGCGCCGTGCAGGCGGTGGAAAGCTGGGCCTGCCATATCGATTGCATTCCCGACGGCATTCCCGTCATCGGGCCGCTGCCGGGGATCGAGGGCCTCTTGATTGCGACCGGCTATTGCGGCCATGGTTTCGCCATGGGACCGATCACCGGCCAGTTGATGACTGAGCTGATCACGACGGGTGCAACGGCGCTCGACCTTCGCGCCTTCCGCTTCACCCGGTTTGCCGAGGGCGACGTGAAGAAGCCACGTGCGATATATTAGAGCCGGATGGCACCTGCAGTCGCCGAAGCGATTGGAGGCGTAATCTGAAGCCGCTCTACTCACAAGATAGAGGGCGATTCACCTTTCCAGTTGAAGCAGATCTGCTTCAACTGGAAGTCATCGACGCACCGATATAATTTGCGTGCCCAAATTTTGAGCAAACTCACGCCTGTAAATTAGGCAAACGACTGATGGGCAGCAGGCGAAGCTGCTGAAATACCAGGAAATTCGCAGAAACCTGCGGCAAGCACCGTTGGCATGGCAATTGCTCTTAAAGGCGCAAGCGCCGCATCGATTAACGAAAGGGATGCCGGAATGAAAAAAATCGAAGCGATCATCAAGCCGTTCAAGCTGGATGAGGTGAAGGATGCGCTGCATGAAGTCGGCATCCAAGGCATCACCGTGACCGAGGCCAAGGGCTTCGGCCGCCAGAAGGGCCATACGGAGCTGTATCGTGGTGCGGAATACGTGGTCGATTTTCTGCCCAAGATGAAACTGGAAGTGGTGCTGGAAGACCATCTGGTGGAACGGGCGATCGAAGCGATCCGCCAAGCCGCCGCCACCGGCCGTATCGGCGATGGCAAGATCTTCGTGCTGAACGTGGAAGAAGCAATCCGTATCCGCACCGGCGAACGCGGGCCGGATGCGATCTGATACATGCCATCATTATCCGTCGCGACGGGCGACATCATGACAACCAACCGACAGGAAGACCGAAAATGTCGAGCGTGAACAAGGTCCTGGACCTGATTAAAAAAGAAGACGTGCAGTACGTCGATTTCCGTTTCACCGATCCGGCAGGCCAGTGGCACCATCTGGCGCATCATGTCTGCACCGTGGACGAGGACCTGCTGACCGAAGGTGTGATGTTCGACGGTTCCTCGATCGAGGGTTGGAAGGCGATCAACGAATCCGACATGACCTTGCTGCCGGATTGCGATACTGCCGTGCTCGACCCGTTCTCGGCCCAGAAGTCGCTGATCATCTATTGCGACGTCGCCGAGCCGCTGACCGGCCAGGCCTATAGCCGCGATCCCCGCTCCATCGCCAAGCGCGCCGAAGCCTATGTGAAGAGCTCGGGTGTCGGCGACACCATCTATGTCGGTCCGGAAGCCGAATTCTTCGTCTTCGACGATGTGCGTTACGAAGTCAGCATGAACCGCACCTTCGTCGAATTCGATTCCGAGGAAGGCCCCTATGGCACCGGCAAGCAGGTGCCCGAAGGCAGCCACGGCCACCGCATGAAGGTGAAGGGCGGCTATTTCCCGGTGGCACCGCTGGATAGCGCCGGCGATCTGCGCGCCGAAATGCTGACCACCCTCGCCGCCATGGGCGTGGAAGTCGAAAAGCATCACCATGAAGTGGCACCCAGCCAGCACGAACTGGGTGTGAAGTTCGGCACGCTGACCCACTGCGCCGATGCGATGCAGAAATACAAATATGTCGTGAAGAATGTCGCCCATGCCTATGGCAAGACCGCGACCTTCATGCCGAAGCCGGTCAAGGGCGATAACGGCTCGGGCATGCATGTGCACCAGTCGATCTGGAAAGCCGGCAAGCCGCTGTTCGCCGGCAATGGCTATGCCGATCTCAGCGAGACCGCGCTCTATTACATCGGTGGCGTCATTAAGCACGCCAAAGCGCTGAACGCCTTCACCAACCCGACCACCAACAGCTACAAGCGCCTGATCCCCGGCTTCGAAGCACCGGTGCTGCTGGCCTATTCGTCGCGCAACCGGTCGGCTTCCTGCCGCATTCCCTATACCGCGAGCCCGAAGGGCAAGCGCGTCGAGGTGCGGTTCCCCGATCCGCTCGCCAATCCCTATCTCGCTTTCGCGGCGCTGGTGATGGCCGGTCTCGACGGTATCCAGAACAAGATCCATCCGGGCGATCCGATGGACAAGAACCTCTACGATCTCCCGCCGGAAGAACTGAAGGAAGTGCCGACGGTCTGCGGCAGCCTGCGCGAAGCCCTGCAATCGCTGGAAGCCGATCATGAATTCCTGCTGAAGGGCGATGTCTTCAGCAAGGACTTCATCGATGCCTATATCGAGCTGAAGTGGAACGACGTGTATGCGATCGAGCACACGCCGCATCCGATCGAATACCAGATGTACTACTCTCTCTAAAACGAGACTTCCCCAAGTACGGACTACCGCCCGCCTGGACGCCGTTCAGGCGGGCTTTTTCTTGACCTTGAAGGCAATGATCATGAAGCAGCCGAAGGCAGACTGGATGCCTGCAACCCTGGCGGCCCAGGCCATGGGATCCGTCGATGCGACGACACGCGCGATCATTCCGCCGATCCACCCGGCGACGACCTTCCAGCGCGACAGCGACAATCAGTACCGTTCTGGCTGGAGCTATACGCGTTACGACAATCCGACCTATCAGGCGGCGGAAGAGCTGATGACGCGGTTGGAAGGCGGCGCCGACAGCATGATCTTCTCTTCCGGCATGGCGGCGGCGGTCTGCACCTTCACCGGCCTCAAACCGGGCGATCATGTGATCGTGCCGCAACTGATGTATTGGGCATTGCGCAACTGGCTGACGGGACCGGCTCTCGATTGGGGCCTGGAGGTAACCCTGGTCGATATGACGGATCTCGCCGCTGTCGATGCCGCCTTGCAGCCGAACAAGACGAAGCTGGTCTGGATCGAGACGCCGGCCAATCCGCTCTGGCGCATCACCGATATCGCCGCCGTCGCCAAGCTGGCGCATGAAGCCGGCGCAAGGGTGGCGGTCGATTCAACCTGTGCAACACCAGTCTTGAGCCGGCCGATCGAACATGGCGCCGACCTCGTCATGCATTCCGCCACCAAATACTTGAACGGCCATTCCGATGTGCTGGCCGGCAGCCTCACCACGGCGCGCTGCGATGGTTTCTGGGAAAAGCTGAAAAACCTGCGGCCGCAGATTGGCGGCGTGCCGGGTCCCTTCGAGGCTTGGCTTTTGCAACGCGGCATGCGCACGCTTTTCCTGCGTGTGCGGCAGGCCAGTCAATCGGCTGCGCAGATCGCCGCGCATTTCGCCGAGCATCCGGCGATCGCCGAGGTCCTCTATCCCGGCCTGCCTGATCATCCCGATCACGCTATCGCCCGCCGCCAGATGCAGGGCGGGTTCGGCGGCATGCTGTCCCTGCGGCTCGCGGGCAGTAGCGCGGAAGGCGGCATGAAGGCGGCGGTGGATTGCGCCGCCCGGGTGAAGCTGTGGAAACGCGCCACATCGCTGGGCGGCGTCGAAAGCCTGATCGAGCACCGCGCCTCCATAGAGGGACCGCAATCGCCGGTGCCGCGCGATCTGCTGCGGCTGTCCGTCGGCATCGAGGATCCGGATGATTTGATCGCCGATCTGGAGGCAGCGCTGGTTTAAAGTCTATGACTTATCATGTCTCGGTGTCGCATCGATCGCTATCGCAGAACCGGCCGGCAGGTCGCCGGGCCGATGCGCCGAGGACGACGGCCACGCAACATATCGCGCCGGCCAGCAGGATTGCGGCGAGATAGAATTCGGCGGATGGCTGAAAGCTGGCCTCGGCGAATTCGGCCAGCGCCATGGTCATGGCCCCGAAGGCCAACAAGAGCAGATGCGCGCGCCAGAGTGAATCGCCGATGACCGATCGCGCATCGCCCGAAAGTGAGGCCATGGCCACGTTCAAGGATCCCGGGTCGGCCGGCGCGGCACCAGTCGCGACAGGACCGGCAAGACGCGCCAAAGCGATGGATTTGATCCCGGCGACCATCGCCGCAATGAAGGCAGCCACCGGCACGCCAAGCTGAATGATCGGATAGTGCAGGCCGGCATCCGGTTCGAAGATATCGCCCAAATCGAGAAGACCAGCGATCAGCCCTAAAGCGCCGATCGTCAGCATCGTGTAACGGCCGCGCCTGGAAGCCAGGGCGGTTCTGGACCGTTCGAACTTTTGCCGGTGCCTCCGCCATGTGTCACTGTCGAGCAGGTCCTCGGCCAGCCGGCCCCGCAGGGCTAGCCAGCACATACGCAGCTCTGCCATGGCGCCCCATAAGGCGTTGATGCGGATCAAAGGCGGATTATGTTCGATAAGCCAATGTGAGCTGATCGCAACCATGTAACCAACGGCAATACCGGCCAGCAGCACCAAAGGCCGCCCCATGACAATCGCTTCCACAGCACTCAAGAGTCCGATGGCCGTGGCGAAATAATGCAGCAGCCGGGTGCCGGGCAGCGAATGATGTGTCAGATAGACTGGCCAGAAGGATTTGAACGTCATTTGAACAGCGCTCCCCCGTCAGATATCCGAGTCCGCGCGCATGCAGCCGGCCCAGGGCCCTTACATCACGCCAGGAAAAGCTGTTGGGAAGCTTGCAACCCCTGGAAGCATCTCTCCAGAGGATTGTGCAGGAATATCGTCTGACGATGAGCGGCATAGACGGCGTCGTATCGGCCACATTATCTTCGCATTAACTACTTTCTGCGAAACTCCGAGGCTCAATTTCTCGAAATCTCTATTCGGGTTCGGACCGGTCGGAGCGGCGCATGACTATTCGGCAACGGCTTTTTCTTTCCGGCATCATCGCGGTCATAGCCGTGATCCTGGTGGGCGGTATTGGCCTCTGGGGCATGCTCACCGGCAATGAGAGCGCAACGCGTCTCAACACGATGGCGGCGGCGATCCGACATCAGATGGAAGCCGATATGATGCACGACGCTTTACGATCAGATGTGCTGATCGCTCTGCGCGAGGGACGCAGCGGCAACCGCACCGCCCAGGACGCGGTGGTCAAGGATACAGAAGAACATCTCAACCATTTCCGCGAGGAGATCGCCGCCAATAAGGCGCTGGACCTGCCGGCTGAGACGCACAGCGCCATGGAGGCGGCGGCGCCCGCCATAGAAGCCTATCTGACCATGGCGAAGACAATGTCGACGACTGCCTTCACGGATAACTACTCAGCCCAAGACAAGCTCGTGGACTTCCAGAAGACCTTTTCCGATCTGGAAGGAAAGATGAGCGTCATCAGCGATACACTGCAACAGGCGGCCGATGGCACCAAGCAGCATGTAACGGAGTTGATGGATTGGCTGGTGATCGTGATCGCCCTCGGTGCCGCTGCCGCGACAATCGTGCTGCTGGGTGTGCTGACGCTGATCGGCCGCTCCATCATCCGGCCGCTGTCGCGCATGACCGATGCGATGCGGCGGCTTGCGGGTGGCGAGATCGAAATCGACATACCGGATACCGGGCGCCGCGACGAGGTCAGCGCCATGGCGGCAGCACTGCAGGTCTTCAAGCAGAATGCAGTCGAAGCCCGGCGACTTACCGAGGCCCAACGCGAGGCCCAGGAACAACGTGAGCAGCGGGCCAACAGCATCGACCGCCTATGCCGTGATTTCGATGCCGAGATCACCAACGTGCTTGGCGCCGTGGTTGCCTCGCTGCAGGAGATGCAGAAGGCTGTGGAATCGATGTCGGAACTGGCGGAACAGACATCGACCGAGGCAAATAATGCGACCAGCGCGTCCAGCGAAACCGCCAATCATGTCGGCTCCGTCGCAGCGGCAACTGAAGAGCTGGCCAGTTCGATCTCGGAAATCAGCCGGCAAGTCGCACGCTCCACCCAGATTGCCACTCAGGCTTCCCAGGAAGCGCGACAGACCAATCATGATATCGAAGGCCTCGCTGGCGCGGCCGAGAAAATCGGTGCCATTGTGCAGATGATCAACGACATCGCCAACCAGACCAATCTGCTAGCGCTCAATGCGACGATCGAGGCGGCCCGCGCGGGCGAGGCCGGACGCGGTTTCGCGGTGGTGGCGAGCGAAGTCAAGAACCTGGCCACGCAGACATCGCGGGCGACTGAGGAAATCTCCGCCCAGATCGGATCGATCCAAAACGAGACGCAACAAGCGGTCCAGGCCATTCGCGGCATCAGCACCACCATCGACGATATCAATCAGATCACCACCTCGGTCGCCGCAGCGGTCGAGGAACAGGGTGCCGCCACCCAGGAAATCGCTCGCAGCGTGGAACAAGCGGCGGGCGGCGCCAGGAGTGTTTCCGGCAGCATAGATATGGTAGCGGGCGCGGCGGGTCATTCGCGGACCGCGGCAGGCCGACTGCTGCAGGCGACGGAAGCCTTGGACCGTCATGCCGCCGACCTGCGCGGCGGGGTTGAGAGGTTCCTGCGCTCTGTCAAGACACTGTAATTCTCGGCGCCGTTCCAGCGAGATTTAATTAGCGCTTTCGGCGCGAAATTTAGATTCCGTTTACCCCCGGACGCGAGACTGATGCGCAAGCGAGGAAATCGCCAGGCATTATCATTTGGCAGATGAGGTTCGACGTGCGTTTGAGGATTGCCGGGAAGCTTTTCATTATTGCGGCCAGCTTGACCGTCGCCATGGCGGTGATCGAGGCGACGACCTGGTACAGTTCGCGCGTCGTCAGCAACGAGACGGCCCGTGGCAGCGCCGCAACCGATCAACTCACCGCCCTCTCCTCGGCCCGCGAGGCGGCTTTGGAACTGGCGCTGGCCGAAGTCTCGCTCATCGTCAGCAAGGATTCCGGCGAAGTCGACGAGACGCATCGCGCGGCTTTAACCTCCCTCCCCTACAAGATCCAGATGGATCTGATGAATGCCAAGAAGGCCGGCCTGCCCGCCGATGCCGAGGAAGCTTTGGATCCCGTCAATACGATCCTGAGCGATCTCGGCAAGGACAAGAAGGCGCTCATGGATGCGGTTGAAGCCAAGGCGGCAGCCAAGGTCTTCACCGATCTCAATCAAAGCATCGGCGATCGGACTGATAGTCTGATCGAGGCGATCACCACGGCAGAGGATAGCGTGCGCGATTCTCAGGAAAGCGCCATGGACGATCTTGCCGCTGCGGTCGATAAAGGGCTGAAGGCATCGCTCATCGTGTTCGCCCTCGCCGCCTTGCTGGCAGGCATCGTCACCTTCTTCACCGCCCGAAATATCTCCGGCGCCGTGCGCAAGACCGCCCTGGCGGTGAGCGCCCTGGCCGAAGGCGATGCCGGCTTTCGGCACGGCCTCAATCCCAAACGCGGCGATGAGATCGGCGATATGTTGCGGGCCTTCGACGGCCTGCAGCGACAGGTCGAGAATGCCTTCAAATTGCAGCGCGTGATCGAAGATATGCCGTTGCAAGTGGTGTTGGCCGACCCACAAGCGGATTTCCGCATCACCTATTTGAACCACTTCGCGCGAACGTCCCTGGGCGAATTGCCGGCCGGCGATCTCCCCGCCGAGCTTCAGAAATTGGCAATCGACACGGAGGTCCTGGAGACCGAAGACGGCGTGTCGCTACTCGCTTTCTTTGATGCGCCGGAATCTGTTCGGGAACGGCTGGCAGACATTCAGGCCTTGCCCTACCGTTCCGTCATCCCCCATGGGCGGCAGTATTTCGATATTCAGGCCAGCGCCCTGCTCGACAGCTCCGGTGCCTATGCCTCCACCATGCTGAGCTGGCGCTTGGTGACACGCGAAATGACCGCTGCCGCCGATTTCGAGGAGCATGTGAAGCGTGTCGCCGATTCCGTGCTGAGCGCCTCCACCTCCGTGCATAGCATGGCCCAGGAGATGACCCACACGGCCGAAAGCACAGTCGGCGAAGCGGAAAGCGTCATCAGCGCATCGGAACTGGCGGCAACCAACGTCAATGCGGTGGCCGCCGCGACCGAACAGCTTGCCGGATCGGTCAGCGAGATCGGTCGGCAGACGGCGCGCTCCTCCGCCATCGCTGCCCAGGCCGCCGATCAGGCGCGCCTCACCAACGATCAGGTGCAAGGTCTTGCCGTGGCGGCACAGCGGATCGGCGATGTCGTGCGCCTCATTACCGATATCGCCAACCAGACCAATCTGCTGGCGCTCAATGCCACGATCGAGGCGGCGCGCGCGGGCGAAGCCGGCAAGGGCTTCGCCGTGGTGGCGAGCGAGGTGAAGAACCTGGCGACCCAGACCGCCAAGGCGACCGACGAGATTTCGCAACAGATTGCCGCTATTCAGACCGAAACGGGCCAGGCGGTGGACGCGATCCAGGCGATCGCCAAAACGATCGAGGAGATCAATCAAATCACCACGACCGTGGCCGCCGCCGTGGAGCAGCAAGGCGCAGCGACCCAGGAGATCGGCCGCAATGTGGAAAACGCCGCCTCAGGCACCAGCGACGTTGCCCGCAGCATCGGCAATGTCACGCAATCGGCCAACGAGACCGGCTCGGCCGCCAGCAAGATGCTCAATGCCGCCGAAGACCTCACGCGCCAGTCGCAGGATCTGCAGAACCAGGTCGATTACTTCCTCGCTGAACTGCGCGCGGGTTGACTGGAAGCTACGACTAAGCGCAATCGCTCGCGCCAGCAGCGATAATCATTACACAGCGCCGACAACAAACAAGGTTGTCACCCACACCGATGACTAGCGGCCAGTTCGCAATAGTGATCGGCCGAATAGGCGAAATAGGCCATTTCGGCTTCGGTGAGATTGCGCATGAACTTGGCCGGGCTGCCGGCCCAGAGCTCGCCGCGTTTCACCCGCTTGCCTGGTGTGACCAAAGCGCCGGCCGCCACCATGGCGCCGCTTTCCACCACCACGCCATCCATCACGCAGGCTTTCATGCCGATGAAGCAGTCGTCTTCAAGGGTGCAGGCATGCAGAAGCGCCATATGGCCGACGGTGATGCCGCTGCCGATCACGGTGCGTGTGCCGCTCGCACCTTCACGCTCGTGATTGACGTGAATGACCGTGCCGTCCTGGATATTGGTGCGCGCACCGATACGGATCGAATTGCTGTCGCCACGCAAGACGCAGCCATACCAGATCGACGCGCCGGCTGCGATGTCGACATCACCGATCACCACCGCCGTCTCGGCCACGAAGGCATCAGAAGCGATGCGCGGCGATATGCCGTGATGCGGTCTGATCAAAGCAGGCATGGCGATCTCCGTTTGTCTTAAAGGCCCAGCATCAGCTTGATATTCTGCACGGCAGCGCCCGAGGCGCCCTTGCCGAGATTGTCGAGCCGCGCCACCAGCACCGCCTGGCGATGCGCCTCATTGCCGAAGACGCGCAATTCCAGCTGGTCCGTATCGTTGAGAGCCTGCGGTTCCAGTTTTCCATTGGCTTCGGTCTCGATCACGCGGACCAGGGCGGCATTCTCGTAATGCTGCCGCAAGGCGTCGCGCAGATCGGCGATGGATGCTTTCCGCGCCAGGGTGTCGAGATGCAGCGGAATCGAAACCAGCATGCCCTGGCGGAAATGCCCCACCGACGGCACGAAAATCGGCCGCCGGGTGAGCTTGCCATAAGCGATCAGCTCGGGCACATGCTTGTGCTCCAGGCCGAGACCGTAAAGCTCGAAGGCCGGGCCGTGATCGCGCTCATGCGCCTCGATCATCGACTTGCCACCGCCGGAATAGCCGCTGACCGCATTGATGGTGACCGGGTGGTCTTCGGCGATGAAGCCGGCATCGATCAGCGGCCGCAGCAAGGCGACAGCGCCGGTCGGATAGCAGCCAGGATTGGAGACATGTTGCGCGGCGGCGATGCGCTCGGCATGCCCGCGTTCCAATTCGGGAAAGCCATAGACCCAGCCGGGCGCCACGCGATGGGCCGTGCTGGCATCCAAAATCTTCGGCGCATCATTTCCAAGCTGGGCCGCCAGGGCAACGGATTCCTTGGCGGCGTCATCGGGCAGGCAGAGCACCACCAGATCGACCTCGGTCATCATGGCGCGGCGCGCGGCCGGATCCTTGCGGCTGTCGCCGGTCAGGCTGCGCAGCTCGATGCCGGCAACCGGCAGCAGGCGCTCGCGGATGCCAAGGCCGGTCGTGCCGGCTTCGCCGTCGATGAAGATTTTGGCCATCGGATACTCCTTACTGCGGACAGCGTCACTATATGAAAGCGCGGCCGGCCGGTGCAAAGAAAAGTCGGTAACGAAAAGGCAGCAATAAACGCTCGACAAAGAAAAAGGGGTGCGCGTTGCGCACCCCTTTTGCCATTCCGGCAGACCGTTGCGCTTAGCGCTTGGAGAACTGGAAGCTGCGGCGGGCTTTCGCGCGGCCGTACTTCTTACGCTCGACGGTACGGCTGTCGCGGGTCAGGAAGCCCTCATGCTTCAGAGCGGGACGCAGTTCCGGTTCGAAATAGGTCAGCGCCTTGCTGATGCCGTGACGGACCGCACCGGCCTGGCCGGAGAGACCGCCACCGGTCACCGTCACGACGACGTCGAACTGGCCGACGCGGTTGACGATGCCGAAGGGCTGATTGACCACCATGCGCAGCACGGGGCGGGCGAAATACTGCGCCACGTCGCGGCCATTGACGGTGACCTTGCCGCTGCCCGGCTTAATCCAGACGCGGGCGATAGCGTCCTTACGCTTGCCGGTCGCATAGGCACGACCCTGAGCGTCCACCTTGCGCTCGTGCTTCGGGGCCCTGGCTTCGGCGGAAGCGGCAGTGGCGCCCTTGGTGGCGGCGCCGAGATCCTTCAGATCCGTCAGGCGCTGGGTTTCATTGCTCATCTTAGGCGCTCCGCTTGTTCTTCGGGTTCATGGCCGCGACATCCAGCACTTCCGGCTGTTGCGCTTCATGCGGATGATCGGCACCGGCATAGACGCGCAGATTCTTCATCTGCTGCCGGCCGAGCGGACCACGCGGAACCATACGTTCCACCGCCTTGATGATCAGGCGTTCGGGATGAGCGCCGCCCAGGATCTTGCCCCAGACGCGTTCCTTGATGCCGCCGGGATGACCGGTGTGATAGTAGAACACCTTGTCCTCGAGCTTATTGCCGGTGACGTGCACCTTGGCGGCATTGATAACGATGATGTTGTCGCCGCAATCGACATGCGGCGTGTAGCTTGGCTTATGCTTGCCACGAAGGTGGTTGGCGATGATTGACGCCAGACGGCCGAGAACGACGCCTTCGGCATCGACCACGACCCACTTCTTCACCACCTCGGACGGCTTAGCGGAATAAGTCTTCATGATTGCTCGCTTTACTGCTCCGGGTATATCGGCCGCCCAAATGGGCACCGGCGATCGGCCCTGGATATAGAGAAATGAAATAATGCCGTCAATTAAATTATATATATTTACTTCAATAACTTAGGAATACCGTACTGGGATACCGCAACGGAGAACCGCGGAAATCCTGGACTTTTTCCAAGCGGGCCGCAACCATCTTTACCGAGAGGAATCGAATGACCAAGAAAAATCTCGATTTCAGCCGGTATAGCGACCTCGATCTGGCGGCGCAGATGATGCCGCGCGAAGTCGTGCCCGATGCGGAAACCTGGCTGGCAGGCGACCGGCGTCTGACGGCCGAGCTGAAGGAACGCATCACGGTTATTGAAAACCGGCGTTATGGTCCCGGGCCGCGGCAGGTGGCCGATATCTATCCGGCGGAAGACCCGGGCAGCCCGGTCCTCGTTTTCATTCACGGTGGCTATTGGCGCGCTTTGTCCAAAGAGGTTTACGGCTATGTTGCCGGCCCCTTGCAAGCCCGGGGCATCAGCGTCGTGCTGCCCAATTACGATCTCTGCCCCGCTGTCAGCCTGAGCACCGTGGTAGCCCAGACCGCCTTCGCCTTGCGCTGGGCTTATGAGAACGCCGGCACCTTCAATGGCGATCCCGGCTCATTCCACATTGCCGGCAATTCCGCCGGCGCCCATCTTGCCGCGATGATGTTGAGCCATGACTGGCAGGCCGACGGATTCCCGCAGATGCAGATCAAGAGCGCTATGCTGATCAGCGGCCTTTATGATTTGACGCCGATCCCACGCCTGCCGGTCCAGGAAGATATCCGTTTGCAGGCGGCGGACATTCCCGGCCTCAGCCCGCTCGCCTTGCCGATACGCAGCGACGCCCATTGCGTGGTCGCGGTCGGTGGCGATGAGCCCCCTCTTTGGGTCGCGCAATCCCAGGCCTATTACGACAAGCTGCGGCAAGAAGGCCGGACAGCGCAACTGTTGATCCTGCCGGAGACTCATCACTATTCGGTCATCCGCAATCTGGCGCATGACGACGGCACGCTCGCACCGATGCTCATCAACCTGGTGCAGGGCTGCGCATGAAAGCGCCCCGGCCGATCCCGGGTTATGCCAAGCAGCCGCTGCATCCCTTGCTCCGTATCTATGCGGTCGGCCTTGCCCTCACCCAACGCCGGTATCGGCGCTCGCGCTGGCCGGTGGCTGGAACGAGAGAACTACCGCCTCTCACCACCTATGACCGGCAGACACCCTTGGTCGATCTGCCCATTCTCTCGCTGGATACGGAAGCAACGGGCATCGATCCGCAACACGATCGAATCGTCTCGATTGCGGCGGTCAATCTCAGCAGCGGACGGCTGCATCTTGGCCTGATGCTGGATATGCTGGTCAATCCGCGCCGTGCCATTCCCTCGAACGTCACACGCATTCACGGCATCACCGATCGCCACGTACGCAACGCGCCGCATTTCGTCGATCTTGCCGGCATGCTGGAAAAGCGGCTCGGCGGTTATGTCCTGCTTGGCCATAACATACATTTCGATGCCGCCCTCTTGCATCATGAAATGCGGCGTGCCGGCCGCGACTGGCAAATGCCGCCTTTGCTCGACACGATGCTGCTGTTCGCCGCTCTTTACCCCCAAGCTGAAACGCTCAGCCTCGACCATGTGGCGAAGCGGCTGCGGATTTCCCTCATCGGCCGTCATACCGCCCGGGGTGATGCCTTGATCGCGCTCGATCTTTATTATCGGCTGCTACCGCATCTGGCGGCCCGCGACATACTGACCCTGGGCCGCGCCGAGGAAGCAAGCGCTGCGGCACTGGCCCGGTTGCGGCGGCGGCATCGCGATCTGAACAGCGATGCTTACGATCTTTGAGAACGCTCGCATGCCGGCTTCGATCCCCTCCCGCATCGACCTCTACCCCTTTCAGCGCCGGCTTGGCGAGATCATGACGGTACCGACAGCAGCGATCGCGCCGACGGAAACGGTCGATGCCGCCATTGCCGAGATGGCGCGGCTGAAATCCTCTTGCCTGATCGTACTCGGTGCACATCATCGCCCGGTCGGCATCGTCACCGAATACGACATTATCCAGGCCTTGGCAGCGGACCGCGCCGAGATCCTGGGGAAATCCGTCTCCGATATCATGTCCGCACCGGTCGTGTCCCTGCCGCCCGACGCTTATCTTTACGCTGCCATCGCCCGCATGAACCGGCGGAGCATCCGCCACCTCGCTGTCACCGATCCGGTCGATGGGAGGCTCGTCGGTATCCTTCATCTCTCGAGCGTCTTGCGGCAGCGGGCGGAAGATGCGCTCGCCCTGCAGAACGATATCGCGGATGCAAATTCCTCGGATGATCTGCTCCAGGCCAATGCCTACTTGCCGCATCTCGCGGCTGCCCTGCGCCGCGAACAATTGCGGCCGGAACAGATCGCCAATGTCATCGGCACCGCCTATTGCGACCTGACGGCCCGGGCCGCCGATCTTGCGGTGAAAGAGATGACTGCTGCCGGCAGGGGCGAGGCGCCGGCGCGTTGGTGCCTGCTGATCCTGGGATCGGCAGGGCGCGGCGAAAGCCTGCTGGCGGCGGATCAAGACAATGCGCTCATCCACGACGGCGAAGATGACGATCATCCTTGGTTCGCCGAACTCGGGCAGCGCGTCGCCGATCTGCTGGACGTGGCCGGCCTGCCCTATTGCCGTGGCGGCGTCATGGCAGCGAAGCGCGACCTGCGCCACAATGCCAAGGGCTGGCGCAAATGCATCGCGGCCTGGCTGGAGGCGGCAACGCCTGAAGCTTTGCTAAATGCCGATATCTTCTACGATTTCCGGCCCGTCGCCGGCGAGTTCCACCTGGCTGCTTCGTTGCGTGCGGAAGCGATCACCAGCGCGCGTGGTCATCGCGTCTTCCATGCGTTGCTGGCAAAAGGCATAAGGCGCAAAGGATCGGCGCTGGGCTTGCTCGGCAAATTTAGGACACGCGACGGGCGGGTCGATCTCAAAGCCCACGGGTTGCAGCCGCTGGTGGCTGGGGCGCGCGTGCTCGCTTTGGAACTCGGCCTCGCCACCACGAGTACCCTGAATCGCTGGCGCGCTGCCGCCGCTGTGCAGCTTGTCTCGGATGACGATCTTGCGCGGATCGAGGATGCCTTCAGCCTGATCCTTGGCCTCATCCTCGACCAGCAATTGGCCGATCATGAGATCGGCATCGCCCCCAGCAGCAATGTCGAAATCAAGCGTCTGGTTTCCATCGACAAGGAACGGCTGCGCCGCGCCTTGCATATGGTAGATGAGATCGACCTGCTGGTGCGAAATGCATTAGGCCTGATCTAGCCGAAGCGGCGATCCGCATCGATGGCGAGGCCGAGGCCGACGCTGCCGAACATATCTCCGGCGACCGGACGGGCATTCGCCACATGCTCGAGGATGCGGCGGCGTACCGAGGGAATGCCGGTCGAGCCGCCGGTCAGGAAAACCGATTGAAGATGTGCAGGGTTAACCGCCGCTTCGCGGCAGCAGCGGTCGATCGCAGCGATAATCCTGCCGGTGTCGCGGCTGACTGCTTCGTCCAGATCCGCCCGCGTGACGGTGAAGGCTGCATCGGGCAGTGCCGCCTCCGGATCGCGCGGCAAATGCAGAATTGCCTCCATCGCGTCCGACAAGGCAATCTTGGCCGCCTCGACCTCGCCCGCCAATTGGTGCCCCTGACGCTTGCTCAGCAGGTGCAACAGCCGCTCAAGCCGTGCCGGCTGATCGCTATCATCGATGATGGATCGCAGATAAGAGATGTTCTGCGGCGTATAGAGAAAAGGGATTTTGTGCCAGGTCGCCAGGTCGTGAAAAAGATGCGACGGCATCGGTAAACGCTTGGGTCCGATCAGCGCATGATAACCGAGATGCGGCATCGCCTGCGCAATGCTGAGGCTGCAATCGAAATCAGTACCGCCGACATGAACGCCGCTGCGGCCGAGAATATCGCCGGAGCGATCGCTGCGCTGCGCGCCTTCGGGCGACAGGCGCGCAATCACGAAGTCGGACGTGCCGCCGCCAAGATCGACGATCAGTGATAATTCCTCCTGCGACAAGGACTGCTCATAGGCTAAAGCGGCGGCAATCGGCTCCAGCTGGGTGGCGACATGCCTGAAGCCCTGCTCCTTGGCAATGCCGACGAGTTCCTCTTCCGCCCGCCGATCCGCCATGTCATCCTCATCGACAAACCGAACCGGGCGGCCAAGGACGACATTGTCGATCTCGTGGCCCAGGCGCTGTTCCGCCAGCTTCTTCATCTGACGCAGGAACATGCCGATGATGGCCCGCATCGGCACCCGCTTGCGGCCGATCAACGTCGTTTCCCCGATCAACTGGCTGCCCAGCACGCTTTTCAAGGCACGGAGCAAGCGGCCTTCGACACCGGTAATGTAAGCGGCAATGCCACCCCGGCCGAATTGCACGCGGTCCTCCTCGTAATCGAAGAAGACGGCGCTGGGCAATGTCGGGCTATCGCCATCCAAGGGGCACATCGCATAGCCGGCCCCGGTGCGGAAACCGAGCGTCGAGTTCGACGTGCCGAAGTCAAGTCCGCAATGGCGTGCGCGCATGGTCTCGTCCGCTGAAACGCTCAGGCAAAGGCCACGGCCTCGAAGATCACGGCGTCGCTGAGAGTGAAAAGGATGGGAAACGGGCGGCAGGTTTTAGCGCAAGGACGTGCCAACTGCAATCGCGGATAGAGACGTAATAGGCGAAAGGGCCCCTCGGCGCAGGTCAGCACCGAGGGGCTTGATCAGAGGTCAGCTGCGGGAGCTGTGAGTCGGTTTACCCTTGCGTTTGGTCGAAGCCATGTCGTGCAATTCTTTCTCGCTCATTGAGCTGGCCATCGACTTTGAAGCGCCCCGAAGTTCGCTTTTTTTGATATCGCCGCGCTTGGCGGCCAGGGCCGCGCCTGCGGCCTTTTGCTGTGCTTTGGATTTGGCTGGCATAGCTACCTCCTCAATGTTGCACGTGTTGACCACCAGGAGACGAGATACTGCTGAGCGCTTCGGCGCCTCCTGATTGGTCCTGCTGCGAGATGTCGCCCAGCGAAATAACCCCGACCAGACGCTTGTCGCGGTTAAGCACCGGCATGCGCCTTACTTGTTGCTTGGCCATTTTCTGCGAAACGTCCTCTACGCTTTCATCCTCGAAGCAGTAGAGGACCTCTTTGCTCATGATGTCGCGGATGGGGGTATCCGGTCCTTTCCCCGCGCCGACGCCGCGCACCGCGATATCCCGGTCTGTGATCATGCCCACTAGCCGGTCATTCTCGCCAACCGGCAGGAACCCGGCGTCGATCTCTTTCATCTTCTGTGCTGCATCGCGGATGGATTGGTTCGGCGAGGCAATCTGCACATCCTTGCTCATGCACTCCTGAATGTTCATGGTTATTCTCCTCTCCGTGAATTGAAGGCGATCCAGTACCAGCGGCCGATATTTTCCCGGCAAGCGGAACGGACCTTGGGTGTTGTCGCTTCGCATATTGTCTTGAGACCTCCAACTCGAGACCTCCAGGACCGGCCGCGCTCGTGGCATCGCCCTCTAAAGCTCTTGATCGACCATCAACCACGAAGCCGGCCCAAGGTTCACGGCCGGCACAAAAAACCGCCTCAATTCGCCAGGTTCCGGGCTTCCGCCAGAAGCGCGACAACGTCCGCGTCAGTCGTCTGCGAGAAGTCGTGGTAATGCGTGCCCACGGAATAAAACGGTTCCGGCATGGCGAGGCATACGACCTCATCGCATTCGGCGGAAAGCGCCTGAACGATCTCCTGGGGCGCGACAGGGACCGCCAGGATCAGACGACGCGGCCCAGTCAGCATTACCCCGCGTATCGCCACCTTGACCGTGGCGCCGGTCGCAATGCCGTCATCGATGATGATGACTGTCCGATCGGCCAAGACGACCGCCGCCGCCTCGCCGCGATAGAGATGGCGGCGACGCTCGATCTCGGCGAGCTGGCGCCGGCGGGCGGCTTCCAGATGGGCCGGTTCGGGGCGAACAAGCTCGACCACGTCTTCATTCAGGACCATTTGCGGTGAGGCACCGTCGATAATGGCCCCCAGCGCCAGTTCTTCATAACCGGGCACACCGATCTTGCGCACCAGGAGAACATCCAGGACGGCTTGCAGCGTTTTCGCGACTTCGAAAGCAACGGGAACACCGCCGCGCGGCAAAGCGAGGATGACAGGTTGCTGAAGGCGGAAAGGTTTCAATGCCTGGGCCAACTGCCGGCCGGCTTCACGCCTGTCGCTGAACGCTGCCGGCGGCCTGGTCATGGCGAGGGCCGGAACCCGATCTTAAGAGGCTGCGCTTCCGCTGTGATGGTCATGGCTAAACGCCGAACGGATATGTTTCGGGCACGCCCGCCGGCCGGGCCGCCGCCAGAGGGGTCACGGCCCCCGTTTCATCGAACCACACATAGGCATCGAACTGCTCGGCGAGGACGGCGTCGAAATAGTGGCTGCTCCGTTCGGTATCGGGTCGATAAATGACACCGATCGCACGCTCCAGCCGCGGCTCGCTCAACGCGGCTGCCAACTCCCGCCGCTCCGGTGTCCGCCAGTCGGTAAGGCTGCAAGACCGACCAGTCTGTTTGAAAGCATATTCATAACTGTCCTGGCGCGACGGACGCAGGTTCATCACCCGCATGGGACCGTTCCAATCATCCGCCGCCGCGACCGTGCCATGATCGGTGCCGAAGCCGATCAGGACCGCATCCTGGCCATAGGCGGTGCGGCATAGCTCGCCGATATTGAATTCGCCCTGCCAGCCCATCCGTGTCGCGGCAGCATTGCCGATATGGGAGTTATGCGCCCAGACGACGGCCTTCGCCTTCTGGCCCATCTTTTCGCCACGCGCGCCGCCATGATGGGCAAGAAGCGATTGCAGCGTGTCGAACATATGGCGGTCGCGCAAATTCCAGGATTCCCGCGAACCGCGATACATGACGCGATAATATTGTTCCGCCGCCCGAACGATACGGGCGTTCTGTGCCGCGTCGAAGAAATCCGCGCCACCCTCACGCATGTAAGTGAGCCTGTTCTCCAGCAGGGAAGCTAGCTGGGCAGCGGCCTCGTCCTCGCAAGACTGATCTTCGCCCCACAGCACGGCGCGGCCATAAGCGGCCGGCTCCTCATGCCAGGGCGTCAGGCAGCCATAGCGGCTGCGCGCGAGCGCCGCTCCGGCAGGGTCCACGCGATCCAGGTAGTCAAGCACCGCCTGGACCGATGTGCCCAGGCTATAAACATCGAGACCGTGAAAGGCAGCGCGTTTATCCGGCGAGCGCGTTTCGTTATGCCCGCGCAGCCAGGTGATGAATTCCATCACCTCTTCGTTCCGCCACATCCAGGTCGGAAAGCGGGTAAAGGCTTCCTGCGCGTTCGGACGCGGCGCGGCATGGCGGACGTAATTGTCAATGCGCGCAGCATCCGGCCAGTCCGCTTCCACCGCAACGATGTTGAACCCGTGATGTTCGATCAATCGCCGGGTGATCGCGCTTCTCGCTTGGTAGAATTCGCGGCTGCCATGGGTCGCTTCGCCCAGAAGTACGACCCGCGCATCGCCGAAGCGGTCGAAAAACTCTCCGAATTCCCGCTGTTTGGCTGGATTGGGCAAAGGCTCGGCCGATCGCTTCAGGATGTCGACAAGGCCCTGCAGATCTACGGTCGCGCGACTGACGGTTTCCACATCGCTCATGAGGTCGGCTCCTTTCCGCGCTTGAACCAGCGCTTTCCGCCCTTCAACCGATGAATGCACCCCCTGCTATCGATAACCGTATCTTGGTAAAAGCGTTCCAGTCATGCCGCCAGCAAGGCGGGCAATATGGGACCAATCAGGGCATAAGGAACCTGGGCGCTCATGAAGCTGTTGAGCGGGAAATGAGGCCGTCACATGACTGAGCGCAACACACAGACACCGAGGCGCATAGCGCAGCCTCCCACAGCAGATCGTTTACGGCACGATATTGACGCCGGACAAGCCGGGGATAAAGTGCCCTTTATCGATCCGGCCGCCGCGCCCTTGGGGACTGACGAGGAAGCGGGTGGACATCCGCCAAGCGCAGAGCAGCGGCTGCAAGCGCAGCGGGCCGAAAAGAATCGCAGCGCTGCCTCGTCGTTCGACGAGCGCGGCCGCACCATTTCCGGCGAGCTGACCGTCTCGACCTGGTTCTGGCTCTATGTGGCGATTGCGGTGATCGTTCTGATCGGCCTTGCAGGCTTCGTTCTCGTCCGTTAAGGCCGCGAGCATCCGCGATCAACTGCCGAGATATTTCATCGGATCCACCGCCGACGTGCCTTTGCGGATCTCAAAGTGAAGCTGGGGCGACTGCACATTGCCGGTCGAACCGACGCGGGCGATAACTTGGCCGCGTCTCACTTGATCGCCTTTCTTCACATTTAGCGACTCGTTATGCGCATAGGCCGTGACCCAGCCATTGGCGTGGCGGATCAGCACCATATTGCCGAAACCGCGCAATTCGTTGCCGGCATAAGCGACGACGCCATCGGCCGCGGCCTGGACCGGTGCGCCGGCCGGGGCCGAGATGTTGATGCCGTCATTGCGCAGCCCATCGGAGGTCGCGCCGAATTTCGAGATGATCTTGCCTTGCACCGGCCAGCCGAATTGGCCGTTGCCGGTATTGGCAGCCGGCGCCGGTACGGCAGGTTGCAGCGTCTTCGCCGCCGGCTGCGCCGAAGCGGTCTGAGTAGCAGCGGTTTGGGCGGCACTGGATGTCGTCCCCGGTTTCGCCGGTGCTTCATCGAAGGGATCAGGATCGGGCAAGACTGGATCGGGCGGCGCTGCCAGAGTGCCATCCGACGCCTTTGCCGTCTTCGCGGCTGTCTGTGCCGGTTGCTGCGAGGCGGCCGCCATCGGCTGGGTCTGGATGGTTTTGGCCGCGGGCGCTGCAGCCGTGGCTGTCACCGATGTCTGCGCTTGCGCCGAACCCGCCGGGGCCGAGAGTGTTTTAGGCGCAGTAGCCGCCGTTGAAGCAGTCGCCGAAGAGAGCGGCGGCAAAGCGCTCTTGCTGACCCCGCCGCTGGGCGCGGTGGTCGGCGCCGTCGATCCATCCGGCGTTGCTTGCGGCATCACGAAGGTCTGGCCGACCGCGACGCTGGTCGGCGCCTTGCTGGCTTCGACCCCGCTGGGCATGACCAGGTTTTGTCCCGCGCGCAACGTATAGGGAGCCGTCAGATTATTGAGCTGGATCAGCGCGCTCTGCGAAACGCCCTGGCTTTGCGCAACCTTCTCGATCGTGTCGCCCTGGCGCACGACATAGCTGGAGCGCGGCTGCAATAGCAGCCGGGTGCCCGATTGCAGACGATAAGGCGGCACCAGATGATTGAGGTCGATCAAACTGCGGATCGGCGTATTGGTGCGCTCGGCGATCGCGCCGACGGTATCGCCGGGCGCGACGATATAAGAGCTGCCGTCGACGACGCCAAGTTTCGGCGCTTCGCCTGTGAAAGCCGGTCCGGCCGTGCCGTCGCTGAGCGGCCGCCCCGACTGGTTACAGCCAGTCAGGAACGCAAGCGCGACGCCGCTTGCCGCCAACAGCAACTTATGCCGACATGTCATGCCAACTCTCCTCGCTTTCATCGCGCTATTTTCACCGCGCAGATGCCGCCTTCGCTTCGCCTTCCGGCAGGGCGCCACCGACCAAAGGCACGAATCGGACATCGGCCAGATGATCGCATTCGATCCCGTCTTCATTCTTACGCAAGCGGATCAATACCTGATCGCCGCGATCCGGCCCAACCGGCAGCACCATGATGCCGCCCACCGCCAACTGGTCCACCAGTGTCTGCGGGATCTCTTCGGCGGCCGCAGTGACGATGATGCGATCGAACGGCGCTTGTTCCGGCCAGCCCTTAGAACCGTCGCCCACCTTGCTGGTGATATTGTGCAGCCGCAATTGATGGAAACGGCTCTCCGCCTCCTTCAACAGCGACTTGAAGCGCTCGACCGTATAGACGCGCCGCGCCAGTTTGGACAGCACCGCTGCCTGATAGCCGGAACCGGTGCCGATCTCCAGCACCTTATGGGTCTTCTTGAGCTGCAGCGCCTCGGTCATCATGGCGACGATATGCGGCTGGCTGATGGTCTGCCCCTGGGCGATGGGCAGCGCCTGATCTTCGTAAGCCTGATCATGGAAATGCGGCAGCACGAAGGCTTCGCGTGGAATCCGCTCGATCGCCGCCAGCACGCCGGTATCCGTCACCCCGGCTCGGCGCAGATTCATGATCAATCGGATTTTGCGGGCAGCCAGACTCATCGGCGCGAACTCATAACCTTGTCTTCATCGCGTCTTACGGCGCGGCGATTTCGCCTTTGCCGGGGTTTTCGCCTTTGCTGGAGCTTTCACTTTCAACGGACCCATCACCGCTTCCAGCCGTTTCGCCGTCACCCGGTGCGTGAGGTCGAAATGCAGCGGCGTCACCGCGATCTTGTCGGCGGCGGTGATCGCGAGATCGGTGTCTTCCCCTTCAGTCTCGTCATCCGGGAAATCGCCGATCCACAGCACATCGCGGTCGAAGGGATCTTTGCCGGCAACCACCTGCAGGTCCGAGACACGACGGCCTTGGCCGCCGACATCGATGCCCTTGACCTGATCGGGCGCAACACAGGGGAAATTCACATTCATCAGCACACCGGCGGGCCAATCAACCGAGGTCAGGCGGCGCACCACCGTCTCACCGAACGTCTCCGCAGTCTGCCACGGAATATTGTTGCCGTGGCGAACTTGGCTCATGGCGATTGCGGGAATATTCATCATTGCCGCTTCCATTGCCACCGCAACGGTGCCGGAATAGATCACATCCTCACCCTGATTAGCGCCGCGATTGACGCCAGACAAGACGAGATCGGGCTTGCGATCGGTCATCAGGTGATTGATGGCGACCAGCGCGCAATCGGTCGGCGTCCCAGCAACAGCGAAACGCTGCGGGCCGAGCCGATGTACAGAAAGGGGCCGGCGCACGGTGAAGGAATGCGAGGCGCCGCTATTGTCGCTTTCCGGCGCCACCACCCAGACATCGTCGCAGAGCGCGCGCGCGACCTTCTCCAGCACCTTCAGCCCCGGTGCGTGGATGCCGTCATCGTTGCTGATCAGGATACGGGCTTTTTTCAGGTTGAGCGGAGCCTTAAGCACGGCGGATGACCTCGATCTTGCCCATATAGGGTTTCAAGGCATCCGGCACCGCAATCGACCCGTCTTCCTGCTGGTAGTTTTCCAGAACCGCCACCAGCGTGCGGCCCACGGCAAGGCCCGAGCCGTTCAAAGTATGCACGAAGCGGGTATTTTTCTCGCCGGCCTTGCGGCAGCGCGCCTTCATGCGGCGCGCCTGAAAATCACCGCAATTGGAACAGCTGGAGATTTCCCGATAGGCATTCTGCCCCGGCAGCCAGACCTCGATGTCATAGGTCTTCTGGGCGGCAAAACCCATATCGCCGGTCGAGAGCGTCATGACCCGATAAGGCAGTTCGAGGCGCTTCAGCACTTCCTCAGCGCAGGCGGTCATGCGCTGGTGTTCGGCATCGGACTGGTCCGGATCGGCTATCGAGACGAGCTCGACCTTGAGGAATTGATGTTGGCGGATCATGCCGCGCGTATCCCGCCCGGCGGAACCGGCCTCGGAGCGGAAACAGGGGGTGAGCGCCGTATAGCGCAAGGGCAAGCTGGCTTCGTCGATGATGCTGTCGCCGGCGAGATTGGTGAGCGGCACTTCCGAAGTCGGGATCAGCCACAGGCTTTCCTTGGTGACGAAGAGATCCTCTTCGAATTTCGGCAACTGGCCGGTGCCATAGAGGGCATTGTCACGCACCAGGAAGGGCGGCGCGACTTCGGTATAACCGAACTCGCCGCTATGGAGATCGAGCATGAATTGGGCAAGCGCGCGTTCCAGCCGCGCCAGCGCGCCTTTCAGCACGACGAAGCGGGCGCCGGAAATACGCGCCGCAGCCTCGAAATCCATCAGGCCCAGCCCCTCGCCCAATTCAAAATGCTGTTTCGGGGTGAAGGCGAAGTTCCGCGGCGCGCCGACTGTGCGATCGATGCGGTTCGCGGTCTCGTCGGCGCCATCCGGCACATCGGCGGCGGGCAGATTGGGCTGGCGCAAGAGAAGATCGTCGAGGGCGGCGGCGAGTTTCTGTTCCTCGGCCTCAAGCTCGCCCATGCGGTCCTTCAGGCCGGCGACTTCGGCCATCACGCCGGCGGCATCGCCGCCTTTCGCCTTGAGCTGGCCGATCTGCTTCGACAGCTCATTACGCTTCGCCTGCATCTCCTGCCAGGCGGTCTGCGCCGCCCGGCGCTTGGCGTCGAGCCCGATGATCTCTTCCGCCAAAGGCGGCAGACCGCGCCGCGCCCGCCCCTGGTCAAAGGCGGTCGGATTTTCGCGAATCCATTTTACGTCAAACATTTAGATAGTCGCCCCAGTGAACCGTGCCGGCTCACTTTATAGGCTGGGACGGTGAATCCGTAAAGCGATGCGGCGCGTCAAGCGGGGGTTACTTCTTGGCCGGTATCGTCGTCGGAATCGCTGTCCTGGGCGAGCTTGGCACGGTCCTTTTCCACCATCCGCGCGAGCCAGATGGAGACCTCATAGAGCAGCAGCAGGGGAACGGCGAGGCTCACCTGGCTGAACACATCCGGCGGCGTTACCACCGCTGCGGCGATGAAGACGATGACGATGGCGTAACGCCGCTTGCGCTTCAGCCCGTCGGAGGTCACCAGACCGACCTTGGCGAGCAAGGTCAGCAGGACCGGCAATTCGAAGCAGAAGCCGAAGGCGAAAACCATCTTCATGATGAAGCCGATATATTCGCCGACCTTGGCTTCCAACTGCACGGCCAACTCGCCATCGCCGCCGGCATGTTGGTAGCTGAGGAAAAAATTGAGGGCGAGCGGCAGGATCACCTTGAACATGAAGGAGGCACCCGCGAGGAACATGAGCGGAGTCGCCACCAAAAAGGGCAAGAAGGCTTTCTTTTCCTGCTTGTAAAGGCCCGGCGCGACGAACAGCCAAACCTGCGTCGCGATAACGGGAAAGGAGAGGCAGAGGGCGCCAAAGGCAGCCACCTTGACCTGGGTGAAGAAGACCTCGGTCACGTCGGTATAGATGACGCGCAGCAATTGCTGATCGGAGATGCGATGCGCCGCCAGAGCCTTGGCCAAAGGCGCCGAAAGAAAGTCGAAAATCGGCTGGGCGAAATAGAAGCAAACGAGAAAGGCGACGATGAACCCCGCTACCGACCACAGCAGACGCGCCCGCAACTCGACCAGATGCGCCAGGAGCGGCATCTTCTTATCGTCTTCAGCGCCGGTCACGACGTCTTACTCTTTTCCATATCCGTTGATGCGTCGGCGACCTTGGCTGGCGCAATTGGAGCATGCTCGGCGCCGATGGTTTCGACCGGTGTTTCCTCAGGGTTGATCGCCGCGATGCGGTTTTCCTCCGCGTCATCGTTATCCGGCAGTCGATGCGCCGTACCATTGGGACCGAAAGCAGCAACCGCGGGATTGACCTCGGTTTTGACTTCAGTAATTGCGGCCTTGGCCTCTCCCGAAGCGTCACTCTGGTCGGCGAGCTTCGGCTGATCGGCGATCTTGGCTTGATCGACGTCGTCCTGCGGTGCCTTGAAGGCGGTTTTCAGGTCGCCATCGGGATCGACATGCTTTTCGATCGCATTGACGATCGTGCCTTTCGACAATCCCTGAACAGCTTTCTTGGCGTCTTCCAGCTCCGCTTCACGAATGATTTCATGCACGCCGCTTTGAAATTCATTGGCGAGCTTGCGGGCCTGTTTCATCAGGCCGGAAACCGTGCGCAGGGCGTTGGGCAATTCCTTGGGGCCGAGCACCACCAAGGCAACAACGGCGATCACCGCCATCTCGTCCCAGCCGAGGTCGAACATGATCTGGTCCTTATTGTCGGCCAGGCCCCGTGCCGGTCAGCGACCGGCAACCCGAGCCCGCCTCGCAGCAATCAGCCGCGATCGATCATGCCGTGCTTGTCGTCGCCGGAGGCCGAGCTGGCCTGGGTCTCACCCGGCTTCTCGTCGTTCTTGAGACCTTTTTTGAAAGCGGTGATGCCCTGACCGAGATCCTTCATCAGGCGCGGGATCTTTCCGCCGCCACCGAAGAGGACCAGGACGATGGCCAAAACGATCAGCCAATGCCACAAGCTAAAACTGCCCATAAGGGGTAACTCCCTGTTACGTTCCCGCGTTAAGCCGTTGCCGGACTATGGCAAAATCGCCGCGCCCCTGCAAATGAATCCGTTCCCGGGGTAAACCTGCGACGAAGCGCTCAATCTCCGCGGAAAACACTGCCGAACCAAGCCCTTGAAGCCTTGCGCCCGTCAAGCGCCGGAAAAAACGAAGACGCCCTGATTGGCGATCGACAACCAGACCGCCTCGCCCTGCATTGGCGGCATGCCATTTCCAGCCAGGCGAGCCACGAGAAGACGTCCGCGATGCGCGCCCTCGGTCAGACGGGCCCGAACCAGTGCTGCCGCACCCAGGAAGCGTACCTCCTCGACCATCGCCCCTGCGGCGCCCGCCGCCGGACCGTCAAAACGGATCGCTTCCGGCCGGATCACCAACTGGGCTGGCTGACCGTCGCCCAAGCCGTTGGCCGGCAACGGACCGAACGGTGTCTCTACCCGTCCCGCCACCACTTGCACCGGTAACTCGTTAACCACCGAGAAGAAACTGGCGACGAAAGCATTCAAGGGCCGGTAATAGATATCGCTCGGCCGACCCGCTTGTTCAACCCGTCCCCGGCGCATCAGGTAAATCCGGTCGGCCATGAACATCGCCTCCTCCGGATCATGCGTCACCAGCAGGGTGGCGATTCCGCTGGCCTTCAAGAGATGCACCGTATCTTCGCGGATTTGCTCGCGGAGACGGGCATCCAGGCCGGAGAACGGCTCGTCCAGCAGCAATAGTGCCGGGCGTGGTGCCAAAGCCCGAGCCAGGGCAACGCGCTGCTGTTGGCCGCCGGACAAAGCATGCGGATAGGTTTGGGCGTAATCCAGCATGCCCACTTGGGCCAAGGCCTCGCGCACCCGTTCCTGGCGTTCCCCGGCCGGCAAGGCTGTCAGGCCGAAAGCCACATTGGCCGCCACGGTCAGATGCGGAAACAGCGCGAAATCCTGAAAGACCAGCCCGACCTGGCGATGTTCAGGCGCCATATTGCGGCCCGTCGCGGCGTCGCCGACGATCTGGCCGCGCATGGCGATGCGTCCCTGCTGCAACGCCTCCAATCCGGCGCTCAAGCGCAGCACGGTCGACTTACCACAACCTGACGGTCCGAGCAGGCAGACGACCTCGCCGGCGGCGACCGTGATCTCGACACCGTCGACGGCCCGGAGCTTGCCGAAATCATGGCTTACGCGATCGAGAAACAAAGCGTCGGAGGCAGTCATTACACGGGTCACTTCTCGGCGATGGCGGGCGCGGTGAGATGGGGATCTGCCAAGCTCGGCAGGTAGGCGTCGGTATGGTCGCCGGCTTCGCCCTCGGCTTCTCCTTCGCCCGGCCGCGATTTCGCGATGGCGCGGGAGAGAAGGATGACGGGCAGGATGCCGACCAGGGCGATGGCAAGGGACGGCCCCGATGCCTCTGCCAGACGCTCATCCGAAGCGAGGTCGTAGGTCTTGGTGGCAAGGGTGTCGAAATCGAAAGGCCGCAACACCAAGGTCGCCGAGAGCTCCTTCAATATCTCCACGAAAGTCAGCATGACAGCGGTCAGCAAGCCGCCGCGCATGATTGGCAGATGCACCTGAACCAGCGTGCCGCCCGGCGAACGGCCCAGCGAGCGCGCGGCGAAATCCATCGACCGTGTGATCTTGCCGAGGCTGGTTTCGACGATGTTGAAACTGCCGGTCAGGAAGCGGACCAGATAGGCATAGGTGACGGCGACCAAAGTGCCGCTGAGGATCAGCCCCGGCATCCAGCCGAATTGCGCCTTGGTCCAGGCATTGATGCCATGATCGAGAGCGGCGAAGGGCAGCAGCACGCCGATCGCCAGCACCGTGCCGGGCACCGCATAGCCGATGCTGGCGATGCGCACGGCGATATTGCTCAGGCGCGATGCATGCAGGCGCAAGGCATAGGCCATGACCATTGCCAGCAGCACCGCGAGCACCGCAGCCGTGCCGGCCATGGTGAAGCTGTTGCGGATCAGGCCGAGGAAACCCCAGGTCATCCAGTATTCGGTGTTGTTGAGCGCCCAGCCCAGCAGCATGCCAGCTGGCACGAAGAAGCCGAGCAGGATGGGTAAGCTGCAGCCCACCAAGGCGCCGGCACTGCGCCAGCCGCTCAGCTGGTATCGCGGCAAGGGCCGGTATCGGGTGGTGGTATGGGCGAAACTCTGGCGGCCCCGCGACCAGCGTTCGATCGCCAGCAGCAGGAAAACGAAGACCAGCAGGATGGCCGCAAGCTGCGCCGCCGAATCCGCATCGCCCAGACCCTGCCAGACACGAAAGATGCCGGTCGCCATGGTATCGACACCGAAATACTGGACCGTGCCGAAATCGTTCAAGGCTTCCATCATCGCCAGGGCGACCCCGCCGACGATCGCCGGCCGGGCAAGCGGCAAGGCGACCCGGTAGAAACTGCGCCATGGCGTGCAACCAAGCGTGCGGCTTACTTCCAGCACACAGCTCGACTGTTCCAGGAAAGCGGTGCGCGCCAGCAGATAGACATAAGGATAGAACACAAGCGTCAGGATCAGGATTGATCCCGGCAGATTGCGGATTTCCGGGATCCAGCCCAACGGTACGAGATCGCCGATCATATTCCGCAATACCGATTGCACCGGCCCGGCGAAATCCAGCAAGCCGGTATAGGTGTAGGCGACGACATAAGCCGGCATCGCCATCGGCAGCAGCAGCGACCATTCGAAAAGGCGGCGTCCGGGGAAACGGCAAAGCGTCACCATCCAGGCAGCCGGGACGCCGATCAGCACAACACCAATTCCGACGCCAATCATCAGCAACAGGGAATTGGCGATGTAATCCCACAGAACCGTGGTGGCGAGATGGTGCCATAATTCCCCATTGGGCTTCGCCAAGTGGGAAAAGACCACGACAATCGGCGCCGCCACGGCAATTGCCATCAGGCAGACGGACAGCGTCCAGGGTTGCCAACGGGGCAACAGCCGGAAAGCACGCCGAGGGGCGGTGGTCAAATCACTGGAAAAAGTCGTCACGTCCTGGTCCGTTGGTGGCCGCCGACGCTATTGTCGCGCGCTTGGCTCGACATTATTGCGACTTATTCTGAATTGCAAATTTTGCGGCCAGGGACCTATCCAGGGCGGCAATTACGGCAGGATCATGCGCTCCATACGCCCGTTCCCATCAGATCCGGGGCATGGCGGGCAAAACCTTAGGCATCAACCGGCATCCGCCTTCCGGTCCGACGGGTCGTCCTCTTCGTCCTCGTCTGCATCTTCGATGCCGTCTTCGTCCTCATCTTCGACGCCGTCCTCGTCCTCATCTTCGACGCCGTCCTCGTCCTCATCTTCGACGCCGTCGTCATCCTCGTCTTCATCGTCACGATCGCCGGCGCCGTCGTCTTCATCCTCGCCGTCGAGGCCACCATCGTCGTCGTCGTCGTCGTCGTCGTCATCGTCATCGTCGTCATCGTCGTCGTCGAGGTCGTCGTCGAGGTCGTCGTCGCCATCGCCGTCGTTATCGCCGTCGTCATCATCCTGGGCGCCATCCGCTTCAGTTTCTGAGATCTCGGCTTCCAGAGCACTCAGTTCGGCGGCAGCTTCTTCCTCGGCGACATCTTCCTCGAAAGCCCCATCTTCAAGGTCGTCCTCGAGATCGTCCTCATCGTCGAGTTCGTCTTCCTCGCTGTCGATATCGCTGTCCTCGAGGTCCTCATCGGTATCCACGACATCATCGCCGTCCAACTCGGCCACGTCGGTCGCGTCTTCATCGAGATCGCCGTCGTCAGCATCCGCTTCGACGCCATCGCCCGGCGCGGCAGCTTCCGCGCCGCTTGCCCCTTCACCCGCAACCGCCTCACCGGCCGCGACCGTGCCTTCGAGAAGCGCCAGCATCTCGGCGTCATAGGCATCGTCGGCGACCGCGCCTTCTTCGCCGTCGCCGTCCTCTTCATCACCCTCGCCTTCACCACCGCCCGGCGGCAAATGGCCCTGCACGCCCAGCGTGGCGGCATTAGGCGTGCTGTCGAGCAGACCGGCAGCGCGCAATTCCTCGACACCCGGCAAGGCATCGCAGCTTTCCAGGCCAAAATGTTCCAGGAAGGCTTCTGTGGTTACCCAGGTGACGGGACGGCCCGGCGTCTGGCGACGGCCCTTCGGCTTGATCCAACCGGCTTCCAGCAGATTGTCGAGCGTGCCTTTGGAGATCGCGACCCCGCGAATCTCTTCGATTTCCGCCCGCGTCACCGGCTGGTGATAGGCGATGATCGCTATGGTCTCGACTGCCGCCCGGGTCAGCTTGCGTTCGACCTTCTGCTCGACATGGAATTTCGAGCTAAGGTCGGGCGCGGTGCGGAAGCACCAGCGGTCTTCGACCGGCGTCAGGTTGACGCCGCGATTGGCGTAGAGGTCGCGAATTTCCTGCAGAAGGCCGGGAATATCGGATCCTTCCGGCATGCGCGCCGCCAAGGCATCGACCGTCAGCGGCTCGGCCGAGGCAAAGAGGATGGCTTCCAACAGGCGCTGCAACTGAAAACGATCTTCACTCATCACTCGACATTACCTTGATTGGCGACCGCTTCTTCGCTCTGCGGCTCAGCGCGGCGCACATAAATGGGTCCGAAAGTGCCGTCCTGGCGCAATTGAATGCGGCCGGACCGGGCAAGTTCCAAGGTGGCGGCAAAAGTCGCTGCCATGGCGGCGCGACGCTGCAACGGCGTCTCCTGCAAATCATCCGGCAGGAATCGCCGCAGGGTCGTCCAGTCGAGAACGTAGCCAAGCAATTCGCCGATACGATGCAGGGCATCATCCATGGAGAACAGGCGCAGCGGTTCGATATGCAGGACGCCTTCGCGCTTGCGGCCCGGATGGGTGCCGTAGGCCTTCAACAGATCATAGAGGGTGAGGGTATAAAACGGTACCTGGATCAAGCGGACCGGTTCCGGCTCGCCGCGTCGGAAAAAATCGCGGCCGAGCTGCGGCAAGGCGAGAAGCGCCTGCCCGGCCTTCTGCATCGCCTCCAGGCGCTGCAGTTGAAAAGCCAAAGCGGCGGCCATTTCAGCACCGGAAGGCTCGCCGTCGCTGGGCGGCTCGGGCAGCAGCAGGCGCGACTTCAGATAAGCGAGCCAAGCCGCCATGACGAGATAATCGGCAGCGAGTTCCAGGCGCAGGCGACGGGCCCGCGCCACGAAACCGAGATATTGATCCGCCAGTTCGAGAATCGAAATCTTCTTGAGATCGACCTTCTGATCGCGCGCCAGATTGAGCAGCACGTCGATCGGGCCTTCATAACCGTCAAGGTCGAGATGCAGATCGCCGCCATCTTCGGATGCGGTATCCGGCTGCGCCGCTTCAAAGCCCGCAGCTTCCGATGCGGATTCCTGCGCTGAAGCACCGTCCCGGCTCGCCCCGTTATCCGGTGCAGCCGCGGGCGCCGGCTGTTCGGTCGCGGCTACTTCCGCAGCTTCCTCCGCAACCGCTTCATCCGATGGCGCAGCGGATTCTTCAGCCGCAGCTTGGTCCGCAGCATGCTCATCCGGCTCCCGCTCCGCTTGCGGAACGGTCTCGCCCTCGCTCTCGCGCTGTGATGCCTTCTCGGAGAGGGCGGTCTCGGCGGGGGCAGCTTCCGCAGACCCTTGAGCCGGGAAATCCTCTTCCCGGGTGGGAACCTGGCCTGGGCCCGGCTGATCGTCCGGTCCGATCTCGTCCCGATCGTCGTGATTTGCGGTCATACCGTCCGAAACTACCTGCTCTACCTTTGCGACGGCCGCGACCCGTTACAGGCCGGGGCCAATGATGCTCATGACGCCGGTGAGATGGGCGATCACGTTCAGCACATAGCTGGAAGCCGGTCCGAGAATCCAGCTCAAAATGTTCAAATTCAGGCCAATTGTCCGGCCGAGAAGGGGCAATAGGAAAATCAGACCGATCAAGATCAGCATGCCGTATCGTTCCAGATTCGCCAGTGGCAAGGCCAAGGGGCGCGGCAGGATACCGACTGCGACCCGGCCGCCATCGAGCGGCGGCAGCGGCAACATATTGAATAATGCCAACCAGATATTCAGCAGAATCGAGTTGAATAGGGTCTGGCCGGCGAAGTCCGATATCTCCGGCGGCAGCATGACTGCGAGATGCAGCAGCAGCGCGGAAATGATCGCGAGGAAGATATTAATACCCGGCCCCGCCAGTGCCACCCAGACCATGTCCCGCTTGGGATGGTTGAGGTTGCGGAAATTGACCGGAACCGGCTTGGCATAGCCGAAAAGAAAGCCCGTCCCGCTCAGCAGCAGCAGGGCCGGCAACAGCACCGTTCCGAAAGGATCGATATGGCGCAAGGGGTTGAAGCTGACCCGCCCCAGCATATAGGCCGTATTATCGCCAAGCCGCCAAGCAACGAAACCATGCGCTGCTTCGTGCAGGGTGATGGCAAAAAGGACCGGCAACACCCAGGTTGTGGCGTTCTGAACCAGGCCCGCTAAATCATACCCACCCAAAATACGCTCCTTGCGTGAAAGGCCGGCCGTCAATTAATGCGCGACAATCGCCTTTTAGGCGATCAGCCGTGTCAGTTCGTCACGCAATGCCGCCATGTCGGAGGTCGAAGCCGAGGCCAGACGAGCCCGTTCCCGTTTATCCTGCCCCCGTTCATATCGGGCTTTTGCCGCCGGGGACAAGGGGGCGGCACCGGCGGCGACCTGCCGCATTTCCGCCATATCGCCATTACAATGCAGCACGACATCACAGCCGGCCGTCAGGGAGCGCTGCGCCAGGTCGCCAAGCTTGCCATTCAGCGCCTTCATGCTGAGATCGTCGGTCAACAGCAGCCCGTCGAAGCCGATTTCGCCGCGAATCACGTCGGCGATGACCTTGGTCGACAAAGTGGCGGGCGAGTCGGCATCAATCGCTTCATAAACGATATGCGCCGTCATCGCCCAGGGAATGTCGTTCAAGGCATGAAACGGCCGGAAATCCGTGGCCGACAATTCCGCGCGGCCCGCGGCGACACGGGGCAGGTCGTGATGGCTGTCGACCATCGAACGGCCATGTCCGGGGATATGCTTGATGATCGGCATCACGCCGCCTTCCAGCAGGCCTTCGGCAGCCGCACGACCGAGAATCGCGACCAGTTCGGGCTCGCCGCCATAAGCCCGGTCGCCGATGACGTCATGGGCGCCGGGAACGCGGATATCGATCAGCGGCGCACAATCGACATCGATGCCGAGCGCCGTCAGCTCCGCCGCAATCAGCCGGTGATTGAGCTTGACCGCGCGGCAGCCGGCGGCAAGGTCGCCGCTTGCCAGTTGCCCGAAGCGTTCGGCGGGTGGGGCAGCGCGCCAATGCGGCGGTCGCAGACGCTGCACGCGCCCGCCTTCCTGATCGATCAGGATCGGCGCGGCCGGATCATCGATACTGTCGCGCAATTGCCCCGTCAGGCGGACCAGCTGATCGGGACCGACGATATTACGGGCAAAGAGAATGAAGCCGAGGGGCCGTGTCTCGCGAAAGAAATCGCGCTCGTTGGGCGTCAGTTCGGTACCGGCGCAGCCGAAGATCACGGCAGCAGTCATTCAATCCCCCAATAGCATTTGCCGGCGGGCCTGGCCCGCCGGCAATCCGTTTGCAAGTTAGCGCAAATCAGCGCGCCAGGATGCAAGCCTGTTTCTGCTTTGCCAATTCGCTGCAGATCGATTTCGCCGCCGTCCGGTCGGCCAGCGGGCCAGCCTGGATGCGGTAATAGACGGCGCCATCCTTGCTGAATTTCTGCACGATCAGATTGAGCTTGCCGAGCTGGCTGGGATGCGCCTTCTGCAGCTTCGCCCACTCACTCTTCGCCGCCGCTTCGGTCTTCACCGCCGCGAGCTGGATCTTCACCTTGCCGCCGGCCGTTGCAGTCGGCTGGGTCGTGGTCTTGCTGGCTTCAGCCGGCTTCGCCGCTGTCTGGGTTGCCGCCGGCTTGGCCGGCGCTTCATTCGCAGCCGTATTGGCCGACGACGCGTCGGAGGTCGCATTGCTCGCCGGCACGGCGGGCGCCTGGGCGCTCATCGCTGGGCTGGCTGCGTTCGAGGTGGCCGGGGCCGACGGCACGGCAGGCGCGTCGGGAACAGCCGGCACCGAAGGTGCGGCGAGACCCGCCTGCTGGCCGGCTTGTTCGCCGGTGGCCGGCTGGCCATTGGCTGCTTGAGCATTCGCCGGCTGACCGTTCGGCTGCTGCGCTGCCTGTCCGGCCGCATCCGTATCCGTCACGGCCGGCGGCGCCGGGGGCGCGATCGGCTGTTCCGGCGGCGGCAACACGGTTTCACCCGATTGCTGCGGCTGGCCATTCATGTTTTCCAGGACCTGGACATTCTGGTTCGGCACCTGCAAGCCGCCAGCATCGGTCGGCTTGACCTTTTCGGGCGAGGTATCCGCGGTGATCACCGGGGCCTGGCCGCTTTTGCCGCTGCCCAGCCAAATGGCGCCGATCACCGCCAGGGCGACGAGCGCACCACCCAAAACCAGCAAGCGGTTCCGCTTGCGCTTGCCGGCCCCCTTGTCGCCCTGGGACGGCGGATAAGCCCCACCGGAAGGCGGCGGGCCCATTTCGACACCGCTGAGGAGATCGGGCTGGTTCGCACCGCTATTTCCACCATCACCGCCGGAAAGCGGCGATTTCATATTGCCGAAATAGCTCGATCCGGTCGCGGTGCTCGGCCGCATGCTGCTTCCCGCTGTCGGGCCACTGGACAGACCGCCGGACGGGCCACTGGCCGTCATGCCTCTGGTGCTCATGGTGCTGGCGCCGTTGCCAAGGCCGAGGCTGGGATCCGCTCGCAAGCCGCCGGCGAAATAGCTCGGCGTGCCGGCCGGATTGGCGGAAGGGGCAGCCGGTGACGAACTGGTTTGGACCGGGGCCCCCTGCGAAGAGGTCAACTGAGCGGCGCTCGATTGCGGCGAACCGGCCGGAGATGCACCGGACGGCGATTGCGCAGGCTCGGATGATGCGGCGCTCGGCGCTGCCCCTTGCGGCGGCGTGCTGGGCGCGGCCGCCCCTGCCCCATTTCCCGTATTCCCGCTTCCCGAACCGCCAGTTCCGGCGCCGCCGGCCCCGCCCGTCGAGGACGAGGTGATAGGCGGCATGACATCGCCGCGCAACCTGCTGAGGGCGGCGGCGACGTTGGCCTGGATCTGTTCCGGTTTCGGCGTATCTGACATTGTGTCTACCTTCCTCCGACCTGGCGCCGCGAGGAGGACGCAACCGTCGGGAATGTTTACGAAAATTTCGCTATCAGACCAAGAAAGCGCCGAGTCGGTCAAGCGCGCGCGATCCGAACGAAGAGGTTAACAATCGGATTCGACTGCATTTTTTTGGCTTTTTTGTGTCCGCAAGCTGAGCCGCGCCGAAGAATTACATCCGTTCGTAGGGGTCGAACAGGCGCCGGTGCATTTCGAGCGCGTATTTGTCGGTCATGCCGCCGATATAGTCCGCCACCAGCCGGGCCGTGGCGGTGGTATGCGGGTCATCGACGCCAGACTGCCATTCCGACGGCAGGCAGGTCGGCTGGGTGACCAGCAGATCATAGAGATCAACCACGACACGCGCCGCCTTCTGTGTGGTCTGCACCACCCGGTGATGGCGATACATTTTCTGGAACAGAAATTTTTTCAAGGCGATGTCGTGCGCGCGCATGGTGTCGGAGAACGCCACCACCGGCCGGTCGAGCCGACGAATATCGTCGATCGTCTTTACCTTGGCCTCGGCGAGGCGCCGCCGGGTCTCTGCGGTCACATCGGTCACCATGCGGTTGATCATGCGGCGCACGGCTTCGCCGATCAGGCGCGATGTTTCCAAGCCTGGATATTGCTTCGCCACTTCGGCGAAGATCGGTCCGGCGAGCGGCACGTCAGTAAGATCGGCGACCGTGAAAAGCCCGGCCCGCAGCCCGTCATCAATGTCATGATTGTTGTAGGCGATGTCGTCGCTTATTGCCGCCACCTGCGCTTCGGCACTCGCGAAGCCAGCAAGGTCGAGATCGCATTGCGCGTTATACGCGGCGATGGTCGGCGGCACTGGCTTGCCGCGCGCCTTGGCATGCGCATGTGGGCCGATCAGCGGGCCGTTATGTTTGACAACGCCTTCAAGCGCTTCCCAACTGAGATTGAGCCCGTCGAAGGCGGCATAGCGGCGTTCAAGCTGCGTCAGAACCCGGAATGTCTGTTCGTTATGATCAAAGCCGCCATGCTCGGCGAGACAATGATCCAGGGCTTCTTCACCGGCATGGCCGAAAGGCGGATGGCCGAGATCATGGGCCAAGGCAACCGCTTCGGCGAGATCCTCATTGAGGCCAAGGCTGCGCGCCAGCGAGCGCGCGATCTGAGCCACTTCGATACTATGGGTCAGGCGGGTGCGGTAGTGATCCCCTTCGTGATAAATGAAGACCTGGGTCTTATGCTTCAGCCGGCGAAAGGCAACGCTGTGAATGACACGGTCGCGGTCGCGCTGGAAGATCGACCGGCCGGGACTTTCCGGTTCGGGCACCAGGCGGCCGCGTGAGGCCTTGGGATCGCTGGCATAGGGTTCCATGCCCGCACCGTAGCAGGTTGGAAGATGTGATGCATCAGCAGGTTGTGTAGAGCGATGCATCGCGAAGATGCGGTTGGGACTGCACGTGCTAAACTTGCGCGATCGGATGCCACGGAGGCCAGAGATGAGCGAACAAGCAAGCGCCTTTCCACAAAGCGGCGGCTGCCTGTGCGGCCGTATCCGCTATCGGCTTCTCGCGCCGCCAATCTGGACGGGCTATTGCCATTGCACCAGTTGCCGGCGGTCGACCGGGACGGTCGGCGTCGCTTATGCTGGTTTTCACAACCGGGATGTCGAATTCGATAAGGAGCCCGCAACATTCAATTCCTCGCCCGGCGTCAGGCGAAGCTTCTGCCCCACATGCGGGACACCGATGGTCTATCGCTCGACGCGCTGGCCCGACGAGACGCATATCCTTGTCGGCAGCATGGATAATCCAGAGGCCTGCCCACCCGCCAATCATTTCCATGCCAGCGAGCAAGTTTCCTGGCTGCGTCTGGAAGACAGCCTGCCGCGCCATAATTAGCGGAAAAGCGGGCTTATTCGCTGCATCATGCCCCATATGCAGCAGCCGGGTTTGACTATTGGATCGGGGTCCCTAAATATAGGCTCTGAAACAGGAAAGCCGTTACCCATGAACGACATGACACCAGCTATTGAGAACTCAGCGCAGACTGCGCCGATGCCGCGGCAGGTCAACATTACCGAAAGCGCCGTGAAGCGCATTGCGTGGCTAATGGAACAGGAAGGCGATGCCGATCTGATGCTGCGCCTGAGCGTTTCCGGCGGCGGCTGCTCGGGCTTCCAATACGGTTTCTCCTTCGACAAGTCCCAGCAGCAGGATGACCACCTGTTCGAGCGCGACGGCGTGAAGGTGGTGGTGGACGACACCTCGCTTGATTTGCTGGCCGGGGCGGAAATCGATTTTGTCGAGGATCTGGTCGGCGCGGCCTTCCAAGTGCGGAACCCGAACGCCGTTTCCTCCTGCGGCTGCGGCTCTTCCTTCTCCATCGGCTGATATTCTCCCTTGGCACTGACGGTTGCGACCTTCAATGTGAATTCGCTGCGCGCGCGCCTGGCGAATATCATCTCCTGGCTGAATGCGGCGAAGCCGGATGTCGCCCTGCTGCAGGAAATCAAATGCCAGGAAAGCGACTTTCCGCGGCTGGAGCTTGAAGCCCTCGGCTATCACGTCGCCCTGGTCGGTCAGAAATCGTATAACGGCGTTGCCATTCTCTCCCGGCAAAAATTCGAAGTCACCTCGCGCGCTTTGCCGGGCGATGAAGGCGATGAACATGCGCGGTATCTGGAAGCCGAGATCGAGCATCCCGAGGGCGAAATCTGGAAGTCGCTGCGCGTCGCCACGATCTATCTGCCCAATGGCAATCCGGTCGGCACCGCGAAATATCCCTATAAGCTCGCCTGGATGAAGCGCTTGCGCGCTCACGCGGCCACGCTACTGGAGAGGGAGCAGCCGGTGGTGCTGGGTGGTGATTACAATGTCTGCCCCACCGATCTCGATGTCTATGATCCGGTCGGTTGGGCCGAGGATGCGCTGTGCCGGCCGGAGAGCCGGGCGCAGTTCCGCTCCCTGCTCAATCTCGGTTACACCGATGCCCTCCGCGCCTTTTACACGGATGGCAACCGCTACACTTTCTGGGATTATCAAGCCGGCCGCTGGCAGCGCGACCAGGGCCTGCGCATCGATCATCTCCTGCTCTCGCCCCAGGCCGCCGACCGGCTGCGAGCTTGCGAGATCGACCGGACGCCGCGCGGCCTGGAAAAGCCGTCGGATCACACGCCGATCTACTGTCAGTTGGCGCTGTAATCCTCAATCAGCTTCGGCTTGTGACACGCAGAAAAGCGGCAACCATCTCCGCCTTCACGGAGATGGTCTTTCTTCTGGCCGGAAATGCCAGTCCCTCACTTGCCCTCGGCTTGCAGCCGGACCACATCCTGTTTCAGCAGATAGAGCGAGACGGCGAGCAGGACGACATCCTTCATCAGGAAGGGGACGTTGCCGACCATCGCCGGGAAGCCGCCAGCGGATTCCGCCCAGCCATTCGGCATGAAGGGGATGATGGTAACGGTGCCGATGAAGGTGGCGGTCGAACCGAGAGCGCCCAGCACCGCGACCCGCTTATCCCAGAAACCGATGAACAGCAGCGCACCGAAGAGCCATTCGGAGACGCCGAGGAACCAGCTCGCCCCCTGGATGCCGAAGACCGGATAGAGCCAAAAGATCAGTGGACCGTTGCTGATATAGGGGATCAGCACCTGGGCTTCATAGTCGAACCACTTCTGATAGCCGAAGAAGGCGAAGATCAGCACCATCGAGGCGCGGACCAGGTGATAGTCGAGATCCTTTTTGATGAGCGGGCTGTTCGCCAGCCGGTCAACGAGGCTATTCATGGGACGTCCTTTCGAAATATGTAGCGATTATTCGCGGGGATCGGGAGGAGCCGGCGGCATGGTTGCCAAGCCGCCGGTTGTCGCTCAGCGGATCTTCGGGAAGTCGAGGTCGGTGTCGTTGATGCGGTTGAACATGTTGGTGAAGATGCCGATCGCGATGGCGAGGCTGATCTCGACCAATTGCTGGTCGCTGTAGCCTGCTTCCTTGATCGTTGCGAACTGCTCAGCGCTGATCGTGCCGCTGGTGCTTGCCAGGGTCCGCACGAACGCGGCGAGCGCATCGCGCTTGGCATCGCCGGTCGGCAGGCCGAGGCGCAACTGCTTGACCACATCCTCGGAAAGGCCGGCCACCTTGGCGATCGCGCTATGGGCGCCGATGCAGTAATCGCAGCCAGTGGCGATACTGACGACCAGCTTGATCGTCTCCGTCTCCTTTTTGCTGAGCGAACTGGCGGCCAGCACCGCATCGGCATTGAGGATCGACTCGAGGGCTGCCGGCTGCAGGGCGCCGATCGCGGCATAGGTATTGGGAACCCCGCCTACCGCCTGCTTGATTCGGCTGAAGAGATCGGCGGCAGCGCCGGTGGCCTGGGCAACGGGGGCGGTGATTATGCGGGGCATGGTGACACTCCTTTTCGCGGCTATCGCCGGCGACCATCGTCGGCTGATGGGTGTCATTTAATCGGGATTTATGCTATTGATAATGCTTAGATGACTTAAAAACATGCTCAATAGTTTCAATTGAGGAAAAAATGGAAACCAGATTGGACTGGCTCAGCCGCCTGCTGAGCCTGGTGCCGGTGAGCGGCAGGCTCGATCACCGATGTTTCCTGAGCGCGCCCTGGCGCATCGAGTATCAGCCGGCGCCGCCCGGGGAGATTCCCTTCCATATCGTTCTGGGAGGCGCCGTGAGCTTCGAGGAGACGAAAGGTCCGGCAGCCCCCGGCCGCCCGCGTCAATTGCGGCCCGGTGACATCGTGGTGGTCATGCACGGCGCCGCACATGCCCTGCATGACGGCAGCGGGGCGGCGCCGCTGCCCCAGCGAAACCGCGCAGCTCTTAATAACCTCATCATTACGGAGAATGACGGCACGGGGGAGCGTATCGATATGCTATGCGGCAGCTTCCGCGTCTCGCCGGTGCATGAAAAAATGCTGCGTCGCTATTTACCACCGCGCCTCGTCATCAGCGCACCGGAGAACAGCGCGGCAACCGCCAGACAGGGAACCGGCGCCGAACTGGCGACCCTGGTCGCCCTCATGCGGACGGAATCGGTCAGTGAGAATCTTGGAAGCGCCGCCATGCTCGATGCTTTGTCGACAGCGCTTTTCGCGCTCATCCTGCGGCACGCAAGTGAGGCCAGCGTAGCAGCCGAAGGCCTGCTGGCTCTGGCCGGCAATCCCAAGCTTGCGCCGGCTCTGACCGCGATGTTCAACGAGCCGGCTCATCCCTGGACGCTGCCGGAGCTTGCCAGCCTGTGCAATATGTCGCGCGCTACCTTTATCCGCCATTTCCAGGAGGGGCTAGGACGCTCGGCGATGGATCTTTTGACCGAGATCCGGATGACCGTGGCGGCCAATGCTCTCGCCTCAACGGAGACCTCAACCGGCGCTGTCGCGGAACTGGCCGGCTATCAATCCGATGCCGCTTTCCAACGCAGTTTCAAACAATTCATGGGCGTGACGCCGGCGCAATGGCGCAAGCAGGCATTGGCGAAGAACAATGCGGCTGCCGGTTAATCCGATGATCGGACTGCACCAGAATGAAACGGGCTCCCGCGCCGCCATGCTTTGGAGCCCGTTTTCTTCACTTACAGCGGTGTCACGATATGCAAGGCGTGCTGCAGCTTCGCGATCGAGGCTCGCGGGTTGGTTTCGCATCCTGCCGTCGCCAAAGCGTCCAGCCTGCGCGCAAGGCCGATCCGGGGCGCCGATTGATTTGCCGATGCGACAGCCATGAAGGCGACATGGAGATCATGGCAGGTTTCCTGCAAGCTCGGTGTGGCGCTGGTGTCATAGGCGCCCGCCTCGGCGCTGCCGGTGAATGCCGGGGCCAGGAACAGAAAGCCGCTCACAACCAGGGTCGCTAAACGCAAGAAAGACATATTGGCCTCCTTTGCTCGATGAATGACCACGAGTTACACGTAATCGATCGAGCTACCTGCCTGAATGTCTGGAAGGCTCAAAAGTCTGACTTAAAGTCTCATTCTGTTTGGCCGGCCGCCTCAGGCCAGCGCGGAGAATTCGACCCGATCGCGCAACATCATTCCCGCTATCGCCGGTATCTCAGCGGGACTTGCAACGAAAGCCGTCGCACCGGCCGCTTCCAGTTCCGCGCGCGAACCATAGCCATAGAGAACGCCGATCGCCGGCAGATTATTGGCGCTGGCGCCATGCACGTCATGTTCACGGTCGCCGATCATCACCGCTGGTTCGCCGCCGATCCCTTCCTTGGCCAGCAGATGTGCAATCAGATCGGCTTTTCGCGTCCGCGTACCGTCGAGCTCCGACCCGTAGATCGCGGCGAAACGTGAGGTCAGGCCGAAATGATCGAGGATGCGGCTGGCGAAGACATGCGGTTTCGAGGTCGCGAGATAAAGCCGGTGCCCCACTGCAAGGAGTTGGTCCAGCATCTCCGGCACACCGGGGAAGACCTCATTCTCATAAAGACCGATGGTGCCGAAGCGATCGCGATAATGATCGACGCAACGTTGCGCCAGCGTCGCATCGCCGACCAGGTCGTGGAATGCCTCCAGGAGCGGCGGACCGATGAAACTGATCAAGGCCTGTTCGGACGGCACCGGCAGCTTCAGCGCTTCCAACGCATGACGGATCGAGCGCGTGATGCCGATCTGCGGATCGGTCAGTGTGCCGTCGAGATCAAGCAGAATAGCAGCCATTTATCGCCGCACCTTATCCATCGAATGCTTCGCCGAGTGGCATCAGACGCAGGCCCTTGCGCAGGCGCTTATAAGGCAGTGCGCGGTTATCGACCGGATTGGCGCCGGGCGCCGCGACGATCAGGATCTCCGCGGCGATTGGCTGGAAATCTGCGCGGAAATGCACCGAGCTTTTCAGGGCGAGGATTTTTTGCTGCGCCGGTTCGACGCCGAGATGCCGCAACATCGCCTGATCAGCGCATTGCTGCTTGCGGCTGGTGACCACGACATCGACGCCGCCGATCGAGAGCAGCGCCATCAGCCCCAATTGCATTCGGTTGCCGCGATAGAACGGCCCGGTCGCGTCGAAGGCGCCGTCACCTAGCGCCTTGACCTTGAAGGTGCCATGGAAGGGATGATGGCCGGGCATGCCGCTCCAGGCCCCGATGCCGAGCGTGATCTCGCTTCCCAATCCGGCTTTATGTGCGGCCTCGGCGGTACGGGGATCGAAAAGATTGGCGAAGACGGCATCTTCGGCATGGCCGGCGACCAGCGCCTCCAACAGGCCGACCGTATCGGCGTTGCCGCCGGCGCCGGGATTATCCTGGGTATCGGCGAGAATGATGGGCGCGCGATGTTTCGGCGCTTCCGCCCGGGCATAAGCCACCGCTTCGCTGGGCTGCCAGATGCGGCCGGCAAACCCTTCCTCCGCCTCGTTCACCGCCGCGATCAGTTGATCGGCTTCGGCGTCGGCAATCTTTTGCGTCTCGCCATAGGTCACGACCACCGGGCCGCATTCGGGCATATCGGCCGGCGGGAAGCCGAAGGTGAAGGAGGCACTGGCGAGACCTGCTTTGCGTTCCGCCGCCGCCACCGCTGCATAAAGCGATTTGGCGGGATCGATCAGCGTGCATTGCCAGGTGAGCGGCACCAGAAAATCGGCCTGGCGACGCGCTTTCGCCAGCGGCCCGTGGCGCACCAGCCGATCCATTACCTGGGCCGAGGCAGCCCCGCTTTCCGCCAGATCGACATGCGGATAGGTGCGGCAGCTCACCAGCACCGAGGCGAGATCGACCATCCGCTGGGTGACATTGGCATGGAGATCGAGGCTGACGACGATGGGCATGTCCGGCCCGACCAGACGCCGCAGCCGCGCCAGCAATTCCCCTTCGCCGTCATCCAGATGCTCCGTCACCATGGCGCCGTGCAGATCCAGATAAATGCCGTTGATATTGCGCAAGGCAGCGATGCGCTCCAGCAATTCGCCGACGATGGTTTCATAGACGTCGCGTTCGACATGAGCCGAGGGCGAAGCCGAACACCACAAGGTCGGTTCCAGATCGAAACCGAGCGGTCCCGCTGCTTCGATGAAACCGGCGATCGGCAGGTTGATGCCATTGAAGGTCTGGAAAATATCTGCCCCGCGCGTCAGGCCGGGCCAGCCATCCGCTTGTTCAAAATCGCGGAAGGTCGCCTTGACCGGTGCGAAGGTATTGGTTTCGTGCTGGAACCCGCCGATTGCGATGCGCGTCATGGGAAATCACGTCCTTGCAAGATGCCAGACCGCATCTTGCCCAAACGGCGGGCTTTTGCAACCGCCTGGCTTTACTGCCGCATCCGGCCTTTGCAGCTAGCCGCGGATGGGGGCGTTGCGCAGATCGTCGATCTGATCGGGGCGTGGCGGGAAATGCGGCGCGAGTTCCTCGGCCATATCGGCGATCAGGCCGGACAAAGAGGCATCGAGATCGCCATCGCCGATCCGCTTGATGAAACCGGCGATCAGCGCCGACCATCGCTCGGCGGGAATTTTCGCGGCGATACCGCGATCCGGCAGGATCTCCACATGATGGTCGGCCAGGCTGACGAAGACCAGCAAGCCGAGCCGGTCCGGCGTCGCATCGATGCCATGCTCAAGAAACATCAGCCGTGCCCGCTTTGCGCAGCTCTGTTGGCGCGCCCTGGCCGGCGTCAGGAAAATGCCGAGTTGAGTGCGCTCGCAAAGGAGATAGCTGACGATGCCGAGCAGCGCGATGATAACGATTCCGGCCAGTCCTGCAGTGATCATGCCGATTGCATAGAAGGCCGCAATCTTCGGCATGACCAAGGCCAAGAACAAGGCACCCAGAGCCGCCACGGCGAAGGCACATAGAACGGCAGTCAGGCGATAGGCACTGGGGCGCTGGAGAACGGCGACGACGATTTCCGCAGCCGTCCGGGCCTCAGCTGCGGTGATCGCCCGGGCAATCGGATCACTGTCCCCTGGACCCGCATTCGCCATATGTGCTTCCCCAGCGTTCATAATCACCACCGGCCGGAGGCGCCGCCACCGCCGCCGGTGCCGCCCCCTCCCCCGAAGCCGCCGCCGCCGCCGCCGAAGCCGCCACCGCCAAGACCGCCCCAGCCGCCACCCCAGCCGCCGCGATTGCGCCAGACAGCGCCGCGCGGACCGCGATAGAGCCGGCCATTGGCGATGTTGCGGCGGCGCAGATACATCATGATGAAGACGATAACGAACCAGGCGGCGACAATGGCGAAAGCCGGCCAGGCCGGTTCGGGTTCTTTCGGTCCGGCGTTGAAGGACCCTTCTAGCGCCGCCATGATCGCCTTCACGCCGGCTTCGATCCCCGCCGGAAAATTGCCCTGCTTGAAATCCGGCACAATGACGCGGCGAATGATGGCATCGGCCGTCGCATCGGGCAGCGGTCCTTCGGCGCCGTAGCCGGTCTCGATGCGCAGCTGCCGGTCATTGGGTGCAACCACGAGGACCACGCCGTTATTCTTGCCCTTCTGGCCGATGCCCCAGCCGCGTAGCAAAGCCAGGCCCCAATCTTCGATCGGATAGCCTTTGAGGTCGGGAATCGTCGCCACCACGATCTGCGTGCTGGTGGTGGCTTCATAGGATTCCAGTTCCTTGGTGAGCCGATGCGAGCTTCCGGCGTCGAGAATGCCCGCAGCGTCCACCACCGGCCCCGTCAGCGGGGGAAGCGGCGGATCGGCCATGACGGACGAGGATTGCCACAGCAGAGTGCCGCACAGAACAGCCATCAGAATGAGCCAGCGACGCAAGATCGGCATCGGCATTACTGGCCTGTGCTAGGCTGCTGCTGGCCCTGCGGTTGGCTCTGCGGCTGACTTGGCTGCTGACCTGAGGTGCCGAAATCGACCTTGGGAACGGATTGCACGGATTCCTCGACCTGGAACTGCGCCATTTCCTTGGCGTCGGGATAGAACATCGCCTTCCACCAACGGCCGGGGATCGTCCGCAGCTCGGTATTGTATTGCCGCACCGCGTCGATGAAATCACGCCGTGCCACGGCGATACGATTCTCAGTACCTTCCAGCTGCGCCTGCAAGGTCTGGAAGTTTTCGTTGGCCTTGAGATTCGGATATTGCTCCGCCACCACCAGGAGGCGCGAGAGGGCCGATGTCAGCGCGGTCTGATTGGCCTGGAACTGCTGCATCGCCTGCTGATTGGTGAGGATATCCGCCGGCAGCTGCATGGTTCCGACCCTCGCGCGGGCATTGACCACCGCTTCCAAGGTGGATTTCTCGAAATCGGCGGCTCCCTTCACCGTCGCCACCAGATTGGGAATGAGATCGGCGCGCCGCTGATACTGGTTCAGGACATTGGACCACGCCGCCTTGGCCTGCTCCTGGAAGGTCGGGATATTATTGACGCCACAGGCCGCTAGTGACAACAGCATGACAAGCATGACGGTGCGTTTCATCAAATTACCGATTTTCATCTCATTCCCCGGATTGCGGCCAGTTGCCGATAAGATGGTGCGAATGGCGCGGATTGACAATGTTGTCGCGGTCACAACCGTGGTTACAACTCGGTGATCACGGGTCTGTATTCCAGGAGGATCATAAGACAATGGCATGTTCGCCCGGCCTTAAATCGCCGGGAATGACCGCCACCATCAGTTTTCCGATCCGGTCGCCTCCAACCCCCAATGGCAGGATGATCGTCTCCTCATCGAAAAGGTGATCATCGATATTGCCGCGCCGGCGATAGCCGAGAGGCGACTGGTTTTGCAGGACACGTTCATAGGTCCAGGCGATGAAGTCCCTGTAGTCAGGCCACGGCAACTCGTCGAGATAACGACGCGTATAGTCGATACCCGAGAGGGCCGCGAGATGGGAGCCGTCGAGTCGGAAGTAGTAACGGCGCGGGCCGCTGCCATCTTCCGGCTCGATGATGTCCACCATCGTCACATAGCCGAGGATATATTTGAAATCGACGGGATCGAGATCGGCTCGCTGGGGAAAGGCACGCGCACCGCTTTTTTCCAGCCAATAGCGATAGAGCCGCAACAGCCGGTGATCCTTGGCTTCCGAGGGCGCGAAGAACTCGACCTGATCCTGCATGGACTTCCAGAAGAGTTTGCCACTTCCTTACTGGAAACCCTATGCCGTTAAAGGTCAAGCCGGAAGCCGGCTTTACCGCCAACTTCCGGCTTGCGAAACATCCGGTCCTAATCCTCGTCGGTCAGATCGATGCGAGGCGCTCCATGGCCTGGGTGAGCTTGGCCTTCGCCTGCTCCATTTCGGCGAGACGCTGGCGCTGTTCTTCGACCACTTCCGGTTTCGCCTTGGCCAGGAACTGCTCGTTGCCGAGTTTCTTGGAGAGCTTCTCCACTTCGCCATCGGCCTTGTCGAATTCCTTCTTCAGGCGCGCCGTTTCCTGCTTCACGTCGATGACGCTGCCCAAAGGCAGCAGCACCGTCGCCTCGTCGATAACGATCTGGGCCGCACCCTTGGGCGCCTCGCCCGAGAGCAGGACCGCACTGGCCGCGCGGGCCAGACGGCAGATCAGATCGTTGTATTTCTCCAGGCGGGCCGCCGTTTTCGGCGCGGCATCGCGCAGGATCAATTCCACCTGAGCCGCTGGCGGCACGTTCATCTCGGTCCGCAAGGCGCGCACCTCGCTGACCACCCGGATCACCCAATCGAGATCAGCCGTCGCTTCCGTATCGATCGCCGCATCGCTGATCGACGGCCAGTCGGCACCGATCAGCCGGCCCGACCCGGCAAGCCCCACCTGCTCCCACAATTCCTCGGTCAGGAAGGGCATAAAGGGATGCAGGAGATGGAGGAGCTGTCCCAGCACCCAGGCTGTCGTCGCCCGCGTCTCCACCTTCGCAACCTCGTCATTGCCCTGCAGGACCGGTTTGGTGAATTCCAGATACCAGTCGCAAAACTCGCCCCAGACGCAATGATAGAGCGCATTGGCGGCATCGTTGAACCGGTAGGCGGACATGGCCTGGTCCACCGCCTTGATCGTCGCCGCGAGGCGGCCGACCATCCAGCGGTTGACGCCGTTCTTCAAAGCTGCCGGATCGAAACCTTCGACCGCCTTGCATTCGTTCATCTGGCAGAACCGCGTCGCGTTCCAAAGCTTGGTCGCGAAGTTGCGATAGCCTTCGACGCGGTTCTCCGACATCTTGATATCGCGGCCCTGCGCCGCCAGCGCGGTCAGGGTAAAGCGCAAAGCGTCGCAGCCGAATTTGTCGATGAGGTCCAAGGGATCGATCACATTGCCCTTGGACTTCGACATCTTCTGGCCGTGTTCATCGCGCACCAAGGCGTGGATGTAAACGGTGCGGAACGGCACATCGCCCATGAAATGCAGGCCCATCATCATCATCCGGGCAACCCAGAAGAAGATGATGTCGAAGCCGGTCACCAGCACATCGCCGGGATAGTAACGCGCCAGTTCAGGCGTATGGTTCGGCCAGCCCAAGGTCGAGAACGGCCAGAGCGCCGAGGAGAACCAGGTATCGAGAACATCCTCGTCGCGCTTGAGCTCAACCGCCTTGCCGTAATGGGCCGATGCCATGCTCTGCGCCTCAGCCTCGTCCATTGCCACGAAGACTTCGCCATCGGGACCGTACCAGGCCGGGATCTGATGGCCCCACCAGAGCTGGCGTGAGATGCACCAGGGCTGGATGTTGCGCATCCAGTCGAAATAGGTGTTCTCCCATTGCTTCGGCACGAAGACCGTGCGGCCCTCTTCGACCGCCTTGATCGCCGGCTGCGCCAGCGTCCTAGCATCGCAATACCACTGATCGGTGAGCCAGGGCTCGATGACCACATTGGAGCGGTCGCCATAGGGCAGCATCAGCGTATGGTCGTCGATCTTCTCGACGAGCCCCAGGGCCTCGAGATCGGCCACCACTTTTTTGCGCGCCTCATAGCGATCGAGGCTACGATAGGCTTCGGGCACGTTCTCGTTCAAACGCGCGTCGCGATCGAAGATATTGATCATCGGCAGGTTGTGCCGGCGACCGACCTCGAAATCGTTGAAGTCATGGGCCGGGGTGATTTTCACCGCGCCGCTGCCGGTCTCCGGATCGGCATGCTCATCGCCCACCACCGGAATGCGCCGGCCGACCAGCGGCAGGATGAGATGCTTGCCGATCAGATCCTTGTAACGCTCATCCTCGGGATTCACCGCCACGGCGGTATCGCCCAACATGGTTTCTGGCCGTGTCGTCGCAACGGTAAGAAAACGATCGGGTTGCCCCTCGACCGGATATTTGAAATGCCAAAGATGGCCTTTATGTTCCTTCTGCGCGACTTCCAGGTCGGAAATCGCGGTATGCAGCTTGGGATCCCAATTGACCAGACGCTTGTCGCGATAAATCAGCTTCTGCCGGTAGAGATCGACAAAGACCTTGCGAACGGCAAGGCTCAGCCCCTCATCCATCGTGAAGCGCTCACGCGGCCAATCCGGCGAGGCGCCCAGACGGCGCAATTGCTTGGTGATGGTGCCGCCGGATTCCGCTTTCCAGGCCCAGACTTTTTCGAGAAATTTCTCGCGGCCGAGATCGGTGCGCTTGATCCCTTGGCTGTCCAATTGACGTTCGACCACCATCTGGGTGGCGATGCCGGCATGGTCTGTGCCGGGCTGCCACAGCGCGTCACGGCCATGCATGCGCTCATAGCGGATCAGCACATCCTGCAGGGTGAAGGTCAAAGCATGGCCCATATGCAGGCTGCCGGTCACATTCGGCGGCGGCATCATGATGGTATAGGGCTTCTTGTTGGAGTCGACATGGGCGGCGAAGGCCCCGGACTGCTCCCAAGCGGCGTAGTGTTTCTTCTCGACCTCATCGGGCCGGAAAGTCTTGTCCAGCATCGCTGGTTTCCTTCAAAGGCGTAAATCCGGCCCGAGTTATAGCGGCCAGGGAGACAGCGTCAACCGGTCGGTCCACGGGTGATCCGGCTACCAGCCGATCCTGCGGGAAACGGACGGGCCCGTGCGGCAAGTCGCCGGCACGGGCCCGAGATATTCCGAAACCTAATGCTAAGGCCGGTCAGCTCAGTTCGGCCTTGCGGGCGAGACGCTCGACCTCGCGCCGGACCATCCGTTCGACGATCGCCTCAAGATGGGTGTCCAGCCAGGATTTGAGCATGGGCTCAACCGCGTGGCGCACCAGCGTTTCCACCAGCAGGCCATCGCCGGTCGGCTTTTCCATCGGCGCCGGGCGCTGCTGCTGTAGCAACTGGGCGAAGCTCGCCGTCGCCGCATCGGCCACGGCCGGGGCGACGAGATCGGGAACTTCCGCCGACAGCTGAGCGGCCACGGCCGCCGGATCGATCGCCGGGGCTGCCGGCTTGGCTTCGGCCGCGCGGGGTGCCGCTGCAGCCGCCGGCTGTGGACGGGACGTGGTCGCCGCAGGGCGCGCTACTTTCGGTTCCTCGAACTTTGATTCGTTGAATTTCGGTGCATCGAGATCAGGGGCAAGGGCGGCGGGCATGGGCGGCTCCGAAAAGGCTGGCTTGTCGAGATCGAGTTCTACGTCACTGCCGAAGGCATCGTCGTTATTGAAATCATCCTCCTTGCCGAAGTCATCCGCGTCAAGCTGCGGCGGCGATTCCGGTTCGGCTTTTTTCAACTGCACGACATTGCTGTCGAGGTCGGCAGAGGCCGTGACCACATCAGTCAGCACCAGCTCTTCGTCATCGTCATCATCGTCGAGCGATACTGGGGCCGGAGCAGGCGCCGCGGGTGCAGCAGCCGGTTTCGGCGCAGCCGGTATTTCAGCCGGCGTGATCGTCGGCGCTGGCTTGGCGGCGGGTTTTGCCGCGGCCGGCGCGGCACTCACCGGTTTCGGCGTCTCGGTCGGCATCATCTCGCCGATATCAGCAACGGAAGGCTCAGGCCCGTCTTCAGAAATGATTCGCCGAATGGAGGCGAGAATTTCCTCCATGGACGGTTCCTGGTTCGCTTTCGCTTCGCTCATTCTCCGGGACCCTCGCGGAAACAACGGTGGCACGACTGTTCAATTATCCGGAAAAACGGCCAAATCCCATTCACCAGGCAAGTATCGCGCTTCCGCAACGATCGCCTGATCGAGACGATGCGCCTGACCGACAATTCCGAACTCCATCCTATCCGCTTCACGATCCTTACTCAAGGAATTGGAAGCACAACAATTACGACCACTATATGTAGATATTTACGCTTATTCGACTGATGGACCGATGCCGATGAACTTATCGCGGACTTCGTTGTAGTGCTTGGTCGGATCATAGTGATCGACCTTCAGCGCCAGCTCTCTCGCGGTTAAGCGCCCGATCGCGCTGAGCAACTGATACTGCGCCACGACCTGATTGGTTTGCGCGCTGACCAAGTTCACTTCCGCATTGAGATAGGCCTGTTCCTGGTCCAAGACGTCGATGATGGTACGTGCACCGACCTGCTGTTCCTGGCGGATGCCATCGAGCGCGATCTTGGCCGCCGTCACCTGTTCCTGGAAGGCAGATATCTGGGCATTGGCAGTATCGAGCGCCTGCCATGCCGCAATTGCCTGCTGCTCGGCATTGCGCAGCGCTTCGTCAACAAGACGGCGGCTGCGGTAATATTGCTGTTTCGACTGGCGCACCTGAGATTCGACATTGCCGGCCTGATAGAGCGGAATGGTCACCACGCCCATCACTACGCCGGCATTTGAATTCGTGGTGCCGAAATTATCGTCCTCGTTGCGCTGGAAACTGCCTTGGACGGAGACTTCCGGCAGCATCTGGCCGAAGGTGACGTCGACCTGGTCCTTGGCGGCCTTCTGATCGAACTGTGCCGCATTGACATCCGGCACGTTGCGCGCCTGCACCACGGCCTCGTCCTTCGTCGCCGGCAAATTGAGTTTCGGCACCGGCATCTTGAGATCGACCGGCTCGGCGCCGATCACTTGGCGGTAGGTCGCGCGGGACGTCTTGAGATCGCCCTCCGCCGCCATGCGATCGGCGATGGCGCCCTGCAAGCTCGATTTCGCCTGCGCTACGTCGGTACGGGTCAGCTCACCGACCTGAAACTGGTCCTCAGTCGATTCGAGCTGGGCCTGCAGCACTTTGACGTTGTTTTCATTCAGGTCGAGGATGGCCTTGTCCCGCACCACGCCCATATAGGCTTGAACGGCGGAAAAAAGTACATTCTGTTCCGTACTGCTGAGGCGCTGACGTTCCGCCCGCACCTGGTTTTCCGCCTCGGAGGTCCCCCTCACAGTACGGAAGCCGCGAAATACAGGCTGGGTCACGGTGACGCCATAGGTACGTGGCGAGAAATTCGTCGAGTTGGCGCCGGCCGGCTTGGTCGGGTCGACCCATTCACGCGCGACATTCGCCTGGGCGCTGACGGTGGGCCGCCAGCCGGACAGCGCCTGCGGCACGGCTTCATCCGTCGACCGCAACTGGGCACGCTCGGCATCGAGTGTCGGATTGGTGCCATAAGCGAGGGCCAAGGCATCTTCCAGATCCGTCGCAGCGGCCGGCCTCGCCCAAACGGAACCAAGCGAAAGCACGGCCACGCCAGCCAACAAGAGTCTGCGTCCCCTTTGCATCCTTAATCCTTTCCAACCCCCCACCCTGATCGCAGCGGATCGCCTCGATGAGCACGATGCGCCGAATCCGGGCCTAATCTGTGGGTCTTAATACCGTGCCATTACCGGATCGATCTGTTCAGCCCAGGCATCGACACCACCGGCTAGGTTGGTCGCCTGGGGAAAGCCATGTTGTCGAAGCCACATCGTGGCGTGGAAGCTGCGCATGCCGTGATGACACACGATAATCAGCGGCCGGTCGGTCGGCAATTCCGCGACTCGCGCCGGCAGCTCATCCATCGGCAGCAGCAAGCTGCCTTCGATATGGCAGATCTTATGTTCCCAGCCCTGGCGAATATCGACGAGCCGGACGGCTTCGCCACGATCAAGCATCTGCTTTACGGCAATCGGCTCGATCTGCAGGCTATCGCTGGACGGCATCAAGCACCTAGAAGGAGAATTCAGCTGGTTTGGCGAAGGCCGAGAGAAGGGGAATATTGGCATCGAATAGCACGCGCCGCGAAACCGAACCCCGTTCCTTCATCATCAGAACCGCACGACCGACGCGGCCTTCAAAGAGAACGGTGACCAGGCGGCCGCCCTCGGCCAATTGTTCAAGCAGTGCGGCCGGAACGATTTCGACGCCGCCATCGATCAGGATGACATCGTAGGGAGCATGCTTGGCAAAGCCGGCCGCCGGATCGCCTTCCTGCCAGACGACATTATCCGCCGCCTGTTGCTGCAAGGCGGCTGCGGCACGCTCGCTCAAGGCGTGATCGGCCTCGACGGCAACCACCGTATTGGCGAGCTTGGAGAGCAGGCCCGCCGCATAACCGGTGCCGGCGGCAGCAACCAGCACCATATCGGTGGGCTTGACGTCAGCCGATTGCAGAAGGCGGGCAACGACCATCGGCTCGGTCAGGTAACGGCCATTGCCCAAGGGCAGGTCGTCATCCACATAAGCCCGCACCTTTACATTGTCGGGCACGAAAGCTTCGCGCGGCAATTCGCGCAATGCTTCCAACAGGCGATCATCGATAACCTTGTTGGTTCGAATCTGGCTGTCGATCATATGCTGACGCGCAGCGGCAAACGACATCTGCATTTCTCATCCTCATCGGCGCCAGCTGGCCTGATGCGACCTACCTGACCGGCAATGAACCGCGACAGCAACAGCGCTTGCGCCGTTCGGTTGCGTCGTCCAGGTCGCAGGGCCGCCAGCAGCCCAGATATTAACCTTTGTGCGGTCGTTATAGAGCCTCCGCCCGCCGGTGACAATGGGAGGGCTCGCTTGGGGGCATTCGCCCAATGCCTGCCCCTCCCGCTCACTTGCATAGCTGTAAGCTGCTTAACCTTGGGTTACCGCAAGCCCGGCACCAGCGGCATCTTCGATCGCCATTCCCAGCCTTAAGACATCCCGCCGCCACCGCCGTGAAACTTCAATTACACGCGGCAAAAGGACATTTCCTACGCTCTCTCTCCTGCAGCCGGCAATTCGCCGGACTACCACTCCGGGGAATCGATTCGCCCATCATATTGAGTTTCGCGACCCGGCTTGCAGCCAGCTTGCCGATCCTGCAACCCGCCGCCTGACGGCCATGGCGAGACGCCAATTCGCCCATATCGACGGCGCTGTCCCAATGCGCGATCCCGCGATCACCGAGACGCGATATAGGCCCCCCCAAGCGACCGCCGCTTGACCCGACAGCATGATGGCTCTATACGTCCCAGCGCCAAGAACAAGCCGCTATAGCGGCTTTTGGCCCGGTGGCAGAGTGGCCATGCAGAGGACTGCAAATCCTCGTACGTCGGTTCGATTCCGGCCCGGGCCTCCATTCCTGACCGCCGCACCCCAGCATCCGATTCTCCCTCTTCCGCGCCCGATTGTCGCATCGCGTGCTACGCCGCCGTCGGCGGCTCGATGCTGCCTTCGGCCAAAGATCGTTCGGCCGGAACATCTCTCGGATGATGATCTCAATCGGACAAAGAAAAACCCCGGCATCGCTGCCGGGGTCGATCCGTTGGCCGATCAGTTGGCCGGCAATCAATTGTCGTAGCTGACTTCCTTGGGCGTCGCTTCCTTCGGCAGGCTGATACCCAGCGCCTGGATCAATTCGCCCTGAGCCGCGAGGATCTTGAAATTCGCCAACACTTCGTCGGACTGAGAGGTGATCAGGTTGTCCTTCGAATTGAAGACTTCGTTCCGCGAGTTCAGCAGATCGAGCAGGCTGCGCTGACCGATATCGAATTGCTGTCCGTAGAGCTTCTGGGTCTCCACGTTCTTGTCATATTCCTCGGTCTGGGTCTCGACCGTCTCGCGGGCGGTCTGACGTTGACTCCAGGACACGCGAACGTCTTCGGCCACGGCGCGTTCCTGCGCGCGCACGGCATCCAGCGCTTCCTGCTTACGCCACTTGAATTCGCGGATCCGGGCCAGGTCGGCGCCACCGCGATAGAGGTTGTAGTCCAGCACCAGCAGCGCATTGGCGCTGTGGCCGGTCTGCTCGACGCCGTTGTCGTGGTGATTGACCGCGGCGGAAGCTTGCAGGCTCAGCTTGGGATACATCGAGGCTTCCTGGAGGCCGATTTCATGTTCGGCAACCTGGACGTCGTATTTGGCGCCCTGCACCTTCGGACTGACATCGATCGCATGGGCGACCGACTTCTCGACATCTTCGGGGATCATCGCATCATAGCTGAAGGTGGCCGGCTCGAGATCGGTCGGCACGGCGCCCACAGTGCGCTGGAAATTCGCCTGCGATTCACGCAGCGCACCCTGGATTTCCTTCAGCCGGGTCCGCGCCGTCGCCAGACGCGCTTCGGCCTGACGGACGTCGGCGATATTGCCGCCGCCCAATTCGGCGCGCTTCTGTACCAGACCCAGCGTGTCTTCATGCGCCTTCACGTTCTCCTCGGCATTGAGGACGCGTTCCTGATTGCGCAGCACGTCGAGATAGAAACGAATCGCATCGAGGCCCTGAATCTCGCTCTTGTCTTGTACGACATTGGCCGCCGAGCCGATGCGAGACTTCTGCCGCTCGACCTCGCTTTCGCGATTGAAGCCGTCAAAAATGGTTTGCTGCAGGGTGATGTTGGCATCACCGCGCATCAGCCAGCGGCCATTATCATCGGGGCTCTGGTCGAGGGACGGATCGCCGGCATCAACCGTGCTGCTCTCAGTCCATTCCGGACCGCCCTGGAGCTGTACGTCGATCTGCGGATAATAAAGGCCGCGCGCCTGACGCAATTCGTAATCGATCGCCCGACGGTTACGCTGTGCACCGTTGATGTCTGGATTGGTTTGAACCACCAGCGAAACTGCGTCCTTCAGCGACATCGCTGAAGCACCCTGCGGCGCGACGAAAGCAGCGCAGACACCAGCCAACACAGCGCCCATCAGAACAGCCCGGCGGCTGCGCGACGTCATAATCCGATTCATGATGGTTAATCCCCCAAGTAACAACGGTCGAAAAGCCTAACGCCTATCCTTCTTTGCCGCTCTCGATGGTCCGGCCAGAAGTGTTAATGAAGCGTTAAGTTTACGCGTCCGACGAAGTTGTATCAGTTTCATCCATAACTTGCATCAAATTTTTAGCGTTCTGTAAAAGCCGTCTGCCTTGCTTTCAGGATCGGCTTCAACAGGTAGTCTAGGACTGTTTTCTTACCAGTCAGAATATCTACCGTCGCGGTCATACCCGGGATGATAGGTAGCTGCTGACCTTCCTTTCCGATGAGAAAATTCTTATCGGTTCGCAGCCTGACACGGAAGAACATCTCCTTCTTTTCGTTCTCGATGGCGTCGGCGCTGATTTGCTCCACTTTGGCTTCGAGTCCACCATAAATTGAGAAATCATATGCAGTAATTTTGACCTTGGCATGCTGATCCGGCGCAATGAAGCCGCGATCCTGCGGCCGAATCTGCGCCTCGATAAGCAAAGTGTCCTCGATCGGGACGATTTCCATGATCTCCTGTGCCGGCTGTGCAACACCGCCGACCGTCCGCATTTTGATTTCCTTGACGGTCCCATGCACCGGCGAGCGCAGCACCTGATGGCCGAGCTTCGTCGTGCCGCCCTTCAGCAACTGCGTGACGGAAGCCAGATCGGCCCGATGCTTGGCCAGTTCCTGGGCCGCATCGGCCCGGAATGTCGCCGTGGCTTCCCGCTGCTTGCTCTGCGCTTCCTGCAAAGCCGCGCGGGCGGGCGGGCGGGAAGCTTCGGCCGTCGCGATATCGGTGACGATCCGCTGCACTTCCTGCTGCGCGGCAATGTATTCCGCTTCCGAACCGGCGCCCGAAGCAAAGACCCTCTGCTGCAAGGCCGCCCGCTTCTGGGCAAGACCGAGGCTGACCTGGGAGGAGGAAACCTTGACATCAATCGAGCGCAATTCCTGTTGTCGCTGCTCGATCGTATCCTCCAGCGTGGCGATTTGTGACTGAAGCTGCTGTTTCCGAATCTGGGCGATGCTCCGCTCGGCATTGGCAACTTCGGGGGCGTTGGCCACCAGTTCCGGATCGAATTGGATCTGTTCTGGAGTCTTGCCGTCAATCTCAGCCTGCAAGCGGGCGGTGGCAGCCAGCCCGGTCCAGAGGCGTTGACGCAGTTCGTTCACATCGGTGATGACGGTCGTGTTATCGAGCTCGACCAGGGTCTGGCCAGCTTCGACGATATCGCCTTCACGCACCAACATGTCCTTGATGATGCCGCCTTCAGCGCTTTGAATGAGCTGGGTGGCGCTGGAGGGAACCACCTTGCCTTCGCCGCGGGTGATCTGGTCGAGCTCGGCGAAATTCGCCCAAACGACGAAGGCGACCATCGCCAAAGCGACGGCAGCCAGCAGGATATGGCCGAAAAGCTTCGTCCCTTCCTTTTCGGTTTGGGCCGGATCGATCCAGAGATCGCGATTTGTCAGTGCCATGGGGTGTTCTCCGATCCGGTCCGTCAGCCTTCATTCGCCCGGATGCGGCCCTTCATGAGCGCATCGAGCACGCCGGCTTTCGGGCCGTCCGCCACCACTTTGCCACGATCCAGCACGATCAGGCGATCGACCAGGGCCAGCATGGAATTGCGATGGGTCACAAGAATGACCGTCTTGCCCTGGATGATCTCGCCGAGACGGCTCTTGAAGGCATTTTCGGTGCTGTTATCCATCGAACTGGTCGGTTCGTCGAGCAGCAGGATCGGCGGATTGAGCAGCATGGCGCGCGCCACAGCTACCGATTGCCGCTGACCGCCGGAGAGCATGCGGCCGTTTTCCCCCACTGGCATGTCGTAGCCGAGTGGATGCTGGCGCACGAACAGATCGACACCGGAGACGATCGCCGCGCGCAGCACCGATTCCTCGTCGACATAGGGCGCGCCCAGGGTGATGTTATCCTTCACCGAGCCGAAGAAGAGATGCGCATCCTGCAGCACGCAGCCGATATTCTGCCGCAGATCGGTGGGATCGAGCTGACGGATATCCGTGCCATCGACTAGCACCGCCCCATCCGACGGCTCGAACAGCCCCAGGATCAAGCGTTCGATGGTGGTCTTGCCGGAACCGATGCGCCCGACGATGCCAACCCGCTCGCCTGGCGAGATCCGGAAAGAAATCCCGTCAAGTGCACTGGTCTGCGCACCGGGATACTTGAACGTCACGTTGCGGAATTCGATTGCCCCCTCGATCCGCGGCCGGCGCAGAAACACCTTGCCGCGCGGCCGTTCGACCGGAAGCTCCATCAGGCGATTGAGGCCTTTGAGCGAGGTCCAGGATTGATGGAAGCGGATGATCATGCCGGCGATCTGACCGAGCGGCGCCATGGCGCGGCCCGTCAACATCGAGGCAGCGACCAGCGCACCGGTCGTCATGTGGATGTCGCCGGTCGGCGTCGAGGCGAAGATCCGATAGCAGCCCCAGAGGATGACGCCCGTCGTGGCGAGATTGGAAGCCAGCATCACGAAATTGATGCCGAGCGACGACCACATCTTCGAGGTCTCGGCCGAAGAGGAGGACGCGGCGACATAACCGTCCCAGTCGCGCTGCATCTGCCCTTCCGCCGAGGCCGCCTTGATCGCATCGAGGCCATTGATCGATTCAACCAGCGTCGCATGTTTCTGCGCCGATTCCCGGTAGGAGCGCTCCACCGCCTTCTTCATCGGGAACTGCACCAGGATGCTGACCACGATGACGATGGGGATGAGCGCCGCCGGCACGGCCACGACCGGGCCTGCGACGAGGCCGATGATCAGCAGGAAGACCAGGATGAAGGGCAGATCGATCATCGCCGACAGGCTGGCCGAGGTGAAGAAGTCGCGCAATGTCTCGTAGGATTGCACATTGCTGGCGAAGGCGCCGGCCGATTGCGGCCCCGCCGCCATGCGGATCGACAGGATGTGTTCGAAGATCGCCGATGACACTTTGCGATCCAGCGCCTTGCCGGCCTTGTCCAGGAAATAGGCGCGCAAGGTCTTCAGCGAGAAATCGAAGCCGTAGATCAGCAGAATGCCGAGCACCAGCATCCATAAAGTTTCTTCGGCCTTGTTCGGGACCACGCGGTCATAGACCTGCATGGAGAAGATCGACGAGGCGATGGCGAAGATGTTGATAAGCAGCGCCGCCAGCACGACTTCAAGATAGAGCGGCGTGTATTTCAGCACTTCGCTCCAGAACCAGTTGCGCGGTGCCGCTTCGGTCAGATCGGAAGAACGCGTATCGAGCCGGATCTTCGGCCGCACCAGCAACATCTGGCCGGTATAAAGCTGCGACAGCACGTCAATATGAACGGTCTGCGTGCCGTCGAGATTGTCCGGCGTCGCCACCTCGACCATGCCATTCTTCGGTGCAGAGAGCATGACCACGGCGCGCTTTTCCGTCAGCAGCAGCACGGCCGGCAGGCTCATCGCCTCGACCTTCTCCAGCGGCCGACGAACTTTGTTGCCGGACAAACCGGCACGATCCGCAGCGCGAAGGAAGAGATCGGGTGTCATGCCCTCTTCGCCGATCGGCAAGGAGGCTGCCAAAGCCGCGGGCGATTTCGGATTGCCAAACAGGCGCGTCAGGATGACCAGGCAGGCGAGCAGCCCATCGTCGCGCATAACCGGGCCGGAATATTCGACCGGCACGGATGCATGTACCGCCTCAGGTACGCCGGCATGCGCACCGGATGCGGCACCGGCAGTGGCAGCACTGACCGCATGAGCGGCGCCCGGATGATGTCCTCCTGCTTGATGTCCCGCTGCCTGATGTCCCGCGCCTTGTTGCCCGGTCGAGTGGCTGCCGGCCGGCGGATTGCCCGCTGGCGGATTGCCAGCCGGCTGATTGCCGGAAGGCTGGGCATTGCCGGACGTAGCTGCCTGGGATGCCGATTTCTTGGCAGCTGCCTGGGGGACATCCATGAAAAAATCCGATCCTGAAAGTTTGTCTTATGCTTAACGAAAACCGTTAGCTTTCGGTTAAGTGCATTATCCGATTGCGTCTTTGGCGCGTTTCGTTTCTGCGGCAAGCCGACGAGCAGCGGCGCGGAACGCGCCTGCGCAGCCGCCATGCACGCTCCGGCCAAGCTCGGGAGCGGCAATCCAATATGTCATTGTTTGCCCCGGCCCTCACGCACGGCACAGGGTATCGAAACAGAGGCTATCGAAAGCCGGCGGGTAGGGACAGAGCTGATCGACACCATCCGGCTCGAAATGAGGGGTTCGCAACCGTCATTGGTCATCATCATCATCCAAGCCCCCTTCCGATAGCAACGTCACAGCGCTGGCGTCGCGGTACTGGCGTATGACGTGACTTGCAATCCTCTAAGCAAGCTCGCCCAATTCCCAGCATTTTAACTATATTCTATTTAAATTTAGGGCCAGATCAATGGCGGCTTGAGTAAGGTCCGGTAACATCATCGCTGCCGCGGCCTCCCGCGCGGCGCCATGAACCCTACGCCACGTCGACCGCACCGCCCCGCAGCAGTAGCGGGAGATCCTTGTCGATGAAGCCGGTCACGAGCTGCGCCATATGCGCTTGCTTCGCTTCGCTCTCGGTCAATGTATGGTTGTCCTTTTGTAGCTTGAAGCCGCGCCGCTCGATGGCCGCGATGCTGCGGGTGACGAGATCTGTCGTAGTACCGCCGGTCAGCATTTCATTGAGGATGAAGGCTTGGGGGATGGAGATCGTCACGATATTTCCATAGGCGGGCACGATTATCGCCCGGCTGCTATCCGATCGGGCCATCACCCGCTGTAATAAGTGCTGATTGGCCGCATGCTTGAAGCGCAGCCGAGCCGGCGGCGCATAGGCCTTTACCGGGCGATAGGGATAAGCTGCCGGCGCCAGCGTACCGGAAGCAGCAAGGATATTGATGACGCGCTCCAGACCGCCGGTCTTGCCGCCTTTCTTGGTGATGGCCTTGGCCGCCTCTTCCAGGGTCACACTGCCTGCGGCAAATATCTCGTTCAGCGACGGCAGGATCTCGCCATCGAAACTGATCTCGCCCCGCGGTACCGTCAGCTTGTTTCCCGACATCGGCTTTAGCGCGATGAAGCTTTGGCCGCGCAGATTGGCCATGATCTCGGCCGGCCCGAGCCTGGCATGGCCGCGCACGAAGACATCCCGGCGGAACCGCTGATTGTAAAGAAAATCCTTCATCAATTGGCGCAGTCGCGCCGTCGGCTGCCGCGTCACGAAAGCCGAAACATTATCATTCATCATCAGATCGAGATGATTTTCCATCAGCGTCGCCGCGCCGGCGAAATCGAGTTTCGCCGCCGCCATCTCATCCGCCACATCGACCGAATAAAAGGGATTCCAATCGGCATTGAGATATTCGTGTGCCATGTAATTGGCCGGGCGTTTCAGATGCTGGGCAATCGCCTCGCCCACCGCCGGATAGCGCGCCAGATAACCGGCCTTCAAAGCTTGCAGCTCGCCAGCATGGGCCAAGGCTTTTTTCATCCGGTCGCCGCTGCCGCCCTGCTCCACCGCCGCGAATTCCACGAACAGCCGGCGGACCGGTGCTTCGGCCGCCCAGCCTGGCAGGCAGTTATAGCTGTTATAGACGAGGCCGCCCGGCTTCAGCTTCTCGAAGATGAGCCGTTGCACGGCCTGCCGCGCTTCGACACTGATCCAGGAATAGACGCCATGCAGGGCGATGAAATCGAAATCCGGCAGATCGGGCACCGGCATCTTGCCCGCGCCGACCAGATCCTGGAAGCCGCGTTCCAGAAATTGCACATTGCCGATGCCGAGTGCTGCTGCATAACGCGTCGCGGAATCGATATGGGCGGGATTGAAATCGACGCCATAGAACCGTCCCTTCGGAAAGGCGGCCGCGAGATGCATCACCGTCCGGCCATGGCCGCAGCCGAGCTCGATATAGGTGAAATCGCGATCCGTCGGACGCGGCAGGCAGCCGTTCAGAAGTGCTGCGTAATTGATCCAGGCCGGCGATAATTCCCGGTAATGGTTCTCGGTATAGAGCGTATCGGTCACATAACCTTGCGACCACTCCGAGGCGCCTGACATCAATCCCCCTATCATCCGAACTTTGGTTCTGGATCCGAACTTTGGCCAAGTATCACTGCCTTTCCCGTTGTTGCAAGGGAAGGAGATGCAAGAAAAAGGGGCGGTTCCGAAGAACCGCCCCAATCGCTTACTCAGGGATGAGTGATCAGCCGTTGTGATCAATGGTGGTGTGGATGTGGCTGTCGATGATGGCGGTCGCCGTGCTGCCACCACTGCTCGACTGGAACACGTCGTAGGTTTGACCATGATCGGTGACACTACCGACCTTGCTCCAATCACCGTTCAAGGTGACGTTGTCATGGTCATTACCCTGGATCACCAGCGTGTGGTCGTCAGTCATTTCGAGTACTGACTTTGCATCCAAAGTGATGTGCTGTTCGCTACCGCCGCCACCATTGAGATTGAGGGTGTCGATACCGGTGATACCCTTGTGACCGCTGTTCCCGTAGACGTCGCCAGTGAAGTCCCAGTCTCCGACCTTCGAGAGATCAAGAACGTCGTCGCCGGCACCGCCATCGATCAGACGGCTGCTACCCGTCAGATCGTCCCTGTCGATCAGAAGCACGTCGTTGCCGGCACCTCCGTGATAGGTGTCATGGCCTTGACCGCCATCGAGGTAGTCATTGCCGTTATTGCCGTACAGATCGTCGTTGCCCTGACCGCCTTCGATCCAATCATCACCGCTACCGCCGCTGATGGTGTGGCCACCACCGCTATCGGTATGGGAAATGTTGTTACCGGCGTCAACAATGTGACGATCGGTACCTTTGTTGGTGCTGTAGTCATCATTGTTCGTATAAGTCGTTGAACCGTAAGTCTGGTGGCCAATCGACAGGTTGAGATCGGCATTCAGCGCATGTATCGCAATCTGATCCGTGTCCGTATGCCCGTCCCCGTCCTTGCTGGTCATGGTCAGCGTGGCGTCATTGCCATCCGACGTATACTTTAGACCCGCCAGGGCGGCGTTGATGGCGTCCTGGGTGCCGTGGAAAGTCATGGTCCCATCATTCGTGCCGTCACCGGCATCGAAGGTTAGCCCGGCCATGCTGGCGAGGGTGATCGCGCCATGGTCGACCGCCAGGGTCACCGTGAGCAACTGGCTGTCGAGATCCGCAACGCTGACCCCTCCAATCGCGACCGTGCCGGTATTGACGGCGATCGAACTCGGCACCGTGTTCACCGGAGGCGCCAACTCCGTCAGCTTCGGCTGGCCGTTCTGATCGAGCGTAATGCGGTAGGTATGGCCATTTACCTCGATATATTCGACCGCCTTGTTGGTATCGGCGTTGTTGTCACCGTCGGTTTCGAACTGGCCCTTCACAGTGATGGTCTCGCCACCGATCGTGACGATCAGGTCGTTACCGTTCTTGGTCAGTGTCGGGTTCGTGTCGGTCCCCGTGATCTTCAGGGTATCCGCCAGGCCCGCCGTTTCCATGATCGTGTCATTGCCGTCACCGACCGCCCAGATATAGGTGTCGTTGCCGGAACCGCCATGGAGCTGATCCTTACCCGTGCCGCCGGTGATGATATCGTCACCACCCTGGCCGTAGATGACGTCGTCGCCTTCGCCACCCAGCAGCGTGTCGTTGCCGTATTGGGCACCGGCATATTCCTTCCCCGCTTCATCCGGGTTGGCCTTCAGCCAGGCAACGATCTCGGCCTCGGTCATGCTGCCGAAATTCTGCCAGCCGATGGTGTTCGGATTGCCGTCGTTCTGACCACCATTTAGGCTTTCGGTATAGACCTGGTCACCGAAGATCAGGTCGTTGCCCTTGCCGCCATTGATAACATCATCACCCTGTGCGAGGGGTTCCGGTGCCTTGCCGACATCGAGCGCGTCGTTTAGCTGACTTGCATCGGTGACGATCTGCGCGTCACCCGGTGTCTGCGTGTCGCCGGAATTGTCGAACTTATCCAGGTTGGTCTTGGTAACGCCGCTACCGATACCGATCGCCTGGAAGTCGACATGCAACCCGTCATTGCCGGTCGCCAGCATGCTGCCCGCCGCACCCAGAGCCTCGCTGATATATTGCTGGATCTGGCTGTTGCTGGGGCTGGCATCGATATCCGTCGGATCACCGCTGTTATTCAACCGGGCCGTCGGATCACCATCGCTGAGGAAGTAGGCTTTGTTGCTGTTGCCGTTATTGCCGACCTGATCAAACCATTCCTTGGCCGCCGCCATGGCAGCTTCGTAGTTGGTGTACTGCGTGCCGCGGTTGTCCAGACCATCGACAAACTGAATTGCGGTCTGGTTGCCGTCCTTGGTCGTCGAAGTGAAGTCCCCACTCGCGTTCGACTCCCACTCGCGGACAACGTCGGTGCCGAAAGCGATGATCTTGACATTCACATCACCCGGATGGTCGGCATATTTGGCCAGCAATTCATCGACCGCCGCCTGCATCACATCCAAGCGGCTCTTGCCACCCGATCCTGAGAAGGTGTCATTCATCGAGGTCGAGACGTCGAGGATCAGGCAGATATTGTAGTCGCCCGCCACGATCTGGCCCGACTTGCCACCGACGTCACCAACCAGCACGTCGCCGGCGTCGCCGCCATTGATACTGCCCTGGTTCTGATCGCTCGGCGCATGATCGATATGGTGATCGGTCTGCTGGCCGAGATTGTCATCGACATTCTCGCCCACGATCAGAACCGGCTTCGCCGTATCGTTCACATGAACGGTGATGGTGTTGGTCGCCGTATCGCCGTCCTTATCCGTCACCTGATAGGTGAAGGTGTAGTCATGCGCACCATTGATATCAGCGGGGGCGGTGTAATGGACCGTGCCATCGACATCGATGCTCAACGTACCCTGGTTGCCATCATTGCCCGAGCTAACTTCGACCGAGTGCAAACCATCTGCACCACCGCTGAAATCAACGTGGCCGATATTGTTGCTGGTGCCTTCGTCAACCGCGGCAAGATCAGCATGTTGCGCTGTCGGCACATCGTCGGTCACATCGACATGCACCGGCACGTCGATGGTCTGGCCATAAGGACCCGTCAGGTGGACGGTATAGCTATCGCCATCGACTGTGTTCTGACCGTCCGACACATTCGGCGTACCATCATTCACCGGCGAGGTCAGCTGGTAGCTGTAGCTCACCGTGTTGCCGGTTTGCGTAATGGTCATCGTGCCATGCGGCAGATTGAACGTCCCCGTATTGGCCGTGAAGCCATCCGGCACGGTGAAGGAGTTGTGGTCCGTGGTCGAACCGCCGCCCTGATGCGTCCCAGTCGGCAACTGGGATTCGTTGACGGTCAGATCAGAGGCATGCGGTGCTGTCGGGGTCGTCGGATTGCCAATCGTAAAGGTGGCCGAAGCGTTGTTGTGATCACCGTCCTTATCGATAATGGCGTAATCGAAGCTGAAGCTCTCGCCCACACCGTAGCTGTGGCCGGTTTTCGAGTCGAAGGTCACGGCACCATCCGCTGATACATGGATCGTGCCATTCGCATTGGTGATCGTGAAGCCGCCATTGCCATCCGAGACGCCCCCCTCAACCGAGAAGATCTTCTGGCTGGCATAGCCGTCCGCGCCGGCATGATCATTGTCCAGGATGTTGCCGATAACCTGACCGGTCGCAACCTGCGCCGTGAAGGCACCGAACAGGTCCGCTGTCGGCACCGGCACGTCGTCCTTGATGTCGATATTCACCGGCACGTTTACCGTCTGGTTGAACGGGCCATCCAGATGCACCGTAAAGGTGTTGGCATTATCCACGATGTTCTGGCCATCGGCACCGCCAGCCAAGCCGTCATCGACCGGCGAGGTCAGCGTGTAAGTGTAGGTCACCGTGCTGCCGGATACCGAGATGTTCAGCGTCCCGTTCGCTAGGGCATGGTCGCCGAGATCAGCCGCTTGCACCGTATAGCCGGCGGGCAAGGTGAAGCTATCGCTGGCGGAGATCGAGCCGTTACCGAGATGGTTGCCGGAAACCAGCTGCGATTCATTGACCTCCAGATCCGACGCCGCCGGCGGTGTCGGCTGCTCCGGATTGCCAACCGTAAAGCTGGCATGGGCCGTCGAGGTATCACCATCGGCATCGACGATCGTGTAATCGAAGCCCAGCGTCTCGCCCGGGTGGTAGTTGTGGCCGGCATTCGAGTCGAAGGTCACGCTACCATCGGCCGCGATATGGATCGTGCCTTGGTCTGCAGTGGTGATGGTGAAACCACCATTGCCATCCGACACGCCGCCCTGGACCGAAGTGATCTTCGGCGAACCATAGCCATCTGCACCGGACTTATCGTTGGTGAGAATATTGCCGATCGATTGACCATCTGCGATTTGGGCCGTGAACGAACTGAAGTCATCGCTCGTGGCAACCGGCTTGTCGTCCGCGATATGGACGGTCAGGTCGCCACTGGTCGTGTCACCGGTCTGGTCGGTCACCGTCACCTTGAATGAGGTGTCGGCGGAGTCGCTACCGCTGTCGTTATGCTTCGCCTGATCAAGCGTGTAGTCATAGTCGACAGTGTAGGTGCCGTCGGCATTGTGAGTGATGCCCGTGATATGCAATTCGCCCAGGCCGTCCTTATCCTGGATTACCTCACCGCCTTTGCCATCGAGGCTGATTACCTGATCGCCGATCTTGATGGTGACGCTCTCGTTGCCGCCATCGACCGTGAAGGCTCCGTGGACGGTTTCGCCACCCTGTTTCGGATCCGTGCCGTCCGTCAGATGGCTTTCCTCCACCGAGACTTCGCCAGGTCCGACCGCCGGCTCTTGGCTTTGCGGATCCTCATGGGTGATCGTCGGGACATGATTGTCGTCGATGTTGACGGTGATGCAGCCGCTGGCCTTGTCGCCGTCGTTATCCGTCACCGTGTAATCGAAGGTGATCGGATGACCCGATTGCGAGCCGTCGATCGGCTTCGCCAGATCGAACTGGTAGTGATAGCCGTTCTGGTCGTGGATCAGGGTCAGGGTGTAGATGACCGTGTCGCCGGCTTTGCCGTAAAGCACGCCATTCTGCACCGTTTCCGTGATGTCCTGGCCCTTGTACTGCAGGCCGGTCTCGGCATGAGCGGTCAGATCCACATGGCCGGGGCCATCAGCGCCGAACTGCAGATGCAGATCGCCCTTGACGGAATTCGCCGTGCCGTTGCCGCTGTCGGCATCGACGACATTGAAGGTCGCGTCGTGGATGCTGAAATCGCTGCTATCCGAACCGCCCTGATCGCCATTCGGGTTGGAGGTTGCCGGCAGGCCGGCAAAGACGATCTGGTCGAAGCCGCTGGCCGGACCGTTGATGGTCAGCGCCAGGGAGCCGTTACCATTTTCCGCCGTGAAGCTGATCCAGTCGCTGACCGGCTGGCCGTTCAGGTAGAGGCGGTAGGCACCCTGTTCATCGCCGATATTGCTTTCATTCGGGTAGAACTCGGCGAGGTTGACCGTCGCGCTGGTCGCCACCTTGCCATCCTGGGCCAAGGAGATGACAAGTGCTTCCGAGGTCTGGCTGTGGCTGTCGCCGAGGTAATTGACCTCGTCGAAGCGTTCCTGACCGTCGCCATCGATACCTGAACTGGCACCGAAACCGGTGGTGCCGCCATAGGCGTTGCCGCTGTCGCCATTGACGTTGACGCTGGCCGCGTCGCCGTCATGACCCGGCAATGACGTCACATAATTGCCGTTAGCATCGACATAACCAGCCGAGATGTGCAGCGTGCCCTCGGTATTGTTGCCGCTCTGCGCGTCGTAATGAGCGGTATCGATGGTGTAGGTGTCATGGCCGGTCTGGCCGCCATCGGTCGGTTCCTTGACCACCGGTGCTTCCACACAGGAAGCCGTCGGCGTGTCGTCATTGACCGTGACAGCGATCTGGCCGCTCGCCTTGTCGCCGTCGCCATCAGTGACGGTATAGCCGAAGTTCAGCGTGGAATTGTCTTCCAAGCTGCCCGTCTGGCCATGATCCGGATGATCGATCGGGGCCAACAGGGTAAAGGTCGCCTCGCTGCCATCACCGTCGATGGCGAGCGTGAGGACATCTACTCGTGAGGTGTGGCCTTCGGATTCATAGGTGATGTAGCCGGTCAGCGTATGGCCATCAGCGCTCAGTTCGTACTGAACGTTATGCCCATCCGACTTGATCTGCGGCAGGTTCGACGTATCGATCGCCACCGAACCCTTGCCATCGGCACCGAAGTTGATGCCGAGCGCAACGGTCGCATGCGTGCCCACGGTCCCGATATCGCCGGGGCCGTCCTCGATGCCCGCCGAGCCGTTATGGCCATGGGCAGCGTCGAGCCCATCCTCATCGACCGTCATCGTGACAGGCGCACCCGCTTTCGGCGCATCGTCGGTGACATGCACCGTGATGGTCGAGCTCGCGCTGTCCCCGGAGGCATCCTTCACCGTGATGTTGAATTGCTGGTTGAAGGTATCGTTCGGGTTCGAGAGCAGATGGTTATCGGTCACCGTGTAGTGATACGCCACCGAGTAGGTGCCGTTATGGTTATCGGTGATGCTGTCAATGACCAGCGTGCCCTTGTCGCCCGGGATCTGCGAGCCATCGGTCACGGTGGTACCATTGATTTGGATCGAGCCGAGGCCTTCACCATGGGTGTCGATCGTGAACACGCCGTTCTTGCTGAGCTGGCCGTCATCCGGCTGCGTCCCATCCGACAGATGGCTTTCGCTCAGGGTCAGCTCGCCATTACCGTTATTTGGATCATTCGGATAGGGATCCTGATGGGTGATCGTCGGGACGTTGTCCTTCACGCCCACGGTGATCTTCCCCGTGTCACGATCGCCGTCACTATCCGTCACAGTGTATTCAAAGCTGTAGCTCTGATCACCCGTCACATTGGCCGGCGGTGTGTAATAGACATGTCCATTCACGATGGTCAGAGTGCCGTGATTGGCGTTATTGCCACCCGTGATCTGGATATTGCCGAGGCCGTCCGCGCCCGCCGTATAATGGCCACCAAAGACATGCTCCACGGTGCCGAGGTCTTGCGCCGCGCTATGCTCATTGACCTGACCCAGCGTGACGTCGCCAGCCTTCGGCCCGTCATCATCGACATTGACGTTGACATAGCCGGTCTTGGCATCGCCGTCCTTGTCGGTCGCGGTCACACCGAAGCTGAAATGCAGGTTGTCTTCCGGACGGGTATCGATGCCGCCGAGGCTCAAGGAGGTGTCGATCGGATGATCGAGGCCCTGCAGCAAGGTGTAGGACCAGGTCCCGTTGGCATTCAGCGTGAAAGCGAATACCGCATGGGCCGAGTCGTGCTGGTTGCCGGCATAGCCGGTCAGCGTGGTGCCGTCGAAGACCAGCTGGATGGCGGTGCCATCCGAAGCCTTCAGGTTGTTGGTGCCGGTCACCGCATGGGTCACCGGGTCGATGTTCACATTGAGCAGCGTGTTGCCCAGGATCGCATCGCTGGTCACCTTCAGTGAAGTCAGGCTGAGGCCGCCGGGGCCATCGGCGCCATAATCGACCACGACCGAACCGCCAACCGTCGTGCCGCCCATGTCATCATAATGACTACCCGGGAAGATGACGCCGCCAACCCCGACATTGTCGGGATTCGTGTCGCCATCATGGTTGCCGGTCGGCAGGAAGTCTTCGTCGATACGGCCTTCACCCAGAACGAAGTTCGGATCCGAGCTAACGACGCAGGGTGTGCCCGGCGTGTCGTCATTCACCTTGATGGTGAAGGTGCTGGACTGCGAGTCACCGTCACCGTCGGTCACCGTGGCGGTCAGGTTGAGGCTGATCTGATCGTTCTGCGCCCCATTGTTCTGCAGCGGCTGGTCGAGTTCGAAGGTGTAGGTGCCGTTGTGATTGTCGGTAATCGTGAAGACATGGTTCGCATGGGGATCGTTACCGGTGTAACCGACCAGAACGCCATCCACCATCTGGGTATGAACCACGTCGCCCGAAGCGGTCTTCAGGCCCGGATTGTTCAGGGCGAAGGTCACGCTCTGCAGGCCGTCCGCGCCGACACCACCATTATTCTGATAGTCGAAATGGAAGGTTACCTTTTCGTCATTCGGATTGGCGGTCGTAAGCGCCGATTCGTCCACCGTGCTGTCATTGCCGCTGAAGGCAACCGAGAACTTCGAGGGGCCGTCATCCTTGAAGGTGATGGTGTCGCCGATATTGACCGTATGGCTGTCCTTGTCGCCGTCGCCATCGGTGACGGTATAGGTCACCTGCAGCGCGCCGTCATTGATATGAACAGCGTCATTCGCGTCATTCGGATTATTCTGATGGATCGGCTCGTATTGGACGATGGTCAGCTTGCCGCTGGCATCCATCGACAGCGCGAAGGCAGCCTTGCCATTCGCACCGTCTTCGCGGCCGACCACCAAATCGCCTTCCTTGAAGAGGTAGATGTGATGGCCATCGGTGGTGGTGAGGCCGGAATCCACCCCGTTTGTGGAGATGCCAAGCGTCAGGCTTTCGCTACCCTTGTCATCGGCACCGAAGCTGACTGTCGTGTTGACGACCGAGCCGGAGCTCTGCGCCCAGCCCATGGGCGCATCATGATTTGCGACCTGGTTGAAGATCGAGGGCACACTACCGGACTTGTCGTTCTCCTGCAGGCCGGCGCTCTCATCGATCGTGACGCCGCCGTGATCGGCGACGCAGATTGTCGAGATCGGCGTGTCGTCCTTCACATGAATTTCGAACTGGCCGTTGTTCAGATGGATGCTGTCGCCGTCTTCATCGGTCGCCTTGATGATGCCCGAGAAGTCGATGTCGATCGTGCTGTCGTTGCCGGGGCCCTTATGGTCGAGCTGATCCTTCAACTCAAACTTGTAGCCGCCATCGCTATCGACCGTCAGGGTGAACACGACATGCGGGTTGGTCGCAAGCCCGGTGTAACCGACCAGGGTATCGCTCAGCATCATGAAGTGCAGATCCTGGCCGTGCGACTGCAGATGCTGCTGGCCGAGGCTCGACTGAGCAGCCTGGATATCGATCGAGAACTGGCCGTGGTTGTCGGCACCGAAGTCGACCGTGGTCTCCAGCGAGCCCGTCGTCGAGGACTTTTGCCCGTTATTTTCGCGATTACCATCCCACAGCGCGCTTTCATCGACGATGCCGTCAACCGTGCGGCAGGTCGAGATCGGCTGGTCGTCCCTCACGTGAATTTCGAACTGGCCGTTGTTCAGATGGATGCTGTCGCCGTCTTCATCGGTCGCCGTGATGATGCCCGAAAAGTCGAGATCAATCGTGTTGTCGTTGCCCGGGCCCTTATGATCGAGCTGGTCCTTCAGCTCGAACTTGTAATTGCCGTTCTCATCGACGGTGAGCGTAAAGACCACATGCGGATTGTTCGAGGTGCCGGTATAGCCAACCAGCGTATCACCAACCAGCTTGTAGTGTAGATCCTGGCCATGGGATTCCAGGTGCTGCTGGCCGAGGATCGACTGCGCTGCGCCGAGGTCGATCGAGAACTTGCCATGGTTGTCGGCACCGAAATCGACCGTGCCCGCCAGCGAGCCCATCGTCGAGGTGCGCTGCCAGTAGTTTTCCCTGTTGCCGTCGCTCAGCGCACTCTCGTCAACCGTGCCGTCGATATTGTTGCAGGTCGCGACCGGCTGGTCGTCCTTCACGTGAACTTCGAACTGGCCGTTGTTCAGGTGGGTGCTGTCGCCGTCTTCGTCGGTCGCCTGAATGATGCCCGAGAAGTCGATGTCGATGACGTCGTCGGCCTTGCCATAATGGGCATGGTCAAGCTGATCCTTCAGCTCGAACTTGTAGTCGCCATCGCTGTCGACCGACAGGGTGAAGATCACATTCGGATGGTTCGAGCTGCCCGTGTAACCAATCAGCACGCCGTTCTGCACCATGTAATGCAGGTCCTGGCCATGCGAGGTCAGGTGCTGGCTCTCCAGGCTCTGCTTCGCAGACTGGCCGAGATCGATCGAGAATTTGCCGTGATTGTCGGCACCGAAATCGACCGCGCCGGCCAGATGGCCGTAGGCAACCTTGGTCTGCCACGGATTGTCGCGATTGCCGTCGCTCAGAGCGCTTTCGTCAACCGTGCTGTCCACGCTGTTGCAGGTCGCAATCGGCTGATCGTCATTCACATGGACTTCGAACTGGCCATTGTTCAGGTGGATGCTGTCGCCGTCTTCATCGGTCGCCTTGATGATGCCTGAGAAGTCGATGTCGATCGTGTCGTCGCCCCGACCATGATCCGCATGGTCCAGTTGGTCCTTCAGCTCGAACTTGTAGTTGCCGTCGCTGTCGACCGACAGGGTGAAGACCTGGTGGACCTGGCCATGGTCGTAGAAGAAGGCGACCAGCTTGCCGCCATCCATCGTGTAATGCAGTTCCTGGCCATGCGAGGTCAGGTGCTGGCTCTCCAAGCTCTGCTTGGTAAACTGGCTGAGATCGATCGAGAACTTGCCGTGATTGTCGGCACCGAAATCGACCGTGCCCGCCAGCGAGCCCATCGTCGAGGTGCGCTGCCAGTAGTTTTCCCTGTTGCCGTCGCTCAGCGCACTCTCGTCAACCGTGCCGTCGATATTGTTGCAGGTCGCGACCGGCTGGTCGTCCTTCACGTGAACTTCGAACTGGCCGTTGTTCAGGTGGGTGCTGTCGCCGTCTTCGTCGGTCGCCTTGATGATGCCCGAGAAGTCGATGTCGATGACATCGTCACCACGGCCGTGATCGGCGTGATCCAATTGGTCCTTCAGTTCGAACTTATAGTTGCCGTCGCTGTCGACAGTCAGGGTGAAGACCTGATGGACCTGGCCGTGGTCGTAGAAGAACGCGACCAAGGTGCCGCCCTGCATCGTGTAATGCAGTTCCTGGCCGTGCGAGGTCAGGTGCTGGCTCTCCAGGCTCTGCGTCGCAGACTGACCAAGATCGATCGAGAATTTGCCGTGATTGTCGGCGCCGAAATCGACGGTGCCGCCCAGATTGCCATAGGCAACCTTGGTCTGCCACGGATTGTCGCGATTGCCGTCGCTCAGGGCGCTTTCATCGACGCTGCTGTCAACATCGCGGCAGGTCGAGACCGGCTCGTCGTCCTTCACATGGATTTCAAACTGGCCATTGTTCAGGTGGATGCTGTCGCCGTCTTCGTCGGTCGCCTTGATGATGCCCGAGAAGTCGATGTCGATGACATCATCGCCACGACCGTGATCGGCATGATCCAGCTGATCCTTCAGCTCGAACTTGTAATTGCCGTCGCTGTCAACGGTCAGGGTGAAGACCACATGCGGATTGTTCGGACTGCCGGTATAACCGACCAGCGTATCGCCCACCATCTTGTAGTGCAGATCCTGGCCATGGGATTCCAGGTGCTGCTGGCCCAGGACCGCCTGGGCTGCCTGGAGATCGATCGAGAACCTGCCGTGATTGTCGGCACCGAAATCGACCGTGCCCTTCAAGGAACCGGCCGTCCAGCTGTGCTGCCAGTAGCCTTCCTTGTTGCCGTCGCTCAACGCGCTTTCATCAACCGTGCCGTCGACATTGTTGCAGGTCGCGACCGGCTGGTCGTCCTTCACATGGACTTCGAACTGGCCGTTATTCAGGTGGATGCTGTCACCATCTTCGTCGGTCGCCTTGATGATGCCCGAGAAGTCGATGTCGATGACATCGTCACCACGGCCGTGATCGGCGTGATCCAGCTGATCCTTCAGCTCGAACTTGTAATTGCCCTCGCTGTCGACAGTCAGGGTGAAGACCTGGTGGACCTGGCCATGGTCGTAGAAGAAGGCGACCAATGTGCCGCCCTGCATCGTGTAATGCAGTTCCTGGCCATGCGAGGTCAGGTGCTGGCTTTCCAGGCTCTGCTTCGTAAATTGGTTGAGATCGAGCGAGAATTTGCCATGGTTGTCGGCACCGAAATCGACCGTGCCAGCCAGATGGCCATAGGCCACCTTGGTCTGCCACGGATTGTCGCGATTGCCGTCGCTCAGCGCGCTTTCATCGACCGTGCCGTCAACATCGCGGCAGGTGGAAACCGGCTGGTCGTCCTTCACATGGATTTCGAACTGGCCGTTATTCAGGTGGATGCTGTCGCCGTCTTCATCGGTCGCCTTGATGATGCCCGAGAAGTCGATATCGATGACGTCGTCGGCCTTGCCGTAGTGTGCATGGTCAAGCTGATCCTTCAGCTCGAACTTGTAGTCGCCATTTTCATCGACGGTCAGCGTGAAGACCAAGTGAGGATGATCGGGACTGCCGATGAAGCCGATCAGCGTATGGCCGTCATCGCTCAGCTTGTACTGCAGATCCTGGCCATGGGATTCCAGGTGCTGCTGACCCAGGACCGCCTGCGCGGCGCTGAAATCGATCGAGAACTTGCCGTGATTATCAGCGCCAAAATCAACCGTGTTCTTCAGCGAACCCGTCGTCGAGGCGTGCTGCCACGGACCTTCGCGGTTGCCGTCCCACAAGGCGCTTTCCGAAACCGTGCCGTCCTCGCTACGGCAGGTCGAAACCGGCTTGTCGTCTTCGACATGAATTTCCAGCTGGCCGTCCTTCAGGACAATGCTGTCGCCGTCGCTGTCGGTCGCCTTGATGACCTTGCCGAGATCGATGTCCTTGGTGTCCTGGCCGGGCGCCGGGTGATCAAGCTGGTTCTCCAGCGTGAAGGTATAGTCGCCGTTCGGCTTCACTTCGAGGGTGAAGACGTCATGCGTATTGCCATGGCTGTCGGTGATGTAACCGACCAGCTTGCCATCCTCCATCTTGTACTGGAGCTCATGGCCATGCGAGCTCAGGTGCTGCTCGGTCAGGCTTTCCAGGGCGCCCTTCGTCAGCTCGCCATTCTTGTTCAGGTTGAGCGAGAAGGTGCCGTCCTTGTCGGCGCCGAAATCCACCGTGCCCTTGAGCGAGCCCGTGGCGACTGCGGTCTGACCGGGATTATCGCGGTTGCCGTCATGCAGGGCGCTTTCGGCGACATTGCCTTCCGCGCTCCCTTCCGTCACCCGCGGCTTGTCGTCGATAAAGGAGACGTCCAGCTGACCGTCGGCATGGTCGCCGTCATAATCGGTGGCGCGGAAGTGAACCAGCGGATTGCCGTTCTCGTCCTGCAGATGAACCGGATCATTGGCCGCCGAACCGTCCAGATTGTGCATCTGGTGGTACTGGGTCAGGGTCACCTCGCCAGTCGTCGGATCGACGTGGATAACGAAAACCGGCTGCCCGTCGGTCGAGATGCCGATGATGGTATTGGCATCCAGCTGATAGGCATCGACCGGCACCTGCTCACCATTGACGTCGATCGTCAGATTGGTGCGCACATGGTCCTGCGCCGCATCGGCCTGATTGCCGCTATCCGGCGCGCCCGTGGCGCCCGGCGCCTGCATATAGATCTCGAAGGCCTGGGCATTGGCATCGCCGTCGCCGGCGAAAATGGTCTTGCCGGCCTGCTCGTTGCCGCGGGCCTTGCCGTCGGCGCCGAAACTGACATCGAGCTGCATCTGGGCCGAGCCGATGACCAGATCCGCCTTGAAGCCCTTGCTGGGGTCGCCGTCCTTGAAGAATTCGCTGTTGATGTGACCAGCGACCTCGGCATTGCTGGCCAGGCCAGGCTTCACCTGGCTATTGACCTCATGATTGCTCAGGGTCGTGTCGTCGGCCTTCTGCTGATTGCCGTTGCTGTCCTGATACTTGGTGTGCTGGTTGCCGGCGGTTTCGTCATGGCCGATGGTCAGATTGGCTTCGACGATGTTGTGCGGCACGCCATCAACATTGTGCACATGGCCCAGTTCGGGAGCATCGTCGACATACTGGAAGTTCAGCCCGTTCGGGCCGGCCGGGACCGCAACGACGGAGCCGTCGCTGTCGCTCAGGAAGAACGGCACGCCGATATTCAGCACATCGGCCGACGCACCAAGATTGTCGATCGCGTCATAGCTGGTGAAATCGATATGGAAGGTGCTGGGCGAAGTCGCGCCGCTGGCCTCTTCGATGCCCAGGGTGAAGACCAGATGGTTGACGCCGTCCGTCGTGTAATAGGCGACGATCATTTCGCCTTGGCCGTTGGCCGCCGGCAGCAGCGCATATTGCAGCTCGTGGCCATGCGAAGTCAGGTGCTGGTTCTGAAGCTGGGTGATCACCGGCACATTGACGCCGTTGGAGAAGGTCACCTTGCCCGGGGTGTCGTCGTGGAAATCGACCGTCACCGTCGCCTTCGTGGTAGTCGGCTCGCGGTCCTGGTCAATGGGATGGCCCTTACCATCGACGGCATTGTCAGAATGGCTGCCTACGCCGTCTTCAACACCGTCTTGGGAGTCGGTCTGGCTGCCGTTCTCATGGTCGTTGGTGTCGAAGGGATCGTTACCGTTGCGGCTACCGGTCTCCCAAATCCCCTCACCGACATTCTGCCCCAGGCGGCTGAGCAGATCACCGTCGAGCGAGAAATCCACGCCGCGCGCGCTTTCCTGGCCTTCCTGGCCGTGGGAATGATGCGCGCTGAGGTCGTCCTCGTTGACCACGCCGCCATTGAAATCGAAGGAGATGCTGACCAGCGTGGGATCGGTATCAACCGCCTGCAGCAGAATGTTGGCGTCCGGCTCGATCAAGCCGTACTGCAGTTCGGTCTGACCAAGCACGCCCAGCTCGCCCAGGCCACCGATGCCGCCTTCATTCGCGAAGGGCGAGAAGAAGCCCGAGCCGCCAGCGGACCCACCGCCCGCGGTGCCGCCGGCAGCGGTCTGGATGTCGAGGTTGGGATCAGTTGCGGCGACCACCGAGGCGACATCGATGTCGTCACCGGATTCGTCCTTCAGGGTCACGCCTGCTTCCTGATTGGCCTCGGCATAGCCCTGCAGGATGATGGTGCGGTCACCGACCTTAATGGCCAGGTTGCCTTCCTCGCCAAACTTGGCAGCGAGGTCGCCGTCGAAGGGGATGGAGATCGTTTCACCAGGGGCAACCTGAACGCGCACGATGTTCTGACCGTCCGGGAAGGCCACGTTGACTGAGCCGTTCGGCACGCCGGGGATATCCGCCCGGGGCGCCGCGCCAGCCGCGGGCTGCTCTGCGCCGCCGGTATTGGCCTGGGCTAATTGAACATTTTCAGGATTAAATTCCTGATGATCATTGCCAGCCGAAGCTTCCGTTTGCGGCACAATCGTGCTGTCCGTCGCCATAGCGCGTCTCCTTGTTAATATCCGTCGTGCATCCCGGCGCCGCCGGGCTTTTCGCCTTCACGGTACCTGGATGCAGCAAGCTCCCAACATTGCGACCGAGAGTAAGTGAGACCCCGTAAGATTCACAACACATGTCGGATTGGCACATATACAAGGGGATGTGAGGAATCATCGAATTACACGTTTATCGGCAAATAAAATTATAATTTGGCCTAATTAACCACGATCATGACGAGAAACTGTACCGCCAGACCGGTTGCCGGGGGGCTTCATCTGGCGGAGGTGTCCAAGTGGACGGCGATGGGTGAGTCGGTGCCGAATAGCTACGGTCGGAGCTTCAACTCCGCTTCCCTATTCGGCACGCTTGGGCGGGAAGTCTAGTTCGCCTCGATCATCAGGAAATAGATCAGATCCTGTTCCGAACGGACGATGGCGGGACATAGGGTCGCTTTGGCCATGATCAGCCGGCCGGGACGCAGGCAAATGATCCGGGCAGGAAAGGACTGCGCCCGGCCACGGGCGAAGCTGGAAACGATTTGCGGCAGGGAAACCGGGGATTTCACCTGCATATACTGATCGAGCGGGCGATCGCGCAGCGCGGCTTCGTCCAACCCCAGCCATTTCTGCGCCGCCGCATTGGCTTTCAGGACAACGCTGGCGGCATTCACCAGGAAGCAGGGCGAGGGGCAGGAATCGGCAATGACCGCCGCGGAAACGCCCTGTCCCACATGCATTGCCTGATCGCGCAGCTGGTCCTGCAGGACCTGCATCTGGCGCTTCAATTCATCGATGCTGTACGCCCGCAAGGCGGCGGAGAGGTTGCCGCCATCGGGGCAGGCATTGGCCAGGCCGTCGATCAGGTGATTGATCCGGATGCCGCGCCGCAACGCGGCCTCTTCCAGGATCTGCCAGACATCCTGGTCCAGCTTCAGCGAATAGCGTCGGCCCTTGCACTGGATGATGCGGTGGACAACCCGCTGCTCATCAACAGCAGCGGCCATGAACTCGGCCTCAAGGGCCGAATTGACCGAGGGCGCAATCAGGGTCTGGCTGGTAATCGTACTCGGCATCTCTATCCGATCGTCGGTCAACGCTCAGTTGTCGGTGCTCAATCAGTCGGGCCGCTGTCCCCAAACGACTTTGACATAGTATTCGGTTCAGGAAAATTACAGCCCGCTTGAGAGATTAATACTGTGATAATCATATTCTGACTAGATTTCATGATAGTTTAGGTTGTCGGCCCCCTTGGGCCGATATTGCAAGGACTCGACATGCCTTTCATCAAGCGCGACCCGACCGGCCAGATCGCGGCCCTGTTCCGCGAAGAAGTCGTGGAGGCTACGGAATATTTACCGCCTACCCATCCCGAAGTGCAGGCTTTCTTCGGTACCATGGCGGGTAATAGTAACGAAACTAACGGTAGCAGTGTCGCAGAGTTCCGGCCGGATATGATGCAATCCGACCTCGCGATGATCCGAGTCTACGAAGATCTCATCGATATCCTGATCAGCAAGCATGTGGTGGTGCTCACGGACTTCCCGCCGGCGGCACAGGAAAAGCTGATGCGCCGCAAGCGTTTGCGTTCTTCCTTCAGCAACCTCACGGAAGCGCTGGAAATCACCGACGAAGACGGGATCATCTGATCTGAAAGTCCGTTGACCTCTCTGCCCGGCTCGCCCAAGCTGACAGCTGAATGTCTGACTGAGCGGACCGTATAGATGCCGACCACCGAAACCGACCTACTTTCTGCCTTGACCGAGGCATTGCCGATCGCGCCGGCCGTCGCTGCGCTCGAAAATGGCGTTGGCCTGGTCATCGTCGATGAGGTCAACGGCTTCGCTACTGTCGGCGCCGGCCCGCTGGCACCGGCCAAGGAAAATGCCGCGGTCAGCCATATGGTCGCCGAGACCGATCGCCTGGCCCGCCAGTTCGTCACCCGCGATTGGCCGATCCTGGCCTTTCTCGACAGCCACATTCCGGGGAAAGCGGAACCCCCCTATCCGCCGCATTGCGAGATCGGCACCGGCCAGGAAAACCTGGTGCCCGCTTTGACGTGGCTGGAAGACCAGCCGCAGGCTTTGCTGGTCCGCAAGGATTGCATCAATGGCTATATCGGCGCCGAGCGGCCGGATGGCGGCAATGCCGTCCGCGAATGGATTGCTCGGCACAAACTGCGGCAAGTCCTGGTGGTGGGGATCTGCACCGATATCTGCGTGATGGATTTCGTCCTGACCTTGCTGTCGGCACGCAATCACGGGCTGGTGCCGCCGCTGCAGGATATCCTGGTCTATGGCCCCGGCTGCAGCACCTATGACCTGCCGCGCGATCAGGCGGTGGCGCTCGGCCTGCCGCCGACCGCCGGCCATCCCCAAGGGGTCGCCCATCACATGGGACTCTATGCCATGGCGTCGCGCGGCGCCAAGCTGGTGCGGGAGGTCAGCTTCGGCTGAGGCAAGGATGCGCAACAAAGCAAAAGGGCCGCTAAGAAGGCGGCCCTTTTTTATGGTCTATCGCAAATCGTCAGAGGACCTGATGGTCCAGATGGATCAGGACATCATGTGAATGGTAAACCTTGGTGCCATCCTCAAAAACCCAATAGGTCAGGCCTTCGACCTGCACACCGCCTTCGGTCGTATGGGCGGCAGCAATGCCGGTTTCCAGGAGCCGGAGATCGGTCACGATATTGAGGTGCGAATCCCCGCCATCACCCATGATGACGATTTCGCCATTGGCGTCCGGCAGCATATCGGAGAGCTGCAAGGTCACGTTCATCTCGTCGTTAGACAAGTCGGCTTTGGCTGCCATCACTTTGACCGCCATGTCCTCTCCATCCCCGCGCACGGGCATTGGCAGAACTGCCCCATCATCGATAACCATCGCTGTAGCGTCCTGGCGCACAAACCATTGCAAGGCGTTGTCTACAAATTATTCTAAAATTTATGGCAATTTCTTAGCAAAGGCAATGGCTTGTTTGATTGACGCGACTAACGCGTTATTAACCATAAATGGTTCACGCTACACGTTAAAGACGCATAACATAAGCGAAGCAAGACGTTACCCGACTTACACCGCGGCTTTGTCCGCTTCGTCAGGCAGACGTTGCGAAGGCGCCAGGTCATGTAGCCGGCTGCGGATAGCAGCGCGGTCAGGCAGGCTGCTTTGCGCCCCACGTTGCAGGCAGGCGAGTCCGCCGGCAATGGAGGCTTCCGTCAAGGCGGTGGGCAGATCGGCACCGGCATCCGTCGCTGCCGCAAAAGCGCCAACGAAGGCATCACCCGCAGCAGTCGTATCGACCGGCACGATCGGCAGGACACCGACGGTCCAGTCGCCGTCGCGGCTATAGGCGACGGCTCCCTCTCCACCCAAGGTGACGATCACCGTGATATCGGCCGCACGGGCGATGGCGCGCGCTGCCTGACGCGGTGCCAACGCGCCGAGCCCAAGTGCCGCAGCCACTGTGACGGCCTCGTGCTCATTGACAACCAGCCAGTCCAAAGCTGCCAGCGCGATGCCGGGAATAGGGCCAGCGGGTGCGGCGTTCAGCAGAACACGCGCGCCGCGCGCCGCAGCACGCTGCACCATGGCCCAATTTTGCGACGGCCAAACTTCCATCTGCAGGATGACGATAGTGCCAGGTCGCAGCAGATCGTCGGATATCTGTGACTCAACCGTGCCGAGATTGGCGCCGGAAGCAACGACGATCATGTTCCGGCCGGTGCGATCGACGCAGATCATGGCGCAGCCGGTCGGCTGATCATCTGGCAAGGTGAGAGACAGATCGACGCCGCCGCGCCGCAGTTCGGACAAGGCGACATCGGCCATGCTATCGCGGCCGGTGCGGCCGACCATCAGCACCTTGGCCCCCGCGCGCGCCGCCGCCAAAGCCTGGTTGGCCCCCTTGCCACCCGGCACCAGCTGATAACCCGGGCCGAGCACGGTTTCGCCGGGTGACGGCAATTGCGCCACCGGAATGGTCATATCGACATTGATCGAGCCGAAGACGACGATCACGGATTAGCTCCCCATCCCCACTTAAGACGGCACGCCGAACCGCCTACCAAGTTACAACCAGAACGCTGCCTGCCGCCGTTGCCGGCAACCGGAGCAAAGTCCCACTATTCGATAGGCCGGCGGCCGGCGCAAGATCGGTAGTGGCTGGTCGCGCGGTTTTGACCCCGGCGGTCTTGATCTGGGCTGGCGCCACATGCGGCAGGCAAATCTCCGCGCCTTCTGGCAAGAGATCCGGCAAGCGGCAAGTAAAGCGACCCTCGGCGATCTCCAGATGCTGCAGCCTGCCGGGCACTGTGGTGGTGAGCACCTCCCGCCCGTCCAAGCGCAGAACGAGACGCCCACCCGCGGCCTGCAATTCGGCGCGGCGGCCGAAGGCAAGCAGTGGCCCCAATGACCAGTCGCCGGGACGATTGGTAATTTCCCAGCCATGCCAGGGCGTTACATCGATCGCTTCGGCAACGCCCATCATCGGCATCAACCCGCCCCACCCATAGAAGGTGTCGGTATCGGGCTGATCGTCGGCGAGGCCAGTATCGGCGTTGAAATTCTCCGGGCATTGCCGCTTGGCCCAGCTTTCCGCGAAGAGGCGGCAGCTCATTTCCGCCAGCTCGCTCGCCCGTTCCTGCAGGCCAAGGCGCTTGAGGCCGTAATAGGTGAGGAAATTCAGCGGTGGCCAGATGCGGCCGCGCCAATAGACATTGTCGTGATAGGCGGGATCGTCGCGTGCCACCGAGGGCAGGCCCCAGCCCCCGCCGAATTTCTGCGGATCATCGAGATGCCGGAGCAAAGCAGCGACCTGCGCGGTATCAGTCGCGCCGGCGAGCATGGGATAGAAACTGGTCGGCGCCAAAGCGCGAACGAATTCGCCATCCCATTTGCGGTTGGCGAAGATCAGCCGCTCGGCGTCCCAGAGATTGTCGTGCAGCCGCTTGGCCAGATCGGCCGCACGCTGCCGTAGGCGCGCTGCCGTGCCCGCGTCGCCGCGCTGCTCCGCCAACATCGCCAGCACTTCGCCGTCCAGCACCAGCAGACTGTTCAAGCCGACATCGGCGCTCTCCAGCGTGCCGCTCCGCTTGTTGAAGGCGGCTTCGTCGTGGATCGGCGAATTATCCATGCTCGATTCATTCTTGGCACCCAGCTTGGTGCTGCGATAGAGGCCGTCGCCGACATTCGGCGTGGTGCCCCATTCCAGCAATCCGTCGCCATTGCCGTCGCGATGGGCGAACCACCAATCGTGATTGGCGAGCAGTTTCGGATAAGCGAGATCGATGAGATCCGCTGCGCTGGCGCGCTGCGCCATCATCCAGAAGATGAAGGAGCAGACGGGCGGCTGCGAGCGGTCGATCCAGGCATCGCGCCCGGTCACCAGGCAGGGGAGATTGCCGGCAGGTTGAGCGGCCGCCAGCACGGCGCGGAGGTTCTCGCGCACCAGATCGGTGTCGAAACAGCCGGAGAGCAGCGCATGGTAAAAAATATCGGTGAGCCAGACGCCGAAGCCGCCGAATTTCTGCGCCACCCAGGTACGGCTGAGACTGGTGTAGGGCCGGCGGTTGATCTGGTCCCAGACCGTATTCCAAGCCACCAGATCGCGGATCGCCTCCAAGGCGCCGGGCGTCCGGCCGGTCTGCAAAGCCGGTAGGGCTGCCGGCTCTGACGCCGCCAAGGCTTGCGCAACCTGCCGCCGCGCCTGATCGCTGGATGGTGCGATCGACAAGGCGACATCGCAATCAGGCATCTCGTCGAGATTGTAGCGGAGTACCGCCAGCCGACCCGAAGTCCCGCGTGAGCCGACATAGAAATAGCCGTATTGACGGAATTCTTCCTCCAGGGCCTCGAGGCTGTCATGGAAGGTAACCATCAAGGGCGCCGCATTGCCCTCAATCACCACATGCTGGCCCTCATGCTCCGCCGAGAGCGTTTCCGCTGCTGCATCATAGTGCCAGGTTACGGCGTTTCCGGTGTCTTCGGGCTGCCAATCGAGCACCAGCATGACCCAGACACGCAGTCCCCATTCGCCGAACTTCTTGGCCGACCAATGGCAGCGCACCGAAGCAGGTTCGGGCTTGTCGTAGCGCCAGTCGATCTCGGTGCCACTATGGCTCAGCGATACATCGATGCGCGTACCCGGGATGTCGCGCTCACCGAGCAGCAGGCCCGGCGCCGTGGCAGGAAAGCGCGTGAAGCTCGCGGCACTCGACGAATAGGCGCAAGGCGTCAGGCGCACGCCGCTCGGCAGATGGATCATGCGCAGCGGATAGACGCTGTCCCAGGTATTCCAATGGCGGGCGGGAGAAATGTTCATATCGCTGATCTTCATGCTGAAAGGGCCGTCAATGCTGCTTCCGGGAAATCGTTAGGAAATGGGCCAGGCGGCCAGGATTTCGTCCACTGTCGCCAATTCGATCTGCAGGTCGAAGCGGTCCGCCGCAATGCGCAGGGTCGCGTCATGGGTATCCCGGTTGCTGCTGCCAACGGCGTCGCTGGCAATAACCACGCGCCGCCCGTCATCGATCGCCGACAGCACTGTCGCCCAGACACAGACATCTGTCTCGACACCTGACAGGATCAGCGTATCGGCGCGCAAGCGATCCAGCAAAGGCACGAAGTCGGCGCTGCTATAGGCGGAATAGCCGGCTTTATCGACGATACCCGCCAGCGGCAAGGCCGCCAGTTCCGGCACCAGTTCAACTGCCGCCTCGCCCGCTTGTTCCAATGTGGCGCCGTGCCAATGGCGGTAATAACGCTGCCAGCAACCCGGCGCCGAGGCCGCGTTCCGCGCCGGCACGAATCGCGTGCAGACGGTGCGGTCTGGCCGCGCCGTTGCCATTCGCTGCACGGCCGGCAGAATGCCGCGGAGATCGGCGCAGCCCCATTCAGGATGGCTGTCGAAGAGAACCTGCATATCGATGACGACATGCAGGGCCGATGGGCTGAGCGGGGAATGCAGGCCCGTCATCAGGCGCTCACCAGAACCGCGTCATCCGGTTCCCAATAGAGGGTGACCTGGGTTCCCGCCGCCAGCACCGGCTGCCCGTCATTCTGGCGAAAGACGCTGATCGACTGTTCGCCGCAACGCACGCGATAGGTCGTGCTGTTGCCGGAGAAAACGACCTCGCTGACCGTTCCGCAGAGCCGGTTATTGCCGGGACCATCGTCGCCGGGATGAATTGTGAGGCGCTCCGGCCGCACTGCGAGCAATGCAGGTTGTCCTGGCTGGATTCCCTCGCCTGGAATGACGGCGATGCCGCCGGAGGCCAGGTCGATCTTTGCCCAACCGCCTTCCAGCGCCGCCACCTGGCCCACAAGGAAATTCGCTTCGCCGAGGAATCCGGCGGCAAAACGGTTGATCGGCTTGGCATAGACTTCCGCCGGCGCGCCGGCTTGAACGATGCCGCCGGCATTGAAGATGGCGATGCGGTCGGAGAGGGTCAGCGCCTCTTCCTGGTCATGGGTGACGAAGATGGTGGTGATGCCGACATCGCGCTGAATACGCTTCAGCTCGATCTGCATCTCCTGGCGCAAATGCTTGTCCAGGGCGCCCAGGGGTTCGTCCAGTAGGAGGACTTTCGGCCGGGTCACCAAAGCGCGCGCCAATGCGACACGCTGCTGCTGGCCGCCGGAAAGCTGTTTCGGCTTGCGCTGTTCCAAGCCGCTGAGGCGCACCATGGCAAGCGCATCGGCAACGCGTTTGCGCTGATCGGCGGCGCTAACCTTGCGCACATCAAGGCCGAAAGCGACATTCTCCTGCACGTTCATATGCGGGAACAGCGCATAGTTCTGGAACACCATGCCGATATTGCGCTGATAGACCGGTGTCGCGCCAATGTCCTTGCCATCGATCCGCACCTCGCCCTCGTCCAGGCTGACGAAACCGGCAATGGCACGCAGCATGGTGGTTTTGCCGCTGCCGCTGGGACCCAGCAGGCCGAAGAATTCGCCATCCTTGAAGGACATGGAGACATTGTCCAAGGCGGCCACGTCGCCGTAACGCTTCACCGCTCCGATGATGTCGACTTGACTCATTACGTCTTACCTTTCGCCGCCGAAGCGATAAAACCGCGCCGTGATCAGCATGATGCCCATCGAGACGACGATGATGATGGTGGAGATAGCGTTGATTTCCGGCGTGAAGCCCTTGCGGATCGCGGCATAGATGGCGACCGGCAGCGTGTTGACGCCGGGCGGGGCCAGGAAATAGGAGATCACGAACTGGTCGAAGGAGACGGCGAAGGCAAAGAGGGCTGCCGCCACCACACCCGGCGCCAGGATCGGCGCGGTCACCCGGCGGAATGTCTGCCAGGGCGTCGCCCCCAATGTCGCCGCCGCTTCTTCCATCGCACGGGGATAATTCGCCAGTCGCGCGCCGACCACGACGATCACATAAGGCAATGACAGCGCCACATGGCCAAGCAGAATTGCATGTAGCCCGCGCCCGATGCCGGTCCAGAAGAAGAAGACCAGCATCGCCGTGCCGATCACCAGCCAGGGAATGGTGATGGGCGGAAACAGCAGCAATTGCAGCAGCGATTTGCCACGGAACTGATAGCGCGCGAAGGCCAAAGCGGCCATGGTGCCGAGAACCGTCGCGACCACGGTATTGATCACGGCGATGACGATGCTGTTGATGCCGGCATCGATCAGCCGCTGGTTCGAGGCCAGCGTCGTGTACCACACCGTGTCGAAGGTGAAGGGCAGTTCATAGAGCTGCGAGCGGTTGAAGCTGAGGGCCGCCATGACCAGGATCGGCACGTAGAGGAAGAGCAGCACCAGAATGAGATGAATGCGCAGGGTCCAGCCACCAATGCCCAAACGGCTCTCGCGGGCGCTCATTTCAGCCCCTCCATGCGCTTCCGAATGAAGGGATAGCCGGCGGCGCAGATCAGCAGCACGATTGCCAGCAGGATGAAGGATAAAGCGGCACCCAGCGGCCAGTTCGCCGTCACCATGAACTGCTCTTCGATGGACATGCCGAGGGTGACGCCCTTGGTCCCGCCAAGAATGCGCGGTTCCATGAAGGAGCCGATCACCGGCACGAAGATCAAGGCCGATCCGGCGATCACGCCGGGAAGGCTCATCGGAAAGACGACACGGCGGAAAATGGTGGTAGCGCGTGCGCCGAGATTGGCCGCCGCTTCGATCACCGAATCGTCGATCGCCTGCAAGGAGATGTAGCAGGTGAGGATCATGTAAGGCAGGTAGGAGTGCACCAAGCCGATGACCACCGCCGGATAGGAATAGAGCAGACTGATTGGTGCGGCAGCGGGGAAGATTGACTGAACGAGCTGATCCAGCAGCCCGCCATTGCGCAGTACCATGGTCCAGGAGAAGATCCGCACCAGGGCGTTGCTCCAGAACGGCAAGATCACCATCAGGAAAAGAGCCTCGCGCCACCGTCCCTTGATCTGCTTCGCCAGGGCATAGGCGACGGGGTACCCGACCAGCAGGCAGAAGACGGTGACGTAGAAGCCAAGCTCCAAGGACCACCAGGTCAGATTGAGATAGACCGATCGTGTGAAGAAGGCGGCATATTGGGCAAAGGTAAACTCGGCAGCGGTCGGCACCAGCGGCGATTTGCTGAGGAAGCTGCAATAGAACATCGCCGATAATGGCAGAAAGATCGTTACCGTCAGCCACAGATAGGCCGGGGCCGTCAGCGCAAAAATCGCGCGCCGTTCACTGGCGGTTGCCACGACAAACTCCCTTTTGAGACAGCCGAACTGCGCGCGACGATAACGAACCCTGCCCGATTGGCATAGCCGGTTCCCGATAACCGGCATATGCGGAAAGCCGGCGCCCCGCATTCCGCGTCGCCATCGCCGATCCCCCTGATCGCTTGAACATCCCCGACTACCTGCCTCCCGATGCGCTTTTCGTGTTACTGTTCGTATACGAACAGTAACACCCCAAAGCCAGTCGTCAAGGCGGCGGCTCCAGCCAGTCTGCCCCTACCCCCACATCGAGGATTAATTACCTAAAAAGATGAGTGTCAGATTTTACGTGCCAACACGCAGCAGAATTGCATTTGCGCCTTCTGCGGAAGGTCAGCCGTCGCCCAGATCGGCTGCAGGCCGTATCGCGGCAGGTCCCGAATAGAGGCCGAGAAATAGTCTTCCGAGATGATGTAGCGGCGACGCCGGCCCCACCTATTCACGTCGCGGAACGGCTCGATCATCAGGACATGTCCTTTGGTTACGCGAGCGATCTCGCGCAGGGCGGGTTTTCGGATCCGCTCCATCTGCTCCAGCGCCAGGACCGTCGTGACCAAATCGAAGCTGCCATCGGCGAAAGGCAGTTCCTGCGCCGAACCCTGGCGAAAATCGACATGACGGAAAGCCTGTCGGTCACGCAACGGATGTGGGGAAAAATCCAGCAGTTCCTCGGGGAATTCCGGCCATTGCTGTTGGCAGTCCTGCGCCGCCCGCACGCCTTCCGCCGTCAGTTCAAGTCCGGCAAACTGCGTTTCGGGAAACCGGCCGGCAAGATAGAGCAGGTTGACGCCATTGCCTGCACCGACTTCGAGCACGCTGGCCGGCTTCAATTGCTCGATCACCTGCATCAGCACCGCAAGCCGGACACGCGCGCCGCCGAAACGATGCGCGATATAGCGTTTGTCGCGCCACAACCAAGGCAAACGGCCTTTTTTTTCGGAGGGTATCTTGTAACTATCGAGGGCCGTCCGGTCCCAAACCTCGTTATACTCCTCTTCGATCTTGGGCGCGGTGCGGCCCAGATGGGGCAACCGCCCCAAGATCGTTCGCCGCCAGAACCTCTTCTCCACTTTGCGGGCCCGACGCGCCACTTCCGCGCGCCACATCTTATCGGATGGCCCGGTTTCGAAGGCTACATAAGGCGCGAAAAGCCGTTCGACAGTCTCGGCCGTCAGCCCGAGGCCGCTGTCTTCGAGTTGTTGAAGCTCCATATGCCTGTATATCCAGTTAAATCTGCGTCCCACATTGCACCGGCCGCGCTTATGACATCGAAAAACTGATTTGACCGCCAATAATGACCGGGAAAATATTTGGTCGCGGATGTAAATTCACAAGTTAAATACTTGTGTATTGCGCAACCGTCGATTGGATGGCATTGCACGGCCGGTGATTGCGGGTGCCCGCTCTTGACAGCGCGCGCTTTGGGGGTCACGAAATGGCCGCCAAGTTCAGCCGATTTCAGGCGTTTTATGAGGCCAGGGCCCGTTTCGATGGCAAAAATCACAACCGCCCCCCAATCCGGAACAATTTCCCCGCTGATTCCGCGCGAGGCCTTCCCATTATTGGCAAACAGCGATGTAGCCGGCCGGCCGGTCATCTATCTCGACAGCGCCGCCAGCGCGCAGAAGCCCGCCGCGGTACTGCAACGGCAGCGGCTGTTCTACGAAACCGGTTACGCCAATATCCATCGCGGGGTTTATCCGTTGAGCGACGCAGCGACTGAAGCTTATGAAGCTGCCCGTCGCACGGTTGCAGGCTTTTTGCACGCTGCGCCAAGCGAGATCGTCTTCACCCGCAGCGCCACCGAGTCGATCAACTTGGTGGCCAATAGTTATGCCACCGCTTTCTTGCGTGAAGGTGACGAGATCCTCATCAGCCTGCTGGAGCATCATGCCAATTTCGTGCCCTGGCAAGCGGTCGCCCAACGCCATGGATTCAAGCTGCGCGTCGCGCCCATCAGCGAGAGTGGCGATCTGGATCTAGAGGCCTTTCCAAAGCTGCTCTCATCCCGCACCAAACTGGTCTGTCTGACCGCCGCCGCCAACACGCTCGGCACCGTGACACCATTGCAGCGGATCATCCCGATGGCCCATCAGGCGGGCGCCAAGGTGCTGGTCGATGCCGCCCAGGCAGCGCCGCATGGCCTGGCCGATCTTCAACAGTGGGATTGCGATTTTCTCGCCCTCACCGGCCACAAGCTTTATGGCCCGGACGGTATCGGCATTCTATTCGGCAAGGCCGATCTGCTGGCCGCCATGCCACCCTGGCAATTGGGCGGTGACATGATCCGCAGCGTCCGCATCGACGGCACCGACTATGCCGAGCCCCCGCAACGCTTCGAAGCGGGAACTCCGCCGATCGGCGCCGCAATCGGTCTTGCCGCCGCCATCGATTTCTTCCGGCAGGTTGATCCTGCCGCCATCCGGGAACATGACCAGCGCTTGTTGGACTATGCGCTCGACCGGCTCGGCGACGTGCCGGGCCTCACCGTGATCGGCCGGCCGGCTGAGCGGGTCGGCATCCTGTCCTTCACGATGGAGGGCATCCACCCGCATGACGCCGGCTCACTGCTCGGTGCGGAGGGTATTTGTGTCCGCACCGGCTTTCATTGCGCTCAACCCCTGATGGACCATCTCGGCCTGAGCGGGACGATTCGCGCCTCCTTCGGCCTCTATACCGGGTCCGAAGATATCGACCGGCTGGTTGAGGCTTTGGAAAAGGTGCGGCAAATTCTCCGATAAATCCCCCACCTGCCTGCCCCTCTCGCCAAGCTAGCCGCAGCTCCCTATGATCGCAGCATCCAGTCCAGAGGTAGAAGACACATGCTCGTCAATATTCCCCATGTCCTGACGCCTGACGAATTGAAGACCGTGCGGGCCGCGATTGAAGCCGCACCCTTCGCTGACGGCAAGGAAACCGCAGGTTTCCGCAATCAGCGAATCAAACGTAATGAGCAAGTGCCCAAGGCCTGGGAGGGCCGGAACGTCATCCAAAAGACCGTTATCGATGCGCTGATGCGCAGCGTGCATTTCCGCCACGCCGCCTTGCCGCATCACGTCTTCCTGCCGACCATCAGCCGATACCGCCCGGGCATGGCCTATGGCCAACATGTCGATGACGCGCTGATGGGGCCGAATGACGATCTGCGCCGGGCCGATGTCTCCTTAACCGTCTTCATCAATGAACCGACCGAATATGACGGCGGCGAATTGCTGATCAACAGCCCTTTCGGACCGCAGATGATCAAGCTGCCGGCCGGTTCCGCCATCGTCTATCCGTCGAGCACATTGCATGAGGTCCGGCCGGTGACCCGCGGCGAGCGTCTGGTCGTCATCAGCTGGGTGCAATCGCATGTGCGCGACGAACGCCAGCGGATGCTACTCGCCGATCTCGCCATGATTGGCGAAAAGCTGAACAAGGTGGCGCCAAACGACCAGATCACCGACCTCGCCTTCAAATGCCATGTCAATCTGCTGCGCATGTGGTCGGAGAACTGACCGCTCGATAGCAAAATAAGAAACGCATCCCCGAGGAGGAAGAGTGCATGAATTCGTCCCTGGAAACGGCGCTCGCCGAAGCCGAGAGCCGCTTCATCGCCGCCAATCCGGGCAGTGCGGAGCGCCACAAGGCAGCGTCGCAAGCCATGCCGGGGGGCAATACCCGAACGGTTCTGCATTTCGATCCCTTCCCCCTCGCCTGGCGTCGTGGTGAGGGAGCGGTTCTGGAAGATATCGACGGCCATCGTTATATCGACTTCCTCGGCGAATATTCGGCCGGGCTTTACGGTCATTCCAATCCGGTGATCCTGGAAGCCGTGCGTGACGCCCTGGCCGACGGCATCGTCCTGGGCGGCCCGAATGCTTATGAAGCCGGCCTCGCCAGCGTGCTGCAGGAACGTTTCCCGTCCCTGGAGCTGCTGCGTTTCTGCAATTCCGGCACCGAAGCCAATATGTTCGCCATCCAAACCGCCCGCGCAGCGACACGGCGCAGCAAGGTCATGGTCTTCGAGGGCGGATATCATGGCGGCGTCTTCTATTTCCGCCAGGGCGGCATGCCGCTCAACCTGCCGATCGATTGGGTGATCGCACCCTATAACGATATCGAGGGCAGCCTCGACCTCATCAAGAAGCATGGGAAGGATCTTGCCGCGGTGCTGGTCGAACCGATGCTGGGCAGCGGCTGCCTGCCGGCCGATCCGGCATTTCTCCTGGCTTTGCGGGAGAGCTGCACGGCCCATGGCATCGTCCTGATCTTCGACGAGGTTATGACCTCGCGACTCTCCACCGGGGGGCTGCAGGCCGCCTTGCGCATCACGCCGGATATGACGACGCTCGGCAAATATATTGGCGGTGGCATGAGCTTCGGCGCCTTTGGCGGCCGCCGCGACCTGATGCAGCGTTTCGATCCGGCACGGGCTGATGCCTGGCCCCATGCCGGCACCTTCAACAACAACGTGCTGACAATGTCAGCCGGCCTGACCGGCCTTACCAAGATCTATACGGGCGAAGCCGTCGCCAGGCTGAATGCGAAAGGCGACCGGCTGCGCAACGGCATCAACGATCTCGCGCGTCGGCATGAGGCGCCATTGCTGGCAACCGGTCACGGCTCTTTTGTCGGGCTGCATTTCAGTGATCGCCCGGTCACCCGGCCCCAGGATATCGATCCGGCCGGCGAGCCGAAACGCAAGGCGTTGCATAAGCTCATCCACCTCGATTTCATCGCCGCCGGCATCTATATGGCGCGGCGCGGCTATATGGCGCTGATGCTGCCGTTAAGCGATGCCGATATCGAAAAATTCCTCGCTGCGACCGACGAATTCATGCAGAGCCGGCAGCAGGTCTTGAGCTAGCATTCGCGGCTGACCCGACTTCGGAACCAATGGCGCCAGGTTCCGTTATCTCTATGAACCATCGCCGCCAGCGATGCTGCAGGAGATAACGCTATGCCAGATCGACGCCTGATCGAAGCGGCGCAGCCTGATTCGCCACGTCCGGCCCATCTGCCGCCGACGCCGGAAACGCCCCGGCCCGGCGATCCGAAGCCAACCGAAGTGCCGCCGGCACCGCCGATACCGGGTGATCCAGAGCCAATGCCGATTCAGCCGCCAATGGAACCGCCTCCGGTGCCGGAACCGCCGCGGCCGGTTGCTTAGCTTCCGCGATCAACCGTCCTGTGACTCTCGCTCCAGATACCGGCTCGCATGGAAGCCGGCGAGAATTCGCGGAAGCGAAAACGGAGGGGTACGGCATTGCGCAGCCAGCGGCCGCGAACTGGGCGGACCTGCCAGACCCGCTGGACGCCTTCGATCATCTCAGCATTCGAGCCGTTCAAAACCACGCTCGCCGCGCCGGTCAGCTGCAAAAGATCGCCCTTGTGGAAATCGATGAAGGACAATCCGGCACGGGGATAGACCGACAAATTGCCGAGCGTATTGAAGAACCGGTTGCCCGCATAATCCGGGATGGTCAGCGTGCCATCGGCATCGACCCTGACGAAGCCGGGTCGTCCGCCGCGATGAGAGACATCGGGATCGAAGCCGCCATCCTCTCGCGGTATGGCGGAGGCAACGAAGAACGTATCGCTCTCCACGATCAGCTGGCGCGCAGGCTCATCCAAACCAAGGAACGGTTCCACAGTGACCGCTTCGGGCGCAGGTGAAAGATCGACATAATCCCTCGCCTGGATGTATTGCGGGCAATTGCCGAAGCTCTGCTCGACCGCGACGCTAAAACCGCTTCCCGACATCTTGATGATACGGCCGTTCATGCGGTTGCGCCGGCGTGTCGGCAATTCGATCCCCAGCAGGCCGAGCCGAGTGCCGAGATGCAAAGTCTCCGCCAGCGGATCGCCGGCAACCGGCTGTGCCGCAATATCGAGACGCTGCGGATCCGGGCTGGTCGCAAATCCGGGCATGCCTTGCAACAGCGACGCCCAAGGCGAGCCTTCCCCATCCACCGACCCGACAACCAAAAAGGGCAATTGCGCGAAGAATTCTCGATGCTGGTCGGGCATGAAGGATCGCATGACCCGCTGGCCCACACCCTCCATCTGCGCCGCGACGCCGGCCTGCTCCTGGATAGCACGCTCGCCGGCGTGCCAGGGCGAGGCAGAAGAAGACGAAAATAAAGCAGACAAGGCATCCTCCTTCGCCTCAGACAGCGTTGCGGTCGCTGCCGGGCATCGGTTCGAAATGCGGCAAAGCTTCCAGGCGCGCGACCCAGGAGCGAATGGCGCCGTAGTCGCTCAGGGGCAACCCACCATCGGCAGAGACGGCGATATAGCTGTAAACGGCGACATCAGCGATGGTCGGCCTTTCCCCGACCAGGAAGTCCTCTGATGCCAAGTGATTTTCCAGCACCGAGAAGAGCGAGCTGGCAATCGCCTTGCAGCGCTCGTAATCCGCTGGAGCGCCGAAGAGCTTTACCATGCGCGCCATGGCCGGACCGTTATAGACGGGTCCCTGAGCGACGGAGAGCCAGCGCTGCACCTGCGCCGCCTGCGCCGCTTCCCGCGGCAGCCAGCGCCGCGCGGGCTCATACGTCGTTGCGAGATAAACCAGGATGGCGGCGGAATCGGCAATCACCGTTCCGTTGTCGTCGATCACCGGGACGGTGCCGAACGGATTGAGCTTTAGGAAAGTTTCGCTCTTCTGCTCACCGCCTCGCAGATTCACCTCGCGATATTCATAGGGAAGCTGCAGGAGGCGCAGCATTGATTCTGCCCGGTGCGAGTGGCCGGAAAGCTTGAAGCCGTAAAGCATGATCGGCTTCTGGGGGGTCGGCTGTGTCATGGCAAATCCCTGGTCCTGATTGTCTCCAGCTACAAATATGTCGTTTTGGAATTCGATTTAATTGTGCAAAAATGCAGTTCTCTATTTCAAAAATCGGAATAATTGATGGATCGCCTGGACATCCTGGCCATCTTCGTGGCGGTGGCGGAGCAAGGCAGCTTCATCGCCGCGGCCCGGCGGCTCAACCGTTCGCCCGCGGCCGTCACCCGCGCGGTGGCGGAGCTAGAGGAACGGCTCGGCACGCGCCTCTTCAACCGCACCACGCGGGCGGTGGCACTCACCGATGCCGGGACGCGCTATCTCGATCTCGGCCGCCGAGCCCTGGCGGATTTTGAGGAGCTGGAATTGTCGGCGGCGTCGGAGAAACTGGAGCCGCGCGGCTTGCTGAGCGTGACGGCGCCGGAGATGTTCGGCCGGCTCCATGTCCTGCCCATCGTCCAGGCCTTCATGCGTGACTACCCGCAGGTCAGTGTCTCGATGCTGCTGCTCAATCGTATCGTCTCCTATATCGACGAAGGCATCGATCTCGGCATCCGCATCGCCGCACTTGCGGATTCAACCCTGCAAGCGATCCAGGTCGGCCATATCCGCCGCGTCATTTGCGCAAGCCCCGCTTATCTCGCGGCCCATGATGCGCCAAAGACACCGCAGGATCTGGTAGGCCATGACGCCATCGCGATATCGGGCGTGCGGCCGGTCATCGACCGCTGGACCTTCGGCAAGGGAGCCAAGGAGATCACCGTGCCGATAAATGCCCGCTTGATTGTCAGCACGATTCAAGCAGCCCTCGATGCGGCGATTGCCGGCGGCGGCGTCATTCGCGTCATGTCCTATCAATCGGAACCGCTGGAGGCGGAAGGCAAGTTGCAACGCCTACTGGTCGGCTATGAACCGCCGCCTTTGCCGATACATGTGGTGCATCCGGCCGGGCGCTATCTGGCACCGAAGGTGCGTCTCTTCATCGACCGCGCGGTCGAAGCCTTGCGCGGCAAGTTCGAGACCAATTGAAAACGACAGGCTACCGGCCGAGATAGTCGCGGATCACCGGCAGGTCCGACTGCAGGACACTTGTCGTTGCGTCGCTCAGAACCACCTCGCCTTCCGCCACAAAGGCTGTGCGGTCGGCGATGCGCGCCGCATCTGCCGGATCATGGGTCACCATCAGCACGGTCAGCCCATGCTGACGGCGCAGGGCGTCGACCAGATCCAGCATCTCCAGCCGCATCGCCGGCCCCAGCGCCCCGAACGGTTCGTCCAGCAGCAGGATCGGCCGGCGACGCACAAGGCAGCGGGCAATGGCGACACGCTGGCGCTCGCCGCCGGATAATTGCGCCGGGCGGCGGTTGCCGAACTCCTCAAGCCCGACTTGTTCCAGCGCCTGCCCGACATCGCGGCGCTGCGCATCGCTCAGCCGCAAGCCGGGATGGAGGCCGAGCCCGACATTCTGGGACGCGGTCAAATGCGCGAAAAGATTATTGTCTTGAAACAAGGTTGTGACCGGCCGCTGGGCCGCCGGCACGGCGGTGATGTCCCGCCCCTCCACCAAGACGCAGCCGTCATCGGCATGTTCAAACCCGCCAATCAGAGCAAGCAGCGTACTCTTCCCCGCACCGCTCGGGCCGATCACCGCCACGCAGCTCCCGCGTTCGATTTCAAGATCGAAGCGCATCATCATCTCTTCATAGCGGAACCGCAGCGCGCGGCATTCCAGGTAGGCCGTCATTGTTTTCCACCCACAAGACGCTCGATCGCGCCATAGACCCCCAGCACCAGAAGTAACAAGATCAGCGCCGTCGCCGCCGCCTGATCCATCCGATAGGCAGAGAGCTGCTCATAGAGCAGCATGCTGAGGGTCCGCAGGTCCGGATTGCCAAACAGGCTGATACCGATCAGATCGCCGAGCCCCAGGCTGGTCGCCAAGGCGAAAGCCGTGGCGATTTGCGGCCGCAAGCTGGGCCAGTCGATCAGACGGAAACGGTTGAAGCCGACAATGCTCAATTCACGGCAGAGACGATCATGCTGTTGCAGATTGCGGTCGACGGCCGGCATCAGCAGGGCCAGGCAGAAAGGAATGGCCATGGCGATGTTGAGCAGGATGATACCGATGACCGACCACAGATCGCTATCGGTATAATCGGTGATCAACAGATAGAAGCCGATGCCGAGCACCATCGGCGACATCGCCAGCGGCAGCAGGCCGGCAAGCGCTTGCAGCGATTTCATGATCCTGACGAACAGACCGGCACGGCACGGCGAGGGCTGATGGCCGGCAGCCGCAAGGACGAAGCCGAAGAAAGTGGCACCGGCACCGGCGATCACTGAGATGGACAAGCCCAGCAAGGCCGCCTGCGCCAGAACCGGCCAGGGCAAATCCGCGGTAAAGCCGCGCAAGCCATCGGCCAGCAAGGCGAGTTCGGGCAAGCCGACGAACAGCACTGCAAGCACGATCCAGGCGCTGTCGCCGATCCGCGCCCATCTGGTCGATGCATCGTGACGCCAGCCAGGCCGACCGAAACCGGCGGCGAAATCCATCCGCTGGGTGAGGCCACGGCAGAGTATCCCGGCGATCAGGCACAGGACCAGTTCGAGCAGGGCGAGCAGCCCGGCGCGCGGCAGGTCGGCATCGAAACGGATCGCCTGGAAGATCGTGACTTCCAAGGTTGAAGCGCGCGGCCCGCCGCCCAGGGTCAGCACGATGGCGAAGCTGACGAAGCAGAGCATGAAGATGGTGGCGGCAATTTGCGGCACGACGCGGCGCAAGAGCGGCCATTCGATCAGCCGGAAAATATGGCCCGACGTCATGCCGAGTTGTGCTGCGAGCCGCCAGGTTTCCGCCGGCACGGTCTGCCAGGCCGGCAAGAGCAGGCGCACTGCCAGCGGCAGATTGAAGAAGACATGCGCGACCAGGATACCGCCGAGCCCATAGATCGATGGCCAAACCCCAACGCCGACCAGCCGCGCCATCCAGCCCTGCTGGCCATAAGCGGCGACCACACCAAAAATCGCCACCAGCGCCGGCATGACCAGCGGCAGGGAGAAGAGCCGCAACAGCACGCCCCGCCCGGGGAAATGGCTTTGCCGTGCCAAAGCGCGTGTCACCGGCACAGCGAGCGCAAGAGAGAGCAGCGTCGACAGCACCGCCTGCATCACGGTGAAAATCACCACCCGGCGCAGATAGCTGTCGCCGATCAGATCCCGGATGTCGCCGGCGGATGCTTGGTCGAGAAGCCGCACCAGGATAGCAGCGATCACCGCGATCAGGATGGCGGCGGCAACCCGGCCGAGGGAAGCGATCCCGATCAGCGGATAGCCCGCTATCGGCCGTGTCGTCGTCATGATAGGCGCGTGCGAATTCAGCGGCTGACCGTCTCGAGCCATTCCCGGATCCAGGCATGGCGATGCTTGGCGACCTCATCGCTCGGCATCAACAGGGTCTTCTGGGGCTGCGGGATGTTGCGGAATTCTGCCGGCAGGTCATTGCCGATATCGACCACCGGGAACATGTAATTGGTGGTCGGGATCAGCTTCTGCACCTCGGGCGAGGTCAGGAAGGCCAGGAACTGTTCGGCAAGATCGGCATGCTTGCTCGATGCCATCCGAGCCGCCACTTCGACCTGGAGATAATTGCCTTCCGGGAAATCCAGCGCCTTATAGCGATCGGTCTTCTCGTTGATCTGATGATAAGCCGGCGAGGTCGTGTAGCTGAGCACCATCGGCGCCTCGCCTTTCACAAACAGGCCATAGGCCTCGCTCCAACCTTTGCTGATGGTGAGCACCTTCGGCGCAACCTTCGCCCAGGCCTCGGTCGCCTTATCGCCATAGACCTCCTTCATCCAAAGGAGCAGGCCAAGACCCGGCGTCGAAGTGCGCGGATCCATCAGGAGAATCTTCGGCTGATCGCCCGGCGCCGTCAGCTCCGCCAGGCTCTTCGGTGGATTGGGCAGCTTCTGTGAATCGTAGACGAAAGCGAAATAGCCGTAGTCATAGGGAACGAAGGTCTTGTCATTCCAGGCGACCGGCAGCTTCAGCTTGGAGACATCGACCTTGGCCGGGGCGAAGAAACCCGTCGCCGCCGCTTCGCTGGTGAGATTGGTATCGAGGCCAAGCACGACATCAGCCTTTGTCTTCTTTCCTTCCATCTTCAGCCGCGACAGCAAGGCGGCGCCATCCTCCAGTCCGACCCAGGTCAGCTTGCAGTGGCATTGGGCCTCGAACTGCTTCTGGATGGCCGGACCGGGGCCCCATTCGCTGATAAAGGAATCATAGGTATAGACGGTCAGGGTCGGCTCCGCAGCCTGTGCCGCGCTCGAAAGAAGAATGCCGAAAACCGCCGCCAGCAGAGATGCCGAAACACGCATGCGAAAACTCCTCCACAAAGCGGCGGAGGAGAAATGGTGCATCGGTTTACCGGTGACTCATATCCCTCCGCCGGTATTAACCGGATCAGGTTCATCGGGTTGAAGTGGCAATCGCTTCTCTCAGCCCGGCATCGGGCACCCCGTTGAGCGAGCGCGAGAATGGTCGCGCCAGGACGGTAAGTCAAGGCCGGACAAGGTCTCAGGCCGGTGGCTCGGCCCGGTGGCTCGGGCATTGGCTGGGGAGTAGCCGGGACCATCAGGGTTGCTGGGCGAAGCCGAGCCTGTCACGCCGTGGAAGGCCATTATTAATAAATTGGATTTAGGGTCGCATCATGGCGTGTATCTACGAACGAAAATGCCCATGGAACCCCCTTCCACAACCTCCAAACGCTTTCGCCTGACGCGGAATTTCGCGATTCTGTCCGCCATCGTCCTGATCGTTACCGCTTTGGGCCTCACCCTCTTTTATCGCAGCTGGGCCGTCCGGCAGATGGAAGCGGAGGCGGAACAGTCCAACGTGACGGCAGCGCGCCTGCTGGCGAACTCCTTATGGGATGAGCATGCGGATGTCCTACGCCTCCTCAGCGCCCTTCCGCCGGAACAACTGCAGGGACGGCCGGAAGTCGAATTGCTCAATCAGGACGTGAAGACCCTTGTCAAGAAGGCGCCGATTATCCAGGTCAAAATCTATGACCTCGAGGGCCATACATTGTTCTCGACCGATCCCCGACAGATCGGCCAGGACAAGAGCGACGATGAAGGTGTGGAATCCGCCCGCAACGGCGTCGTCGCCAGCGAGATGGCGCATGCCCATACGGTCGATGCTTTCGAAGGCGCCGTCACCGATCGCGATATCATTTCCAGTTATGTGCCGATTTACGGCGCCAAAGACGGCAAGGTTGTCGGCGTCTTCGAAGTCTATGATGATGTCACCGTTTTCGTGACGGCGATCGACCGCTTCACCTATTGGCTGATCGGCCTCACTGTGGCGGCCTTTGCCATCGCCAATGGCGTCCTCATTCTCATCGTCGGCCGTGGTGACCGGCTGTTGCAACGGCAGCATGAGCGCAGCCTGGAACTGACCCGGAACGTCGCCCGCGCCGAGGCCGCCAGCAAAGCAAAATCCCAGTTCCTCGCCAATATGAGCCATGAATTGCGCACGCCGCTGAATGCGATCATCGGATTCTCGGAACTGATTCAGCATAAGACCTTCGGCCCACTGGGTGATGCCCGCTACGGTGCCTATGTCGATGATATCCACGCCGCCGGGCGGCATTTGCTGACGATCATCAACAATATTCTCGATCTGACCAAGATCGAACTTGGCCGCATGCCGCTGCAGAATAGCCGCACGGACCCGACGGCTCTGCTGCGCGAAGTTGCGCGGATGGTGGAGCCGTCGCTACGAAGCCGCAATATCACGCTGCACTTGGACATCGCCCCGATATTGCCGATCTTCACCACCGATGCGGCGAAGCTGCGGCAATGCCTGATCAATCTTCTGTCGAATGCGATCAAATTCTCACCGGATGGCAGCTCTGTCCGGCTCTCCGGCCGACAGACGGAAACCGGCCTCTATTGCTTTGAGGTCGCTGATCAAGGCATCGGCATGTCGAGCGAAGATATTCCGATCGCTTTAGCCCCCTTCGGCCAGATCGACAGCTCGCTGGCCCGCAAATTCGAAGGTACAGGGCTCGGCCTGCCGCTGGCGCAGCGCTTTAGCGAATTGATGGGCGGGGTGCTTAGCATCGCCAGCGAGCCGGGGCACGGCACCACGGTCACCATCACTCTTCCCGATGCCGGCCCGGAAAGCCTGGCCCTCGCCCTCAGCGCTTGACCAGCACCGCAAGACCGGTGGCAAAAGCCGACAGCCGTTGTTCGGCGAAATCGCGCAGATCTGCCGTCTCATTGCCGGCGGCAATTTCCACAAAAGCCCAGCTCGCCGCGACCAGGCACAGGGCCGTCCTGAAATGAGCAACGCGCAGGGCGGATTGCGGCGTCACGGCATAACCCGAGGCGGCGAGCAGCCAATCGATCTGCGCCTCGTCCAAGTCATTGTCGAGCGCAATGGCGCCGATATCCCAGAAGGGATCGGCGCGGGCCGAAAATTCCCAGTCGATCAGCCACAAGCTGCGATCCGGCAGACGCAGGAAATTGCTCGGATTGGGATCGATATGGCTGGGCACCAATGAGTGATCGGAGCCTTCAATAGCCGCGTCCAACCAGGCAGCCTCCTGTCGGAGACGTTGCAAACGCGGTTCCGGTGCCAGCGACAGATAGCGGTCGGATATGGCGAAGGGACGCATTTCATGCTGGAAGGCTGCGCCCGACCGTTGCAGCCTGCCGATGACGCGCCCGACCGCCGCCAGGCTTTCCCCGTCTTGGAAATCGGCCGATTGCAGGGAGATCGCATTGGGCAGGAATGCCGTGACCTGCCAGCCGCGCGTCTCATCGGCGAACAAGACAGCCGGAGCGATCCCGATATCGGCGGCCAAAGCGGCATTATGGATACCGGCCGGCCGATTGAGATATTGACCGCCGCCGGCGCCCGGTAGGCGCAGCACATAGTCCCGGCCGCTTCGCTCATGACAGAGCCGGTAATTGCGGTTGGTGATGCCGCCAAGACGGGCAATCGACCATTCCGCGACCGGGACGGCCGCCAGCAGCGGGATGCTCTTCAGGGCGAGATGAAGGTCGGCCGGCAAGGACATCACCCGTCTCTAATCAAATTTTGCAGCGGCAGCAACGGCGTTGCCCGAGGGTAACGTCGCACAACCGTAAAACTCGATTTAATTTTTTCTTAAGGGTGCTCTGCGAGCTTGGCTGTCGAGGAGCTGCTGATTGTGACTTTTCTTGCCGCGTCAGAACCGATCCTGTTGACGATGGTTTCGCCCAACCAGGCGGAAATCGATTGGGTGCGCCAGCTCTGCGCCAAAACCAGTACGGCGCTCGACTTCAACAGCGCGGCTACAGTTGAAGCTGCGCGGGACAATGCAGGCAATGTGTTCCTGCTCGATCTCGATGCCCTGAAGTTACCGAGCCAGACAGATCACCTGCGGATCATTGATGATCTTGCGCATCTCGCCGCCGTCGTTGTCATCACTGACCAGGCCGATGCCGAGACGGAACAATCCTATCTCGATAACGGCGCCGTGGATGTCATGCAGCGGCAGGAGCTGACACCGAACGGCTTGCGGCGCGCCTTGCGATCGGTAGTCAATCGCCGGCATAGCGAACGGCATCTCTCGCGTCTGCGACTGCGCGACGCGGCAACCGGTCTGGCAGCCCCGCCGTTATTCTGGGAATTTCTCGGCCTCGCCGAACGCCGCGCCAAGCGGAACCAGGATTTCTTTGCCGTATTGCTGATCGAGGTCACCCCGGTTTTGCAACCCCACGGGCTGCTTTCATCGGCCAATGAGGATGCTTTGATGGGTGTCCTGACCGGACGCTTGCACCAGATCATGCGCGCCAGCGATACCGTCGCCCGGCTCGAACGGCGCCAATTTGCCGTCCTGGCAGAAGCTATGCCGCGCATCGAAGACGTGCAGATCGTCGCGGAGAAAATCGTCACCGAGTTGACCAAGCCGGTTGATACCGGCAATGGCAGTCAGACCGTCCGGGTCGCTGTCGGCATCGCCCTCTATCCCACCAGTGCGATGCAGCCCGAGGGGCTGATTGACCGGGCCGCCGGTGCGCTACAGGAGGTCCTCAGCCGAGGCCACGACGACTTCGCGTTTGGTTAAAATCCCGACGGTCATCCGCCGCAAGTTCTGGCACGCCGCTTGCTTCCCTAAAAGAGCGTCGATACCGACGCCCAGCAACTGATCATGGGGAAGCCAGATGTTATCGATGTTTGCACGCCGCGACGAAGGCAAAGAGCTATCGGCCATGGTTCCCCGGGCAGAATCTGCCGGGCAGAATCGGGCCGGTCCGGTCTTGGGCGGGGCGACCCTCACTGCGATGACGGCCGACCATGCCGCGCCCGTTCCTCAGGCCGCCGAATCGAAAACCAACATGGTGCAGCTGATGGCGGAAGACGCGCGGCGTCGTGCCAAGCTGCTGACCACCTCACCCTCGGTCGGCCAGTATCTCTGCCACCTCAATCATGAAATGCGGAACTTCACCCGGGCAGAAACCACCAATGCCGTGATCGGCGCCGCCCCGGCGGAAATCCAGCGTGTCGTGCGCCTCGCCGCCAAGCTGCGCGGCCGCTACCTGGCGCAGGTGGTCGATCTCGGCAATCCGAAGCGCGGCCCGATCACCGAAAGCGATATCCGCGATCTGGGACGCGCTCGCGAAATGTATGAAGAAATCGATCGCGGTCTCGCTGCTTTGCGCAGCGCCATCGAATCCGGCGATCTCGATCTGGAAGGCACCCGGTCTTAAGCGGCGCCTCAATCGCAAGAAAAAAGCCCCCGGATCGCATCCGGGGGCTTTTTCTTTCACTATCGCCAGGGCGGTTATTTTTTCTTCGGTTTCAGCGATTCCCAATCGGCGTCGGTCATATCGCGCAGGAAGTTGAACTGGCCGGCGCCCTGCAGCCATTCGCCACCGTCGATCGTGACCACCTCGCCATTGATATAACCGGCGAAATCGGAGAGCAGGAAGGTGGCGAGATTGGCAAGCTCGCTATGGTCCCCGACCCGCTGCAGCGGATTGTTGGTCTCGAACTTCTTGGCAAGATCGGCGCGCGGCACCAGCCGCTCCCAGGCACCCTTCGTCGGGAACGGACCCGGCGCGATGGCATTGAGCCGCACGCCGCGTCCGCCCCATTCCACTGCCAGGCTGCGGATCATCGACAACACGCCGGCCTTGGCCATGGCCGAGGGCACCACATAGGCGGAACCGGTCCAGGCATAAGTCGTGACGATGGAAAGAACCGAGGCCTTGCGGCCCTCCTTCAGCCAGCGCTTGCCACAGGCGAGCGTCGCATAGGCGCTGCCATGCAGCACGATATTGAGCACGGCATCGACGGCGCGCGGGCTGAGATCCTCGGTCCGTGAGATGAAATTGCCGGCGGCATTGTTGACCAGTGAATCCAGCGGGCCCTGTTCCCAGATCGCCGCGATCATCTTGTCGACCGCTTCCGCATCGCGGATATCGCAGCCATGGGTTTCCACCTTGCCACCGGTTTCCGCCATCAGCTTCTCGGCGGCTTCCTTGAGCACTTCTTCGCGCCGGCCGCAGATCACCAGTTCGGCGCCGAGTTCGAGGAAGCGGTGTCCCATGCTGTAGCCAAGGCCGGTGCCGCCGCCGGTCACCAGGATGCGTTTGCCCTTCAGCAGATTCTTCTGAAACATGATCGGTCCCTACTCCTTACTGTTCCTTGGCGCGCAGCATATCGCGCGAAATGATATGGCGCTGGATTTCCGACGTGCCTTCCCAGATGCGTTCGATCCGGGCATCGCGCCACATCATCTCCAGCGGCAACTCGTCCATCAGCCCCATGCCGCCGAAAATCTGGATTGCCTGGTCGGTCACGCGGCCCAGCATTTCGCTGGCGAAGAGTTTCGCCATGGCGGCATCGGCATCGGTCATGGTTCCCTGCTCCAGCTTCCAGCAGGTATAGGCAACCAGGGCATCGGCGGCGCGCAATTCCGTCGCCATATCGGCGAGCTTGAAAGATGTGCCCTGGAACTTGCCGATGGTCTGGCCGAACTGCTTGCGCGTCGCCGCCCAATCGGTCGCCAATTCCATCGCCCGCTCAGCCTTGCCGCAGCAATTGGCGGCAACCATCACCCGGCCGCCGGTCAGCCACTGATTGGCCAGCACAAAGCCTTTGCCTTCCTCGCCCAGAATCTGCCGCTTGTTGAGGCGCACATTGTCGAAGAAGAGTTCGTAATTGTCATAGGCGCGATAGGAAACGCAACGCGGGCCGCGGCGGATGCTGAAGCCGGGCGTGTCGCGATCGACCAGGAAGGCGGTGACGCGCTTGCGCGGGCCACGCTTGGTTTCATCGACACCGGTGACGGTGAAAACGATGGCGAAATCGGGCAGGCCGATGCCGCTGATGAAATGCTTGCCGCCATTAAGGACGTAATCATCGCCATCAGCTTCGGCGCGGGTGCTGATCGACATGGCGTCGGAGCCGGCGCCTGGCTCCGTCAGGGCGAACACTTCCATCTTCTCACCCCGCACGGTCGGCAGCAGATATTTCTCAATCTGCTCGTCACGGCAGGCCATCAGGATCGCCGATGGCCGGCCAACGAATTTCTGCAGCGCCCAATTGCACTTCCCGAGTTCCCGCTCCATCAGCATCTGCGACATGACGTCGAGACCGCCGCCGCCGACCTCTTCCGGCATATTGGCAGCATAGAGGCCGACTTCCTTGGCGCGTGACTTGATCTGCTTGGCAAGATCCATCGGCATCTCACCAGCGCGATCGACCTCGCGTTCGTAGGGGAAGATTTCCTTTTCGATGAACTGGCGGACGGTCTCCACCAGCATGCGCTGTTCGTCGGTTTGCGAAAAGTCGAACGCCATAGTGAGTGCTCTCGGTTAGGCCTGGTTGTTGACGGAATTAATGTCCCTGGAAGACCGGCTCGCGCTTGGCCACGGCGGCGCTCAGCGCTTCCTTGGCATCGGTCGAGCGGCCGCAGATCTCGCCGGCGACCCGTTCAGCCGCGAGCTGGGCGTGCAGGTTGCGCGTGCCGCTTTCATTGATCAGCCGCTTCGCCGCCGACAGGGCGACGGTCGGACCATTGGCGAGCTTCTGGCCGAAAGCGAGGCCCTTTTCCAGCAATTGATCGGCCGGATAGATCGCCGTGATGAGGCCGCGCCGCAAGGCTTCATCTGCATTCCAGAAATCGCCGGTGAAGACGAAAAGCTTGGCCGCTTCCCGGCCGATCAGTTTCGGCAACAGCCAGGTACCGCCGCAATCCGGCGCATAACCCATCTTGGTATAGGCGCAGCAGAATTTCGCCGCATCGGAGGCGATGCGGAAGTCGCAGGCGCAGGCGAGATCGAGCCCGGCACCGACCGCGGCGCCATTCATCAAAGCGATGGTCGGCCGGTCGAAATCATAGATCTCGGCGCAGAGCGAATGAGCCGCCTCGGTCCAGCCATAGGTCTCCAATTGGCCGGCCGCTTCCGCCAACGCCCATTCCTGCACGTCGGCGCCGGCGCAGAAGGCTTTGCCCCGCCCGGTGATCATCAATGCACGGCAGCTCCGATCCGCCTTTGCGGTGTGAATAGCGGCGCGCATTTCCTTCAGCAAGTCGGAGCTGAGCGCGTTCCGCGCTTCCGGCCGGTCGAAGGTCAAAACCCGCAAGGCACCTTGTGATTCAATGTGCAGCATTTCTATCTCCCCACACTATGCGCCGACACCCGGCGCCGATCATCTCGACCCTTGGAAATCGATGATCCCGATCATCAATGATCTCAGCCATTGGATAATCTTGATCCTGGAAAATCTTACCAAAGGCGGTGCAGTCATCGCATGCAGCTTGGGCTGGCCTGTCCCGCCCCTGCTGCACGCCGTCCACCGAATTTTGATTGAACATTCGTTCAATGTAGCGCTATAAGTCAAGAAAAAACATTGACTTAACAAAAATTTCTGCGTAACAATATTTCACAATCTTTGGGAGACGCCATGTCGCGCGAAGGGATCAAGGAGGCCCGTCGGATCCAGTTGATCGAAGCTACGATCGACTGCATCGCCCGGCGCGGCTTCGCCGATCTCACTTTGGCCCAAGTAGCTGAAGCAGCCCAACTTTCGGTTGGCATTGTCAACTTCTACTTCAAGGGCAAGGACGCCCTGCTGATCGCCACGTTCAAGCATATCCTGGACGATTATCGGGCCAGCGCCGTTGAAGCCCGCGAGAAAGCCGGTCCCTCGCCGGTGGCCCGGATCGAAGCCACGATCGAAAACGACTTCCACCGGCTGTTTATCAACCGGAAGCGGGTGACCGTCTGGTACGCCTTCTGGGGCGAAGCCCGCTGGCGGCCTGAATTCCTGCGCCTGTGCCAGGATATGTCCGCGGCTCTCTATGCAGACCTGCGCGCGGTCTTTCAGGATTTGATCACACAAGGCGGCTATAGTCACCTCGATGCCGATCAGGTAGCGCGCGGTTTCGGCGCCATGATTGACGGCTTGTGGCTGGATATCTTGATCAGTCCGCAGGCGATCGACCGCGATCACGCCAAGCAGACGGTCCGGCTGTTCCTGGCCGGGCTGTTCCCGATGGAATTCGGGCAACGCGAGGCCACGGCAGCCTCACCCGCTTCGGCCGCCTGACCAGATCACACAGAACTATAAAACAATAATCTTCAGGGGGGATTATCATGAGCTATCCATTGCCGCCGCGTGCCGCGCAATTGCGCGAACGGACCCGTAAATTTGTTGAAGCCGAACTCATCCCCTGGGAAGTGCATGCGGAAATGAACGAAGGGCTGATCCCTGAGGATGCCAAAGCCAGGCACCAGCAATTGGCGCGGGAAGTCGGCCTCAATGCGATGGATATTCCCGTCGAATATGGCGGGAGCGGCTATACGATGCTGGAACAGGTCGTGGCCACCGAGCAGATCGGCCGCGTCACCAATGCCCTCGGCTGGTGTTACAGCAATGCCCAAAGCTGGATGCTGGCCGCCTGCTCGCCCTATCAGATCGAAACCTGGATCAAGCCGATCATCACCGGCGCGCGCCATGAATGCTATGCCATTACCGAATCCGAGGCTGGTTCGGATGTCGATGCCATCCAGGCAACGGCGCGCAGGAGAGGGGATCATTATCTACTGAATGGGGAAAAGTGGCATGTCACCAGCGGCAACCTCGCCGATATCATGATCTTCCAGGCGAAACTGACCGAAGGGCCGAAGGCCGGCAGCCATTGCCTGTTCTTCATCGACATGGAGAAGCCGGGTATCGAGGTGGTGCGCAGCCCGGCCTACACCCATACCTACGCCGCGCATCATCCGATCTATCGCCTGACCGACGTGCGCGTGCCCGTTGCCAACCGCATCGGCGCCGAGGGCGACGGCATGGGATTCACCTATGACTGGTTCCGCTATGAGCGGCTGATGATCGCCGCCCGCTGCTGCGGCGCCGCGGCCCGGCTGATCGACGAAGCCACCGCTTTTGCCAAGCAACGCGCGGTCTTCGGCAAGCCCCTCGCCGAGCAGCAGGCAATCCAGTTCATGCTGGCCGACAGCGTCACCGAATTATGGGCGGCGCGGCTGATGACCTATCGCACCGCCGAAGCGATCGATGCCGGCGAGGACGTGAAGGTCGTGCATGCACAATCCTCCATGGTCAAGCTCTATGCCTCGGAGATGGCCAATCGTGTCGCTGACCGTGCAGTGCAGATCTTCGGTGGGCGCGGCTATATGCGGGAAAATGTGGCGGAACGCTTTTTTCGCGAACTCCGCGTCGACCGGATCTGGGAAGGCGCCAGCGAGATCCAACGCCTGATCATCGCCAACGGCCTTTATAAGCGCGGCCAGGATGCGCTGATCGACTAGGCCTGACATCAGCTCGGCCGGATATCAACCAGGAACGTCAGCCTGCGGCGCGAAACGGATTGCGCGCCGCAACGGCGCCTGCGAGATATGGGAGGCGCGGCCTGGAAAGGGCCAGCCCGCGATATCGTCATTAATAGGGGGCATGTCATGTGGAAGTCTGTGCAGCCGACGATGCCGGTCCTGCTGGGGATCGGCTTCATCGAGGCAGCACTTGGCGTGCTCAACCCGCTGATCGGCATCCGGCTCAGCCAGAACGGAATCGGCTCCGATCTGATCGGTATCGTCGCCTCGGCCTATTTCGTCGGCTTCCTGATCGGCACCCTCACCTGCCATCGGATCATCGACCGGGTCGGACATATCCGCGCTTTCGGCGTCTTTGCCGTGCTAGCCGCCAATGCCACCTTGCTGATGATCGTGCTGCAGCATCCTTATGTCTGGATCGTCCTGCGCGCCGCCGCCGGCTATACCCTGGCCGGCGCCTTCGTCATCATCGAATCCTGGCTTAACGACAAGGCGACGGAAGACAATCGCGGCCGCGTTTTCGCGGTCTATTCGGTCGTCGCCTGGGGTGCCTCCGGCATCTCGCCGCTGGCGCTCAATTTGAAGGACCAGACCGGCACCCTGCTCTTCGCCCTGGCCACCATCTGCATCGCCAGTTCGATGATCCCCTTGGCCTTGACCAAAGTCGGCAATCCGGAAATCGGCCAGCGCAGCCATCTCAGCATCCTGCAACTGATCCGCATCTCGCCGCTTGGCGTGGTTTGCTGCTTCGGCGCCGGCATTTTCATCAGTGCGCTTTATTCGCTGCTGCCGGTCTATATCACCGCATCACCGCGCGCGGCGGCAACGCGCAGGAACTGGCTTTCCTCATCAGCATCGGCACCATTGCCGCCATCCTGGCGCAGTATCCGATCGGCCATATCGCCGACCATTACGGCCGACGGCCGATCATCATCGGCACCATGATCCTATCCTCGCTGTTGTCGATCGCCTTCACCATCAGCAGCGATATGCCCTATCTCGTCCTGCTGACGCTCTTCTTCCTGCTGACGGCCTTCAGCTCGCCGACCTATGCGCTCGGTGTCAGCCAGGCGACGGATTACATTGAAAAGCGCGATTTCGTCGCAGCTTCCAGCGGGCTCCTCTTCATCTGGGGTCTGGGCTCATCGGTCGGCCCGTTCACCGCGGGCCTGTTGATGGTACCGCTGGGCCCGAACGGCCTGTTCCAATTTCTCGCCGCCGGTTTCGCGGTCGTCGCCCTTTTCGCCCTCTATCGCGTGTTCCGCCGCCGCGCCAAGAGCGCAGCGGAGCAAAGCAACTATGTCGCGGTACCGGTTGGACAGGGAGCTGTCGGTGCGCCGGAACTCGACCCGCGCGGCGAGGCCGTGTCACATGGTCCCTCACCCGCGGTGAAAGAGGGCTTCGTCGAATAGATTGCGTCGGTTCCGATAGATTGGCCGGCGCGACTTGAGCATCTTCGCCGCCTTCGCGTGGGCACTTCTGCCTAGCACTGAAATCATGCACCGAGCTCGCGTTGGCGAGGTACACGAATAACTTTCCATCACCTTACAGAACACTGACGTTTGGGCGCTTTTTTTCGTCAATCGAGGCGCCCCGCTAGTATTTGTGACGATCACTTTGCGCCATCTCACTCATCTCGATGATGACAGCTCCTCGAGCGGAAGCGGATCATCGCTCCATCCGCGGAACAAGGGCGCGCGGACGTCAATCTCCTGACAAGCGCCTTATCCGCAATCAACAAACCGATGTGATGGACAATCGTCGCCTAAATCAATGCTGCCCGAGACGGACCGCTACGCTGATCGGCTGAGCGGTCCCGCAGGCTCGCCTTAACCGAGCCGGCAAAGCACAGAGGAGCTAAAGCATCATGGCGCCTGCAAAACCCTCCCACTCCTGGCGAGACCTAATGCAGTTATGGGGCATGATTCGTGATCGGCAGGATGACACCGGTCCGGCCTCGCAGCCTACATCGGAAGTGGTCGGTCCAACCACAGCGGAACATTCCCACCAAAGTGCTCCGCCGCCGGCGACACCAACAGTCTTGGCCTCACTCGCATCGCAACCGGACGGCCATGCCGGATCGGCAACTGGCGCAAGTGGAACGGCTGCGACTGAAACTGATGATCCATTTGCGCAGCCCGGCAATACCGGCAGCACGATATGGAACGCCGCGCCGACATCGCATCACACGGCGACAGGAAGTATGGATCCGCATTCCGGCCAGACAGCATCGCCGCCGGCGCCACAATCCGGCACGCCCTCGGATGACGGGATGACAACAACGCTCGCCAGCCTCAGCACCGATAGCAGCTCCCTCTCGGATCCCGCCTTCGTCGCGCCGCAGATGACGGCCGCGTTGGCGACAACGACGACCACGACCACCACCGTATCGCCGCCGCTGAGCCCGGTCGTGGTGCAGATGATCGACACGACCCATTGGCCCAATCCAAGTCCCGACCCGGCCGGGATTGCCTGGATCCCTGGCAGCACGCCCGGCACCGGCAAGTTGCTGGTCTCGGATTCGGAGATCGACGAAACGCCCTTCTTCCGTTCCGACAATCTCTTCGTCCTGTCGCAAACCGGCGCCTTTGACCATAGCACCAGCCTGGAAAGCTTCACCAAGGAGCCCACCGGCCTGGCCTATGATCCGCTTAACGGTCATCTTTTCATCAGTGATGACGTGGCCCACAAGGTCTTTGAAGTCGACCCCAACAATCCGGGCACGCTGATCTCCTCTTTTTCGACCCTGAATTTCGGCGCCAATGATACCGAGGATATCGGCTTCGATCCGGTGACCGGTCACTTGCTGGTGGTCGAGGGCGAACAGGGCAGCTTGCATCCGCGGACGATTTTTGAAACCACCACCAATGGAACCGTGGTTTCCACCGTCCAGTTGCCATCCACGCTCGGCGATCCCGAAGCCATCGCCTATGACCCGACCCGCAATGTCTATTACATGGGTGGCGAAACCTCGGCCGACATCTTCGTCGTCTCACGCGATGGGCAGCTTCTCGACACGATCAACCTGTTGGAAGGCTACGGCCGGCCCGATGCGCGCCGGACTCTCGTGAAGGCGCTTACCCTGGCGCCGAGCAGCGATCCGAATGATGATCCCAACACCATGTCGCTATGGGTTGCCGATTACGGGTCGGACCAGTTCATGGATGGGCGGCTCTTCGAGCTGCAGCTATCCCCCACCTCTACCTTGCCGCCGCTTTTCAGTGCCAACAACGACGTGGTCGATTTCGGCACCGTCTTCGGCGGCACCTATCTATACGGCTCGGAATACAACGCGCTTGGCGGGAATGATACGGTGAGCCTGCCGGCCGATGCGGCGGCCGCCACAGCTTCCGGCTATGACACCACCCAGCCTTTCCACGGCTGGGATGGCAATGATGCGATCACCGGCGGCAGCCTCGGCGAGACGATCTATGGCGATGCCGGTGACGACAAGCTGATCGCCAGGGGCGGCGACGATACATTGTATGGTGGTGCCGGCAAAGATACCCTGGCGGGCGGGCTCGGCAACGATCTGCTGAACGGCGGTTCGGGAACCGATACGGCGGATTACAGTGCGTCATCAACCGGCGTGATCGTCGATTTGAGCCTGGGCACCGCGACGGGCGAAGGCAATGACAAATTGGTCAGCGTGGAAAATGTCATCGGCTCCGCCTTCAACGACCAGCTGACCGGCGATGGTCTTGCGAATTCGCTGACCGGCGGCGGGGGCAGCGACATCCTGCATGGCAATGGTGGTAATGACACGCTGACCGGCGGCTCGGGTCTCGATCAGCTCTTTGGCGATGCGGGGAACGATACGCTCAAATGGGATAGCGCCGACAAACTCGATGGCGGGGCCGGCTTCGATACGGTCGATGCCAATCTTTCCAGTGCCGATACAATCGATCTGCGCGGACCCAATATCGCAACGGTCGAACGCATCCAAACCGGCGGCGGCAACGACACCGTGACCCTCAGCCTCGGCGATGTACTATCCGACACTGCAGATCATCAATTCGTTGCCGATCTCGGCAGTGGCACCGATACCCTCAATATCGACACGAGCGGCGGCTGGACCGCGACCGCGTCGAACGCGACCCTGGGGCCCACCGGAACCGCGGCCGGTATTTCGGTTGCCGGCATGGCCGCCCATAGCTTCACCAACGGCACCGACACGGTTACCGTCTTCAGCAATGCTGAACTTACGCACGCGCAGATCATCGCCTGATGCGTCCCCGGCATACTGTCCAGCCTCGGCCATGGCCGAGGCTGGTAGTGTTCGTCAATAGAGTTCCGTCCGGTAATCTTCTTCCAGGCTGCGATCGGCAGCGGCGACCTCGTCCTCATCCGGACCACGCTCCCGCCGGACTTCGGAGACCTGCTCCATGATGATGCGGGCGAGGCTCGGCATTTCCTTGCGGTCCACCTGGGGTTCCGCCGACCAAAGCCTGGAACGGCGGAACGCCTTCGCGCAATGCAGGAAGGCTTCCTCCACCGTGACGATGATGCCCGCTTTGGGCGCGCGGCCATCCACCGCCGACGGTGCCAGCAGGTCTTTATTCACCGTCACTTCCGCCGTGCCATTGACCCGCAGCGTATCCTCGAAGCCGGGGATGATGAAAATCAGCGCCACATTGGGATTCTCAAGGATATTCGTCAGGGAATCGATCCGCGCATTGCCGGGCCGCTCGGGAATGAGCAAGGTGCGGTCGTCCAGCACCCGGACAAAACCCGGTCTATCGCCACGCGGCGATATATCGGCCCTGCCGGCACCATCCGCCGAGCCAAGACAGAGGAACGGCGATAATTCGATGAAGCGGCGGCAATGCTTGTCCAACCGGTGAATGGCCTTGGCGACGGCCAGACCTTCCGGATGGCCGATAACGGCGCGCAAGGCTTCGTCGCTGCGAACCGGTGTTGGGTCGAAAGCCATGCTCTCCCTTCCTCTCGTTACGTGACGATGCGGCCGATTACGGCACTGTCACCAGCGGCATGGCGCGGCGGAACGGAACGGCATCGCTTTTCGGCCGGTCGAATGACTGGGCGTAGCGATGGCCGTCATAGACCGCCTGGGCGATCAGTCCCGGTGCCAGGCAATCGCCGATCCGGGTGACGGATTTGATCCCGGCAGCGACCAGGCTGGGTTGATCGTCATTGAGTTCGAACCACAGGTTTTCGTTCGGCAGGCGCGCCGTCACGCTGACCACCGCGGCCGCCGGCAGAATGCTGCCGGCACCGCCATAGACACAGCCCAGATGCAGTTCGCCGTCATGATATCGCTCGATATCTTTGGCGGTGACGATGCCGATGCCGAGCTTGCGCAGCCGTTTATTGATATGCACGACTTCCAGCGTATTGGCACTCCAGCTTGACGCGACATCGGCGACCGTCACCAGCGTCACCTCAAGCCCGGCCTGCCGCAGTTTTTCTGCGAGCACGCCGCCCATATAGAAATTGTCGTCGTCATAGAGCGCTACCGGGCCACGTGCCGGCATGCGTCCCGCCATGATGTCGTCCGGACTAAATACCGCTGCCGTCTCGAAGCCGGCGATCGCATAAGCATGGCTGCGCCCCACACCGTCCTTCCGCCAGGTTGCACCGGTCGCCAGCACCACATGTTCAAAGCCGAAATCGCGGATCTCGGCTGCCGACAGGCGGCTGTCGCGATAGAGGGTGACATTCGGCATCTTGCCGATCTGGAACAGGCGGTAATCCCGCACCCGGCCCCAGGCGCCAAGGCCCGGCAGCGCGGATTCTGCATTCACCCGGCCGCCCGGTTCGGTCGTCGCTTCGGCCAGATGCACATCGTAACCGCGCTGTCCCAAAGCGCGCGCCGCTTCGAGCCCCGCGGGACCGGCCCCGACGATCAGCACGCTGCTTTCGGAGGCACGCGGCGCGATCACTTCCGGATGCCACTCCTTGCGCCATTCCTCACCCATTGTGGGATTCTGGGTGCAACGGATCGGCGTGATCAGGTGATCGCCGGTGACGCAGATATTGCAGCCGATGCATTCGCGGATATCCTCGATCCGTCCTTCCTCGATCTTCCTGGGCAGGAAGGGATCGGCGATCGACGGACGCGCGGCACCGATGAAATCCAGCACGCCGCTCTTGATCAGCTTCACCATATGATCGGCCGAAGTGTAGCGGCCAACGCCAACCACCGGCTTGCTGGTCAACTTCTTCACAAAGGCGATGTACTTCTCCTGGAAACCCTCCTCGGCGAAACGCGAGGTCATGGAATCATATTTCCAGTTGCTGACATTGACGTCCCAGAGATCCGGCAGCTCCGCCAGCATCTCGACGACCTCGCGCCCCTCGCCTTCGCTGGTGATGCCGTAATTCCCCATCATTTCTTCGACGGCGAAACGCACGGCGACACCGCAGCGATCGCCCACCGCATCCTTCACATCCTCGATCAGCTCGCGGAACAGGCGCACACGGTTTTCCAGCGAACCGCCATATTCGTCACTGCGATCGTTGCGGCGCTTCTGCAGGAAATGCATCGCCAGGCTGAGGTCGTGGCCGGCATAGACATAGACGATGTCAAAACCGGCCTGCTTCGCCCGCAACGCCGCATCGCGATGCCAGCGGCGATAATCGCGGATATCGGCGCGGTCCATCCGCCGCGCCTGCCAGGGATGATAGCTCGCCGGTTCATGACGCGGGCCGATCAGCGCCTCGCGGCTGGTAAGGTTGGAGGAAGAGGGGCCGTTATGGGTAAGCTCGATCGCCGCCAAGGCGCCATGCCGATGCACTGCCTCGCACATCATGGCGTTATGCGGAATGTCGTGATCATCCCAAAGCCGCGCCTCGATATAAGGCGAGATATCGCCGGTCCAATGGATCTCGCATTCTTCGGTGGAGACGACCGCCCAGCCGCCTTCCGCCTTCATGCCGCGCATCGCCGCATGGGCCTGGGGATGCTGATGTCCCATGCCATTGCAATGGGGCACCTGATAGAAGCGGTTCTTGGCCGTCACCGGCCCGATCTTCATCGGCTGGAACAGGATGTCGTAACGTGGATCGCGGTTCATTTTCTTATCCCTGACTCTTCGGCGCGGCACTGTAGCGCGGCCGCCTTCCCGGCAGCAAGCTTGCGCCGGCCAAGGTTGATTACCGACATGCTGCCTTGCTAGGCTGGCCACCTATCGATTGAGGGTATGATGGCAGCCGATCTCGAAATCCTGGAAAAACAACGCATACTCGACAGTTTCCTGAAGGTGGATCGCTACCGCCTGCGCCACAGCGCCTTCAATGGCGGGTGGGTGGGGCCGATGAACCGCGAGGTCGTGGCCCGGCCCATCTGTGTCGCCGTGCTGCCTTATGATCCGGTTGCCGATAAAATCCTGCTCATCGAGCAGTTTCGTCTGCAAGCCCATCTCGCCGGCCTGCCGGCCTGGCAGCGCGAGGTCATCGCCGGCATCAACGACAAGAACGAGGCGATCGACGAGATCGCGCGGCGCGAGGCCCTGGAAGAGGCCGCCTGTGCCGTGACCGAGCTTTGGCCGGTCTATCGCTATCTGGTCAGTCCCGGACTCACCACCGAAACACTCTGTGTTTTTCTTGGCCGTTTCGACAGCGAAAGCTGGAAAGGCGGCGTGCATGGGCTCGATTATGAACACGAGGATATCCGCGCCAGCCTGCATGATGCCGCCACCGTGCCGGAAATTTTGGAAACCGGTCATACCGGCAATGGGCCGTTGATCCTCACCTTGCAATGGTTTCTGTTGAATCGCGAAAAAGTGCGGCGGAAATGGCGGTGAGATGATGCGACGTCTTGCCGTTGCCCGCTTGTGGTATGAGGGCAATTCCTTCACGCCGGTCACCACCGGGATTGAGATCTTCCGTGCCCGGGAATGGGTATCGGGCGACGCCGCAAAGGATTTTTATCGCGGCACGGCGACCGAGATCGGTGCTGCCGTCGCTTTCGCCGAAAGCCAGCCGGATTGGCAGGTCGAGTTTCTGCTCTGCACCGCGGCACCGCCGGGCGGGCCGGTAACGCCGGATGCTTTCGCGACGATCCGGGCGGCAATCCTGGATGGATTGCGGCAGCAGACATGGGACGCCGTCTATCTCTCCCTGCACGGCGCCACCGTATTGGTGGATAACCCGACGCCGGAACTGGACTTGCTGCGCGACGTCAGAGCCGTCATTGGCGACGTGCCGCTCGGCGCCAGCTTCGATCTCCATGCGCATCTTTCGCCTGAGATAGTGGCAGAGCTCTCCGTCGCTGCCGGTTACAAGACCTATCCGCATATCGACATGGCCGAAACCGCCATGCTGGTATTGCACGCAGTGACCGCCACGGCGGAGAAGCGCATCGCGCCGGAAATGGCGATCGCCAAACTGCCGGCCATTCTGCCCAGCTTCAACATGCGCACCACGGACGGGCCGATGGCGGAACTGCAGCAGCTGGCGCAAGATTGGCGCCGCAAGCCGAAGATGATCGACGTCAGCCTGTTCGGCGGCTTTGCCTATGGCGATTCCCCCTTTGCCGGCCCCAGTGTCATCGCGACGACCGATGGAGATCCCGATCTGGCGCAACGAGCGGTGACAGAGCTCAGCGCAGCGATGGCGACCCGGCGCGACGACTTCTATGTTTCGATAGCGGGTCCGGCCGAAGGATTACGGCAGGCCTTGGGACTGATCGGCGACAAGCCGGCGGCAGTGATCGATCCTTCCGACAATCCGCTGTCGGGCGGGATTGGCGATACGCCGGGCTTGTTCCGCGCCCTGCTGGAGCTGCGGCCCAATGTCCCTGCCGTCTTCGGCTTCTTCTGGGACCCGCCTTTGGTCGCTCGTTGCCATGCGGCAGGGATCGGCCAAAGACTGTCAGCGGCTCTGGGCGGCCGCATCACCCAGGCTTTCGGCGCACCGGTCGAGGTCGAGGCGACCGTGCTCGCCTTGACCGACGGGCAATTCCGTAATCTTGGGCCAATGGAAACCAATCTGCCGGTCAATCTGGGCCGCACCGCCTTGCTGGATGTCCAGGGCATCAAGGTGATCGTCACCGAGAGCTGCCAGACGCCGAACGATCCGGGCTATTTTGAGTTGCACGGTATTGATCTTGGTAAAACCGGCCTCCTCTGTGTGAAGGCCAAGAATCATTTCCGGGCCGCGTTCAAACCCCTGACGCGAGCGATTATCGAAATCGACGCGCCCGGCCCAGCATCGCCCAATATTCGTCATTATTCTTTCCGTCATGCACCCCGGCATCTCTATCCGTTGACTGAAGCGGACGACCATTGATCCAATGACCATTGATCCAATGACCATTGATCCGTCGCGGTGGAGAGCCTATTTTACACTTCATCTGTGATTTAACGGGATCACCATGAAAGCTATCCGCGACGGTTTCATCGACGCCATCGGCAACACCCCCTTGATCAAGCTCAAGGGCCCTTCGGAACTGACGGGCTGCACGATTCTGGGCAAGGCGGAATTCCTCAATCCCGGCGGTTCGGTGAAGGATCGGGCCGCCTTGGCAATCATCACCGATGCCGAAAAAAGGGGCCTGTTGCGGCCCGGCGGGCTGATCATTGAAGGCACGGCCGGAAATACCGGAATCGGCCTTGCTCTGGTCGGCAATTGCCGCGGCTATAAGACGCTGATTGTCATTCCGGAAACCCAGTCGCAGGAAAAGAAGGATATGCTGCGCCTGGCCGGCGCCGAACTGAAGGAAGTGCCGGCGGTCCCCTACAAGGATCCCAATAACTACGTGAAATATTCCGGCCGCCTCGCCGAGGAACTGAAGGACAGCAATCCGAACGGCGTGATCTGGGCCAACCAGTTCGACAACACCGCCAACCGGCGTGGCCATTATGAGACCACCGGCCCGGAAATCTGGGAACAGACGGACCATAAGGTCGACGGCTTCATCTGCGCGGTCGGATCGGGCGGCACGCTGGCAGGTGTCGGCATGTATCTGAAGGAGCGCAACCCAAAAATCCAGATCGGTCTGGCCGATCCGGAAGGCGCTGCGCTCTACTCCTATTACAAGACCGGCGAGTTGAAGGCGGCTGGCTCCTCGATCACCGAGGGTATCGGCCAGGGCCGCATCACCAAGAACATCGAGGATATGCCCGTCGACCACGCCTATCAAATCACCGATAGCGAGGCCCTGCCGGTGATCTTCGATCTTCTCAAGCGTGAAGGGCTATGTCTTGGGGGTTCCAGCGGCATCAATGTTGCCGGCGCGATCCGCTTGGCCCGCGAATTAGGGCCAGGCAACACGATCGTGACAGTGCTCGCCGATTACGGCAGCCGCTATCAGAGCAAGCTTTTCAATCCGGAATTCCTGCGCAGTAAGAATCTACCGGCTCCCGACTGGATGTAATGGACAACCGGGTCATCGTCGAGTGACCCGCTTTTTCATGCCGCCATGGCACGGCAGGATTCAGCACATGACCTGCACGTGCGCGCGCAATCGATCTCACCGAGCCGCTCGCAATCCGCCGCGCAGATCTCGCATATGTCCGCGCAAATGCCACAGAGCTTCCGGTAGCGCGCTGGTCCCATCAGCGTAATGGATGTCCGGCACGTTTCGGCACAGGAGGTTATCAAGCGAAAGTGATTCACCGCGGTACGTCCACGGCCGGTAAGAAGGCAATGTGCCACAGCAGTGCCAAGGACCGTGCGATAGCAGTCCAAGCACGTTTCAATACACTTTTGCAGATTTTCTGGACTTTCCTGCATAGGCCCTCTCCCATTGGCCGCGCTGCGTCAGCCAATCCCTCGTCCCAGGACCAGATAATCGCCATGTGGCCACTAAGTTCCTAAACGTCGGCGCACTGGTGGCGATCGCCGCGCCGGCTTCAGGGCGGAGTTGCTTGACCCTGCCGAGGCGAGCTTCCATAGTTGGCCGTAAGCGGAGGCTTCCTTTTTAAGCTAAGACTTTATGAGCCAATTCATGGAATTGTTGTTTCGCCAGGACGCCTATCTCAAGGACTGCACGGCTACTGTAACCGCCGTCGACAACGAGGGCATCCGGCTGGACCGGACCGTCTTTTATCCGATGGGCGGCGGCCAGCCCGGCGACAAAGGCCAGTTAATTTTGGCGGATGGTAGATGCATCGAGATCACCGATACGCTCAAGGATCAGGCGCCTGATTCGGTTCGGCATATCGCCGAAAGCCAGCCCGAGCTGCAGCCCGGCATGCAGGTGACGGCTCGCATCGATTGGCCGCGGCGGCACCGCCTGATGCGCATGCATACTTGCCTTCATCTGCTCTGTTCGCTGATCAAAGGCGATGTCACCGGCGGGCAGGTAAGCGACGGCAAGGGCCGGCTCGATTTCAACCTGCCGGAAACCGTGCTAGACAAGGAACAATTGACCCGCGACCTCAACGCGCTGATCGCCGGTGATCATCCGGTGCAGCCACGCTGGATCAGCGATGAGGAACTGGCGGAAAAGCCGGAACTGGTCCGCACCATGTCGGTCAAGCCGCCGAGCGGCCAAGGCAAGGTACGGCTGCTCGATATTGTCGGCGTCGATCTTCAGCCTTGTGGCGGCACGCATGTGGCGCGAACCGGCGAGATCGGCCGCGTCGAGATTTCCAAGATTGAGAACAAAGGCAAAATGAACCGGCGCGTCAACATCGCTTTGCTCGATGCATGACCGTGATGGAGATTATATGAGTATGACTTACGCCAATCCGCAGAGCCTGGTCTCAACTGATTGGCTGGCAGCCAATCTCGACCAGCCCGATCTGCGGATCGTCGATGCCACTTATTACTTGCCGATGCAAGGCAAGAATGCCCGCGCTGCTTATCTGGAACAGCATATTCCCGGCGCGCTCTTTTTCGACATCGACGACATCGCCGATACGACGAGTCCATTGCCGCATATGCTGCCGCCCCAGGAGAAGTTCTCCGCCCGCATGCGCAAGCTTGGAATCGGCGACGGCAATCGCGTCGTAGTCTATGACCGGACCGGCCTGCTGGGCGCGGCCCGCGTCTGGTGGATGTTCCGCATTTTTGGCAAGAGCGACGTCGCCATCCTCGATGGCGGCTTCCCGAAATGGCTCGCTGAAGACAGGCCAACCGAAGACGGCGAGCCTCATCTGCGCGAGCGCCATCTGACCGCCCGGCTCGATAACACCCAGGTCCGCTCCAAGGATCAATTGCTGCGCAATCTAACGACCAAGCGCGAGCAGGTGCTGGACGCCCGGGCCGCCGGCCGCTTCAACGCGACGGAGCCCGAGCTCTGGCCGGGTCGTCGGGCCGGCCACATTCCCGGCTCCTTCAATTTGCCCTATAACCAGCTTCTCAATCCGGCTGACGGCACGATGCTGCCGGCAGACCAGCTCAAAGCCAAATTCGCCGCCAGCGGGATCGACCTCGCCAGACCGGTGGTGACAACCTGCGGCTCCGGTATTACCGCAGCCGTGCTTGCTTTCGGCCTGCATCTGATCGGCCACCGCGACGTCGCCGTCTATGATGGTTCCTGGGCCGAATGGGGCTTGCCGGGCGATACGCCGGTGGAGCCGGCCTGACCGCGATGGCAGATCGCCCCGGGATAGAGACGCCGTCGCCGGCAATGGTCATTCGTCCCTATGCGGCGGCGGATTTTTCGGCCGTCGTCAGCCTGTGGGATGATTGTGGGCTCAACATGGCCTATAACGATCCGCAGCGTGACATCAGCCGCATGACAGCTTCCCAGGACTGCCAGCTCTATGTCGGCACGGTGGAAGATGCGATCGTCGCCAGCATCATGGTGGGGCATGACGGCCATCGCGGCTGGATCTATCGCCTTGGCGTGGCACCCGATCATCGGCATCGCGGTTATGGTCGCGACCTGATGCAACTGGCGGAGAACTGGCTGACGGCACGCGGTATCGCCAAATGCCAGTTGATAATCCGCGAAGACAATAACGCGGCCGGCGGCTTCTATAAAGCCATTGGTTATGAGGACACGCCACGGCGCCTGATGGCGAAGTGGCTGAATGCCGACCGCCCCGAAATGGAAGCAGCGAAACTGGACGTGGTCGTTACCTATCTGGAGATGACATCGCGACCGACCCGCCCCAGCACGCCCATGCCGCTCGGTAATTATGCATTGCTGAAGCTGGAAGAGCCGACGGTCGCGTACTATCGCTATCTCTACAATACGGTCGGCGAACCCTGGTTCTGGTACGAGCGGCGTGAGATAGGCGACGCGGCTTTGCAAGCCGCGATCCGCGACCCCAATATCGAAATCTATGTGCTGCATGCCGGCGGCGTGCCAGCCGGCTATGCTGAATTCGATCGCAATGCCCTGCCCGACCTCGCCATCGCCTATTTCGGCCTCGTGCCGGACTTTATCGGCCGCGGCCTCGGCAAGTATTTTCTGAATTGGGCAATTGATCGCGCCTGGTCTTATGAAGGCGTCGAACGTGTCACCGTCGATACCTGCACGCTCGATCATCCGCGCGCCCTCGCCGCATATCAACGTGCTGGTTTTCAGCCGATCCGGCAGGATGCCAAGCGCATCATCGATCCGCGTCTCAAAGGCCTGATCCCCGCTTGGCGCCAGCCGCGCCTACCGGTAGCGATTTAGCGGAGACCGGCAATGAGTGGCCAGTTCCAGCGCTTAGCCGATCAAGACCGCCAACCGGTCGACTTGACCATTGACGGAACGGCAATTCAGGCGCTCGAAGGCGATACCTTGCTGACGGCAATCCTGCTTCATCGCGACCATCTGCGGCAAAGCGAATTCGGCGATGGCGCGCGCGGCGGCTTTTGCCTCATGGGTGCCTGCCAGGATTGCTGGGTCAGTGCCGCCGATGGCAGCAGGCTTCGCGCTTGCACTACCTATGTCGTGCAAGGCATGTCGATCGTCACCGCGCCAGAGGCAGGCGCATGACAGGGCCGGTGCATGATAAGGGCCAGTCCATGACAAGGGTCGGCGCATGACGGCGCGGGTGCTGATCGTCGGGGCCGGGCCGGCCGGCTTACGCGCGGCGGAAATGCTGGTCGAGCATGGCATCCGCCCGATCCTGGTGGATGAGGCGCCCCGTATCGGCGGACAGATCTATCGCCTGCCGCCGAATGTGCCTGGCTTTCAACGCTCGGCCAATCAGCTCTACGGTTTCGATGCGCCCAAGGCACATGCGCTCTATCAGCGTTTCGCGCAACTTCAGGAACAGGTCGATTACCTGCCCAATTGCCTCGTCTATGACGTCATCGACAATCGCGCACAGATCCGGGGACCAGAGACGGCCGAGAGCATCGATTTCGATGCCCTCATCCTGGCGACCGGCGCGATGGACCGCATGGTGCCTTTTACGGGCTGGACCCTGCCCGGCATCTATTCGCTGGGCGGCGCGCAGATCGCCCTGAAGCATCAAGGCTGCGCCATCGGCTCATCGATTGTTTTTGCCGGCACCGGCCCGCTTCTCTTCCTGGTCGCCTATCAATATGCGCGGGCGGGCGCCCAGATCGCAGCGGTGATCAACAGCGCACCGCGCAGCGCCATGCTGTCGCAAGCCCTGAAGCTGGCCGCCATGCCCACGGTGCTGGCCAAGGGCCTGCATTATCTGAACTGGCTGCGCCAGCATAAGATCCGCGTGCTGCATGGATGGCGCCCGATGCGCGCGACTGGCGACTGTCACCTGAGCCTGCTGGAATTCATCTCCGACCGCGGGGATACGCTGGAAGTCGATTGCGATGCGGCCGCTTTCGGCTATGGCCTGAAACCGGAAACGCAATTGGCCGATCTCGCTGGCGCGCATTTCGCTTTCGATCCATTGAACCGGCAATGGCTGCCGCAAACCGATCCCTATGGGCGCGCGACGGATCGGCCCGGTCTTTATCTGGCCGGCGATGGTGCCGGCATCCTCGGCGCCGACGCCGCGGAATTGCGCGGCAAGCTCGCCGCGGCCGCCGTCCTGTCCGATCATGGCCTCGGCTTCGACGGCTTCGATCCCAATGCGGCCTTGCGCCAGATGCAGCGCTGGCAACGCTACCGGCAGGCGCTGGAGCTCGCTTTCCCCTTTCCAGACGACTGCGCTGCCGATATCGGTGACGAGGTCATGCTGTGTCGTTGCGAAGCCGTCACCGCCGGCGATTTCCGGGGTGTCTGCGGTCAGCTCGGTGCCCGCGATCTCAACCGCGCCAAGGCCTATTGCCGCCTCGGCATGGGGCGCTGTCAGGGCCGGCTCTGCGGCCCGGCGGCGGCGGAGATCATGGCCGCGGAACTGGGTGTCAGCATCGACAGTGTCGGCCGTCTGCGCGGCCAGGCGCCGGTGAAACCGGTCCCGGTTTCAGCCTTGGCTGCAACGGTCGGAACCGCAACGGGCGAGGCCGCCGAATGATCGGCGGGCGCAACGAAATCAAGGCGGATGTGCTGGTCATCGGCGGCGGCATCGCCGGCTGCGCGACGGCCTTGCACCTCGCCAAGCGGGGCAAGTCGGTCATCCTGCTGGAGCGCGACCAGCCCGGCATCCGGGCGAGCGGCGTCAATTTCGGCGGCGTCCGGCAACATGGGCGTGCCGTGGCGGAAATTCCTTTGTCACGCCGCGCGCGGCAAATCTGGGGCAATCTGTCGACGCTGATCGGTATCGACGGCGACTTCATCCAGACCGGCCATCTACGCCTGGCACGCAAGCCGGAAGATATCGAGATCCTCGAAGCCCATCGTGCCGCCGCGGGCGAATTGGGCCTGGCGATCGATTTCCTCGACCGGGCGACGCTGAAACAGTCTCATCCCTGGATCGGCGACACGGTGATCGCCGCGACCTTCTGCGCTGAGGACGGCCATGCCAATCCGCGTCTGGTCGCGCCCGCCTTCGCCGCCGCCGCGCAGGCGGCCGGGGCGGAGCTGCATGAATTCGCCGAGGTCGCCGAAGCCTGGTATGCGAACAGCCTTTTCCATCTGCGCATCAATGACGGCCGGCATTTCGCCGCCGCCGTTCTTGTGAATGCTGCGGGCGCCTGGGCGTCAACCATTGCCGGCTGGTTTGACGAGCCCGTCGCCTTGCGGCCGGAAGTGCCGCAAGTCCTGGTGACGGAACCGGCACCCTATCGGATCAAGCCGGTTCTGGGCGTGATCGGCGGCGATCTCTATCTGCGCCAGACCTTGCGCGGCAATATCCTGTTTGGTGGCGGCGAAGGCCGCGCCAATGAGGGCTTTACGCGAAGCCGCCCGTTACCGGAAGTGACGCGCCAAGCGAGCGCTATGGCAATACGCTTGGTGCCGATGATCGCACATCTGCCGGTGATCCGCAGTTGGACCGGCGTCGACGGCTATACCACGGATGGTTCACCGATCGTCGGTCCCAGCGAAACCCATCCCGGCCTGTTCCATGCCTTCGGCTTTTGCGGCCACGGTTTCCAGCTTGGCCCGGCCGTCGGCGCGGTGCTCAGCGAGCTGATCGCTGATGGCCGCAGCGATACGTCGATCGCGGGCCTGTCGATCGGCCGCTTCCGGGCAAAACCGGAAACGGCCGTCGAAAACAGCGTTACGGAACCTGCTCCAATCAATGATGCAGGATCTGACTGAGAAATAGCTTCGTCCGTTCCGATTGCGGATTGTTGAAGAAGGCTTCCGGCTCGTTCTGCTCGATGATCTCGCCCCGATCCATGAACAGGACACGGTTGGCAACGGTCCGGGCGAACCCCATCTCATGGGTGACGCAGATCATCGTCATGCCGCTGCGCGCCAGCTCGATCATCACATCCAGCACTTCCTTGATCATTTCCGGATCGAGCGCGGAAGTGGGCTCGTCGAACAGCATGACCTTCGGATTCATGCAGAGCGAGCGGGCGATCGCCACACGCTGCTGCTGGCCGCCCGACAGCTGGCCGGGATATTTGTCAGCCTGTTCGGGGATACGCACGCGCTCTAAGTAATGCATCGCCGCGTCTTCAGCTTCCTTCTTCGGCATCTTGCGCACCCAGACGGGCGCCAAAGTGAGGTTCTCCAGAACCGTGAGATGGGGAAACAGATTGAAGTGCTGGAACACCATGCCGACTTCGCGGCGCACCAGCTCAATATTCTTGAGATCGCGTGTCAATTCGATGCCATCGACCACAATCTTGCCGCGCTGATGTTCTTCCAGCCGGTTGATGCAGCGGATCATGGTGGATTTGCCGGAGCCCGAGGGGCCGCAGACCACGATGCGCTCGCCTTTGTGGACCGAGAGATTGATATTCTTCAATACATGGAACTGGCCAAACCATTTATGCACATCGGTCATGGAAATCATGACGTCGGTGGATTGAATTTCGGTCGGTAAGGCCTGGGCGGTTGCACTCATATTCGCCTCCGCAGCGTTTAGCGTTTTTTATGGCCGGTATCGAGCTTGCGTTCCAGCGAGATGCTGTAGCGCGACATGCCGTAGCAGCAGATCCAGTAGATAGCGGCGCAAAAGACGAAGCCGTCGATTTCCGTGCCGATCCAATTGGCATCCCGCGAGCCGGTCCTGACGATGTTCAGGAAATCATAGAGACCGACCACGGCGACAAGGGTTGTATCCATAAAGGCGCCATTGATCGTATTGACGATGGCCGGAATGGAGATCCGCAGCGCCTGCGGCAGGATGATCAGGCGCATCATCGACCAATAGCCGAGGCCAAGCGACGCTGCTCCTTCATACTGCCCCCGCCCGATCGCCTGCAACCCCCCGCGTACCACCTCAGCCAGATAGGCCGCGGTAAAGACGGTGAAGCCGACCAGGATGCGCAGCAGCGGATCGATCGTGGTGCCCGGCGGCAGGAAAAGCGGCAGCATCACATTTGCCATGAACAGCACGGTGATGAGCGGCACGCCGCGCACGAATTCGATCAGCATCACCGAGAGCAGATGCACGACCGGCAATTCGGAGCGCCGGCCGAGCGCCAGCAGGATGCCAAGCGGCAAGGCAAGGACGATGCCGACACAGGCAATGATCAGGGTCAGCATGAAGCCGCCCCAGAGCCGCGACGATACCACTTCGAGACCCAGACCGCCGAGTAGCAGCCACAAAGAAAGGATCGGCAGGATGACGAAGAGGAAGAGCGCATTCTGCTTTTTGAACGGAATGCGCTCGATCAACATGCCGGCAACGGCGCCGAAGGTGAGGATAAAGACCAGCACCACGCGCCAGCGTTCATCGGCCGGATAGAAACCGAAGAGGAACTGGCCGATACGCGCCTGGATGAAGATCCAGCAAGCTCCGTCGGGCGCGCAGTCGCCGCGATTGGGGCCACGGGCACCGTCGAGCACCTCCCGCGGAAATGTCCAGGTCGCATCGATGAATGCCCACCGGATGAAAGGTGGCACCGCCCAGGCGAGGAACAGCACCGCCAGGATTGTCAGAAGCGTGTTGAAGGGGCTGGAAAAGAGATTGGTGCGCAGCCAGGCCACCGGTCCCACGACCGTGATGGGTGGCGATATTTCCTCCAGCTCTGGGTTTTGGCGCGGGCCGGTCGGCACATTCGAGGTATCCATCATGGCCAGGCCCTCACCTTTCGACCAGCGCGATATGCTTGTTGTACCAGTTCATGAAGAGCGAGATCGTCAGGCTGATCGCCAGGTAAAAGAGCATGGTGATGATGACGACTTCGACTTCGCGACCGGTCTGGTTGAGCACGGTGCCGGTGAAGACCGAGACGAAATCCGGATAACCGACGAAAACCGCCAGGGTCGAGTTTTTGAGGATATTGAGATACTGGCTGGTCAAGGGCGGCACGATGACGCGCAGGGCCTGGGGGATGATCACCAGCCGCAGCGTCCAACTGCGCCGAAGCCCCAGCGCCAGCGCCGCTTCGGTCTGGCCGTGGCTGACCGCTTGAATGCCGCCGCGTACGATTTCAGCGATATAGGCAGCGGTATAGATGCTGAGACCGATCACCAAGGCGGTCAGCTCGGGCAAGAGGACGATGCCACCTTGGAAATTGAACCCTTTCAGAACCGGAAATTCCCAATTGAGCGGCGTCCCGTAGATCATCGAGACGGCGAGCCAGGCAAGCACAGGCAAACCGACCACCAGCGCCATGCCCGTCCAAAGCACCGGGAACCGCTCGCCAGTGGCCGCCTGACGCTGCCGCGACCAGCGCCTCAGAAGGAGCGCGCCGATGATCCCGACGGCCAAAGCCCCGATGATCCAGTCGAAGCCGGTTTGCGGTAGGGGTCGCGGCAGATAGAAACCGCGCACATTCAGGAAGACTGCATCGAGCAGATTGAGGCTATTGCGCTGGTTCGGCACCAGCTTGAGAACGCCGAAATACCAGAAGCAGAGCTGCACAAGCAGCGGGATGTTGCGGAAGACCTCGATATACGCCCCGGCGAGGCGGGAAATGAGATAGTTGGGCGACAGCCGCATGACGCCGATCACGAAGCCGACGATCGTCGCCAGGATGATCGAGGCAACGCCCGCCACCATGGTGTTGAGCATGCCGGCGACCATGATCCGCGTGATGGTCGAATTGAGGTCCACCGGGATCACGGACATCGCTATGGGGAAACCGGCGATGTTGTCCATGAAACTATAGCTGAACGGGCGACCCTGCGCCTCGCGGTTCACGATCATGTTATGAATGAGAAACAGGATCGCGCCGACCACAATTAGCAGCGTGATCGCCTGCGCAATCAGGCCGCGAATATGCTCGTCGCGCCACCAAGCAGTTGCTGTCTGGCGATCATGCCGGCCCGGTTTGGCAATATCGGCCATAGTCCCCTCCACCGCTGAGACGGACATCAATGATACCATAGGCACCAACGCCCGGTCGCAGCTGCGCCGGGCGTTGGCTTGTCGATCTTGCCGTTAGCGGATCGGTGGTGCGTATTGCAGACCACCCTTGGTCCAGAGCGCGTTCAGGCCACGCTCCAATTTCAACGGCGAGTTCTTGCCGACATTACGTTCGAAGGATTCGCTGTAATTGCCGACCTGCTTGATGATGTTATAGGCCCAATCGTTGCCTACGCCCATGCCTTCGCCCATCTTATCCTCGACGCCGAGCATGCGGCGCACTTCCGGGTCCTGGGAGCTGGACTTGATCTGATCGACATTGGCCTGGGTGATGCCCTTCTCTTCCGCGATCACCATCGCAAAGAAGGACCAACGGACGATATCTGCCCATTGGCTGTCACCGTTACGCACGGCGGGCCCCAGCGGCTCCTTGGAGATGATTTCCGGCAGAATGATGTTGTCGTCCGGATTCTTCAGTGCGGTGCGCTCGGCCGCGAGACCCGAGGCATCCGTCGTATAGGCATCGCAACGGCCTTCGTCATAGGCGCCGCGAGCCTGATCGCTATCCTTGAACTTGGCCGGCGGATTCATGCCGATATTGTTGGTCTTGTCGTAATCGCCGAGATTCTTCTCGGTGGTCGTGCCTTCCTGCACGCAGACGGTGGCGCCTTTCAGTTCCAGCGCGCTTTTCACACCAGCTTCCTTGCGCACCATGAAGCCCTGGCCGTCGTAATAATTGACCGCCGGGAAATCGAGACCGAGCTGCGTATCGCGCGACATCGTCCAGGTCGAATTACGTGACACCATATCGACCTCGCCCGATTGCAGGGCGGTGAAACGCTGTTCGGCATTGAGCGGCTTGTATTCGACTTTGCTCACATCGCCGAACACGGCAGCCGCAACCGCCTTGCAGAGGTCGATGTCCAGACCGGCCCATTCGCCTTTGTCATTCGGCGCACCGAAGCCGGCCAAGCCGGTATTCACGCCGCAGCGCAATTTGCCGTATTTCTTGATATTCTCAAGCGTCGGGCCACCTGCGGCCTGCGCTTGTGCCTTGGCAATGAAGGAGATCGGCTGCATCGAGCCTGTCTCCGCGCCAGCTACAGCCAAGCCGGTCAGCAATGCACCACCGAGCGTATATCCCAAAATGGTTTTCATCCGTCGCATGTTCATTCCTTCCCTGTATTTTATGTATTTTTGACCCGCCAGGCTTTGCCTTTCAACGGCTAGGTTTTGCCAGCCGGAACAGGCGGATACCTCAGACTTTTACATAAAGACTCCGAGTGCTACAAGTAATCTTGGACAACCGGGAAGATATCCACCATGGCGAAATCGCCGCGTAAAGACCGTACCATCCTCACCCATGCCGGCAATGACCCGGAAGCTCATGGCGGCGTGGTTAATCCGCCCATTTACCGCGCTTCCACCGTACTTTACCCGACGGTGCGTGAAATGCATGAGCGCGGCCGGCAGAAATTTGACACGGTCTATTACGGCCGCTATGGCACGCCGACGACCTTCGCGCTGGAATCCGCCGTGGCCGAGCTTGAAGAGGCTGACCGGGCCGTGATTCTACCTTCTGGCCTCGGCGCCGTCGCCGGGGCGCTGCTTGCCTGCCTGAAAGCCGGCGATCATCTGCTCATGGTCGACAGCGTCTATGAACCGACCCGTACCTTCTGTAATCAGCAATTGGCGAAGTTCGGCGTCAGCACGACCTATTATGACCCGATGATCGGCGCCGGCATCGCCGATCTCATCCAGGACAATACCCGCGTCGTCTTTGTCGAAAGCCCCGGTTCGCATACATTCGAGGTCCAGGATATTCCCGCGATCGCCAAAGCGGCCCGTGCGAAAGGCTGCCTCGTCCTGCTCGACAATACCTGGGCCACTCCGCTTTATTTCAAGCCGTTCCGGCACGGCGTCGATCTATCGATCCACGCGGCGACGAAATATATTGTCGGCCATTCCGACGTGATGATGGGCATCATCACCATGAAGGATGCGCATTACAAGCAGGTGAAGACCAGCGTTCACGGCATGGGCTACGCCGCCTCGCCCGATGACTGCTATCTCGCCTTGCGCGGCTTACGCACCTTGGCGGTGCGATTGGCGCAGCACCAGCAGACTGCATTGACGCTGGCCAATTGGCTGAAGCAGCGGCCTGAGGTCGAGCGTGTCCTGCATCCGGCCATGCCGGATCACCCGGGACATGCAATCTGGAAGCGCGATTTCACCGGCTCGAGCGGCCTTTTCGGGATGGTGCTGAAGCCTTTCGCCGAAGAGCGCGTTGCCGCCATGCTGGACGGAATGCGGCTTTTCGGCATGGGGTTCAGCTGGGGCGGCTATGAAAGCTTGATGATCCCCTCACATCTTTCGCATGCGCGCAGCGTCAAGGCTTGGTCAGAGGCCGGGCCGACACTTCGCCTTCATGCCGGCCTGGAAGATACCGACGATCTCATTGCCGATCTCGATGCCGGCTTTGCCCGTTTACGCGGAAATTGAGGCATGACGACGGCGACCGCCCTGACACCGGATATGGAGCAGCTCATCGCTGACCTGACCCTGACACCGGATGGCCTGATCCCCGCCATCGCCCAGCAGCATGATACCGGCGAGGTGCTGATGATGGCCTGGATGTCACCTGACAGCATTCGCGAAACCTTGGCGAGCGGGCGGGTCTGCTACTGGTCGCGTTCGCGCAAATCGCTTTGGCGCAAGGGTGAGAGTTCCGGCCAAGTGCAACGCTTGGTCGAACTGCGCGTCGATTGCGACAATGATTGCCTGTTGCTGCTGGTCGATCAAATCGGCGTGGCCTGCCATACCGGCCGGCGCAGTTGCTTCTACACGGCTTTGCGCAACGGCAAGACGGAAACCATCGCCGACATCCTCATCGACCCGAAGACATTGTACGGATCCTGAGATGGAGCTGGGCGAAGTTGAGCTGACGGCGACGCTGCTCAGTCTGAAAGTCGCCTTCTGGAGTACACTCGTCACCCTGCCGATCGCCATCTTCCTGGCCTGGCTGCTATCCCGCAAGCAGTTCCCTGGTAAAATGCTGCTGGATTGCGTGGTGCATCTGCCGCTTGTTTTGCCGCCGGTCGTTGTCGGTTACGGCCTCCTGCTGCTGTTCGGCAGCAAGGGCATATTGGGCAGCCTGTTGCAGCAATATCTCGGCATCACCATCATTTTCACCTGGAAGGGTGCAGCGCTCGCCTCCGCGGTGATGGCATTGCCGCTTTTCGTGCGCGCCATCCGTGTCTCGTTCGATGCCGCCGATCAACGCCTTGAGGCTGCCGCACGCTGTCTGGGTGCTGCTCGCTGGTGGGTCTTTCTCAGCGTCACCCTGCCGCTCGCCATGCCCGGGATCATCGCCGGCACCATCCTCGGCTTTGCCCGGTCGCTCAGCGAATTCGGCGCCACCATCACCTTCGTTTCCAATATTCCCGGCGAGACCCAGACCCTACCGCTTGCCATCGAGAGTCTGATCCAGATGCCGGATGGCGAGGCCGGTGCCATGCGGTTGACCATCATCTCGATCATCATCGCCTTTGGCGCCCTTATCCTGGCCCACCGCGTCAATCTCTGGCTGATGCGGCGCGGACAGGATATGCGATGAGGAAAGACGGTCGATGATCGAAATCGATGCCCGACAACGCCTCGGCAAGACCGAGCTGAAGATCGACCTCAAGGTGGAGACGAAGGGCATCCTCGCGTTGTTCGGACCGTCGGGGGCGGGCAAAACCTCAATCCTCAATTGGCTAGCCGGCCTCAACCGGCCTGATGACGGGATCATCCGCGTCGATGGTCAAACGATGTTCGATCGTCGGGCCGGTATCGATATCGCGCCGGAACGACGACGGCTCGGTTATGTCTTCCAGGAACCGCGCCTCTTCCCTCATCTCGGCGTGCGCGGCAACCTGCTCTATGGCCGGCGCTTGACTCATCGCCGATATGGCACACAGGAAAGCGATATCGGTTTCGATTGGATCGTCGAGCTGCTAGGCATCGGCGGCTTGCTGGAGCGCCGCATCGCAACCCTCAGCGGGGGCGAAAAACAGCGCGTCGCGATCGGCCGCGCCTTGCTCGCCAATCCCCGCCTGTTGTTGATGGACGAGCCGCTCGCTGCCGTCGATGTCCAGCGGAAATCGGAGATCCTGCCCTTCATCGAGAAGCTGCATGCCGAGCTATCCGTCCCCATCGTCTATGTCAGTCATGATCCTGACGAGATTCTGCGCCTGGCCGATCAAGTCGCCCTGATCGCCGATGGCAAACTGGCAGCCTATGGCGATGTGGAAAGCGTGCTCGGTCGCCTTGACCTGCCGAACCTGACCGATAATGCCGAAGCGGGTGCCGTGATCGGCGTGACGGTACTGGCACAGGATGATGGCAGCGGTCTCAGCCTGCTCGGTTTTTCCGGCGCTGCCGGCCAGGGCACAGCCTGCGGTGGTGTGATTCGCGTCGGCCGGTTGCCCCATGCCGTTGGCCAACATCTCAACCTGCGAATCCTCGCAAATAACGTTGCGCTGGCCCGTCAGCCGGTAAATGGGATGAGTATCCTGAACCAGCTGCCCGGCAGGGTCAGTCAAATTGTCGCAAGCGACGGCCCCTTCGTCGATGTGCAGGTGGATATCGGCAGTCCGATTTGGGCGCGGATCACCCGAAAGTCGCTTCAGGAACTGAACTTGTCGGTTGGCGACAATGTCATCGCACTGGTCAAGTCGGCTGCAGCCGATCCAAAGCCTTTGCGATGAATTTTCTCGATCTTGCAACAATCGCGTGATGGCCACGACTGTGGCATAGTGCCCGCGGGGTTTCATCCAAGGGGGAATGAATGGGTCGCCGTGAGGACGAGCGAAAGGCGCTCGACATTGTCGCCGGTCGCATGGGACGGAAACAGGCAGCTCCTGCCAAACCGCAAATGAGCGGCGTCGCCATGCTTTCGATCTGGCTATGGGTTGCCGCGATCGTGGTGATCGGCGGAATCGTGTATTACGTCTATGTAATGAAATAAGATATATGGGCGCTGCTTCAGCCCCGATCGATGACGCATCTAGTTCTGGCTTTTACCGTCCTGCCGGGGCAACATGACCGCCAAGGCGTAACGGTTAGAGGACGCAGACAAGATGCGGCCGATCTTTATTCTGGTGAAATGCGAACCGGGAACGGCCTATGAGGTGGCCGCGAATGCCCTCGACACGGTCGAGCAGGTGGGCGAGGTCTATTCCATTTCCGGCATTTACGATCTGCTGGTGAAATGCAATCTGCCGACCGAGATGGATGTGGGGCGCTTCGTCACCGGCCAGATTCAGACATTGCCCAACGTCAAGGATACCCAGACCATCATCACCTTCAACGCCTTCACGTGAGGTAATAATGCCAAGCGTTCAAGCGATCTTCTTTGATGCTTACGGAACGCTGTTCGATATCCACGCGCCGGCCGCTGCGATGAAGGCCCGGCTGGGGCCGATCGCCCAGCAGGTCTCGCAATTATGGCGGCAGAAGCAGCTGGAATATACCTGGACCCTGAGCCTCCGCCGGCAATATCGCAGTTTCTGGGAGCTGACCGCTGAAGCGCTGGATGTGGCTCTGGCGACTTACGGCCTCGACCAGGACCGGCAGCAGCGCGACAGCCTGCTGGCGGCCTATCGGCAGCTCAGTGCTTATCCTGAAGTCCCGCCCCTCCTGCAGAAGCTGAAGGCGGCCGGCATTCCAAGGACGCTGCTGTCAAATGGCGATCCCGATCTGCTGTCCGACCTCACCGCCGCCGCGAAGCTCGGCGACCTGTTGGACGCACCTATTTCAGTTGCCGAGGTCGGCGTCTATAAGCCCGATGCGCGCGGTTACCAGCTTGCGCTCGACCGCTTCAAGTTGAGCAGCCCGCAGAGTTGCGCCTTCGTCTCATCCAATGCCTGGGACGCGGCCGGTGCTGCCCAGTTCGGCTTTCGCACCTTCTGGATCAACCGGAACGGCCAGCCGATCGAATATGGCTTGGATCGCCAGGCTACCATCTTGAGCAGCCTCGGCGATCTCGCGCACGAGTTGATCGATCAGGGCGCGTTCGGCGGCAGATAGCTGCCCAAGCCCCATTCCGTTTCCTTCGGATTGTTGAGCATCCCATAAACGATGCTGGTTGCCATATCGCCGGGATAGACTTCTTCCTGGCGCAGCGACAATCCATCCAGCAAGGCGCTCGCGACATAGGCCGCCGCAATCTTCGGGATGTCGAAATCCTTGGTCATGTCGGTGTTCACCGCGCCAGGCAGCACCGCCATCACATGCGTGCCTTGCGCCTTCAATTCCGCCCGCAAAGCCTGGGTCAGGCTGAGCAGCGCCGCCTTGGACGCGCAGAGCGATCCCATCAGCGGCAGATTGGCATGAGCGAGGATCGAGACCATGTTGACGATGGCGCCGCCGCCATTCGCCTTCAGGATCGGTATGAAAGCGCGGCACATATTGAGGGTGCCGAAATAATTGACCTCCATCTCACGACGGGCGTTGGCCGTGTCGTCAATCGCGAAGAGCGGCGTGTTGTGATTGATACCGGCATTATTCACAAGCAATTCGACATCCCGGCAAGCCTTCGCGGCGGCGGCGATCTGTGTCTCATCGGTGACATCGAGCTCGAGCGCCTGAAGGCGGTCCGGCGCTTCGGAGATTAGCGGCCGCAACGCCGCGACATCGCGGCTCGCGCAATAGACTTTCTTGGCCCCCGCCTTCACCAAGCTGCGAACGATCTCGCTGCCGATACCGCGATTGGTGCCGGTTACCAGAGCGACGCGGCCATCGACCAGATCCTCGCCGTCACGCGCGGCAAAACGGCTGACCTGGGCTTTGGATGGGCCTTGCAGAAGATCCTGGTCATTGGCGAGTACGACCATCTGGAACCCTTGCACCCGGCGGTCCGCCGCCATCATGCCATGGGCGGTGAAAATGCCGGCATTCTTCCCGGCAGCTTCCGCCGCAGCTTTCACGCGGAGAATCGCGTCCTGATGTTTCGGGCCGAAATCGGGAAAAGTGCCGAGCGAGAGGGAAAGATCGAAGGGGCCGATGAAGATCATGTCGACGCCCGGCGTAGCCGCGATCTCCGCCGCATTCTCGACCCCTTTGGCAGTCTCGATCATCACCGCGACGAAAGTATTCGCATTGGCGTCGTTGACATAGGCGGCGGCATCGAAGATCGGCCGCACATTGCCGAAGGAACGCATGCCGCGCGGGGGATATTTCGCGGCGACAACCGCGGCTTCGGCCTGTTCCGCTGTCTCGACGAAGGGAACGATGACGCCCATGGCGCCGGCATCCAGGGCACTGCCGATAGCATAAGGCGAGTTGTCCGCCACCCGGCAAAGCGGCGTGGTCAAACCGCGCACGACACCGATGCCATGTTCCAGGGTTTCCCGCGTCCACAGGCCGTGCTGCAAATCGAAGACCATCGCATCGGGCTGCCCCTGAGCCATGATTTCCGCAACCGACGGCGACCCCAGCGCCACCCAATGGCAGCCAACGCAATCGCCGGCCGCCAATTTCTGCCGGATTGGATTACTGATGATCTTCATTTTGCCTCCTGGAACGAATTGCGCGGCGGGCTGGCTCAGTCCTTGCCTTCACTCTCCGCCCACCTCTTCATCAAGGTGTTGGACGGCTGCTTCTCATCAAGCAGCTTCTTCGCGGTTTCGATGCCGGCGACCGGCAGGTTCTTGGCGTCGAGCAGGCCGATCTGCACCAGGACCGAAGCCTGATCCCAATAGATATGCTCATTATAGAGCTTGTCGCCGCGGAAGGAGATGATCGCCACCAGCGGGATTTCGACATATTTGCCGGTCGGCTTCACGCCGGGCAGCATCCAGTCAATCTCGCTGTCATGGGTAAAGCAGAACAGCATCTCATCGACCACCCGGTCGGCGCCGATGGTGCGCGAGATTGGGATGAGCTTCGTGTCCTTGGGATTACTGTTCACGAAGTGATGCTTGTAGAACCGCTTGAGGTGCTTGTAGCCGACCCCGCCCGTCATCGTCGGGATGTGGTTGACATAGGGTTCCGCAACCATCGTCCCCATGGTGGCATCGACATCGCGAATGCCGAATTCATATTCGCAATGCTTGTCCCACAGGGCGGAGAGATCGTAATGCGGTCCCATCACCTTGCGGAACAAGGCGATCGAGCGCGAATGCGCCATCATCGCCGCCGGCTTGTCGTAATGATCGCCACCGGTCCGGGCAAACGCATGGTCCGTGCCGGGATAGGTATAGATCTCGACCTGGGGCTGGTTCTTGAAATGCTGGCGGATCTGCTCCTGCGCCGCCTTGGGGACAAACTGATCCTCACCGGCTATATGCAACACCAGCGGCACATTGATCTTTTCATCCAGCGCACCTTCGATGCCCACCCCGTAATAGCCGACGGCGCAATCGACACCGGCCCGAGCGGCAGCGAGATAAGCGAGCTTACCGCCCAGGCAGAAGCCCAAGGCGCCGACCTTGCCGCTGACTTCCGGCATGGCGCGCAGGGCCTTCACCGCGCTGGCGATATCCTTGACGCCGAGATCGACATCGAACTTCTGGAAGAATCCGAAGGCTTTCTGCCAGTCTTCCGGCGTGTAGCCGAGATCGACATCCTTCTCCATCCGCCAAAAGAGATCGGGCGCCAGGACCACATAGCCTTCCTCGGCATAGTAATCGGCGACTTCGCGGACATAGGCATTGATGCCAAAGATTTCCTGGCACAGCACGATGGCCGGCCCTTTGCCGTCCCGCGGCAGGGCCAGATAGCCACGAAAGGTGCCGCCGTCATGAGCTGCGATTTGGATGAATTTTCCGGCCATGTCTGTCTCCGTTCTGCCGTCCGGCGCCAGGCACCGCAGCCTTTCGGCCGATTGCCTGCGTCGCGGAAATCCCTGGATCTGCGAAATCCCTGTTGTGATTGAGGCGCGGTTCGGTCCGCGCAATGCCCCGGCAGGACTCTGCAATCTCCTCCGCCTTATGGCAAGGTCGGACTTACAGCCTTCGCAAGCGCGCGATTAGTGGCCAAGGCCGCGCTGTCCGGTTCGGCGCTCGATAATGGTCTTGATGACCAGGGTGACGACCGCCAGGAAGGTCAGTGTTGACGCGGCAGCGAAGGCCCCCACGGCATCGTAATCGTTATAGAGCAGCTCGATCTGCAGCGGCAGGGTATTGGTCTGGCCGCGGATGCTGCCGGAAACGACGGAAACGGCGCCGAATTCACCCATGACGCGGGCATTGCAAAGGATGACGCCGTAAAGCAGAGCCCATTTGATATTCGGCAGGGTTACCCGGAGGAACATCTGCAAGCCGTTGGCACCGAGTGTCGTCGCCGCTTCCTCCTCGTCGCTGCCCTGGGTCTGCATCAGCGGAATGAGCTCGCGGGCGACGAAAGGACAGGTAACAAAGAGACTGACCAGGATGATCGCCGGTACGGAGAACATCAGGCGAATGTCATGGGTTTCCAGCCAGGGCCCGAGGAGGCCACGGGCACCATAGAGAAAGAGGTAGCAGACGCCGGCCACGACCGGCGAGACCGAGAAGGGAATCTCGATCAGCGTGATCAGCAGTTTGCGGCCGGGAAATTTGAACTTGGTGATCGACCAGGCCGCCATGATGCCGAACATCGCATTAAGCGGCACCACCACAACGGCGGTCAGCACGGTCAGCAGTGTCGCATGCAAGGTTTCCGGAGCCACGATCTTGCTGGCATAGGCGGTGATGCCGGCCGAAAAAGCCTGAACGAAAATGACCGCGATCGGCGCCAACAGGACCAGCGCCGAAAGAAGGACGACAATCGTAATCAGGCTGCGGCGCAGCCATTTGCCGTCGCCGGCACGTATGTGACGGCGGGGCGATGCAACCGAACTATCGGGACTTAAACTTTCAATGCCGGTCAGCATAACGAAGCGCCCTGGCCTGAACGATATTGGTGATGAGGAGAAGCACGAAAGCGGCGAAGAGGATCGCGACTGACAGGGCCGCCGCGCCGCCGTAATCATATTCCTCCAGGCGGATGAACGTCAGCAGCGCGGTGATTTCGGTCTGCATCGGCCGGTTGCCGGCGATGAAGATCACGGCGCCGAATTCGCCGAGACTGCGGGCAAAGGCTAGGCTACAGCCGGCCAGGAAGGCCGGAAAGATCGAAGGCAGGATGACGCGCCAGAAAATCGCCCCGTCGCTGGCGCCCAATGAGTGGGCCGCCTCCTCCACTTCCTCGTCCAAATCCTCCAGCACCGGCTGCACGGTGCGGACGACGAAAGGCAGGCTGGTGAAGGCCATGGCGATGGCGATACCGAGCGGCGTATAGGCAACGCTGATGCCGAGCTTGGCTAGCGGTTCACCCAGCCAGCCGTTCTTTGCGAACAGCTCCGTCAGGGCGATGCCGGCCACGGCCGTGGGCAAAGCGAAGGGCAGATCAACGATGGCGTCAAGCAGCCGCCGGCCCGGGAAGTCATAGCGAACAAGCACCCAGGCCAGCAGCAGGCCGAACAGCCCGTTGAACACCGTCGCCCCCAGGGCCGTCCCCAAGGTCAAGCGATAGGTGGCGAGAGCCCGCGCCGAGATGATGTTGTCGAGGAATTCGTCGAAGGGAATGCTGGCGGATTTGAGGATCAGCGCCGCCAGCGGCAGCAGCACGATCACGGCAAGATAGAGCAGCGTGCAGCCGAGCGTCAGGGTGAAGCCCGGCAGGACACGGCGCCGACGGCCCCTTGTCCTGGCCGGCGGTGTCCTGGCCGGTTTGCTGAGGCTGGCGTCAACCAAAGCCATGATCGTGCGTCAATACCTCGTTTATTATCGGGCGTTATTGAACAAAAAGCGTGTCGAGGATGCCGCCCTTGGCGAAATGTTCCTTGTTCAACTTGGTCCAGCCGCCGAAGACGTCATCGACGGTCACCAGCTTCACGGCCGGGAACTGGTCGGCATATTTCTTCGCCACGGTTTCGTCATTCACCCGGTAGAAATGCTGGGCAATGATGTCCTGGCATTCCGGCCGGTAGAGGAAATTGAGATAGCCCTCGGCGGCCTTGCGGGTCCCCTTGGCATCGACAACCTTATCCACCACCGCCACCGGGAAATCGGCCTTCAGGCTGGAAGGCGGCACCACGACTTCGTATTTGTCGGTGCCGTACTGCTTGGCGATGCCGCGGGTTTCGGCTTCGAAAGTGATCAGAACGTCGCCGGTTTCGCGCTCAACGAATGTGGTGGTCGCGCCACGGCCGCCGGTATCGAAGACCGGCACATGGGAGAAGACCTTCTTGACGAATTCCTGGGCCTTGGCCTGATCGCCGCCATTTTTCTGCAGCGCGTCGGCATAGGCGGCAAGGTAGGTATAACGCGCGTTGCCCGAGGTCTTCGGATTAGGGAAGACCACTTGCACGTCGTCCCGCGCCAGATCGCTCCAATCCTTGATGTGCTTGGGATTGCCGGCCCGCACCAGGAAGGCCGGGAAGGAATAGTAAGGTGAGGCATTGGCAGGGAACTTCTTTTCCCAACCCGGCTGTACCAGCCCGCCGGCCACCAGCGTCTCGATATCGGTCGCCTGGTTGAAGGTCACCACATCTGCCTGCATGCCTTCGAGGATCGACCGGGCCTGCTTGGAAGTACCGGCATGCGATTGCTCGATCGAAACGTCCTCGCCGGCCTTCCCCTTCCAATAGGTTTTGAAGGCGGGATTGATGGCGGCGTAAAGCTCGCGGCCCACATCGAACGAGGCGTTCAGCAATGAGGTATCGGCTTTGGCGGTAGGCGCCTGCGCCAGGGAGACGGCGGCCAGGCCAGCGGCCCCGACGAGCCCGAGAAGGAGACGCTTCATGAATGGAACTCCATAGGTGAAGAAATGACGCGAGGTCATTTAACACACAAGATGCGTGTTATCCGAGATTTCCCGCATATAGAAGTGTATTAGGCATATCGGCGTCAAGCGGGAATCCCGTCCGGCTTGCCGTCGCCCATGCGGTGGAAAATGCCGGCCGGGACTCCCGCCTTAGGGAGACCGGGCCGGCATATCGTCAGGCGAGTTGCGCCTCGCGCCGTTCGGTTTCGGCTGCCCGGCGCTTGGCGGAGAGTTCGCGGGCCTGTTCGCGGCGACGGAGGATTTCGTAGCCGACGGCCCCCAGAATGGTGATCGAGATCAGGATAAGCCCCAGCGCATTGACGGCGGGGGTCAGGCCGGTCCGCACCTTGGAGGCGATGTAGACCGTCAGGGTGGTATCGAGGCCGCGGGTAAAGAGCGTCGTATTGTAGTTCTCGAAGGACTGGAAGAAAGCCAGCACCGCCGCGGCGATCAGGGATGGCTTGAGATAGGGCAACAACACGCGGCGGAACACCTGGGCATGAGTGGCGCCGAGATCGAGCCCGGCTTCCTCGAGTGTCTCATCGAAACGCTGCAACCGTGCCAGCACCATCAACATCACATAGGCGATGATGAAGCTGCATTGGCCAAGCGTGGCCAGATGCAGACCCGGCCCGACACCCAGCCGGTCCCAGAAGACCAGGGTGGAGATGCCGATGATGACGCCCGGCGTCAGCAGCGGCGAGACCATGACACCATAGACGAAGGTCCGCGACTTGCCTTTGAGACCGGTCAGCAGCAGGGCCGCCCCCAGCCCCACCGGCACCGAGATCACCACAACGGCAATGCCGACGCCCAGGGAGCTAATGAGGCCGTCCCACATACGGTCATCTGCCGCCAACTCCCCGAACCATTTGAGCGTTGTCCCCAGCCAGGGCGTGACCGTCGGGAAGCGGCTGCTATTGAAGGTTGCCGCCCCCATGACGACCAGCGGCAGGAAAAGATAGATCAGGAACAGCCAAAGATAGACTGTCAGCAGGATTTCGGAACCGGAACGGCGTTGCATCGCTTCCCCCTTACTTCGCGATGTCGGTCAAGCCGACCTTGAAGACCCGCATCATCACCAGGATGAAGATGATACAGAGCAGCAGCAGGATGAACGCATAGGCCGAACCCTGCGGCCAATTCTGGCCCTCGAAGAACCACTGATAGATGATCTCGGTAAACCAGCGCGAATTGGTCGAACCCAAAATCGAGGGTACGGCATAGGAGCTGACCGCCAACATGAAGGTCATGATACAGCCGACGGCGATACCGGGCTTTGCATGCGGCATCACCACACGCCAATGGATCCGCCAGGTCGGCGCACCCAGGTCACGGGCCGCTTCCACCTGATTCTTATCCATGCTTTCCATCGCGTTGTAGATCGGAAACACCATGAAGAGGATGAAAGCATAGACCATCCCCACCATCACCGCGCCATTGCCCGACAGATAGCGGATCGGCTTGTCAATGATGTGGAAGAATTTAAGAAACGCGTTCAACGGCCCCTGATAAGCCAGGATGATGAACCAGGCGAAGGTGCGCAGGATTTCGTTGATCCAGAAAGGGATCACCAGCAGCAGCAGCAGAAAGGCGGCGCGCTGCGGCGTCGCCACCTTGGCCAGGTGATAGGCGATCGGGTAACAGACACAGAGGCAGATGAAGGTCACCATTGCGCCGCCCCAGATGGTATTCAGGAACACGTGGAAGTGGACCTGGTTCTGGAACAGGGTGACGTAATTGCTGATCGTGTAATGGTCCATCGGACCGCCGATATCCGCCGCCACCAGATTGGGACGGAAGGAATAATTGACCATCATGAAATAAGGCAGGATCACGAGCAGGACGATCCAGACGAGGCTGGCGATGACCATATAGCTGGTCAGCATCAACCCGTAACGTTTCACCAGATCTTTCATCGTCGTACCCTCAATGCGCCGCCAGGGGCCCGTCCGGCAGGATCACCGCATCCGCGGCGGCAAAGCCCACCGGCAGTTTCTCCCCGGGCGTCAAGCGTGGCAGACCGCCATCATTGGACATTTGCATGATTACGCCGCGGCCGGCTTGATCACCGGCCTGGCCATTCCCATTGCGCAGGAAAAGATTGGCGAAACTGCCTTCAAAATCGACATGGCCGAGCGTGAGATCGAGCCGGTTCATCTCCGCGCCGACAGCGCCATTGACCAGGCTGAGGCGTTCCGGCCTGGCAAAGAGGAGCGCCGTTTCGCCGGTCTTGAGGCCGTTGCGGTTGCGGCCGCGCAGCAAACCGTGATTGGTTTCGATGACGGCCCAGTCGCCATCCACCGCCTTGACCGGTCCGCGGAAAACGTTGTTCTCGCCAACGAAGGTCGCCACGAACGGGGTCGCGGGGTCGTTGTAGATCTCAGATGATTTCGACACCTGCTGAATGACGCCCTGGGACATTACCGCCACCCGGTCCGACATCGTCAAGGCCTCGCCCTGGTCATGGGTGATATAGATGAAGGTAACACCGGTACGCCGCTGGATCGCCCGCAGCTCGGCACGCATATGCTGGCGCAGCTTCAGATCCAGTGCCGAGAGCGGTTCGTCGAGCAGCATCACCTTGGGTTCCACGGCCAAAGCGCGGGCGATCGCGACGCGCTGACGCTGGCCGCCCGAAAGCTCGCTGACCCGCTTTTCCGCCGCGTCGGGAAGGGCGATCAGCTCCAGAAGCTCGTCCGCCCGCTTGCGCCGCTTCGCCTTTGGCACGCCGCGCACTTCAAGCCCGAAGGCAATGTTCTCCCACACCGTCATCAGCGGGAATAACGCGAGGTTCTGGAAAATCAGTGCGGTCGGGCGCTTATTGGGGCCGATTCCGGCCATATCCTGGCCGCCGATCCGGATGACACCCTCGCTCGGTTCATTGAACCCGCTCACCATCCGCAGGATTGTCGTCTTGCCGCATCCGGACGGGCCCAGAAAGCTGAAAAACTCGCCGGCGTGGATCGTCAGTGAGACATCCTTAACCGCCACAAAGTCGCCGAATCGCATAGTCACACGATCGAGTTGAATGTCCTGGCTCATAGCAATGCGGTAATCCGCCCCCTGGTAAGTGTTGCAACCCGAAAGTTGCAAAGGAAAGCCGAACGGTGAGGAAGCCACCGGCCGTGCGGTTGTTCTAATATCGATGTTGCGTTGCAATCATGAGTTTATCCGACAATAAATTCATGGCTGCGACACCTTTTCCGTCAGAAAATACTGGCTCGCCGACGGGTGCCGGCGAGCCAGGAATCGCAAAGCGGATCAGCCGGCCTGGAATTTGTCGGCGTATTCGTTGCGCTTGGAGACGAACCAGCTGGGCTGGGTCGGCTGCCACCACATGCGGCTGAGCGCATCTTCCGGATAGGCCGCTTTCAGGAAGTTCTTCTGCGCGTCTGGCGCGGCATCGGCCGCGCCCTTAGCCGAGGGGCTGGCGCCGATAGCGGCGGCCCAAAGCAGCGAGCCTTCCACTGTGTTGACCCAGGCGCAGAAAGCTTCCGCCTGCTCGACGTTCTTCGCGCCCTTGAAGAGCACGAAATTCTGCAGCCAGCCCGAAGCACCTTCGCTCGGCGACAGATAAGCGATCGGCAGACCTTCCTTCTGCAGGATCTGGGCAGAGCTGTCCCAGACATTGCCGATGACGCAGCCATTGGTGCGGAACGCGGCCTGAGCCGAGTTTTCATCCTTCCACCACTGGCCAACATTCGGCTTCAGCTCGATCGCCTTCTTGACGATGATTTCGTAGTTCTCAACCATCACCGCCTCGTCCTTGTAGGAATCGAGATACGGCTTCGGCAGTTCGCCCTGGGCTTCCAGCCAGCGGCCGATGGCGACCAGGCCGGAATGCGGACGCACGGTGACCTTGCCGGCGAATTCCTCGCGCCACAGATCGCCGAGATTGATTTCCGGATAGGTGAGCTTCACTTCATCGGTGTTGAAGGCGATCGCTTCGCTGCCCCAGACGCTGGGCGAGGAATAGAGCTTGCCGTTGATGCGTACCTGCTGCATCGCCGAGCCATTGAGGATGCCGGGATCGATGCCGTCGACATTGATCTTGGCTTCATCCCAGGGCTGCAGGAAGTCGCGCTCGACCCAGTTGGTCACACGGTCGGTCGTCGGCTCCGACATGTCGAAAGCGCCGCTGGCGCCACCGGCCTTGGCTTGGGCGGCCATGGCGTCCTGGTCCGGCTGTTCCGTGAAGTTGACCTTAATGCCGGTCTTCTTGTTGAACGCGTCGAACGCCGCTTTGAAATCGTAACCGGCCCAACCCATGAAATTGAGCTCGCCGGAAGACGAAAAGGCATTGCGCACGATCCACGGCGCGCCGATCGTGGCAGCGCCGACGTAGCCCGTCGCCTTCAACAAGGTGCGGCGTGAAATGATTTTCGACTGATGAACAGCCATGGGTAACTCCCCCTCCTAGAGCACAGAACGCTGTGCGGTTGTTGCAGAAGCTGCGCGCGAGCCGGTCCCCCAGTCGCGTGACACTGTCTGACGACTTGTGCGAACGGCCTCCGCATTCTGCCTAGTAACCGTTCTGTCAGGCTAGTCAAGCCACCATTCCGCAAATGTCTGCTTTGAATGATGAGGGAATAGCAATTGACGAACGGTTTAACGTTTTCTTAAGGATAGTTTATCAAGAAACTGCAATTTTTACAGCCCGATGGGCTCCGGCGGCACCCTGGCGATGCCGGGCTGCGGAATTCAGTCGGCCGGTGTTTTGGGTTGCCTCGATCGTCTCCGGCCGCCCCGCCAGAGCGCCCGATCCAGGAGCCTGGGGCGGCAAAGGGGGGCTGCTAAAGATTGAAAATCAGCGGCGACAAGGAAGCAGTGAAGGCCGTCTCAGCGCTTCAATTTCCGTTCGAGTTCGGGCCGAATTTCCCGTTCGTATTTCTCGGGCTGTTCATATTGCGCCCGCGTCGCTTCCTGCGTGATCGGGGCATTGGCGCTGTTCCGCTTTCTTGACCGCGAAACGCCCCAGGCGAGAGCGATAATCAGCACGAGCGCGCCAATCGCATAGAAGGTTTCCCAGCCGAACTCCGGCATTGCAATCCTACGTCTGGGTAGAGCGTGAAAAATGCCCCTGCGGGGTAAGCCGCACCTCTGCGCGCCGGTTCCCCGGATCGGAAGCCCGCCTTACCAGTCGGACATCAGCTTGGCTCCGCCCTTTTTGATCACGAATAGTCGAACGACCTGCAGCAGGCCGGCGTCGAAAGCCTTCAACCGAACGGTCCATTTGTTGAGTTCGGCTGCGACGGCCTCGGGATAGGTGCGGGCTGTCGCCAAGGTGACCGCATCGCCTTGTGCGAAGTTTGCCAAGCCCGCTAGAATCAGTTTCCGATATTGGTCGGTGATGTCTTCGGTAATGCGAAGATCGAGATTGAGTTCGCGGAACCGCGCTTCATACTGATCTGCCCGCCAGAATTCCACCGGTCGATCATGTATGCCGCGAAGCCGCTCATCATCAGGCGACGCCCCCGGTGCCAGCACGAAGTCCGTGATGCTCATTTGACCCTGCGCCTTCAAGGTATCCTGGAACTGGGCCAGAAGCTCATATTTGCCGGGATAGGCGAAGAGGGTTTCGGCCGAGAGGATGCAGTCGAAATGTTTCGGGCCGGGTTGGAAATCATTCGGCACATGGAGCTGCATTTCCGCCTTGCGATCCAATCCCGCGAGAACGGACAGATTCTTCCCCGCCTTGGTGAGCTCCGCATCCCCCTCAAAGGCCGTCACCCAGACCGCACAATCATGTGCAATTGTCCGCGCACCACCGCCAAGGCCGGCGCCGAACTCCATGATGCTTTTGCTGGGATCGAGACTGAAGGGCTTTACCAGACGCAACACATGCTCTGCACCGCCAGGTTTGTCCCAGCCAGCGCCCCAGATCAATTGCATGATGCGAATACGCGGATTTTCCCACGGCGCCAGTGGCGGAACGGTGACCTGTCTCTCGCCTTCATCCCCGGTTGCAGAACCTGCTGGTTGGGATTTCTGTTCATAATATGCCAACAATTCGTCGGCATCGTATCCTTCCCACCACGCGTATATGTGCAGCTTAAAAAGCCGCCACGAGCCCAACATGCCGCCTTCCCCCTGCTGAGGCCAGGCGATCTCGGCGTGCAAAAACCTTTTTCCGCTCAGTCGCCCGTATCAAATTAGCGATCACGGTAACTCAGCGGCTACACGATGGTGAGCATTATCGAATAAGATTTTATCTGTATTGGATTAAATTTACTGAGATGGTGCGGAGCTGCGGCTCCTAAGCGGAGCGCTTTTCGCGCATGCTCAACCGTTTCTGAATCAGGGCAAGGACATTCCCATGATCCGATGCATGCGACGGATTGGGTCCGTCTTCACATAAATCGGCGGCCGTCTTCACCGCACGTTTCACCGAGCCGATGGTGATGATCTCCCACTCCTCGTTTAGTCGCCGCAGTTCCTGCGCCAAGGCAAAACCGGCATCGCCCAGCCAAGCAATATCGAGGACAAAAATATCGATCGCTACATCTCTCGCTGTCGCCAACTGCCGCGCTTCTTCGGCGGTGCAAGCCTCCAGCACGCGGTAGCCGCATTCTCTGAGATAGTGGGACAGCGGATATCGGATCAGAATATCGGTTTCGACGAGCGCGATAGTCGGTTGTTTCACGGGCTATCAATTCCCAGCGATTTCACGATGCAGTCCAATACCTCATCGAGATCATAGGGCTTTTGCATGAACTCACTGTAGGTAACAGCGGCGAAAGGACCGCCGTTGCCTGAAGTCACGATTGTTTTTATCGCTGGGAAATTTGCCTGAATGTGGTTGATCAGTTGCCCACCTTGGATCGCGCCAGGCATTTTCAGATCGGTGAAAACAAGATTGGCCTTGCCGCCCGAAATCAAATAATGCCAAGCCTCGTCACCTGAAGCCGCTTCAACAACGACGAACCCTGATTCGCGAAGAAACTCCGCCGCAACGCTTCGCGTTATGACTTCATCTTCGACAACTAAAATATGAAATGGCTCCCGGACACTGTCCGGGACCAGAGATGCACTGGGTGCATTCAAAACACGATCCCCAACGTCTAACTCCAATTTGCCGGCCCAATATATCCTTACGCGGGGTCCAAAGGAATATCATCCTTCACATGATGATTGAGTAACACCGGCTCGCCGCGGAATGTTCCCTTCGCCTCGATTAAATTACGGAATGGCGTATCGGTTCTTTTAGATCCTAGGGCAGTTCTCTTCCTCCTATGGATGACAGGACCGCAAAGCCCACGCCACCCGCATTGATGCCGGAACGACAGCCAAGACGACAACAGTTCTCGTCCCACCGGGAACAGAATGTGCTTTCGAGAGTTATCCGCCTGGATCGACCGCTTGGAGCAGAAAAATGCGAACCCTAGATTGGCGACAGCTTGAGGTCAGTAGCACTTGGCGGTGTCCCTCCCCCTGGGTGAGCAGCCGGCAAGCAATCAAGCGTCGACCACCCTCCGCCGATTCGACGTCTCCGCAAATGTGGGATCCTTTACGAGAAGAGTGTTCCATGTCTGACAGAGATGTCCCATCCCAGCGGTCCGGCGCATCGCAAGCCGCCACGTCGCTGCCCGCCAGCCGGGCCGTCAATGTCTATGCAGACGATGATCTGAGATACTGGGCGACGAGGTGGGATATCTCCCTGGAAGAGTTGCGCAGGGCGATCGCGAAAGTCGGCCCGCAAACTGAGACTTTGGCGCGCTACTTCAGCAAGCCGTTGTAATCGGCCGCTCGCCCCAGAGGTGCTACGAGGCGGGGCTATCGGTCCGGAGGGGCAGTGCGGGAAGCGCGCCCTGCGTCCGGGCCTTGGACCGGGCACTAACCGCCCAAAGCAGGGCGATGGCCCAACCAAGTCCAGTCCAGCCGAATAGCACTGTCAGGAAAAAGATCGCTGTCGCGTTCGGGTGACTGCGCCGGTCCGCAAGAAAATAGGGCAGGAGATAGCCGAGGACCGCGGCATAGATGAAAAGCGCACTGATTAATACGCCCAGCATTGCCCCCTCCGTTGCTAGATGCCGAAACAACATGGCTCGCTTCGAAAGGTTCCCTGGACTATGGCCGCGAGGCTGGAAAAAGGCGGCGAGAACGACCATATACCTAACCATGCACTCTATTTCTGCGGCAACTTAACGGCGCGATGACCAGTCAGCCCGATCTATTCGATCTGCAGGGACTTGCAGGCCTATCCCAAGCGAACGAGGTCATCACGGCAGCACAGGAACAAGAGCTTATCGAACGGATCAAAGATATCGACCTTGAACCATTCCGCTTCCAAGGGTGGGAGGGGAAACGCCTGACCGTTCTTTCGGTTGGCACTACGATTTCAGCAAGGCACTGATCGAGGAGGCCGCACCCATACCGGATTGGTTGATGCCGATGCAGCAGCTGGCCGCGCAGTTCGCCGGTCTGAAGGCGACAGACTTGGTCCAGGCCCTTTTGATATACTATCCGCCTGGCGCGACGCTCGGCTGGCATCGTGATCGGCCAGTCTTTGAACATGTCCTTGGGATTTCACTCGGCACGACCGTCAAGATGCGCTTCAGGAGGCGACGGGATAGAGGCTTCCAGCGGCACGCGGCGGTCCTGCCGCCCCGCTCCCTTTATCATCTGGCCGGCGAAGCCCGACATCTTTGGGAACACAGCATCCCGGCCACCGATGTGACACGATGGTCGATCACATTCCGCAGCCTCTCTGACCGCACGGCTGATCGCCCTTTTCCACGGCGTCAAACGGCATAATTAAGTAGCCACCGGCGACCTTGCCCATAGTACAGTTGGCTGTACTCTTGACGATGGCCTATGAATAGCAACCTAATGCCTCCTCATGGGACGGCCGTTACCTGCCCCGCCGGCACCCCGATAACAAAAGGTTTGCAATACGCGTTATGGTAACTCGACCTTCAGCCTTCCAGGAACATCGGCGCGCAATGACACCAGCAACTGAAACGGCCCCGGGCCCTTTGGCTGACCTCCTGAATGCCTTGCCGCAAGCCATCTATGCAACCGATGCCTGCCGGAGGTTGACTTATTTTAATCAGACCGCGGCAGGCCTCTGGCAAAAGGCGCCAAAAATTGGCGACGAGGATTGTCTAGTCTCCTGGCGGCTCCACCGTCTGGACGGCGCGCTATTGGCTTATGCCGATTCACCGATGGGACAGGTGCTCGCCAATGGCATAGCCCGGCAAGGCGAACCGATGGTAGCGGAACGTCCAGATGGGACCCGCCAGTCTCTACTTGTTTTCTCTTCGCCCATTTTAAATCCTTCCGGCGCCATCACCGGCGCAGTCAATATTCTCATTCTCCCGGAAGAGAAGACGACCATGGAGACCGAGGCTCTCCTGGCATCGATTGTCGCTTCATCGGATGATGCCATTCTCACGAAGGATCTGAATGGCATCATCACGAGCTGGAACGAAGGAGCGCAACGCTTATTCGGCTACACCGCCGACGAAACGATCGGACAGCCGATCACCATGCTGATACCGGCGGACCGGCAGGATGAGGAGCCCGAAATCCTGCGACGCATCCGGAGTGGTGTGCGTGTCGACCACTTTGAGACCATACGCCGCCGAAAGGATGGGAGCCTGGTCGAGATTTCCTTGACGATCTCCCCGGTGCGCAATCGCTTCGGACGAATCATCGGCGCGTCGAAAATCGCGCGCGACATAACCGAACGGAAACGTGCCGAAGAGCGGCAACATCTTCTGTTGCAGGAGATGAACCATCGGCTGAAAAACGTACTTGCGCTCTCAGCGGGCATTATCTCGATGAGCCGCAAATATGCCAGCTCGGTAGATGAGTTTGCGGAGGCGACCCAAGGACGGTTGCGTGCACTCGCCGAAGCCCATTCCCTCACCTTGCAAAGCCATCGCTCGGAAACCGCTTCAGCCTGCACTCGGAATTCCTTGCACGACTTGGCCAAGACAATTGTGGCTCCGTATAACCACGGAAAAGGCGCATCCCCCGTTGAAATATCCGGGTGCGATATCGAGCTTGGCCCGAATGCGACGACAGCCATCGCACTCATCGTGCATGAACTCGCGACAAACTCCGTCAAATACGGCGCTTTATCCGTACCGGAAGGTCGGGTCGACATCCAGTGCATCGACAATGAAAGCCGCGTCAAGATCGTGTGGCGCGATCGCGGCGGTCCCTCACCGGTTGCCTCGGAAAAGCGCCCGGAAGGCTTTGGTACGCGACTGACGAGCTTGACGTTGTCCGGTCTGGGCGGGCAGTTGACGAGGGAATGGCATCAAGACGGCTTGAGAATAGAGATTTCCCTGCCGAAAGAACGCCTGCTTTCATAAGCTGCACCATTCGGGACCGGATATCCCCGCCAACGCGTGGCTGCGCAGCGCCTAATCAACAGATTGGTCTTAGTGCCGTGTCATTGGAACAAAATACAGCACCTGTCGTATTGCTGGTCGAGGATGAAATCCTCGTCAGGGCGACGACAAGCGAGATAATTGCAGATGCGGGTTACTTCGTGCTCGAGGCCTCGAATGCCGACGAAGCAATCATCCTGCTTGAAGCCAGGTCCGACGTCGCCATTATCGTATCGGACATCACAATGCCGGGCTCGATGGACGGGCTTGAGCTTGCCAATATGGTCCATGAGCGATGGGCGGAAATCCGAATAATCCTGACATCGGGCAAGGAACGGCCTGCACGCGAGGCTCTGCCTGACGGAGTGATTTTTGTCGAAAAACCATTCGGAACCGAATTGGTCAGCGAGCTGCGGCGAGTGAGCCAATAGAGCCGGGCAAAAATCGCCGAGCCAGAGCCGTCGAAACATTGGACGGGGTTCGATCTCACTAACATTTGGCGACCCCGGCTGGACTTGAACCAGCGACCTATTGCTTAGAAGGCAATTGCTCTATCCAACTGAGCTACGGGGCCGGCTCAGACTCAGCCATCCAACGGCCGAGCGGTAACGGTCAAGTCGATACGGTCAGTGCGTCCAGCGGCCGATGCGATCGAATTTGAAATTATCGGCATAGGCCTTGGGTTGCAACGCGGGTTGCTGCGGCAGTTCCACCTGATAAGCGAGGCCATGCTTTTCAGCATAGGCGATCGCTTCTTCCCGGGTATCGAAATTGAGCTTCACTTGGCGCTGGGTATCGGTCGACCCGGTCCAGCCCATCAGCGGATCGGCGAAACGAGGCGCGGCGGGGGGAAATTCCAGTACCCATCGGCGCGTCTGGGCACGACCCGACTGCATCGCTGTCTTTGCCGGCTGATAAATGCGGACTTGCATTCCGAACTCTCCCGTCCCCGTCAAATCCCGCCCTCTTGGGCCGCAATCCCGGTCTGGCTGGCCGAACCGGGCCGATGGTCGGGGCGACTGGATTCGAACCAGCGACATCCTGCTCCCAAAGCAGGCACTCTACCGGACTGAGCTACGCCCCGATGATTGAAAAACCAAGGGTTTTCCGGCGTTTTTTAACCGACCGGCCCGCAAGTGTAAACTGGAACTTTCGGGGCCGTCCAGCGACTGGCGGCGAGGCTCCTGCCCGCATCGGGCCAACAGCCATTCCAGGCGCTCCCCTCCCGTTCATCCTTCGGGGCCCGTCAGGCGGTGCGGATGCGGTCCAGGAACGCCCGGATTTCGCTCCGCATGACTTCGGATTTCTGGCGCATGGCAGCCGAGGATCGATCGACGCTGCGCGCCGACTGGTCGGTGCTGCTGACCGAGGCGGTCACGTCGGCAATCGCCTTGGTGATCGACTGGGTTTCATCGGCTGTGATGTTGGTATTACGGCTGATTTCGGAGGTCGCCGCATTCTGTTCCTCGATTGCAGCGGCAATGGAATTGGTGGTCGATTCCAATTCGCCGATCGAGCTGGCAATGCCACGCACGGCCGAGACGGCTTCACGGGTCGCCTCCCGCACCGCTTCGATATTGCGGCGAATATCGTCCGTTGCCGAGGTTGTCTGGTTGGCCAGCGCCTTCACTTCGGAGGCGACCACGGTAAAGCCTTTCCCCGCCTCGCCGGCCCGGGCCGCCTCGATGGTGGCATTGAGCGCGAGCAGATTGGTCTGGTTGGCAATCCCGTTGATGATGTCGATCACCGAACCGATGGCCTGGACTTTCTCCGCCAAGGCCGCCACTTGCGTTTCGGTTTGTGTCGAACGCGCCTGGGCGTTTTGCACGACGTCGCGGGCCACATGGATCTGCCGGCCGATCTCGACGATCGAACCGGCCAGCTGTTGAGCGGCGGCAGCGACGGTCTGCACATTATCGGCGACCGAATTGGCCGCACTGTTCACGCGCTGCGTGCCCTCGGCCGAAATCTGCGCGCTTTTTGATAAAGTCGCCAATGTGGCCGAGGTGTCACCGACATCCTTGGCCAGGGAATCGGCCGCCGATCCGACCGAAGCTTCGAACTCATCCGCGAATTTCAGGAAACTCGCGCGCCGGTCGGCCTCGGCACGCTTTTCGGCTTCTGCCTGTTGCTGACGCAGTGTCTCGCTCTCTCGCATGGTTTCGCGGAAATGCAGGAACGCGCTGGTCAGGCGGCCGATCTCCGTCTTACTTTGATCGACCTCGACGACCGTATCGAACCGCCCCTCCCGCAAGCCTTCCAAAGCATCCACTGTTCGATTGAGCGGACGGGTGATGGAACGGCTGAGAAGGGCCGTCAGCACGATGCCGATCAGCAAGCCAAGCAGCAGAAGGCCGATTGTGAGTCCTGCGCGCTGCATGAAAAGCTCATTCACATCGTCGATGAAGATGCCGGTTGAGATGACCCAGTTCCAATGCTTGTCAAAAGCGCTGAGGAACAATTTCGGCGTATTGTTCTCCGTGGAGCCGGGACGCCGCCCGGGGAACGTCGTGAAGCCCTGCAGCGTCGGCTGCGTCGTCGCGGCCTGCAGATAGCCGGTGAAATTCGCCGTGGCCTGGGGATCGCTGGTCTGCAGAATGTTGGTGCCGATCTGGTCCTTGCGTGTTGGGTGCATCTTCAAGATGCCGTCGCGATCGAAGATGAAGAAGTAGTTCTTGCCGTCGAAATTGGTTTGGGACAGAGCGTCCAATGCCTGGCGCTGCGCGTCCTCGACGCTCAAGGTACCCGCAGCGGCCATGTCGCCGTAGCGATTGACGGTGCTGAGCGCAGTTTCGATCAGGGCTCGCAGCTTCGACTTGCGGTCTTCGATCATTCCGGATCGCATATCGTACAGAACGTAGGTGGTGACACCGAGCAGGATGAGTGAGAAAGCCAGGGGTACCAGGGAAAGCTTTCTGGCGATCGTCAGTCGTTTCAGCATTGCTCAAGTTCCATCCTACTGAATTGAAAGAAGAAGAATGGAGCCGCGCATGTTTCAAAACCGTTAAGTTGAAGCAATATAAGAATAAATACTGGGCAAAATACTTACTGAATCCTTACTAGGCTTTAATGCCGCTACAGCGGCTTGAACGTGCGGCCCCCAAGATCGTGCGCTCGCTTGTGGCGCAACCTCGTCACGCCCATATTTCCCGACAAACAGGCCTAGTAGGATGGAGGTTTACGATGACCGAGAAAGCGAGCTGCGGCTCGGCTGCGCAGCTGACCCCGGAACAGGAATACATCCTGCGTCAACACGGCACCGAACGTCCCGGATCAAGCCCTCTCAACAAGGAATATCGCAGCGGGACCTATACTTGCGCCGGCTGCGGCAAGGTGTTGTTCCAGTCGGATACCAAATACGACAGCGGCAGCGGCTGGCCGAGCTTCTGGGCGCCGGCCGATGATCAGGCGGTCGGCACGACCGAGGATCGCAGCCATTCCATGGTAAGAACGGAAGTTCACTGCGAGAATTGCGGCGGCCATCTCGGCCATGTTTTTTCCGACGGACCGCAACCGACGGGTTTGCGCTATTGCATCAATGGCGCGGCCCTTAGTTTCAAACCGAAATAGTTGGGGCGAAATAGCCTAGGAAAACGGCGGTATCGAGCCGCCGTTTTCACGTTCAACCATTCCTAGCAGGCTTCAACCGCGCGTGCCGCCATCGTGGACACGAGCGCGGCGCGGTATTCAGGCGTGCCATGCAGATCGCCATTGAAATCCGCCGGATCGAGCTTGACACCCTTGGCCGCAGCTGGGGTGAAATTCGCCGAGAGAGCGGATTCAATCTCCTTTGCCCGGAAGACGCCGTTGCCGCCGCCAGTCACAGCGACGCGGATACCTCCCTTGGTCTTGGCAACGAGCACGCCGATCAAGGCGAAGCGCGAGGCGGGTTGCGCAAATTTCCGGTAGGCTGCCGCTTCCGGCTTCGGGAAATGCACGGCGGTGATGATTTCGCCCTCCTCCAGCGCCGTTTCGAACAGGCCTCGGAAGAAATCGTCCGCGGCGATTTCGCGCTTATTGGTTCGTATGGTGGCACCAAGGCCAAGAACCGCCGCCGGATAATCCGCCGCCGGATCGTTATTGGCCAGCGACCCGCCGATCGTGCCGCGATTGCGCACTTGGCGGTCGCCGATTAACTCGGCAAGTTCGGCCAAGGCCGGGATCGCCGACTTCACGGCGGACGAAGCCGCCACTTCGGCATGCCTGGTCATGGCGCCGATGGTGATGCCATCGCCTTCGGATTTGATCCCACTGAGATCGGCAATCCCGTTGAGATCGACGAGATCCGAAGGGGCCGCCAGGCGCTGCTTCAGGGTCGGCACCAGGGTCATGCCGCCGGCGATGATCTTGCCGTCACCTGCGCCGCCCAAGGCCTTCACGGCATCGGCGACGTTGCTGGGACGATGATAGTTGAAATTATGCATCTCTCCCTCCCTCACGCTGCCGTCATTTTCTTCGGCGCCGATTGGATCGCCTGCCACACCTTCAGCGGTGTCGCCGGCATGGATATATCCTCGACACCCAGCGGTGCCAGTGCGTCGATCACCGCATTGATCACGGCCGGTGGCGAACCGATGGCGCCGACCTCGCCCACACCTTTGGCGCCGATCGGGTTATGCGTGCACATGGTGGCATGGGTGGCGACCTGGAAGCTCGGCAGGTCATCCGCCCGGGGCATGGTGTAATCCATGTAGGAGCCGGTCAGAAGCTGGCCGCTATCCTCGTCATAGACGCAGCGTTCGAGCAGCGCCTGACCGATCCCCTGGGCAAGGCCGCCATGCACCTGCCCTTCGACGATCATCGGATTGATGACCCGGCCGACATCGTCGACCGCGGTGAAATTCACCACCTGCGTGACCCCGGTCTCCGGATCAATCTCCACTTCGCAGATATGCGTGCCGCCGGGATAGGTGAAGTTGAGCGGATCATAGAAGGCGGTTTCTTCCAGTCCCGGCTCCAGTTCGGTGATCGGATAATTATGCGGCACATAGGCGGTCAAGGCGACTTGGCCGAAGGGGATGCTCTTATCGGTTCCCTTCACGGTGAAGTTGCCGTTTTTGAATTCGACGTCGCCGGCGGCCGCTTCCATCAGATGGGCCGCGATCTTGGTCGCCTTGGCAATGATCTTGTCCATCGCCTTGACCAGGGCTGAGCCGCCGACGGATAGGGAGCGCGAGCCGTAGGTCCCCATGCCGAAGGGGATCTTGTTAGTATCGCCATGGACCACTTCGACATTCTCGAGCGGGATGCCGAGCCCGTCGGAGACGAGCTGCGCAAAGGTGGTCTCATGACCCTGACCGTGGCTATGGGTGCCGGTGAAGACCGTCACCGAACCGGTCGGATGCACCCGGATCGAGCCGGACTCATAAAGCCCGGCGCGGGCGCCGAGCGATCCTACCACGGCCGAGGGGGCGATGCCGCAGGCTTCCAGATAAGTGGAGATGCCGATGCCGCGCAGCTTGCCCCGTTTGGCCGCTTCCGCCCGGCGGTTCTCGAAATCCGACCATTTCGACATCTCCAGGGCGAGATCGAGTGTCGCTTCGTAATCGCCGCTGTCATATTGCAGCGCGACCGGCGTTTGATAGGGAAAGGCATCCTTCGGAATGAAGTTGCGCCGGCGGATTTCCACCTGATCCATCTGCATTTCGCGGGCCGCTTTGGCGACCAGCCGTTCCAGCAAATAAGTCGCTTCCGGCCGCCCAGCACCGCGATAGGCATCGACCGGTACGGTATGGGTAAAGACCGCCTTGACCTCGGCATAGATGGCCGGCGTCGTGTAGACGCCTGCCAGCAAGGTGGCATGGAGATAGGTCGGAACGCAGGGTGCGAAGGTAGAAAGGTAGGCCCCCATATTGGCAATCGTGTTCACTCGCAGGCCAAGGAAACGGCCGTCCTTATCCAAGGCCAGCTCGGCATGGCTCACATGGTCGCGCCCCTGCGCATCGCTGATGAAGGCTTCCGAGCGCTCCGCCGTCCATTTAATCGGGCGACCAACTTTGCCGGAAGCCCAGGTCACCAGGGCTTCTTCCGCGTAATGGAAGATCTTCGACCCGAAACCGCCGCCGACATCCGGTGCCACGACGCGCAATTTGTGCTCCGGAATTTGCAGCACGAAGGCGCCCATCAACAGGCGGATGACATGAGGATTCTGGCTCGTCGTATAGAGCGTGTAATCGCCGGTAGCGCGATCGTAATCGCCGACCGCCGAACGCGGCTCCATCGCGTTCGGTATCAGGCGCTGATTGACGAGATCGATCTTGGTGACGTGGTGCGCCTTGGCAAAGGCAGCATCGGTCGCCGATTTGTCACCGATATGCCAGTCGAAGCAGACATTGTTTTTGGCCTCGGGCCAGACCTGCGGCGCGCCCGGTTCGCCTGCCTTGGCGGTGGAGATGATGGCCGGCAATTCCTTGTAATCGACCTCGATCAGTTCGGCGGCATCCTTCGCCTCGGCATAGGTCTCGGCAACTACCAGGGCGACTTGATCGCCGACATGGCGGACCTGATCCTTGCAGAGCGGCGGATGCGCCGGCTCGATCATCGGGCTGCCGTCCTTGCTGTGGATCTGCCAGCCACAAGGCAAGCCACCCTTGTCGTAATCGGCGCCGGTCAGCACGGCGATAACGCCCGGTGCAGCCTTGGCTTTGCTGGTATCGATGGCAGCGATCTGCGCGGCTGCGTAAGGCGAACGCAGGATATAACCGTAAGCCTGATGCGGGCGGTTGATGTCGTCGGTATAAGTGCCGCGACCGGTCAGGAAGCGAAAGTCTTCGCGGCGCTTGACGGCTGCGCCGATGCCTGTTTCTGTCGTCATCGCCTCATCCTCTTACCGCTTGACCGTTCATCGCCTGCGCACCGGCCTTCACTGCCTTGACGATGTTATGATAGCCCGTGCAACGGCAGATGTTCCCTTCGAGGCCTTCGCGGATCTGCTGCTCACTGGGATCGGGATTGTTCTTCACCAGATCGATAGCGCTCATCACCATGCCCGGCGTACAGTAGCCGCATTGCAAACCGTGATGTTCGCGGAAGGCTGCCTGCATCGGATGCAATTCATCGCCCTGCGCCAGTCCTTCGATCGTCGTGAGCGCTGCACCCTCGGCCTGCACCGCCAGCAGCGTGCAGGACTTGATTGAAGTCCCATCGAGATGCACAACGCAGGCACCGCATTGGCTGGTATCACAGCCGACATGCGTGCCGGTCAGGCCAAGTTGATTACGGAGAAAATGAACAAGAAGTGTGCGGGCTTCTACATCACCGGAAACGGCACGGCCGTTTACCGTCATACGAACGGTCGGCATTACGATTCTCCCTGGTTGCCGGCGGGATCACCGCCCCGCCGGGATGCGTGCCGGTTGCTCCGGCCTTCTGGCATTTTCAATAGTTAAGGTTGGCGCCGAGCAGACTGTCAAGCCGGCATCGTTTGCGCGCCGTTGCACTTAGGGCCTAGATCTCAACCGGCGTTTCCACGGCGTCGAACAGCCATTTCACGAAGGTCCGCAAGATCGGCATATGCAGCCGGTCACGTTCGCAGACGACGTAATATTGCGCCGGACTGGGATAGGTATAGGAAAAGGGCCGGACTAGCTTCCCCTCCTCGATGTCCTGGCTCATGATCACCTGATCGCCGAGCGCGACGCCAAGGCCGAGCAGCGCCGCCTCCAACGCGTGATTGGCGCTGCTAACGTAGAGACCCTTACTGGCATCGACCTGTCGCGCCCCGGCGGCGGAGAGCCAATGCGACCAGGCGGTACCGTCATCTTCATGGATCAAGGTGAAATGCCGCAAATCGCTGGGCGTACGCATCGTCCATTGGCTGGAATTCAGCAAGCGCGGGCTGCAGAGCGGAAAGAAATCGACCGGCGTCAGACGATGCACCCAGCGATGCTCCCAGCGGCCGCCGCCATATTCGATGGTGACATCATAATCGGTCGGCAATGTTTTTGAAAAAGGCGGCAGGAAATGCAGCGACAGATCGATCTGCGGATAGGCGTCGATGAAGTCGGCCAGGCGCGGCAACAACCAGCGCGAGGTGAAGGTAGGCGGCGCATGAATGGCCAAACGGCCTTTCAAATCGGGATGATGAATATCGGCGACACTCTCCGCGATCGCGTCGAAGGCTTGTTCCAGGGCCGGCAGCAGGTGCCGGCCGGCATCGGTTAAAACGACCCGGTTCTGATTGCGATGCAGCAGTTCGACGCCGACCCATTCCTCCAGCGCGCGGACCTGATGGCTGATTGCGCCACGGGTGACGTTCAGCTCCCCACCCGCCTTGCCGAAATTGAGATTGCGGGCCGCCGCCTCGAAAGCACGCAGCGCGTTCAAAGGGGGAATCCGCCGCTTTGCCATATCCAAATACCTTTCGGAGCTAGCTGGTGAGATTTTGTAAACGTTATTGAATAGAGTTTATCCAGTTTGAGCAATTTTTCTATTCCCCTAGCATCATTGACAGCATCGCCGGCCCGCGGCCGGCTTGGGCAAATGAATGGGGAGGAAACCATGGCTGCCGATAGTGCCGTCGCCACCACCTGGGGCGCTAATTCCGAATACGGGAAGCTGCGCGACGTGCTGCTCTGCTCACCGGAGAATTTCCGCTGGCTGCCGACCAGCTCCATTTCCAAAGCAACCCTGGCGAGCGGCGCCAAATTCGACCGGCAACTGGCGATGAAGCAGCATCGGGAAATGGTCCAGGCCTATGAAGATGCGGGCACCAAGGTCCATTACCTGCCGGCCGACGAGAACTTGCCCTACCAGGTCTTCGCCCGGGATTCGAGCTTCATGACCCCTTGGGGCGCCGTCGTCACCCAAATGCATCAATGGTGGCGGCGCGGCGAATATGCCCCGGTGGTGAAATTCTATCAGGAGACCGGCATTCCCATCTGGAACTGGGTCACGGCTTCCGCCATGGAAGGCGGTGATTTCGACGTCATCGAGCCCGGCTGCGTGCTGATCGGTTATTGCGGCGAACGCACCCAGGAACCGGCCGCCCGCCAGATCCAGGGCTGGCTGGAGAAGGAAGGCTGGGAAGTTCGCCTGGCGCCGATCGCCGAGCATTATGTCCATATCGACCTGATGGTCTGCATGCTGGGCCACAAGCTGGCCGCGGTCTGCGAGGAGACGACCGACGATTCGATTATCGACTGGCTGAAGTCGAAGAAGATCGAGATCGTGCCGGTCAATTACAGGGATACGATGGCCCTGGGTTGCAACGTGATGGCGCTGGGCGACAGCAAGATCCTATCCACCGCCCAAAGCAAGGACCTGAATGCCCGCCTGCGCGCTTTGGGCTTTACGGTTTACGATCCGGATGTGACGATGTTTACTCAGGGCGGCGGCGGTGTGCATTGCATGGCGCAGGCCCTGCGCCGCGATCCGGTATAAGCCTCGGCAAAGACGAAACGAAACAGCCGAAGCCGGCAACGGAATAAGCCAAAACAAGGCTTCGGCTGCTTAACAGACAGGGGATAGGCATGGGAACTGGGCCCATGGTCATGCATGACGATGCATGACACACAAGGCGATTTGAGTATCGAGAACCTCCTCAAACAGTATGGCAATGTCCGTGCTGTCGATGACGTGTCGTTGCACATCCGGCCGGGCGAATTCCTGACCCTGCTCGGCCCCTCCGGTTCCGGCAAGACCACATTGCTGATGATGATCGCCGGTTTTGTCGCCGCCGATGCCGGGCGCATCGGCCTGGGCGGGCGCGACATCACCCATCTTGCCCCCGAACAGCGCAATTTCGGCATGGTGTTTCAGGGTTATGCGCTGTTCCCTCATCTCAGCGTCCGCGAGAACGTCGCCTTCCCGCTGAAAATCCGCCGCCGGCCGAAGAGCGAGGTTGAGGCGGCGGTGAAGACGGCTTTGGACAGAGTTCAGATGGCACATCTCGCGGACCGCCTGCCGCGCCAACTTTCCGGTGGCCAGCAGCAACGCGTGGCTCTCGCCCGCGCCATGAGTTTCCAACCCAATCTACTGCTGCTCGATGAACCACTGGGCGCGCTCGACCGCAAACTGCGGGTCGATGTGCAGATGGAAATCAAGAAGCTGCATCAGGACCTCGGCACGACCTTCATCTATGTCACCCATGACCAGGAAGAGGCTTTGTCGATGTCCGATCGCATCGTCATCTTCCGTCAGGGCCGCATCGCCCAGATCGGCACGCCGAGCGAGTTATACAATCGCCCGCAATCGCGCTTCGTCGCCGCTTTCCTCGGCGAAAGCGATTTCATTGCCGGTACCGTGCAGTCGATCGATGGCGGGATCGCGCGCATTGCCACGCCGGCGGGCGAGATTCTGCAGAACGGCACGAAGCATCCCTCCATCGGCAGCAATATCACCGTGGCGCTGCGGCCGGAGAAGATCGCTTTGCTGGCGGAACCCACGGCAGACCGGCGTAACTGCCTGCCCGGCCGCATCGTCGCCTGGCGCTATCTGGGCGGCCATTTGTGTTTCGAGATCGCCGTCGAGGGGATCGGCCCCATCCGGGCAGAGATCGCCGCGGCCGAAGGCCAGACATTCCTGCAGGAAGGCAAGCAGGCTTGGCTCGCCTGGCAACCGCAAGATGGCGTGACGGTTACGGAAGAATAATCCGCCGCGCAAGCCGGCGGATCACAGCAAACAAGCAATAAACGCCGCTCAATGGGAGGACATAATGAATAACACGATAAGAATGCCGACACGTCGTCTGGTGACTCGGCGTCAGGCTCTGGCGATGACCGGGGCTGCTGCTGCTGCGGCCCCCTTCATCCTGCGCGCCGGCCGCGCCAGTGCCGCCACGGAACTGGTGCTGGTGAACTGGGGCGGCGATGCCATCCCGAATTTCGATCATGCTTTCGCCCAGCCATTCGAGAAGGAAACCGGCATCAAGGTGACGATCGACGGCACCGGTCCCACCGATGGCAAGATCAAGGCCATGGTGGAATCGAAGAACGTCACCTGGAATGTCTGCGACGCCGACGGCTTCACCTCGGAAAATCTCGGCAGCCGCGGCCTGCTGGAGGAGATCGACTATTCGATCGTCGACCGCAACAAGGTGCGGCCGGGCCACGCCTTCCAGTATGGCTGCTGCAGCTACATCTATTCTTATGTCATCACCTATAATTCCTCGAAGCTGAAGGAAGCGCCGACAAGCCTGGCGGATTTCTGGGATCTGGAGAAATTCCCGGGCAAGCGGACCTTCTGGAAATATATGTCAGGCGCGCTGGAAGCCGCGCTGATCGCCGATGGCGTGCCGGTGGACAAGCTCTATCCGCTCGATGTCGACCGCGCTTTGAAGAAGCTGGAACAGATCAAGGACCATATCATCCTGTGGGAATCCGGTGCCGACAGCCAGCGCTTCCTGCGCGAAGGCGAGGTCAGCATGGGGCTGATCTGGCATACGCGCTCGACGCTGCTTGAGCGCGACACCAAGGGCGAGGTCAAGTGGACCTTCAATCAGGGTCTCGCCTGCCCGTCTTCCTGGGTGGTGCCGAAGGGCGCCAAGAACGTCAAGGAGACGATGCAGCTCATCGCCTTCATGCAGAAGCCGGAATTGCAGGTCGATCTGCTGAAATCGATGTCCAACGGCCCCGCCAATCCCGCCGGCTCCGCCATGGCGCCGGCCGATCTCGCCAAGATCGACCCGGGCAACGAGGCCAATTGGAAGATCCAGATCCCGATGGACGTGCAGTGGTACGGCAAGAACTACAACGACGTCCTCAACGATTACCTCGACTTCTTCGCCTCCTGAGGCGAGGCGCGTAACGCGGGAAGGCAGGGCTATGGCAACCGAGGTCGCGGTCGGCACATCTCGCCGCAAACTGCTCGCCATCGGCAACCGGCAGGACCAGGTCTATTGGCTGTTCGTCCTGCCGGTCCTGCTGTGCCTTCTCGTCTTCTTCCTGCTACCGCTGTTCCAGGTCTTCTGGATCAGCCTGAGCGATCCCGCAGTCGGGCCGGACAATTACATCAAGCTGTTCGACAACCGGGCGATCAAGCGCGTCGTCCTCACCACCTTGCGGATCTGCACGATTACCACCGTTTTCTCCGTCGTGATCGGCTATATGATCGCCTTTACCGTGGTCATCGCGCCGCCGCGCACCCGCAGCATGCTGATGTTCGCGATCCTGGTGCCGTTCTGGATGTCGGTCCTGGTCCGCGCCTTCGCCTGGGTCACGTTGTTGCGCAGCGAAGGCATCATCAACAGCTTCCTGATGAGTTTCGGCATCATTTCGACGCCGCTCTCAATGACCAATAACGAATTCGGGGTGCTGATCGGCATGGTGCATTACATGGTGCCCTATGCCGTCCTGCCGCTGCTGGCCAGCATGGATGGCATCAATCCCAGTCTGATCGCCGCCTCGCGCGGCCTCGGCGCAGGGCCGGTGCAAAGCTTTATCAAGATTTTCATGCCGCTGACCAAGCCGGGCATTTTCGCCGCTTTGATCCTGGTCTTCATCATGACGCTCGGCTTCTTCGTGACGCCGATCATCCTGGGCGGCGGCAAGACCGTGATGATTGCCGAATACATCACCGTGCAGATGCAGCAGACCCTGCGCTGGGGTTTGGCCTCGGCGCTGGCCACCGCGCTGCTGGCGGTCGTCCTGCTGCTGATCGGCGGGCTTTCCCGCAGCATGGATATGCGCAAGATGCTGGGGGGCGGCTGATGGTGGATTTCGGACGCAGCTCCTCGATCTCCATCGCCAAGCTGCTGGGCTGGGCCGGTGCACTGTTCCTGTTGCTGCCCAGTTTCGTCATCATCCCGGTCTCCTTCACCACGCATCATTATCTCTCGCTGCCGGACGAAGGACTATCGCTGCAGCACTACCAGAACCTCTTCAGCAACCCGCTTTGGCTCGGCGCCATCGGGCAGAGCCTGCTGATCGCCGTTCTGGCAGCGGTTCTGGCGGTCATCACCGGCACCCTGGGCGCCATCGGCCTGTGGCGCATCGCCAGCCGCTTTGGCGATTCCTTGCGCAATCTGATGCTGATGCCTCTGATCGTGCCGCCGATCGTCTCGGCCCTCGCCTTCTACAAGGCCTGGGTCGCGTTCGGTCTGCTCGATTCCTATATCGGCATCATCATCGCCCATGCGGTCCTGGCAGTGCCCTATGTCATCATCACGGTGACGACGTCGCTCAGCAATTTCGACGGCCGGCTGGAACAGGCGGCGCGCAATCTGGGCGCCAATGCCTGGGAGGCGATGTGGCTGATCATCGTGCCGGTGATCAAGCCAGGCATTCTCTCCGGGGCCGTCCTCGCCTTCCTCGCCTCCTGGGACGAGATCGTCGTCACGCTCTTCATCAGCAGCCAGAAGATCATGACCTTGCCCAAGGCGATCTGGAACGGCATCCGCGACAATATCGACCCGACGGTGGCAGCCGTCGGCAGCCTGGTCATCGTGATCACGCTGGCCGCCACCTGCATCCGGCTTTATCGCCAGAGCCGCGTTGGCGCCTAGCCGGCCTCAGGCGCGAATGCGGGTCAGGTGATTGTCCCAATGCCAGCGGACATTGCTGGCAAGAAGATGCGATTTTGGCGCCATCGGCCGGCCCGCGGCATCGAGCGTGGCAATCTCCACCACATCGCCCTTGCCGCCCGTCACCACAAAGCCCCCGGGCTTGCCATTGCCGGCAACGCCGCAGCCATCGGCAACGGTGGCCTGGCCCAGCCAGGTCTCGCGCCGCAGATCCCAGAACATGGCGACATTGCCCTTGGGCGAGGTGGCGCAGGCAACCCAGCCGCTGATATCCACCGCAACACTGCCCACATAGCCGCGCAGTATCATGGCGAGATCGCGGGGAATCTTGAGAAATCGGATATTTCCGGCTGGATCGAGCAGACAGACGAGAGGGCGGAGATCGCTCTGCGCATCCTGATCCTGCATGCCACAAACGACATCGCCCCTGGCCGTGAGCGCCATATGCCGCATCGACAGCGAGGCGAGATCTTCCGGCAGGCGCCCGATGGCAATCGGTTCACCATCGCGCAGATCGAGAATGACCAGGCTCGATTCCACCTCGCCGACGGCATGGCGCTGCAGGATGCCGCCATTGGCGACGATCAGACGATTGTTTTTCTCGTCCAATATCGCTTCATGTGGCTCAATGCCGTGGCTGGGCCAGCCCTGCAGCCAGGCGCCGGTCGCCGCGTCGTAAAAGCCAAGCCGGCCGATCGAGGTCTCGACATGCTCCTCCGTGGCGATGATCTGCGCCCCTTCGCCGGGGAAGACGGCATGGCCGTTGAATTCATGGTCATCGGCGATCTGCAAATCATAGAGCTTCCGGCCATCGGCGAGATCGATCATGCAACTATAGCGTCCCGGCTGACGGCCGACCGCGAGGACACGCCTGCCATCGGGATGCAGAGCGATCTCATGGGCCCGCATCGGCAAAGCGGAATCGAGAAGCGCGTCACCATTGCCATCGATCGCCGCGGCGGCAAAGGCCAGCTTGCCGCCTTTATCAGCCACACCGCAGGCGCTGAGGAAGCGCGGCTGCGTGTCTGCTACCTTGGCTTTCTGCCGACCGAAGGTGGCACCGATGCCGGCCATGAAGGACTGAAGGCTGCCTGACAGGAAGTGATGACGATCCATCGTTTTTCTCCGTCCCGGATATGATTACGCGCCGTCTCCATCGAGATCGTTGAAGCCGAGGGTGATGCCGATCGCGCCCGGCATTTCCTGGGTTAGGATATCCCGTACCAGATTGAGCTTGACATAGAACATCTCCACCTGTTGGCGGCCATCCTTGTCATCGGCCACGGCTTCCGGCAAGGGCTGTTTGATAGCGGCGAGTGCCTTATGGCAGTCGTCAAAAGCCGCTGACAGGCGCGGCTCGATATCCTTGCCGCCGAGGAAGCTTGCAAAAGATCCGGCATCGTTGCCCGTTACGGCATGACGCATGGCTGCTAGGTTCAGCGCGATATTCTGCAGAGAGCGGCCGGCACGCCATTGTTCCGCCTGGTTCGGCTTGGCGAGATTGATGTCCTTGCCCAAGGGCAAACCGATTTTCTGGTCGGCGATGATCTGCATGGTGGTCAACAGGCCGGCATAGATCTGCCCCGTTGCCTCGACCGGCGTTGCTGCCAGCCCCGCTTGATCGCCCTTTGCCAGCTTCGGCTCCAAAGCCTGCCAATCGGCCAAAGCCTCATTCGCAATCCGATGCAGATTGTCGGCAATCGCCGCCACCAGTGCCAGACGATAGGCGGCGGCGGGCGATGCGTCAGCGAAATGTTGCAGCGGATTGTCACCCTCATAGATCAGCCGTTCCAAGGCACCCAGCCCTTGCACCGCCACGCTGGCCCGGGCAAAGACATCCGGCGCAAGCTTGCTGGTATCCGCTGCACTGACCAAGCCGGCAAGCTGCTTATCGGTGATGCTGCGGCGCTCGGGCCAGTATTCGACGCGGTCCATCCGCTGTTCCTGGGACAGCGGGCCGAAACGCAGCAATTGTGCAGCCATCCAGGCATCCGAAACATCGCCGAAAGCCTTATGTAAGCCATCGAGACCGGCCGCATCCGGCTTTGCCTTGAAGGCCGCCGCAGCTTTGACCTGCGCCTCCGTCGTGGCCACAAAGGTCTTCAGGCTCGGTATCGCGATATCTCTCGCGAAAGCCGCATTGAAAGCTGCATATTTGTCGGCAGCGCGGGCACCATGGGGCAGCAATTGCCACAACGCCGTTGCGATCACGCTCAGCAGGGAATGGCGTCGGGTCAGTTTCATGCTCTCGTCCTCATTGGGATAATGCCTCCTGAGATCATAGAGATCGCAGGAAGGCGATCAAATTGGTGCGTTCCTCAGGCGACATGGCGACGACACGCTGCTGCGCCGCCGTCGCCTCGCCGCCATGCCATAGCACAGCTTCGAGAATGGTCCGCGCCCGGCCGTCATGCAGCAGAGCCGCCGGCGCATCCCCGGCAACAGCCTGGCCGAGACGCCAGAGCGGCTGTGTGCGCCATTCGCTGCCGCCGGCTGTTCCCTCGGCGACACCATCGGCAAGGCCGGGGCCCATGTCATGCAGCAGCAGATCGGTATAAGGGCTGATGCGCCGCGCCGGTATTTCGGCCGTGGCCGGCAGATTGTAGCTCGGCCGATGGCAGGTATCGCAGCCGGCCGCCATGAACAGCTTTTCTCCGGCGGCAATCCTGTCGGTGTCACGCTGCCGCTGCGGTGGCAGCATCGCATATGAGACGAAAGTATCGATCAGATGTCGCATCGGCTCGGCAATCTCGACATTGCCGAATTGCGGCGAATTGCCGTTGGGCGCCGCCAGACAATCCCGCTGGATGCCGGAGCAATCGCCGGCAGGTCTGCGAAATATCGTCGTCGACATGCCGATATCGATATTGAAAGCATGGGCATCCTGCTGCGCCAGGGTCGGCTGTACGGCCTTCCAGCCGAAACGGCCGATCCGGCTTTCACCGCTGACAACATCGAGAACTCGATTGGGCCGGCCGGCAACACCATCGCGCTTGACTCGCTTCGTCTGCGCGAGAATCTCGGCTTCGGGAATACGGTCGAGCAGCCCGAGCCCATGAATGGCCGGCGCCATGCGAAAACCGGCATGGCTGTCCGCCGCGAGATCACCGAAAGCAAGTTGCGATAACTGCATTTGCGGCTGTTGCAACTGCACCCTTTCGCCACCGGCCAATTCGATCACCGGTCCATCTGTCATGGAAAGGCTAAGGCGCGCCTCCGGCTGCTGGCCGGGCAAGGCTTGGGTTTGGATCTGTTCGCCATAGACCGGATCGGGGCGCGCCGCCTCTCTCACTTTGGCCGCCTGCCCCAGATGCACGGTCAGCCCAGCTACCGGATCGCCATGTCTATCGAGCAAAGCGGTCGGACGCCCACCACCAGGATGACAGACATTGCAGGAGCGCGCGTTATAGAGCGGGCCCAAGCCATCCACGGCCTGGGTCGAAGACGGCGCAGCGACCCAGTTGCGCTTGAACAAGCCGAAGCCGAGATCGAAATCCATCCGCTTCGCATCCGGCATTTCCGCGTCCGGCTGCACGGCGCGGCGCAAGGATTGTTCCTGGCGTTGCGCGACTTGTTCTTCGGCACTGCTCGGCAGTGCGACGGCGCCAGCGAGGCAGGCTGAGAGAAGGAAAACCAAAGGGCGCATGTCAGGCAACCCGGAAGAAACCCATCATGCCGGTCTCCTGATGCTCGATGATATGGCAATGCACCATCCAATCGCCCGGATTGTCGGCGACGAAAGCAATGCGCAGCCGCTCCTTCGGGAAAACCAGGGTGGTATCAGCGAAATGCGGCACGACGGTGTTGCGATCGGAGTCGAGGACTTTGAAGGTGTGGCCGTGCAGATGGATCGGATGGACGCGCGGCGTTACATTGGCGACTTCGAAGACGTAGCTGCGTCCCTTGGCCAGCTTGAAGAGCGGCGGTGGCAGAACGTCATGTCCCTGGGCTGGCCAGGCCTGGCCGTTGATTGCCCAGAACGTATGAGGCGTCAGGCACAGGGCATCGGCAATGCGCAGGACTTCGCCATCTGGCAGTTTGACCTCTGGCGCCGTCGCCGATTGCGAGGAGGCCGCACTGAGCCGCATGGGCAATTGCTGAGCGCCGTCAAGCTTCGGTTCCCGAAGATTTGCCGGTTTCAGCAGGTCAGGCGTGAAAGGCGGCTTGTCCAGTTGCGTCTTACCGGCGGTCAATTCGGCCAGCAAAATCGGCTGCGGAGAAAAATAGTTGAACACGCGAACCGTTGCACCGGCCTGACGCGGCATGCGCAGCAGCAGATCCAGGCGCATGGCCGGCCCGATCTTCCAGCTATCGAGCTTCACCGGATCGATCGCATTGCCATCCGTGGCAATCACCCAGGCTTCGGCACCTTCGACGCCAATTTCCAGGATACGGGTGAGATCGAGATTGAGCAGGCGCAGCCGGGTATCGCCATTGGCCGGGACTTCCCGGCGCAACGGCAAAGGCTGGCCGTTCATCGTGGCAACCTGGCCGAAGGTGCCGGCAGTGGCCGCGCCCTTTTCGGTCATCAACGCATCGAAGCTGCCATCGGGTTTCAGGCGCCAGTCGCGATAGGCGCAGATCACATCGGCATCGCTGGGCCGCTTCTCATCGCCCTCGACGATGAGGGTCCCGACCAGGCCGCGGCCATATTGCTCGACCGTGTTGCAATGGGGATGAAAGAAGAAGGTGCCGGTGTCCGGCGGCCGAAAGGCATAGGTGAAATTTTCGCCCGGCTGAACCGGCGGCTGCGTCATATAGGGGACGCCGTCCATCGCATTGGGCAGGCGGATTCCGTGCCAGTGGACCGAGGTATGCTCGCTCAGCTGATTGACCAGCTTGGCGCGCAGCCACTGTCCCTGCTTCAGCCGGATCATCATCATCTCCGGCTTGTCGTCATAGCCGGCGATCTGGCTCAGGCCCGCCGGGGCCGGCAACATCTGGCGCGTACGGAATTTCGCCGTCAGCGTGACATCGACGACGGAAGCATCGGCCGGTGGTTGCGGCGCGGTCGGATAAACGAAAGGAATCGCCGCCTTGGCCGGTTCACTTAGCCCGTTCTTCAGGATGAAGGGCGCCGCCATGCCGGTGACGGCCATGCCGGCCAGGCCCGCCAGCACATCGCGTCGCGGAATACGGCCCCTACCCTTCGCGTTCCGGCTATCCTTCGGCTTCATCATGCGGCAATCAATACCTTAAAGAAGCGATCATTAGAACGGCTGAGGGGCCAGGCGGGAGCAATTTGCCCCGATCGGCCCCGATCGAACCGCTTCGCGCAGCGCCGCGGCGCTGCTTACGCGGCACTGCTTACTCAGTGCTGACGGCAGAAGGATTGTCCAAGCTGTCCGAGCCTTCGACCTTGATCTTCAAGCCGAGCGCCGAGACCACGCCTTCGACACCATGGGTTTGCGCCACCAGCGTATCGACCACATCCTGGACGATCTTATTACCTTCGGGGTTGTCGGGACCGATCATCTGGTCGTAGGCCATCTTGCCGCTGTCGCCCGTCTGTTTCATCGTCGTCATGGCAGCGGTCGTCGCTTTCATATCTTCCATCAGGCGGGCATCGGCCTTCGCCGCCGTCGCCTTGGCGTAGTCATGCAGGCTGGGCCCCTTCATGACGCTGCCATCCGCCCGCGTATAGGTGCCGGTATAGACATTGACCATGCCCTGCTGGTCGTAGAAATGCGAATTGTAGGTATTGTCGCTGAAGCAATCATGCTCCTCTTCCGGATCATGCAGCATCAGGCCGAGCTTCGTGCGCTCACCACCCAATTCGCCATAAGAGAGGCTGCCAAGGCCGGTAAGGATGACCGCCAAACCTTCCTTCTCATTGCCGCCGAGGAGACGCTTGCGGGCGGCGCCTTCCTTGCCCCAGAGATCGCGCATCGCCGTCAGATCATCGATCAGCAGATCGGTCGCAGCCTTCAGATAGGCGGCGCGGCGATCGCAATTGCCGTTCGTGCAGTTCTTCTGATCGTAGTCCGTCGCCGGTCGATTGCCGGCACCTGGGCCGGTACCGTTCAGATCCTGGCCCCAGAGCAGGAATTCGATGGCATGATAACCGATCGCGACATTGGATTCGACGCCGCCGGCTTCCTGCAGCGATTGGATCAGCTTCTTGTCGATGACGCTGGCATCGACCTTGTCCTTGCCGATCTGGATTTCCTTGTTCGCGATGACATTGGCACGGTAGAGCGGATTTGAATCCGAACTGTCGCCATAGCTGTCAGCGACGTAATCGATCAGGCCTTCGTCGAGCGGCCAGGCATTGACGGTGCCTTCCAACTCATCCACTTCGGGATTGCCGAAACGATAGGCTTCGCTCTGCTGGTAGGACGGACGCGCCGCTTTCCAGGCATCGCGGGCCGCCGCCAAGGTCTTGTCGGTCGGATCGGCCAACAAGGCATCGACGGCCTTGTCCAGCGCCTTCGCCGTGGTGACGCTGTCATCATACGTGGCGTAAGCCAGATCGGCGTAATGCGCCAACACTGCCTTGGCCTTGGGTGCCGCCGCCTGCGCCGGGGTCATCATAGCTGGCGCCACGATGGCCGTGCTTGCCAACAGCAAGGCGGCCGCACCGAATAAACTGCTCTTCAACATCATTTCCCTATTCTGCGAAAGCTGTGCATTGACGGATATCCCCACCACTTGCCGCCTCACGATCGGATCCACGGTCCAACTCGGCGGCCGGCCAAGCGATGATTAGCCTAGTCGGCCGGACATTGCAACTCATTCGCATTATCATGATGGGGAACTGCGGGATCGACGCAGTCATCGGGCCTCAACTGCCAGCGGCAAAACCCCGCCTGCTGGGCGGTTTTCTTTTATTTAAGCTCAAGTTGCAGTAGAGTGCGGACCCTGTCCTCCGGCGGCGCTCTGCTCCGGAGGCACTTCGCCGTCAATGCAAACAATTCGGAGTACCGTCATGAAGGGCGACAAGAAAGTCATCGCGATCCTCAACAAGGTCCTTAAGAACGAGCTGACGGCGATCAACCAGTATTTCCTGCACTACCGCATGCTGAAGCATTGGGGCTTCGGCAAGATGGCGAAGCATGAATATGAAGAATCCATCGACGAGATGAAGCATGCGGACAAGCTGATCGAGCGCATCCTGTTTCTGGAAGGTGTGCCGAACCTGCAGGATCTCGGCAAATTGTTGATCGGCGAGAACGTGAAGGAAATGTTGGAGTGCGATCTGAAGCTTGAAATGCAGGCAATGCCTGATCTGCGCAGCGGCATCGCCTATTGCGAACAGGTGCAAGACTATATCTCCCGCGAACTGCTTGAAGATATCCTCGAATCCGAAGAAGAGCATGTCGATTGGCTGGAGACCAATCTGGAACTGATCGACAAGGTCGGCCTGCAGAATTACCTGCAGTCGCAGATGGATCCGCCGGAATCATAAGTGTGATCGGAGTCAAAATAACGGCTCGATTTGCCGTAATAACGGCTCGAGTTTGCTGGAAATACTGAATCGACGAGAAACGCGCGCCATTCATGGCCAAACCGACGATCGAACAAACCAGGAATCAGGGATACGAATGAGTACAAGACTATGCAATGGTGACCTGAGTCCCTTGGTAACGTAGGCCATATCATAGGCCGCGCGGCGCCAGCCCGCGCTGATCCATCGCAATGAACGCGCCCACGATTGGCGTCAGTAGTATCGTGCATAGAGCTCGTAACGGTCCTTGTCCTCGAGCGCACCGACTTGCTTCATTTCTGCTGCTTTCAGCGCGAAATAACCATCCTGCATCCTCGGCAGCAGCCAGGATTTGACGGTCGTATCAGCATTGAGTTCCGCCATCGCCTCCTCGAGTGAGGTCGGCAGCCGGCGGATGTTGAGGCGCTTCAAGTCCTCATTCCCAAGATCTGCTGGATCGCCCTCCACTATAGGTGGGGCGAGGAGATTGTTACGCAATCCTTCGAGCCCGGCCCGAACCAGGGCTCCCAAAACCATGTAAGGACTAGCCGTCGCATCGGCGGCGCGGAATTCGAAATGGGTTTGTTCCGACGTGCTCTTGCCTGGCGAATCGTTCACTGGGCATATCCGAATGCCGGCCTCCCGGTTGCGGTAGCCAAAACAGTTGAAGCCTGCACTCCACCGGTGCGGCGTCAGCCGCGCATATGAGATCATGCTGGGTGCTGTGAGAGCGCACAAAGCCGGCATGTGTCGGAGGACACCCGCAACAAAGCTCTTGGCTCGCGCACTGACGCCGCCGGCACTCGCGGGATCGGCGGTCACCGATTTCCCCGATTGGTCGACGAGGCTGAAATGGACGTGCACACCACTGCCGCTCGAAGTGGGATCCAGGATCGGGGAGAAACAGGCGTTCACCGAGAATTGGCGCGCCAGGTCGCGGACGAGGTCTCGTAAGATGACCGCGCGGTTCGCCGCGCCTAATCCCTGGGCAGGTTTCATTGTGACTTCGAATTGCTGAGGGCCGTATTCCCGCAGGATGTTCTCCGGTTCCAGTCCGGCACCAATCATGGCTGCGATCACGGCACCCAGAAAGCCTTGCACGGCCCGGAAATCGGCCAAGGTGAACGCGCCTTTGGCGAGGACAGCATTGGTCAGAAAAAACTCGTGCTCGAAGGATGCCTTTATTGTGAAGCCGAACTCACGTTCGAGATCGGCAAGCGCGCGCTTCGCGAAGCCCCGGCTACAGCCTTCCCACGGTGTCCCGTCGGTTTCCACGATATTGCAAAGAAAACCAAGCAGGTCTGGCTCGCCGTTCACTCCCGGCATCCGGAATCCGTCATCATCGAGATCTGGCACCAGCCGCAGATCGCCGACCGGGCCGAAGGAGTTAGGGCCGATGGAGCCGAATGGCGTTATGGCAAGATTAGCGGGCACCCAGCCTACACCTGAACTGCGGCGATCAGCGAGATCGCGCAGTGGGAAAGCGCGACCGCGGCTGATTCCTGAGAGATCGTTCGTTAGAAAAATGGCGAGATCGGTTTCCCTGCCGCTTCCTTGCTCGCTCACCTATGTCGCCCCCTGTTTTGATGGTTTCGGTCGGGTGCCGCCGCCTACCGTCTCGGCACCTATGACCTTATCCCTGCCGGTAAGCTCGTCCAGCTTCGCCATACGCGCGCGCGCCGTATCGTCCAGTCTCGCGAGAGCGCCAGCCAGGCAGGCTTCGACCACCGCCATCGCTACGATACTGCTGTCAAATGGGGACGGCACGTCCACCTCCACGGGCAGCACAATCTGTGCGAGCTCGGCGATCGGTGACAACCAAGGATCTGTCATCAGGATCAGCTTCGCGCCGCGCTTGGCGGCGTGTTGACAAAACTCAATGGTCTGACGCTCGTAGCGCCGGAAATCGAAGGCAACCACGAGGGCACCGCGCCCCAGATCCGCCGCTTGATGGTAGACTGGGACGGAGCTGTTGGCGATTTCCTGAACCTGCGGCCGCAGCAGGTGCAGATGAAACACGAGGTACTTGGCGAGCACATGGCTGCTGCGGCCGCCAATCGCATAAACCTTGCGAGAAGGATCGGCCAGAAGGTCGATCGCTTCGTCCAGCACGCTCGGCTGCAATAGCGAATTCGTCTTCTGCAGTGCCTCGACGAGATCATCGAAGAAGCCGCCGAGGAATCCACGTCGCGCCGGCGGCATGCGTGGAGCGCTCTCCAGCAATGAGAGCGGCGACTGCATCTTCTGCTGGATTTCTTCCTGAACGACCTTCTGGAAATGAGAATAGCCTTCAAAGCCGAGCTTTGTCGTCAGGCGCAGGATAGTAGGCGCACTGGCGCCCGCACGCTCGGATAGTTCGGCGATCGTGCCAAGTGCAGCAATTGGATAGGCGGCGAGGATCGCGCGCGCGACGCGCTTCTCACTGGGCGTAAGGCTAGGCAGAAGAGCACGGATGTGCGGTTCGATCGCCGCGGGATGTGAAATCGGGTTCTTCGTTTTCGCCTCCATCAAGCTAATAGATACTACAGATTGCGACGTTGACTTCAATACTGAAACATCTACTATATCGCGGCCGACTTGATTGACGGCCAAGGAAAAGCCTGCTCAGGGAGGGCTTCAATTAACAGAATCAGGGAAATCCTGCTGCCGTCGCGAACCCGACCAGCCATGATCGGAGCTGGAGCGCTCATCGTCCCGATCGCGCTAATCGCGCTCATCGCAGGCACCCTCCTTGGCCCCGCCGAACAGCGGATCGTCATCATCTTCCTGATCAATTTAATCGCTGTCGTCGCCAACGGGCTCTATTCCGGCAATTCCGGCATCACTAGTTTTGGCCACCTCGGATTTATGGGTGTCGGCGCCTATCTCTCCGCCATTCTCACGATGCCTCCATCATTGAAGGCGACCGTACTGCCAAATTTGCCGGGCTTTCTTGCCGCTGCGCATATGGGCCTCAATGAGGCGGCTATCGTAAGCATGCTGATCGTGGGCGTCTTCGCCTTCGTGGTCGGCATTCCGCTGTCCCGCCTCAGCGGGTCCGCAGCTTCCATCACCACTCTCGCTTTTCTGGTGATCGTCCATAGCGTCTTGAATGGTGCCACGGATTTCACCCGCGGCAGCCAGACATTCTATGGGGTGCAACGGCTGACCACCCTCCCCTCGCTGGCCATTTGGGTGGCTGTCGCGATCTTCGTTGCGCGGCTGTTCCGCGATCTGCCGGTCGGGCTCGAACTCCGTGCGGCGAGGGAGGATGAGCTGGCCGCACGAGCGATGGGGGTGAACATCGCTCAGCGACGGCTGATTGCCTGGGTGGTGAGCGCCATGTTGATGGCTGTCGCCGGCGCCATGCTCGCGCATTTCCTCGGCGCGTTCAGCCCGAAGAAGTTCTTCTTCGTCGATACATTCAGCATCATCGCCATGCTCATCATTGGCGGAATCGGATCAGTTTCTGGCGCGGTTGCTGGCACGGCGGTTGTCACAATTATTATGGAGATTGCACGTCGCATCGAGGAGGGCCCCTTGCTGCCGAGCCTGGGCTTTCCCCAAGTGTTTGGTTTGACGCAGCTCGCCTTGGGCGTGGGCATCCTCATCGTCATGTATGGTCGACCGGGCGGCCTGCTCGGTTTCCTTGAAGTCGATGACTGGTTGGTGCGCCGCGGTAGATCCTTGGTCGGTGTTGCCCGGTCGGAGGCGTTGAGGTCCACCGCTGGTAAGCTCGAGGTCGTCGGCGTCTCAAAAAAATTTGCCGGTCTAGTTGCGTTGGACCGGGTCAGCTTTGAATTATCCGCTGGCGAGATCGTCGGCTTGATCGGCCCGAATGGCTCCGGCAAGACGACCACGTTGAATGCAATATCCGGAGCGGTGCCTCCCTCGAGCGGTGAAGTGAAGATCAACGGCTCGGCAGTGCAGGGATTATCGGCCGACAAGATCGCGCGTCGCGGAATCGGCCGGAGCTTTCAGAACATCCGGCTCTTTAAGAATCTTACAGTGTTAGAAAACATCGAGGTGGCGGTCGCAGCGAGCGCCAAGAGCGGAAGCGATATACGAGCCGAAGCGCTGGCGGCGCTGGCGGAGCTGAGCGTCGAGCATCTAGCTGACCGCAGGGCTGGTGCCCTGGCTTATGGCGAACAGCGACGGGTGGAGATCGCCCGGGCTTTGGCGTTGCGTCCACAATACCTAATGCTCGATGAGCCGGCAGCCGGCATGAATTCTGCGGAGACCCAGGCTCTCATGGGCTTGTTGCGTCAAATTCGCGACAAATACGGACTCGGCCTTCTCTTGGTCGAGCATCATCTCGAGCTGGTTATGCGTCTCTGCGATCGCGTCGTGGTCCTGAACAAGGGGCAAATGATTGCGACTGGCACGCCTTCCGAAGTGCAGAACGATCCAAAGGTGATTGAAGCTTATATCGGCCTCCGCAAACAACGCGGGGCCAAGGACAACAAGAACACCGAGATAGGGAGGAAAGCGGTATGAAGTCCAGTATGATGATTGCCGTCGCCGGGTTCCTGGGACTCGCGGCCACGATTGGAGTTGCTAACGCCGACGATCTGGTGATCGGTGGCGCGATCGGCCTCACCGGAAGCTTCGCCTATGGTGATGTCCCCGCACAAAAGGGAATGCAGCTTGCAATCGACGAGATCAACGCCGCCGGCGGCATCGGTGGCAAGACCAAGATCACGCTGAAGCTGAAAGATTCGCGTTCCGACCCGTCTCAGACCGCGATCGCCGCTCAAGAGTTGATCGATGACGGTGTCAACGTATTGGTGACGCCATGCGACGCCGATCCCTCTATCGGTGCAGGCCAGACTGCGCAGCAGGCTGGCGTCACCGCCTTCTCGACCTGCGCCTCTTCGCCGAACCTGCCGCTGGCGGTCGGTGATCACATGTTCATGAACTTCCCCGCCGACAATGTGCAAGCGACCGTCTCGGCGAAGTACGCGATCGATACCGGCTACAAGACCGCCTACATTCTGATCTCGCCGGATAGCGCGTATACGCAGCTGCCCAACTACTTCAAGACAGTCTTCGAAAAGCTGGGCGGCAAGGTGATCGCTGAGGATAATTTCAGCATGGGCCAGCAGGATTTCGGCGCCCAGGTCACCAAGATCAAATCGCTGAACCCGGCGCCTGACGTTATCATGACGGCCGCCTACGAGCCGGATTTTCCGGCTTTCATCAAGCAGCTCCGGGCCGCCGGCGTGATGATCCCGGTTATCGGATCGGACGGGATCGATTCTCCGACCACGTTCGCGCTCGGCGATGTCGCCGAGGGTGTGGTGTTCTCCACCGCTGGCTACGCGGCGCCCGGCAGTCCGCTGGAAGCCTTCAACAAGAAGTACAAGGAAAAGTACGGCAGCGACCCGGACACCATTTACGCCGCCATCGGCTATGACCTGATCAAGGTCCTGGAAGCAGCCGAGCTGAAGGCCGGTTCGACGGATCGCGCTGCAATCTGGAAGGCCGTGAGTGAGCTCGAGAATGTGCAGGGGGCGACCAGTACTATCACCTACAAGGGCACAGCCGGCATTCCGATCCGCCAGGTGGCCCTGATCAAGATCGCCAAGGGTCAACGCGAGTTCGTGCGCCAGGAAGCCCCCGACCCCGCCTTGATCCCGCCGGCGAAGCTCTGAAGACAGGTGGCATCATGCCCTTGCTGGAACTCGACCGTCTCGCCGTCAACTACGGTCCGATCAAGGCCGTGCGCGACCTCAGCTTGACCGTCGAGGCTGGCGAGATCGTCACCGTGCTCGGGGCCAATGGTGCAGGCAAGTCCACGAGCCTGCAGGCCATCGTGGGCTTGCTGCCGGTGCACCACGGAAGCATATGTTTTGACGGTCAAAACATCGCCGGGCAGAGCACTGAACGCATCGTTCGTCGCGGCCTGACCTTGACGCCGGAAGGAAGGCACATTTTTGCGCCACTGACCGTCGAAGAGAATCTGAAGATCGGCGCTGCAACGCGATCCAGCGCCGAGGAGGTGTCCCGGCAATGGGACCAGATGATGGAGCTTTTCCCGATCCTGGCCAGCCGCAAGAACCAGCTCGCAGGTACGCTCTCCGGAGGCGAGCAACAGCAGCTGGCTATTGCCCGTTCGTTGATGTCGAAACCTCGCTTGCTCTTGCTCGATGAGCCCTCGCTGGGCCTGGCGCCCCAGGTGGTGGAACTGATCTTTGATTTGATCGGGCGTCTGCGGGATATGGGCCTGACCATCCTTCTGGTCGAGCAAAACGTGCACCAGGCGCTGGATATTGCCGATCGCGGCTATGTCGTCAGCGGTGGCACGGTGGTGCTGCAGGGCACGGCCGCTGAGCTGAAGATCTCGCCGGACGTACAGAAGGCTTATCTGGGGCATGCGTGAGACGCCATGGAAATTTTGATCCAACAATGTGTGAACGCGCTCAGCCTCGGCGGCACTTATGCTCTATTGGCATTGGGGCTTGCCGTCGTTTTCAGCGTGCTTGGCATGATCAACTTTGCCCATGGCGAGATCCTGACCATCTCGGGCTACACAGTTTTCTTCTGTCTTGTCCTTAGTGTGCCCGCCGTGCTGATCGTCCCGCTTGCACTCATTGCCGCCGCGGTCACCGCCGCGCTGATGGAGCGGGTTGCATTCCGACCGCTTCGGGGTGCCACCGGGACCACGCTGTTGATTACCAGCTTCGCGGTAAGCGGCATCCTGCAGGTGCTGTTCCAGAACTTCATCTCGACAAGGCCGCGACCGGTTCCGATTCCGAATGCTCTGGCTGGCGCGCTCAGCATCGGGCCTTTCCATATCGGCGTTATCCAGACCTTGTCGATCGTGTCGACCTTTCTCAGCGTTGGCCTGCTCACCTTGTTTCTGAAGCGCACGCTGCTTGGAATGGCCATCCGCGCGGCGGCGGTGGATTTTCCGACCACCCGTCTGATGGGAGTCCGCGCCAACCGTGTGATCATGACCGCCTTTGCGATTTCAGGACTGCTTGCCGGCGTATCTGGCCTCTTATGGATCGCACAGCGCGGGTCAGTCGATCCGCTGATGGGATTCGTGCCGGTACTGAAGGCGTTCATCGCCGCGATCCTTGGCGGCATCGGGAATCTGACGGGCGCGGTCATCGGCGGTTTCTTCCTTGGTGCGATTGAGATCGGCCTGCAGGCTCTGTTACCTGATTCCGTGCAGCCGTTTCGTGATGCGATATCACTCACCCTCGTTGTCCTGGTGTTGCTCTATCGACCGCAGGGCTTGTTCGGCGCCGTGCATAGTGTTCGTCCGTGAGAGCAAAATGAGTGACAGTACCCCCTATGTCGTTGCCCAAGAGCTGCTGACGCCCGGCGATCCTCCGGTCTTTGAGGAAGCGAATGTTGAATCCCGGGATTTCGTCTTCTTCATCTGTGATCATGCGAGCCGGCGCATTCCGCAGCGGCTTGGCACCCTCGGCTTGACGGAAGAAGAAATCGGAACGCATATCGGCTGGGATATCGGTGCTGCCGATCTTGCGCGCATGCTCGCTTCAAGCCGAGATGCTTCCTTGGTACTGAGCGGCTACTCGCGTCTCGTCATCGACTGCAATCGGCCACTCGAAAGTCCAGGCTCAATCCCAGATGAAAGCGCCGGGATCGCAATCCCCGGAAACATTGCCCTCTCCGCAGCAGATATGGCGGCGCGTCGTGACGTGCTGTTCCGCCCGTACCATGCGGCGATCGCGGCGTTGCTGGATCGTCGCCGCCATGCGGGAATACCGACGCTCCTATTCTCGATGCATAGCTTCACGCCGAACTATCCTGGACAACAGAGACCATGGCATATGGATCTCGCCTATAATCGTGACAGCCGGCTTGCTAAGCTCTTACTGGAACAGGATTGGGGGCGGGCGCTCGTCGTCGGAGATAACGTCCCGTATAAGGTTGAAGACGACAGCGATTACTCTATTCCGATTCACGGCGAACGCCGTGGCCTACCCCATGTCTTGGTCGAGATACGGCAGGATACGCTGGCCGATGCCGCCGGCATCGCGTCATGGGCCGAACGTTTCGACCACCTGCTCCGCCGACTTCGTCCATCCTTGGAGCGATTGGCGACCGACTCACTATCATCAGCAAACGTGGTTAAATCATGAGCGATCTTTACCGCTTCGGGCGACCTGAAGATCTCGGCCCAGCTTTTCGCGAACAGGCCATTGATCCCCAGCGTACGGCGATCATAAGCGTCGATATGCAGAACGCCGATTGTTCTGCGAAGGTGCGTAATAAAGCGCGCGATGATGCTGAAAAAACGAAATACAGCTATTTCCATGATCGCTTGACACGACTGGTTATCCCCAACCAGCAGAAGATCCATGCGGCAGCGCGCAAGCTCGGCATGGAGAATATATATGTGGTGATCGAGAGTTTGACGCGCGATGGACGCGACCGCGGGATTGATCACAAAGCGTCATTTATCAACAACCCGCGCGGTTCCTGGCAGGCGGCCGTTATCGATGAAGTGGCCCCGGCCGAGGATGATATCATCATCAGGAAGACCGCGTCGGGACCGTTCGGCTCAACTAATCTTGACTATGTCCTCCGAAACATGGGTTTCCAATATCTGGTCATCTTTGGCGTGCTGAGCGACCAATGCGTGGAGAACACAGTGCGCGGGGCGGCTGATCTGGGCTATCTCGTCACCTTGGTTCCGGATGCCTGCGCGACCTACACTGAAGAGCGGCAGAGTGCCTCTGAGCGTGGTATCAAGGGCTATTGCCGTATTCGAAGCACAGAGCAGTTGCTGAGCGAACTCTCCCAACTCGGCTGAAATAGACACTTTCTGGCGGGTTGGTTGATCCTTCGCAGTCAGATGGCGTTCAAAAACCATCGGCGCGCAAAATTGGACAAGCGAGGCGCCTTGTTGTTGGCGCGCCCGAGGCCGAGAGCTTCGCCCGGCGGTCTTTCAGTGGCAGCTTCTTCAGGTCCTTGCCGTTGAAAACCAGTAAGTCGAAAACATAAAAACGAGGTCCTGGTCTATGCCAGCGCCGATAGCCGCCTGCAATGCACCGAAGTCGACGCGTCCCGCTCATCCGGGGCACATAGCTCGCCGTCGATATAGGCGCGTTCCCATGGCAACAAGGCCAGCTCTTTGATGAGCGAGGGGAACCGGTCCGACCAGTCATAGCCGTTTCGCGTGAACAGCCGGGCTTGCCCATGGTCAATGTCGGCCCCCATCCTGTAGCCGTCCCACTTGATCTCATGGACCCAGCCGGGTCCTGTAGGCGGCTTGGCCAGGAGAGTGCAGAGTTGGGGCGGTATGGCGGCGGAGGACTTACGCGCTGTAGGTTTCTCGAGCGTCTGCCACTGCATTGCGCCGCCTTTCTCAGGTGGAGGCGCCAGCGCATGCTTGGCCAAGAGTTTGCGCTGTGGTTCCAGACGAAGGGAGAATGGCGCCTCCGAACCAATCAACATTAATCGCGAGGTCCGGTTCAGGGACTGCGCTAAGCCTAAAGCGGCCGCCGCCGTTCTGCCGCCAAATCGATTGCGTTCCGCAACGGTGCGATCACTTCACTCTGCAGGTAAGACATCATGTGCTTAGGCAGGTCACAATCCAACTCGGCAATCACCCAGTTACAACCGTTCTCAGCTTCCCGGAGTTGCCGGATCTCTAGGCGCCGGATTTTCACCGGCTTAAAATTCATGATCTTGCTGTAGACGTACCGCTCCAGCGGCTCCCGATACATCGTGATTTTAGCCATCGGTGCACCAGCCTTTCCCCCAACCGCTCGATTTAGCAACCCAGCGGAAACGGAAGTCAATATCCAATGATAATGGGCCATAGGTCCTAACGGAACCGAAGGGACGGGACCGGGTTATTCAACCGGAGGTGACCCATGACAGACGACAAGAGCACTCGTGCACCGGAAGACGGCCGCACCGTCAATCGGCATGAAGACTATGAGGTCCGCTATTGGACTGAGAAGTGGAGTGTGTCGAAGGACGAGTTACAAAGAGCGGTGAGCAAGGTGGGGAGCCGGGCGGACGCCATCGCCCGCTATCTCGGCAAGGCGGCTTAAAAAAAAAGCCCCGCGGAGTGGGCCGCAGGGCGAGGTGGGAGGACAGTCATTATGGGCCACGCCCAAAATCAAAGGTCCCGGAGACGTGCCCAAAGGTCCTTTGTTATATGGCGCGATTGTCAGTGAGACGACGTTGTGGGTAAACCACAGCCCTAGGCTCCGGAAACCTATCAACTGACCGGAGCAACAGAAGCCTCGGTCACATCCTCTGGCCGGATACACGGAAAGATCCAGGACTTGGTGCGTCGGATGGGTTGCAAGATAGTCGAGATTATCTTCTGAGTGCCTTATCTTAATCGGGGCAATCAATATTTATGCCGCATTTAAATTGTGTCGGCGTCTTAAAGGTTATCATCCTCGTGGCGCCCGTCAGCCAGTTGCGCTACTCGGTAACATTACGGAACTTCGTGCGGACCTAGGAGGAATGCAAACGCTGCTGGCGACTACCTGGGCGACAAACCACCAGCTGTGAGCATATGCGTTAAGAATAAAGATAGAGCGCCCCACGCGGCACACATACTGGGCGATGCTCTAATTAAAATCGGCGTGGAAGCCGGATGGTTAGTCTATCCGACGGCGCGGTTGATCGAGGCACCCGGACCAGCAAATGGGCGCGATGAGCGTCAAAACCCCAGAAGATCACCAGAAGATCAATAGAGCCAACGCGTCGTCGCGCGGCTCGGCAGCCGCATTGGCGTGGGGTGTTTTGGGCCGCCTTGAGACAGGCGACCGTGGGAGAAACCGCAGAGCCTGGCGCCAAAACAAACCGGCCTGGACTTGGACGGCAATTTCTGCTTTTAACAGCTCAGATTGAGGCCCTTTTCAAGGCCTTTCCATTTTAACAACGTGATAGATGAGGTGAGATGAGAGACAAGGAGACGAGCCTAGCCGACCGGCTGAGCACGGCAGCGAAGGCAAAGCAGATCCTGCTTGAGAAGGCCCGCGCCAAGGCGGCTCACAACGATCCGGGATTCGCCGAACGCCAGGCTGCGCGGCATGTGGCTGCTATCGAGCGGGAGGCACGTGCTGCTGAACGCAAGAAGGCCAAATTGGCCGACGCGGCGCGCGAAGCCGCGGAACGGGTCGCCGCAGAGGACGCGCGCCTGCGGGCGCTCGAAGCCGAGCAAGAAGCGAAAAAAATGGAAGCTATCGAACGGGCTGCTCGCGAAGTTGCAGCGGAAGCCGAACGCAAGGCGGCACGCGACGCTCGCTACGCCGCCCGCAAGGCGCGGAAGAAGTAGGCGACCTTCCACACTGACACGCTCCTGGCCGCTCGGAGAAATCGGCGTTCGGCGACCTCGCCGGGGCTTCCCCCAACACGACTTGCCGGGCGGCCAAGCGAAGCGTATCGAACTCCACAAGGTCGAGCTGGTGGCAAAGCATTGCAGGCAATCGGCGCAGGTTTCCCCAATGGGCGTCTTCTGCGCCCTCGCCTTATCAACTTAAGGCAATCCGCAGGGGCTGGTATAAGCCGGCCCTGCCTGACTGATGACGATCGGCCAAGCATTGAGGCAAGCCGATGTTCCGCGCCGCCATTGCCAAGCGGCATTGCCTGGTGCCGGCCGATGGCTTCTATGAATGGAAAGGACCGAAAGGCGATAAGCGGACTTATCTGACCCAGATGAAGCAAAGCCAGCCATTCGCCCTGGCTTTCCGATAAGACGACGGCTGCCGAGGCCGGGAAGACGATCATCCGTTCCCTGCCGAGCAGAGGAAATGCTCTGAATTTACTTACGGACATGGCTGGACTTGCCACTCGTTCAGGTCGGGACCGCACTTGGCAGCGTGTAAAACTAAGCCAGTCCCAAGCCGCCATCGACGGCGAGAACCTGGCCCGTCAGCCATTGCGAGGCGGGGCCCGCAAGCTGGACAATCCATTCTGCGACGTCGTCGGGAACGCCGCGCCGACCGAGTGGAATCCGTGCGCGCTCGTCTTCCTTCACGGCTTCAGCCTGTTCCGCAGATAGCCCCATCATCCCGGTCAAGGCGCCGGATTCCGTGGGCCCGGCCGCGACCGCATTCACCCTTATTCCGAGCGGCGCGAGTTCGAGCGCCCAGCAGCGCGTCAGCTGTTCCAGCGCCGCCTTGCTGGCGGCGTAGTGGGATAGTCCCGCCGCCGGCCGGTGACCGAAGGTCGAGGAGATGTTGATGATGGTGCCCTTCGTCGCCCTCAGGTGAGGAATGGCGGCGCGGGCCAGCAGGCTAGGACCGAGCACATTGACGGAAAAGATGTCTGTGATCCGATCGGCTGTCGCATCCGATAACGGAAGGATAGCGCCCGCGCCGGCGTTGTTGACGAGCGCATCCACTCGGCCCCAGTTGTCGACCGCCGTGGCGATAGTCCGCCTGGCGTCTTCAGCAGAGGCGGCGTTCGCAACGATGCCCGCGATATTTTTATGCTCCGCCACCGTTTGCTCGACGGGGCCCGCGCGGCGGCCGGTGATGAGCACCCTGTCGCCTTGGTTCGCGTAACGGAGCGCGGCCGCCCGACCGATGCCAGAGCTGCCGCCCGTTATGATCATGACCTTTTCGTTCTGCATGTTCGTTCGCCTCATCTGTAAAGTTCGAAATTGGTCAAAGCGGACATAAACGACCGCTTCGGTTCCAGCGGCTCAGTGGTTGCGAGGTATTGAACCAGGGCGAGAACTCATACGCGCCCTGGTTCTGCCTGGCCTTAACCCAACGAGCGGTCAGTAGTCCCAGAAGACGGGTACGAAACGGAAGGCCTCGCCGTCGGCTGCCACCCGTCCGATCGACGGGAACGGCAGGTGAGTGGCCACCAGCATCTCGCCGCTCTTAGCTAGGTCCCGCAAAAGACGGACCCGAACGCGCGCAGCCTCTTCGGGGTCGTGTTCGAAACCGTTGTGCCAGTCGGGCTGCTCGAACCCGACAATAAACACGGCGTCGCCGGCGAACGTCAGCCCGTCACCGCCGGACGCCACGCGGACCACGCTGTGCCCGGGGGTGTGACCGCCGGTGCGACGGACGACCACGCCCGGCGCAATCTCGTGCTCCTCTTCGAACGTCCGCAGGTTGCTCCCGTACTCGCTCACGAACCGCTTCGCGGCCGACCGAAGCGCGTCCGGGAAGCCCTGTGGCATGGAGGTGTGGGAGAAATCGGGCGCCTCCCAGAATTTGACCTCGGCGGCCGCCACGTGGATCCGCAGGTCTTTACGCAGTCGCTCCTTCACCCCCTCGACGAGCAGCCCACCAATGTGGTCCATGTGCATGTGGGTCAGCACCAGGTCGGTCACGGACCCACGATCAATGCCAGCGGCCTCCAGGCGCTTGATCAACTGGCCGGCCCGCGGCAAGTTCAAGTCCGGATCGGACCCTAGTCCAGCGTCAATGAGGATGGTCTTGCCGCCGCTACGCACCACGACCACGTTCAGTGCCCAGTCGAACGCGTCCTGTGGCAGGAACATATCTTTCAGCCAGGCCGCGCGGTCGGCTGGGTTGGCGTTGTGTCCCAACATTTGGGTTGGGAGCGGCAGCACCCCATCGCTAACCACCAGCACGTCAATGTCGCCGACCTTCAGCGCGTAGCGCGACGGAACGAGCTCTTCGGGTCCCGATGTAATGGGGTCTGCGGTCGTGTCTAAGCTCATGTTTGTCTCCTGCTGAGTGTTGCGGATCATCTGTTTCATCTTTGCAAACTCCTGAGTTTGATCTTGGCGCTCGATCCTGGGCGGACCGCGGTTCCCGCGTTCGAAGCCCGGTCAATGCTGGTGATTGTTCAGAGGTCGGTCACACGCTCCGGATCGGCCGAGGCCAGCGCGGCGGCACGCTTGGCCTGCGGCGGATAGATCCACACCGTGTTGATCTCCTGCTTGGACTTCTTGGCGACCTCGCCGACCATCTCGACCTTGCGCTCCCAGCCGCGCGTGAACAAAGCGCCTGCCTCGCCGAGGTCGAGGCAGGTGACGTAGGCCTTCTGGTGATAGGGCTTGGTCGGAACGCCCAGCAGCTCCGCGGCGGCGTTGTTGCCGGCAAAGGCGCCCATTCGCGTCGCATGCTGGCACGACATCAGCGCGTAGTTGCCGACATCGTCGCACGCTGCGCGGGCAGCATCGCCGGTGGCGAACACGCCGGGCACGCCTGGCACTTGCAAACAGCGGTCGACCAGCAGCCTGCCGAAATTGTCGCGCTCGGCGGGGATCTGCTGAGTCAAGGGAGCTGCGCGAATGCCTGCCGCCCAGACCACGGTTTCGGTTTCTATATGTTCACCGTTGGACAGCGTGACGCCGGATTGGTCGAGCGAGGCGACGCCGGCGCCGAGGCGGGTTTCCACACCGAGCTTGCGCAGGGCGTCCTCGATGACGGGGCGGGGACCTTCGCCCATGTCGGGCGCAATCGCATTGTTGCGGTCGACGATGATGACGCGCGGTTTCGCATCCTTGCCGAGGATCTTGCGCAGCCGCGCGGGCATTTCTGTGGCCGCCTCGATGCCGGTGAAGCCGCCCCCGGCAACGACGACCGTATCGCGCCCGTTCTTTTCCGGGCGGTTGGCCAGGCCGTGCAAGTGCTTGTCGAGGGCGATCGCATCGTCGAGCTGATCGACGGAAAAGCCGTGCTCGGCAAGGCCGGGAATATTCGGACGAAACAGCCGGCTACCGGTGGCCACGACCAGCCGGTCATAGGAGAGCGACTTGCGTGTGCCTTTTGCCGTGGCGATCTGCACCATGCGAGATTTGGTGTCGACCGTCTCGGCGCTGCCCTGCACGTAGACGACGTCGATGGACTTGAGCACATCGAGCAGAGGCGCAGTCAACGTCTCGGGCTTCTGTTCGTAGAGCCGCGGGCGCACCACCAGCGTCGGCTCGGGCGCGACCAGCGCGATCTCGAGCTCTTCGGGTGAAACGCCCTGGATGTCGCGCAGGCGGGCGGCGGAAAGTGCAGCATACATGCCGGCAAAGCCGGCGCCGATGATGACGAGTCGCATTGTCATTTGCTCCTGTAGTTTTTAGCTTCCAAAAGTCCGCGCCTTACCGGCGCTGCCCCAGATGGGCAGCAGCGATCGAAAGAGGATCGGCTCGGGCTTTACGCCCCAGTCCAGGTGGGGAACGCGGGCGCCATCCCCGGTCATGATGGAAGTCAGTGACGGAGGTCATAGGATCGGTCCCTTGAGTTCGTCTGTCGCTCTCTCAGCGTGGGCACGACGATCTCTAGCGGACCTGGCGTGCCGCTGCCCCAGAGCGATTGCCGTCGCTATAGAGCGATTGCTGCTAACGCTTGTGCCTCCGCCGATCGCTCGGGGTTTCGCAGGTTCTGCGGATAGCCGGGAAAATATGTGTGCTTCCGCTAATGACCCCCGTAGCGGATAGATCGCACTATCCGTCAGATAGTTTACGTGAGGAGTTTGCTGAGGTAAGTTCCGTTATCAGATCAGCGACCGCCCCCACTTACTTGCTCGCGCCATCGCGGCAAGGGCTCCATCGCCACCGCAACTTTGGTATTGGATCATGAATAAGCCGATCCCGCGCGATCCGTTGCAGGACCACCCGCCCGCCATATCTGAGGCCCGTCAGAACGGCGTGTCGGTTGCCGATGGGCGTCGTGCCGATGCGGAGATGGCTCGGGTGCTGGGGACCACACCATTTCACATGGCATTGGACGCCTCCGGTGCCGGGATCGCCCACTGGAAACATGAACCATTGCACGACGTCGTCGCGCCGATGAACCACCACGTCATCATGGCTTACAACGGCTCGCTACAACGCATGGAGCGGCGGTCAGGAAGATCGGTTGCGATCGGAACGTTTCGTCCCGGGGTTGTGATCACGCGCCTCCTGGCTGCGCACGCCGGCTCGCCAACCACGTTCCGACCCACCATGGGTGGGCTGTCGCCGAAGGTCCTGCTCCGTGCCATCGAACGCTTGCGCTCGGGCAGCGACGCCGACGTCTCCCTCGATGCCCTGGCTTCCGATGCGGGCCTGTCGCGCTTCCACTTCTGTCGTGCCTTCAAGGAGAGCACCGGGCTTTCGCCGCATGCCTGGCTGCGCCAGCACCGCCTCGAGCAGGCCATGAATATGCTGCGCGACACCGACGAGTCGGTCGTCTCGGTCGCCGCGGCGCTTGGCTATGCCTCCCAGACGGCCTTCGCCGCAGCGTTCAGGAAGCTGACCGGTGAAACGCCGAGCGATTGGCGGCGGCGCATGCGTTAACAGCAATGCTCCGCGCAGGAGGTCATGCTGAACCGACGTACCACTTGGCATATGCCTTATTGCGCGACTTCCGTTTGTAGTCTCAATGCCGGCGGCGTGTTAATCTATCTGCCCTTCATCGGCCTATATGCGACTTTGATCGTCAGTTTCGCCGCCTCACCCGCCATGGCGGTTGCCTGGGCGACAACGCTGTTCAATCTGTCGATCGGGATCGTCTTCGTTGCCTTCTTACCCTGGTTCGAGCGTCAGTTCCTGCGCTCCGTAGACCGCCCTTAGCGGGCGTGCCGCCAAACTGGACGGCAGGAACGAACGCATAGCCGGTCCTCGTCGACCGAGCGTTCAAAGGAGGCGGCTCCGACAGCAGTCTGCCGGCCGATGCGGTTGTGCCCGTGCACGAAAAAACCATGCTAGCGTTTTCCGTGAGACAGAGAGCTCGGCTTGGACACCCAAGGGAGATCCTTATGCGGCGAATTCTCGTTCTTCTAGCAGCACTCGCGACTGCCGCCTGCGGCGAGAAGGCTACCGACAATGCTGAAGCGGCCCGCCCGGCCCGCGTCGTCCGGGTGGCCGATGCGAATTTGCTCGCCGGCAGAGCGCTGCCCGGCCAGGCCCGTTCAGCCCGCGAGGCTATGCTGGCATTTCGCGTTCCTGGTCGCATTTTGGAGCGCCGCGTCCGGGTCGGCGATCAGGTCAAGGAGGGCGATGTCGTCGCTACGCTTGATCCTGCGCCCTATCAGGTGGAGCTTGATCGTGTCGCCTCCAGCCTGCAACGTGCCCGCGCGGCCTATGCCAATGCAGCGAGTCAGCTCGACCGCGATCGGCAACTTCTGGCAAAAGGCGTCATCGCCAAAGCGCGCTTCGAGGTCAGCGACACTACGGCCAAGCAAGCCCTCGCCGAAGTCAAATCCGTGGAGGCCGCCCAGGAGCGAGCGAAACTGGATCTCAGCTATACGCAGTTACGCGCACCCTTTGACGGTGTCGTCAGCGCTGCCTTTGCCGAAGCTTTTGCCGAAGTCAATCCGTCGCAATCCGTCATCCGACTGATCGATCCTGCGGAGATCGAGATGGTCGTGAATGTCCCGGAGTCGATGATTTCCTACGTCCCCTATATGGTCGACCTCAAGGTGACCTTCGACGCGGTTCCGGGCATTGAGATCCCCGCCGAGGTTTCCGAGATCGGACGCGAGCCGTCCGAAACGACGCGAACTTACCTCGTTAAGCTTTTGCTGACGCCCCCGCCGGGTGTCATCGTCGTGCCGGGCATGGCGGGTCAAGCCCGCGGCCGGCCGGGGCCGGAAATTGCCAAGGAACTGCAAGGAGTCCTGATTCCCCTGTCAGCCACCTTCTCGCCGGACGATGCCACCCGCAGCTTCGTCTGGGTGGTGAATGAGGGCGCGAAGACCGTGCATCGTCAGCCGGTCACCTTGGGTGAACCCGTGGTCGGGGGCGTCAGCGTGACGGAAGGGCTCGCGTCCGGCAATCTGATCGTCACTGCCGGCGTGCACAGTCTCCGAGAAGGCCAAGCCATTCGCGTCTCCGAACCGTGAGGAGGCTGGCATTATGAAGCTGCCTGAGCTCGCCCTCCGTAATCGCACCTTCACGTTGTTCGCTGTGGTCCTCCTGGTGCTGGCCGGCATCGCCGCCTTCTTCTCCCTCGGCCAATTGGAGGAGCCAGATTTCACCATCAAGGTGGCCGTGGTTTCGACCCCCTATCCCGGCGCCACCCCGATCGAGGTCGAACGCGATGTCACCGACCGGATCGAAACCAAGCTGCAGGAGCTTAAGCAGGTCGATCACCTCGAATCTTCGTCGCAAGAAGGTTTGTCTGTGGTCAAGGTCTTCATCAAGCCCACCTACACCTCGGCCCAGATTGCCCAGGTCTGGGATGAGCTGCGCCGCAAGGTGGGGGATGTTGCGCCGCAACTGCCGCAGCGCGCCGGTCCTTCCGCCGTGAGTGACGATTTCGGCGATGTCTATGGCCTGCTGCTTGCCCTCACGGGCGATGGCTACACTCCGGCCGAGCTCAAGCAATATGCGACCGACATCAGGAAGGAATTGAGCCTGGTACCAGGTGTCGCGCGTGTTGCCTTATGGGGCGTGCAGGATCGCCGCATCTATCTTGATGCCAGCCTCTCCCAATTGACCCAGCTTGGTATCTCCGAGACGAACCTGGAACGTGCCATCACGCAGCAAAATGCGGTGGCGGCGGCGGGCTCGGTGGCACTCGCCAACCAACGGGTCGCCGTGACGCCGTCCGGCCAGTTTCCTACCGTCGATTCCATCGCCGATCTCCTGGTCCAGGCCTCTCCCTTGGAAAGCTTTCAGCAGACTGGCAGCGCTCAACGTCAGAGCGACCTGATCCGGATCGGCGATGTTGCCAAGGTCGACCTCGGCTACCGCGATCCTCCCTTGACCCTGATGCGGTATAACGGACAGCCGGCAATAACTATCGCCATTACCAATCAGCCTGGCGTCAATGTGGTGGAATTGGGGAAACGGGTCGATGTCCGCCTGGCACAGCTGGTCGCCGACCTGCCGATCGGCATCGACGTGCATAAGGTTCATTGGCAGTCCGAGCTGATTGATTCCGCCGTACGCTCCTTTTTCATCAGCCTGGCAGAGGCGGTGGCGATCGTCCTGGCGGTCTTGTGGCTGGCCATGGGTTGGCGCATGGGCATCGTGATCGGCTCCAGCATCATCCTGACCATCCTCGGCACTTTTGTCGTGATGGCCGGCATGGGCATCGATCTGCAGCGCATGTCGCTGGGTGCTCTGGTGATCGCGCTTGGCATGATGGTCGACAATTCGATCGTCGTCGCCGAGGGAGCATTGGTTCGCATGCAGCGCGGAGGCCCCCGCGAAAAAGCCGCGATCGAGGCCGCGACCCAACCGGCCTGGCCACTGCTCGGTGCGACCATTGTCGCGGTGCTGGCCTTCTATCCCATCGCCGCCTCGACCGAGAATGCCGGAGAGTATTGCGCCTCGCTATTCTCGGTCGCCGCCATCTCGCTGCTGCTGAGTTGGGTTCTCTCGGTCACTGTCACGCCGCTGCAATGCGTGCAGTTGCTGCGCCCCGCCATGGTCGCCGGTGGCGGTGCACAAAGTGGTCGCTTAGTGCGGGGCTTTCGCATCCTGCTGGAGACAGCTATCCGGCGCCGTTTCCTCACACTGATGATCGCCGTCGGCCTGCTGATCGTATCGGTGATCGGCTTCAGCCAGGTGACCAAGCTGTTTTTTCCGGACTCTTCGATGCCGAAATTTCTGATCGACTACCGCCTGGCAGAAGGCAGTCGTATCGAGGCCGTGTCCACCGATATGGCAGGTATCGAGAAGAAGCTGCTCAGCGATCCGCGCATTGCCGGCGTCGCCAGCTTCATCGGCGCAGGCCCGCCGCGCTTCTATCTACCGGTCGATCCCGAACCGCTATCGTCGAATTACGGGCAGTTCGTGGTCAATGTCCATGATCATCGTGACGTCGCTCCGCTGATCGCGTCCCTGGCCCCCTGGCTCAAGGAAACATATCCCCAGGCGACGGTTCTGCTGCGGCCCTTTGGCGTGGGTCCAGGGCTCACCTGGAAATTCGAGGCGCGCATTTCGGGTCCGGCGTCAGCCACCGGCGATAGTTTGCGCGCATTGGCGGCCAAGGGCACGGCGATCCTCCAGGCGAGTCCGCTGACCGACGTCGCCCAGACCAACTGGCAACAGCGCGTGGCGAAGTTCCAGCCGCAATTCAACGACGCCCGGGCCCGTTGGGCCGGGATCAGCCGCGACGATGTGGTGCGCGGCATCCGGCAGTCGCTCGACGGCTGGCCGCTCGGCGTCTTCAACCAGGAAGATGAAGCGCTGCCCATCGTGCTTCGCGTGAGGCAGGATGAGGGTCCCGGCAGCGATATCGGCGCCCTCCGCAATGTGCAGATCCGGCCAGCCAATGGCGCCGAAACGGTGCCCCTCGATCAGGTCATCGATGGTGTCGCGATCGGCTGGGAAGACCCCGTCATCTGGCGCCGCGACCGCAAACGCACGATTACCCTCCAGGCCAATCCCATCCGTGGCGTCACGTTGCCGACCTATATGGAGAGCGTGGCGCCGCCATTGACGGCGCTGGCCAGTACACTGCCATCCGGCTATCAGATGGAATGGGGCGGCGAATATGAGACATCGACAAAGTCTCAGGCCTCGCTGATTCCGGGCATCGTGCCGGCAGTCGGCGTCATGCTGCTGATCATCGTCGGGCTGTTCAATGCGATCCGGCCCGCGGCGATCATCATGCTGACCATTCCCTTTTCCATCGTCGGCATGACTGTCGGCTTGCTGGTGACGCGGACACCCTTTGGCTTTGTCGCCTTGCTTGGTGCGATGAGTCTCGCCGGCATGATGGTCAAAAACGCCATCGTGCTGCTTGACGAGGTGAACGCCAATATCGCTGCTGGCAAGACACCTTATGATGCAGTGATCGAGGCAGCTCTGTCGCGACTGCGCCCGGTCTTTCTCGCGGCCGCCACCACGGTGCTGGGTGTCATTCCGCTGCTGCCCGACGTGTTCTGGGCCGGCCTCGCCGTGACCATCATGGCCGGTCTGACGATCGGCACGATCTTCACCATGATCATCGTGCCAGTCCTCTATGCGACCTTGTATCGCCTGCCGACGCGCCGGCCGGCGCAGCGGGACCTGCGGCCACTGGCCCAGCCTGCGGAGATCAAGACTGGTTGAGACATGGGCTCCGTCACGTCGGAGGCGCAAAACCCCAGGTCAGCGCCGCGCTCGCCAGATAGCCGGAGACCTGCGCGAGGCCAGCCAGAGGAAAATCGCGAGTAGGACGCGGAACTCCTCGCAAGCGTTCGCTGCATTAGAACAGATCTGACACGATACGTCGATGCCATCGCCGCCTCGAAGCACCACATAGGTAACTGGCAGATCTTCAAGGGCATCGGCATCCGGATCGTTCAGCGTCAACACCGCTTCGACGCTATAGAACACGAAGCCGAGAATAAATGGATCTTCCCAAAAGCCTTCGGGCAAAGCATCGATTCGCGCCAGGGCGATCAGTGTCAGGCCGGCGAAGATGGCATGCGGTGTTTTCATCATTTCTTGTTGCTTCCCGGCTCCTGCCGCTCGCTATCGGGGTTGCAGGCTTTGAACTGCGGCCAGAAGAAGCGTTCCATGCCCCACATCGAAAGCGTGAACAGCAGCGCCCCCGGCACCGCTTCTAGCCAGGAGAGCCCCGCGCCGTAAAGGACGGCCAGCAGCGCGACAGCAAAGATGCTGAAAAGCCATAATTTCATTGCGCCGCCTCTTTCAAAATTTCCTCCGCATAGCGGCCGATCTCTTGTGCCCTCGCCCCGGCTGGGCCGCTGAGGCCGGCGGCCCCGATCGCCACGGCAATCAGCGCCCGGCCAGCGAATGGCATGTGGTGTTTTCATTTCCCGAACCTCGCGGCGAGACCCCGCGTACGAATTGACGGGTGAGCGCGTCGGGCTGTTTCGAAAAGCTCTAATGCGTCAGCGAGTGAGACAGTGCCTCTTAGGCGGAGTTCGCGGAGGCCGGCCAATTGGGCCCCGAAAATGGCATTATTTACCTGTTCAAAAGCTTTCCAAAAAAATGGCTCGGATACGGAACCCCGCACTGCCAATTGGACAACACTGCTGCGCGAAAGCAGCGTCCCGGATGACCAGCAGGTTTTCCGCATTCCTTTCCTGCTGTGCTGGCGGGTTCGTCCAGAGAGGTCGCTTCTAAAGGGGCAGTAGGACAGACGTTCGAATTGCTCGGTCTGCCGCCGTTCGCCGGTACAACGGTCCTTCTGCAAAGAGATCTTTGCGGCCTCCTGGTCAGACGGACTTACTCATCACTGACGCGAGCAAGGTATCTGGCACACGCCTTCAAACCGCCGCACCCCCCTGCAAAAAGAGAGCAACCTCGAAGGCTAAAAAAACCCGTGCGAACTGCACGGGGCGCGAGAAGCGATGTGGAAGGTCGGAGGGGCCGACCCGCATCCCAGTCGCGCTACCAGTCGTCGCTCCGACAGGCAGGTGCGACATGCCTCCTCCGGAGAGAATCCCCAGCGGTCGAAAGGTGCCGGTTTTATTTTGCGCCCTCCGAGTTGAGCCAGGCATAAGACATGCCATCTCAATCAGTCGACGATAGGTCATTATCTTCGCGCGGGCCCACTGGCATTCTGCATCAAATCGACCATCCCGTGCCGAGTGGCAGGGGACCAAGCGAAACTGGGAGAATCTGGACGTGCAGACTCACGATAGAGCCGTCTCGCCACGAGCGGCGTTTGGATGATCAAAAAAGAAACGCACCATTTCACGACTGGCATCCGGCCCACGCGAGTCAGTGTAAGAGCCAGCTTGACTTCCGCCGACCCACAGGTGTCCAACGCCATGAAGCGTCCATTTTTCCACCACCGAGCGGCCTGTGGCATCAGACTCCACTGTTCGGGTAAATTTGGTGCCCCCTGCAGCTTCGCCTCGTGTCGTTGTGGAAGAAAGCCTGGCCTCACCGCGGAATTGAGTGACGATACGATCGCTGTTGCATGGGTGCACAGTCGTGTCCCCATCACCGTGAAACACAATGATGGGTACAGCGCCGATCCTGCGGGAATTCTCCGGCGCTTCAGGCTGAGACAAGGGACCTCCTTGCCGCATCGCGCGGAAAGCTGAGGCAACGTCCGTCGCAGCGCCACATGCTAGGCCGGAATGGACCCCGACGGCAGCATAAAGATCGGGGTAATTGAAGCCCATGATGGCCGCTGCCGCACCACCCGCAGACAATCCGGCAACATAGACACGCGTCGGATCCACCTTCAG
>NZ_JAXCLW010000006.1:0-233360 GCF_034044715.1 Dongia soli | reverse complement strand
GGCGTTGCTCTGCTCTATGCCATCAAGGCGCTGGAAAAGGTGAAGTACGAGAACGACGACCAGAAGGTCGGTATCGATATCGTCCGTCGCGCCCTGCAGGCCCCGGTCCGTCAGATCGCCGAGAATGCCGGCGTCGACGGTGCCGTGATCGCTGGCAAGCTGCTGGAACAGAAGAACACCAACTGGGGCTTCGATGCCCAGGGCGCCGAGTTCGTTGATATGGTGAAGGCCGGCATCATCGACCCGACCAAGGTCGTACGTTGCGCGCTGCAGGATGCGGCGTCGGTCGCGGGCCTGCTGATCACCACCGAGGCGATGATCGCCGAGCGGGCAGAGAAGCAGGCTGGCGGCCCGGCTGGTGCGCCAGGCATGGGCGGCATGGACTTCTAGAAAACCCGAATCAGCAAAGGGCTTGTATCGATTGGTTGCGCCTTACCTGAAAGCGCGTACCGTCGAAAGCCCTTTGCTGGACTAGATCGGTGACGCGGTCATTATGCCAAATTGCCGCCCGAGACCTTCCTCGGAACGGGCGGCAAGTGTTACCGACGACCATAGACGACACTGAAATCCGACACGCAGAAAGACGGGCGCGTCCTCAATCCAAGCAAGAAACGACCGAAAGCTTGCCCAATGACAGCGAGCACAACGAGCCTCTATGATTGGGCGCACCTCTACCCGCATCAGGACTGTCAAACAAGTCGCTCGTCCCTCTCAACCATCCAGGTCCAGTTTGGATCTAGGGCTTAATGATGGGTGTCTGCTTCGAAGCCGGTCTCGCCGGCCAGTTGCTTCGCACGTTGTCGTCGGTCGGCGATCCGAATGCTGACACTCCGGGCAAGCCACGGCTCAGTATCCTCTTCGACGACGCCAAATTCTTGAGTTTCGGTTGTTCGGATGACCGTTTTGATCAAAGGTGCGGCCTCGGCGACTCTTGCCACCTCAGCGACCACTTCATTTAAAAACACGAGATTGTCCCACGTGGAGCGAAAGCGGAATTGTCGTCCTGCGCATTGCGCATCGCGCGTGCAACGTCACTCGGCCCGGTGCCGTTGATGCCGTAATCCGTCCCATAAAGTGCAGCCGAGGACATATAAGCGCTGGCCGTCCGCCAAGATCATGGGCGACGTGTCGCCTCCGATGCTTGAGAAAATCGAGCGGAAGGTAATTTACCCCCTGCAAAAAAGATCGACCTCGCCAAGGTAAAAAAAGCCCCGTGAGAAACTGCACGGGGCGCGACGAGCGATGTGGAAAGTCCGAGGCGCCGACGCGCATCCCAGCCGCTGCCGGTCGCACACTAACTGATGAATCTCACCTTGTAGCCCCGGAATCTCACGTTATGGGTCGCCCTACAATTAGATAAAATTCATGTTCCGACCGAACCCAGCTGTTAAAAATATCGATCACCTAGATTAATATCTTGACCGATCCAGCCTAATCTTTACTATTCAGGTGATTGCCCGGGCTGACACTGGGCGGGTCAATCTGGTCAGATCATTTAAGCGCGCGAGGCTCCCCCATGCGAACCATCCCCCATTTCGTCGGCGGCAAGGAAGTCGCCGGCACCAGCAACCGTTTCAGCGATGTCTTCAACCCGGCGACGGGCGAAGTCCAGGCCAAGGTGGCTTTGGCCAGCAAGTCGGAGCTCGATGCCGCGGTGAAGGTCGCCGCCGAAGCCTTCAAGACCTGGTCGGTGGTGACGCCGCTGCAGCGCGCTCGCGTCATGTTCCGCTTCAAGGAGTTGCTGGAACAGAATCTCGACAAGATGGCCGCGCTGGTCACCGCCGAGCACGGCAAGGTGCTGAGCGATGCCAAGGGCTCGACCACGCGCGGTCTGGAAGTCGTCGAATTCGCCTGCGGCATCCCGCAATTGCTGAAGGGCGAATTCAGCGAGAATGTCGGCACCAATGTCGATAGCTGGGCGATCCGCCAGCCGCTCGGCGTCGTGGCCGGCATCACGCCGTTCAACTTCCCCGCCATGGTCCCGATGTGGATGTTCCCGGTCGCCATCGCCTGCGGCAACACCTTCATCCTGAAGCCGTCTGAGCGCGTGCCGAGCGCCTCGCTGTTCATGGCGGAACTGCTGAAGAAGGCAGGCCTGCCGGACGGCGTGTTCAACGTCGTCAATGGCGACAAGGAAGCGGTGGATGCGATCCTCGCCCATCCGGAGATCCAGGCGGTCAGCTTCGTCGGCTCGACCCCAATCGCCGAATACATCTATCACACCGGCACGGCGCATAATAAGCGCGTCCAGGCGCTGGGCGGCGCCAAGAACCACATGATCGTCATGCCCGATGCCGATATGGACCAGGCGACCGACGCGCTGATGGGGGCGGGCTACGGTTCGGCCGGCGAGCGCTGCATGGCGATCTCGGTCGCCGTTGCCGTCGGCGACAAGGTCGGCGACACGCTGATCGAGAAGCTGACGCCGCGGGTGCGGGGTTTGAAAGTGGCGCCGGGCACCGATCCGGAAGCCGAAATGGGTCCGCTGGTCACCAAACAGCATTATGACAAGGTGAAGGGCTATGTCGATCTCGGCGTCAAGGAAGGCGCCAAGCTGGTGGTCGATGGCCGCGACTTGAAGCTGCAGGGTTATGAGAACGGCTATTTCCTCGGCGGCTGCCTGTTCGACAACGTGACCCCGGAGATGCGGATCTATAAGGAAGAGATCTTCGGTCCGGTTCTCTCGGTCCTGCGCGTGCCGGATTACGCCACCGCGGTCAAACTGGTGAACGACCACGAATATGGCAACGGCACGGCGATCTTCACCCGCGACGGCGATGCCGCCCGCGACTTCGCCGCCAAGATCAAGGTCGGCATGGTCGGCATCAATGTGCCGATCCCGGTGCCGATGGCCTTCAACAGCTTCGGCGGCTGGAAGCGCTCGCTGTTCGGCGATCATCACATGCATGGCCCGGAAGGGGTTCGCTTCTACACCAAGCTGAAGACCGTCACCTCGCGCTGGCCGACCGGTATCCGATCCGGCGCCGACTTCATCATGCCGACGATGAAGTAATCAGCGAATAACATCGCCGAAACGAAACGGCCGGATCATGCAGATGATCCGGCCGTTTCTTTCTGAAAGGCAGAAGCTCTTAAGGGCAGCGCATCCGCTCGACCTGATAGGAATCATTGGGTTTGGAGGCGAGGCTGGTGAGCACATTGGCGGCGATCCAGACCACCCCGCCCTTGTCCTTGCAATAGATCGATTGCGCCGTATCGGCCTTGTCCGACACAGCGCCATCGCCGGATTTGAAGGAGGCCGGATCGGAATCCGCCGTCTGGCGTGCGCTGTCGCCGAACAGCGCCGAATTTGCACCGCCTTGAGTAACGACCGGACTTTCGAGACCGAGGGACGTACCGCCATCGTCAAAATCGAGCGCGGCGGCAGGCGACGTCGCCAGCAAGCTGGCAAAACTGCTGGCGGCTGCCAATGTCAGGATTGCACGCGGAAAAACGGCGATGGAAAAGCGCAGATATGTTCTGCCGCCCATGGCTTACCCTCTCAACTACGACGCATTGCCGGGATAACCCAGACTGCGGAAGATCTCGTAAACGCAACTCCTGGCGCCACGATCACTGTGTGGATCGTGAAATCTGGCCGGTTACGATCAGCTCAACTTTATGTTGTATCACTATGCAACATAATCAACAGCTATATGAGCTGGCTGAGCCTCGCCTGACATATTGAGACCGGAACGTTATGGTTCGCGCCCGTCCGTCAGGCAGGTTTCGTCGCATATTACACACCTCTTTTCGAGGGGCAAGATGTCACAGCGAAGCCGACGGGCAGTTATCGTCGCGAAATTCCAAGCCGAGCACATCTGAACTGCAAAAAGGACCGTCGCAGGCCGATATGCCCTCTGCCGTTTATGCCGTTTTTTATGCGCTTCGACCATGAAGGCTGAGCAATTGACCAAGCTGAATTGCCGCGCAATGATAGCCCTCCCACCTGTTACTCCCCGCATGAAAATACCACCAAGGAGTCTCCCGAATGACGGCGGCACCCTTCATCACTCTCCATGACGGCAACAAAATTCCGCAGCTCGGCCTCGGCGTCTGGCAGGTCAGCGAAGCGCAGGCCGGCCCCGCCCTCGCCGCGGCTTTCGAGGCCGGGTACCGGTCAATCGATACGGCGGCGGCCTACAACAACGAGGAAAGCATCGGCAAGGCGGTCAAGGCCAGCGGCCTTGACCGCGACAAGCTCTTCATCACCACCAAATTGTGGAATGATGCGCATGGCTATGACGCGACATTGAAGGCCTTCGACGCCAGCCTGAAGAAGCTGCACCTCGATTATGTCGACCTCTATCTGATTCACTGGCCGGTTCCCAAGCAGAAGCTCTTCGTCGAGAGCTGGCGCGCTTTCGCCAAGCTGAAAGAGGAAGGTCGCGTGAAATCGATCGGCGTTTCCAATTTCAACATTCCGCATCTGCAAACACTGATCGGCGAGACCGGTATCGCACCGGTTGTCAATCAGATCGAATTGCATCCGCAGATGCAGCAGCAGGAGCTGGGCAGCTTCCATAAGGAACACAAGATCGCCACGGAATCCTGGAGCCCGCTCGGCCAGGGAACGATCCTGCAGGATACGACGATCGGCGCGATCGCCAAAAAGCATCACAAGACCCCGGCCCAGGTCATCATCCGCTGGCATCTCGATAACGGCCTGATCGTGATTCCGAAATCGGTGACGCCGTCGCGTATCAAGGAGAATTTCGCCGTGTTCGATTTCCGCCTGGATAACGACGATCTCGGCCAGATCGGCCGCCTCGACAAGAAGCACCGCATCGGCCCCGACCCCGAGACCTTCGGCTGATCGGAAGGGAGATGCATCACTAGAACCGTATTTCCAACCAAGATGCGATGACCCGCAGTGGTGCCGATCATCGCCGGACATAGATGCCGCACTCACTTGTCACCCTTGGGCTTGACCGACGGTCCACGGCAGAGGCCAGGCGGAATGCCCATAAGAACGGCGGCCCGCCGGGCAATATTCATCAGCTGCGACGATGGACCCTCGGATCAAGTCCTGGGCTGACAAGCGAGTTGTTGCAAGAGATGCGCGATCATTACGGAACAGCGTCAATGGCAACCCGATTTGCGATAGCGCCGCCCTCTTTTCCCTGCTAACTGCAAAGAGAACAGGAGAGGTTGCGGTCGATGCAGAAACAACGGGATCGAGACGAAAGAAGGCCACGCCTTCCCTTCACCGCCATCCTGCTCGCCTTCCTGAAACTTGGCCTGACCTCCTTCGGCGGGCCGATCGCACATCTTGGCTATTTCCGCACGGAATTCGTCAGCCGCCGGAAATGGCTCGATGACAGCGCCTTTGCCGATCTCGTCGCCCTCTGCCAATTCCTGCCTGGACCGGCATCGAGCCAGGTCGGCTTTTCCATTGGCTTGCTGCGCGGGGGCCTGCTCGGCGGTTTGGCGGCCTGGCTCGGCTTTACCCTGCCCTCTGCGCTGATCCTGGTGCTGTTCGCCTATGGCCTGGCCGGCTTCGACACACCTCTGGCGCAAGGTGCGCTGCATGGCCTCAAGGTGGTCGCCGTGGCGGTGATCGCACAGGCGATCTGGGGCATGGCGCGCCAGCTTTGCCCCGACCGGCCGCGCATCGCCATCGCGGTGGCCGGGGTTGTCGCTGTGATTTTTCTCGGCGGTGTCAGCGGCCAGCTGTCGGCCATCGCCATCGGCGCCATTGCCGGCCTGTGGTTCTGCCGGGGCTCGACGCAGGCGAGTAAGGGAATGCGGCATGCGCCGCTCGAAGCGCCGATCCCACGTCCCGTTGCGCTCGCCCTCCTGTTAGTCGCCCTTACCCTGCTCTTTGTCCTACCGGCGATCAGCGCCGCGGGATTCGGTGGCCACGGGCTGGCCTTGTTCGATGCCTTCTATCGGGCTGGCGCGCTGGTTTTCGGCGGGGGCCATGTGGTCCTGCCGCTCTTGCAGGCATCCGTCGTGCAGCCGGGCTGGATTTCCGCCGATGCCTTCCTGGCCGGCTATGGCGCGGCGCAAGCGGTGCCGGGCCCCCTTTTTACCTTCGCGGCCTATCTGGGCGCCGCCAATGGCATCGCGCCGAATGGCTGGCTCGGCGCGGTGATCGCGCTGATCGGCATTTTCCTGCCGGGGCTGTTGCTGATCCTCGCTACATTGCCGTTCTGGGAGCAAGTGCGCAGGCATGATGTGGCGCGCGCCATCCTGAACGGCGTCAATGCCGCCGTTGTAGGGCTCTTGGCGGCAGCGCTTTACAATCCGGTCTGGGTCAGCGCCATAACCGGCGCGCGCGATTTTGCCCTTGCCTTGATCTGCTTCGTGCTGTTGACGGCCTGGAAGACGCAGCCCTGGATCGTCGTGCTGTTCGCCGCCTGTGGCGGCATGGCGCTTACGATTCCTGGCCTCGCCGCAGGATGAAGGATGCCTCGTCACGCGGATTGAAGATCCGCGAATGGGCATAGACCAGGACCATGTTGACGTCGCGGCCGTTGTCCGAGAGCGGCAGGAAGACGATATCCTCATCTTCGATCAGCCCATCGGGCGCATTATATGGCCCGGAATAACAGAAGGGCCGCTTGGTTCTGACAACATATTCGTAGATGCCGACCGTTTCTTCCCGGTCGGCGGCATAATAGGCCTCAAGCACCGACCGTCCGGTCGGATCGGCGCCGCGCTGCGCCACCTGATAGGTACCGACCAGGCGGTAGACAAAACGGCGGGCATCCGGCACGACATCGACCAGGCTTATACCCGGGAGATGCGACTTCAGATCGACCGGATCGATATCCGCCCGGCTCGGCATGCTGCGCTGCCCAGCTTTTTCCCGCCAATAGGCCGTGATGGCGACGATGCTGGGATGTGCGGCCTGGATGCGCCGTTGGGTTTCCTCAGCAATGACCTCTTCGGACATTATCCTCTTTCCGGTAATGGGCGCGCCGCATGGCAAAACATGGCGACGGTGAAAGGCCGGCAAAATATCCAGACCGGAAATAAAGCGCAAATTAAAGCGAGGAAATGTCCGGCTTGACCTGCCTTCGCCGTCTTGACCTTCCCGCTCCGGCTCGATAAGCGTCAGCTTCTTATTCTGCTGAACGGCCGCGCCGATCATTTGCAAGGAGCTGACATGCCGGAATCGGCCGATCACGTCGCATCCCAATCTGGCGAGCAGCCGCATCACCTCAGCCGCGGCCTGCTGGCCGTCTTGACGGTCTCGACCGGCCTCGCGGTCGCCAATACTTACTACAACCAGCCGATGCTGGGGCTGTTCATTCGCGACTTCAAAGCCGAGCCGCATGATGTCGCCCTCATGCCCTTTCTCTGCCAGATCGGTTATGCGATCGGCCTGTTCTTCCTCTCGCCGCTGGGCGACCGGATCGAGCGCAAGAAGCTCATCCTCCTGACCCTGCTTGGCCTCAGCATCGCTTTGACCGGCGCTGCCCTTGCGCCCACCCTGTTCTGGCTCGGCGTCGCCAGCCTTGCGATCGGCATCCTCACCACTGTCGTGCAGCAGATCGTCCCCCTGGCCGTGCATCTCGCCTCGCCGGATGAGCGCGGCAAGGTGGTCGGCACCGTGACCGGCGGCTTGCTGGCCGGCATTCTGCTCGCGCGCACGCTCAGCGGCTACGTCTCGGACCAACTGCATTGGCGCGCCATGTTCGGCATCGCCGCCGGCTTGATGCTGGTCCTGGTGCTCGTGCTGGGCGCGGTGTTGCCGCGCGTTCCCGCCGTGACGCAGATGGGATACGGCCAGATCCTGCTGTCGCTGTTTTCCTTCTGGCGCAAATTCCGTGCCTTGCGCCTTGCCGGTCTGTGCCAAGCGATGATCTTTGCCTGCTTCGCCGCCTTCTGGGCCAATCTCGCGCTGGAGATGCGCCTGCCGCCCTATAATCTCGGCGCCACCGCCGTCGGCCTGATGGGACTGATCGGCGGTGTCGGCGTCCTGGCGGCACCGATCGCCGGACGCATTGCCGACCGGCGGGGGCCGCAGGCCGTGGTTTCGCTTTCGGCCTTCCTGGTCCTGCTGTCCTTTCTCCTCTTCGCCTTCGTCCAGGGCTCGATGACGGCGCTGATCATCGGCGTGGTAGCGATGGATCTCGGCGTGCAGGCAGCGCTGGTCTCGAACCAATCCAGCATCTATGCGCTGGATCCCACGGCGCGCAGCCGCCTCAACACGGTTTTCATGACGACGATGTTCTGCGGCGGCGCCATCGGCTCGGCGGCCGGTGGTGCCGCCTTTTCCGCCTGGGGCTGGACAGGCACCTGCGGTGTTGCCATCATCGCGGCGACAATTGCCCTCATCCTGTCGCGGATGAAGCGGCACGCCGCTTGACGGGGAACGACCGTGACCACCATCACTGCCTATGTCATCGCCGCCTTTGCGGAGATCGGCGGCTGCTTCGCGTTCTGGAGCTGGCTGCGGCTGGGCAAGCCGGTCTGGTGGATTGTGCCCGGCATGGCCTCGTTGGTTCTCTTCGCCTATGCCCTCACCTGGGTCGATAGCGCGGCGGCCGGGCGGGCCTATGCGGCCTATGGCGGTGTCTATATCCTGGCTTCCCTGATCTGGCTGGCGGCGGTGGAAGGCATTCGCCCGGACCGGTTCGACCTGATCGGCGTCGCCATCTGCCTGCTCGGTGCCAGCATCATCATCTTTGCCCCGCGGAGCTGAACCAACAACCCGGTTGACGGAGCACGGCCCGCCCGGTACTCCGGTTCCAGGCTATTTTCGATAGGGATGCGATGCCCACGCCACCAAACCTGACACCCTCGCCTTTCGCCCGCGATCTTGCCGATCTCGGCGCCGAACTGCGCCGTCGGGCCGATCGCTTGCCGGGCATCGATCGCCGGCGCTTCCTGGCTGGTATCGCCGCAGCCGGACTTGCGCCGCTGGTGGTGCCGCGGGCGGCACGGGCTCAGGACGATGCCCGCGAGATCACCTTCGCCGCCTGGGGCAACAACGATATCAACGACCTCACCCAGGCTTTCGGCAAGCCCTTCAAACGCGACAGCGGCATCGATGTGGTATTCGATGGCAGCGGCCCCAGCGAAAGCAAGATCAAGAGCATGGTCGATAGCGGCGCGATCGACTGGGATATCTGCGATGTCGACGGCTATGCCGCGATCCGCCTGGGCCAGGAAGGCGAATTAAGTGCGATCGATTACAGCATCATCGACCGCGCTCAGATCATGCAGCCCTTCGCCTTCGATTACGGCGTCGGCGGCTATACCTATTCATACGTGCTGGCCTATAACGCCAGCGTCTACAAGGACAATCCGCCGCAAAGCTGGGCGGATTTCTGGAACGTGAAGAAGTTCCCTGGCAAACGCGGCCTGTGGAAGTGGATGATCGGCGGCTTCGAAGCATCCGCCATGGCACACGGCGCCAAACCGAATGAGGTCTATCCCTTGGATGTGGCTGAATGCGTCACCCGCATCGCCAAGCTGAAGCCGCATCTGGTGACCTGGGAGACCGGCGCCCAAGCAAAGCAGATGCTGCGCGACAAGGTCGTCACTATGGCCTGTATCTGGCACACCCGCGCGGCGCAACTGGGCATCGAAAGCGACGGGCAGATTGCCTGGAGCTTTCATGAGGGCATTCTGTGCCCGGGCGTCTGGGCCGTGCCGAAGAACAATCCGGCCGGCGCCACCGCCTTCAAGCTGCTGCGTTATATGCAGGAGCCGGCGCGGCAGATTGCCTTTGCCGGCCTGCGGGGCGTCGGCCCGACCAATCCACATGCGACCGGCGCGATGCCCGCGAGCTTGCATGCCTCTGACCCGACACAGCCCGAAGCCTTGAGCCAGCAGGTGATCGTCGACAGCATGTGGTGGGCCGTCAATTACGACAAGGCGATGGGTAAGTTCCAGCAGATGCTGACCCAGGCTTGACCTGCCGGCAGGCGCCCGACCTCAAACCATGAACATCAGGCCGACGGCAACAAGCATGACCAGCGCCGCGGCCACGCCGCTCCATAAGAGCGGTGCAAAGCGCCGGGTCGGCGTCGTGATGTTGCGCCCGGCCCCGGCACGCAGCAGCAAGGCCTCGTCCACCAAAGCCCGCAGCCGCGCGCGGCTTGGCCGCACACCCAGCTTGACCGTGCGCTGCTTGAGATCCAGCAACTTGTCGCTGATGCCGAGATCCTGCGCCGCGCGGTGGAGGTCGGCGGCAATGTCCGCCACCGGCTCGGCTTCCTCATGCAACAGGACATAAATACCTTCATCGATGAGGCAGACCACATCGTCGAAGGCATCGACGATCAGGCTCTGTTCGATGCGCTGCTGCAAGTGCCCGGGCAGGCTTTCGTCCTTGTCGGCGATGGCGGTGTGATCGATCAGGCCGCCGATTTCGATGACGGTGAGATCGAGCGGCGGCACCTGATGATCCGGTAGCTCGGATATCGCCATCTCGATCAGTTGCTCGAGCTCATCGACCGTGACCCGCGGTATCGGGGCCGGTAAATCTGCAAGCTTGCCCGCTTCGGCAAGTTCCACCGCCTGATCGGTAAGATTGATGTGATAGGTGCCGGGTTCGGACCCGACCGAAGCTTGCAGCAGGCAAGCATGATTGGTGCGCAGGCCGCTACGAATATGCAAGATCGATTGGCGGATCGCCGATGGTGAGTCCAGCTGCGCCAAGAACCGCCGGAAATGCGCCCGCTCTGCCGGCGCGATATGCGGCAGCAGGGACCGGCCGATCATTTCCTGGCCGGTTGCGCCAAAAGCCTGCACGCAATTCCCCTGAACATCGAGGATCTTGCCGCTGCCGTCTAAAAGGAAGGAAAAATTCCAGGAGAAAGCCATGGCCATCCACCCTCCCCACTTATCGAGCCGCGCAGTCAATGCCCAGCCGTGCTGGGCGCTTGACTTGCGACTCAGTGTCTCAACCCTGTCTCGGATTCTGCGCTAAATTCAGCCATTTGTAGAGCCGATTTCGCACAGAACACGTATTTGTCAGGGGACGACTCGCGCATTTCCGCGATTTTCCGCGCGATAGCGGTATTTCCATCGGTTGCTCGCACAGCGGAGCGATACATAGCTGGCGTCAACCCGTCGCATTGAGGCTTTCGCACCCTCAAACCTATGTTACTCACGCATGGTGAATGAGGATCTGATGGGGCAGCAAGTCGGTCGACCGACCTTATGGAATAGTTTGAAACGAGGCTTTCGCCGCTTCTGTCCGCGTTGCGGACAGGGCCGGATGTTCGCCGGCTATCTGGCGGCCAAGCAGAGTTGTGAGAGCTGCGGCCTCGCTTTCGAACCTTTGCGCGCCGATGACGCGCCGGCCTATTTCACCATCTCCATCGTCGGGCATATCGTGGTCAGCGGCTATCTCGCCATTGAAAGCACGATGCATCCGCCGGTCTGGCTGCAGTTATCGATCTGGATGCCTGGGACCCTGGCGATGACGTTAGGTTTACTGCCTTTCATCAAGGGTGCGGTAATGGGGGCAATCTTCTCCAGCCAGGCTAGACGCGGCCGCGCCGTCTGACCCTCCATCATTCCGCGGGTCGAGGCGGGCGCCCTCCTCCGCTCGATCTGTCAAAACCCTTCCAGGACGAGTTTGCCCTTGGCCTTGCCGCTTTCGATCAGGGCATGCGCCGTCTTCAAATTCGCCGCATTGATCGGGCCGACAACTTCCGCCAGGGTCGTCTTGAGCGTGCCGTTATCAATGAGATCGGCAACCTCGTTCAACAGATGGTGCTGTTCGATCATATCCGGCGTCTCGAACAGCGAACGCGTGAACATCAGCTCCCAATGGATCGACACCGCCTTGCGCTTGAAGGGCATCACGTCGAGGCAATCGGGATCGTCGATCAAGGCAAACTTTCCCTGCGGTGCGATGATTTCAAGGATCGCCGACAGATGAATATCCGTGGCGGTGAGGCTGGCAATATAAGGAACTTGCGCAAAGCCGATCGTCTTCATTTCCTCGGTCAGCGGCTTGCTGTGATCGACTACGTAATGGGCGCCCAGCTCCAGACACCAGTCGCGCGTCTCCGGACGCGATGCGGTCGCAATGACGGTGAGATCGGTCATGCGACGCGCCAGCTGGATCAGGATCGAGCCGACCCCGCCGGCACCACCGATGATGAGCAAGGCGCCCGCTTCTGCTTTTGTCCCTTGCCGCGCGATACCAAGCCGATCGAACAGCAATTCCCAGGCGGTGATGGAGGTCAGCGGCAAGGCGGCCGCTTCGGCATTCGACAGCTTCTTCGGCTTTCGCCCGACGATGCGCTCATCAACCAGATGCAGCTCCGCATTGGCGCCGGGCCGGGCGATGGAGCCGGCATAGAAAACCTCGTCGCCGGCTTTGAACAGGCTGACATCCTTGCCGGTCTCTTGCACCACACCGACGGCGTCCCAGCCGAGAATTTTTGCCTCGCCCACCGGCGGTGTCGCGCTCCGGCGCACTTTGGTATCGACCGGATTGACTGAGATCGCCTTGACCGCGACCATGAGGTCGCGCGGTCCCCGCTTCGGCACCGGCAAATCCAGATCGACCAAAGACTGTTCCGCCGTGACGGGGCCCGGGGTGTAATATCCGACCGCTTTCATCTGCTGCTCCTCAATTCGACACTGTAAAGTCGAGAATGGGACCTTGTCGGCAAGAAGGAAAACGAATAGTTCTTATGTCAGCCAGCAATAATCCTAATCAATTATGCCCCTGCCCGATCTCGAAATCGACCTGCTTCGGTCTTTCGTCGCCGTTGCCGAAACCGGCAGCTTCACGGCGGCGGCGGAAGTGGTCGGCCGAACCCAATCAGCCGTTAGTCAGAAAATTCTCCGGCTGGAGGAAACGTTGGGCTGCCGGGTCTTCGATCGCAACAGCCGCGGCCTTTCCCTGACCCGCGACGGTGAGAGATTGCTGACGGCGGCGCGCCAGATGCTCGCCTTCAATGACGAGACCGTGCGCCAGTTCATTGAGCCATCCGTCGTCGGGCGGCTGCGTCTTGGCATCGCCGACGATTTCATCCCACACCAACTGCCGCGCCTGCTCGCCCGTTTCGCTCGCAGCTATCCCGGCATCGACTTGGAACTGACCACGGGTCTCAGTTGCGATCTGCTGTGCGGCCTGGAAGCCGAACAGCTCGACCTGGCCCTGGCCAAGCGCGACGGCGAGATGCAACGCGGCCGCATCATCTGGCGCGAGCCGATGGTCTGGATCGCCGCGGCGGATGTCGAGATCGATGCCGGCAAACCGGTGCCGCTGGTCCTGCTGCCGGCGCCCTGCACTTATCGCAGTATAGCGCTTGAGGCGCTCGAACATGCCGGTCGCTCCTATAGCATCGCCTGCACCGCCAGCAGCCTGATGGGGATTCAGGCGGCGGTCGCCGGCAGCATCGGCGTCACCGTCCTTGGCCGGTCCTTCGTGCAGGATGGTTTGCGGATATTAAATCCCCGCGATCAGTGGCCATCCTTGCCGATGACTGAGATCGTGCTGCTGGGCGAGGATCGGGCGCAAAGCCAGCTCGCCAAGCCGCTGGTCGCCTTCCTTACCGAAAGCCTCACCACGCCGAAATTGCAGGCCATCGCCTGAGGGGCACCATCCGGTTTTATAACCGGCGGTCAACGGTTCTGACGGAGCGCCTCGACCAGCAGCGCGAAGGCGGGCGAGGATTGGCGCTGGTGGGGATAATAAAGATGATAGCCCGTCCAAGGCGAACACCATTCGCTTAGCACCTGTTTAAGACGACCCTTTGCCAAATACGGACGGGCAATATCCTCGGGAACATAAGCAAGCCCGAGACCGGCAACAGCAGCCTCCAAGACCTGAAAGATGCTGTTAAAGACCAGTTGGCCCTCGACCCGTACTTTTAATTCGCGTCCGCTCTTCTCGAATTCCCACGCATAGAGGCCCCCATAGGTCGGAAGGCGCAGATTAATGCAATTGTGATCGATGAGATCCCGCGGCATTTTCGGCAGCGCACGCTTCGCGAAATAAGAGCTTGCGCCCACGACAGCAAAACGGATGTCCGGACCGATGCGCACGGCGATCATGTCCGTGGCGATCTGCTCACCCAGGCGCACGCCTGCATCATACCGTTCAGTCACGATGTCGGTCAGTCCATAGTCAATCGCGATCTCCAGCTTGATGTCCGGATAGCTGCGCAGAAACTTCGTCAATTTCGGCCACAGGATTGACTGGATCGCATGATCGCCCGCAGTGATACGAACCGTTCCGGCAGGTTTGCGCCGAAGCTCGCTGAGGGCGTCAAGCTCGGCTTCTATCTCCTCGAAGCGGGGAGCGGCCACACGAACCAGACGCTCGCCCGCTTCGGTCAGCGAGACGCTACGCGTGGTGCGGGCAAGGAGCCGAAGACCAACTTTGCTTTCAAGCTGGCGGATCGTCTGGCTCAAAGCCGATTGTGACAGACCGAGCTTGCCTGCCGCCTTGGTGAAGCTGCGCTCCCGGCCAACTGCTATCAAGGCCCGCAAATTGTCGAAGCTGCCGCGTTCCATTTATTCGCCCTTCTTATAAGTCTTTGCAGATTATAGCGCTAGTCTTGGCCGAGCGACGCCTTAGATTGGATTGACCATGAGCCATCAGCGAAACGGCGATTGAGGATGCGATGTTCACTTCCGGCAACTTGGGTGCCGCTCTGGCTGTTCTCACTCTTTTGGCAGGAACCGCTGCTGCCGGGGCACAGGGCTTGGCCCAGCAAAACCAGGAAAGGACCGACGCGATGCAAATCAAACGGAACGGGTCGCAACCCTCCGTCAAGGGACCGACGGAATATTTCACAGGTTCGGTCCGTATTGATCCGCTCTTTCAAGCGCCGGAACCGGCCCGCGTGACGTGCGCATTGGTTACATTCGAGCCGGGTGCCCGCAGCAATTGGCATGCGCATCCACTGGGTCAGACCTTGATCGTGATTTCCGGCATCGGCTGGACGCAATGTGCAGGCGAATCCAAGCAGGAGATCCGGCCGGGCGACGTGATCTGGTGTCCGCCGGGTCATAAGCATTGGCACGGCGCGACCGCGACAAATGCGATGTCACATATCGCCATTCAGGAACATAACGGCGACGGCAAGGTTGTGGACTGGCTTGAGCCGGTCAGCGACGAACAATATTCGGAATAACCGTCAGTTCACCAAGCCGACCGTCGCGCGTCAGAAGGTACGGCCATGCGTGCCGCTTTGCGGCCGACAACATCGAAACGAAAGAGCGAAGCCATGAAGGGCACGGTTCTTTACGGTCCCGGGGATGTACGCTTTGAAGAGCGCGACGAACCGACCATCTTAGCGCCGACAGATGCCATCATCCGGATCTCGGCAACCTGCGTCTGCGGATCGGATCTGTGGCCCTATCGCGGCCGTCAGGCCATCACCGGCCCCACCCCGATGGGCCACGAATATTGTGGCATTGTTGAGGATGTCGGCAAAGCCGTCGAGACGGTAAAGCGCGGCCAATTCGTCATCGGCTCCTTCTTTGCTTCCGACAATACTTGCCCGCACTGCCATGCCGGCTATCAGACGTCGTGCCAGCACAAGGAATTCGTCGGCGGCGCGCAGGCACCCTTGCTGCGTGTCCCGCTCGCCGACGGAACGCTGGTGGCCACCCGTGAGGTACCGCATGACGATCTGCTGCCCGGCTTGCTGGCGACATCGGATGTCCTAGGTACGGGCTGGTTCGCTGCGGAAGCCGCGAATGTGAAGCCGGGCATGACTGTTGCTGTGGTCGGCGATGGTGCAGTCGGGCTTCTCGGCGTTCTATCGGCCAAACAAAAGGGGGCAGAGCGGATTATCGCGATGAGCCGCCACCCGCGTCGCCAGGAACTGGCGCGCGCATTCGGTGCGACCGACATCGTCACCGAGCGCGGCGAGGAAGGTGTTGCCCGCATCAAGGACCTGACCAGGGGCGTCGGGGCAGATGCGGTACTGGAATGTGTGGGGACGCAAGAATCGATGATGCAGGCTATCAACTCGACCCGTCCAGGCGGGTCGGTCGGTTATGTCGGTCTCCCGCATGAGGTTGAGCTGAAGGGGCAGGAACTCTTCTTCAGCCATGTCCGGCTCCATGGCGGCCCGGCCCCGGTGCGCCAGTTTCTGCCGGAGCTGATCGGCCTGGTCTGCAATGACAAGATCGAGCCGGGCAAGGTCTTCGACCTCACCCTGCCGCTCGATCAGGTGACAGAGGGCTACCGGGCGATGGATGAACGCCGGGCGATCAAGGCGTTTTTGCGACCGTGATGGTCAGTCGATCTCATGCGCCGGGCAGCGTTCCGGCGTACCGCGCGGGGCGGCGCGCAGATATTGCGCCGGCCAGGGCATGGTCTGGCCCAGTTCACGTGCGGCATGGAGCGGCCAATAAGGCTCGCGCAACAATTCGCGCGCCAGCAGCACCATATCCGCCTGGCCGGTGCGAATGACGTGATCCGCCTGAACCGGCGCGGAAATCATACCGACTGTCGCCGTCAAGATATCAGCCTCGCGGCGGATGCGTTCGGCGAAGGAGGTCTGATAGCCCGGCCCAACCGGGATCGATGCCCGTGCCACATTGCCGCCGGTCGAGCAATCGATGACATCGACACCAAGTGTCTTCAGCTGACGCGCCAGTTCGATGGATTCCTCGATATCCCATCCCTTCTCCACCCAATCGGTCGCCGAGATTCGGACGAAGAGCACGCAGCGTTCCGGCAAGGTACGACGGAGCGCGGAGACCGTGTCGCGCAGGAAACGCGTGCGGTTCTCGAAACTGCCCCCATAAGAATCGCTGCGGCGATTGCTGAGCGGAGAGAGGAATTCGTGGAACAGATAGCCATGGGCGGCATGTAATTCGAGCACGCGAAAGCCTACAGCAAAAGCGCGCTGCGCCGCCGCCACGAAAGCTTGTTGCAGCGATTGGATCTCGTCCGCCGTCAGCTCACGGGGCACGGCATAGTTTTCTGCGAAAGCGAGCGCGCTGGGGCCGAGCGGTGTCCAGCCACCCTGATCGACCGGCACTGCGCCATCGCCCGACCAGGGGCGATACGTACTGGCCTTGCGGCCGGCATGGGCAAGCTGGATGCCGGCGACCGAACCCTGGGCGTCGATGAAATGGGTGATCCGCGCAAGGGCTTCCGCATGGCTATCGCTCCAGATGCCGATATCCTGAGGGGAAATCCGTCCTTCCGGCGTCACCGCCGCAGCCTCGGTGAAAACCAGGCCTGCACCGCCCACGGCGCGGGTGGCGAGATGCACAAAATGCCAGTCATTCGCCAGGCCGTCGGTGCATGAATACTGGCACATGGGAGAGACGCCGATGCGATTGGCAAAGGTGATGTCATGAATTTTCAGCTCGCTGAAAAGATGCGGCATGTCGGACGCTCCCTGGACACATGAGTCGGTGACGAATTCGTCGGCGCAGATGGGTGATGAGGCATGCTGAGATGATCCCATCATTTGGCAACCCGGCCGGTGGAAAAGCAAGCGTGAATACCTGCGGTGACCGCGCCGGTCCGATCACTTGCATGGGATCGCCATGCCTCCTCGCCAACCTTTCCTCGTCAAGGAAGGGGCCGCGCCTTTATCTGAAACAGAACGAGCCGGCACCAGGGCGGTGCCGGTTCGTTGATGGTTACAGCTTCATGCTGTTAAGCCGCTTTGGGCTCGAAGATCACATACCACTTCTTGACGGCGTCGATGGTTTCCCAGGTGCCCTTGAAGCCGCGCGGGATGATGAAGGCATCGCCCGTCGTGAAGGTCTCCGCAACTCCGTCCTCGCCGGTCAGGGTGACCTTGCCAGCCAGGATGGCGCAGAATTCTTCCTCGGAATAGTTCACTTCCCACTTGCCGCTAGCTGATTCCCAAATACCGGAAAAGAACTGGCCTGTCGGATCGGTATAATAATTCTGCAGCTTGGTGACCGGATTGCCGGAGAGCACAGCCGCCGGCTTGCCATGTTCGATTTCCGGCGCATTGACGCCGAAGCGGATCAACCGCTTGCTCATTTTTCTCTCTCCACGGGTTTCGCTTCAGGTGGACCTCTCTAGCATGCGGCTGGATTTGCGCCAACTCCGGCCTTCTCCACGGCCTTTGACGCATGGGCACCCCCAGTTTTGGGCATTTTGCCGCAAAACGTTGCAACCTTTATACTCCTGTGGGGCTTAGGCCATCCTCTTGTTCGGATTGGAGATCATGCAGCACAAGGCGCGCTGGACCGATGTTTTTCGCAACGGCCTGGCGATTTACACGGTGACCATCAATCTGGCCATGGCGTTGCATGCGATCGACGTCTTCATCATCTCGACGGTGATGCCGAAGGTGGTGCGCGATATCGGCGGCACCTCCTTCTATACCTGGCCCACCATGCTTTACATGGTTGCCTCAATCGTCGGCGCGGCCAGCGGCAATCCGCTGAAGGCAATCAGCGGCACGCGCCGTGCCTATATCTTCGCCAGCCTGACTTTCCTGATTGGCTCGATCGGCTGCGCTTCGGCGCCCAGCATGGCGGTGATGCTGATCGCCCGCACGGTGCAAGGCTGGGGCGGCGGCCTGTTGATCTCGCTGTCGATGGCGATGGTCCAGGAGGTCTATCCCGAACCGTTGCGCAAGCGTGCCCTCGCGATCATTTCCACGACCTGGGGCATCGCCGCCTTGATTGGGCCCGCTATCGGCGGCTGGTTTGCCGAAGCCGGCTGGTGGCGCGGCGCCTTCTGGTTCAATGCCCCGGTCGTCATCCTTTTCCTGATCGGCGCCTGGGCGAAGCTGCCGCGGCACGGTGCGACCGGCGAGCCGCCGCGTTTTCCTTATCGCCGCCTGGGCCTGCTCTCGCTCGGTGTCATCGCCGTCAGCTGCGCCGGACAGGTGCATGAGCTGCTCGACCAATTCGATCTCGGCATCGCCAGCGCCGGCCAACTCTATATCCTGATGATTCAGGCCGCCCTGGTGGTCTTCGCCGTGCTGCTGGTGCGTCTCACCATTTCGATGGATAGCAGCAGCAGGGCCAGCCGGTTGTTGCCAAGCAAGCCTTTCTCGCTGACCACAACCACGGGCATCGGCGGCTGGGCGATGTTCCTCTCCTCGATGACCCATACGGTGATCGGCGCCTATCTGCCGCTCGCCTTGCAGACCTTGCGCGGCGCCAGTGATGAGATCGCCGGCTATATCATGGCGGCGCTGGCGGTTTCCTGGACCGTCTCCTCGGTGCTCACTTCCGGGTTCCAGGAAACCGGTTCGCGCCGCTGCATCTGTATCGGGCTTGTTCTCTCAACCATCGGCATGATCGGCGTCACCATGACCCTGGCGGACGGATCGCTGATCACCATCACGCTTTTGAACGCCCTGGTCGGGTTCGGCCTCGGCACCACGAATCTGCATCTGGTGGCGGCCACCATGCGTCATGCCACGCCGGGCGAAGAGGCGATCACGGCGGGCTCCATTCCGACCATCCGGTCGCTCGGCATCTCCTTCGGCGCCGCCGCCGCCGGCGTCATCGCCAACAGCGCGGGGCTGACCAACGCATTGGACGCCGCCCAGGTTGCCCATGCCATCCATTGGGTCCTGGCGCTGGGCTGTGTCCTGCCTGCCCTCGCCTGCGTGTTCTCGCTGCTTTTCGTGCGCTTGGCCCGCCGCGCGCCCGAGGCGCCGCGCTCCCAGGCGACAGAGCGCGTTTTGCTGATCGATTAAGCAGATAGATCCGGAAACGGCGTCCAAAAGCGCCCCGTGATACGCGCGAGAAACCGGGGCGACGTCAGCTGATAATCCGGTTATACTGAACTCCATGGTGGGTCGCGGCGTTTCGTGACCGACACCGGATCGGGCTTTCGGCGATGCAGATCGTGGCCTGCCGATCCAGCAGGTTTCTCGATCTCTGTCCCTCTCGCCCGAATGGCGAGCCGATCCGGCGGTGCCACGATGCTGTGCCCCTCCGCACAACAGGTCGGAGGAATGCTAATGGCTTTAACAATCCGGAACCCCGTCGAATGGGGCTGGGATCAGATCCTGCACGCGGCCGAGGCTATGGGATTGGCCAACCGGTCACTGCATCGCACCACCGAGCATCTTTATTCGGCGCCGCCGACGATCCGCCACATCCATCTCGCCGATATCCGCGAGGTCCTGCGCAAGGGTTTCGAGGATTTCGGTGCCTATCGCACCGATGTGATCTTTCTCTGCATCGTTTATCCGATCGCCGGTCTGGTTTTCGCCCGCATGGCGTTCCAATACGAGATGATCCCACTGATCTTCCCGCTGGCTTCCGGCTTCGCTCTGATTGGTCCCTTTGCCGGCGTCGGACTCTATGAAATGAGCCGGCGGCGGGAAATCAGCTTGAAGCGTGGCCATGAACATCACGCCAGTTGGAAACATGCCTTCGGCGTCTTCCGCAATCCCAATTTCGGCGCCATCCTGACCCTCGGCCTGATGCTGACGGCGCTGCTGGTGGTGTGGCTGATGACGGCATGGTGGATCTATCAATCGATCAATGGGCCGCAGCCGCTGGAATCCTGGGGCCTCTTCATTCAGAACGTGTTCACGACCGAGGCCGGCTGGTGGCTGATCGTCGCCGGTTGCGGCGTCGGCTTTCTCTTCGCCGCGCTGGCGATGGTGATCAGCGTGATCTCCTTCCCGCTGATGCTCGATCGCAGCGATATCGGGCTGGCCACCGCCGTCGGCACCTCGATCCGCACGGTCTGGAAGAACCCGGTCGTCATGGCGGGTTGGGGCTTGACGGTCGTTGCCGGCTTGATCATCGGCTCGCTGCCGCTCTTCATCGGCCTCGTCATCACCTTGCCGGTCCTTGGACATGCGACCTGGCACCTCTATCGCAAGCTGATTGCGCCTAGATAGCACCAGAAAGATACCCCCGCACAAACTGGCGCCGGCTCCGCAAGGACCGGCGCTACTTTTATGGCTTCTATGGCGTGACGCCTGAGAAGAACAGCCGGGTGAATAGCGTGTAGTGGGATTCCACCACCATGATCCCGACAAAGACCAGCAGCACAATCGGCGGCACCAGGATAGCATAGGCCAGCGCCAGCCGCTCCCAGGCCATATGCATGAAGACGCCGACGATCAGCCCTGCTTTCACGATCATGAACAGCAGGATGAGCGACCAGCGGAGCAGACCCTGCAGGCCGAAATAATCGACCAGGTAGGAGCAGGCGCTCAACACAAAAAGCCAGAACCAGACCAGCAGATAGACCTTGATCGGATGATGCTGTCCCTCGGCATGGGAACCCGGTGCCGGAGCGGCCTGTGCAGTTGTCTGGCCGGTCGTAGCATGTGTCGTTGCCTGTGCCATGCGCCGCTCCTCACCACAGATAGAAAAGCGCGAAGATGAAAACCCAGACCAGATCGACAAAGTGCCAGTAAAGGCCTGTTACCTCGACGATCTCGTAATTGCCACGGCGGCTGGTGAAGAAGCCGCGGCGTTCCTTGTCGAAATCGCCGCGCAGCACCTTGCGCGACATGATCAGCAGGAAGATGACACCGATCGTCACATGGGTGCCGTGGAAGCCGGTGATCATGAAGAAAGCCGAGCCGAATTGCTCCGCCCCCCAGGGATTGCTCCAGGGCCGCACCCCTTCCCTGATCAGCTTGGTCCATTCGAAAGCCTGCATGCCGACGAAGCTGGCGCCGAAAGCCGCCGTCGCCAGCATCAGCGCGGCCGTCTTCACCCGGTCGCGGCGATAGCCGAAATTCACCGCCATCGCCATGGTGCCGCTGCTGCTGATCAGGATGAAGGTCATGATCGCGATCAGCAGCAGCGGCGTTTCATGGCCAGCGATCGTCAGGCCGAAGACCTCGCTGGGATTGGGCCATGGCGTCACGGTCGACATCCGGACCGTCATGTAGGAGAGCAGGAAGCAACTGAAGATGAAGGTGTCACTAAGGAGGAATATCCACATCATGGCCTTCATCCAGGAGACGCTTTTGAACGTCCGCTGGTCCGAAGCCCAATCACTGACGATACCCCGCAAGCCCCTTGGCCGCATCGCCGGATAGGCCGGCGCCAGACCCGGCGGCTCCTGTGTCAATGTCGGTTCGGCCATGCTTTGCCTCCTCCATCACGCAGAATGCATCAGCTTAGAAACTGTCCGCAGAACGCGACGACATCATCCACCCATTGCGCCAGCAGCGCCAACATGATCAGCCAGACCACCAGCAGGAAATGCCAGTAGACGGCGCAAAGCTGCAATCCGGCAAAGACCCGGTCCCGCCTTGCATCCTCCACATGCCAGAGCCGCAGGGCATTGCGCCCGAGCGCCACCATACCGCCGCCGAGATGCAGGCCATGCAGTCCGATGATCAGATAGAGAAAGGCATTGCCCGGATTGCCGGCCGCGAGATAGCCAGCCGCCGTCATCTGCCGCCAGACCAGCATCTGCCCCAGCAGGAACAGCAGGGCCAAGGCAGCCGCCATGAAGAGGCCGAGCTTCGCATCGTCCCACCTTCCACGGCCAGCCAGGCGCTGCGTCACATGCAGGACAAGGCTGCTCGCCGCCAGCAGGCCGGTATTGAACCAAAGAAGGCTCGATACCGGCGGGGCCTGCCAGTCGGGAAACTGCCGCCGCATCAGATAGGCGCTGATCAGCAGCGTAAACAGCGAACCGGCCACGGCCAGAAACAAGCCGAGACCTAGCCGCGCCGGCCGGTCCAGCGGATGGCGACGAGGCTGCCCTCCCGCACCGTAAGCCTCATCGATCACGCCCACTTCCAGCCAGGGTTTCGACAGCAATCGCTGGCGCGACAGATACCAGCCGACGATGACCGTCACGATCGCGAGAAAAATCAGAATGCCCGCCATCGCCTTGCTTACTCGCCGGGTGCCGGCTGCAGGCTGGCCTGGGTGGCGGCACGCTGCGGCGGCTGGTTCTGTGGGATGAAATCTTCGGCAGCGCCGGGCACGCTGTAATCATAGGCCCAGCGATAGACCACCGGCAGCTCCTTGCCCCAATTGCCGTGGCCCGGCGGCGTCTCCGGCGTCTGCCATTCCAGCGTCGTCGCGTGCCAGGGATTTGAACCGGCTTCCCGTCCGTTCCGCAGGCTCCAGATCAGATTGAAGACGAAAAGAATCTGCGCGGCGCCGACGATCAAAGCGACGATGGTGATGAATTCATTGAGCGTATGAGCCGATGGCGGCACGAAGGCGGTCTCACCCATCTCGTAATAGCGGCGCGGCACGCCCAACAGGCCGAGATAATGCATCGGGAAGAAGATCAGATAGGCGCCGACGAAGGTGACCCAGAAATGAGTCTGGCCCATCGCCTCATTCATCATCCTGCCGGTGATCTTGGGATACCAGTGATAGATCGCGCCGAAGATCACCAGGATCGGCGCGACACCCATCACCATATGGAAATGCGCCACCACGAACATGGTGTCGGAGAGCGGTACATCCACCACGACATTGCCGAGGAACAGGCCGGTCAGGCCGCCATTGACGAAAGTGACGATGAAACCCAGCGCGAAGAGCATCGGGATCGTCAGGTGAATATTCCCGCGCCACAGAGTCAGGACCCAGTTGTAGACCTTGATCGCGGTCGGAATGGCGATAATGAGCGTGGTCACGGCAAAGAAGAAGCCGAACGCCGGGTTCATGCCGCTGACATACATGTGATGCGCCCAGACCACGAAACTGAGCGCGCCGATGGCGATGATGGCCCAGACCATCATGCGATAGCCGAAGATGTTCTTGCGCGCATGAGTGCTGATGAGATCAGAGACGATGCCGAAAGCCGGCAAGGCGACGATATAGACCTCCGGATGGCCGAAGAACCAGAAGAGATGCTGGAACAGGATGGGGCTGCCGCCGCCATATTTCAGATGCTGCCCCATCTCCACCAGGCCGGGCATGAAGAAACTGGTGCCGAGCAGGCGGTCGAACAGCATCATCACGCAGGCGACGAAAAGCGCCGGGAAAGCCAGGAGCGCCATGACGGTGGCGGTAAAGATGCCCCAGACGGTCAGCGGCATGCGCATCAGCGTCATGCCGCGCGTGCGGCCCTGCAGCACCGTCACGACATAATTGAGCCCGCCCATGGTGAAGCCGGCGACGAACAGGATCAGCGAGATCAGCATCAGCAGGATGCCCCATTCCTGTCCGCCCGGCGTGCCGGACAGAATCGCTTGCGGCGGATAGAGCGTCCAGCCGGCCCCCGTCGGCCCGCCAGGTGCAAAGAAGCTGGAGACCAGCACCAGCACCGCCAGAAAATAGACCCAGTAACTGAGCATGTTGAGATAGGGAAACGCCATGTCCCTGGCGCCCAGCATCAGTGGAATGAGGTAATTGCCGAAGCCGCCCAGGAAAATCGCGGTGATCAGATAGATCACCATCACCATGCCATGCATTGTGATGAACTGGTAATAGGCATTCACATCGATGAAGGCGAAGACGCCGGGAAAGCCGAGCTGCAGTCGCATCAGCCAGGACAGCACCAGGGCGACGAAGCCGATCGCCAGCGCCGTTCCCGCATATTGCAGGGCGATGATCTTGGCATCCTGGCAAAAGACATATTTCGTGATCCAGCTATGGGCGTGATAAAGCTCGACATCCTTCACCTCGGCCGGCGGCGGCAGGTAATCCGGCGGCACCGTATCGGGAATGATCTGGGGTGGCATTGGACCGCGCGGGACATCCACCATGATCCGCTCTCCTTCGCCCTATTTCGCCGCTTGGCGGATTTTCGCCGCTTCATTCTGCCGCAATTGCGCGAAGGTCGGCTGGCGGTCGAGCCAGGCGTGGAATTCCTCCGCCGGGACGACGACGACCTTGCTGCGCATATAGGCATGACCCTGGCCGCAGAGTTCGGCGCAGAGCACATCGAAGGTGCCGGTGCGCGTCGGGGTGAACCAGAAATAGGTCACCATGCCGGGGATCATATCCATCTTCGATCTGAATTCCGGCACGTAGAAATCATGCAGCACATCGATTGAGCGCATCAGCACTTTGACCGGCCTGCCGAGCGGCAGTTTCAGATCGTCTCCCTGGATGATGACGTCATCCTTGCCGTTCGGATCCTCGGCAATGAGACCAAGCGGATTGTCGTCGGTGATGTGCTTGTTATCGGCCGCGCCGAGCTTGCCGTCCTTGCCGGGATAGCGATAGCTCCATTGCCATTGCTGTCCCACCACCTCGAAGGCCGAGGCATCCTTAGGCACTGTGATGAACTGGTGCCAGACGATGAGGCCGGGCGCCAACATGGCGATGACGCCGATCGCCGTCACCAGGGTCAGCCAGCCTTCCAGTTTGCGATTCTCCGGCTCGTAATGCGCCTGCTGCCCGGGTTTGTAGCGATATCGATAGACGCAATAAGCGACGAACAGAACGATGAGGGTGAAGACGACGCCGGTGATCCAGAAAGTTATGGTGATCGTGTGGTCGATATATTCCCAGTTCGAGGCAATCGGCGTCCAATACCAGGGGCTGGCCAGATGGAACAGCACCGATCCGATCGCGATCAGAAGCAGCAACACGACGATCTTCATCTTTTGTCATCCTTGCCGCGAAGATGGCGGCTGCAACAAAAGCCGATCGATAAAGCGGGCTGGATTGGCGAAGGCGACAGACGCCCTTACCGCATCGATACCGATGCCAGCCGCTTTCTACGCGAAGCCGTATTCTGAACGAGATCCGTCTGCGAACGTCGCCGGATCGACGATTGGCTCGTCTGTTGTCCTGCCGACCTTGCGATCGCTCCTACCCGACTGCCTGCCAGAGTGCCTTCGCCCCGCGGAAACTCGCGCTGAACACTATCGCTCTCTCTTCCAGGCGTCGCGCGTTCAGGCCGTCACGACGTCAGGGCGACAAGTCACCATCGGCAGGGGGTGAGTCTTCTGTCTTCGGATGGCATCACCCGATGACATATCACCCGGTGTCAGGGTGGCGAGGCACCCATGCAGCCGTCAGTCGCATCGAATAACGGCTCTCAACTTTTCTGATCTTGAAGGAGGTTACGGCCTTTTGTCAACGACATGAGAACTGCGCCATGAGGTCCGCGGCGGGAGTCGGCGATCTCTGGAAACCGGTCTTGATGCGCTGAAGCCGGCATCCTGGTTGAAGCGACAGCGTGCAGAATGCCCTAGGCCCAACCACCTTTACATGCTGCGTATCGATAATGACCTTTTTTCGGTCCGTCCAGGGCCATCGGCCCGTCAGAGGGGAATCACCGCCGGGTGGCAGTCCTAGATGGCAGATGATCCTGATCAGGCGCGCCGTGTTTGATTGCCAGGCGATTGTATCGCCGGCGAATAGGCGCAAATTCCGCAATGAACTTTCGTTGAGCGGTGCGAAAAGCAGCTAACGCGCGCATTGCCAATGTCTCCATGATAATCTGAGCAAACGATATCAAGCCGCAATTCAAAGTGACGCCGCTCATGCTGGGCTTATCGCCGCGTGTATCTTCACGACGATCCTTGCTGCTGACAGCTTCGGCGCTTCTGCTCGGCACGACGCTGCATCGCCTTGGCCGGCAAGCCTGGGCACAGGGTGAGGATGACTCCGTCAAGCAGTTGCGCGGCTACCTGAACGCCGATCGCGGACGTGCCGAGGCTTTCTACAAGCGGTTGCGCAACGGCGAACGCATCAGCGAAGACGCTCGGCAGGACATCGCCAACACCTCCGTCAAACTGCGCGTTGATCGCGCGAACCGCCTGCAGGCGATTGCTAAATCCTCGGCCGATCCAGATGCCGCGGCCAAGCAGGTGCTTTATCCCGATACGGGATTCCTTGTCGGTGACATGCAGCGGGCGGACATGGCCGCTTTACCTTCACCGGACGACATCAAGCCGGATCCGACCAAATCCGCACCGCGGCCCAAGCAAAAGCCGGACCCGGCAAAGAAGTGGCAGATGGTCGTCACCATTCTGCTGGAGACCCTCGGCATCATGGAGGCGCGCAATCAGTTCGAAGAAAGTCTGCGACAAGTGAGCGGTTTTCAGGAAGAGCAACAAGGCGTCATGGAAGCCTTCCGGACCGGCACGCCAAAGCAGATGACCGATGCGGTTTTCAGCTTCATCGAATGGTTCGTCCAACGCCACGTCATCGTCGAACTTCTCCCGCGTCTTGCTGCGCGCAAGATCGCCGCACCAGCCTTGCATGCCTTCTCCTTGCAGCTGGTGCCCTGGATCGGCTGGAGCTGGCTACTTGTCTCCTTCGGGATTGCCGTGCATCGCCACTGGGATGAGTTGGTGGCGTGAGCGGCGCGAACTAGCCTGCGCTATGTCATTTCTGATAATTTAGAATTGCATCTCACGCTGATCTCGCCGGACGGGAGGATGGCCATGAAAGCCTATTGCATCGTTTATGAGACCGTCGACGACCTGAAGGCTTTCGATGAATACCGGTCGCAGGTCTTGCCGACCATCGAGGCCTATGGCGGCAAGTTCCTGGTGCGCGGCGGCAGCTTTACCGTGCTGGAAGGCGAGATGTCCTACCAGCGCATCGCCATGCTGGAATTTCCATCACGCAAAGCAGCCCAGGACTGGTATCACTCCCCCGAATATCAGCGGATCCTGCCCCTGCGCACCAAATCGAGCCGCAGCCAGTTCGTCGTGGCGGATGGCGTAGCGTAAGGAGCGCGGCTAGTCTCCGGCCTGCAAGTCCTAGGTTGAGCCGGCTCGCAGGCCGCCGACGCTAACATGTTTATCGTCCTGGGGCTCGACCCTGCGCTCCTATTTGCGCCTCCATGCCAGATAGCTTGCATGCATGCCTCGCCCGCATTTATCAGCCCACATGCTTTGGAAATCGCGGCGAAACGCCTCGACTTGGATGGCTCAGTCACGTTAAAATAGATCCATAAGAAATCCAAAAAACCATGCATGTGCCGGCCGCTGAAAAAGCGGCAGAAGTGCTGCGTGGTTATGTTGTCCGCACCATCCAACGATAGGCGATGCGGCCCGCGCAGTGAGTGCGCCTCCTAATCAGATCGTGATTCAAGCAGCCGGCTGGCGTCTAGATCGGTCTCATTGTCCGAGGCTGTCTGGTCGCCTGGGTCAGGCGCGCCGGGTGCCGGTGACGCCGGCCCTTTCTCTGTCATCAAGGAGGAAACGTCATGAGCGGAAAATTCATGAAAGCAGCTTTTCTCACCGGGATACTGATGACCCTTGCACCCGGGATGACTTTGGGAGACCCGCTCGAAAAGAAAGGGACCACGCCCTATGTGACGCATTTCATCTTTCGGCCTTTGATGAGCATCGACATCCAAGGCCTCGGGACTGTGACCCCGTTGGAAGCGGTCGGAACCACCGAGAATATGAAGGGAGAAAAGATGCTCGACAAGATGTCAGCGCATTGCGCAGCGCTGAGCGTCGCATCGGGCGACAAGAAATATATCGACGGCGCCTGTGTGTTGGCCGATAACGACGGCGACGAGATCTTCTCCACCTTCGACACGCGCGATGTCGACAAGACGCAGCCGGACATGAACTGTGGCACCCATATCATCACCGGCGGCACCGGAAAATATAAGGGAATCACCGGGAAGGAGCCCTTTGCCTGCATCTCGATGCCGGCTCTGGCCGGTGCCGGCGGCTACACCGCGATGGACATTCCGCATAACACCTCCTGGGAGATCAAGTAGCGTCGGAGATCCAGCGGACGGAACCGCGAGATCCTGATCGCACGCCAAGGCATCAAGCCACCTGTTCCAACTCATCGAATGAGTGCCCAGTCCAACGGCTGGGCTTTTTTTGTTGAACCTGAAAGCGATTGCGCCGCTCAGGAAATCATCCACCCCCAGTAGACCTTCAACGAAGGCCGAGCCGCTGCCAGGTCGTCATCGCGAATGGTGTGGCCAGAAGGTCAGCGCCAGCGATGTCGCATGGCGCCGATCAGGTTGATGAACAGCCGGCCCGCGGTAATCGAGGTCAGTTGATTGGCGAAATCGAAGCTGGGCGCGATCTCGACAATATCCATCCCCACGACCGGCCCGCGTTCCGCGAGGCGCTTCAACAACCGCTTGACCTGTTCAGGCCGGACCCCGCCAGGTACCGGACCCATGACGCCCGGCATCAAGGCCGGGTCGAGCCCATCGGCATCAATGGTCACGAAGAAAGCGTGGTCGCGCGGCAGATCGTCGATGATCGCATCGATGCCCCGCTCGTGCAGCTCCGCCGCCGGCACCAGAGTCGAACCATAGGCTAAAGCGGCCTCCACTTCGCCGCGCCGGGCGCTGCCGGTGCCGCGCAGGCCGATCTGCGTCATGCCGGCGATCCAGGGCAATTCGCTGGCGCGGCGCAACGGGCTGCTATAGCCCCGCTTAACGCCGGCGACATCGTCGCGCCAATCGAGATGCGCGTCGATATGCACGATGTAAACCGGTCGTTGCAGCACATCGAGCGCCTGCAGCAGCGGAATCGTCACGCCGTGATCGCCGCCGATTGCGAGCACCATCGCACCGCTGGACCAGAGCCGGCGGGCAGCTTCGGCCACACGCTGGAAATGCGCATCGAAGGGCTCGTCGCCCCACACCAGATTGCCGATATCGATGCAGCGCGGCGGCAGGCATTCCTGCAAAGGCGCGCCAATATCGAAATCCCAACGCTCCGGGCCATCGCAGAATTGGCTGGATTGACCACGTACGATATCCGGGGCGCGGGCCTGGTCGTTTGGGCACGGATCGTGCGGATAAGGTTCGCTCTGCGGAATACCGATGATGGCGATATCCGCCTGCCACTCGGCCGGATTCGTCACCACCGGCCAATCGAGAAAGGCGCGCTGCGGCGCCTGGGAACGGAAATCCAGCAATGGATCGCGCGACGTATCCGGCATATGCCAATCCTCCCATTAAAGTCGTTATCATTTGTCGTGGAATTTGCAATTGTGCCGGAACGTCTTTCCTAAGCCAGTCTCGGCAGTCCCTCGCGCAGCTTCTCCAGTTTCTGCATCGCCAGCCACCAGCGGGACAAGCGCACCGAACGCGCGAGACAAGCGGGGCCGAGATCAGTTTGCATCAGATGATGCAGGATCGGCATCAGCAGGAGATCGGCCAGGCGCGGCTGATCATCGATCAGAAAATCCGCATGATTGCCATCATGGCAGAGATAGGAAAGCTGTTCGAGCAGGGTCAGGCAATCCTGCTGCTTGACCACAGCGGCAGTCAGTTTTTCCACATCGGGCCGACCGCCGAGATGGGGGATGAAGACACGTTGCGCCACCACGCCGCCAATGGTCGCCGGCTGCAGATGGTCGCGGATCAGACTCATGATCTGCCACATCAAGGCTTTCAGGCGCGGCGTCGCGGGTTGGAGCGCCAGGGTGCTGTGGGTCGTCGCGCCACGAACTTCCGTTTCGCGTTCCACACCGATGGCGTCGATATAAAGCAGGATTGCCTCGGTATCGTGCAGCGACAATCCGTCATGCAGCAGGGTCGGCGGCTGCGAGACAAAATAAGGCAGCATGTCGGTCATGCGCGCGCCGTCCAGGCGGTGCAGATCCGGTTCCACGAAGTCATGTGGCAGATCAAGGGCGAGCAAGGCCAGACGGGCGCTACTCACCATTGTGCTATGCGCCGGACCGTAAAGGGTCGGGTCCCCCATCTGCCCGCCAATTCCTTCTACAAGCCAGTAAGCGGCCGTCCGTCGTACTGCTTCGCCCAATCGCCTATAATCCCAGGCCATGGATTTGGACCTAATGGCCGATCCTTGCATGGCCTAAGGCTGCCGAAGCTGTGATCGCCGGAACGATCTTCGCTATGATATGATCCGAGAAGCCTGAAGCGGTCAAGGTAAGAGCGGGCAGCCCGGTTCCCCATAGCCGGTTTCATGGTCCGGTTCCCCATGATCCGATCGCAGGGAGCCGCATTATCCAGACCTGACCCGCTACGGCCGCATAACGGAGCGCAAAGGTGCCGCAATGTCGGATTTCGATTTCCTTTCCATCTGCAAGCCCGGCACGATCCTGCATACCCGCGACCGGCGCGAAGTCCGCGTCACCGAAATCGACCGTCAGCGCGGCATCATCAGCGGCTCCGTCCAGATGATGGGTCCATGCCGCTGGCGGTCCAATGGTCGCTTCGCCGATGCGCCCGCCGGCGCCGCCGGGCCGCTTGATCTCGTCGCCCCAGCCGACAGGCCGCCACCGTTTTCCCCCGACGACAATAAGCGCGCCTCTCTCCAGGAGGCCTTGCAGGATCCCAACAGCCGTGGCTATTGCTGCGACTGATCTGTCAGTGCGGAAGATCGGAGCCCGCAGGCGCGCACTTTAAAAACGCGGCAGAGAGATGGAACGCCCCATCGGGCCGCCCGGCTGCTGCGGCAAGTTGGGGCGATTCCGCTGATCCAGGATCGTGGCCGTGACGACCGTGCCGCGATTGACTTCACTCTCGATCTGCAATTTGCCGCCATGGAGCTCGCAAATTCCTTTGACGATCGGCAGGCCGAGGCCGGTTCCTTCATAGCGTCGGGCGAGATTGCTATCGATCTGCCCGAAGGGTGAAAGAGCGGTATCGACATCCTTTGCCGAAATACCGATACCGGTATCCCGGATCACGAAGGCAACGCCATTCGGCACCGCATGGCAGGACATTTCCACCGTACCGCCGGCGGGCGTGAATTTGACCGCATTGCTGAGCAGGTTGATCAGAATCTGTTTCAAGGCGCGCCGGTCCGCATGCAGCAGAAGCATTTCCGACGGAAGATTGACGGTGAAACTCAATTCGCCGCTTTCGGCGCGCGGCCGAATCAGGCGCGCAACGCTCTCCAGGAGATCGCGGCAATCCATCGGCTCGACGCGCAATTCGAACTTGCCGGCCTCGATCTTGGAAAGATCGAGAATGTCATTGATCAGGCTGAGCAGATGCAAACCGCTGGATTTGATGTCGCTGACATAGCTGCGGTAGCGCTCATTTGCCAGGGGACCGAAAAGCTCGGCTTCCAACACCTCGGAAAAGCCGATGATAGCGTTCAATGGCGTGCGCAGTTCATGGCTGACATTGGCCAGGAATTCCGATTTCGCGCGGTTTGCCAACACGGCCTGTTCCCAGGCCTTGACCAGTTCCCGCTCATAATGCTTGGACTGGGTCATGTCTCGCGAGATGCTGATGAAGCCGCCGATATCCGGTACTTCCAACCGTCGCACCTCGATCGTCTTGCCGTGCCCCTGCCACAGCCAGCGTCCGCCGGACATGGTCTCGCGGGGATGAATCTGGGTGACATTGGGTTCCTGGCTGGTCAGGCGGAAACCGCCTTGCGCCAGCGTCCAATCCATCATCTCGGTCATGCGCCGGCCATGCTGCAACATCCCCGCCGGCATATTCCAGATGCGCCCATAAGCCGCATTCCAAAGCAGCAGCCTGCCCTCTTCATCGAACACGATGATACCGTCATCGATGCCTTCCATGGTCGAGTGCCACAGCTTCAGATTGTTGGCGATGCGCCGGTTCTTCGCATCGATCGTTGCCAGATAGACCTGTGCGCGGTGCTGCGCATTGCTGATCTGCCACATCGCCAAGCCGGCCAGGAGGGCCATGACGATGACAACGATGCTGATCTGCGGCGTCAATCTGGTCAAGGTCGCCCGGCCCGGGGCCGGCGGTTCCCAGGCGATGCTGCCGATATGCCGGCCATCGAAGGAAATCAATGGCACCTTCGCGGTCTTGGCGGAGTCCTTGCTGTTCAGTTCGGCACCGGAGGCGCCAATCGCACTGCCAATGGCATCCAGGTTATGGGCATCCAACGATCTGAGAAAGATAATGTCCGAGCGTTCGTCTTCGCGTTGATCTCCCGGTTCCGTAAAAGGCAGGATCGGCGCCACCGAGGCCAGAACAGGCATATCGCCGATCTGGACAATGCCGTAGCTTGCTTCCGGTGCGCTGGGAGCCTGCTGCCGGGCCCGCTCGATCAACCGGCCGAGCCCGCCGGTCGCCTGCTGCAGAATATCGGGCGGAGCAGTCTCTCCCCGCCAAAAACCAAAGCGCAAGGCGCCATCGGGTCCTACCACCAATGCGCCTTGCACCGGCTTGTCGGGCCCCATGACCGTTGCATGGGCGAGATTGGCTTCCGCCCAGGCGGGCGTATAATGCACCGCCAGCTTCTCATAGGCTTCGTCCCACCAGGCATAATCCAGCGTGGTCGTGCCGAGCTGTTCTCCGGCTGCGGAGAGCAGGGCGGCGAATTGCACCTGGGACAGATTGCGGGCCTCCAGGTTTTGCTCTTCGGCGCCGCGAATCAGCAGGGTGACGATCGCCCCCAGGCCGGCTAGGCACAAGAGCGCGACCAGGGCAATCGAGCGCCAACGGCGCCGGGCCGGGACCCAGCGAACAGGCGCTTCCGGTCGCGGCGCGTCGGCCTCCACCCCGGTGCCATCGCCATCCAGCGCCTCCCGGATCGGCGAGGCACCGCCCGTCCCCTCCGTCTCGTCGGTGCGCGGCGGCGATCCGGCCTCGCTTTGTCCTTTGTTGCTGGGTTCCTTAGCGTCGGGCTGGCTTGCCGGTTCCGGCATGTGCTGCACCTCTTCCCCCGTTTTCAGCCGCACCGGCTAACTCTCCCCTCACCGCCATCCTCTCGACTCGTTTCCGGTATACAGTATGCGACAGGACGCCGCGCTATTCTGCCCAGGTTCTCATAAAACCGGAATAGCAACCCATCCTTTGCCCGCGGAATACTCCGTATAACCCCAGTCAAAGTCTTAAAACGACGATTGCTGGCCTGATGCCGTCAGACCCCGACGGGCATCCGATGTTATGCATGCGACCGACTCGTCTAACTGGTCAAATTGACGCAGGGCATGAGGTTTTCCTATAGCAGAGTCAATTATTTGCATGGCTTTTTTTCGGGTTTAATTCTTGACATTTCGCGCCTGCAACATCATTTTCTGCACTGCGACGGGCGGACATCTCCCCTGACACTCCCCCGTCGCTTACGCCCTCATGGGCGTTTCCTCCCAGAACTTGGGCCGTGCGAAAGCACGGCCCTTTTTTTCTTCCTACTAGGAAGGTCATCGCAACCGCTTCCCACTGCTCGCGACCCGTTCGGCCCGTCAAATCATTATGCAGGATCCGTTCCATCGCCGAGTGCCCGTTGCATCAAGACGGAATCAACCCAGCGGCCGAATTTGAAGCCGACCTTGGTCAGGACGCCGACCTGACGGAATCCCAGCGCCCGGTGCAGCGCGATCGAGGCCGCGTTTTCGGAATCACCGATCACGGCCACCATCTGGCGCATCCCCAGCGCTGCGCAATCGGCGATCAGGGGCTGTAGCAATCCTCGGCCAATACCGCGACCGGCATAGGCCGGGTCGAGATAGATGGAATTCTCCACCGTGAAGCGATAGGCGCTGCGCGACCGATACGGGCCGGCATAGGCATAACCGGCAATCCGGCTGGCCCGCTCGTCAGGGGGCGCACCTTCTTGCCTTGGTGACACATCAACACAGAGATAAGGCAGGCCGCGGGACCGGATTGCCTCAAAACGCGCCGAGAATTCCGCCAGATCGGGTGGCGTTTCCTCAAAACTGGCGATGCCGTGAAGGACGTGCCAGCGATAGATCGCCTGCAATGCCGGCAAGTCCGCGGCGGTGACCGATCTTACCCGGCAAAAAGCACCCCTGCGGTCGTGAAATTCCATCCCGCCCCGCTCCCCCTGCCGACTAACGCCGGCGCATCAGATCGGCCGCCGCGTCGCGCAGCGCCCCGATCAGGCCGGACAGCAAGTCCTTGGTGGCGGCGAAGCCGGCCGTGGGTGTCAAGTTGGCCTCATCGACATAGAGGCGCCGGTTGATCTCCAACTGCAGGACATGCACGCCTTCGGCCGGCCGGCCATAGCGTTGCGTCACATAGCCGCCGCTATAAGGATTGTTGCGCCGGACGCGTGCACCGGCGCGGGTCAGGAAGGTCTCGGTCATCGCCGTGACCGCATCGGCGCAGGATCCGCCGTAGCAATCCCCCAGGATGAAATCCACCTCGTTCCGGCCGGAATCAACTGGACCGGGGGCCCTCGCGATACCGGGCGTCAGTCCTATCGCGGGCACCGTGCCCGCCGCCGGATCGATGCCGTGCATGGCCGTCACCAGGGGTGCACCACCGGACGGCATGGAATGGCAGTCCAACAGCAGGCAATGGCCGAATTCCGCGCGGATATGCCGGATCGCTTCAGCCAGTGCGCGATGGTAGGGACGGTAATATTTCTCCAGCCGCTCGACCGCCTCGCGATAGGATAATTGCCGGCCATAGATTTCGCGCTCATTGGCGGCGAGCTTGGGAATGACACCGAGCCCAGCCATGACCCGCGGCGTCGCCGCCTGTACTGGCGCCGGCAAGGCTTCCAGGAACATGCTGGGATCAAGTTCCGCGGCATCGCGATTGGGATCGACGAAGATGCGCGGGAACAGGGCCCGCAGGCACGGCACGCCCAAACGCGGCCCCGCCTCTATCAACAAATCGACATAGCAATCCTCGGATTGCCGCAAGACTTGGCGATCCAGGATGGCTTGCGCCAAAAATGCTGCGGGATAGTGCCGCCCGCTATGTGGCGAGGCAAGCAGCAGCGGCGCCGTCTGCCGCGACGGCCAGATCATTTCGAACGGTTTGGCTGGGGCGTCATCGGACGCGTTGAAGTCGCCGCTCATGTCACGATTTTTGTAACTTAAAGTGACGACGCTGTCATGTCTTGCGGACAGCGCGCCGAATCGGCCTTTCCTGCGGCCTGAAGCGGTATCTTCAGGCGCGCCGTCCCAAGCGCCGGAAAAGCCCGCCGAGATAGGCTCCAGTCGCATCAAATTGAATGCAATTTGTTTTGGCGGCGACTCGTCGCCTCTGTTTTAAAGGATAGAGGAGTTCGTTTCCTGCTGCTGGCAGGACCGAGCATCGCCAACCGAAAAGCGGATTAGCGCTGAGCAAGGGATATCGTAGTCATGGCATGTATCCTGGTTGCCGAAGACGATACGCAGCTCCGCAACTTCCTCGTCAGGTTGTTGCAGCGCGCCGGACATCGCGTCGAATCCGCCGCGGACGGTCTGCATGCCGCCCAGGTTTTGGCGGACGAGCCGGTCGATCTCCTGCTGGCGGATGTCACCATGCCCGGCCTGGACGGGGTCGAGCTGGCCAAGCAGGTCTCGCGCAGCAATCCCAACGTGAAGATCATGTTCATCACCGGCTTCGCCGCCGTCGCCCTGAAACGCGGGCGCGCCGTCAAGGGCGATGCCGCGGTTCCGGCCGCCCCGGCCCTCTCCAAACCGTTCCACCTCAACCGCCTGATCCATGAGGTCGGCGAGCTGCTTTATGCCTGAATTTCCAGGAAATTCATCGAATTCGCATTATCGCTTCATGAGCCGCTTGCAATCCCCCGCACAGGATGCTATTTCGCCCTCCGCCGCGGCGATTTCCCGATAGCGGCACCTCAGACGGACCGGTTCCACGGCCCGTCCGGATGGGCGGTTAGCTCAGCGGGAGAGCACTACGTTGACATCGTAGGGGTCACAAGTTCAATCCTTGTACCGCCCACCATTCGCTCCAGATTGATTTCATTAGAATTCTTCTTCGACGCCTTCGACTCTAATGTCTCGATAGTCTTTTGTACAAAGTCGGCCATCTCTCGCCCCCAAGGTCCATGCAAATCTAGGCCGGCGTCACGCCGTCGCCATCTCCGGAGGATCAATCGGCGGGCCATTGGGCGTTCCCGGAGGGCCAGTAAATGTGCCTCTGTCGGGGTCACAAACGTCATCGATGCACGCGTTCTCGGAGAGGACGTAATACTTCTCGGAGAAGAACTGTTCGAATATGGGATAGAGCGAGGGGTCGAGCTCTATGACGTTCGTCACGACGTTCGTTACGCGCAGGATTTCGGCCGTGCGGATCGACATCAAGCATACTCCTCGATCATAATGAAGCCGGAGCCGCCTGGACCGCCAGCGGCAGTACCAGTGTTGTTAAAAGCGGAGATACCCCCCATTCCGCCGCATCCGCTATTGGGAGGGGCATTATTTCCAGTCGTAAAGCCCCCAGCATAAGCACCATACAGGCCGGCTGCGCCGTATTTGCCTCTGGTGCCTGCCCCCGGCGGCTGGCTTAAAATGCCGGTCGGAACGTAGAACGGTCGGCAACCGCTATCTCCAGTACCCAGTACGTCGCCTACGATGCCAACGCCGCCCCTGCAAAGAGCGGCGCCAGTCGATGACGCGTTATTAACGCCGCCGCTTTCGCCACCGGTGGCACTGGCAAACGCTCCGAATGACGTTACTCCGCCGCTGCCGCCATCATTCGGTGTGGACGGTCCCGCCGCCCCACCACTTCCGATTTGGATAATTTCGGTAGCTGCAAGCGCAGAAACAGGAACGAACGCGAAAGCGTATCCACCAGCGCCGCCATTTCCTCCTGCGGCGGTATTGCTGGCTAGACCTCTAACTCCGCCGCCGCCAGCGCCACCTCCATACACCCAAATACCGACGAAATTAGTTTGAGGCAGAAGCTGGGTCACTTTCGTGAAAACGCCCGAGGCTGTGAGCTTGGTGATGCGCAAAAGACGGCCGGTCATGGTCATGTCCTCCGCGCTGACAGCCGGCATCTTGCCGCCGGTTTGAAGCTGGGGAATGTCGCCGGCAGCCGTGCCGATGTTCTGCGTCGCCGCCGTGCCGAGGCCCAGATTGGTTCTTGCATCTGCTGAGCTTTCCGCGCCTGTGCCACCTGACACCACGGGAATCGGTTTTTCAATTGAAGCCGCAGACTCAGCCGCCGCAGCGGCACTCGCTGCAGCAGCGTTTGCAGAACCGCCAGCTTCGGCCGCGGCCTCTTGAGCAATAGCTGCATTGATTGCGATCGACTGAAACGCCTCGTTCGGATCCTCGTTGCTCGAGACGCTGACGGAGATCGCACGCCCCACTTTCTCTGCCAACTGCTGGCATTGCATCACAATCCGGTCCAGGGCTTTTTCGATCACCGTGGGGTAGAAGCCGCCTTGATTGGTGATGCTGGTCTGCTGGTCGTAATCGACCATGCGCAGCAAGGTGATCTTTTCATTGGCGCCGATCGGCGGGCCTGAAATCGGATATGTGATTGTCACCCCGCCTGGGTCGCCAAAGCCAGTGGCGGTGTATTGGCTGGGATCGAGGGTCGTGTCCTGGGCTAGGGCATTGGTATAGATGACCACCAGGTCGTCCGGCTTATCGACCAGGAAATTGCTGGCGAAGGTCGTTGCCGAACCATTGCCGATGAAGGGTCCAGCCTTGCTTGATGTGGTTTGAATGGTCACGTGGCGCTCTCCATTGTATTTAAGACAATTATAACGCCTCCAGATGTTGCTTTAAAGACAATATTTCATTTCGAGCAGCGTGGCGATTTGCCCAAAACCAGTCGATGCAGATGGTGATAGAGTTCCTCCGCCATTCAATCCGCACGCAAATGGCAGACAGAACGTGAGGCGGGATCGCGATGAAAAGAAGCCATGCAGCCATGGTCGCCGCGTGCCGGTTGGCAATTGCGGCTGTGCTCACCCTCACGATCGCGCTTAAACTCGCTGCCGGCCCGGCTCAAGCGGAAACGTGGACCGGGGCACAGGCGCCCGTGCAAACGCAAATACCGGCGCAAACGCAAAGCGAGCGGCCGCTCGTCGATCTGGCGCTGGTGCTCGTGGTCGATGCGTCGGGCAGTATCGATCCCAGTGAGTTTCGGCTGCAAAAGGAGGGCATTGCCGCGGCGATCACCGATGCCGATATCCTCGGTGCCATTCGTGGCGGTGGTCATGGTCGCATTGCCGTCGCCTATGTTGAATGGGGCAGCCCCGGCGCGCCGGCCAATGTGGTGCCCTGGATGCTGGTCGGCGACCGCGGGAGCGCCGAACGTTTTGCCGCATCGGTGCTGCAGGCGCCACGTTCGCCGCAAAGCTGGAATGCGATCGGGGATGCCATTCATCTCGCGACCGGCATGATGGAGACCTGCCCTTGCCGGCCGACGCGCCGGATCATCGATCTCTCCGGTGACAATGTCGATTATCGTAGCCACCTCCCCGCCCCGCTGGCGCGTGATGCCGCCGTGGCCGCCGGCATCACGATCAATGCGCTCGCCATCCTGAATGATGACAGCCGCGGTGCGAGCGGCCGGCCTTTTCTCGTGGAAGTCTATGAGCGTGAGGTGATCGGCGGTTTCGCGGCTTTCGTCGCCACCGCGGCGGATCGCGGCGATTTTGCCCGGGCGTTACGCCAGAAGATGGTGCAGGAAATTTCCAGCCGTTGACTGCCCATGCCGGATTGAGATCATGGCCAGACCGCTTCCAATACATGCCAGCTATCGCCGAGGGGATCGGCGATGTCGCCGGCCTGGAACGTCTCCACGAGCTGCTGCAGGCTTGTGGTGCGGACATGGCCATAACCGTGCGCTTTGATCTGCTGTTCCGCTTCCGCTGGCGTCTCGCCGAGCGGACTCTCGCCGAACAAGGCGGGCGCGCCGCGCTGGGTAAGCTTTTCGTTCAACGCAATTTGCCGCGACCGGCTCCAGATATCGAGGAAGAGGAAACTGCCGGCGCCACGCTTCAAGCGCGTGGGATCAAGCAGGCTATCCGCAACCTCGCGCGGCAGGAAAAAGAGAACACCTTCCATGAAGATCGCGGTCGGCCGGTCGGCCCGATAGCCCGCGGCTTCCAGGCGGGACAGCAATGCAGGATCGGCGAGATCGGCGCCAACGAAATGCAGGGCCGGCGGCAAGACTACACCTGCCCGGCCCAGGACTTCCTGTTTCTGGGCGAGCTTGGCGGGAAAATCCACCTCGAAGACCTGCAGCTTGCCGGCGGTGACCCGCGGCAAGGTCAGGCTGCGGGTATCGAAGCCGGCGCCGAGGATGAGGATCTGATCGAGGCTGCCGGCCGCCTTGGTCATCTGGCCGGAGAACCATTTGTAGCGCGCGAGATTATGCTGTGCGAAGACCGGATCGAGTTGGATGGCCATGCCGGCGAGATCACGGCCTTCCTTGGTCCAAAACAGATGATCGTAGGGGCAGTGAAGCTTCAGCCGTTTCGCCAGATCATTGTGCAGCCGCAAATCCACCAGACCATCGGCGGTCACGTGAACACCGGTCGTCGTCATAACATGGCTCCTCGATCGGTGCGCCGGGGCGTGCATATCCAGCATAGTGGGTGTGCCGCATGATGCCAAGCGGAGCCAAAACCGATAAATGGCGCCGCACCGCTCTACGCTTGGGAGGCCACCTTGGCACGGTTTCCCGAAAGCGCGTCATGAGCAGCCACCACCCCATCCTGGAGATCGCTGCGGAAGCGCACGATGGGCGGCCGCAGACCGTGTTGCAGCAGGATGCGTCGCACCGTCGGCCGCGCGCCCGTCAGATATACCCGGGCGCCGCGCCGCTGCGCCTGGCGCACGAAGCCGTCGATCGTCGCTGCGGCCGTCGAATCCAGAACCGGCACGGCGGCGAAATCGATCACATAGGCCTTCGGATGCTCGCCGATGCGTTCCAGTGCAGCGGCAACGCCGGCCGCCGCGCCGAAGAAGAAGGCGCCGCTGATGCGATAGGCAACGACATCGGGATCGGTGGCAAGAGCAACGTCATAGGCTTTGCGCGATACGTCCGCTACACGATCGGCCACATCCAATTCAGCGATCGGCGGGGCAACTTCGTTTGATGTCTGCTCCACTGAGACGGCCTGCGCCATCCGGTGCAAAAACAGCAAGGCGCTGAGGCCAAAGCCGACCAAAATGCCCTCCGTCAAATCGCGGAAGACCGTCAGCAGAAACGTCGCCAGCAGGACGACCGCATCCCCGCGCGAGGCTCGCACCAGAACGGCAAAGGCATGCTTCTCCGCCATGTTCCAGGCAACCACCGCCAGCACGCCGCCCAAGGCAGCAAGTGGAATGAAGGAAGCGAGCGGCGCTGCCAGCAGCATGAAGCCCAGCAGGAAGACTGCATGCAGCATGCCGGAGAGCGGCCCCCGCGCGCCGGCCCTTACATTGGTGGCGGTCCGTGCAATGGTGCCGGTGACACAGATTCCGCCGAAGAGACCAGAGACGATATTGGCAGCACCCTGGGCGACCAGCTCGCAATTGGAGCGATGGCGCCGCCCGCTCATGCTGTCCGCCACCACGGCAGAGAGCAGGCTTTCGATACTGCCGAGCAAGGCGAAGGACAGAGCCGAGGGCAGCACCGCCTCGATCTTCGCCAGCGAAACCTCCGGCAGATGTGGCAAGGGCATGTTTTGCGGAATGCCGCCGAAGCGTGTGCCGATCGTCTCGACCGGCAGGCCGAACAGCCAGCCGAGGAACGATGCCGCCGCGACGGCGATCACCATCACGGGCCAATGCGGCCTGAAACGCCGAATCGCGACGATGATGCCGATGGTCAGCAACGCAAGACCGCAAGCGGCGATATTGAGACTGGGAAGCGCGGCGCCCAAAGCCTGCAGCTTCGGCAGCAGCGGCCCCGGTTCCGGGCCGGCCAGCGTGAGGCCGAGCAGTTCCTTGATCTGGCTGGCGAAGATGATGACGGCAATGCCGCATGTGAAACCCACGGTCACCGGATAGGGGATGTATTTGATGAAGGTGCCGAGCCGCAGGAAGCCAATGGCGAGCAGGATCAATCCGGACAGGATGGTGGCGAGGATCAGGCCGTCAACGCCATGCGCCTGCACCGTCGCCGCCACCAGGACGATGAAGGCGCCGGCCGGACCGCCGATCTGGAAGCGGCTGCCGCCGAGTGCCGAAACCACGAAGCCGCCGGCGATCGCCGTATAGAGGCCACGATCCGGTGTGACGCCGGAAGCGATCGCAATCGCCATGGAGAGCGGCAAGGCAACGATGGCGACGGTCAATCCCGCCAATGCATCGGCGCGCAGGCTGGCCAGGCCATAGCCTTCACGCAGAACGGTGATCAGCTTCGGGGTGAAAAGATCGATGAAACGCGGTTCGACTGTCTGCGGTTTGACTGCCTGATTGGCCATGCTGCTGCCCCATTGGCCACAGCCTGGCGCTGGGACCGTGCCTAAGTGTCCTGGGGCGCCTTGCCCTGCCTCAGGCGAACGCCGCGGCCGCCGCCGGCGCTGATGGCGTTTTCGCCGATCAGCTCGATCCCGGCGCGGTCGAGGGCTTCCACCACCTTGATCAAGGTATCCACCACCCCACGCACAGTGCCTTCGCTGGCTTCCATGCGTTGAATGGTGGGCAAGGAAACACCCGACATTTCGGCCAATTGCCGCTGATCGATACCGAGCAGGGCCCGCGCGGCCCGCATTTGCGCTGCCGTGATCATCGCCTTTGGACCGAAACTGTTTGATCTATGATCATACTATAGACCTCAGAACTCATGTTTTAAACGTTAATATTGACGTTCCAGACGGATATCTCAACAGACCAACCAGCAGCTTCCGCCTAGCTGGCCGCCTTCCCGTCCCCTATTGCATGCTGGCTCTGGGGCTGCAACCGCCGCCTCGCGCCCTTGGCCTCCGGAGACGCCGCGGCTCTCCCCCTGCAGCATCCGCGCGCTTGCAGCGGGCGGCTTTGCGTGATTGTCTAACAGTCGAAACCAACCACAGTCCGAATGCACCCCATCCGACCTGGCGAGGATGCCAATGGATATGAAGCGGATTGTCGAGGCCAGCCGGTCTTTTGCTGCTCCCTATCGCATTACCGACGGACGCAAGTTCCGCCTGAAGGATTGCGATCCCGACGACATCGCGAATTTCAAGGAAGCGGATAGGCAGCGGGCAAAGGATGCCCTTGCTCTTGGCACCCAGGCGCTCGCCGAATTGCAGGACAAACTCTATGCCCAGAATCAGTGGGGCCTCTTGCTGATCTTCCAGGCGATGGACGCGGCCGGCAAGGATGGCGCCATCAAGCATGTGATGTCCGGCGTCAATCCCCAGGGCTGCCAGGTCTTCTCCTTCAAATCGCCGTCGTCCGAGGAGCTGGATCACGATTTCATGTGGCGTTGTGCGCACAATCTGCCGGAACGCGGCCGGATTGGCATCTTCAATCGCTCCTATTACGAGGAAGTGCTGGCGGTGCGGGTGCATCCTGACTATCTGCGCCGCCAGAACCTGCCGCCCTCGCTGGTGACGAAGGATATCTGGCAGGAGCGCTTTGAGGATATCGGCAATTTCGAACGTTATTTGACCCGCAACGGCTTCAAAGTAATCAAGTTCTATTTGAACGTCTCAAGGGACGAACAGAAGAAGCGTTTTCTGGAGCGCCTGGAGAATCCCGAGAAGAACTGGAAATTCTCCGCGGCCGACGCATCGGAGCGCAGCTATTGGAAGGACTATGCCAAAGCCTATGAAGAGATGATCGAGGCCACCGCCAGCAAGCACGCGCCCTGGTATGTCGTTCCCGCCGACAATAAATGGTTCACCCGCGTGGTGGTCGCCGCCGCCATCATCGATGCCCTGGATTCGCTCGATCTCGACTATCCCAAGGTCAGCGAGGCGCAGAAGAAGGAACTGGCCGCGGCCCGCACCACTTTGCTGGAAGAATGAAGTCATTGCACGGACAGTGATCAGACCGGCGGTGATCAGATAAACTGCCGGTCATCAGATAAACGGGAGGATCGTATGAGCAGCCTGTTACGTCCTGAAGACCTGTCGAAGATCGCCAATGACGCCGAAACGGCCAAGATGCAGAAAGCGCTCGACCTCAAACGCGTGGTCGAGGATGAGAAGAAGTCCTTGCGCGATGCCTTCATGCATCGCGATCTGCGACCCGATGTCGATGAACGGGTGAACAAGGCGATCCGCCGCGCCGCCGAGGACGGCTTCCGCGAATTGATGGCCGTCTCCTTCCCGGCCAGCTATTGTAATGACGGCGGCCGCCGCATCAACAACCTCGAACCGGATTGGCCTGTCTCGCTGGAGGGTTTCGCCAAGATTGCCTATGACTATTACCAGGAGAAACTCCATCCCATGGGCTACCGCCTCACCGCCCGGGTGCTGGATTATCCCGGCGGCTTTCCCGGCGAGGTTGGCTTGTTCCTGAGCTGGTAGGGTATTGTCGTCCGTTGCGAACGGTCATGATCTTCAGCCGCGCCGATGGACCCTCCAATCAAGTCCGAGGGTGACAAGCTTGCTGATGCAATGATCGTGCGATGATCATCGGCGATCGATTTCGCGCCATGTCGCCACCACCGGTTAGCGCTCGGACTTGATCCGAGGATCACCCGACTTGCTCGCCCACCGTCTCATCCGACAGCTCGCCGCGCCGTCGCCGGCCGTGCTGCGGCTGATCGACCGGTGTATCAGCGACGCTCCGCCAGTTGCCGGGTATCGAGGGCACGGATGGCCTCCAGCTTCGCCTTGCAGTCCAGCCAGGCCGCCTGATAGCCATAGGTGAGCGCCAAGAGATCGAGATCCGAGGCAAGATCCTTCGCCGGCCAGTCCGGCCCGTCGCTGCAGTTGAGCAGGCTGCGATCGATCGGCGGCTCGACCAGCTTGTATTCAATCACCGGGGCAGGCGTCGAAATCGCCTTGCCGCTGCTGCAGGCACCACAGCCGAGCAAGGCCAGAACGGGCAGAAGCTGACAGAGGCACTGCTTGCTGTTTCGCATTCCGGATCTCCTCGATCGCAACCGCATAAGAGCGTTTCAGATTGGCAAGGCTCTGCGTCGCCTTGTCGGCGGCTTCCTGCTGCATCGCCAGCCGTTTCTGGTAATCCGCCATCAGGGCCGCATTGCGCTGGTTGACGGCCCCGAGTTCGCTGACGAAGCCCTTCTGCCGCATGACCTCCGCCTCCGCCGCTTCGGCGCGCAAGGTCTGCTGCGTGGTCTTGGTCGCCGCCTGATCGGCCTTCAGGCGCGCGGCGGCGAGCTCCAGGCGCATGACACCGAACAGGCCGAGAAGCCCGACCACCCCCACGACCCCGAGCACCAGTTTCCAGTTGCGCAGCAGCCAGAGCCCGAGCGCGCCCATCACCGCCAGCCCTCCTGCCGCAGCCGGATCTGGCGATAGACGATCCAGCCGATCACCACCGCCCCGATGACGGCCAAAACGATGGGGCCGAAGCGCAAGACGAGATCGGCGATTGGGCTGGCCGCATAGCCGATATCGCCGACCTGCCGGACGATCTCCGCCGTGGCCGCCAGACCGCCCGCCCCGGCTGCCACACCGCTGCCGGCAATGCCGGGCGTGGCGCGTATCGGCGGTTCCTCGATGAAGCCGCGCGGCATCGCCGTGCGGTCTTCCGGCCGGACCACAGTGAGATAAAGTGCCGCCTCCCGCGCCCGGCGCGACACCAGGCCTGGCAGCTCCACCTTGCGCCCCCGTTCCGTCTCGCGTTCCCGCACCGTGGCCTTGGTCCAGAGGTTGAAGGCGCGCCCCGCCGCCTCGGTATCGCCGCGATTATGGGCCCGCAGCACGGTCGATTTGCGGAAATTGCCGATGCCGATATTGAAGGCCAGCGACACCATGGCGGCATGCTGATTGGCATTGGCCGAGACGCGGCAGGCGCCGGCCACCTGATCGCCCACCCGGCGCAGATCGCTTTCCAGCAAAGCCTCCGCCGCCGCCATCGTGATGGTGCGGCGGCCGACATCCTCGATCGTGAGATCGGGGCCGGTATGGCCATAGCCGATGGTGGGAATGCCAGCCGGGCACAGATAGGCCGTGAGGCGGCATCCCTCATATTCCTCGATGATCGCCAGCCCCGCCGGCACGATTCCAATCGGCGTGGTCGGCGTGCTTCCAGTGGGTGCGGTTCCAACGGATGCGGTTCCAGCAGCGGCAAGCCCAGTGGGCGATATCACGGATATGCTCATTGCTTCCTCCTTTCAGCGGTGGAGAGGATCGTCGTATTGCCGATCGCGGTACGGTCGACGAACCGATTGCCCGGGTCGGGATGAGGCTCGACGATGCGGAGATCGAAGCCCAGGTGATCAGAACGCAGGAGATCGCGGCCCAGCGGATCAAGGCCGAGTGCCGCCTTGCGCGTCTGCGTTTCCTCCAGTCGGTTGATGCGCCGCAAAGCGTCTTCCAGCTTGGCATCGGTGACCGCCTGGTTCAGCAGCACCTGGTTGATCGAGCGTCCCTGGTCGCGCAGATCGCCCCAGGCCTGCATGCCGAGGAAAGCCAGGACCGGCAGCGAGATCCGCGCCGCCAGTTTGACCCAGGCATTGTCCGCCGCCTGCTCTGCCTTGCGCGCGAAATCGGCCATATCCGCTTCCTTTCTGTCACGATCCCGGAGCACAAATCCGGGCCGCGTCCCGGCGTGATCCCTGGCGCGATCCTGGGCCATCCCGGCCTGCCCTATGATTGCGCTTGAATATTGGCATATTGACAATTATAACAGGATCGTTGTTTTATAATCAACATAACTTCCAGCGGCTGCGCTCTGAAGAATTCCGCGCGACCCGGGAATGCTTGGCATTAGAAGCCGTTTCGCCTATAGGTTGCAAATCTCGGTTGCCGTCGGTCCGCCTTCTGTCGATAATGACCGCCGCATGAGAACATGACGAACAACAGAAAATAACGACAAGAAAATGAAGATCACCGAAACCAGTAAATTCCTCAGCTACGTCCTGCGGCATCAGCCGCAAAGCATCGGCCTCACCCTCGACAGCGAAGGCTGGGCGCAGATCGACGCCCTGATCGCCGGCGCCACCAAAGCGGGCCGCAAACTCGACCGCGCCCTCATCGAGAAAGTGGTGGAGACCAGCGACAAGAAACGCTTCGCCCTTTCACCGGACGGCAGGCGCATCCACGCAGTGCAGGGCCATTCGACGAAGACGGTCTCGCTCACCTATGAAGAAAAGGTGCCGCCGGCCCTCCTCTATCACGGCACCGCGACGCGCTTCCTGGATTCGCTCCGCGCTCAAGGGCTGATCGCCAAATCGCGCCACCACGTGCATCTCTCCGCCGATCCGCAAACCGCCACCGCCGTCGGCCAGCGCTACGGCACACCGGTGGTGCTCAAGATCGACACCGCCTGCATGCACGAGCGCGGCCTAAAATTCTACCAGGCCGAAAACGGCGTCTGGCTGACGGATGCCGTGCCGCCGGAATTCATTGACGTGGAAGGGTGAACCTCGCCCCGCCGTTAGTATGGTGAGGTCGGCGTCGAATTCGCCGTCGTCACTATCGGTGTTTCCATCGCCAACGGAGGCTGTCTGCGCGCCGAGCATCCTCTGCCGTATCGTCCTTGGCGGGGACGGCATTGTCATTCGCGCAGCTTCATCCTTGCCCGACGCGGGCAAGGCTTCAGAGGCGAGATGCACAACCCCCGCTTCGACGGTCTTCTTGACGAGGAGTTGCTAGTGCTCGTCCAGCGTCAGGTCTCGGCCGATCGCCACTTCCTCGGCGGAGGCACACTGATCGATATATCCAAGCTCATTCGCTTGGTGGCGTATCGTCAATGCCGCTGCAGGACAATAGCACCATCAAGCCGAAGATCGCCGTGGGAAAGAAAAAGGCACAGAACCAGCTATAGACGATCGGGAACAGGTTAGGGATGTTCAATCCATCATTTCGCGTGTCAAGATAGATTTCCTGAGGATTATGCGAAATCGCGAGATAACCGGCAAAACTCGCCGCGGCAGAACCGGCAACAGCCGCAATAATGAGGACGGACCAGAAGGCGGCGCCCATCAATCGCCAGGGCAGGATCAATAATCCAAGAACGGTCGCTGCCACGAAGGAGAGGAAAAACAGTGGCGCTATGCCAGAGGATGCTTCCAAAAGAATACGGCCGATATCCGCTATCGAGCGAACCGCCTCGCCCCAGGCATCGACCAATGCAAAGGCCAATACATTACCGCAAGCATAAGAAAGAGCGATCACGCTAACCAAGGCAAGTCGCCGCCAACTGCAGATCCCCAACATGTTCGAACACACCTTAGCTACGGTCTATCTTAACGCATGTGCGATATCGGTGCTTTAGCCATTCACCCAGAAATAACCCGCAAAAGTGGCACAATGAAGGCCGAGTTGTCGCAACATTGCGCTTTCAGGCAGCGACGGCCTGCCGTCTTTCATTGTCTAACGCGAGTTTTTGTCGGTTTAGCCAATGCGAGCGATATCGGCACTGATAAACGAATCTAGTTCTGGCGCGGTGGAATACCTCCTCGCCGGAACTGGTAACTGGTTCTATCCCTAATTAGATCCTGCTGCCATGGCTGTGTTTCATATGCTTTCGCCACTTGCGCGCCATAACTAGATACGGTCCGCGCAACGTGGCTGTTATAGAGAGTTGCAATGGCAGCTATGGATGTGTCTTTCGGGACGTTATTTACAATGGCCTTAATCATTTTGGCTCCTGCGAGAACATTCTGCAGTGGATCATTTAATTGCTCTCGCGTGCCGAAATGATCGTCCCAATATTTCACGTTGACGTTCATAGGCAAGATCGATTTGTTGGTTTGGGGTCGGGGGTTGAACCTATCGTAATATCCGTGGGTCGTTTCAACATACATGATCGCCCTTATTAAACGGGGATCGACGCCGACCTTGTCCGCCGCATAGTCGATTTGAGATTGATATTTTTTGACGTCAGAATAGCTCGCCAGTGCATACCATGGCGTCTCCGAGCTTGCGTTCGGGTTTTCCTTAACCACGAAGTGCCCGCCCCCACCCTTGAGGATAAATGCTTTGCGGACAGCATCGCTATCGTCCACAGGCATTGTCGTCTCGTTATCCAGTTTGATCTTATGATTTGCATTAGATCTTTTTTCTTGGGCGCCTAAATCGGGTTGTGGTGATGCGCCGGCGGCTTGTGCATTAACATTTGACAAAGATCGTGACGTCGCTACCGGATTGCCCTCTTCCTTTTCGTTGCTCTCACCGATACCAAATGGCAAACGGAATTCTCCAAACGTGACGTCCTCCAACGCGGCTGCTTGCCTCAGCTGGTCAAGATTGCGGAGCACGAGGTCATAGTTGAGGCCGAAACGATCGCCCAACTGCTTAGCTTCGGTTGCTCGCGTAATTTCTGTTTGGTCGCGAGTGGCTCCAGCCCCTTCGGTAGGTATCACTCCCGAAATGTTCGCATCGTTATTAACAGGAAGCCCGGGATTTGCGGACGGAACAGCGCGGGTGTCGCTCTTGCTTGGCGATATCTGCGGCTCCATGGGTTCACCTCTTATGACTTTTGATCTGGAAATGTTGATATTATAGCAACGATTTTTCGAAATTTCATTTAACTTCGGAAAGCGCCTGGATCCCCATCACCGTCGACAGTCGGTCGATAGATTCGGTTGGCTGGACTGTGTGAAGGCATAAGTGCCGGCGGAGCCGTCGGTTAATGATCCAGTTGCGCCCATGCAGCGGGCGTGAGGTTGTCGGCCTGTCGCTCCAACACGCGCCGCGCGCCGGCGATGTCGCCCTTAGTGGCGAATTGCCGGATGACCGCGTGAAGCACTGGGTGTTGTAATTCTGGAAAGCCTGCTCGGCCGAGCGCGTATCCAGGTATTGCGGGTGATCGTCGCCTGGTTATGCATCAGCCCGCGCCGATAGGCCGCCGGGCCTTTGGCGCTGAAAGGCGCTCAAAGCTCCCTGATAAACTAACCAGTCGGAATATTTCTGCGGATTTAAAAACTCAAAGAGTGGAAAAACACGTACAGCGCCAAAAAATACATAGAAAAGGAAATTACTGCGTAGCCTATCACACTCTTAACCAATCCTTGATGGCTAATAGCTTCATCCACCGTACAGCCGACACCCCATGACGCTATAATTAAAATTGGTAAGAAGATCACTTTCGCGAATTCCGAATCTCCCCAGGCAGGTGACAGCAAAGGAACAAGCGAATTCGGAAAAGGAATCTCAAGATAGCTCGATATCTTTCCAAGAGCCCAGCCATCTGTCATTTGACGCGCTTTAAGGTGGTCATCGATGATATCGAGACACAGATATAAGAACGACAGCGCCGGGAGCATTATCGTCATCATTCGCCTGCTCAACGTAGGCCTCTATCGATAAAAACGCTTAGCAAATTCTAAGAACATTCAGCATCATATATAAACCCTTTATACGTGTAAATCACAAATGGAATAAAAGCGAGAGAATCCAGGACACTCCCTAGCAATCTGGGCAATTAACTTGCCCGCTCTGGAGAGCTTTATCGAGACCCTTAGTAGCAGCGTCTCGAAGATCGTCCGGCAAAGCATCAATTTGCCTTCTAATGATATCCATTTGTTGTTTATTGAGAATCATTGGAATCCTGTTTGGATTGATTTTGACAAAGCGCTCCGCATCTTCCCTATCAATGTTGTCTAGGACCTCATCGTAGATATCATTGATCTGATCTTTGCTGAGGGTTCCCATTGTGGCACTGCCGATAACCTTCTTGATCTTCTTTTCAATGTCATCGGTGACAAACATCTTTTCGAACATATTGAGTGCCAATATCTGCTCATTCGAATCCGCTTTCAGATTTCGGACGTCATTCTTTTCTGAAATCTCAGGAACATCCGTCTGAGGTTGGCCGCTTGCTATTTGGATCAATAGCGGCTGCGCGCTGTCGTCGGATGAGTTCGCTTTTGAATAAAACGTGTTATTAGATTGTTCCTCATGCTCCGCCTTGATGCGGCGTAAATTGGCTGCCGTTTGGTTGACGATCTGCTGCTGTTCAGGGGGTGTCGCCTGACGACCGGTAGCAGCTTCGTGAGCGCTGAGAGCAATATCGACATTGCGGCGAAACGCCACGACAATCTTCATCTGCAGATCATCGTCATCGGCGGATTTAATCACCGTACCCTCCGACATACTCTTACTTTCGGCCGTTCGCCCGGCTAACGCCGTTTCATGCTGGCTGTTGGAATCTGCTGTCAAGCCTAGCTGTTGCAATACACGATCGGTATTGGCCTTGTAGCTGCGCTGCAGGCTGAACGCGGGATCGTTCGGCCCCTTGTCCTTGAGCGTGGCCTGCAAAGCCGAGAGCTTGGACATGTCCTTGCCATCGACCAGATGGATGTAGTCGTTGAGATCGGTATCGAGGAAGCTTTGGGGATGATCCAGCGCCTCATCACGCAGCCGATAGAAGGTGGCGGGATCGGTGGTGATCCTGCCGCCAGCCTTGGCATAACCATCGATGGCTTCTCGGCCCTTGGGATCGATGCCGATATAGGTCTGATAGGGAATGCTGGTGATGCTGCCGCCCCGGTCGAGGATGTCCTTGGCCTGCGTCTTTAATTGCCGCTGATTGGCGAGATAGGTCTGCTTCTCCCGCTGGGTCGCCAGGGCGACATTCGCCGCCACCCGCTGGCGCAGATCCGGGTCCTCAATCTCCGCTACCTTGGCCAGGCGGGCGAGCTGGGCGCCGTGAAGGCCTGAGCGGCGGTGTCGGCTTGATGCCGCAGAATAACGCTTCGCTCCAACCGTTGTTCATAACAAAAAGCCAGCTACATCGAAAAGTAACTGACTATCCGTTTGACTTTAAGTTGGAGGGAAATGATCTGGTTAAGGCCAGCTGGAAGGAAGCGTGTGCAACCGGTGTTGCCGATCGCCACGTCAATCTATCAGATCATGAGACACATTGCCGGTTTGCGCGCCGGAAATCCACAAACCTAATCGCTATTCGATGCTTGGAAGAAGGTGCAATCCGTATTTTTTTGCTATTTCTTCAAACGCAGGCACATCTTGTTGACTTCGAAGTAAAACGAGATCTGTGCGATCAGTGCACGCGTGAAAGAGTGCTTGCACGCTTATAAAATAGACATTCATTGAATCCACTCCACGTAAGCTTCTTACTTGAAGTTGGAGAAAATTTTTATCGTTGGCATCAGTAAACCAATAGCGCCCTCCCTTCTTAACGTAAGCGCCGTCCTTTGGTGACTTCTTTCAGGGCCTCCTTACCTGTCTGCTTGGCAACGTCGCGAATGGTTGATGCTGCTACATGCTCCAGGCCGGCACCGCCGCGCAGGCCAAGCCATTCCAATCCCAGCCAGTTGGGCCAACATCCCGATTGCCAATGCATCCCAGATAATTCTAAGCGCCTTTGCCATGGCTCACCTTATTTGACCCACTTATTGTGTCTCCCAATACTCTTGCCAATAAAGCTGGGATGACGACGCAATACCGATCAACCTGTCTTGCCAATCAAATTCCAATTCGTAATTAACCAGCGTGCCATTGCCGCTGAGCACACATACATCCGTAACGAGAACGGAGTTATTTCCCTCAGCGGTTTCGATGTGCCAAGAGGGGAAATCCCAGGGCAAATCGTCAAGTTTGTGAGTCACTTGAGCAACGACATCCCCATCGGCGACACCCGCGATCAACGAGCCTCGATAGCCCGCAATATCCCGGATTTCCTTCCGAACAACTATTTTATCGTCGACAAAATACGTGACACCGTCGGTGTCGACGTAAACGCAAAAATCGGAGAGCTTTTGGCTGCCGCGGCAATTCTCCGACTGCGGCGCTGAAGGCGGAATTGGCTTGCGAGCTTCGCCAATCATCGTTTTCCCAAAGGAAAACCTATCCTCCCTATCATGGAACGGTTTACACCCCTCAGCCCAAGCAGGAACCGATAAGCTGATCCCGATAAGGGCACATAGCAGAGTTTTCATAGCAAACCCAGAATTCTACCGATAGTAGAATTTAATTTAAAAACAAAAGTGGGTCAACTACCGTACCGCCGTTGAGATGAGGCGTGGCACTTCCATAACGCACTTCGAAATGCAGATGAGAATATTTCACCTTGATAGCGTTTCCACTTCGCCCGATCTCTGCAATTTGATCCCCAGCTTTCACGACCTGGCCGACTTTGACGAGATCCTTGTTCCTTCGATGCGGTAGACCGCCCTTGACAATGAACGGATAATCGAGATGCGCATACTGCGTGTAAAAGCCGCCAGCATGCTCAATAACGATCTGATACCCAAATGACTTGTTATAATCCACGAGGACAACCTTGCCGTCTGACACGGCATAGACAGGAGAGCCCACCGGAGCTTCGATATCAATTCCCCAATGCCCCTTTACCCCACCATTTCGGCCACGCCCGAAGCCACCAGCACCCTGGCCGGAAGCTGCGTCACGTTTAGTTAATGTCCGATATTCCCCTACTGGCCATTGCGCAGCTTTATATTTTTCTAATGCTCGAATGGCTTGATCTGCCTTCGGTCCATCAGCCTGGGCGGTGTTCTTTGATTTTGAAACCTTTTCCTTCGGAGGCGCTACATTAGTTGGTACCGCCTGCTGCGCCGGCTCGGTCGTAGCAGGGCCCTCTTTAGATGGTGGGCTAGATTGAGATGGAGGTACATGATCCGCAGTCCGAATCATCAACGAGTTGTCGTTTGCGGTCGCCGTTCTGCCAGTTGTCGAGATGACCCCGCCATATCGCGTCATAGCGAAGCTCCGCCGATCGAGCTTCATATCGATTACGGCCTGGTCGGCAATCTTTTGTTGCTCTGCCGGTGTCGCCTTGCGGCCGGTTGCGGCTTGGTAGCCGGCCAGATCGCGATCGACCTCGTGATAGAGTTTCGCAATGTCGGTTGCGGAAAGATCGAGCCCGCGGAGGGTTCGGTCGATATTGTCTTTATAGACCCGCTCCAGGTCGAGCTGCGGGTCGTGGTTGCCGCTGCGCAGGCTTTGCTGCAATTGGTCGAGCGTTGCGAGGTCCTTCGCCTCGATCTCGCCGAGGTGATCGTTGAGATCGACATCGAGAAAAGCCTGCGGATCGTCCAGCGCGAGGTTCTTCAGCCCGTAATAGACAACGGGATCGGTTGTGATCCTGCCGCCGGCCTTGGCATAGGCGCTCAACGCAGCCTTCCCTTTCGCGTCGATGCCAATGAGCATCTGATAGGGAATGTCGGTGACGGAACCGCCCCGGTCGATGATGTCCTTCGCCTGGCCCTTCAAGTGCCGCTGCTGGGTCAGATAGGTTTGCTGGTCCCGTATGGTCTGCGAAGCGATCCGATCCGATACGGCCAACCGCAGTTGCGGGTCGGCGATCTTCTCTGCCATGGCCAGGCGCGCCTCGGCATCCGGCGGGCTGGGTTCGGTCGCGGTCTTGCCATGCTGCTCGCTGCCGAGGCGCAGCGGTGAAGCCTGCAGGATACGGGCAGTTTCATCCTCGACCCGGTTGTTGAATTCCAGATGATCGAGCCGGGCGCTCGTCGCCGCCCGGTCATCCGGCAGCAGATTGGCTTCATATAGGCTGAACAGGTTTCGTGCCGCGCCGCTGTCGCGCTGCGCCATCGCCCCCTCGACCCGGGCCCGCATGGCCCTGCTGGCGACCTGCGCCAGTGCCGCCTTGATCTCCTCCGGCCCTGCCTGGTGACGCCTGAGCTGGTCCAGGCTCTCGGCTTGCGCCAGATATAGGCCCTTGGCGTATTCCCGGCTGTCGTTATAAAACCTGCCGATGCCCTGGATCGATTGATCGATCCGCGTCGTGCTGACATCGTCCTCATAGACACCCTGCTGCTGGTCGCGATAGCGCTGCATCTGCCCCAGGACGGTGGCGCTCCCCGCCTCCATGGCCTTGCTCAAGAGCTCGGCCTGCTCCGAATTGGCGGCGCGCGACAAGTAATCCCGCTTGAGGACCGAGAGCTGTTTCTCGGTCGCCGTGTAGCCGTCCACCGCCAGCTTGCCGGGCAGTGTCTGGTAACTGTCAGCGATTTTGCCCTGCGCCGCGGTGAATTGGTTGAAGAGATCAACCGCGGCGGTCTCGTTCTTCGCCTGGTCCTGCTGGCGCAAATACTTTGCAGCCTCTCCAAGGCTGTCCGCGACGGACCCGAGGGATTTGCCGAGATCCGTCATCGCCCGGCCGACATCGCTGCCGAAAGCCTCGGCTGTCGGCTTCATGGTCTGGTAGGGCGTGTTGGCGGGGGCAAGCGCGATCTGGCGCTGGTTATATTCCGGGACGCGAGGCATGAATCTCTCCGCTGCGCCCAAGCCTTATGCCTGGCGCGAAAATGATCGGTCGCATGTGATGGGCCGGTGACTTACATCGGCGGCTACGGCACAGAAGATGTGGTGGACTTAGACGGGGATTGGGATTTGAAAGCGCCAGAAGTGCTGAAATCGGCGTAGCTCTTCCCGAACTGCGACACGCCGCCCAAGAAGGAACTGGTCGCATCGAAATAGCCGGCGGTCTTCGCCTGTTTCGCCTGCATCTGGTAGAGCTGGGCATCGGCTTGGAAATTCACGCCTTGCAGCAGAAACTGGCGCGCCTCGCGTTGCGCATTGTTCCGGATGGTGAGCGCGTCCAGCTCGCCGGTCGCCGCCGTGTCGCCGAGGATATCGAGTACCGAGCCGCTGGTGAGGTCGGCACCCTGGGCAGCGAAGCCGGCGCGCTGCTGGCCCAGCAGGAGCTGGACCTTCTGGCGCTGCTTCTGCTCCTCCACATCGCCGCGCTTCAAGGCGTCATCGGCATTTTGCTGGGCGATGATCTGGTTGTTGCGGGCGACCGCGGCCTGGTACTTGGCCTGGGCCGATTGCGCCTGGCTTTGCTGGATCGAGCCAACCACGGAGACGCCGGCCGAGATCGCGGCAGCGGCGAGCGAAGCGACGGCGGTCGCGGTTGTTGCACCTGTCATCTTAGTCCTCCGTCACGGTGACCGTGTTGAAACTGGTGTCGCGCCGCGAGACCAGGAGATCCGTCTCATCGGTGAATGCCCGCTCCGCCGCCTCGATGGTCTTTGCTGCGGTCGGGAACAGCATGGTCAAATCGGTGTCGGCCAGGGCGACGAAGGCCTGTTTGCGGCCGGCGCTGGCGGCGAAGACGTGATAGCCGTGCAGCTCCCGCGCCTCGCCGTCGAGATAGATGACGACATCGCCGCTGACGATCAGCACGGTCGGGATCTTGATCAGCGCGCCGGTGATCATCACCCCGGCCGGGATGCGGATGGTGCGGGCATAGAGGCCGGCATGAAAGAGATGCGCGGTGTCGATTTCCTGCTGCGGCTGGCTTGCGGCCAGGCTTTCCAGCGCCCGCACCTTGGCCAGAGCCGTCTCGCTCATCGCCGGGATGACATTGGCGGCGGGGCGATCATCAAGCCCTGCTAGATCACGCATCGGCCATCTCCTTGAAAAAGACCCGGTTGGTTTCGCGGTAGCCGAGATGCGGCAGCACCCGGGCCAGCCGGCCGCCATAAGGCGCGCTGACCAGCAGGCCGGGCGAACCGGCTTGCCGCGCCTGGCGCTCCGCCGCCCGCAACAGCTTGATGCCGGCGCCGCTCTTGCGATGGGCGGCGGCGACAAAAAAGGATTCGCTGACCGCGATCGCCACGCCGTAATGCGGGATGACCGGAAGCAGCAGGGCGACGAAGCCGATCAGCTCATCATCGTCGAGAAAGGCGCCATAGCCCTGGAAGCAGCCCGAGGCCTCGATCAGGCGATAGGCGGCGAGCTTCTCGACCGGCGCCGGCAGGCCATGGATGGCCGCTTCCGATGCATATTCCCTGGCGAGTGCCGGAAAATGCGGGTTGCGCTCGATCTCGTCAACCGTGCAGGGCTTGATGGTGACGGTCATGCCAGGGTCACCTTGCGTTCTTCAGTCTCCACGGTGGACCCCGCCGACGAAGGTCGGCCTGCGCCGACGGGGATCAAGTCCGAGGGTGACAACCTTGTTTGTTGCGGATGTGGTGCGATGTTCATCGACAATGTGTGTTGCACAACATCAACCTGCCCCGAATTGTCACCCTCGGACTTGATCCGAGGGTCCACCGTAGCGACTGACGGCTGGCAATCGACATCCCCGCCCCGCATCTCAAACCGATGAAACAGCATCCCGAACGGGCCGAGCGGCTCGGCGGGATAAAGGCGGAAGCCCATCCAATGCAGCCATTTGATCGAGCCGATGTAACGCGCATCGACCCAGTTCGCGAGGACCGGGAAGATGTCCAGCATCTCGGCGACGAAATCGCGGCAATGGCGCAGGAAAATGCGTTGCTCGCGCAGGAGGAGATCGCTGGTCAGCATCCAGGGCCGGCCGGTGCCGCTCAGCAGCGAATCCGTCGCCAAGCCGAAGATGCAGGCCGGCTGGTCCTCGACCAGCCAGCAGCGCGCCAGGACCGAGGCATCGAGCGAGGCCCTGAGCCCCACCAGCGGACCAAGGCCCGAGGCGGCATGGATCTCGTCCCGGTCCGCCCGCCGCATGATCCGCGCCAGGGCAACGGCGTGATCCGGCGTCGCGTCCACCACATGGTAAGGTTTACGCGCCAAGATCCACCTCCGGGATCGTCGCCAGCACAGTGCAGGGCAGCGGATTATCCTGGCGGATCAGGATGCGGCCGTTGCTGTTCCAATTGGGGTCCAGCACCACCCGCTCATTGCCGGTCAGCAGGCCGATCGGCGTGCCATACATCTGGTTGCTGCGTTCCTTGACCTCGGTCAGCCGGGAATACTGGCCGTTCTCATAGATGCCACCGATCTTCAGGCCGCGCGTCTTCTCCACCTTGACCGTGACGGCGGAGAGCTTCTTGCGCTTGCCCTGGATGGTGGGGTCGCCGACATCGAGGTCGAGCGTCTCCAGCTCCGCCGTATAAGGCAGGCCGATGGTGATCTTGCCGACCGGATTGTCGAGCGTGATCTTGCCATCGGTCACCACGGCATTGGGAAAGACATTGCCATCACCCAACACCCCGACCGTCTTTCCTTCCAGGTGATCCAGGTTGGAAACCGTCATGGTCGGCTCACCGTCGTATTGCAGGGCGCAATCGAGGAACCAGGCATCGACCACATCCTCGAACAGTCGACTGTGCAGCCGCTCGACATAGCGCTTTGTTTCGCCATTGACCTCGCGCCGGACGATGAAGTACGGCACGTCCTCGCCATTCTCGGAGATCACCGCGACGCTTTCGAAGAAGCCGTCGGTCGCGTGGCGGTGCCAGCCGAAGACCTGCTGCTCGCGCATATAGGTGAAGCCCAGCAGCACACCGTCCTCCCGCACCGCCCAGATGATGCGGAACGGCTCCTGCGCATAGCCCCATTCGCGGATCGTATGGCCGTAGAACAGGTGATCGGCCCAGACCGAGCGGTCGGTGCCGCTATAGGAATCGGTGGCGAAATCATAGAGCAGGTCGCGCACCACGCTGCCCTTCTCCTGGATATAGAGAATGGCGTTGTTGGAGACGATCGGCTGCACGTCGCTGCTGCCGTTATAGGATTGCGGCTTGGTGTAGCAACTGGCCGGGGTGATCGCATCGCCATTCGACCCGGCATAGCATTTCCATTCCGCCCCGCTGGTCAGCAGGATCAGCACATTCATCGACACCATGTGCCGGATGGCATTGACCTGGGAGGAGACCAGCGTCCGGGTGATGGCATCGTCATCCTTGGTCGGCGAGGCGACATTCATGTTCTTGAAATTGCCGGTCTGCGTCGCCCAGAGCGTCTGCGGCTTCTGCGTCGAATTGGCGAAGAATTTGCGCTGCTCGTGATAGGCGACGGTGCTCGGCCAATTCTTACCCTCGAACGGGTCGCGGATCGCGGGCGGCGTATCGCCTGTGTCCGGTTTGATATTGTCGTCTTTGAAACTGGTCGAGCTGGATGACCCGATATATCCAAAGGTGCGCTGATTTCCCGATAGATATTGAATTTTGAAACGCCGGATTGGCCAGCCCAGGAAACTGTTATGGTATTGGTGGAGGAGAGCGCCGCGGAGCCTGCCGTCCGGATGAATGCCGCGCCTAAGGCACCACCACCGGTATATGTCCCATAACCGGTGCTATCGACATCGCTGTTATCCAGCTTGCGCAAGCTGAAAGAGGTCGCCCCGGTCACCACGATGAGGAAATATCCGCCCGCGACCTCCGGCATTCCCGGTGCCGTTACAATGCAGATTTCGTCTCCCGTCTGCAGGCCGTGCGCTGACCCCGTCGCTACGACAGTCGGCTTTGCTTTTGAGATTGCCGTAATGCCCATTGCGGGTGCAATGCCGGGCAGGCTCTCTTCGGTGTCATCGCCATTCACCGCCGTGACCTTGTAGCGGTAGACGCTGGAACCGCCCGTCGCGACCACCGCGCTGAGGCCAGAGGGACGGGTTACCGTCGGGTAAAAACTGACCGGGCTGAATGTCCATTCCGCATCCCCAGCGCGCGACAAATCCTGCGGCTGGTAATTGGGGTGGCAGAAGGTCATCACATCCGCCGACTGCGTGTATTTCAGCAATGGCAGATCTTCACCGGCATAGGGGGTCGGAATTTCATAAATCGTGTCCGGATCGGATAGAACATAGCCGCCATCCTTGATGACCCGCATCACCTGGTCGCCGAATTCCAGCACATAGGTATGCTGGGTATTGAACTGGAACGGGATCAGCCGGCCACGTATGGCGCTGTCCTTAACCGCGCCGACAAATTCCGTGCCCGGCCGGTTGCTGGCGCCGCCGGCGGGATGGACGAAGAAGTTCAGCATCTTGCGGGCGCCGACCCGGTACATCGCCTGGTCGACCCGGGCATAGAGCTTGGGCGATAATTCGCCGGCGGCGAAGGAGGGCTGAATGACATTCTGGGTCATCGTTGCGCGATCCAGTCCGGGGTGACGTTCTGATCCTTGAAGCCTTCATTGGCATCGGCCGCCGCCGCCGAGCCGACGGCATCGCGCCACATCGTCAGGCAGGCCTGCATCAATTGCGTATTGCCGGTCAGCGGCACCGCCATCTGCGCGCCGCAGGCCCAGGACAGAGCGGTCAAGAAGCCGGGCGGAAACAAGGTCGTGTTGCTGATGCGGCGGGTATAGAAGGCAAGCGCCTGCGGCTGGTCGCAATAGATCACTTTCAGATCATTGCCCTGCCCGTCCCTGTCGATCGCCACTTCGTAGGGCACCGGATCGGCCGAAGCATTGCTGTCGATCGACGACAGCCGTCCGCGCCAGACGGCAAGCGGCTGGTAGAGGCTGCGGATCTTCAGGCAGTCATTGGGATAGGCGTAACGGAATTGCCAATCGACCGGCGGATTGCCGAGATCGGCGAGATAGCGCCGGCCCCGCGCGAAGCCCCAATCGACCGCTTCCAGCGTCTCGTCGCGCGCCTGCTCATAGATGATGTTGAAGGCACGCGCTTCCGGGCTGTCTTCCGCCAGATCGGCAATGGTCGAGCGCGTGCCGATGCGCGACAAGGACAGATTGGCGATCTGGATAAGATCGGCCATGGCGGCTCACTCCTGTTGAATGATGGATAAACGTGCTGCGTCAGGCGAGATCGAAGGTCGCGGCGAGGTCCATCGGCGCCGCCTCTTCGGCCTCGGGATCGGCCCAGTCCGCGCGCGCCGCTGCCAAAGCTTCCGCCGCCTTCTGTGCCTTGCGTGCGGCGCCATCCAGCGGCTCCAGATTGCTGCCCGGCAGCTCGCCATAATCGAGCTCGGCGCCGGCTTCATAGATACGGTCGGCGATGAAGGATGTTTCCAGCACCCGGTAACGCGGCATGTTCAAGCCTCTCTGATCGTCTGCGTTGTTGAGGATGTCACTACGGGCCGCGTTGCACCCCAGCCGCGACAAACAAGGTTGTCACCCTCGGACTTGATCCGAGGGTCCACCGTTGCGACTGAAGGCTCTCGCGAGACCTATAGCGCCGTCTCCTACGGTTTTGACGTGGTCATCGGCCTAAACCATGGACCCTCGGGCTTGATCCGAGGATCCATGGCAGCGCCGCAGGCTGTTAGAAGCCGGAAACGTTCAGCGCTTCCGGATAGGCGATGTTAGCCTGCAGATCGAGCGCCAGGCCGGCGGTGAACTTGCCGGCGGTCAGCGGCCCGTTGGCCACCGTATAGGTGATGCCGAGGTAACGCTTGCCGCCGCTCCGCGCGGTCGGCACGGCGGCGCGCAGAACCTGCGCGCCTGCCGTCAGTGCCGCCTTGCCCACCGCATCGGTCTGCAGCAGCACGACCGGATTGGTGGCGAGATCGGCGCTATCCGCCGCCACCAGCGCAAACTGCACCGTGGCGGCGCCGGCAGCGGCTGCATCCTGGGTCACGGCGATGAAGACATTGGCGTCGCGCCCCGGCCCCAGGTCACGGGCGCTTTTCAGGTCGATCACATTGGTCGAATTGGCCGTTGCCGTGACCGCCTGCTGGTTGGAGAACAGATTGGTGCTGTCCAAGATCATGATGGAATCCTTTATTTCTTTGTCGCGTTATCCGAAGCGCCCCTCGCCCGCCAAAGGACGGACGAGGAGCAGGTTTCGTCGCCTCAGACGACGCGCGCCTCGGTGTTCAGCAACTGATCCACCAGGCGGATCGGAATGCCGCGGAAGGCGGTCAGCGGATTGCCCTGGGCATCCTCGACCGTGTGGAAGCCGAGTGTCGGCTTCTCGGTCTGCTGGATATCGGCCCAGGTCTTGACCGCGCGGTTCACATAGAAGACCGGCCGGCCGAGCTTCAGGCTGGGCACCTTGCTGATCGCACGGATGAACAGGCGCTGGAGATTGATCGGCGAGGCGCCCGCCAGCGACGGCACGTCGATATTGGCGATGCGCACGGCAAAGCGCCAATCGCGCACCGTGAGGCCGCATTTCCACTGATACTTGGTCTGATAGGCCTGGTACTTGCCGCCCGTGCCGTCATCGATCGGCGCCGGGGTGCTGACATCTTCATGGGTCAGGCCGGCTTTCGATCCCTTGGGATAGATGCCGTGGATGGTGCGCTTGCCCCAGACCAGCAGCCAGACGCTGGTATTGGTGGAACCGGTGCCGCCGCCATCGATGACATTGTTCGCCGTCTCGGCGACGGAGTTCTGCACCGTGTTGTAGCGCGGGGCGAGGCCCTGGAAGCGTTCCGGATTGGCGGCGATATTGCCGTAGAACAAGGTCTGCGCCATCTGCTGGTTCATGCCTTCCAGGAAGGCTTCGTCTTCCGACAGGCGGAAGTCGGCGGCATTGCCGTTGAGATCGGCCAGGTCCTTATCGACGATGCTGTAGGTTTCCAGCATGCCGGTCGTGTCCGTAATCTGCGCGGTCGTCGACTTCTGCGGCTGCGCGCCCTGATAGAGCAGACGCCAGGTCGCCTGCGGCAGGCCGGTGCGGATCGTGGTCAGATGGCCGGTCGGCAGGTTGCCTTCGACCCAGACCATATCGTCCAGGACTTCATTGGTTTGCGTAAGGATGTCGATGACATCCGCGATCTTGTCGTCAGCGGTCATCCGCTTGGCAAGATCCGTGATGCTGAGATATTGACCACCGATGGTCGCCATGTGTCACTCCTGATTAAGTCGCCTGAGGCGTGGGATTAGTCCCGCGGCTTCAGGGGATCGGTTGGATAGAGGCGCTCGGCACGGTTCCGGCTTTGATGCGCGACGCCGCGCCCCATCACCATGGAATCCTCCGAAATCGCCTTGCCGATGCGAATGAAGGCGCGAATGACATCGGGATGGTTCCCCGCCCCGCTGACATTCAAAGCCTGGCGCAGCCCGTCGCCGCCGAACCGGTCGATGGCCTTGGCGGCAATGCTCAGATTGCCTGCCAGCTTGGCGCCGCCGATCTCCCGATCGGCGCGAACCTCGTCCTGCCATGCGCGCTGCGTGTCCGCCCATAGCTTGTAGGGAGCCTCCGTGGCTTCCTTCAGCTTCTCGGTATAAAGATCGACATAGGCTTGCGCCCGGTCCTGCGACAGGCCGTCCGCGGCGAACATCTTTTTCGCTTCGTCCAATCGCTCGCCATCGATCTGCGTACCTTCGGGCAAGGTAAAATCGGCATAGGTGATCGCCTCGCCCGACGCATCTGTCGCATCGGAACCCGGCTTGCCGTCACCAGCCGAAGTCTCGGTCCCAGCAGTACCGGCCTTCGCATCCGGGCCGCCTGCTTTCTCGGTGCCGAGCAACGTCTGTTCACTGGCGACCGCCTCGGTGGACTGTGCGGCTTCTGTGTCAGACATTCATCAAATTCCTTTCCTGCTTGTTTCCTGCTTCTCTCGCCGTCGCCTCTTTGGCCATGACGACATAGAGATCCGGGCAGATGCGGTTGATCTGTTCCAGGACCCAAAGGCCGATCTGCCTTTTGCCTTCATTCATGAAGGTGTAGCTGTTGCCGGTCATGATCGGCTGGAACACTTGCGCTTCGGCCAGCAGCCGCCAGACGAAAGCGCGAAACGGCTTCTGCTCCATCAGCGCCTTGAACTGCTCGCCATCGCCCCGTTCCTTGAACTTCAGCTTTTCCCGGCGCTCGCCGACTTGCGTGGCATCGCCGGCATCGAAGGAATCTGTCATCGACGAGCCCCCTCCCTGACCCTTCCCCCAAACTCGGGAGGGAATAAAAAGCACCCTTGCTCCCCATCATCTCCTCCCCCGCATCGCGGAAGGGTCATAGAAGGGGTAATCTGCAGCGACCAAACCTTCATCATCATCAAGCTCCCTGCCCACCGGCGGCAGCCGCACCGCCGAGACGCCCGAGCACCCGCTCCAGCGCATTGCCATTCTCGCCGAGCTTGGTGTCGGAGAGCGTCTTCGCGCCGGCGATCATCTGCTGGCCCATCGCCATGGCCTGCTGCTGCTGTTGCGCCTGGGCTCGCGTGGCGCGGGCTTCGGCTACTTGATCCGATCCGAGGATGATCTTCGGCGACACACCCAGCGCATCGCCATATTCATCGACCGCCGCATCGAAATCGATCTTATCGAGAACATCCGGCTTGGCGCCGGCCAATCCGCCGACGAAGCTGGAGATGCGCTCGATACTGCCGGTCTCAGCGGCTTTCTGCGCCTGTGCCAAGGTGGAGATATATTCAATGTCGAGATCCTGGCCGCGCAGCTCCTTTGGCGGCTCCGGCAGCAAATCGTGTTCCAGCAGGATGTTGAAGACGCGGTCGATCGCCGGATCCAACAGCTCGTCATGCAGCCGTTCCAGGACCGGTCCCAGCATCAGCAGCTTTTCCTGCTTGCGCTCGATGATCTCGGTCGCCGAGCGCACGTCATCAAGCTGCGAGATCATCAGGAAGAGATCGGCGAAGAAGGCCTGGTTCACCTGCTGGCGGATATCGGCGATATCCTGGCGCAGCTCGCCCAGTTCGACATTCACCATATAGGCCGGGCCGAAGCCCGCCCCCTGGCCATTGGCCGGCGTGAAGGTGATGCCGCCCGGCAGGACCGACATTTCCTGGTTCTTCATCTGCACATTGGCGGTCATGGGCGGATTGACCTGCTTGGCGATGCCCTGGGCCTTCTGCTTTTGCTCGAATTGCAATTGCCGGATGAAGGGCAGCGCATCCATGCCCGGCGAGCGGCCATAGACATCGTTGCCGGTCACATGCCAGCGCGCCGCCTGGAACGGCCTGCCCCGAAAGCCGGAGACGTTCAGCGGCTTCTCGCAGCTCTGCCCCGCCTCCCAATAGACCGAGCGATAGGGCATGTTCTTGTTGTCGACATAGCCGATGACCCGCTTGTCATTCGGTTCGATGGCATGGCAAACGCGATATTCCTGGTCGAGCTGCCCGTCGCGATATTTTTGCTGGATGCGATCGGAACAATTCTCCAGGCCGAATTGTCCCACCATGCCCGCCACCGTCATGGTGAATTCGCGATAAAGCGTATCCACCGCCAGACGGTGATCATTGGCGAGAAAATACTCCCCAACGGTCAGCGGATAACAGCGGATGATGTCCTCATCATCGTCGAGGATCAGATTGACCGCCGTGCCGAAGACCGACAGTTCCTCATAGAGCGTGGCGAAGGAATTGTAGAAATTCGACTTCGCCATCACGCGCAGCATCCGCTTGCGCACTTCGTCCAGCCAGATTTTGACCGGCACATAATCGGCCAGCCGCGCATCCGGCAGGCTCAGGCGGAACCAGGGCCGCGCCGGCGAGGTGATGCCCGACATCAGGCCGGAGGCGCAGGTACGCGCGGCGATGGTGCCGGTACTGTCGATGATGCGCTGGTTCTTCTTGCCCCCTTTATACGGATCTTCCGCGCCCTGGAGATTGCGGCCCCGCCGCGGCAGGATGAAATCGCTGAGATCCTGCCAATGGGCAAGATAAGACTGACGCTCGTTTTGCAGCGCGGCCTTGCGCCGCATCAACTGCTGCATCAATTCGGTATAGTCGCCCATCGTTTGACTTGATCCATCCTTGTTTGGCCAGTGGCGCTTGATGAAAGAGCCCCTCATCCCATCTCAGGACGTCCCATCGGCGCAGCCGAGGACACACGAGCACAGCGGGAGGAGGACCGCCGGATCGCTTCCGCCATTGCAGCGGGAGGATTGGGATGAGGGGGCGATGTCGCGGCGGCTGATGACCGCGACATCGCTAGCTTCTCGCTATTATGAAAAAGCTGCAGTTCGCCGGCGCCGGCCTACTGGCCGAGAAAAGTCTTCAGTGTGGATGCGGTTGAGCCATTGCCCTGCCCGCCGGTCAGGATAGTGCTGGCGGCACCCGCAGCAGCAAGAGCTCGTTGCCTTTCGTCATTGCGTGCTTTTACGACCGCCGCATCCTGCTCTTTCGGCTCCTCTGGCGGCGGTGGCGGTGGCGGCGGCGGTTTTGGAGCGGAACCTCCTCCTGTGCACATGATGGAACCTCGATGTTGTGGTCGCGAAAAGAAGATTTGTTGGGCGTCGCGCGTAGGTCGTTAATGCCGACCGAACAAGAAATGCAGCGCGAGGGCAATGCGGCCGCGCCAGTCATAGGCGCGGGGCGAGAACAGCCACTTGATCACATGACACTGCAGCACCGACAACTCGTCGACCTGAGCTTGCGAGAGGCCCAGCCGGGCGAATGCCTGATCGACCTGACTTTCGATCTCCCGGTTCCAGACCAACCTGAGATCGGCACATCGTCCCTTGACCCGGTGATAGCTGTAACAAGTATCCATGGCGTTTCCGATGTTTGTTATTTCGCAATATTAAGCTGACGTTGATATTAAATCAACAATAAAAAGAATGCTACGCCGGGAAGTGGGAACCGCGCTCCCCCTTCATGTTTAATTCTGCTGAAACGGGAAAATGCCCAGACCCCTCGGCGCTCGTGGTTGAAGTGAATGTCCTCGTCGTTCTTGCCCATCCTTTGAAGGACAGTCTCTGTCACCGACTGGCAGAGCACGTCTGCGGTGAACTGCGCGGCGCCGGTCACGATGTCGTGGTGGAAGATCTTTATGAACTCCACTTCAATCCCAAGCTGAGCTCAAGCGAACGGCGCCGATACAACGCGCCGGATTATCGGGCTGAAGGTGACATGCGCCGACCGATCGAGCGGCTATTGGTTGCCGAGGCGATCGTCCTCGTCTTTCCGACCTGGTGGTCCGGCCTTCCCGCCATTCTTAAAGGATGGGTCGACCGGGTGTGGGTGCCGGATATCGCTTTCGATCATCGCCAGGATGTCAGTGTGCTGAAACCGCTTTTGGGAAATTTACGATATCTTGTCGTGGTCACGACCCTCGCTTCGCCCTGGTGGCTTGATTGGTTTCTGCTTGGTCGTCCGGTGGCAAAGATGTTCAAATATGCGCTGCTGCCGAGTTGCGCTGTCGATTGCCGTTTCAGGATGCTGTCGCTCTATCGCGGCGGGCGGATCGGCGAAACACGCTTTCGTGGCTTCAAGATCAGGATTTCACGGGTATTGTCGGGCTTGCATTAGGTTGCCTAACGATAGGGGGACAAAATGAAATGCCTCGTTGTCGTTGCACATCCGCTGCCGGATAGCCTCTGCGCCAGTTTGGCCGCACATGTGGTTGCCGATCTTCGACAATCAGGCCATGAGGTGACGATCGAAGACCTCTACCAGGAATCCTTCGAACCGGCACTCACTTGGGGTGAAAGACAATCTTATTACCTGCCGGCCTATAAGCCGGGTGGCGATGTCAGCGCGCCAATGAGCCGGCTTCTCTCGGCCGACATGCTGGTTCTGGTATTTCCCACTTGGTGGTTTGGTTTTCCCGCAATCCTTAAAGGTTGGTTCGACCGCGTTTGGGCGCCCGGCGTCGCATTCGACCATACCGAAACACGTGAAGCCATCACGCCTCGTCTGACCGGCTTGAAATACACCGTCGCCGTGACGACACTGGGTTCGCCCCAATGGGTCGACCTTCTTGTCTTGCGCCGTCCGGTTTACCGCCAGATCAAATATGCCATTCTGCGCCCTTGCGCGCCGCAATGCCGTCTCAAGATGCTGGCGCTTTATCGCAGCGAACACGTAACACCGCAACGCGTGAGCGATTTCAAACGCGAGATATCTCAGGCTCTCGCACAATACCCCACCGCTACCCTTCAGCCAGAGCCTGCAGCAGCGACCGAACGATGATGTGATGAAGTCGGCAACGACCCGACAGACACACATTTCCTGTCATGAGGTCGGCATCGGATGCAGTTTATGCCACGAACTATTGGCGGGAAACTCGCGCTCGGCCTCGGTGCCGGCTTTCTCCTAGGTGCTGGCGCGGCTTTGGCGTCTCTGTGGGCTGGCGCGCAGCTGACCGGCATCTGGACGCATGGCTTTGCGCTTTATGCCCTTATCATTGGCGGCGGGGTTACGATGATGCTTGCGGTGGGCCTGATGACGGCCCTCTTCTACAGCGATCGCAGCGGACATGATGCGAAGGTTGCACGCGAACAGGATGTCTCGCCGGACCGCTTGTCACAACGCGGCCACCAGCGAGACACCCCGTTCCGCAACGATCGCAAAAGCTAAGTCCTTATCGGTCCCTGGCCTTGCCGCCCCAGGTCGCGGCGAAGCTCGCCGCAAATGCGCCGATCAGCATGGCAAGGAAGCTCCAGAACGCCAGAGCGGCGCCGGCTTTTCTGGCCGTGTCCGCAGCCTCCCGCGCCTTCTGCTCGGCTTTGTCCATAGCCGCCTTGGCTTGTCCGATGACATCATCTACGCGTTTTTCGGCATCCTGCTGGCTCATGCCGGTGCGCGCCGCCACGACCTGTGCGAGATAGGTCTTGTCTGGCTGGCTGATTTCGCCATTGGCGAAGCTCATCATGACGATGCGCCGCAGTTCAGCGCGCGTTCCCGGGTTGTTGAGGTCTTGCGGCGGTGCTCCGGCGGGCTGGCCTGGCTGGCCGTTCGTCTGGCCCGCTGCAGGCTGGCCGCCCGCCCCCGCAGGTTGACCGCGCAGCATCATGTCGACGAAGTAATCCACCGGATTACTGCCCTGCCCGCCGCGGGCGCCCTGGTTTCCCATCTGCGAGCCGGCCACGCCGCCGGCTGCCATGACTGCAGCACTACCGGCCCCACCCAGGGCCGACGCACCTGTCTCGGCAACGCCGCGGGCGATCTGGCCCGCCGCCGACGCCACCAGGGCAACGCCGATCAAGGTACCGAGCGCCCAGGTGACAAAGCCATGCGCGGTGTCGCGAAAATAAACTTCATCACCATGGATGTCGGCCCATTTGGTGCGCAGCCGTCCAGCCACATAGCCGCCGACACCGAAGGCGACGATTTCTATTATGATCGACCAGACGATTGCACCGATACCCAGCGTGCTTCCTTCCACGCCTTCGTTGCGCCAGGGCGAGACGGCGACCAAACCGAGCCCCGTCCCCAGGCTGATCAGGATCAGGCCTAGCGCCGCAGCGACCACGCCGCCCGCGATGATTGCGCCCCACGAAACGGCGGACACGGCCGATTCATGTGACTGGCGGGTATAGGTGCGAGCTTCGGCGCTCCGACTATCCGCAGTATAATTCGTTGCCATCTTCATCCCCTTTGCAGTTGCAGAAGTGTTACGACGCGGCCTTCACACCGTGCGTCAGTGACTAGTCGATTTCGTTCAGCCCTCGCGATTGCGCGCGCCACTTAGGATGTCCGCCGCCTTGCGGGTGTCATCCGCGCTACCGGCATCGTCAAAACCCGGATTAGCTGCTCTTTCCCGGCTTCGTCCGGTGTCAGGGCCGATGCGACCCGCCCGGTCGCCGACTTGGCGATCGACGCCGGGGCGATTGCTGCGCGCTGCGTTATCCGGCGTGTCGATCAACGGATCCCGCCGGCTGCGCTCGGCTTGTGACATAGGCTTAGTCCGGCTGTTTTTCCTCGAACTGTCGTCCTCGTCCTTGGCGAATGCCCGTTCCGCAGTTCCGCTTTCTCTCGCCTGGGCATCTCTGCCTTGCTTGCCGGGTTCATTCTGCGTTGTCATTGCCTATCTCCTTCCAGACCAGGCGGATATCAACCGCGATAAGTGGGTTAATATGAAAGGTGAAAGCGGCCCGGCCAGAAATGGTTCCGTCATACAGGTTGTCGGAAAAGGCGCCTTCTCGACCGGAACGGATGGCGGATACCTTTTTTGCAAGGCAAAATAGCAATCCAAGGGGCAAGGCTCGCATGGCTGAGACGAAGCATCGACGGAACGAAACGAAGCAGAGTGAAACCCAGCACGGTGAGGTGCAGCGGGAAATCATCGACTTCCTCTCGACTGGAAAAGCCTATGGAGATGACACGGCAGAGATCCGCCGCATCGAAACGCACTGCTCGGTGATTTTTCTGACGAAGGATCGCGCCTTCAAACTGAAGCAAGCGGTGAAGTTCTCCTATCTCGACTACACCGACATCGCCGACCGCGAGAAGTTCACGCGCGCCGAACTGAGTCTGAACCGCCGCACCGCACCGGAAATTTATCTGGCGATCCATAAGGTCCTGCGCGGCGGAGACGGTTCGCTTCAGCTGGCGGCGGAGAATGCCGAAGGCGACGCCCTCGATTGGGTCCTGGAGATGCGCCGCTTCGGCGATGACAGCCTACTGGCGTCGCTTGCCGATGCGAACCGTTTGACGCCGGTGCTGATGCTGGATCTCGCCGACGCGATCCATCGCTTTCATGACAAAGCGGAACGCATGCCCCAGCACGGCAATGCGCATGTCATCGCCCATGTGCTGGATGACTGCGTCGATAATCTGCAGCAACATGTGCCGCCGTTGGACCGGTCGGGCGCAGAGGAGGTCGCACTGCAACTGAGAGCAAAGTTTGGCGCCGTCTCCCCCCTCATCGAGCAACGTCGTGAGGCCGGTATGGTGCGGCGCTGTCACGGGGACCTTCATCTAGGCAATATCTGTTTGCTGGATGGTCGTCCTACCTTGTTCGACTGCATTGAATTCAGCGACGACATCTCCTGTATCGACGTCTTTTACGATCTCGCTTTCGTGTTGATGGATCTTTGCCATCGCGATGACCGACACCGCGCATTGGCGAATGTCCTGCTCAACCGCTATCTCGATCGCAGCGGCGATATCACCGGCCTTGCCGCTTTGCCCTTCTTTCTGTCGCTGCGCGCGGCGATCAGGTCACATATCCTCGCCGGCGGTAGCAAGAACCAAAGCGACCCCGCGATAGGTGATAAAAAACGCAAGGAGGCGATTGCCTATCTCGATACGGCGCGCGGTCTGTTGCGCCCTGGCACACCTCGGCTGATAGCCGTGGCCGGGCTCAGCGGCAGCGGCAAGTCGAGCTTGGCGCGTGAGCTGGCGCCGGCATTTCTGCCGGCACCCGGCGCCCGCGTCATTCGTAGCGATACTTTGCGCAAGCGCCTGCAAAACGTTCCGCCGGAAATGCGCCTCGATCCCCCGGCCTATAGCCAGCAGGCCAGCGATCGTGTCTACGAGGCGATGTTGCAGGAAGCGGCCACTGCTCTGGATGCCGGCTATACGGTCATTCTCGACGCTACCTATCTGCGGCAGCGGGAACGCCTCGCCGCGGAAGAATTGGCCCGCAATCTCAACCTGCGGTTCGATGGTTTCTGGCTCGATGTATCCAGGGAAAAACTCACCGCCCGCCTCGATGCACGCCGGCACGATGCATCTGATGCCGACCGCACCGTCCTGGCACAGCAGCTCACCTACGATCTGGGGGACGTCACCTGGCATCGCATCGATGCTGGCGGCGCCCTGGAAAGCAGCTTGCACCTCGTCCGGCTACAGCTTTGATTTCATTGCGCTTATCGCAATACTTGTATCATTTGATCGGATTGTCTATATATACATCCAATTGGCACAATGGAGACAGAGCTGGAGATGTCCCGGATTATTTCCATGCAAGCCGGCGAACCGACAATCGGCGGCGTAACTCAGGCGGAAGCTGCTGCCATGCTGCGCGCGGCGTTCAATCTGTTCCGGCTGTGGGATGTGAACGACTCCCAGGCCCGTTTGTTGCTCGGACAGCCCAGCGCATCGACCTATTACCGCTGGAAGCGCGGGGAAATCGGTCCCCTGCCCCATGATACGATCTGGCGGCTGGGCGATCTGATGGGCATCCACAAGGCGCTCCGCTATATGTTCACCGAACCGGAACGCGGCTATGCCTGGGTTTCCAAGCCGAACGAGGCTTTCGGCGGCCAATCCGCGTTGGAACGGATGCTGGGCGGCGCGCCGGGCGACATCACGGCGATCCGCAGCTATCTCGATGCCGAACGGGGCGGCTGGTGACGGCACCCTCCTCGACCGATATCGACTGGCCGCTCAGCCATCGCATCATCCGCACCATCTATCCACCGGTCTGGCTGTTCGAAGATATCGCCGATCCCGCCGATTGGGAGCTGATCGCCAGCGCCGAGGCCAAGACCAATCCCCGGGTGCGCGACCAGATCGGCGAATTGAAGCTCGTGCCTGATCACCGCCGTGTTGCGGGTCCCAGCGCCAGCTTGGCGATGAGCGCCTTTACCCATGTCTCGCGCGATCGTCCCAGCCGGTTTTCCGATGGCCGTTTCGGTGTTTGGTATTGCGGTGACCGTTTCGAAGTTGCTTTGATGGAAACGGTCTATCACGTCGAGCGCTTCATGCGCCGGACCGCCGAGCCGACGGCTGATATCCAGCTTCGGGAATTGACCGCGCATGTCGCCGGCCGCTTGCACGACCTGCGTGCGGCAGCGGGCGATTTCGCAGCCTGTCTCGATCCCGATGATTGGTCGGCAGGCCAGGCCCTGGCGCTCCGGCTGCATCGCCAGGGCAGCGACGGCATCGTCTATCCCAGTGTCCGCTGGCCGGCGGGACAAGCGGCGGCATTATTTTGGCCGGATCTCATCCGCCTGCCGATTGTGCAGTCCCGCACCCTGCAATATCACTGGGATGGCCACAGCATCACCCGCTATTTCATCATCGGCCGGGATGATTGGTACGCTTTGCCCAGCGACTAACAGCCCCCTGCGCACCAGCCTCCGCTCCCCCGATGCTGCCCCATGACGCGGCCGAACAGCCAGATTTCCTCGGTGATCACCCAGCACAAATCGCCATTAGGATGGCGGGCGAGACCGATATCCAGCAACAGACGGTCATCGCAGCCGTCAAGATAGCGATTGAGCGACGACAGAAGCCCGTTCTCTTTGCCGTTCCCCCGCATGGCCCTCTCCACCGCCGATGAACCGGATGGAAAGATGATAAATGTTTCTTCCCGCTGCACACCTCATTCCTGGTGAAGTTCGCCTTTAGAACCGCTAAAGAAGCGATCATCGCAGCCAGAGATGAAACCATGAAGTCCAGCATTGCACCGCAACTGACCGGCGTTCCGGAAACATTGCTTTGGACTTTGTATAACCGGGCGGCGGAAGCACGGCGGCCTGACGGTGTGTTATCCGACCCGCACTCTGTCCGCATCCATGACGCGCTCGACTACGATTACGCCCGCTCCTTCGGCAAGGCGGATGGCACCCATGCTGCCCGTGCCAAGCTCTTCGATCGCCTTGTCAGGGATTGGCTCCAACGTCATCCGCGCGGCCTCGTCGTCTCCCTCGGCGAGGGTTTGGAGACGCAGGCTCTTCGCGTCGATAACGGCGAGATGCAGTGGCTCTCGGTCGATCTGCCCGAAGTCATCGCTTTGCGTGAACGTTTCATCCCGACGGCCGAGCGTCGCCGCCATTTCGCCGGGAGCGCGCTTGACCGCGGATGGATGGATGGGATCGAGACGGCACCGGGCCTGTGCATTGTCGCGCAAGGGCTCTTTATGTACCTGCCGGAAGAAGAGATCCGGCGCCTTTTGCTGGATATCGCCATCCGCTTCCCCGGCAGCGAGATCATTTTCGACACCATCCCGCGCTGGTTCTCGCACCTCACCTTGCGCGGCCTTCAGCGCACCAGGCATTACCGCATACCCGAAATGCCCTGGGGCATCGATCAGCAGGAGATCCTCCCCACGCTGCGGCGATGGGGTGTCATCCGCGATCGTGACGAGGTAAAAGTCGCGACCTACCGCATACCGCGCGGCTTCGGTTGGTTGATCGATACGATCTTGTATTTTCTGCCGCCGCTCCGCCCCAAACGCCAGGCCGTAATCTGGGCGAGATTGCGCCCGCCGGCGGCCCTTTGAAATCGATTGAAAAGTCCGCGGTCAACTTTCTCCGGTTGGAAGCGGGAACATCGGGAACATAGAGACCGTCTCGGCGTTAGGCCCGGATGCAGCAGAGAAATGCCCAGCCGACAAAGGTTAATGAAGCACCTGTAACGGCGGAAGAACCGGTGGTATCGACGCACCAGACCGCGCGTCTCGCCCAGGAACCGGCCGGGGATTTCCGCATTGTCATTGTCGGCGGCGGTGCCGGCGGGCTCGAACTCGCCACCAAGCTCGGTGAAAGGCTGGGGCGCAGGGGACTGGCCCGCATCATTCTCGTCGATGCCAACCCGACCCATCTATGGAAGCCGCTGCTCCACGAAGTCGCGGCCGGAACGCTGAACTCCTATCAGGATGAACTGGGTTATCTCGGTCATGCGAAGCATCATGGCTATCGTTTTCAGTTCGGCCGGATGGAAGGCCTGGACCGGGCGCGCCGGCAAATCATTCTTGCCGCCATGACCGATGACAAGGGCGAAGAAGTGGTTGGCCGCCGCCGTCTGGATTACGACCTCTTGGTCTTGGCGGTCGGCAGTATCAGCAACGATTTCGGCACGCCGGGCGTGCGCGAGCATGCCCGTTTTCTCGATAGCCGTCTGGAGGCGGAGATTTTGCACCGCGACCTCCTGATTCTGCTCGCCGGCAGGGTCGATGGCGCGACGCCGGATGCCGGGCCGGACCAGGATAGCCAAACGGCGCCGGGGGGAATTCCCTCGATCGGCGTTGCCATTGTCGGCGGTGGTGCGACCGGTGTCGAACTCGCAGCGGAATTGCATCAGGCAATGGAAGACCTGTCCCGCTATGCGGCTCCCGTCAAGGCGGGCACCCTGCAAATCACCGTCCTCGAAGCGGCCGATCGCATTCTCTCACCCTTGCCGGAACGGCTCGCCTTCAATGTCAGCGAAGCCTTGAGACACTTGAACATTGCGGTTTTGACCAAGGCGAAAGTCGCCAGTATGGATGCCGAAAGCGTGCATCTTGCCGATGGCAGGACGATCCCCGCCAAGATCAAGGTTTGGGCCGCCGGCATCAAGGCACCGGCCTTTTTGCGCGAGATCGACGGCCTGGAAAGCCATCGCAACGGCCAATTGCTGGTGCGCTCGACATTACAGACCACACGCGACGATGCGATCTTCGCTTTCGGCGATTGCGCCTGGTGCCCCCAATCGCCGGGCAGCGACCTGCCGGTACCCGCCCGCGCCCAGGCCGCACATCAGGAAGCTGAGCTGCTCGCCAAATCGCTGGTCCGGCATGTCGAGGCGTTGCATGCCTGCCGCCAGCCGCCGCCCTTGCCGACCTACAGCTACAGCGATTTCGGCTCGCTGATTTCGCTCAGCCGCTACACCGCGGCCGGCACCTTGATGGGGGGCGTCTTCCGGAAAAGCTATCTCATCGAGGGCTGGTTCGCACGGCTTGCTTATATTTCACTTTACCGGATGCATCAGATGGCGCTGCACGGCATCTGGCGTACATTGATCCTGATCCTCACCAACCGGCTGCAACGGATGACCCAGCCCAGCCTGAAGATGCATTGAGGTTACATCCTAGTCAGGGATTACGCCGTTCAGTGATTGAGATTTAGTGATTGAGATCGCGGCTCATCACCACGACCACCCCACCCGGTTCGACCAGGCTGTTCTTGTATTTGCTTTCCGCAATAGTATCGATCACCTGACGGTTGCGTAGATAGGCGTCGACCAGGCGCTTTTCATCCGCATCGGTGATGCGTTCCCGGTCCAGCAAGGCGCCACGCGTGACTGCGCAAGGCACGCTGATCTCTCCGTCCAAGGCGTAAAACCGCACCCAGTCATGCAGCGTGTCGTAATGGACCTTGTTGGAATCGAAGACCAGCGTGACATCGCGCTCCACCAGATTGCGTTTTTCATAGGCATCGAGATCCTGTGACGTGATGAAGACCGATCCGTCCCTGCGGATCGATCCTTTCTCGTATTTCCATGCGGCAATGTCTTCGATCTTCTTGCGCTGCTTCTCGAAGCCGGCCAACAGATCGTCCTGGTTGGCGTTACGCAGATTCAAGAGATCCGCCAGGGCAACCTTGTGGATCAGGCAAGAGACAGGTTTCCTGTCATGGCGCGCATCGAAATGCACCGATTCCATTTCGGCATTCCAATGACCCGATTGCGGCAGAAAAGTTAACGCCATCCCTCTCTCCTCCGCTGATTCGTTCCGCTACTAACGCGCCAGAGAGGGCTTTCGATCCCTGCCGCGCAGCTATTTTCGCGGCTCAGATCGAAGCGATTATCGGTCTCGCCATGTTGGATGCCAAGCCCCCCGAAACCTGGCCATGCGTCCGCGCCAGATCGTCGAGAAAGGCCTGCGCCGGAGCCTGCTGCGTCGCGCTGCGCCGGGTCACCACTTCGAACAGCGATTGATAGGACATCCGGTTGGGCAGCAGCGCCCGCATCTCGCCTTTCGCCACCCATTGCTCGGCATAATGACTCGGCAGATAGGCGATGAAGGCGCCGGACAGAACCAGCATCGCAAGTCCTTCCATGGAATAGGAGCTCGCCTTCGCCTTGAACTTCAACGGCCGCTTGCCTTCCATATAGCCACGCCCGCCGTAATCATGCCGTAGCAATTCTTCCGGCGTCAGCATCGCCTCGTCGCAATCGAACAAGGGATGCGCCTTGCTGCAATAGAGCGTCTGTTCTTCCAGGAACAAGGCGCGGTAGCGCAGCGACGGCAGGACATGATGGAAGGCCCCTATGCCAAGGTCGAGCCGGCCATCCTGGACCTTGCGCTCCAACTCCTGTGGCGCATCGATATGCAGCGTCACATGCACCTCATGCTGCCGCTGGCAGAAGGCATTGATCGCTGCCGCGATTTTTGCCGCCGGATTGCTGATGATGCTATCGACCAGGCCGATCGCCAGATTGCCGACCAGTTTGCCGCGCATCGCGCCGATTTCCGCCCGGAAGGCTTCGAGCCCGGCCACCAGGCGCAAGGCCGCCTGATAGACCTCCTGGCCCCGCTCGGTCAGCCGGAAGCCGACCCGGCCGCGCTGGCACAGCCGCATCTCCAGCCGCGATTCCAGCTCGGCAATCATGGTGCTGAGCCGCGATGGGCTCAAATTCAGCACCGCCTGGGCTTGGCCAAAGCCGCCGCTTTCCACGACTGCGATGAAAACTTGCAGTAGTTTCAAATCGATATCGCTCAGCCGGCTAGACATGGCCCCTTACTTTCGGAAATCCGGAAATATAGTTTCATTATTTTGCATTTACCGGAAGAAAGAAAGGGCGCGAGATAAAACCACACTCAGTTAGGGGTACCTTGCATGAATCTGCAGAACAGCAATCCGCAACCAGTCGACGCCGCCATCGTGCCGCGTTTCGGCGCCATCCCAACCTTCATGCGCCTGCCCTATGTGACCGATCCGGCCGCGGTCGATATTGCGCTGGTCGGCGTGCCCTGGGATGGCGGCACCACCAACCGGGCCGGCGCAAGGCATGGCCCGCGCGAAATCCGCAACATGTCCAGCTTCATGCGCAAGGTGCATCACGTCAGCCGCATCGCGCCCTATGAACTGGCGCGGGTCGCCGATCTCGGTGACGCCCCGGTCAATCCGATTGATCTGATGGATGCCCTCAAGCGCATCGAAGGCTTCTATGCCAAGATCCACGAAGCCGGCGCCATGCCGCTTTCGGCTGGCGGCGATCATCTGATCACCCTGCCGATCTTCCGTGGCATCGCCAAGGACCGGCCGGTCGGCATGATTCACTTCGATGCCCATTCCGACACCAACGACCGCTATTTCGGCGACAACAAGTATACCCATGGCACACCGTTCCGCCGGGCTGTCGAGGAAGGTCTTCTCGATCCGAAGCGCACCGTGCAGATCGGCATTCGCGGCTCGATCTACAGCGCCGATGACATGGCCTTTGCCGAAGGCAGCGGCATGCGGGTCATCTATATGGAAGAATTCGCCAAGGTCGGCATCGAGAAGGTGATTGCCGAGGCCCGCCGCGTCGCCGGCGACGGCCCGACCTATATCAGCTTCGACGTCGATGGCATCGACCCCGCCTTCACCCCCGGCACCGGCACGCCGGAGATCGGCGGCATGACCACATTGGAAGCCCAGACGGTTTTGCGCGGCCTGCAGGGCCTCAACCTGATCGGCGGCGATGTGGTGGAAGTCTCGCCGCCATTCGATCCCAGCGGCAATACCGCTTTGGTCGGCGCGACATTGATGTTCGAAATCCTCTGCCTGCTGGCGGATTCACTGTCGCGGAGGCGCGGCCGCTGATCATCTCAATAACGCCTAAAAATAAAAAGGGGAGGCATGGAGATGAACAAAAAGAACGTGATGATGGAGCGTATGTCCTGGCCGGAATTCGCGGCCGAGGCGAAGCGTAATCCCGTCGTCTTCCTGCCCTGCGGCTCGACCGAGCAGCACGGGCCACACCTGCCTTTGGCGGTCGATGCCTTGCTGCCGACCGCCCTCTGCCGCGATGTCGCCGAGAAGGTCGGCGGCATCGTCGCGCCGACCTTGAGCTTCGGCTACAAATCGATGCCGAAATCCGGCGGCGGCCCTTACTTTCCCGGCACGCTCAATCTCGATGCGACGACGCTCATCGCCACCGTGCATGACGTGATCCGCGAATTGGTGCGCCATGGCATCAGCAAGATCTGCGCCGTGGTCGGCCATTACGAGAACCAATGGATCGTCACCGAGGGCATCGATCTGGCCATGCGGGAATGCGGCGCCACGGGTCTCCGCGTCATGCGGCTGGAATATTGGGATTTTTGCACTGAGGAAACCTTCAGCCAAGTCTTCCCCGACGGCTTCCCCGGCATTGCCCTGGAACATGCGGCGGTCATCGAGACCTCGCTGATGATGCATTATTATCCCGATATGGTGCGCCTGGATCTCATCCCCGATCACGCGCCGGCCGATTTTCCGCCTTATGACATGTTCCCGCCGCATCGTGACTGGGTGCCGTCCAGCGGCGCCCTCACCTCCGCCAAAGGTGCGAGTGCCGCGAAAGGCAAGATCATGGCGGAGCAGGTCGGCAAAGATATCGCCGCCGCCATCGTCAAAGAATTCGGCAGCTAAGCCATGAAAGCCAGTTTCGACTTCGGCGGCAAATCGGTCCTCGTCACCGGCGCCAGCCGCGGCATCGGCTATGGCGTGGCCGAAGCATTTGCGAAAGCCCGCGCCGATCTCACCATCCTCGCCGATAACGCGGCGGTGGCTGAGGCGGGCGAAACACTGTCCAAGCTCGTCGGCCGGCCGGTGCGTGCTTTGCAATGTGACATCACTGACCGTGACGCCGTGCGCAAAGCCATCGGCAGTTTCGAGCGCATCGATGTGCTGGTCAACAATGCGGGACTTGAACGCATCACGCCTATTGCCGATCCCGATCCCGCTATCGAGGATGTCTTTCGGCGCATCATCGACATCAACATCATGGGGACCTATTTCGTCACCCGCGATGCTTTGCCGAAGATACCGAAAGGCGGGCGTATCATCTGTACCGCCTCGATCTGGAGCCGCACGGCGGCGCCGGAATTCTCCGCCTATGTCGCCAGCAAACATGCGGTGATGGGCTTCATGCGCAGCCTTGCCATGGAACTCGGCCCGCGTGGCATCAATGTCAATGCCGTGGCGCCGGGCTGGGTGCGGACAGAAGCGGCGATGCTGTCGCTGAAGCGCATGTCACAAAGCACTGGCCGTGCCGAAGACGATATTCTCGGCGAGATCATGGCCGGCCAGTCCCTGCCCGGCCTGATGGAGCCGGTCGATATCGCCGAGCTCTATCTCTTCCTCGCTTCCGATGCCGCCCGCAACATCACCGGCCAGACCTTCAACATCGATCGCGGTGAGGTGATGTCGTGATCGATCCAGTTAAGCCGCTTCTCGGCAAGACCGCTTTGGTGACCGGCGCCCATCGCGGCATCGGCGCCGCCTGTGCCGTCGCTTTGGCGCAACAGGGCGCTGATCTGGTCTGCGCCGATTTGCATGACAGCACCGCCACGGTCAATATCCTCGAGCAGGCGGGCCACCAAGCGATCGACGTCCCGACCGATGTGAACAACGAGGCTTCCGTCTCGACCTTGTTCGGTCGCGCCATACAGCGTTTCAGGCGCTTGGACATTCTGGTCCATTGCGCCGGCATCATCCACGAAAAGCCCCTGCTGGAAACCAGCCTCGCCGAATTCGACAGGGTGATCGGCGTCAATCTGCGCGGCACCTTCCTGGTCGGACGCGAAGCCTTGCGCCACATGACGGCGGCACAGCCGAGCCAGGCTGATCCGGCCCGCGTCATCCTGATCGCCTCCGACATGTCCTATTATGGCCGGGAGCAATATTCGTCCTATGTCGCCTCGAAACATGGCGTGCTGGGATTGATGCGGTGCTGGGCGAAGGAATTCGCGCCCAATATCCTCGTCAATGCGATCTGCCCCGGCCCGGTCGACACCGCCATGCTGGATGCGGAGAATATGAGCCCTGAATGGCGCGAGAAGGAATTGCAGATCCCCCTCGCTCGTTTCGGCGATGCGGCCGAGATCGGTGCTTTGGCCGCTTTCCTGGCGGGACCGAATGCGCGCTATTTCACCGGCCAGGGCCTTGGCCCTAATGGCGGAAGTATCATGCCGTAAGCCGGGGCGAATGATCCCGACAACGGCGACAGTGACTGGCTTACTGAAGACTGAATAAAACTGGGAGGACTTCATGTTTGCGAAGATGAAGGCTGCGGCTGCGGCCGCTGCAGTGCTATCCGGTGTCATGCTATCCGGAATCGGCGTGTTCGGCCTCAGCGCCGGCGCGGCTCTCGCCAAGGAAACCATCAAGGTTGGCATCTGCGTCTCTTGGCCGGGCTATTCCTTCTATCAGGTGGTCAAGGAAAAGAACCTGGCGCCCGATTACGATATCCAGCAGACGATTTTCGAAGATCCGGTGGGGGGCCATTCGGCACTCGCTGCCGGCCAGATCGATGTCTTCTATTGCACCAATGACTATTCGCCGATCGCCGTCGAGCAGAACACCGATGAGGTCAATGTCACCTATACCAGCCCCTCTTACGGTGTCGATCAGATCGCGCTCGCCCCGAAGACGGAGCCCAAGGACCTGAAGGGCAAGAAGATCGCCGCACCGCAGGCTTATATTGGGCAATTGCTGATGGGCGTCTGGCTCGACAGCCAGGGCATCAAGACCAACGATGTGCAATGGGTCAATCTCAATGCCGATGAAGCCATCGGCCCGATGATCTCCGGCGATCTCGCCGCCGCCTATGTCTACGAACCGTGGCTTTCCAAGCTGATCGCCGCCCAGCCCGGCGCGCGCAGCGTCACCAATACCGCCGATCCAGAAATCCTGAAGACCGGCATCTTCATGGATGTGATCTATATGAACAAGAGCTTCATCGCCAAAAATCGCAAAGCCGCTTTGGACATGCTGAAGGCGCATTTCCTCGCCGTTCAGGCTTGGCACGACGACACGGCCGGCGTGAACCAGATCTTTGCCGACTATCTCAAATGGCCGATTGAAGATGTGCAGGGCGTCATCGGCACCAATGGTAAATTCCTGAAGGGTGGCGTCTATGTCTTCGATTTCGACGAAGCCGCCCGGGTCTGTGGCGTGCTCGATGGCGATGCGCCGCTCGGCCTGAAGAACGGCGCTGCCTATGACGCCATGGCGCTGATTAATAGCTGGTGGCAAAAGCTCGGCCTGATGAAGACCACCATCGATCCCAAGAAGGCCATGGATTGCACCTTGATGGCCGATCTGGTCAAGGCAGGCTTCCGCCAGTCGATCAAGGAGCATTGATAAAAACAGGTCCGAGAAAATAACAAATGGGGAGAGGATCTATGCTCAAGCGTAAATTATTGGCGGCGGCTGCCCTGACACTATCCGTCATGGCCTTGCCGAACCCCGGCACGGCGATGGCGGCTGAGAAGGTCAAGGTCGGCCTTTGTGTCTCCTGGCCGATCCACACGATGCAGGAAGTCGCCAAGGAAAAGAACCTGCTGAAGGATTACGATGTGGAACTGACCAATTTCGAGGACCCGATCGGCGGTCACTCGGCCTTGGCGGCGGGCCAAATCGATGTCCTCTACTGCACCAATGATTACGCGCCCATTGCCGCGGAACAGGGCGCCAATGAGGTCAATGTCACCCTGACCAGCCCTTCATATGGCGTCGATCAGATCGCGCTTGCGCCGAAGATCGAAGCAAAAGATTTGAAAGGCAAGAAGGTCGCGGCCCCCCAGGCTTTCATCGGCGAATTGATGATGGGCGTCTGGCTCGACGGCCAGGGGATCAAGCCCAGTGAAGTCACCTGGGTCAATCTCAACGCCGATGAGGCCGTGGGACCGATGATCTCCGGCGATCTCGCCAGCTCTTATCTCTACGAACCCTGGCTCTCCAAACTGACCGGTGCCATGCCCGGTGCCCGAAGCGTTGCAACCACCGCCGATCCGGAGATCCTGAAGACGGGCATGTTCATGGATGTGATGTTCATGAACAAGACCTTCATCGCTGAGCGCCGGCACGTGGCGCTCGATGTGTTGAAAACCCACTGGCTCGCAGTCAAAGCCTGGAATGAGGATACGGCGGGGGTGAACAAGGTCATCGCTGATTTCCTGAAATGGCCGGTCGAAGATGTGCAAAGCGTTGTCGGCACCACCGGCAAGTCGCTGAAAGGCGGCGTCTATATCCTCGATTTCGACGAGGCGGCGCGGCTTTGCGGCGTACTCGACGGCGATGCGCCTCTGGGCCTGAAGAACGGTCAGGTCTACGATGCCATGGCTTCGATCAACGATTGGTGGATGAAGCTTGGCCTGATGAAGAGCAAGATCGATCCAAAACAGGCGATCGATTGCAGCCTGATGGGCGATCTCGCCAAATCCGGCTTCCGTCAATCGATGACCGACCATCAAGGCTAGGCGTCACGATCGACCATGCGTAACCGTGGCCGGCCCGGGTGCCTAGCATCCTGGTGCCGGCCACCGCTCAACCGAGGCTGATAGCTGATGCAGTATCAATCACCGCTGACACCGCGCGCCAAGCGCTGGCTGGAGATCCGCAAGCCGATCTCACGCCGCACCACCATCATTCTCGGTGTCTCGCTCTGGGCCGCTTTTTTCATTATCTGGGAAGCGGCGGTGAAAGCCGGCTTCGTGACCGAATTGCTGATGCCCAGTCCGACAAGGGTGCTGTCGACGCTGGCCGGCCTGCTCTCGACGCCGGATTTCCTGATGGATATCGGCGCCAGCATGCTGCGCATCGCCATCAGTTTTTTGATGGCCTGCATCGTCGCCGTACCGCTCGGCATCGCCATGGGGACCTTCCGGGTGCTGGAGGCTTTCTTCAATCCTTTCATGGCCGCCTGGCGGTATCTGCCGGCCCCTTCCTTCATCCCGGTCCTGCTGATGTGGTTCGGCACCGGCGAAGGACCGAAGCTCGCCCTTCTCTTCATCGGCGTGGTGTTCTTCCTGATCACCCTGGTGATGGATTACACCAAGCAGGTGCGCCAGGAATTCGTCGAGACCTCGATGACCCTCGGCGGCAACCGGAAGCAGATCCTCTGGACTGTGATCGTGCCCGCCGTGCTCCCTAATGTCGTGGTCGCCATGCGGCAGATGATGGCGGTCAGCTGGACCTATCTGGTGATCGCCGAGATCGTCGCCTCCACCAATGGCATCGGCGCTATGATGATGCGCGCCCGCCGCTTCCTGCATACCGATGAGATCATGGCCGGCATCGTCGTCATCGGCGTCCTCGGCCTGCTCTGCGATATGGCCTTCCGCTGGCTTCACCGCCTGATGTTCCCCTATGTCGAGGAGAGCGCAAGATGAGCGCGCCCAAACTCTCCCTCCGCGAGATCGGCAAGCGATACCAGATCGGCTCCAATACCGAGATCGAGGCGATCCATCGCGTTTCCTTCGAGGTGATGGAAAACGAAATCTGCGTCCTGCTCGGTCCTTCCGGCTGCGGCAAATCCACCGTGTTGCGCATGGTGGCCGGCCTGGAGGAACCCAGCAGCGGCGCCATGACATTGGATGGTCGCCAGATCGAGGGCCCCGGCCGTGACCGTGGCATGGTGTTCCAGGCCTATACCAGCTTCGACTGGCTCACCGTGCAGCAGAATGTCGAATATGGTATGCGGCTGCAGCACGTGCCGGCGCCGGAACGTGCCCGCCGCGCCCAGCATTTCCTCAACCTCGTGCATCTCTCGAAATTCGCCCAGGCCTATCCGAAGCAGCTCTCGGGCGGCATGAAGCAGCGCGTGGCTATCGCCCGCACCCTCGCCAACGATCCTGAGATGCTGCTGATGGATGAGCCCTTCGGCGCGCTCGATGCCGAGACCCGCTGGCATATGCAGGAGCTGATGATCTCCATCGCCGAGGAAACCCAGACGACGATCCTCATGGTCACCCATGACATCGAGGAAGCGATCTACACAGCCGACCGCATCGTCTTCCTCTCGCGCCATCCCGGCACCGTCGCCGCCAATATCGTGCCCGCTTTCAAGCTCGGCAAAAGATGGCGCCGCAAGGAGGAAGTCCTGGAGCTAGATGGCTATGCCGAGCTGGAACGCGACATCATGAAACTGATGCGCCAACAGGCCACTGATGAGGTCCAGGCGGTGGCGTGATACCAGATCGGTCAATAGTCATTGCACAACATCGGAAACAAGCAAGGTTGTCACCCTCGGGCTTGACCCGAGGGTCCACGGCAGAAGCCGGACACGTTGTCGGATGGTAATGACTGCCGGGTGCGCGTCAGGCAATAGTCGTCAGTCCCCACGATGAACCCTCGGATCAAGTCCGAGGGTGACAAGCGAGAGCGCATCTGCGCTGTGCGATACTCGGCGATAACAACTAAGCGCGCCTGCCTAGCTCGCCGCCGAAGGCGGCCTTGCCAGCTTCTGGTCGAGCGCCGCCAAAGCATCCAGCAACGCGGTGCGGACCCGGCCCGTGTCGCTGGCCTCGACCTGGTCCAAGTTGAGATGTAGATCGAGCCCGCTCATGTGTTCGCTAAGCACATGGAGCGAGCGGTCGGCGCTGCTCAACAGGCCTTCCACCGCATAAGGGATGACCTCGCGCTGGATGCCCTTCATGGTGATGGGCGGCAAGGGTGTGGCGATGACGATATCCTGCACCAGGGCATAGGTCTCGTAGCTGATGACGATGGTCCCCGCCTCCGCCGCCGTTTGCAGCCGTGCGGCGAGATTGGCTTCGGCACCGATGATCGTGTAATCCATCCGGTCGTTGCTGCCGAAATTGCCGACATTGCAATAGCCCGTATTGATGCCCATGCGGACGATGAAAGGCCGCTCGGTGCCCTCGTGGCGCCATTTCGCTTTCAGCTCCCCCAGGCGCTTTTGCATATCCACCGCCATGTAAAGGCAAGCCTTGGCATCCTCCGCCGCCCCCCTCGTCTCCGGGTCGCCAAAGAAAACCAGGATCGCATCACCGATGAATTTGTCGATCGTACCGCCATATTTCAGCGCGATGCTCGACATCTCGGTCAGATATTCGTTCAGCATCGAGGTCAGTGCCTCCGGCTGAAGACGTTCGGTGGTCGCGGTGAAATCCTTGATATCGGAAAAGAAGATCGTCAGGCGCTTCCGTTCGGTATGGATGATGACATCCCTCTGGCCGCTGAAAATGCTCTTATAGATCTGCGGCGAGAGATAGCGCGAGATCTTCAATGAGATCGTCGCCAGGAAATTGTTCGTCGCTTCCAACTCGCGATTGACGGCCTGGATGATCGCGCCCTGCCGGCGCTGCAGCAGAATGAAGCCGATCCCCGCCGCGCCGACGAAGAAGAAATAAATCAGCAGATACTTGAAGGAAAAGATATTCGCGGCAAAGGGCTGCGTGATGCTCACTTCCTGGATGCCGCGCACATCGCCTACCCTCCAGTCCGTCTTCGGACTGTCCGGATTGCTGTTATGGCATTTGACGCAGGCAGCTCCCATGATGATGGGCGTTATGAGGCGATAAGTATTGCTGAAGCCGGCCCGGGTGACGGTGGCCATCTCCTGATCCGGATTGTGCCGCAATCGCGCCAGAGCGTTTTGTTCGAAAGCATCCATCGGATGCGGTGCCCGTCCCTTGAAGGGCAGGTCGGAGATGAAACGGTAACTGATATTGGCCTGCTTCTCTTGAATGACACGGCCAAGCTCCAGCGAGAGCGTCGCAGGGATGGGAATGCCGCCCGGCACGGATTCATAATTGTGCACCGGCTTTACCTCGCCCGGCGCGGCCAGCACGCGGGTGATGACATTATTGGCATAATAGGCGCGAATGCTGCTGACGACTGAGCTGAGATCCTCAGATTGGCGCTTCAGCATGTTTTTCGACAAGGTGCTGATATCGAGCCAGACGGCCAGCGGCAATCCCGCCAGCATGACCAGAACCAACAGGACCAGCAATTTTCCGCCGAACGGATGAATTGCCCTGCCGGGCAAGCTGGTCTCGCTTTGTGCCATGGCGCGCAGCTTCCTGTAAGCAGCTTTCCGGTGACAGGATCTGCCCGCAGGCCATGGGCCGTGCCGGGCAAATCGGCGGCCTCGCCTCATTGGCGGATTATCTTTTTGCGATTTGCGCAGAGCATGCACCTCTGCCCGGAGGCAGGCAAGATGCTGCGGCCCGTTTAGGACTATAAATCTCCCGCTGAGAGGGATGATGGCCCAATGATAACGACGTCCCCGATCAGGAAGTGCGTCGTTATCGTGTCTTTTATTTCGTATGTCCTAGGGCGCTAGGCGGCGGCGAGTTGCGAACCGAAGTCGAACTTTTCTCCTCGTCCCCGCTTGCCGGTTTTTCGAATTCCGAAGTAACAACAGCTTCCTTGGACGCCTCCTCGCCGGCGCCCTCCTCCGCCTTTTCCTTCTCTTCTTCCTGGCGCAGGATGACCGTTTGGATCGGCGCGGCGAGCCGAATGCCGAGTTCCGCAAACCGCTTCTTCAGGCGGCGATTGAATTCACGCTGCACGCCCCAACGGCCGCTATCGGTGCAGACAATCTGTCCGACGATGGTCGCGGTATGGCCATCGACATCGTCGACACCCCAAAGCTGAAGATCGCTGCGCATTGCATATTTGAAGTTCTCGTCTTCGCGCATGTCCAAGGCGATCTGCTTCAAGGTCTCGCCGACTTTGTCGGTATCTTCCTGGGCATCGACGACGACTTTGATAGAAGCATTGCCCACGCCGCGATTGACATTGGTGACCGTGGTCACCGCGCTGAAGGGCACGATATGCACCGCGCCGTCGCCGGCCCGCAACCGAATGGTACGGATCGACAGCTTCTCCACCGTGCCGGAGAGGCCCGAGGCGGTGACGAAATCGCCGACCTGCATCGCGTTTTCCAGCAGCAGGAAGATGCCGGTGATGAAATCCTGCACCAGTTTTTGCGAACCGAAGCCGAGGGCGACGCCAATGATGCTGGCGCCGGCCAGCAGCGGCGCGATATTGACGCCGATCTCGCTCAGCAGCGTAAAGATCACCACCACCGATACCAGGATCAGCAGCACGGTCCGCAGGATGGGAACCAAGGTGCGCAACCGCGCCGCATGGGCATAATCGCCCCGCCGGTCGAGCCGGGTCATATGCCGGTCGATGGCGATATTGGCTCCTTCCCAAACGGCCACGGCGATGATCGCGGCGATGGCGACGGTGATCACCGCCGAGATGAGACGGCTGCCGATCCGACTGCCGCTGAACCAGTCGAAAGCGTCGAAGCCCCAAACCTGCAGCAGGGCAATGGCCGTCACCACGGCGATCAGAGCCGTCACCACACCGCGCAGCAGCGGATAGTAGCGGTTACTGCGATCCTTGAGGCCGGGAAAGCGCCGTTCGAGATCGACATTGATCTTGAACAGCCGGTCGAAGCCGCCAAGCACGATCATCGCGACCAGCCGCGCCACGATCAGCACCACGCCGGTCCACAGGCAAAACTCCATCAGCTTGGCAAAACCGTGGCGGCGGTCGATCGCCCAGACCACCCAGCTCGCCAGCACCAGGAATATCGCGAAGAAATACCACAGATCGGCCAGCTGATTGCGGAAGACCACGATCGGCCCACGGCGCTCCGTCCCGTCGGGCCGTGGCTTGGCCCGCAACCAGGCCCCCACCGTATGCCGGCATTGCAGGATGATGATGACGAGATAGATATGAATGATCAGCGAGACGATCTTGATCAGCGTTTCATAGCCGCTATGGGTCAGCCCGAACAGCTTCGCCACTTCCGCAACGGCGCCGCCGAACAAGGCGGTGGCCACCAGGCGGAAGAACCAGATCTCAATATAGGCGCCGGTCTCGTCGCGGACCGGCAGCAGGCGCAAGCCGGCGGTCGAGGATTGTACGAAGAGCCGGACGACGCAGCCCACGGCGCGGGTCAGGACATAGGCGTTGACCAGGGCAACACCCGCCAGCCGAATGGTCTGCGCGTTGATATTCGCCCCATTGGCCAAAGGCGTGCTCAACAGCGCATTGCCGATCATCGCGAAGGCAACCACCGGCAAAAGGTCGAGAACGAAACGCAGAATTGCCAAAGGCAGCCGGCGCAGCAAGGCAAAGTCCCGGCCCGGCTTGGCCGCCACCTCATAATGCGGCTCGATATCGCCGGGATCGATATCGCTCGGCGTGGACTCAGCCCGATCGGCGACAGTGTCATTTACCGGCGTGACACGGCGTTCGATTGCGGAAATCGGACGGCGCAACAAATAGCGGATCACCCATTCGCCCAGCAGCGCGCAAGCGAAGATCGCACCCAGGCGCCAGATGGCATTGATCAAGGTCATGCGCGCCAGCGGATCGCGCAGCATATTCTGGAACCAGTTCCACAGGCGCGGCAGATCGGCGATTGATTTGGCGCTGGTGCCGAGTTGATCGCCGAAATCGTCCAGCCAGGACGCCACCTGCACCATCAATTCCGCCCCCAGGCTGTCGGCCTCGAGGGCACTGGCCGCAGCTGCTTCGGCCGGTTTTTCCGCCGGTGGTGCCGCCGGTGGCGCCGCCTGTGTCGATGCCGGAGCGGGTGCCGGTGCGGGTGCCGGTGCCGGAGCGGGTGTCTGCGGCGATGCCTGAGTTTGTTCGGCAGGATGTGCCGTGCCCTGTGCCGGAGCCTGACCCTTGGGTGCCGGCTGTGCCGGCTGTGTCGTCTCGGCTGCGGCAATGGCCTTCAGCACATTGATGAACTGATGCCGCTTGGCATCGTCCTGCAGTACCTCAAGCGCCTGTCTTGCCTGCTCCGGGGTCAGAGAATTGGCCGCGGTCGCCGCGGCTCCGTTCGGCGCCGGGGCCGCCTGTTGGGCGATTGCGGACCGCCCGGCGGTAAGGCCGGCCAGGATCATCATGATCAAAAGGAAAACCGGGACGGAGCGAGGGCTGCGCTTCATGGGTGTCCGACAAACTCCAGTGAAAAGACAGGTTGGAATTGAAACAGAGCGAATTTAAGAGGCGAGCCGATGGGACCGGTAATTGGCGCCGTGCCAAGACATTATTGAATGGGACATCCGAGATCCCCGATCATCCGAAGCGACCACCGATAACCAGATATCGATGAGCAGGCAATGCGTTTCCCCACAACATAATCCATGGCGATTCGTGCAAATTCACGCACATAACAAGCAGAGCTCACGTGCATCGCAAGAACATACCCGCCACAGCCTATCAAAATCAGTTGAACTGGCCGCGGGCAGCACCGGCAATAGCAGATAAATCGCCATTACAACTTTAAATACATATGCTATAGATACGGCTACTTTAACGAGAATCATGCTGAGCGATGCCGCGCTATTCCTTGCCATCTGCCGCTTTTCTACTGATCGCCCTGCTCTCCGGGCCAGTCCTGTCCGGGCTGGTCCTGGCCGGGCCGGCTTGGGGCGATACGACCGCGACACCCGAGTCATGCCACGCGGCGCAAACCGGCGACAATGCCATGGCGGTAGCCTGCAGCGAGCTTGGCCAGGCGCTCTTCGCGCGGGGCGACGATCGCGGCGCCGAGGCTGTGCTCGCGGATGCCTGGCGGCTCCGTCCCGGTTCGCGTCAGGTCTATGGCCAGCTCAACGCGCTTTACTTGAAGCAGCGCCGCTTGGATGACGCGATCAAGCTGACACGCGAAGCGATCCAGGCCCATCCGGATGACGCCAAGCTGCAATCCTTTCTCGGCTCCATGCTGATGATGACAGGCGACAATATCGGCGCCGAGGCAGCCTTGCGCCGCGCCCAGCTGGGCCTGCCTGACGATCCTGACGTCCTGAGCAATCTCGGCTTCGTCCTGTCGGCGCAGAAACGTTCTGCGGAGGCAGTGCCTTTGTTTCGGCGTGCCCTTGCCCTGCAACCCACCGATTTTGCTGCCAATCGTGGCCTTGGCGACGCATTGCTTATCCTGGGCGATGATGCCGGTAGTGCAGCGGCCTATGAAATTGCTTATCAACAGGACCCGACCAGCCGGCCGGTTGTTCAGGGCTTTTGCGTCGCATTGCTGCATTTAGGAAAGGATGATGCGGCTATCGACCTGCTCAAACATCATCTTCGTGCCGATCCGCAGGACGGCGAAGGCTATTACTATTTGGGCAAACTCTATCTGATGCAGGACCGCCGCGCTGAGGGTGAAGCGGCGCTCAACAAAGCAAAAGCACTCGGCTTTCAGGTGCCGTGATCTTTCCCAACGAGGACGCTACCACACATTGGCGACCGGGCGCTGGCCGAGCCATTCCTCGATGCGCAGCCGTGTCTTCGGCGAAATATCGGGCGGCAGGCGGTCGGGCGGGAACCAGCCGATCTCGGTGATTTCCATCCGGTCGGCGGGATGCGCGGTGCCGCTGAATGCCGTGACTTCATACAGGATCGGATAATCGATCATGCCGTTATAATGATGCAGATAGACCTGCAGCAGCCGGGGCGTGGCGGTCAGCTCAAGTCCCACCTCCTCGCGCAGTTCGCGGCGGATGCCATCGGCCGGCGCTTCGCCACGCCGCAGGCCGCCGCCGGGCAGATACCAATCGAAGCGATAGGTATGTTTGACCAACAGGATCTCGCCTTGTGCATTGCGGACGATGGCGCAGATGCCGATCGCCTTCATGCCCCACAGATGCCTCAAGACGTTACGCAATCTTTCCAGATAGGGATAGGACCGGCGCAACACCGCCCAATGCAACATGTAATCTCCCCGCCCGACCGCCACGTGTCGCAGGATTTTGATTGCCGGACGCTAAAGCGCTCCACGGGATGCGTCAACGCCTCGCGCAACGCGCCTCGACGATTACAGTTCTGCGCCCTTTACTACTATCCGGCGTACTACCAGACGGGTATAATCGACGAAATTCAAGCCATTGACCCAATTGGCGGTAAAAATAGATGAGAGGCTGTTAGCAAGTCTAATCGCATAATTTGCAACTGACTTTGCCACGCAGGCGAACGAGGCGGACTGCCGGCACAAACGCGGGATGCGCAGCTCTGGATGCGATTAGGACCACCATCAAGAAGACGAATATCGATGCCGTTGCATGCGGCATTGGCTGTGCGGGCCCTAATATGCGGCCCGACATTCTTGGGGAAAGCCATCGCGCATGAAGCGAAAACAATGCCTGGCCAATCTCGGTCCCGTTCTTCTGGCGACGACCTTGCTGCTGCCGTCCGTTCCATTCCTGGCCCGTACCGCGGTGGCCGATCCAAGAGACGATGCGCCGTCGGATCTGGGTGATTCACCCCGCACCTCGTTCCCCACGAAGAGCGGCACAGGAGCAAGCACCGCGCCGCGGCGTGGCAGCATCGATGCGCCCGCCCCGACCGCCAGCGCCGCGACACTCGCCAATCCCCGGACAGGATCGGATTTCATCGCGCTCGGCAATCAGCTTCATCAACAGCGCAAATTCAATGCCGCCATCGAGGCTTATGAAAACGCGGTCCGGCGCGACCCGATGAATGCCCAGGCCTATTTCAATCTGGGCCGCGTCTATTTCGACCAGTATCGCCTGAATGAGGCGATCGCGGCCTATCAGCAGGCGGTGGATCTCGATCCGCATTCCGCTGCCGGCTATAACGAGCTCGGCCTCACTTTCAAGCACCGGCGCCGGTTCAGCGACGCCATCGTCGCTTATCGACGCGCGATCGAGCTTAATCCCCACAATGCCGCCACCTATAACAATCTTGGCAATGTCCTCTACCAGGCGCGCCAATATGACGACGCGGTCCCGATGTTCCACAAGGCGATCGAACTGGATCCAAAACAGGTCGAACCGATGATCGGCCTTGGCTCCGTGCTCTATAGCCAGGGCAAGGTGAATGAAGCTGTCGCGATCTTGCAGCACGCAATCACGGTCGATCCGAAATCAGGCGCGGCCTACTTCAATCTGGGCGTCGCCCAGCAGGCCGCCAGGAATCTGCCCCAATCCGCTGCGGCCTTTCGCAAAGCTGCGGCTCTTCCCCCCGCCGCAACCGCAGCTCCCGCCTATAACAATCTCAGCAACGTGCTGCGGGAAATGCAGGATCTGCCGGGCGCCATCGCCGCCGCCCGCAAGGCAGTCTCGCTCGCCCCCGCTTACGCCCCGGCCTATCGCAATCTGGGACAGGCCTTGCTGGCTGCCGGCGAGACCGCCAAGGGCAATGCGGCCTTGGCCAAGGCACAAAAACTCGACAGCCAGCACTGACCGCGACAATGCCGCAGGCCACAACATTTGCGTCGAAGCTTCCGCACGAACTCAAGCTTTTGCCGAAAGGTTTACGCTTCCTTAACGCGCTTTGACGAAGACTGTCGCAGGCTGTCATTCGGCGGCAACAGTTGGAAGGAATCGGGAAGAGATCGTCATGTATGGGCTTCGCCAGCTAAGACGCCGGACTGCAACACTCCTCGTCCTGTATCTCTGGCTGCATGTGCCCCTGATCGCGCTTCTCGCCTGGCTGCTATCGGGGCCGTTGCTGGCCGCGACCGGCGCGGCGATCGCCCTCGCCGGCCTGGCGAGCCTGGTCTGGCGGCTCGATCCCACCGGTCAGGCGACGCGGCATGTCACCGGCATCGGCCTGATGCTGATGGTCGGCCTCCTGGTCTATCTGCTGACCGGCAACGTTTGGCAGATCGATCTGCATCTCTATTTCTTCGCCGCCCTGGCGATGCTGACGCCGTTTTGCGATTGGCGCGTCATCGCCTCCGCCGCCGCGACGATCATTCTCCATCACCTGTTGCTCTATTTCCTGCAGCCGCTTGCCGTCTTCCCCGAAGGCGCCGATTTCGGCCGCATCCTGCTGCATGCCGCCCTCATCGCCCTGGAATCTGCCACCTTAATCTGGCTCTCCACCTGTCTCGTCCGCATGGCCGAGGCCTTCGGCATCGCGCGGCAGCGGGCGGAACAGGCACAAAGCCAGGTACAGCATCTCTCCGGCGTCGAACATGCCCATGCCGAAAAGGCCGATGCCCGGCGGCGGAATATCGACGAACTGGTCGATACCCTCCTGCGCAACCTGCAGGCGCTCGGCCAGGCCGTCGCCGCCACCTCGGCTTCCCTGCGCGAACAGGCGACGGCGATGCACCGCACCGCGGGCTCGACCAGGCAGGGCAGCACGGCGGTGCTCGGCGCCGCAGAACGCGCCTCGGGCAATGTCGATCTGGTCTCCCAGGCGGCCGGGAACCTGTCCCAATCGGTGCAGGATGTCTCCCATAAAATCGGCGCCTCAGCCCGGATCGCCAGCAATGCGCTGGAAGCCGCGGAACGCACCAATCAGACTGTCGTCGGCCTCGCCAATACTTCCGGCCAGATCGGCGCCGTGGTGCAGATGATCAACGACATCGCCTCCCAGACCAATTTGCTGGCGCTCAATGCCACCATCGAAGCCGCGCGGGCCGGCGAGGCCGGCAAGGGCTTTGCCGTCGTCGCCTCGGAAGTGAAGAGCCTCGCCATGCAGACCGGCAAGGCGACGGAAGAGATTTCCCGCCAGATCGCCGCCATGCAATCGGTCAGCGATGCCACCGTCCTTGCCATACGCGGCATCGGCGACACCATCCGTGACCTGCATGGCCATGTCTCGGCAGCGGAAGAAGCCATCGTCGCCCAGCAAGCCGCTACGGGCGTCATCGCCCGCAATGCTGCCGAAGCCGCCGACGGGGCCGGCATGGTCAGCCGCAGCCTCGGCGGCGTCACCCAGTCCGCCGATGCGACCGGCGGCATCGCCGATGCCATCGCCGCCGCCGCCGACAAGCTGGATCATGAGACGCAAGGCCTCGCCAAACGAATGAGCGACTTCATCGCCCGCATCCGCGCGGCATGATGCATAGCAGCGTGACGCCCTACTTCGCCGGCCGTTGCAGGCGCATCACGACTTTCACCGTCTCGCGTAATCCCCGATGCAGGACCCAGCCGGCGATAGAGCGGCGGTGACCGCCCGCTCTCGCCACTTCCCACCGCGACCAGGGCTTAGCATCGGCTCCATACCAAACAGTTTCTCCTCAACCTTATAGTGTCATCGCACATCGCCCACCGAACCCCCGTTGTCACCTCGGATTTGATTCGAGGGTCCATCGGAGAGGCTGATGAAAGACACGGCATTAGCACCATTCCATCAGCCTCATCTGACATCCTGCGGCAAACGCAACCTGCGGGCTTGACCGGCCGGCTTATCCCGGCAACAAGGAATGACCCTTGATGTCCTAGCGGAAACTGTGGATTGATTGCCCGCCGCACCGTTCTCTATCTCGGCCTGTCGCAGCTTATCTGCTGGGGTACGGTCTATTATCTGATCGGTGGCTTCGGCGATCTGATGGCCGCCGATCTCGGCTGGAGCCAGTCGCTGATTTATGGCGGTTTCTCCCTGGCTCTGCTGGTCATGGGCCTCGTCTCGCCGCTGATCGGCCGGCTGATCGACCGATATGGCGGCCGCGTCGTCATGCTGATCGGATCCTTCTGCAGCGCCATCGGCTGCATCACTTTGGCATCAGCCTACGGTATCGTCAGCTATTACGCGGCCTGGTTCTGTCTCGGCCTCGCCATGCGGCTCACACTTTACGAGGCGGCTTTCGCCGCTCTGGCGCGGATTGGCGGCCCGCTTGCGCGCCGGCCCATCGCGCAGATCACCTTGCTCGGCGGCCTCGCTTCCAGCGTCTTCTGGCCGCTCGGCCATATGCTTGCCGAGCATCTCGGCTGGCGCGGCGCGCTCTTCATCTATGCGGCACTCGCCTTGCTCACCGTGCCGCTGCATCTCGCCATTCCGAACAGGCGCTATCAAATCCCGGGCAAGGCGGGCCTATCCGCCGATACCCTGCCATCGCAGCCTGTGCCTGCCTTCACGCCACTGGCCAGAACCAAGCAGGAGCGGTTTCTGGCCGGCGGCCTTTATGCGCTGATCGCCATGTGCACCAATTTCCTCAATGCTGGCATGTCAGCCCATATGATCGCGCTGCTGGGCGGCCTCGGCCTCGCCGCCGGCATCGCCGTCTCGACCGCCGCCTTGCGCGGCATCGGGCAATCATCGGCGCGAGCCTGCGAGGTTCTGTTCGGCGGCCGCCTGCATCCGCTGGCGCTCAATCTCGTCGCTATCGCCTTGCTGCCGGTCTGCTTCCTGGCCGGCCTGTTCAGCGGCCAATGGCCGATCGCCGGCATGGCTTTTGCCTTTCTCTATGGCGCAGGCAATGGCATCGCCACCATCACCCGCGGCACCCTGCCTTTGGTGCTGTTCGATCCCGGCAGTTACGGCGCCATCACCGGCAAATTGCTGGTCCCCAGTTTTCTGGCCGCCGCGGCAGCGCCTTTGCTCTACGCCTTCATCATCGAAAAAGCCGGAGACCTCGCGGCGATCTCGTTTTCCCTCGTGCTCGGCCTGGTCACTTTCGCTGCCTCCCTGCTGCTCAAATGGCAGTTCCAGCCAGGCAGGCACCGTTAAGGCTCGACATGGGCGCTTGCCTCCCTTATCTGGTCAGCCGAACGAGACAGGATGAGGAAACAGGCATGCGCCTGATCGTTTTCGATATCGACGGCACGCTGGTGGACAGCCGGGAGATCATCCTGGCGATCCACCAACATATCTTTACCGCGCATGGCCTGCCGGTGCCGGCGGAGGAAGCGATCATGGGTTTGGTCGGCCTGTCGCATCGCGAAGTCTTCACCGCGCTGGTCGGCGCCGACGGCCCGATCGACAGCCTGATCGCCGGCTATAAGGAACGCGCCTGGGCGTTGCGCGCCGCCAATGCTTTTCCGGAACCTTTGTTTTCCGGCGCCGCCGATCTGGTCGATGCGTTGATCAAGCGTGGCGATTGCCGGCTCGCCGTCGCCACTGGCAAGGGCCGGCGCGGCACCGATCTGTTGCTGGAGCGCAATGGCTGGACGCCGCATTTCAGCAGCAGCCATACCAGCGACGACTGCCCTTCGAAGCCCGACCCGACGATGCTGCTCCGCGCCATGGCTGCGGCCGAGGCTAGACCTGCCGAGACCGTCATGATCGGCGATTCCGTCTTCGACATGCAGATGGCCCTCGCCGCCGGTGCGACACCGATCGGCGTCGCCTGGGGGCACCAGTCACCCGCCGCCTTGCGCAAGGCCGGCGCCACCGCCATCGCCGAGGATTTCACCGATCTGGCACGGCTGCTGGGCTGACCGCCGGCGTGGTGCTTTCCGGGATCACATCGACATCGGTGAGGTCGTCGGCCAGGCGCAGTTTCGGGAACCCCAGGCACCACAATCCCGTCACCACCATGGTGCAGATGCCGCCGAAGATGGCGGCCGGCACTGCGCCGACACTCGCCGCCACCATGCCGGCGCGGAAGCCGCCGAGTTCGTTTGAGGCATTGATGATCACGCCATTAACGGCGTTGACGCGGCCCCGCAGATGGTCCGGCGTCCAGAGCTGGATCAGCACGCCGCGGATATAGACGCTGATCATATCGGCCGCACCCATGACGATGAGGGCGATCACCGACACGGTCAGCGAGCGCGAGAGGCCAAAGACAATGGTGCCGAGGCCGAAGACCGCCACCGCCGCGAACATGATATGGCCGGCGCGCCGCCGTATCGGCCAGAAGCTGAGCAGCAGCGCCATGCTGAGGGCTTCAATGCCGGTCGCTGCCCGCAACAGGCCCAACCCGGTCGGACCGGCAACGAGAATGTCGCGGGCGAAGATAGGCAATAGCATGGCCGTGCTGCCGAGCAGGACGGCGAAGAGATCGAGCGTGGTTGCCCCCAGCACCACCTTTTCCTGCAGCACATATTTGACGCCGCCCACCAGCGCATCCAGCATGCGTTGCTCCTGCATGCGATGCTGCTCGCGATGACGCATGCCGAGAATGGCGACGGCCGCGATCGAGACCATCACCAGGGAATTGGTATAGGCAAAACCGGGCGAGATGCCGTAGAGCAGACCGCCCAGAGCCGGGCCGGCGACGATGGTCAATTGATGCGACGAGGTCGAAACCGCGAGCGCCGAGGCGATCTCCTCGCGTTCGACCAAGGTCGGCGCCAAGGCATCGGCAGCCGGCGTCAGGAAGGCCCGGCCGGCGCTCAAGCCGGCGATCAGTAGCAGGATCGGCCAGACCTGGGTGGTATCCTTGTCGGCTACCAGGAAGATCGCCAGCACGAACAGAAACTCGACGCCGAGGCAGATCGTCACAATGCGCTTGCGGGAAAAGCTGTCGGCCACGCTCCCGGTGACGAAGACCAGCAGGCAGGATGGCAGGAATTGCATCAGCCCGACGAGGCCGAGATCGACCGGATCGCTGGAAATGTCGTAGATCTTCCAGGCAATGGCGATGGTCAGCACTTCCGCCGCCAGGGCCGAGAGCAGTGAGCTGAGGATAAACAATCCGAAATCGCGCCGGCGCAGGACGGAAAGGACCGTCGGCTTGGCCGTCATGATGCTTTGGCTGTCATGATCGACCGAGCGTAATCCCCTTGCCTGCGGCCGGCGGGACCGGCAGGTGGCGTTGCTCTTCCCATACCTCCTGCAGCTTCGTCTGGACCAGCGGCTGAAAGGACGTGATGCGCCGCTGGTTAAGGTCGAAGCCGATCGCCTTCACTTCATTGGTCGCGGAAACGAAACCCTCGGTGGCGTGCAACAAGGTATGAAACAGGCGGACGCGCTTGGTGTCGTATTCCAGCAATTGCGTGGTTACGCGCACCGGATCGCCCAGCCGAACCTCCCGCACATAATTGACATGGTTTTCCAGCACCACCATTTCGCCGCCCTGGCGGTGTTCCAGGCTGCGGCCGCCATTGACATGATTCCAGAAAGCGCCTGTCGCCTCGTCACAGATCAGCACGTAATAGGCCACGTTCATATGATCGTAGAGATCGATCCAGTCCGGTTTGATGACGGTTTCATAAAGAGCAAGCGGCGCAGCCATGAACCCATATTCCCCTGTTGTCACTCCGGACTTAGTTGTCCCGGTCGCGAGCGTGATGTCATGCGGCAAGCTGCCACAGATCGATTGAAAGCGCGAGAGGCGTCTGACTTTTTAGTGTCATCTTTCATCTGTTGCAGAAACCGCCAGCCGTCGTTACGAAGATCGGCAGCGGTTACGAAGATATGACCATGCGGCGCGGCGATCGCCCATCCTTACCCTGGCTGCCGACCGGCCCTTTGCGCTAGGCTGAAGGCGGAGGTGCCTCTGATGAAGTTGCGGAATCCCTTCGTCCTGTTGGCCGGCGCTGCCCTCGGCTCGTCTTTCGCCTCACGGCTCGATCTGGCGATCATCACCGGGATCACCGCCTTCATGAAACCGATCCGGGCCTGGGCCGCGGCGGAAATCGCCGAGGGCGATCTTGACCGCTGGCATGCGCTGCTCGGCCTCGACAGCGCCTCCGTTCCACAGGAAGCGGATCTCGGCGTTCACCTGACGCCCAAGCATCTCGCAACGCGCTATTTCGGCGACCGCGCCTTGCTGCGGCGCGCCCACCGGGTTGCTGCCCGCGCCACGTTGCGCCGGCTGGTCTGGGAATCCACGCTGTTCAGCCCGGCGGCCGACGCGGCCAATCGCGCGCCGGCCTGGGTCGATCCCAATTGGGCGAAGGATTTGCAGGCGCTGGAAAAGGCCCGGCGCCAGACCCAGCGCGCCTTGCATGGCATGAAGCCGCTGTTCCTCCCCTATGCCAATGCACCCTTCCCCGCAATCGGCGCGCCGCCCGCCAGCATTGCGGCCACGGAACGGGCACTCGCCGGCGTGACACGACGGCCGCGCCTCGATCTCGCCCGCATCACCCCGGGCCTGGAGCGCAGCCTCGCCATTCCCTTGGCTGAGACGGTGACCTATTGGCTGCGCTGGCAGGCCGACAGCAAGGTGACAGCCGGCGCACGCATCACCGAAAGCGTTTCGACAGAAAGCGCCGTGGAAAAGGAAGTCGCCCGGGATATGGCCAGAGGGGATATGGCCAGGTGGGATATGGCCAGGGGGGACGACGACACGGAGGACACCCGCGATATCGGCTATGCGCGTGTCATCGAGCCCGCCCATGCGCCGCCCGGACTGCCTGCCATCGTCATCTGCCATGGCCTCGGCGTCGAATACGAAACCTCCGGCCCGCCCATCGCCTTCGCCCGGAGCCTTGCCCGTCGCGGCCTGCGCATCGTCATGCCGGAAGCGCCCGGCCATGGCCGGCGCCGCCGCAAGGGGCTCTATGGCGGCGAGGCTTTCCTGCGCGGGCAGCCGGTTTCTGGCATCCGTCACCTTTTGCAGGCCAGCGCCGAGGCGGTGGCGATGATCGCCTGGTGCCGCGCCGCCGGCTCGCCGAAAGTGGCGCTCGCCGGCAGCAGCCTCGGCGCCATGACCGCACAGCTCGCAGCAGCACGCGTCATCGAATCGGATCTCGCGATTGCGCGGCCGGATCACCTGCTCCTGGTGACGCCGACGGGCAATCTGGCCGATCTCGCTTTCACCTCCTCCTTGGCGATCGCCGCCGGCCTCGACCGCATGGTGCAGGCGGCCGGCTGGACGCCGGATCTGTTCCAGCGCTGGTCGACCCTGGTGGAACCGCCCGAAGACCCGCCGATCGACCCGGCCGCGATTTCCATGGTCCTCGGCACCAATGACACCGTGACACCCTACGAGGGCGGCCTTGCTTTGACGCAGCGTTGGCAGGTGCCGGAGAAAAACCTGGTCATTGCCGGCCGCGGGCATTTCACCTCGTCGATCGCCATGGCCCTGCCCGGCTCGGCGCTCGACAAGCTGGCGCGCGCCCTGTCCAGCCTCGACTAGCAAGCCACCCCACCTATGACCGGGATCACGGACGGCGCGCCCGCACTCATGGCATGAAAATCCCAGCCCGGCGCCGCGTGAAAACGGCGCGAATCCGAATTGGGCGAATTTGTCGATAATTTTTTGCTGCAGCGCAAAAGAAAATTGCGAAGCGACAGCGGCACCGCTAAGGCGTGCGGGTCGACTGCGTCTCACCTGGTGCTGCACCGGCAGGAAAGCATTTGGACCATCATGTCGAAGCCCGATATCGCGGTTCATCCGCTCGACAACCCAGAGGGCGATATCGAGCCCAGGGCCGATTTCATCGACTTATCTTCCGCCAGGATCAGTCTGGAACCGGGATTGCGCGGCTTCCTCGCTGAGGCGACGGAACGGCGCTGGCAATTGTTTTTCGACTATTGGCACGATCTGGCGACGTCGGTCGGCCGTCTTCCTGGCCGGCGCGAGGTCGATCCGGTTCAGATGCCGCGGAAATTGCTGCCCAACATCTTTCTTACCGATGTGCTCCATGAGGCAGACGGCCGGCCGCGTTTCCGCTTCCGCCTGCTGGGCCAGGAAATCGTCGATTACGAATATACCCGGCCCGGGCAATATCTGGATGAGCTCGTCCTCTGCCCCGAGCAACATGCCCTTTTCGAAGCGCAATATCTCGATTGCCTCAATCTGCATCTGCGCCTGCGGGCCGGCACCTTGCGTTGGCGCAGCGATGTCAAATCCGTCATTGCCTATGACGTCCTGCTGCTCCCGCTCGCCTGCGACGGCCGCGAGGTCAATGCCATGATCGGCCTCGCCATCTATCGGAACTGATCGCTTTTCGATCCAGTTTAATGCGTCAATCCAGTGCGGTCATGCTGCTCCGGGTGACCGGCAGGCGGATGGTGACGACGAGACCACCATGCTGGCGATTTTCAGCGGCTATCCTGCCGCCATGGGCCAATACCGCGCGGCGGGCGATGGCAAGGCCCAAACCGAAACCGACGGAGCGGTGCTCACCCCGCACGAAGGGATCGAAAATGCTCTCCAGCACCCCAGGATCGACACCCGGTCCCTGATCTGCGATGCGGATCACGACCTCCCCCGCCTGCCGGTCGGTTGCTAGCTCGATTGCCACCTGCTGGCCGCGCGTCGAGTGGCGCAAAGCATTGCGGATGATGTTTTCCAGCGCCCGGCGGATCAATTCCGCATTGCCCTGGATAAGCGCATTGCCGTCCTCGGTGACGCTGTCATTCGCCGCGACGGTGATGACGATGCCGGAAACGCCGGCTTCGAATTGCGCATCGCTCACCACCTTGCGCACCAAACCATCCAGATCGAAATAATCGTCAAGCTGCGGCGCCCCGCTCTCGGCCCGGGACAGGGTCAGCACCTCGCCGACCAATTCGTTCAAGCGCCGTGCTTCGGTATCGACCCGTTCCAGCGTCGCCTGCACCCGCTGGGGATTCTGCCGGGCGAGATCGATCGCCACTTGCAGCCGCGCCAGAGGCGAGCGCAATTCGTGAGAGACGTCATGCAGCAATTGCTCGCGCGACGCCACGAGTTGCTGCAGTCTTGCCGCCATGATGTCGAAATCATGGGCGAGATCGGCCAGCTCGTCGCGGCGGCCGCCCATTTCCGGCTGTAATCTAGTGCCGAGATCGCCCTGCGCCAGTTTTTCGAACCCGCCGCGCAGGCGCTGGATCGGCCGCGTCAGATACCAGGCCAGGCCAGCGGCGAAAACCAGGCCGCCGAGCAGGCCAAGCAGAATGACATTGCGCGGCAGGTCCAGCGGCCCGCGCGGTTTCAGCCGCGCGCGCAAGATGCCGAGATCGTAATCGAGACGATAGCCCATTCCGTCGGCGCCCTGCACGGCCGCGACGATATGACTGCCCGCCTCGCCGCCGCCCATCGCATTGCCTGCGTCCGCGGCGATGTCCGGAACGCCCGTCTCGATCCTCAGCGCCTGGCGGTCATCGGGCGACCAAGTCGCCAACACGTCCTGCGAGGCCTTGCCGCCGCCGTAGCGAATCGCCACCGCCAGGATCGACACCTGCTGGCGTATGCGGTCTTCGGCGCGGTCCAGCCGTGACGGGGCAGAATTATAGACGGTGAAAACCGCCCAGGTGCCTTCCATGATGGCAAAGAAGGTGATCCAGAAACCGATCAGGATCTTCCAGAACAGGCGGCGCTTCAGCATGCGCTGCGTCTCAAGCTTCTGACGCCTGGCGGGTCAGGCGATAGCCGATGCCCCGCACGGTAGCGATCTGTATGCCCTCGCTGGCTGCCTGGCTGAGCTTCTGCCGCAGATTGCTCATATGCACATCGACGCTACGGTCATAGGCTTCGCGCGGGCGGCCGAGCGCGCGTTCCGATAATTCATCCTTGGTGAGTACCGCATCGCCAGCCCGTAGCAGCAGTTCCAGCATGTTGAATTCCGAAACCGTGAGATCGATCTTCTGCCCGTCCCAGGTCACGTCCCGCTGGGCTGGGGAGAGGACCAGCTTGCCTTCGCGCAGCACCGCGTCGCTGGCTGCTGCCGGCTTCACCCCTTCCGAGGAACGGCGCAGCACGGCGCGCAGCCGCGCCACCAGCTCGCGCGGATAGCAGGGCTTCGGGACGTAATCGTCGGCGCCCATTTCCAAACCGACGACCCGGTCGATATTGTCGCCCTTGGCGGTCAGCATGATGATCGGGACGCGACTGTGCTGGCGGATGCGGCGCAGCGCCTCGATACCGTTCAGCCTGGGTAGCATGACATCCAGGATGACGGCATCGTATTGGCCTGACAGGGCCGCCTCGACCCCCGCCTCGCCATGATGCACGACCGAGGTCTCGAAACCCTCGGCCCCGAGATATTCGGTCAGCAGTGCGCTCAATTCGGCATCGTCATCGACTAACAGGATATGCACGGTCTTCGGCCCTTTCTCCGTCGCCTCATACATACATCGCTTTGCCGCGCTTGCGATGGGGTGAGGCGCCGCTTTACAGAAGTTTTACACTTCCCTGGCGTCTTGCTTACCATTGCAGCCTTAAATTGCGCCGGTTTCACCAATAAATATAAACCGTTATAAGGCGGCGGCCGAATAGGCCGGCATTGGTGGCGATTTTTCAGTGAAAGACTATGAAGAATAAAAAAAGAGTCCTGCGTTATGCCCTGGCGGTAGCTGTGTTGGCTCTGGTCGGCTGGGGTGTGAAGGTCTTCGCCTTTCCCACCGAATCGACCCCGAACTATCTGACCGCAGATGTCGTCAAAGGCGATATCGAACAGACCGTCCTGGCGACCGGCACGCTGGAAGCCCGCAACCAGGTCAGCGTCGGCGCCCAGGTTTCCGGCCAGATCAAAACCCTGAAAGTTGCCCTCGGTGACCATGTAAAAGCCGGCCAGCTCATCGCCGAGATCGATCCCCGCACCCAACAGAACGCCTTGCGCGACGCCCAGGCAGAGTTGCTGAATGTGAAGGCCCAGCGGCAGCAACGCCAGGCGACGCTCAAACAGGCGACGCTGCAATTCAAGCGTCAGCAAACCCTGCTCCAGGCCGATGCCGCCTCACGCGAGGATTACGAAACCGCCGAAGCGACCCTGACCGCGACCAAGGCGGAGATCGCCGCGCTGGATGCCCAGATCGAGCAGGGCACCATCGCCGTCGATACGGCGAAGGTCAATCTCGGCTATACCCAGATCATCGCGCCGATGGACGGCACCGTCGTCTATCTCGCCGTCAAGGAAGGCCAGACGGTCAACGCGGCGCAGACCACCCCTACCATCATCATGCTGGCGCAGCTCGACACCATGACGATCAAGGCGCAGATTTCCGAAGCCGATGTGGTGCGCGTGCAACCCGGCCAGCCGGTCTATTTCACCATCCTGGGCGAGCCGGATCACCGCTATGAAGCGAAACTGCGGGCGATCGAGCCGGCGCCGGAATCGATCAGCGAGAGCGACACCTCCTCCAGCGCCAAGAGCAGCTCCTCCAGCAGCACCGCGACCAATGCGGCGATCTACTATAACGGCCTGTTCGACGTCCCCAATCCAGAAGGCAAGCTGCGCATCTCGATGACCGCGCAGGTCTCCATCGTGCTCGCCGAAGCCAAGGATACTGTGACGGTCCCGATGGCCGCACTCGGCACCAAGCATAAGGATGGCACCTATACCGTGCGTCTGCTCGGCGCCGACGGCAAGGTGACGCCGCGCAAGGTGAAGACCGGCATCAACGACACCGTCAACGTCCAGATCCTCGACGGCCTGCAGCCGGGCGAGCGCGTCATCATCGGCGAAAGCACGCCGGGGGCCGCCGCCCAGCAACCGCAACGCCGTCCGCGTATGCGGCTGTAAGGAAGCCTGTCATGCAACGCGATACGCCAACCACTATCACCAATCATTGCAGGACGTCGGCCACAAACCAGCTTGTCACCCTCGGACTTGATCCGGATCCACCGGAGAGACTGATGAAAGACATTCCTTTGGCATCGGTTCATCATCCCTATCTCGCCCCCTGGCCGGCCTCTACCGTGGACCCTCGGATCAAGTCCGGGGGTGACAAGCTGGTTCGTTGCGAGCGCCGTGCGAAAAAAAGCGCAAGAGGTGTTCGCTGGCTGGAAACGTCACGCTCGATTGTCATCCTCGGGCTTGACCCGAGGATCCATCGCGGCGACAGCACAGGCATATGCCAGCCAGAAAGCTGGACCATATGAGCAACCGCCTTCCCGCTCATGACACTGCGAAGACACCGGCGACGACGCGCCCACTGCTGGAGCTGCGCGACCTGCGCCGGGAATTTCCGGCGGGCGAGGACACCATTGCCGTCCTGAAGGATGTCAACCTCACCATCGAGGCAGGCGAGATGGTGGCCATTGTCGGCGCCTCCGGTTCCGGTAAATCGACGCTGATGAACATTCTCGGCTGCCTCGACCGGCCAACCTCGGGCATCTACCGCGTTGCCGGCCGCGCGACCGGCGAGCTGGGCCCGGACGAGCTGGCGGAGCTGCGGCGCGAGCATTTCGGCTTCATCTTCCAACGCTATCATCTGCTCTCGGACCTGACCGCCATCGGCAATGTCGAAACCCCGGCGATCTATGCCGGCAAGGACCGGCCGAGCCGCCGCGAACGCGCAACCGCTTTGCTCAGCCGCCTCGGCCTTGCCGACCGCCTGACGCATCGCCCCGGACAGCTTTCCGGCGGCCAGCAGCAGCGCGTCTCCATTGCCCGTGCCTTGATGAATGGCGGCCAGGTGATCCTGGCCGACGAGCCGACCGGCGCGCTCGATACGCATAGCGGCCAGGAAGTGATCGCCATCCTCAAGGAACTGCATGCCGGGGGGCATACTGTCATCATCGTAACCCATGACATGCAGGTCGCCGAACATGCCGAGCGCATCATCGAGATCAGCGACGGCCTGATCGTCGGCGACCGGCGCAAGGAAGTGGAAATCGCCGCCGGAACACCAGCCAAACCGGCAAAGCCGTCCAGCCGGCGCATCGGCGCCCTGTGGGACCGCTTCACGGAAGCCAGCCACATGGCGGTGCTGGCCATGGCCTCGCACCGGCTGCGCACCTTCCTCACCATGCTCGGCATCATCATCGGCATCGCCGCCGTCATCTCGGTTGTGGCGCTCGGCACCGGCTCGCAGCAGCGTATCCTGGAAAGCATTTCCTCGATTGGTACCAACACCCTGGACATCTTCCCCGGCAGTGATTTCGGCGACGAGAAATCCGCCACCATCCAGACCCTCCTGCCGCGCGATGCCGATGCCCTCGCCCGCCTGCCCTTCGTCGACAGCGTGACGCCCATTGTCACCAGTTCCAGCACCCTGCGCTTCGGCAATGTCGCCGTCAGCGGCATGATCAACGGCGTCGGCGATCAGTTTTTCCAGGTGCGCGGCATGGACATGGCTAGTGGCCGTGCCTTCGACGAGGACGGCGTGCGCAGCCTGACCCAGGACGTGGTGATCGACCAGAACACCCGCAAGAAACTGTTCGGCGAAACCGGCGAGCTTAGCGCCAATCCGATCGGCCAGGTGATCCTGCTCGGCAATGTGCCCTGTCGGGTGGTCGGTATCGTTGCCGACAAGCAAAGCGCCATCGGCAACAGCGAAAACCTGATGGCCTATATCCCCTATACGACGGCGATGAGCCGCATCCTCGGCCAGTCCTATCTGAAGCGCATCACCGTGCGGATCAATGACGATGTGGCGCCCGAAGCGGCCCAGCAGGGGATCGAGAAGCTGCTGCAGCAGCGCCACGGCATCAAGGATTTCTACGTCTTCAACACATCCAGCATCCGCGAGACGATCCAGAGCACCACCGCCACCATGACCCTGCTGATCTCGGCGATCGCCGTTATCTCGCTGGTGGTGGGCGGCATCGGCGTGATGAACATCATGCTGGTCTCGGTCACCGAGCGCACCAAGGAGATCGGCGTGCGCATGGCGGTCGGCGCGCGGCGCAGCGATATCATGCAGCAATTCCTGATCGAAGCGACCCTGATCTGCCTGATCGGCGGCACGCTGGGCATTCTGGCGGCGTTTGGCATCGGCTATGGCTTTGCCAAGTTCAGCACCGATTTCGTCCTGGTCTTTTCAGATGTCTCGATCATCGCCGCCTTCCTCACCTCGACGCTGATCGGCATCACCTTCGGCTTCCTGCCGGCCCGCAACGCCGCCCGGCTCGACCCGGTCGAAGCCCTGGCACGTGACTGAGGGAGCCGCGAGAGACTGACCATGAAGAAACATCTGCGTTATAGCGGCCTGATCGCCTCGCTCCTGCTCCTTGCCGGATGCGGCCTCTTGCAAACCGACTACCAGCAGCCTCAGGTCAACATGCCCGGCCAGTGGACTCAGCAGGCGCCCGGTGTTACCGAGACCGGCGTGACCAAAGCCAGCCTCACCGGCGGCGACATCCGTTCAATGCCGCTCAACGATCATTGGTGGCGCAATTTCAACGACCCGACCTTGAATGCGCTGGTGGAGAAGGCTCTGGCGAGAAATAACGATCTCGCTGCCGCAACGATCCGCGTGCGCCAGGCGCAATTGCAAGTTGGCCTGGCGGAGAACGATCTTTTCCCCGTGCTGAGCGCCGATGGCAGCGCCGAGCGCACCTCGCATCTCAGCAAGCCGACCCATACGGATTGGTCCTATGCAGCTTCCGGCAATGTCAGCTACGAGCTCGACCTCTGGGGCCGCATCAGCAGCCTGCGCGACGCCGCCGATTGGGAGGCCCAGGCAACCGAGGAAGATCGCGAGAGCACGGCGCTGACCTTGATCGGCACCACCGTCGATCTCTACTGGCAGATCGGCTTCCTCAATGAACGCATCGTCCTCAGCGAAGAGAGCATCGCCTATGCCCAGAAGACCTTCGACCTCGTCAAGGTGCAATATGGCGCCGGTGGTGTTTCCTCGCTGGAGATGAAGCAGGCAGAACAGAATCTTGCCGCGCAGCAGGCCGCCCATACGCAGCTGATCCAGCAGCGTGTCGAGGCCTATAATGCGCTGGCCATCCTGTTCGACGGCCCGCCCAATGTGATCGAGGCCAATCCGCAGAGCCTGCCGAAGAATGCGCTGCCCCCGGTCGAGGCCGGCATCCCGGCCGATCTCCTGGCGCGCCGCCCCGATATCAAGGCGGCGGAATTGCGCTTGCGTGAGACCCTGTCGGATGCCGATGCGACGAAGCTCAGCTATCTGCCGACCATCTCGCTGACCGGCTCACTCGGCAGCAGCAGCATCGCCCTGACCGATATCATGAAGAACCCGATCGGTGCCTTGGGTGCCGGCATCACCCTGCCCTTCCTCGAAATCAATAAGATGCTCCTCGACATCAAAGTATCGAAGGAAGAATTCAAGGCTGCCGTCGTCACCTATCGCCAGGCGCTCTACAGTGCCCTCGGCGATGTCGAGAATGCCCTCTCGGCGCGCGCCCAATTCGCTGCCCAGGGCGAGAAGCTGCAAGAGGCGCTGGCTGCCGCAAGGGAAACCGAAAGATTGTATGAACTGCGCTACCGCGCCGGCGCCGTCCCGTTGAAGGATTGGCTGGATTCCCAGGAATCGCGCCGCGCCGCGGAAGTCGCCGTGGCGGAGAACTACTACAACCGCCTGGTCAACCATGTGACCCTCTACCAGGCCCTGGGCGGCGACACCAAACTGCCGGACACGCTCGCTTCGGCGCAGTGACAGCCATTCAAGCGACGTTCTTCAGCCGCAACCATGAACCCTCGGGTCAAGTCCGAGGGTGACAACCTTGTTGGTGGTTGGTGCGGTGCGATGATTATTGGCGATGTTATCCGACGATGTTGCCGTCCATCGCAGGGCATCGACAACACAGACGCTTGTCATCCTCGGACTTGATCCGAGGGTCCATGGCGAGGGCCGGGCAAGCTGTCTGATAAGCGTGGCAGAAGCGATATGCGCCTAAGCCTTCTCCAGCAGGTTATGCGCCTTGTGCCAGTCCTCCAACGACTGGCTGGGATAGGTATCGGACTTCTCGTCGCCCTTGCCGATCTGCGGCTTGACCCAATTCGCCTTGGAACCCAGCATCATATGGACGGTCTCCGGCGGTTCCGGCAGGTCGCTGTCGATGGCGCTGGCAAAGGGATGGATGAGGTCCGGCCATTGTGGATCCCAGACCCAAAGCGCGGTGCCGCAATGCTTGCAAAAACGCCGTTGGCCGGAACTCTTCTCTCCGTTAATGACCGCGTGGAAAACCGAGATATGTTCCTCGCCCTTCACTTTCAGCGTCGAAGCTTTGGCGCCGAGATTGATCGCATAGCCACCGCCACCGGCGGTCTTGCGGCAAATGGAGCAATAGCATCGTAGAAAGGGCACCGGGGCATAAGCCTTGACGGTAAATTTGACGGCCCCGCAATAACACGAACCTTCGAGCTTCATGATCACCTCTCCTGACGCCCGCGCCTGTCCTATGACCACCGCGTCTACGGTTTCGGTTGTTCGATGCCCTCGATTTTTATGGCATCGACCTTTTCGTTGTAGAAGGCGATGCGATCCTTGATGCGATAGGCTTCCTGGAGGGGATCGGGATAATACCAGGCGAGATCGCCATAATCCTTACCGTTGACGACGACGCGATGATAGCTGGCGATACCCTTATACGGGCAACGGCTATGCGTCTCGCTGGATTGCAAGACGCTCGGCCTTACGTCTTCGCGGGGCAGGTAATACCGAACAGGCACGCCGGTTTCGAACAGGAAGATGGCATTGGTCGACGTCGCCACCATTTCGCCCCCGATGATCACCTCGACACGCCGTCTGCTGGCGATGGCATCGACACGTTTATAGGGATTGCGTGGATGTACGAAAACCTCTTCGTCTTCCTCATACCAGTGATCGACCTTGTTCCAATAAAAGGCGACATATTCCGACAGGCTTTCAGCGGTGGGGCCTTGGGGTGGCTCATAACCGGGCGCAGTTGCTACAGGCCTCGGATAGCCCCAGACCGCATCCTCGATCTTCCGCGCGCCCAGAATAAGGTGCCAATAGGCCGCCTCTCCTTTATAAGGGCAGTGAGTTGTCCGTGAGGATTCTTCCAGAAGATCGAAGCGCACGTCGGCCCGGGGAAAATAGTAGACCGGCAAATGTCCGCTTTCGATGAGGATCATGCCGCGGATCGTGTCGGCGACGACTGTCTTTTCCACTTCCACGCGCAATCGGCGTGGCGTCGGCTCGAACAGGATCGTTTTGACCCTCTCCGGCGCCATGGTGCCATTTGCCATGACCTGCCTCCTTAATCGTAAACGACGATCTTAAGTCTGGAGGCAGCAGGCCACCACCGATTTTTACTTTCGCGCGGATAGCTTACGCGCGGCCACCCTTCCGTCCCGCTTCTACCGCACGGTTGCGGTCCCGGGCAAAATTCCCGCCGCTTTCACGCCCCCCTTTGCGCCCTTCAGCGGCCGCGCGTTGCGGATCGTTCTTGAAATTGCCGCCGCTGGCGCTGCCGCCCTTGCTGGCAATCTCACGCCGCTTATCCGCATCCATCGCGGCAAATCCCCTTTTCTCTTGAGTCATAGCGATGCTCCTCCTTGCGATCATCACGCCGCTGGATCTTAGTAACCAACTATCGTCGGCTGCGTTCCGCTTGGGGAATGAAAAGCAAAGCGACTCCGAACATAAATTTGTGATCCGGAACCTCACACGGGTGTGACGCTCCCTGGCCGGGAACTTTCGCTGATAGGGAGCTGTTGCGCTCAAGAGTTAACAGAGAAAGGACAGGCAGACAGTCATCGCTCCTCTGCCTGCGAACAGAATGACCGAACAGCTTCAAAGACTTTATCGAGCGGTTCACGAAGTGTCGGCGCTTCATACCGGGGAAGGACATGGCGGCCGCGACGGGAAAACTGCCTCTACCAGACCTCTGCAGCGGGACGCGACCGGCGCCGGCAAGTCGAGGATTGCGCTGAACGACACGAAGACAGCGAAATTGCTTCGGAAAGGGCGCCTGAAAGTGGCGCAGAAGGTTGGGGAGGAGGCGGTCGAAGTGGTGATCGCCGCTATCGGCGAGGATCGTGAGGCTGTCGTCTGCGAAAGCGCCGATTTACTTTATCACCTGGTCGTTCTCTGGAACGAGACCGGGGTCACGCCTGACGACGTCTGGAATGAAATGCGACGCCGCGAGAAGGCGCGCGGCTTGGCCGAGAAACTCTAAGAAAGGATCTGGCATGAGCGAGGGCAAGACGACGACCGATCACGACGTCATCCGCTCCTGGGTGGAAGAACGCAAGGGCCGACCGTCCCGCTTGGCGGCGACTGCGGACAAACAAGGCGGCGGGCTGTTGAGGATCGATTTCGGCGAACCTGAGGAAGGTCTCGAAGAAATCAGCTGGGACGACTTCTTCCGCACGTTCGATAAGAACAGGCTCAATTTTCTCTATCAGGAAAAGACGGCCGACGGCAAATTGAGCCGTTTCCATAAGTTCATCGACAAGTAACGCGGCTAGCGTGTCTCGGTCCAGGTCGGCCAGAGCTTCACGACATCCGCAGACAGATCGACGTCATTCGTCTTCCCCGACGAAACCACAACGAAAGTGGCGAGAACGCCGGTGGCAGTCTTCGTCGCCGATGCACTGTCCATCAAGAAGGTGGTGCCGATCGTCGTCTCGGCGATCGTCTTGGTATTCGCAGCCGGCTCGGACGCCGCTAGGGGGAGCTGGGTCCAGACGTACCAGAAGCCGGCCGCCATGCTCTCAAAGCGGAAATCACCTTTCGCATCGCAGACCGTTTTACGCAGGCCGTCGGTCACCGCGGCCTTGACCTGCTGGGCGAGATCAAGCGGGCGACCTGATTGGACTTGATTGATCAGCGGCGCGGTACGGCGGTTAAAACGGATGGCCACGACCTCGCTCTTACCATCGCATTGGCGCAGCGCCCCACTACCGGTACGAAAAGAGGCATGGCCCTGGACTTCCTTGCCGTCGGCGTCTCTATCGTCCCACGACGCAGTCGACATCTGCAAATGTGCCGGCACATCGGCCTCCGCCGTAGCTGCGACTAAACAGCCCAATACCAGGCCGAAGGCCAGACGCGCCATATTCGCTGCCCGCTGGTTCACGGCACGCTGGGTATCCGCCTGCCCGCCCTTCCGTACTTCGCTTCGCTTCATGATGATTCCGCCCAAACCTGTAACGCCCGCATCATTAATCACTGGGGCTATTTTTGGCGAGGGGGAATTAAGCAACCATTAGCGAAGCGAAGCACTAATTCCGCAAGAATCGAACTTACTTTCCACAGGGGCGAACCAAAAAACAAGGCGGCGGGAAATTCCCCGCCGCCTCTTCAATGGACGATCGTATCGCCCGATGACGCAGTGCCTTTAATCGGCAGCTGTCTTATAAGCCGGCATGGCCTTCAGTTCGTCAGACGAGATATTCACGCTCGCCGTGGCCTTGCCGTCCTTTTCTGACAGCTTGAGATCCTTCCAGCCCAACCGGACCGGATGTGAGCCGACGCCCAGGATACCGCCGACATCGACCACGACGCCTTCGGCCCGACCGTTTTCGCCCATCAGCACTTCACTGACCTTTCCGACGGAATTGTTCTGCGCATCCGTCACCTTGAGGCCGATGATCTGGCTGGCATTCAGCGTGCCATCGGTATTCTTCATCGCGGTTGCTGCGCCTTTCGACACATCGGTCGTGGCATCGTTGGTCTTGGTTTCATTCGCAGCACTGGGCTGCTGATCGGCCGGCACTGCCGGTGCCGTTGCTGCCGGCGCCTGCGTTGCCGGTTGGTTCGTATCATTGGTGCTCTGCGCCATTGCCGGTGTCACCGCCAACATACAAGCAACCACACCGCTCATTAACAGTTCGCGTTTCATGTCGCTCTCCTTATTCCCTCCAGAAAAACTCGCTTGGGGCGTGTCGATGGACCGGAACCGGCCGATCGGAACGTGCTGACGGGCCTGCTCCCCATCGACCACCCCATGTTGACCAAACCGCCTACGCGCGCCGGGGTTCCATGCCTCACAAGGTTGTCAATCACAGGAACTTTTCGCTGTGCGGTGGTCGAACACCGTCCAGGCGGAGCGGGCTAGTTTTACGCTGGTCCATCAATTAACCTGGAAGACGCATAGCCAAGGGGGACAGTCATGATAAAGACGACCTGCCGCAGCGCATCACGGCGTATGGCAATCGCCAAGCATCATTCGCACTTACGCTTGAAGACGTGCACACCCCTCATCGTCGCTTTGCTGTTTCTGGCGGGATGCGCCGAGTTGTTGCGTGACCCGGCCCCACCCACCGGAATGCCGATACAGCCCGATGGCTTCGATCACGTGCGCTATTATCCGATTGGCGGCGAACTCGATAAACCGAGCAGCGAGATCCCCCTCGCGCTCGATCGGGCCTATTTGAATGAGACACCGGACAATTACGAATTCAGCCCGGATGGCGTGCCGATCTACAATTACCTCGCAGTATCCGGCGGGGGATCGGATGGGGCTTTCGGCGCCGGCCTGTTGAACGGCTGGAGCAAACATGGCGGCCGGCCGCAATTCAAGATTGTCACCGGTGTCAGCACCGGCTCGCTGATCGCGCCCTTTGCGTTTCTCGGTCCCGATTACGATGAGCAACTGAAGAAAGCCTATACCACCATCTCGGCGGAGCATATCGCGATCGCGCATGATCTTTTTGCCCTGATCTGGGCGGAATCGCTCAGCGACAACAAACCTTTCCAGGAACTTGTTTCCGGTTTCGTCGATGACAAAATGCTGGATCGCATCGCCGCCGAACATGCCAAAGGCCGACGCCTTCTCGTCCTCACCACCGATCTCGATCGCGAACAGCCGGTGATCTGGGATATGGGCGCCATCGCCAGCAGCAAGTCGAAGGATCGGCTGAAGCTTTTCCGCAACGTCCTCATTGCTTCCGCCTCCATTCCCACCATTTTCCCGCCGGTCATGCTCAAGGTCACAATCGACGGCAAGCAGCGCGACGAAATGCATGTCGATGGCGGCGTCTTCGCCCAATCCTTCTTCGTCGGCAACCAGATCAACATCAAGGAGATCGTGCACGAGGCGCATCCAGATTGGCAGAAGCCGGCAGTGCAGCGCCTCTATGTCATCCGCAACGGTTGGATCACGCCGAAGCCCGAGATTGTCAAGCGATCGCTTGCCGATATCTCGATGCATTCGATCAATACGCTGCTGAAGGTTTCGGGCATAAACGACCTCTATCGTCTCTATGTCGGCGATCTCGGTGGCGAGCTGGAACTGCGCTACATCGCCATTCCCAAAACCTATGTCCCCTTGACGATGGAACAGTTCAACCAGCAGGAAATGATCCGCGAATTCAATTTCGGGGAAAAAATGGCGATGGGTGGAATCCAGTGGCGTCGCCTGCCGCCCGGCTATCGACCGTAGCGATCGCTAATTCCAGGACACGCACATGCTAATCACGCATTCCGTCTTGCCATGGCCAGCTTGTTGCGCCATTTGCGCCAGGTATGCATGGGAATACCGGCCACCAGCACCAGAAAGCCCTAGAACACTGTTCCCGGCGTGAACCGTAAAGCGCCCAGAGCGTGAAAATAAAGGCGATGATGGCGATGATCGCCAACAATACCGCACTCGGCGGAAAGACAGCGCGACGATCCACGATGAGCTGCAACAGGCCGGATGCACAGAAAACATAGGGAACCAGCGCCGTATTGTCCCGACCTGGATGATCACCTGGAAGGCATCGACCAGCCCGCCACGAAAATTCATCACGATCAGCAGGGAGACCGGGCTGCTGGAGACGATCAATGCGCTGCCCGGCACGCCATGGTCGTTGAGCCTGCCGAGGGATTCCGGCATTAGCCCGTCGCGGGCCGCCGTCATCGGAATCTATCGCTGCATCAAGAACCAGCCGTTCAAGGCGCCGATGCTAGGTACTAATCGGCACAATTTTCCGCCACGCCGATGCTGAAGGATTTGATCGCACCATTGGACTGCGCGACGAAGGGGTCGATTTCGCTGACCTCACACCTTTGCAATCCCGCAGCCTAGAGAAAATCTCCGGCTGCGGCGACCGTCACCCCGGCTTTGCCCTGTGATTGGTCCTGCGACTGGTCCTGCCCCATCGCTCCGCCTAGCCATAGATTCGCAAAGATCGCTGTGATGACGATGCTCACGATCATCAGTCGCAAACCCTTGCCCATAGCGGTCCCCTCGCTAAGCCCGGCGAGCCCAGCTTGGGACAACCGTAGCGGGCTTCACAACCAATGGCGGGCAAGCACCGGAACTCAGCGCAGCGCTTTCTCCATCGTCATCTCGTAGGGCTGGAAACCGGCATACCGATAGGCGGCGATAGCCGCGACATTGTTGGACAACAAGCCGATCCGCAGCCTGGCCATGCCCCGATCGCGCATATGCGCCGCTGCCGCGTCCAACAACCGCGTCGCGACGCGCTGCCCTCGCCAGTCGGGCAGGACGAAAATGTCCGAAATGTACCCATAGACCGTCGAATCCGCCGTTTCGACCATCCACTCCATGCGTTCGATCCAACCGGCAACGAAACCGGCAAAAGCATTATCGGCTTCCGCGATCAGGCAAAGACCGTTTTGCTCGCTTACCTGCTGCAGCATCCAGCGAAGATACCGGTCAACGAATGTCTCTGCGGGCAATCGTGTGTCATGTAGTAATCGTTCGTATTCTTGCAACGCGACCAGAGCGACGCGCAGGTTTTCATGGTCCGTTGCGATCGCCGGTCTCATGGTGATAGCTGGCATTGTTTGTTCGGCCATTGTCCGCTTCCTCGATCTCGCCATTTCGACGTAACTCTGTCGGGTTCGCTCAGGTTGTATGAAGCGTCGCCGTACAAAAAGCGCCGGCAATCATAGGCATTCTCGCTGCTTGTCATCAATCTCCTGTTGCGCATGTTTGATACTCTTCATCAAACAGAAGAAACCCATCTCTGACTGCATCTATTTTTCTCCCCCGTATGAGGGAACAATCAATAGAGATGGCAGTTGAGGGCGTAGTGGTTCTTTCTCAAAGCGCCACTTTCCGCGAAATCCAGACGATCAAAGGTGGCTTTCCATGAAAGCGTCAAAGACGTCAGCAAAGACCAAAAATGCAAAGCGAACCGGAGGGCGCCAAACGAGCCAGTCTTCGGCAACCACAGCGGCAATCACCGCAACATCAGGAAACCAGGGCACGAGCCAAGGTTCGCAGGATGCAATCGAGCTTTTGAAGGCCGATCACCGCAAGGTGGAGAATTTATTCACCCAGTACGAGTCCGCTCCCGATAACGAGCAGAAGCAGAAGATCGCCCAGCAGATCTGCACGGAGCTTACCGTTCATACGCTGCTCGAGGAAGAGATCTTCTACCCGGCCTGCCGTCAGCAGGATGTCGAGGAAGAAATGCTCGACGAAGCGCAGGTGGAGCACGACGCCACCAAGATTCTCATCAGCGAATTGGAGAATGGGACGCCGGGATCGGACATGTACGACGCCAAGGTCAAAGTCTTGGGCGAATATGTCAAACATCATGTCGGCGAAGAGGAAAAACGAAGCGATGGGATCTTCGCCAATGCCCGGAAGACGGGCGTCGACATGAAAGCCCTGGGTCAGCGCATTGCTACACGCAAGCAGGAACTCATGGCAGAAGCAGAAGCCGACGAGCTGGAACCGCAAGCTCCCCAATCGCTTCATCTTGAAGTCCTCGCCCAACAAGGACGCAATCAGGAGTATAACATCATGGCCAGACAATCGAATTATCGACGCCGCGACGAAATGGGCCGATTCACTGACGACGATGACGATCGGGGCAGCCGTTATTCGTCGCGCAGCAGAGACTATGACGAAGATGACGATCGCGGTCGCGGTGGCGGTCGCGGATGGCACGGAGATTCCGAGGGTCACTCGATGGCTGCGCGCAGCCGGTCCGGTTCGAGCTCCCGCTATTCCTCACGTCGGGACGAAGATGATGACGACGATCGCGGATCGCGCGACCGGGGCCAGGGTGGCTGGTTCGGCGATCCTCGCGGCCATTCCATGGCATCGCGCCGTGGGTGGGAAGAACGCGGGTCATCACGTTATGAAGACGATGACGATGACCGCGGTTCACGCTCGCGTTCCCGTAGCAGCAGCCGCTACGAGGATGAGGACGACGATTATCGCGGCCGCAGTTCTGCTCGCTCGCGCGGCGGCAGCCGTTATGAAGAGGACGATGAGGACGAAGGCCGCGGCTGGCATGGAGACCCGCGTGGTCATGCGGAAGCGGCACGTCGTGGCTGGGAAACCCGTGAACGCGAGGGAACCCGGTCTCGCAGCAGCAGCCGCTATGAGGATGACGACGATGATCGTCGTAGCTCGCGCGGCCGTGGCGGAAGCCAGGGCGGTTGGTTCGGTGATCCGGAAGGCCATTCCGAAGCCTCGCGGCGCGGCTGGCGCAACCGGTAACATCGCTTTAGCCTAATCTGAACGATACACACCCTGACGGAGCGGCCGGGAACCTGTTTCCCGGCCGCTTCTTGATTCTGCTCCTTCATTTATGATTGAGCGCCGAAATCGGTCGACACGGCGAGGTCACGCCACTCTGCGACTTCGGCGTCGACCTGCGCGTTCTTCTGGGCAATCCGTTGCAGCGTGTCACTGCCGAAGGGCATGCGCAAAGGCGGGTTCGCCGATGACACCATGGCGATCATCCCCTTTGCGAACTTCGTGGGATCGCCCGGCTGGGCATGATTGGCATCGGCTGCGATGCGGCGCATGGTGCCGACCGTCTCGTCGTAATCCTCGATCACCTGGGCCGTCTTCACCAGCGATTGCTCATCCAGAAAATCCGTACGGAAGAAACCCGGCTCCACCACCGTCGCCTTGATGCCGAGTGCCGCCAATTCCATCGCCAACGCCTCCGTGATGCCTTCGACAGCGAACTTGGTCGAGCCATAGACGCCCCAGCCGGCATAGGCCGAGTAACCGCCGATCGAGGAAATGTTGATCACATGGCCGGAGCGCTGGCGGCGCATCTGCGGCAGGACGGCACGGGTGACATTCAGCAGGCCGAAGACATTGGTGGCATAGAGCCGCTCGACTTCCGACGCGCTGGATTCCTCCACCGCGCCCAGCAGGCCATAGCCGGCATTGTTGAGCAGGACATCGATGCGGCCGAATTTCTTCAGCGCGGCGCCGACAGCCGCCTGGGCCTGGTCTTCCTTGGTGACGTCGAGTTGTACCGCCAGCAGATTGGGATGTTCGCCAAAGCGCTTGTCGATGGCTTTGGGATCGCGGGCGGTGGCCACCACGGCATCCCCTGCTGCCAATGCTTCCGCTGTGATCAACGCACCGAAACCGCGGGACGCTCCCGTAATGAACCAAACGCGCATGATGTCCTCCTTAGTCTTTGGCCCGCCCAGCGCGGCGCCATGGGAAGAAGCTATCCTCTGGCTTCTGATGAAAAAATCCCGTAGATTATCAACGAACCAATGAGGATTTTTCATTAATGAAGCGGATCGACCCGGCGGGTCTGTCGGTTTTCCTGGCCGTTGCCACCCATCGCAGCTTCCGCAAGGCGGCAACGGAACTCGGCCTCACCGCCTCGGCCCTCAGCCATGCCCTGCGCGGGCTGGAGGAGCGGCTCGGCCTGCGCCTGGTCAACCGCACCACCCGCAGCGTCGCTTTGACGGAAGCCGGCGAGCGCCTGTTCAACCGGGTGACGCCGGCCTTTCGCGACATCAGTGACGCGCTGGAGGACCTCAACAATTTCCGCGGCGCACCGGTCGGCGCGCTCCGGATCAACGCCGCGAAGACCTCCGCCGAACTCGTCCTGCTGCCGATGGTCACACGCTTCCTGCGCGCTTATCCCGACGTGACGGTCGACATCATCGTCGATGACGGCTTTGTCGATGTCGTTGCCGGCGGCTTCGATGCAGGCGTGCGCTTCGGCGAATCCATCGCCGGCGACATGATCGCGGTGCCGCTGGGGCCGCGCCAGCGCACCGCCATCATCGCTTCACCGGATTATTTCAAAACCCGGGACATGCCCAAACATCCACGCGATTTGCTGTCCCTGCCCTGCATCCGCTATCGCTTCGCGGGCGGCCGCTTCTATCGCTGGGAATTCGAACGCGGCGGCACCGAGCTGGAGATCGAGGTCGACGGGCCGCTCACCCTCGATGATCAGGATCTGATGGTCGATGCCGCGCTGGACGGTGCCGGCGTCGCCTATGTCTTCGAAGGGCTGGTGCAGCATCACCTCGCCGAAGGCCGGCTGGTGCGCGTGTTGGAAGACTGGTGCCCCTATTATCCGGGCTTCTTCCTCTATTACCCCGGCCGCCGCCAGTTGCCCGCTGCCTTGCGCGCCTTTGTCGATTTTGTCAAGACGACGAAGCTGTGATCCACAGGTATCTGGCGAGCCCGGCACGGCCATGCTAGACGGGGCGCCCTATCGTCCTGCGCAATTCGTCACGGATATGAAGGCACCATGAACAAGGCCGGCACATCTCGATATCTCTCTTCGACCGATGACGGTTTCGTCCACGTGCGGGGCGCGCGTGAGCATAATCTGAAGAATGTCGATCTGAAGATCCCGCGCGATGCTTTGGTGGTCTTCACCGGCGTCTCCGGCTCGGGCAAATCCTCGCTCGCTTTCGGCACGCTCTATGCCGAGGCGCAGCGGCGTTATCTCGAATCCGTCTCGCCTTATGCGCGGCGCTTGTTTCATCAGATGTCGGTGCCGGAGGTCGATGAGATCGACGGTCTGCCACCCGCGGTCGCCTTGCAGCAGCAGCGCGGCGCGCCGACGACCCGCTCGTCGGTCGGCAGCGTCACCACGCTTTCGAATCTGCTGCGGATGCTCTATTCGCGCGCCGGCACCTATGCGCGCAGCCAGCCGCATCTTGAGGCGGAAGCCTTCTCCCCCAATACGCCGGCCGGCGCCTGCCCCAAATGCCACGGCTTGGGGCGCATCTATGACGTCACCGAGAAGTCGATGGTGCCGGATGATACGCTGTCGATCCGCGAACGCGCCATCGCCGCCTGGCCGCCGGCCTGGCATGGCCAGAACCTGCGCGATATCTGCGTCACGCTCGGCTATGACATCGACAAGCCCTGGCGCCAGCTACCGAAGAAAGATCGCGACTGGCTGCTCTTCACGGACGAACAGCCGGTCGTGCCGGTCTATGCCGGTTTCGAGCCGGATGAGGTACGCCGCGCGCTGAAGCGCAAGATGGAGCCGAGCTATCAGGGCACCTTCACCGGCGCCCGGCGCTATGTGCTGCATACCTTCGCCACCACGCAAAGCGCGCTGATGAAGAAGCGCGTCTCGCAATATATGGTGCATAGCGATTGCCCGCTTTGCGATGGCAAAAGGCTGCGCCGCGAAGCCCTTTCGGTAAAATTCGCCGGCCTCGACATCGCCGAAATCGCCCGCCTGCCGCTGGCCAAGCTCGGCGAGCTGCTGCGGCCTTATGCCGATGGCAGCGCGCCGGATCTCGCGAAAATGGCAATGGATCATGGCGAGCGCGCCAAGGTCGCCCAGCGCATCGCCGAGGACTTCGTCAGCCGGCTGAAAGTGATCCTTGATCTCGGCCTCGGCTATCTCGCTCTGGAACGCAGCACCCCGACCCTGTCGCCCGGCGAATTGCAACGCCTGCGTCTCGCAACGCAAGTGCGCTCCAACCTCTTCGGCGTCGTCTATGTGCTTGACGAGCCTTCCGCCGGCCTGCATCCGGCCGATACGGAATCGTTGCTTACGGCGTTGGACCAGTTGAAGGCCGCCGGCAATTCGCTTTTCGTCGTCGAGCACGATCTCGATGTCATCCGCCATGCCGATTGGGTCGTCGATGTCGGCCCCGCCGCCGGCCAACATGGGGGCACCATTCTCTATAGCGGTCCGTTGGATGGGCTGAAGAAGATCGAGACCTCCCAGACGCGCCGGCATCTCTTCCACCAAGCGCCTTTACCGACGCGCAACCCGCGCCAACCCAGCGGCTGGCTGAAGCTGGGCGGCGTCACCCGCAACAACCTGCATGGTCTCGACGTTGCCTTCCCGCTCGGCGTCTTCACCAGCGTCACCGGCATTTCCGGCTCCGGCAAATCCAGCCTGGTAAGCCAGGCCCTGGTGGAACTGGTCGCCGAACATCTCGGCCAGGAAACGCCCGCCGAAGAGGAGAGCGGCGAGGCCGCGCTGGAAAATCGCCCACAGGCCCCGGCTGAGGGTCGCATCCTTGCCGGCATGGAACATGTGAAGCGCTTGGTTCGGGTCGATCAGAAGCCCATCGGCCGCACGCCGCGCTCCAATCTCGCCACTTATACCGGCCTCTTCGATCATGTGCGCAAGCTCTTCGCCGCCACCAAGCAGGCCCGCGCGCGGCATTACGATGCCGGCCGCTTCTCCTTTAATGTCGCAAAAGGGCGCTGCCCGACCTGTGAAGGCGAAGGCTTTGTCATGGTCGAACTGCTCTTCCTGCCCAGCGTCTATGCTCCCTGCCCGGCCTGTCACGGCGCGCGCTACAACGAGAAGACCTTGGAGATCCAGTATCGCGGCAAGAACATCGCCGAAGTGCTCAACATGACGGTGGATACGGCCTGGGAATTCTTCGCCGAGGAAGCACCTTTGCACCGTGCCCTCACCTTCGTGCGCGATGTCGGTCTCGGCTATCTCCGCCTCGGCCAGCCGGCGACCGAACTCTCCGGCGGCGAGGCACAGCGCATTAAGCTCGCGACCGAATTACAGCGCGGCCAGCGCGGCGACACGCTCTATGTGCTCGACGAGCCGACCACCGGCCTGCATAACAGCGATGTCGAGAAACTGATGCTGCAGCTCGACGGCCTGGTGGAAGCCGGCAATACGGTCATTGCCGTGGCGCATGAAATGCGCGTGGTCGCCGGCAGCGACTGGGTGATCGATATCGGCCCCGGTGCGGGCGAGGAAGGCGGCCGCGTCATTGCCGCCGGCCCGGTCGCCCAGGTCGCCAAAACTAAAGGCAGCCGTACCGCGCCTTATCTCGCCGCGTTTCTGTCGGACAATTAGCGCGCCCACGCCAGCAACGTCATCGCACATCAAGTCTGCCCTCACCCGTGGACCCTCGGGTCAAGCCCGAGGGTGACAACCTTGCTTGGTGCGGCATGGTTCGATGGCTATCCAGCGGATTGATAACAGCCTGTCTGGCTTTGGCGTGGTGATGCTTATGACGTCCGGCCGTTATAGATCGCCATCAATGACGTCGCACCACGCCAGTCATTCCCCGCTTGTCACCCTCGGACTTGATCCGAGGGTCCATCGGAGCGACTGACGAAACGTTGCCTCATTGCACCGGCCCCTCGTTCGCATCTGACATCGTACCTGGCCTCACCCGTGGACCCTCGGGTCAAGCCCGAGGGTGACAACCTAGTTTGGTGCGATGCTTATGACGTCCGGCCGTTATAGATCACCATCAATGACGCACAAGGCCAGCCACCCCCCGCTTGTCACCCTCGGACTTGATCCGAGGGTCCATCGGAGCGACTGACGAGTCACGCCTTCACCTGCGATGTTGCCGGAATCCTCTCGGACAATGCAGTCGGCTTCTCGCGTGGACCCTGGGGTCGAGCCCCAGGGTGACAACCTGGTTTGTTGTACAGGCTGTGCCAGGCCGGAAACGGTTCGGAATGATTCGTCCCAAACAACACCATCATCCTCCAGCCAATTCATCCGCCGCCAACCGCGCGATTGCCAGCGGCCATTGTGCCTCCTCGTCATCGCCATCATTGAGATACCAGGCGGCCGACAATCCGCCATAGGCCTGTACCCAGCGCAGTAAGCGAGCACGATCCAGCCCGGTCAGGTCGAGAATAATGTCGATCTGCCGTGCGAACCGCCCCGGCCTCAGGGCCACGGGTTCCTTGTCGTCTTCCGGTTCGGGATTGCAGAGGATATTGGCAAAGTCGAAACCACGCTCGCCATAAAGCCCTTTGGGATCGATGGCGAGCCAGCCGCGCGCAGTTCCGAAATCGAGCACATTGCCGTGATGCAAATCGCCGTGCAGGACAATCTCTTCCTGGGGCGTGTCCAGCAGCAGGCGGGCAGCGGCTGCCGATTGTCGTAATAGCGACTGGTAAGGCGTCCTGCCATGCGCCGCCAAAGGCCATAACGCAACGAACCAGGTCTCGAGTGATACCAGCTCGAGCGGCGGTGGTTTCGTGCGCGGCGCATGAAGTAGCGCGGCGGTGGCGCAGAGAATACGGGTCGCTTCATCATCGCCGCCGCCATAAGCGATCGCCGGCAAGGAACGGCTGCCTATCGCGCGCTCCATCAAGACGGCATGTGCATCACGCTCGAAGACGCGCGCAGCGCCGAGGCCGTCCCACCATTCAAGCGCGATAGGACCTCGCTGCTCTTCGGATTCACGTGCGATTTTCAACATCGCCGGCATATGATCGCGGCGCACAGGCAACAGATCGCTGCTATGGGTATGAATCGGCGACCCGTCCCGCGCCAGATGCCAACGGCGCAGATAGTCGTCGAACATCAGCATTCTCCATCCCTAAAGTGCTGATATGTGTTCTGCAACAGTCGAATCAACCAGCGGAACAATAACCTGTGGATAGATCGCTTCATCATGCACGTCCTTGCATGATGCCAAGCATTGCGCGCAAGGCTGATCCACTTGCCTGGCCTCAAGCCCGTTTACATATAAAGCGGATATGTGACGGCCGGTTGATTGAGAGAAACGTGAAGAATCCCTGTATCGACATCTGCAAATTCGACAAGAAGACCGGCTGGTGCATCGGCTGCGGGCGCAGCAAGGATGAATGCCGCGAATGGAAGAAAGCGAGCAAGAAGCGACGCAAGGAGATCAAGCACGATCTCCCGCATCGCCTGGATAAGCTTGAAGAGCGTGGCAAGACGCCCTGATCCGTCGCCAGGACGCGCCATTCGTTAGTCAGCTCTTTTCGCCCGCCTGCTTGCGATATTCCTCGACCGGCAAGCCGCCTACCCCCCAATCCTCCAATTCAACTTCATCGATCACGATGAAAGTTGCATTGAGCGGCTTGTTAAGCACCTCCAGCAGCAACTCGCTGACGCCCTTGATCAGTTTGGCTTTCTGCTGCGGCGTCGTTCCACCTTCGCGGGTAATCTTGATATTGACGTAAGGCATTGACCCTCTCCCAAATGGCAATCGCCGGCGGAGCTTTTCCCCCGCCGGCGATCAGGTCACCAGCGGCCGGCGTGCTGACCGCCATCGACACGCAGCACCTCGCCGGTGACGAAATCGGCCTGGTCAAGATAGAGCACCGCATCGACGATGTCCTTGATCTCGCCCATCCGGCCCAGCGGGTGCAGCTTGGCCAGGGCGGCATGGGTTGCCGGTGCATGCATCGGCGTCTTGATGATGCCGGGCGAAACGGCATTCACGCGGATGCCCTTATCGGCATATTCGATGGCGAGAGAGCGCGTCACGGCATCCAACCCACCCTTGGTCAGCGCCGCCATCACGGCCGGCACGCCGGCAAGTGGCTGATCGACCAGTGTCGTGGTGATGTTGACGATATGACCGCTGCCCTGCTTCAGCATCTGCGCCGCCGCAAGCTGCGAGATATGGAAGAAGCCTTCGACATTCACCGACATCACATTGCGGAAATCCGCATCGGTATAATCCGTGAAGGGCTTCGAGACGAAGATACCGGCATTGTTCACCAGCGTGTCGATGCGACCGAACTGGCGCAACGCGGTCTCGATGACGCTTTCGGCAACCTGCCGGTTGGCGATATCGCCAGCGACATTAATGACATCGGTACGGTTGCTGGGACGGATGCTGCGCGAATTGGCGACGACCTTATAGCCGTGTTCCAGCAAGCCTTCGACCAGGCCGGCGCCGATACCCTGCGACGCACCGGTAACGATAGCGACTTTCTTCTCGATGGCAGTCATGGCGGTCCTCTTTATCCTGGGATCTCCCCGCTCTCGGTGAGGAGGTGACGCGACCTCGCGTCTACGGACAAAAGGTACGCTCTTGCGTAAAACGGCTGAATGCGCAAAATTCGGAAGTCACTCTTCCATTTTTCGGCACAATAGCTGGAGGCTTATGGACCGGATCGAAGCCATGCGGGTATTCGTGACGGCGCTGGAGGAAGGCAGCCTGGCCGGCGCCGGCCGCCGCCTGTCTCGCTCTCCAGCCGCGGTTTCCCGCGCCATCGCCTTTCTCGAAGACCATGTCGGTGCCCCGCTCCTGCATCGCACCACCCGCACCATTCGCTTGAGCGAGGCCGGCGAACGCTATGCGGAGGCCTGCCGCCGCATCCTGACTGAACTGGAAGAAGCGGATCTCCTCGCAGCGGGCGAAGCGGCGGCGCCGCGCGGCCTGCTGACAGTGAGCGGTCCCCTGGTGAGCGGCGCCCTCGTGCTGCGGCCGATCCTCGATGCCTATCTCGCGGCCTATCCTGCCCTGCGCGCCCGGCTGCTGCTTCTCGACCGCCAGGTCAATCTGGTGGATGAAGGGATCGATGTGGCGCTGCGCATCGCCTATCTGCCGGATTCCAGCCTGATCGCGTTGCGGGTTGGCGATGTCCGCCGCATCGTCGTCGCCTCACCCGCTTATCTCAAGGGCAAGCCGCCGATCACCCAGCCCGCCGATGTTGCCAGGCATGACTGCATCGCCATGACGGGCTTCGGCCAGGATAGCTGGACCTTTTCTCCGGCTATCGAAAAAGATCCGCCGCAACAGGTAAAGATCGCCCCCCGGCTGGTGGTCAATACGGTCGAGGCCGCTCTGGGCTCGGCGATCGACGGCTATGGCCTCACGCGGGTCTTCTCCTATCAGGCGGCGGATGAGGTGCGCGCCGGACGCCTTGTCGTGGTGCTGCGCGACGAAACCTATGCCCAGCCGGTCCATCTGCTGGCGCCGGAAGGCCGGCTCTCCGTCCCCAAGGTGCGCGCCTTCGTCGATTTCGCGGGCCCGCGGCTGAAAGCCGAATTCGCCCGCCTGGCTCAGCTTTAGCGGATGAACTCGCCTATTCAGACGCTTTCGGCGCGACCCGCCAGATGACATTGCCGACATCATCGGCCACCAGCAGCGCGCCATCCTTGGCCATGGCCACACCGACCGGCCGGCCCATCGCATCGCCATCGCTATTGACGAAGCCGCTCAGGACCGTTTCCGGCTTGCCCGACGGCTTGCCACCGCTGAACGGCACGAAGACCACGGCATAGCCGCTCGGTGGTTCCCGGTTCCACGAACCGTGCTCGCCGACGAAAGCGCCATCGCGATAGCCTTCGGGCAGCAAACTGCCCGAAGAGAAGGTCAGGCCGAGCGCGGCGACATGATTGCCCAGGGCGTAATCCGGCACGATGGCTTTCGCCACCAGATCCGGCCGTTGCGGCTCGACACGGTCATCGACATGCTGCCCCCAATAGCTATAGGGCCAGCCATAGAAGCCGCCTTCCTGCACATGGGTGAGATAATCCGGCACGAGGTCGCTGCCCAATTCATCGCGCTCATTCACCACGGTCCAAAGCGCGCCGCTATCCTTATGCCAGGCCAGGCCGTTGGGATTGCGCAAGCCGGAGGCAAAGAGCTTCGGTTGCTGATCGCTGCCGGTCAAATCGATGCTGAGAATGGCGGCTCGATTGGTTTCCTTGTCGATGCCGTTCTCGCCGACATTGCTGTTTGAGCCGATGGTGACATAGAGCGTCTTGCCATCGGGACTGGCGATCAGATTCTTGGTCCAGTGATGATTGATCGGCCCGGCCGGCAGATCGGCGATCTTTTCGCCCTTCGCCGTGATCTGCGTATCGCCGTCATGATAGGGGAAGCGCATGACGGAATCGGTATTGGCGACATAGAAATCCGATCCCACCAATGCCATGCCGATCGGTGAGTTCAGGCCCGTGAGGAAAGTGGTGCGCACCTCCGCCTTGCCATCGCCGTCCGTATCGCGCAGCAGGGTAATGCGATTGGCGCTGGGAACGGCGGAGCCGACTTTCTTCAACACCATGTCTGCAAACCAGCCCTTGATGCCGGTATTGTCCTCGGGCTGCGGCGGCATGGCGCTTTCGGCCACCAGCACATCGCCATTGGGCAGCACATAAATCCAGCGCGGATGATCGAGCCCGGCGCTGAAGGGTTCCACCATGAGATCCGCGGCCGGGATCGGCTTGCCGCCATTCTTCCAACCCACCGCCGGGGCGATATTCACGGTGGGGATCAAGCTCTTCGTCGGTTCCGGCAAGGTGGGATCGGCGCCCGTCGTCCGGTCTTCCGGCAATTCGGCCGTATGGTCGCAAGCGGAAAACAGGAATGCCACCATCATCAGCATCGAAGCTTTAGCGATCGATTTCACGACAAGACCCTTTTTCCGTGCAACCCTTCCGCATAGAACGTTCGGTGGAGAGAGCGGTTCCGGCCACCGGTCGGCGAATATGTCGGCTGGAGATATCTGACACGGACCTTGCCGCCCGCAAATGGATGGATGCACCGGGCGCGCCTGTGAGATGCGCGACGACCGGTCCGACAGATGGAATACAGATGGAATAATGGGAGGATGACAGCATGACGGGCAGTTTGACCTTTGCTTTTGCTTTCGTGGATGCCTTGGGCTGCGGGCTCGTTGCGGGCGTCTTCTTCGCCTTTTCCACTTTCGTCATGCCGGCCCTGGCCAGATTGCGGCCGGCCCAAGGGATCGCCGCGATGCAATCGATCAATCTGCTTGCCGTTACGCCCTGGTTCATGAGCCTGCTTTTCGGCACCGCTTTGCTCTGCCTCGCGAGCGCCGTGCTGGCACTCCTCGATTGGAGGGGCGCAGCCTCCGCCTGGATGCTCGCCGGCAGCACTCTTTATCTGGCCGGCGTTATTCTCGTCACCATGATGTTCAATGTGCCGTTAAACAATATCCTGGCCGCGCAAGCTCCTGAGAGCGCTGAAGCCGCCGGTGTCTGGACGCGTTATCTCGCCGCCTGGACCAGATGGAATCATCTGCGCACCATCACGCCGACTGGTGCCGCCGGCTGTTTCATCCTCGCATTGCAGTAGACCCCCGACTCCCTTTCCCGTCATGCGGCGATTACAATGTCGGCGATGACATGAGGGAGATCCGGCATGCTTTGGCGCGCAATCCTGCTGATCGGCATTCTCGCGTTCTATCCGTTGTCGATGGCCGAGGCCGAGGCACCAAGTGGCGAAACCTCATCCGTCCTCAAAGCCGATATCGCCGTTTTCGATGAAGTCTGGCGCATCGTCGATCGCGATTTCTACGATCCGCATTTCAATGGCGCCGATTGGCAGGCGTTGCGTGATAAGTATCGGCCGCAGGCGGAAGCGGCGGCCGATGCCGATGCCCAGGCCGGGGTGATCGATCGCATGCTGGCGGAATTGCATGCCTCGCATACGGCGCGCTACCGCCCGGACGATCCGGCTTACTATCAGTTGCTCGATATCTTCGCCGCTTCGCTGCATCGCCAATTGCGCCAGCTCTTTCCCGATGGCGTGCAATATCCCGGCATCGGCATCTTCACCAAAAAGATCGACGGCAAGATTTTCATCTCCGGCATCATTGCCGGCCTGCCCGCCGCCGGATCCGATCTCAAGGTCGGCGATGAAATTCTCGCGGTCGATGGCAAGCCCTTCGAAGCCGTCAATTCCTTTGCCGGCAAGACCGGCAAGCAGGTAAAGATCCGCATTCGCCGGCACGCAGACAGTCCGGTCGAGGAGATCGTCCTGACACCGGTGATGATCAAGCCGGCGCAGGCCTTTCTCGATGCGATGGCGGACGGCGCCCGCATCATCGAAGCCGGCGGCAAGAAAATCGGCTATATCCGGATCTGGTCCTATGCGAGCGATCGCTATCAGGACATGCTGGAAGAACAGCTTGCTGTCGGCAAGTTGAAGGATGCCGATGCACTGGTCTGGGATCTGCGTGACGGCTGGGGCGGCGCGCAGCCGGACTATCTCGATATCTTCGATGATCTCGGTCCCACCATGACCTTGACCGAGCGTGATGGCGACAGCTCACCCGTCAATGTGAAATGGCGCAAGCCCGTTGCTCTGCTGATCAACGAGGGCAGCCGCAGCGGCAAGGAAGTGCTCGCTTATGGCTTCAAGAAATACCGCGTCGGCGATGTCATCGGTAGCCGAACCGCCGGGGCCTTGCTCGCCGCCCGCGCATTTTTATTGGCCGATGACAGCTTGCTTTTGCTCGCTGTTGCGGATGTCGCCGTCGATGGCGAGCGGCTGGAGGGGCGCGGCGTTACGCCGACCATCGAGGTTCCATTTTCGCTCCCTTATGCTGGCGGCGAAGATCCGCAGCTCGATAAGGCCGTAGAGATTTTGTCGCAGGGTCTTGGCGGATGATCTTCAGGCCGCACGCAAGCTTTAGGATCGAAGCGGGCCGCGCGTGAGATGGATAGGACCATTTTATGACTAGGCAAGTCACAATAAAGCGATCACGCTGAGGGAACTGGGCGTGGTCCCGGACGTTCTTGCGCCACGTGGCCATACGAGATGTTTGGGCAAGATGTCTGTGCGGCCTTGCGATGTTGCACATGATCGAATGGGACGATCCGAATGATGAATTGTGCAGCGTCTTCCATCTGCGATAAGGGACTGGCGTAGCGCCGTGGACAGGAAATCGGCGAGACAGGATTTGGAACGTTTCGACCTCTCCCGCATGTCTGCGAAGGAGGTCGCGGCGGAAATGGCGCGGCTGAGCCGCGGTGGCCGGCTCTCCTCGGATAATGCCGCGGAGAAAGATGTACCGGCGCAGGAGCCGACTGTCAGGCAGAAGCCCGCTATGGACACCTCCGCCACGGAGACCTCCGCCACGGAAATGCCTGCCACGGAGATGCCTGCCACGGAAACGCCGGTCGAGGCGACAGGCGCTGCGCCAATCGCAGCAAAGGAGGCTCCGGCCGCTGCGACGCCTGCCGCAAAAACTTCAGCAAAAGACACTTCGGAAGCAAAGGCCGCGGCAAAGCCGGCAGCGGATGCAACGGCGCCGGCAAAGCCGCGCGAACCGGCCCGCGACTCCCTCACGCGGGCTCCGACCGCACAAGCGCCGGCTTCTGGCGTCTCCATGCCGCCGGATAGATCGGCGGCAGAAACACTTGCCGCTGAAAAAGCGATAACGCCAAACATCACGCCCCCCAATAGCGGGAGCACTGAGCCTCCGGAAATCGGCGGCGACGATCTGGGGGAAAAGGCAGCCGCGCCTGAAGAGCGCGCCGCTCAGCCCAACGACGAATTCGCGCATCCCTTCCCCAATCTTGCTAAAGCCCGGCACGCGGATCGTTTCGATACGCGTCCGGCGTTGCCAACCGATCCGCCACGCGCCGAACGCATCGGCCTGGAGACGACGAAGCCCGCGGTACGGGATGCGAAAAATGGGCCGGAGCCCACGGACCCTGAGGCGCTCGCGCTGAAGGAATTCCAGCGCTCGGTGTTCGAACGGATCGAAGCGCAGCGCCGGCAGCAGGCAGCTCAGCAACCGCCAGCGCGGCAACCGAACGGATTGCCATCGTCAGGACATCGTCCGGACGCGCAGCCGGGATTGCGCCAGGCCGGGCCGCAGCTCCGATCTGACCAGCACTATCCGCCGATGCGACCTGCACAAAATCCGGCGGGGCGAGAGTCACAGCCGACGCGTGGCCCACACCACCCGCGCCGCGATGATTTCCGCCAGCCCGACTTACGCGAGCCTGAATTCCGGCAAGCCCCCGCTTATCCATCGGATCGTAATCGGCCAAGCCATCCACAGGGCAATCCACCGGTCAATCCGCCGGTCAATCCGTTCCGCGCCCGGCCGAACGCGACGCCAAGCGCTCGCCCGAACGCCCAGCCGACCCCCCGGGCAAACACCCAGCCAAACGCCCAGCCGAGCCCCCAGCCGAGCCCCCCGCCGAATGCGATGCCGCATGACGCGCCTATGACCGATTACATTTCGAATTTCGACACCCCGGGGCCGGAGTTGCTCGGACGGGGACGTCCATCACGTCCCTATCGCCAGCAGGACGATGATGCAGCCTTTCGCGCGACGCGCCGCGGACCCGAGGCAAAACGCGATGCGCAACGTCCGGACGACAGGCGTAATCCGGCACCGCAACAGGCAGAGCGCCGCAATCCATCGGAACCCCAAAACCGCCCGCCGCGCGAAGCGGAGAAGCGACGCCGCGACGCGTATGATCGCGATGCCTATAATCCGGCCGCTTATGGTCCCGCGGCCTATGACCCCGCCTATGATCCCGGTGCCTATGATCGCGGTGCCGATCCGGATTTCTACGATCCCGAAATGCAGCAACGGCCGCAACTTCGCATTTCGCCCGACCTGCGCGAATTGCACGATCTGTCGGTGCCGCCGGATCTGCGCGCCGGCAGCGGCGACGATATCTGGCCTGGGCCGCGCGAACGCTGGCATTGGGAACGGCCGGTCGGTGTGTTGCTGGTTTTGGCCGCTTTGATCGTCGGACCTGTGATCTATTATTATCCCGACCTCAAGCCCCGTTTCGAGAAACTGAGCGAGCAAGGCTTCAGCTTGAATGCCGTCGTTGCCATGGGTCTCGACATGCTCGGCGGCCCCCCGCCGGAAAAGACGGCAACCTCGCAGCCGGGATCGCAGCCGCCGGGATCGCAGCAGCAAGGCGAACAAGCGCCCACGGCAACGGCGAAAGCGCCGACACCGCCGCCTGCCGTTTCATTGGACAAGACGCCGCCACCGCAGCCGGCGACGGCGCAATCGCAAGCTCCAACACCGCAGAGCCCGGCCTCGCAGAGCCAGGCCTCCCCACCGGCACCGGCGCCACAATCGCAACCAACACAGCCCCAAGCGTCGCCGTCACAGGCGCCGGCTCCGCAACAGGCCAGCGTCCAACCGCAAGCCGAACCGGCTGGAACAAGCTCGGATGCAACCGAGGCCTCGGTAGGCACCGAGCCGCAGAAGGTTGGGCCGGCCCGGGTCGAGCCGAAGAAATCGCGCTCGGCAATGAAGTATCTGGAGCCGCCGGCCCCCAACGCCTGGTTGAAGGCGCAGCCCTACGATCCCTCGGGCGGTGCCGGCTTTACACCGCCGGAACAGTCGCCTGACGCCTGGATGAAACCCCGTCCTTATAATCCTGGCGGTGTCCTCGAAGCCCCGCCCGGCACGCCCAGTCGGCAGACGAAATAGCGCGGTCCGTTCAAGGCGCCTGTCACCCAATCTCAACATAACCTCGCCTCGAATCTGAGGACCGGTCCGGCGTTTCGTGATAGAGGTCGGCGGACGATTTCTCTTGAACGATCTCAACCGGGCAGCGGATCGATGACCACGATGGCAGGCAGGACGACCGCGGAACGTATGCGGGAAAGATGGGTTCTGGCGGCGACCATCATCGCCTCCAGCATGGCCTTCAGCGACATGACCATCGTCAATGTCGCCTTGCCCGTCCTGCAGGAAAATCTTCGTACCTCCTTCGCCCAGGCGCAATGGGTGGTGGAAGCCTATACGCTCCTGCTCTCGGCCTTGATCCTGACCGGCGGCGCGATCGGCGACCTCTATGGCCGGCGCCGGATCTTCAGCTTCGGCATCTGTTTGTTCGCCTTGTCCTCGGCGGCTTGCGGCCTGGCGCCGGAACCGATGACGCTGATTGCCGCACGCGCTGTACAGGGCATCGGCGCGGCTTTGATGATGCCGGGCAGCCTCGCCATCATCTCCGCGACCTTTCCGCCGGAACGGCAAGGCCAGGCGATCGGCCTTTGGTCCGCCTCGACCGGCATCGCCGTTGCCATCGCCCCCGCCTTCGGCGGCTGGCTGATCGAAATCTCCTCCTGGCGCTGGGTCTTCCTGATAAACCTGCCCTTCGCCGTCATCGCTTTGGCCATCCTGTATCGCCGTGTTCCCGAAAGCCGCGCCCGGCATCGCCATCGCCTCGACTGGCCGGGCATGGCGCTCGGCACGCTCGGCCTCGGTTGCCTGACCTATGGCCTGATCGAAGCCGGTCATGCCGGGCTCGCCCATCCGGCAGTTCCGGCAACCCTGGCGCTCGGTATCATCGCTTTGGCGGCTTTCATCTTCGTCGAAAGCCGCAGCCTCACGCCCATGGTGCCGATGAAGCTGTTTCGCCGCGCCGATTTCGCCGGCATCCAGGCATTCACCTTCTGCCTCTGGGCGGCTTTGTCCGGCGCCTTGTTCTTCGTGCCCTTCCGCTTGATGCAGATTCAATCCTTCAATGCGCTGCAAGCCGGTATTGCCTTGCTGCCCTTCGTCATCATCGTCTCGGTCCTGTCGCGCTGGGCGGGCAAGGTGTCGGATCGGCTGGGCCCGCGCCGGCCGCTGATCGCCGGTGCGCTTTTCGCGGGCTGCGGCTTCATCTTGCTGGCGGTGCCGGATGCCGAGGCGAATTACCTGCGCGGCTTCATGCCGGCGCTGATTACCATCGGCATCGGCATGGGAATCTGCGTCGCCCCAGTCACCGTTGCCGCGATGCGGGCCGCCGGATCGGACCGGGTCGGCATCGCCTCTGCTATCAACAACATGGCGGCACGGACCGGAGGCTTGATGGCCGTCGCGGTCTTCGGCCTGATCCTGGCTTATCGGTTCGCCGTTGCGCTCGATCACAGACTAGCGGGTCTCGGCCTTCCATCCGAAGCCCTGCAGGCGCTTGCCGCCGAACGCTCGAAGCTGGCCGCCGCGCAGCTGCCGGAAATGCTGACGGCCGCACAACAGGCGGCCGTCTCGCAGGCGATCAAGGAAGCCTTTGTCAACGGCTATCGCTGGGCCATGGCGGCGGCGGGTACGCTGGCTTTCTTCAGTGCCATCATCGCCGCCGTCAGCCTGCGGAAGATGAGCAATGAGGTGAAAGCGCCGCTGCCACCCGGCGGTGCCGATTTCGGTTAAGCCGCCGCCGACTTCGTCATCGGATGCACCGAGCGAAAGCTGATGGCGATGCGGTTCCAGGCATTGATCGTGGCGATGAGTGTGGTGAGCTTCACCAACTCCTCTTCGCTGAACTCCTTGCGCACCCGCTCATAGACCTCGTCGGGGGCATGCGTCTGGGAGATGAGCGTCACCGCCTCGGTCCAAGCCAAGGCCGCGCGTTCACGGTCGGTATAAAGCGGCGATTCCTCCCAGGCATTCAGCAGATAGAGCCGCTCCTCGGTCTCGCCCTTGGCGCGGGCATCGCGGGTATGCATGTGAATGCAGAAAGCACAACCATTGATCTGCGAAGCACGCGTCTTCACCAATTCGATCAGGCTATGCTCCAGGCCGCTCTCGGCCACCGTGGCTTCGAGATCGCCTACGGCTTTCATCATCTCGGGAGAAGCTTTGTACGGGTTCAGGCGCGCTTTCATGGCCGTTCTCCTTGGCTGGGTGTTGAAGGCGTATCGACAGGCAAGGTTGCCGCAAATAAGGCGGCGTGATAAGCGCAGAATGGTGACAAAAATATTCTGCTGCCGGCCATCGCACGGCGCCAATCGCAAACAGGCTATCGCAGCGACCGAAGAGCGCCGTTGGGATGGAGCCCCTCCACCTCCTTCGAACGTTAAAGTACCTCATTCCGGCCCAACTGTGGACCCTCGGATCAAGTCCGAGGGTGACAAGCAGGAATGGCATTCACAGTCTGCGCGCGTCAATCCGGCAGCGAAATCGGCCCGATCTCGTCATAGACGTCGCCGGGGCCGGGATTATCCTTGAAGGTCTCGCCGCCGAAATGGGTCATGACACCCCAGACCGCATTCAGGGCGGTCTGCACCGCCCCTTCGACCCAGGCGGGAATCCAGGAGACATCATCGCCAGCCAGGAAGATGCCACGTTCCGAGGGCGGCATCTTGGCCTGCATGAAATGCCCGTACATGCGGTGGTTATAACGGTAATGGCCCGGCAGCGCGCCCTTGAAGGCGCCGAGGAAATGCGGGTCGGCTTCCCAGGAAACCGTGATCGGATCGCCGATGATATGCTTGGCGATATCGACCTTCGGATAGATCTTGTTCAAGGCGGAGAGCGCCAGCTCGACACGCCGTTCCACCGGCAGGGGCAGCATCTTCAACGCATCGCTCATCCAGCTATAGGTCAGGCAGATGACGCCCGGCTGGTCGGGCCCGTTATCGAAGAGATAGGTGCCGCGCGTCAGCCGGTCGGTCAGCGTCATGCTCATGACATCGCGCCCGGTCTCCGGATCGATATCCTTCCAGAACGGCCGGTCCACCATGACGAAGGTCTTGGAGGATTGCATATAGCGTGTGCGGTCCAGCGCCATCCAGATCTTCTGCGAGAAGATGCTCTCATCGGTATCGATGCTGGTGGTGAGCAGCCAGCTTTGGCAAGTGGCGACGACGGCATCGTAAGTCTTGCAGCGTCCCCAGCGATCGGTCACATCGAAACGCTGATCGGCGCGGCGCTGGATGCGCTTGGCACCCGGTAAGGGCGCACCGCCATGCAATGCGGCCAGGCTCGTGCCACGCGGCCAATGCACGATGCGCTCCGGAGCGCGCCGCCACAGGCCTTGCGGCACTTGCTCCACGCCGCCGACGATCAGGCGCTGATGGTCGTCGCATTCAGTGACATTGACGCGCAGGATTTCCAGCATCGAATTGGGGAAGTCCGAATCCCAGCCGCCGGTGCCGAAACCGACCTGGCCGAAGATCTCCCGATGATGGAAAGAAAGCTTGGTGAAGGCCGATGAGGTCGTGACGAAATCATAGAAGGTGCGCTCGTCCCAGCCGCGCACCAGCGGATTCCAGATTTCCTTGATGCCCGCCACATCGCGGTTGCGGATCGCCTTTTGCAGCTCGGTGTAATTCGCATGCTCTTCCAAAGCATGGCTATAGGCCGCTGCCACATCCTTGAATTGCTGCGGCAGGTCATCGGCGGTCCGCGCGTAATAGGTCTCGCCTTCCAGATTGATCACCGTGCTGCCGGCGGCAGGTGTGAGCGGATTGGGAAAAGGCTTCGATTGCAAGCCCAGCCGGTCGACATAGTGATAGAAGCTGGTCGAGGAGACCGGGAAGCGCATGCCGCCCAATTCGGCGATGACGCCCTGCGCGCCTTCGAAAGGCTGCGACCGCAAGCGACCGCCGATCTGCGAGGCTTCATAGACGACCGGCTTCAGCCCCAGTTTCATCAGCTCATAGGCAACGATCAGGCCGGAAATGCCGGCGCCGATCACCGCGACTTCGGTGCCGTGGCGCTCCGCCGGAATGCGCCCGATCCCGGCCGGATGCTTGATCCAGTCATCGAACGGAAACGGAAAATCCGGCCCGAAGATCGTGACCGGCTTCTGCCCGTCCTGCACCTGTTTTTCCTCAGCCATCGACGCCGTTTTCCTTCCTACGCACGCATCCTATCCCGCGTCCTTCTATACCCGCTCCGGGCCGCCTTTCAACCCCGGCGGATGCGTCATTCGTTCCCACGGACAGGCCACCCAGTCGTCGACCAGCGCGCTATTGTCTGCACGGTGCGATGCCACGGTCTCCGCCAGCTATCGCAGGGCAGTTGCAACAAACAAGGTTGTCACCCTCGGGCTCGACCCGAGGGTCCACCGGGACGACTGATGAACGGCGTCCTGCATGATACGGATCAGCGTCCTTATCGGACATCGCGCTTGACCTTGGCTGTGGACCCTCGGGTCAAGCCCAAGGGTGACAATCGAGTGTGGAGTTTGACGGGGTACGATTGCCGGATAGCAGATTGGTAAACGACCGAATGACAGCCGTAACGACCGAGCGCGTTTCGCTGCGCCAACCGCACGATCCTTTCATCCCCTCGCCTCTCATCTTCGGCTATAATCGCTGCCGCCGATACAGGAAGGAATGCGACAGATGCAGTTTCGCCGCCATCGCCTGCGCTCGATCTTCCATCCCCGTCGCTCGAGTTTCGCGGTCATCGACCGCGGCATCCCGATTTGGATCAAACTGCTCTACACGCTATTTGTGGCAGTATTGGTGCCGACCTACTGGCGCGAATACGGGCCGACCAATTTCCTCTATTTCTGCGATGTCGCCTTGTTTCTCACGCTGGTCTCGGTCTGGACTGATAAGGCGCTGCTGGCCTCGGCATCGGCGGTCGGCATATTGGTGCCGCAGGCAGTCTGGATGCTGGACTTCATCGGCTCGCTGTTCCATCTGCCAATGACCGGCATGACGGCCTATATGTTCAGCGACACGATTCCATTTTTCACCCGCTTCCTCTCCTTCTTTCATTTCTGGCTGCCGCTTTTCGTGCTCTGGGTGGTCTACCGTCTCGGTTATGACCGGCGTGGCTTTCTGCTATGGACGGTGATCGCGACGGTGTTGTTCTTCATCTGCTATTTCTTCATGCCACCGCCACCCGCTCCGGCCGACAATCCCAACCTGCCCGTCAATATCAACTACGTCTTTGGCCCGGGCGACGCCAAGCCGCAGGGCTGGCTGCCGCCGCATCTTTACTTCGCCGCCTTGGTCCTGCTGATGCCGATCGTCGTCTTCTGGCCGACCCATCTGGTTCTGCGGCGCCTCTTCCCGGCGCCCGACGACTAACCGGAATAAAAGGCGGCGACCGGCGTCTTATCCCCATCGGGCAAACGTTCGGCATGGCGGCGTCAGTCTGGAAAGGGCCGGTATTGGGGGTTAGGTTGGGCGAACCGGGTGGTGAAGACCGAAAGCATCGCGATGAATGACATGATGCTGCTGATCGAACCGCAGATTCCGGCGTTGCGGCGTTATGCCCGCGCGTTGCTGCGCGACACCGCGGCAGCCGACGATCTGGTACAGGATTGCCTGGAGCGGGCAATCGGCCGCTGGCATCAGCGCCGCAGCGATGGCGATGCGCGGACCTGGCTCTTCACTATCCTGCATAACCTCGCCGCCAGCCGCTTGCGGCAGAGGACCCGGCGCGGTCTGCACATGTCGCTGGAAGATGCGGAATCCGCCTTGCCCGCGCGGCCGGCCAGCCAGGAAGATGCCCTGCGCCATCGCGATCTGCTGCGCGGCCTCGCCGCCTTGCCGGAGGACCAGCGCAGCGTCCTGCTGCTGGTGGCGGTGGAGGAACTGTCTTATGCCGAGACGGCGGCGGTATTGGATGTGCCGATCGGCACCGTCATGTCACGGCTGTCGCGCGGTCGTCACAAATTGATGCAACTGATGGATTCACCGGCGCCGGCCGGGGCGGAAAGCACATCCGGCCAGACACATTTGCGGAGGATTAAATGATCACCGGTCGACCGATCGGCGAAGACGATCTGCAGGCCTATGTCGATCAGGCGCTGGAGCCTGCCCGGCGCGATGAAGTGAAGGCCTATCTCGACCGCCATCCGGATATCGCCGCGCGCGTCGCCGGCTATGCAGCCCAGCGCGACGCCTTGCGCGACGCCCTGAAACCCATCGCCGAAGAACCGGTCCCGCCTGAGCTTTCTCTGGCCCGCCTGATCGAAGCCCGCGAACGGCGGCGGTTCCGTCCCGGCTCGCGTGCAGTTGCGGCAGCGGTGCTGTGCCTCGCCCTCGGCGGCGTTTCCGGATGGTCGGCACGCAGCCTGACACTGCCGCCCGAAACCGGCATCATTGCCTTGGGTGAAGAAGCCGCGGCGAGCTATGCGGTCTATGCTCCCGACCGCAAGCGGCCGGTGGAAATCGACGCCGGCGGCCGCGACGAATTGATCCGCTGGGTCTCCAATCGCTTGCAACATCCGGTCAGCGTGCCCGATCTCGCCACGGCCGGATATCGCTTCATGGGCGGCCGTCTGGTCGCAACCGCGCATGGCCCCGCCGGCCTGTTCCTCTATGACGATGACAAGGGCATTCGCATCGCTGTTTTGGTGCGTCCGATGGCGGTGGAGAAGGAGGCGACGATGTCGGAACTCAATTACGGCAGCGTCGCCGGATATGCCTGGGCCAATGACGGCATCGGCTATAGCCTCGTCTCCGAAGCGCCGGCGCAGATGCTGCATCCCTTGGCCGACGAGGTGCGCCGCCAGATCAGCGGCAAGATTTGATTGGTCTGGGCAAGGGAGCCGTTATTCATCAGTCGCCCCGATGGACCCTCGGACCAAGTCCGAGGGTGACAAGTGAATATGTCATGAGCACCCCTGCGATAGCCGGCAACACCGATATTCGATGACGTCGCACAGCGCACACAACAAACAAGGCTGTCACCCTCGGGCTCGACCCGAGGGTCCATCGGGACGACTGACGATATATGCTCGGCAAGCAGCCGTGCCCGACATCCTCATGTGACATCACACCCGACCTCGTGCATGGATCCTCGGATAAAGTCCGAGGGTGACAATCTCACTTGTTCTATGCGTCGTGCATCGACGAGGACGCGATGCTGCCCCTACCGCTTCACAAAGGCCTCAAACGCATCTTTGTAATCGGGATGCCAGCGCGACAGCGCCGGGCGGTTTTTGATGATGTCCTCCATCGCCCATTGCATGCGGCGATTATCGGTCTCGCGGGCGACGGCATTGTCCGGGCAGAGGATATAGAAATCGCCCGCCGCCATGCCTTGCAGCAGAAAGTTCGCCACCTGTTCCGCGGTCCAGGCGGCGTCCGGCTTGGCATCGCCGGGCTTCGCGCCGGTGATGCCGGTGAAGGTATAGCCGGGGATGAGCAGATGCGCGGTGATCTGGCAATCAGGCGTGTTGCGCAATTGATGTGCCACCGCCTCGGTGAGCACTTTGACGCCCGCCTTGCTGACATTATAGGCGGTATCGCCCGGCGGCGTGGTGATGCCCTGCTTCGAACCGGTATTGATGATGGCACCGCTCTTGCGCTGGGCGATCATCGCCGGGGCGAAAACCTGCACCCCATTGATGACGCCCCAGAGATTGACCTCCAGCAATTGCCGCCAGCGGTCGTAATTCTCCCAGGGCCCGCCGCCATTGCCGATCGCCGCATTGTTCATCAGCACGGCCACCTCGCCGAAAGCGGCATAGACCGTATCCTTCAGCCGGCGCACCTCTTCCGGCTTGCTGACATCGGTCGCCACGGCGATGACATCGCTCTCCCCCTTGGCGGCGATCCTGGCCACCGCATCGGCCGCTGCATCCAAGGCGGGGCCGGCAAGATCGGCGAGGCAAAGTTTCATGCCGCGTTCGGCCAAGCGCTTGGCAGTCGCCAGGCCGATGCCGCCCGCCGCGCCGGTGATGACGGCGACGCGGCCTTCAGTCAATGCGGGATGAAAGGAAGTCTGGGAAGCAGCCTGCGTCATCTTCGTCTCCCTCGGGTTAGTTATCGAAAGCCGCGTCAGGTATCGAAAGCTGGCGCCTTCCGGGCAAGGCCGTCGAAAGCATCCAGCAGCCGGTCGCGCCAGCTACGGATCGGATCGTCTTCGGCCAGCAACTGGAACGGGCTGACGCAGCGCGCCCATTGGAAAGCACCGAACACCGCGTAATCGGCATAAAGCGGCTTGTCACCGCCAAGATACGGCTGCGCCTTCAAGGCGGCACGCAGGGGTGCCAGGCTGTCCCGCAAAGCGGGCAATCTGCCTTCGCGGTCAGCCGTCAGTTCCTCCAGCGTCATGCCGATCCGCTTTTCGCGGCTCTCGCGATAATAGGCGCGGTTCTCACCCGCCAATACCTTCTCAATATCGCCGGCGACGAAGCGAAAGAAGGCCCCGACCAGCGTATCGCCGAGCACCGAGAAATAATGGCTGAGCTCCGGCCCCTTGCCGCCACCGAAGAGTGACGGCCGGTCGGGATAGGTCTCCTCCAGATAGCAGGCGATGGTCCAGGATTCAGCCAGCCATTTGCCGTCATCGACCAGGACCGGCACCTTGCCGTGGCCCGAAGGCGCGATGGCCTCCTTGTCGAGGAACTGCCAGGGCACCGTCTCCACCGGCAGGTCCTTATGCGCCAGCGCCATGCGAATGCGCCAGCAATAGGGGCTGAACCGGCGCGCGGGATCGGCGCCGGCCAGGTCATAAAGCAGCCGAGCCATGCTGGGGCTTGCTTCAGTTCTTGATGACGGAAGCTGTCTGCCCGAACAGGATCTTGCGGGACTGCTCGTCACCCACGGTTGCCTGCTCGTTGATCTCCTTCGCCTTGTCATAGGCGCGCACAACGGCGGGCCGCGCCCGGACCGCTTCGAACCAGCGCTTCAGATGCGGGAAATCCTCCAGCTTCTGCTGCTGCCGTTCATAGGGAACGATCCAGGGATAGGAGGCCATATCGGCAATGGAATAATCGCCGGCGATGAATTCGCGATCGGCCAGGCGCTTGTTCAACACGCCGTAAAGGCGGTTGGTCTCGTTGACATAGCGGCTGATGGCATAGGGAATCTTCTCCGGCGCATAAGCGGAGAAATGATGATTCTGCCCGGCCATCGGCCCCAGGCCGCCCATCTGCCAGAACAGCCATTGCAGCGCGTCATTGCGCCCGCGCAGATCCTTCGGCAGGAACTTGCCGGTCTTGTCCGCGATATAGAGCAGGATCGCGCCGGATTCGAAAATGCTGATCGGGGCGCCGGGCTCCGCCGGATCATGATCGACGATGGCGGGAATGCGGTTGTTCGGCGCGATCTTCAGGAAGTCCGGCTTGAACTGGTCGCCATTGCTGATATTCACCGGGATGATGCGATAAGGCAGGCCCGCCTCTTCCAGAAAGATCGTGATCTTATGGCCATTCGGCGTCGTCCAGTAATGGAGGTCGATCATGGGGACAGATCCTTTGAATCATAAATAGAGACGATGACGGATGACCCGTCGCGTATGGTGGTGACCCGCCGAACGGCCGGTCGATCGAGGTACTCTCCGCGACTCCGATGCCCGCCGTCAAGTCGTAGCCACCTGACGGGAGCTATGCAGGTAAATCCCTTTTTCACACACGGCTATCCGGGCAGTTGGCCTCGACGCCGTTCATCAGCCTCAACGATGGACCCTCGGATCAAGTCGAGGGTGACAACCTTGTTTGCAATTGGCGTCGCGCGACACCGGCGGCATTGCCGCCAACGAGTTCGCACGATGCCCACCATCCTCCGCCTGTCACCCTCGACCTTGATCCGAGGGTCCATCGCGGCGACTGACGGCTCTCATCCGTCTAAAAACAAAATCACTCACAACGGCTGACAAGCTGGCTGCGTTGCGCCGCGTCTCATTGTATCGTGCTGCCGACCGATTCTGACTTGATCAAAGGACCCCAATGCTCAGCCTACCGACCACCGCGACCGCCCCTTTCTGTCCTTCCGAGGTTCGCGGCACGGTCGCCCTTCCCGCCGGCTTGCCGGCCTGGAAGAAGCTGCTGCGCTTTGCCGGACCGGGCCTGCTGATCTCGGTTGGCTATATGGATCCTGGCAACTGGGCCACGGATATCGAGGCGGGATCGCGCTTCGGCACGGCGCTGCTCTATGTGGTGGCGCTGTCCAGCCTTGCCGGCATCGTGCTGCAGACACTCTGCGCGCGGCTCGGCATCGTAGTGGAGCGGGATCTCGCGCGGCTCTGCCGCGAACAATATCCAAAACCGGTCGCCATGCTGCTCTGGGTGCTGGCGGAATCGGCGATCATCGCTTGCGATATCGCAGAAGTTCTCGGCTCCGCCCTGGCGCTCCACCTGCTCTTCCATATCCCCCTCTGGCTCGGCGTGCTGCTGACCGGGCTGGACACGGTGATCGTGCTCTATCTGAAGGGCTCGGGTTTCCGGCAATTGGAAGCCATCGTGCTCGGCCTTGTGGCGACGATCGCCATCTGCTTTGCGATCGAGCTTATCTTGCTATCGCCTGCCATCGCGGATGTGGCGCGCGGCTTCATTCCGCAGACGCAAATCCTTGCCGAGCCTCACGCGCTTTATCTCGCCGTCGGCATTATCGGCGCGACAGTGATGCCGCATAATCTTTATCTGCACAGCTCGATCGTGCAGACGCGGCTGTTGGGCGGTGGCATCGGCTCGAAACGCGAGGCGATCTGGCTCGGCACGGCGGATATCACCGGTTCGCTGGTCATCGCCATGCTGATCAATGCGGCGATCCTGGTCACCGCCGCCACCGCCTTCCACAGCAACGGCCATACGGCGGTGAGCGAGATCGATGAAGCCTTTCGCCTGCTGGAACCGGTCGCCGGCTCGGTTGCCGCCGCCGTTATCTTCGGCCTTGCTCTGCTCGCTTCGGGACAAAGCTCGACCTTCACCGGCACCATCGCCGGGCAAGTGATCCTGGAAGGCTTCCTCAATCTCAAGATCCCCTGTTATCAGCGCCGCCTGATCACCCGCGCTCTGGCCCTCGGCCCGGCGCTCATCGGTGTACTCTGGCTCGGCGAAGGATCGGTCGGCAAGCTGCTGGTGGCGACCCAGGTCGTGCTCAGCATCCAGCTTCCCTTCGCCGTCTATCCGCTGATCCGCTTCACCAGCAGCAAGCGCCTGATGGGCAGCTATGCCAGCGGCCCGGTCCTGGCCACCATCGCCTGGGCGATCTTCGCCCTGATCCTCACTTGCAATATCTGGCTGCTTTGGCAATTCGTTGTGTGAGCGGAGGATTGTCACACTTGCTCGCGATGAAATGCTTGTCGCACAACGCGCGCCACAAGCGAGGTTGTCACCCTCGGACTTGATCCGAGGGTCCATGGCAGAAGCCGGTCGTGATGCCAGATGTGCCGAACGCCAGTGTACATCCGGCAATATTCATCAGTTGCTCCGGTGGACCCTCGGGTCAAGCCCGAGGGTGACAAGCGGGAGATGGTAGATAGGATGCGATGGCCATCGCCAACGCCTCTGCATAAAAAAAACCGCGCCCCGGAGACGATCCGAGGCGCGGGCTTTCACATCTGAGCAGTGGCGAGGTTATTCTTCGCCGTAGCCGACGATGCCTTTGACTTCCAGGAAGTCATGGATGCCCCAATCGGCATATTCGCGGCCATTGCCCGACTGCTTGTAGCCGCCGAAGGGCGCGAAGGTGTCCCAGTCCGGATAATTGATGCTGACCTGGCCGGCGCGCAACTGGCGCGCCACCTTGCGGGCATGCTTGATATCCTTCGACTGCACATAGGCGGCAAGGCCATAGACCGTGTCATTGGCGATCTCGATCGCCTGCTCCTCGGACTCATAGGGCATGATCGAGAGGACCGGGCCGAAGATTTCTTCCCGCGCAATGGTCATGTCGGGACGCACATTGCCGAACACGGTCGGACGCACGTAATAGCCGCGATTGAGGCCTTCCGGACGACCGGTGCCACCGGTGACCAGGGTCGCCCCTTCGGCGATGCCGGATTCGATCAGGCGCTGGATCTTGTTGAACTGCACATCGCTCACCACCGGGCCGAGTACTGTGCCGTCCGCCTTGGGATCGCCAACCTTATGGGCCTCGGCCGCCTGCTTCGCGATCTTCAAGGCTTCGTCATGACGCTGGAGCGGCACCAGCATGCGGGTCGGCGCGTCGCAGGACTGGCCGCTATTACCGAAGCAACCTTCCACACCCTTGGTCACGGCAGTTTCGAAATCGGCATCCGGCAGGATGATGTTCGGCGACTTGCCGCCCAGTTCCTGGGCCACGCGCTTCACCGTATCGGCCGCCGTCTTCGCGACGATGATGCCGGCGCGGGTCGAACCGGTGAAGGACACCATATCGACATCCTTATGCCCGGCCATCACCTGGCCGACCGACGGGCCGTCGCCATTCACCATGTTATAGACGCCGGCCGGGACGCCGGCTTCGTGCAGGATCTCGGTCCAGACCAGGCCGCTCATCGGCGCGATCTCGCTTGGCTTCAGCACCATGGTGCAGCCGGCGGCGATGGCGGGCGCCACCTTGCAGACGATCTGATTGAGCGGCCAGTTCCAGGGCGTGATCAGGGCGCAGACGCCGATCGCTTCCTTGACGATCTTGCTATGGCCACGCTGATGCTCGAATTCGAAATCTTCCAGCGCCTTGATCGTCGCTTCCATATGGGCGCGGCCGGCCCAGGTCTGCGCATCGCGGGCCCAGCCCATCGGTGCGCCCATTTCATCGGAAACCGCCTTGGCGACATCCTCGGCGCGCCGATTATAGATTTCCAGGATCTTATTCAGCAACTTCAGGCGCTCGGCCTTGCTGGTCTGCGAGAATTTCGGGAAAGCCGCGCGCGCCGCCGCGACCGCGCGATCGACATCGGCGGCACTGCCGACGGAAATCTTGGCGAAGGATTCTTCGGTGGCCGGGTTGATGACATCCAGCGTCTTTGGCGTCACCGGATCGACCCAGGCGCCATTGATGTAGAATTTCAGGGCGTTCGACATAGTCACCACCTTCACTCTCAGCGTTACGGATTGGGATTTCTGATTGGATTGCGATCAGATAAGAGCCAGCCTAATTGGACAGGCCGCGCCATGCAATGTTCCTTAAGTCGCATGGGAGCAAAGCCCCAACGTAGAAAGCCCCACGGCGGATGGGGCTTTGACGCTCTTCAATCGGCATGACCAATTCGCGGCAGGTTCCGCCATCGCGACTGCTCGCCATAGGCAGCCTTGATGGGACTTAATGCGTCGGCATGATCGGCAGTTTCTTTTTCAACTCGAGGCCGAGATCCTGGCCGAGTTTTTCACCGTCACTCGGCTTGCCGCGACGCTCGCCCTGCACCAGTTGCGATCCATCAGGTTGTGCCAGCAAACCGCGCAAACGCAACTCACCCTCGTCGTCGATCTCCGCCAGGGCGGCGATCGGCGTGCGACAGGAACCGTCGAGTGTCATCAGCAGGCTGCGTTCGGCATTGACGCAGATTTCCGATGGCTCATCGCGCAGCGGCGCCAGCCAGTTGCGCGCGCGCTGGTCATCGCTGCGGATCTCCACACCAAGCGCCCCCTGCCCGACCGCCGGCAGCATGTCTTCCACCGACATGATGAAGGAAATGACATCGAGCCGGTCGATGCGATGCAGGCCAGAGAGCGCCAGGATGGTTGCATCCACGACACCTTCCTGCAGCTTGCGCAACCGCGTATTGGCGTTGCCGCGATAGGGCACGACTTTCAACTGCGGCCAGCGATGCAGCACCTGCGCTGCACGGCGCAGCGAGGATGTGCCGATCGTGGCGCCGGCCGGCAAATCGTCGAAGCTTTTGCAACCGGCCGCCATCACCGCATCGCGCGGATCGTCGCGCTTCAGCATGCAGGCGATCTCCAGGCCCGGCGGCAATACCGTCGGCACATCCTTCATCGAATGGACCGCCATATCCACCTGGCCGGCGATCAGCGCTTCCTCGATTTCCTTGGTGAACAGTGCCTTGCCACCGATCTCGGACAGTTTCCGGTCCTGCAACTGGTCGCCCGTGGTGACGATCTTCACCAGTTCGATCGCGCCCGGCGCGGCCAGTTCGGGATTGGCCGCCGCCAGTTCCCGCGCCACGCGTCCCGTCTGGGAAACGGCCATGGGGCTGGCGCGGGTTCCAATGCGAAGAAGGGCGGCGGTCATGACAGGCGGCTCCTGGAAGCGAATGAATTCCGGCAGTTATAGCCCCCACGCCCGGCAATGCCAGCTATTTTCGGCGCTGATATGCGGTAATCCGACGCCAATCGTCCGGCTGCATCTTCAGATACACCTAAACGGTCATCGCACGGCGCCAAAGTCAAACGAGGTTGTCACCCTCGGACTTGATCCGAGGGTCCACGGTTGAGGGCGGATCCTATGTACGGCGTGGATGGCCGTCGGGTGCCAATCGGTAACGTTCGTCAGTCGCTCCGATGGACCCTCGGATCAAGTCCGAGGGTGACAAGCGGGAATGGCATCAACGCCGTGCAATGATCGCCACGCCTGCAAGACGGCTACAGCCGCCCGGCGTCGACAATCTGGCGCAGGAAGCTGCGGGTGCGTTCCTCGCGGGGGGCGCCGAAGATCTGCTCGGGCGGGCCTTCCTCATGTACCTTGCCGCCATAAAGGAAGCAGACCTTGCTGGCGACTTCGCGGGCGAAACCCATTTCATGGGTGGCCAGCAGCATGGTCATCCCTTCCCTGGCGAGATCGCGCACCATGGACAGCACTTCGGCGACCAGTTCCGGGTCCAGCGCCGAGGTGATTTCATCCAGCAGCATGATCATCGGGTCCATCGCCAAGGCGCGGACGATGGCGACACGCTGCTGCTGCCCGCCCGACAGGCGGTCGGGATAGGAGGTTGCCTTCTGTTCGAGGCCGATGCGCTTCAGGAGCTCCATGGCCCGGGCTTCCGCTTCGGCGCGCGGCACTTTCAGTACCTGGATCGGCGCCAAAGTGACATTGTCCAGCACCGTCATATGCGGGAACAGATTGAAGCTTTGGAACACGATGCCGACATCGCGGCGCAAGGCATTCACATCGACGCCCGGCCCGGTCATGCGCTCGCCATGGATGCGGATCTCGCCGCCATCGATCGGCTCCAGCCCGTTGATGCAGCGGAGCAACGTGGATTTGCCGCAACCCGACGGGCCGATCAGGCAGACCACCTGATGTTCCTCGACTGCCAGGCTCATGCCGTTGAAGACGGTATGACCGCCGAAGTTCTTGTGAATGTCGCGAATTTCGATCAGGGCCATGTCGGCTGCCTTACATACCGGTTACTTACATCCCGCCCGCGAGCCGGCGACGTTCGACCAGCCGGTCGACCAGCCGCGCCTGCGGGATGGTGATGACAACGAAGATGATGGCGACGGTCGTCACCGCCGACAGGTTGAAATGGTTGCTGGCGATGATCTTCGCCTGGTTGAAGGCATCCATCGCGCCGATGATATTGACCAGCGCGGTATCCTTCTGAAGGCTGATGAAGCTGTTCAGCAGCGGCGGAATGATCCGGCGCACCGCCTGCGGCACGATGACGAAGCGCATCGTCTGCATATAGGTGAGGCCGAGCGACCGCGCGCCCGCGATCTGGCTCCAATGAATGCTTTCGATGCCGGCGCGATAGATCTCGGCCACATAGGCGCTGTTGGTCAGGGTCAGCGCGATGATGGCGAAGGTTTCCTGCGAGCAGTCCTTCAGCACCGGCAAGCCGGTCAGCGAGATACCGAAACCGATCAGGTAGATATTGATGATCGCCGGCAGGCCGCGGAAGACGTCGGTATAGATCACCGCCAAAGCGCGGATCGGCTTACCCGCCTCGCCCGGCGTGAAACGCGCGATGGCGACAATGAGGCCGACCACCAGGACCAGCACCTCGGCAATCAGGAAGATATAGATATTGGTAAGGAAGGCCTGGAGGATGAGACCCAAGGTCTCGCCCATCAGCGGCAGCAGGAAGAAGGTGCGGCTGACCGCCAGGTCGTTGGCGATCAAGAATTCCACCACCATCAGCACGATCGCCAAAGCGACCGAGAGGCTGATGGAGATCCAGGCGGCATCGCGTGACGCCGCGGTATCGATCCGGGCATTGACCAGATCGTTCTGTGCCAGCGCCTGGCGCGAAGAGCGCGCCCGCGCAAGGCTGCGGAAGGCCGGGCGCAGCGGATAAAGAGCGCCGATGCCGAGGATCACCAGGATGATCTTTGCCGCAGCGCCACCCTGTTCCAGCGCCTGCAAGGCAAGATAGAGATTGTCGAGGGTGAGCCAGCTCAAAGCCGCCAGGATGACGCCCACCGCGATTGCGGTGAGCGCCAGCTTGGTCGGGTTCTTGGGCGGAGCACCGAAGCGCCAGCGGCGACCGGTCGTATCGCTTGCAGTGAGTTTGTCGCGCGCCGTCATTTTCAGTGCCCTGCTTCTATGCCCTATTTTTCAGTATCGGCCGATTAGTGCTTCCAATAGGGAATCTGGGTCGGATCGGCGCCCCAGGCTTCGGCCAGGTATTTATGCGCCAGCTTCTTCAGGGTGCCGTCATCCTGCATCGACTTGATGATCTTGTCCCATTCGGCGTTGTTCTTGCCATCCTTCGGATAGACGGCGCCATATTCCTCGCCGGTCGAATACTGGCCGACGGTGACCATCATGCCGTTCGACTTCGCGGCCTGGCCGAGCACATAGGCGGTATCGGTGAGGACGACGTCGATCTGGCCTGCAGCCAAAGCGACGAACATGCCCGGCGTATCCGGGAAGGTCTTCACCGGCTTGGTCGGCTTGAGCACGTTCGTGGCGAAATCAGCACCGGTCGTGCCCTGGTGGACGCCGATCCGCATGTCCTTGATGGTCTTTTCATCGACCTTCGTGCCCTTCTTCACCAGGACACCGAGATCCGAGCTGAAATACGGGATCGAGAAGGAGACGACCTTCTTGCGGGCCTCCGTGATCGTCGCTTCGGAGAGAGCAAAATCGTAATTCCGGGTCTGGCCGGCGATCAGTGAATCCCAGGTGGCATTGACGATGGCGAGCTTATCGTAGCCGGCGCGATAGGCCATGTTGGCGGCCATGCAATATTCATAGCCGTCTTTGATGGTTTCCGGCGTGTCGCCGTTGTACCAGCCGGGGGCCGGCAAGGCGACCTGAACGGTGACCTGGCCGGGAACGACGGTCGAAACCGGCATGGAGCCTTTCGTGCCAGTCAGTTCGCAATCGCCGAACTTATCGGCGGCAATTGCGGCATTGGTGTAACCGATCGCCAGCAAAGTAGCGGCGACGGCAAGAAAGTTGGTACGCATTGCGAAATCCTCCCATTGTGACGACTGCGAATTGGAATGTAATTGCCGTCGATGTCAATTCCGATCGTCATGCCGACCATCGCTGCATCTATGGCCCGGCTCTTTCGCCACAGTCGCCTGCCGAAGAGCCGGTGATTTTTTTCGCTATTCGAACGGCGAGAATTGCTCATCGCGCCATTTGAGCGCCGCCGCCAACCCGTCCTTCTGGCGGATTTCGTTGAAGCGGTCCCCTTCCGGCGAGCCCTGGGTCAGCATCGTCGCCGCCAGTTCGGCGCCATAAAGCAGCGACTGGCGCAGGCCCATCGCTTCGAATGTATTGTTGATCGCCCGCTTGTTCAGCTTGAGGTAATCAAGCGCGACCCGCGACATGCGCTTGGCGATCTTCATCACCTCGGCCTGCAGATCGGCCTTGGCAAAGACCTTGTCGACCAGGCCGAGGCGCAAGGCCTCATCGGCGCCGATCTTGTCGCCGGTATAGACGAGCGCGCGGGCACGCTGGCCGATCAACCAGGGCATGATCGGTGTGACAGCGCTGGCAAAGCGTGCTTCCAGGCAAGCAAAGCTGGAAACATCAGAGCAATAGCGGCTGTCGCAGCACATGGCGAATTCGAAAGCACCGGCGAAGCAATAGCCGTCGATCATGGCGATGACCGGCTTGCTGCAATCCCAGACCGACAGCACGAAGCGCAGGTCCCACGCCGTCCGCGCACGATTGGCGGCCAGCGAATGGTCCTTGTTCTCGGAGGATTCCTTCATGTCATAGCCGGCGGAGAAGGCCTTGTCCCCGGCCCCGGTGACCACGATAACGCGCACATCCGGATCTTTATCCGCCGCGGCGATCGCCAGGATGAACTCCTCCACCAGGGGCACGCTGAGCGCATTATGCTGCTTCGGGCGATTGAAGGTGATCGTCGCAACGCGGTCATCGACCGCATAGAGAATGTGCTGATAGGTCACGATCCGTCGCCTCCCCGCGACTGCGGCGGCAGTTCTTGAGCTGCTACCGTCACTTGTAATGACTTGTCTTTACAAGTTAACATGATAATCTGTCAAGGCAGGTGCATATTTGGCACGACGCCTCTTAGCGCTTTGGTAAAAGTGAAAAGACGAATCTACAAACGAATAATTAATGCCAGCGTAACGGTGCCAGCACGATGACCCTTTCCCGGCTTGCCAATCCCCAATCCATTGCCATTCTCGGTGCATCGGAACGTCCCTCGATCGGACGCACCTTGATCCAATCGCTGAGCCGCCTTGGTTTTCCTGGCCGGGTCTATCCGATCAATCCGAAATATGACGAATTGCTCGGCCTGAAATGCTACCGCAGCGTGAATGATCTGCCCGAAGCGCCGGATGTCGTGTCGATCTGTGTCGGCGATCGCATCGTCGAGCATCTGCAAACACTGGCCGATAAAGGCGCCGGCGGCGCGGTGATTTATGGTGGCGGCTTCGCCGAACGCGGCGACGAGGGAAAGAAAACACAGCAGGCCATCGCCGATATCTGCCGTGCGGGCAATATCTCGCTCTGCGGTCCGAATTGCATGGGCATCTTCAACCCGCCCGCCCGCAGCACGACTTATATCTACGAAGTGCGCGATCCCAAGGGCCTGCCCGGTAATGTCGCGCTGATCTCGCAAAGCGGTTCCATCGGCAACGGGTTGCTCGGCGATGTGCGCCGCTTCGGCTTCAGCCTGATCGCCTCGACCGGCAATGAAGCGGTGGTCGATACCGCGGCGCTCATCGATTACCTGATTGACGATCCGGCGACCAAGGTAATCGCCACCTTCACCGAAACCGTGCGCTCGCCCGAACGCTATGTCGCGGCTTTGGACCGCGCGGCCGATTGCGGCAAGCCGGTCGTCGTCTTGAAGGTCGGGCAGAGCGAACGCGCGCGCCATGCGATCACCAGCCATACCGGCGGCCTCGCCGGCGAATCCCGCGTCTTCTCCGAATTGCTGCGCGCCCATCGCGCCATCGAAGTAAATGACATGGATGAACTGACCGAGGTTCTGGCGGTGTGCCAGGGCAAGCGCCTGCCGCGCGGCCGGCGCTCATCGGTGATCACCGGATCGGGCGGCCAGGCGGAACTCATCCTCGATGTCGCCACCGCATCCGGCTGGGAACTCCCGCCGCTCTCCGCCGCCGACCGCGCCAAGGTCGAAAGTGTGCAAGGACCGATCACCGGCGACGGCAATCCGCTCGATAGCTGGGGCAATGGCGACTGGCGCACCAATCTGCCGAATGCGCTCGCGGTGCTGAACGAGAGTGAGGATCACGACAGCATCGTCTATTGCGCCGATTGCAACGAGAAGCAGCCGATGATCGGCGAGGATCGCTTGCTCGACGAAATGAAGCTGCTGGTCGAAGCCGCCGAAAACAGCGACAAGCCTCATTATCTCATGAATACCCGCCCCGGCTTGATGAACCTGACCCAGGTCAATTACCTTGCCGAACACGGCATTCCCCAGATCGGCGGCACGCGCCAGGGCCTCGGCGCCATCGACCGGGTGGCGCGTCACCTCGCCCCCTTGCCGCCCCTGCGCCAAGTCAAGCATCCCGCCTCGCCCGATCTCAACGGCACGCGCCAGGTGATCGGCGAATATGATGCAAAGAAGCTGTTGCAGCCCTATGGCGTGCCGGTCTCGCGCGAACATCTCGTCCGCGCGCTGGATGACGGACGGTCGGTGGCGCGCGAGATCGGCTTCCCGGTGGTGCTGAAAGTCGTTTCCGACGATATCCCGCATAAATCCGAGCATGGCCTGGTGATCGTCGGCCTGCGCAACGAAGCCGAGTTCGACGCCGCCTGGCGCCTGCTGGAGGAACGGCTCAGCCGCCTCGATAACGCCAAGATCGACGGCTATCTGGTGCAGGAATTCGTCGCCGACGGGATCGAGGTCTTCGGCGGCGTGTCACGCGACCCGGATTTCGGCCTGTCGCTGGCTTTCGGCATGGGTGGCATCGGCATCGAGGTGATGAAGGATTTCGCGCTTCGCTTGCTGCCGCTGCGCAATGGCGATATTGAAGCCCTGATCGGCGAGACCAAGGGTGCGGCGCTGCTGCGCCCCTATCGCGGCCGGCCCGGCGCGGATCTGCGCAGCCTGGTCGACTGCCTCTATGGTCTCGCGGATTTCGCCCAGGCCAATGCCGAGCGGATTGCGGAAATCGACCTCAACCCGATCAAGGTCCGCGAGGATGGCAAGGGTTGCGTCGTGGTGGATGCCTTGATCGTTTTGCGATGACTGAGTTTGATCCAACGAGAGCTACTAGCTGCGAGAACCGAGATGGAAATTCAACCGATGACCGGCGCCCTGGGCGCGGAAATTCATGGCGTGGATCTGTCGGCCAAGCTGGGCGAGAATGTCGTCGCCTCGATCCGCGCCGCCCTTTGGGAACACCAGGTCCTGGTCTTCCGTAACCAGAAGCTGAGCATCGAACAGCACAAGGCCTTCGCCAGCTATTTCGGCCCGCTCCATGTGCATCCCTATATCGCCGCCCGGCCGATCGACGATGCGCATCCGGAAGTCCTCCGTGTCGTCAAGGAAAAGGACGACCGCAAGGTCTTCGGCGAGAAATGGCATTCCGATGTCACTTTCCTCGAAAAGCCGGTCCTCGGCTCCGCGCTCTATGCGATCGACACCCCGCCAAAGGGCGGCGACACGCTCTTCGCCAACATGTACCTCGCTTATGAAGCCCTCTCTGATACGCTGAAGGGCATTCTGGAACAGCTTATCGGCGTGCATGAAACGGCGGTGCCGGAAATCGATCCGGTGACCAAGCAGACCATCATGCCGATGCGTCTTGAGAATAAGCGCGGCGAACATCCGGTCATCAAGGTGCATCCGGAAACCGGCAAGAAGCTGCTTTACGTCAACGCCACCTACACCACCCATTTCAAGGGCATGACGGTGGAGGAAAGCAAGCCGCTGCTCGACTATCTCTGCCAGCACGCGGTCAAGGGCGAATTCCTCACCCGCGTCCGCTGGGCCCCCGGCACCCTCACCTTCTGGGACAACCGCAGCACCCAGCATCTGCCGATCAACGACTATCACGGCCACCGCCGGGAAATGCACCGCATCACCATCGAAACGTGATGCGGTCACGCATCGCAGGATAAAAAAAGGGACGGAAATGATCCTTCCCGTTTTCCTTTTAGGATGACCGGTCAGCCCTCTTAATCGAGATCGGGCTCGGGCTCGAGATCGGGCCTGAGGGTTAGCCAGAAGACCAAGGCGGCAACAGGACCCGCAATCATCTAATTATCACTACCATAAATTGCATCTCTCAGCCAAGGCAGATAATAGAGTGGATTAATCGCCGTTCGAGAATTGAGACTGTGTCCTACGTCTCCGTATCGAACCTCAAAATGCAAATGCGTTTTCGCATGTTTACCGTTCTCGCTCTTAGAGGCGACGAACGGTGCAAGTGAGGCAACGCTCATCAGTTTCCGCGATGGACCTCGGATCAAGTCCGAGGGTGACAGCGAGAATGGCATCAACGCATTGCGATGACCGGCGACATCGCCATCAGCACGCAGCGTCACTGGCCATCGCACAACACAACAACAAACAAGGTTGTCACCCTCGGGCTTGACCCGAGGGTCCACGGCAACGACTGCGCCGATATAAAAGTGCGTGATCGTCCTACTGCACCGTCACATAGCGCGACGACTGCTCCATCGGTATCTCGACCAGCAGGTTTTTCATGAAGCGGGTTTCTTCCTGCGGGGTGCGGCCGAAGAAGCGTTTGAATTCGCGGCTGAACTGCGAGGGGCTTTCATAGCCGACGCGGTCGGAGGCGACGGCGGCGGTGACGCCGTCCTGCACCATCAGCAGCCGCGCCTTATGCAATCGCGTGGTCTTGAGGTACTGGATCGGCGAGGTCTGGGTCACCGCTTTGAAATTGGCATGGAAGGCCGGAACGCTCATCCCCGCCTCATCCGCGAGCTTCGCGACATCGAGATCGCCGCTATATTCGGCGTGGATGCGGCGCAGCGCCTTGGCGATCTTGCCGAACTGGCTCTGATGGGTGAGCGCGGCGCGGATCGCCCCGCCCTGCTCGCTCGCCAGCACGCGGAAATAGATCTCGCGCAGGATCGCCGGGGCCAGCAGGTTTGCTTCCAGCGGCGAGGTGCAGGCATCGAGCAGCCGCACCACCGCATCGCCGAGCTTCGCATCGAGCGGTGTCGCGCAGATCCCCTTCGGCATTTGCTGCGCGTAGCTGCCGGCCTCGTCCAGCGCCAGCAGCAATTCGGCGGCCACTTTCAGATCGATCCGCATGGAGATGCCGAGCAACGGTTCCTCGGGGCTGGCCTCGGTCTCCGCCTCGAAGGGCAGCGGCACGGCCAGGACCAGGAATTGCTGCGCGTCATAGGGAAAGACCTCATCGCCGAGATAGCCGCGCTTGCGGCCTTGGGCGATCACCACGATGCAGGGCTCGTAGAGCACCGGCATGCGCGGCAAGGAGCGCGTGGCGCGCATGAATTTCACCCCCTCGATCGGCGCCAGGGTGTGACCCTCCTGGGGCGCCAACTTGTCGAGCAAAGCCACCATGCGGGCCTGCACCGGTGAAACTTGGGGTGAAACTTGTCGCTCGGACTGGATTTTTTTCTCGGATGCGACCATCTCTTCCTCGGTTCAGCTCGCTTGGTATATATAGGCTATTATTTTCGGGCCTAGGTCATCATTAAATTGGGATGACAATAGGATTAGGCAATACTCTCATAGATTCAGATATTCGCCAAACCCGCTTTACCCGTTAAGTTAGCCCCCATCAGTGACGCAGACCGCCATCCCCTTCTCATCAATTCCGCGAGAAGGCCAATCAGGAAGGAGGTTCAGCATGCCCGTCAGCGCCATTCCATCCATCCGCGCCAAAGCCGCTCGTCAGGAGCAGTTGGCGCGGTCATTCGTCTCGCGGAAATCCGCGGCTCCGTCCCAAGTCCGCGGGGCTGGCCAAGGGTTTCGCAATATTGCCATCCTGGCGGCGGTCTTCGTGGCCGCAGCCGCGCAACAGATTGCCCAGCCGTTTCGCGCCGTTCCGAAGGAGGATCATTCGATGATACAGCAAGCTAGGTCCGCGCCGCCCGTCACAGCGGCGGCCCTCGACACCGCGCAGCACAATACGGTGGCAGAGAACACTGCTCACGCCACGGCGGATGTAACCGGCTCCTGGCTCTCGCCCGACGGCTATATCCGCCTCGATCTTTTGCCCGACGGCCGGTATGAGGAATCCTGGGGCAAGCGCAATAACGCTTATGCCGGCCGCTATGCCGTGCTGAATGCATCGCTCCTGCATTTCAGCGACGAGTCAGGTTTCGACGTGCATGGCACCATCGATGATGGCGTTCTGCGTATCGATGCCTATGAATTCCGTCGCGGCCAGTAAGGCCACGGCGTCGCCGGAACTTCCGCACCGGGCACCGGTTATTGCCATCGATATCCGCAATAGCTGCCAGCCCGTGAAAATAGCCACTTTCAACATCAACAATGTCAACCGCCGCCTCGCCAATCTTCTGGCCTGGCTTGACGATGCCAAGCCCGACATCGTCTGCCTGCAGGAGCTGAAAGCCGCTCAGCATGAATTCCCCGAGCGGCAGATCGGCGAGGCGGGTTACCGGGCCGTCTGGCAGGGACAGAAGACCTGGAATGGTGTCGCCATTCTGTCCCGCCGTGGCGCGCCGGTGGTGACACGCACGCATTTGCCGGGCGATCCGGCCGATGAACAGGCGCGCTATATCGAAGCGGCGGTGAATGGTCTGCTGATCGCCTGCCTTTATTTGCCGAACGGCAATCCGCAGCCCGGACCGAAATTCGATTACAAGCTCAAATGGTTTGACCGGCTGATCCGGCATGCGCGCAAGCTTTACGACACCGATGCGCCGGTCATGCTCTGCGGCGATTACAATGTTGTGCCGACACCGGCGGATATCTATCCGACGCGGTCATGGGACAATGATGCTTTGGTGCAGCCGCAAAGCCGCCGCGCCTTCGCCCGCCTTCTCGCCCAGGGCTGGACCGATGCGATCCGGCATCTCCATCCGGAAAAGCGCATCTACACGTTCTGGGATTACAAGCGCCACAGATGGGAGCGCGATGCCGGCTTGCGCCTGGACCATCTGCTCCTCAATCCGGCCGCCGCAGCGCTTCTGCAGAAAGCCGGCGTCGATCGCGATGTGCGCGGCGCGGAAGGCGCTAGCGATCACGCGCCTGCCTGGATCAAGCTGAAAAAGCAATAATCTCCGCTGAAAACTTGGCGCTCCTACCAAAGCTGTCAATCTCCCTTAATCAGACGACGCGGAACCGCGCCAGAGCAGTGGCTAATCGCGCGATCGTTATCGACCGCTATGGGAGCCTGTCCCTATGCGGCCATTTTACGTGTCTGTCCCGATGAAATCGGCGTAAGATCACACGCGATGTCGCACCAGGAAGGGAAGCCGGCAAGTGAGCGAGATCGGAGTTGCCGTCCTCGTCTTCCTGTTCGTCGTCGGGGGAGCCTTCCTCGGCCTTGCTGTGCGGCGAAGGTTACCGGAACATCACGTCGACAGCAGCACCCAGGATGTCGTGAGATTGGTCATGGGCCTAGTCGCCACGATGTCGGCGCTGGTCCTCGGCCTGCTGATCGTCTCGGCCAAGAACAATTTCGATACCCAAAGCGCTTATGTGGCGCAGCTCGCCGCCGAGGTTATCGAAATCGACCGCATCCTGGCCCATTACGGTCCCGAAACCGCCGACGCGCGGGGACTGTTCCGCGATAGCGTGGTCCTCGCTGTCGAGCGTATCTGGCCGGCCGACGGGAGTACGCCGGAAAACACCGAACCGCCGCAGTTGCACAGCAAGTGGGAAGCCTTCTACGATCGCCTGCAGAAGCTGGAGCCGCAAACCAATGGTCAGCACATCGCGCAAAGCAATGCAATGCAACTCGGCATAGAACTGCTGCGCACCCGAACCTTGATGTATGAAAAGCTCCATAACACGCTGGCGTCCCCATTCCTGGTCGTGCTGGTCTTCTGGCTGATCCTGCTCTTCGTCGGTTTCGGTCTGCAGACACCGCCCAATGTCACGATTCTCGTTACTTTCCTTCTAGGCGCTCTGTCGACTGCGGGAGCCGTCCTCCTCATCCTCGAGCTCGATCAGCCTTATAGCGGGCTGCTCCGGGTTTCCAGCGGCCCGTTGCAGCGCGCCCTCTCACTTATCGGCCAGGCATCTTAACGGTGAGCGAAAAGTGCCAAAGGCGCCGCTCGTCTGCAGCGTGCGTTTGCATGCCACGACGTGCGACGGTAGGGTTCCGACGTGAAGGAATAATGTGATAACCGTTGGCGGGACTTGGTATCATGGGCGGAAGCACAACAATCTCCAACGATCATGAGACGCTGGAAAAATCGGATTACGAAATGCTGGCCGCCTTCCGCTATCAATTGCGCCGCTTTCTCAATTTCAGCCAGGCAGCGGCGCGGCGTGAAGGTCTGACGCCACGGCAGCATCAGGCTTTGCTCTGCATTGTCGGCAATCCGGGGCGCGAAACCGCAACGATCAGCGAACTCGCTAATTACCTGCTGATCCAGCACCACAGCGCCGTCGAGCTGGTCGATCGTCTGGTCGCGCTCGATCTGGTGAATCGCGAGCAGGATAAGACCGACAAGCGGAAGGTCCTGGTTTCCCTCACCCCCGCGGCACGCGAGCGTCTGAAGCACATGTCGGTGGTTCATATTGCCGAGTTGCGGCGCATCGGCCCGCAACTGGCCCGCTTGCTCGCCAGTTTCGGCGACGCCACCGGGGCGTAAGCGCCGGCCAAGAAAACCCGTCAAGCGCGGTTGATCGCCGCGAACCGGTCGATGCCGGCCAGCAAGGCGCGCAAGGCCATCTGGTACGGAACCGGCCGATCATGCGACACCGCCGCCTGTCGCAGCATCGTTTCCGCTTGTCCGGGCGCCAGTTGCGCTGCCGGCTCGGCAACTTCGCCGCCCAGGCGCCAGTGGACGAAATCCGCGAGCGGCTTCAGCTCTTCCGGTAGGCCCGGCATCAAGGCCGCGAGAGCCTGCGTGACATCGGACGGTGCGTTTAGGTCCCGGCCATCGGTTTTCGGCTCCTCACCCTGCTCCGTCACAATCCGCCGCATGGGAATGTCATGCGGCTGTGGATGGATCGTCGGCACATGGAACATCGAGAAGCCGATCCCGATGGGCCGGGCGGCCGCGCCGATCTTCTCCAAGGTCCGGTCGAAGAAGCCACCGCCATAGCCGAGGCGATACTTGTCATCGAAGGCGACGAAAGGTGCGATCAAGCTGCGCGGCGTGACCTCTTTCTCGGTTGCCGGGATCGGTATGTTCCAGATGCCACGCGTCATCGCCATGCCGCGGTTCCAGGGCCGGAAAGTCATCGGCTCCCCCAGGCGAAGCGCCACGGGCAGGCAGATCTCGATGCCGAAATCATCCAGCTCCCGCATCAGCGGACGCAGATCAGGCTCGGCTTTCAGCGGCCAGTAAAAACTGATCGGCTGCGGCGCATGCAGCAGGATTGGCCGCAGCTCGGCGATCAGCGCCTTGGTCCAGTGATCGCGCAAGGTCGCCGGCACCGCGACCCTGGCCGCGATCGCCTTTGCCCGCACGGCCTTGCGCCATATTCTGACGGCCGGCCAATCCATCGCTTCCATCCGCAACTTCCTTCCACCTTGTTCAATGCGCGACAGCCATCAGCGCACGATCGAGATCGAGCAGCAGATCGTCTTCCGCCTCAAGGCCGATCGACAGCCGAAGCAGGCTGTCGCTGATGCCCGCCGCCTGCCGGGCCTCAGCGCCCATGCTGACATGGGTCATGGTGGCGGGATGGGCGACCAGGCTTTCGACACCGCCAAGCGATTCCGCCAGGGTGAAGACCTGCACTGACTCGACGAAGCGGGCAATCTCCCGCCGGCCGCCGGCAAGCTCGAAGCTCAGCATGGCGCCGAAGCCGCGCTGCTGATCGCGCGCGAGATCATGATTGGGATGCGAGCGCAGGCCCGGATAATGGACCCGTTGAACGAAACGATGGTCCTGCAGGAAGGATGCAATCGCCCCAGCCGTCTTCTGCTGGCGTTCGATGCGGGGGAAGAGCGACCGAATACCCCGCAAGGTCAGATAGGAATCAAAAGGCGCACCGCCCAGCCCGGCTATATTGGACCAGTCGATGAGAATTTGCAGGTCGTCCTTATCGGCGGCGATGACCGCGCCGCCAACCATGTCCGAATGGCCGTTGAGATATTTGGTGGTGGAATGCACGACAAAATCGGCGCCCAGCGCCAAAGGTTGTTGCAGGGCCGGCGAGAGGAAAGTGTTATCGACCGCGACTTTCGCATCGATCGACCGCGCCCTGGCACTGACGGCGCGAATATCGACAATCCGCATCAAAGGATTGCTCGGTGTCTCGACCCAGATCAAAGCGGGTTCGCGGGCGAAAGCGGCGGCCAGCGCCTGCTGGTCGGCGAAATCGACGACGGCAAGGTTGAACTGGCGCTTGGCCGCGCGGGCCGCCAGAAGCCGGTAGGTGCCGCCATAGCAATCATGCGGCGCGATCACCCAATCCTCGGCTTCAAGTCCCGCCAGGATCAGATCCACCGCCGCCATGCCGCTGGCGGTAATGACAGCGCCCACGCCGCCTTCCAGCTTCGCAATCGTGTCGGCCAGCAGATCGCGGGTCGGATTGGCCGAACGGCTGTAATCGTAACGCCCGCCTTTTTCGAATCCCTCGAAGGCAAAGGTGCTCGACAGATAGATTGGCGGCGTGACCGCGCGATAGGCGGGATCCGTGGCAATCCCATTCGCAGCAGCGATGGTTTGCGGTGCCTTGGGCTCCGGCATAGTGTCCTCCCCGATTTGACGCTCGTATTTTGTTGACCGGATTATGGCTGGACGATCCGCAGATAGGGCTTCAACTCGGTCCAACCTTGCGGAAAATGTTCGCGCGCCTGCTGGTTGGTCAGGCTGGGCGCGATGATCGCCGGCTTGCCCGGCTGCCAGTTGACCGGCGCCGCCACCTTCTTGCCCAGCCAATCATGAAACCGGATCGGACCCTGGGTGCTCTGCTGTTCGAAATCCGGCGCGGTTTGACCGAGTAACAAAGACATTCATTCCTCCCTGATACCAACGGATGGGATCAATTGTTGAAGTGGCGGCCTTCCCTGACTTCGGGCACGTAGCCGGCGCGAATGGCAAAATCGCCGAAATGCTCGCCGGCGGCGCGCTCGGCGGCGTAATGCGCGATGATCTTTTCCAGCGCCGCGAGGATCTCCCCCTCGCCGACATTCTCCAGATACATCTTGTTGAGACGTTCGCCATGGAAGCCGCCGCCGAGATAGAGATTGTATTTTGCGGGCGCGCGGCCGGTGAAACCGATCTCGGCGATATAGGGGCGCGAGCAGCCATTGGGGCAGCCGCTCATGCGGATGGTGATCGGCTCATCCTGCAAGCCATGTGTCCCGAGGATCGCTTCGATCTTGGTCAGGAGGTCCGGCAGATAACGCTCGCTCTCGGCCATGGCGAGGCCGCAGGTTGGCAAGGCGACGCAGGCGATGGAGTTCAAACGCAAGGCGCTTTGTGCATTGGACCCGTCGAGGTGATATTGCCGCAAGATCTGCTCGATGGCGGGTCTGTCCTCTGCCGCGATATCGGCGATGACCAGGTTTTGGTTGGGGGTGACGCGGAAGGTGCCGCGATGCTGCCGGGCGATTTCCCGCAACCCATCCATCAACGGACGGTCAGGCCGATTGACGATGCGGCCGTTTTCGATGAAGAGGGTGAAGTGGCTGCGCTTGGTCTCATCCTCGGTCCAGCCGAAACTGTCGCCGTTCGAGGTGAAATGGAACGGCCGCGCCGGCTCCAGCGCAAAACCGAGCCTGGCTTCGATCGCCGCCTTGATCCAATCCAATCCCTTCTCGTCGATCGTGTATTTGAACCGCGCTTTGGCGCGATCGCGCCGGTCGCCGTAATCGCGCTGGACGCCCATGACCGCCTCCGCCGTGGCGAAGACCTGGTCGGCCGGTATATAGCCGATGACATCGGCCAGGCGCGGATAGGTGGCGGCACTCTGGTCGGACCGTCCCATGCCGCCGCCGATCGCGACATTGAAGCCCTCCAGCCCGGCCGGCCCGCCAATCGCGATGAAACCGAGATCCTGGGCATAGACATCGATATCGTTCACCGGCGGGATGACGAAGCCGATCTTGAATTTGCGCGGCATATAGGTGGCGCCATAGAACGGCTCCTCGGGCTCCGATGTCGCCACCCGCTCCTCGTCATACCAGATCTCGTGATAGGCCCGCATGCGGGGGATGGCGCGGTCGCTGGTGCGCCGGGCGAGATCATAGACATCGGCATGAAGCTGGGAGATCGCCGGATTGACCGAGCACATGACGCCGCGCGCATCATCGCCGCAGGCCGAGATGGTGTCGAGCAACGCGTCATGCAGACCTTGTATGGTTGCTTTCAGGTCGTGCTTCAGGATCCAGTGAAACTGGAATGTCTGTCGGGTGGTCAGGCGCAACGTCTCCTTGCCATGGGCGCGGGCAAGCTCGTCCAGTTTCAACCATTGCGCCGGGGTGCAGACCCCGCCGGCCAGGCGGACACGCACCATGAATTGAAAGGCGGGTTCCAGCTTCTGCCGCCGCCGCTCGTCTCGCAGGTCGCGGTCATCCTGCTGGTAGATGCCGTGGAACTTCATCAGCTTGGTATCGTCGGCCGCGACCGCGCCGGTCAGGCGGTCCAGCAGGCTGAGCGCGATCGTGCCGCGCAGATGATCGCTATTCGCCTTCAAGCTTTCATCGGGACCGAGCGCCGATAAGGGCTGCGACAGGTCGCGGCTGCGATCGGTATGGGGATAGATGGCAGTTTCGCTCATCAGCTTACCTCAAGAGACATCGCGCTCAATAGACATCACGCTGGTAACGTTCATCGCGCTGCAGGCCACGCAAGTAATCCGCGGCTGCTCCGGGCGACAGATTCCCCTGTGTCTCGATAATGGTGGCCAGCGTCTGATGAACATCCGGCGCCATGTTCGCAGCATCGCCGCAGACATAGATATTCGCCCCCTCTTCCAGCCAGGCGAAGATATCCGCCGCCTTTTCCAGCAGCCGATGCTGGACATATTTCTTGACCCCGCGATCGCGGGAAAAGGCGACATCCATCCGCGTCAACACGCCGTCTTTCATCAGGCGCTGCCATTCCGCCTGGTAGAGGAAATCGCTGCGGAAATTCCGGTCGCCGAAGACCAGCCAGCTCGGCCCGCCATTGCCGAGCACCTCGCGTTCCTGGAGGAAGGCCCGGTAGGGCGCGACGCCTGTCCCGGCGCCGATCATGATGATCGGCCGGTCGTCTTGCGGCAGCCGGAAATGCGGATTGGCATGCACATAGACGGGCAGGACCGCTTCCGGTTCCGCCCGGTCCGCGAGATGGCCGGAGGCAACGCCGCTGCGCCGGTCGCCATTCAGATCATAGCGCACCACCGACACCGTCAAATGCGCCTCTTCCGGTGCGGCCGCCAGGCTGGAAGCAATCGAATAAAGCCGCGGCTGCAAGGGACGCAGCCCGCTGACGAATTCCCCCGCATCGAGACCGGGAACCGGAAAACGCCGGATGATGTCGATGATCTGATGCCCCCGCAGGAAGGCATTGCGCTCCTCGGTCTGGTCGACCGCCTGCAGCCGTGCCAGTTCTGCGGCGGCGCTGAGCTTCGCCCAGTGATCGAGAAAGCGCGGCGTCGCGGTGGTGATTTCGACGTGCCGCGTCAGGGCTTGCGCCAAAGTGGTCTCGCCTGCCTTGAGGCTGACCGGCGTTGCGCCATCCAGCGCCAATTTCGCCATCACCTCATCGACGAGTGCCGGATCGTTGTTCGCCAGCACACCCAAGGCATCGCCCGGCTCGTAGCTGAGATCCGAACCGGAGAGTGAGACTTCGAGATGCCGGATCTCCTTGCTCGCCCCCCGCCCCGACAGAACGATATTCTCAATGACGGCAGCCTGGAACGGATGCTGCTTGTCATAGCTTCGAGCAGCGGCCGATGCCGGCGCGGTCGCGACGCCGTGCTGCAGCGGTGAGATCGAGGCTTTCGCCGCCCCACCCGCTTGCTCGCCGAGCTTGGCGACGACCGCCTTCCGCCATGCCGTTGCCGGTTCCTCGAAATCGATATCGCAATCGGCCCGGTCGAGCAGGCGTTCCGCGCCCAGTTCCTCGAACCGCCGGTCCAGCTTCTTGCCGGCCTCGCAGAAGAATTCGTAAGCGGAATCGCCCAGCGCCAGGACCGCGAAACGCAGATCCGGCAAGGACGGCGCCTTACGCCCCTCGATAAATTCGAAGAAGCCCGCGGCACGCTGCGGTGGGTCGCCTTCGCCATAGGTGCTGGTGATGATCAGCAGGTCCTGCTCGGTCTTCAGCAAACGCGGCTTGTAATCGGCCATATCGGTGACGGTCGGCGCAAGGCCGACCTCGCGCGTCTGCTCGGCCAGGCTCTGCGCCAGGGCCTGGCAATTGCCCGATTCCGTGCCATAGAGAATTGTCAGTTTGCGCGGTCCGGCCCTGCCCGCTTCCGCAAACTCGTCTGCCGGTTTCTCCGCAAGGCTGACCGGCATGGCGAGCCCATCCGCCGCATTGGCGATACCGGCGAGATAGCCGCTCACCCAAAGCGCTTGCGCCGGCGACAAGCTCGATGCCAGGTCCCGCAGCCGCGACCATTGCGTCGCCGTCAAAGCGTAGCTGGGCATCGCGCCTTGCTGGTACTGGTCGCCCTGCCCGCCGGATGTTTTCAACGGCGGTCGAACTACGGAATTCATGAGAAATCTCCACATCTTCAGTGTGGTATGTCCGCATCGCTGTAGTTTCTCTCCCCAGATCGGAGCAGACAAGCGAATGATATTGCGCTTTGTTAGCAATTATTTTGATATGAACGAATGGATATCAATCTCGCCCGGACATTCCTGGAAGTCGTTTCAACCGGCAGCTTCGTCACCGCCGCCGAGCGGCTGAATTTGACGCAGACCGCCGTCAGCGCCCGCATCCGCAGCCTGGAAGAACAGCTCGGCCGCCGGCTCTTCATCCGCAACAAGGCCGGCGCTCGCCTCACCCCCTCGGGCCAGCAATTCCGGCGATATGCGACAGCCTTCATTCAGATGTGGGAGCGGGCGCGCCAGCAAGTGGCCCTGCCGCCCGGACGCGCGGCGGTGGTGAGCGTGGGCGCCGAGCTCAGCCTATGGAGTCCGCTGCTCTCCGACTGGCTGATCTGGATGCACCGGGAAAGCCCCGACATCGCCTTGCGCGCCGAAGTCGATACGCCGCAAAGATTGCTCGACCGCGTGCAAGACGGCGCCCTCGATCTTGCTTTGCTCTACAGCCCGGAACAGCGGCCGGAACTGGTGATCGAATTGCTGATCGAGGAACAATTGGTCATGGTCAGCACGGAACCGCCGCCCTCCGGACAACCGCCGGCGAGGCCGCGGCTGGATGACTATATCTATGTCGATTGGGGTGCCGCCTTTGCCGCCAATCATCAGGTCGCCTTTCCCGAACTCAGCAATCCGGCGGTTGTCGTCACGCTTGGCCCCCTCGCCCTCACCTATCTGCTGACGGTCGGCGGCACCGGCTATTTCCGGTTGAGCGCTGTCCAGCAACATCTCGCCAATGGCCGGCTGCATCGCGTGCCGCAGGCGCCGGTCTTCTCGCATTCGGTTTATCTCGTTTATTCGACACGCGGCGAAGGCGATCTCATCGACCGGATCCGCGAAGGCCTGCGGGCCTGCGCCGCCAAGGAATGAGTCTCGCTCAGTCCCGCGTCGGCTGTTCGAAGATCAGCAATGTCGAGGTGGCGGAGGCGTAAAGCCTTCCTTCGGCATCGATCAGGCGCGCTTCGGTGAAAGCGACGCGCCGGCCGATGCTCATGATCTTGCCTTCGGCCCTGACCAGGCCGGTCTCGCCGGTAATCGCCTTGTGATAGGCGATTTTCAATTCGACCGTGGTATAGCCCTGTTCGGCCGAAAGACAGGAATGCGCCGCACAACCGCAGGCGGAATCCAACAGCGTCGCGGCATAGCCGCCATGCACCGAACCGATCGGATTGAAAGCATGGGGGCCCGGCGTACCGGCGAAAACCGCACGCCCCTTCTCCACCTCAACCAGTTCGAATTGCAGCGTCGCGCAGATCGGCGGCTGGCGTTTCGTGGCGATCAGCGCCTGCAATTGCTCCAGCCCGCTCAGCCTGCCGTTATGTTCCTGCAGCACATTCATCGCGCTTCCCTTTTATTGTGCGGTACCGTGATCGACCGCGCCATGCTGCGCAGGATATCGGCCGACAGTTCCTCATCCTCGACGGCGCGCGCCAGCACGATGGCGCCGACCATGCCGGCGATGGCCACCATCGCCTTTCCGCGCGTGGCCGCAGCCGAGCGGCCGGGCAGCAGGCTGGCAAGCCGGTCGATCATGCTTTTGGTGCCGATGGTCACTGCGCGGCGCACCGCCCCGCCCTGGCGTCCGGCCTCGCTCGCCAAAGCCGGCAGCACACAGCCTTTACCCGGATTGTCGCGATGGGCGGTCGAGAGATAGGACATGACCAGCGCTTCCAGCGCCGCGGCGGCAGTCTTTTCCGCTCCAGGCTTTTCGCTGGCGGCCTTTTCACTCGCGGCTGCGACCCGCTTCTCCCATTCCAGCAACGAGGTCTCCATCGCCCGGGCACAGGCCTCGGCCGCCAGACTATCCTTCGAGGCGAAATGGCCGTAGAAGCCGCCATGGGTCATGCCGGCGCTTTTCATCAGATCGGCCACGCCGATCCCGTCAAAACCCTTTTCGCGAAACAGCCTGGCCGCCGTCTCGACGATCCGTTCGCGATTGGCCGCCGCCTGTTCCCTGCTGACTTTCACCTCAGTCTCCTTTCCTCCAATCTGGCCTGGCTGATAAATGATGTCCATCATATATTTTTCGCACGGCATGAATTACAAGCTGGCTTGTCCCCTCGGGCTTGATCCGAGGATCTATGGTTGCAGCTGATGAAAATTGCCTGCATCGCACGGCAGGTGTCGGTCCGTCTGACATCGCGCCCACTTCCGCCATGGACGAGCGGGAACGGCCGGCAGGGTGCGAGCGCGGCTGACTACAAGCGAGCTTTCATCACCTCATTGGTGACAGTCATCGCACGGCATCAGTCACAAACCGGCTTGTCACCCTCGGACCCGATCCGAGGGTCCATGGTTGCAGCTGTTGAAAGTTGCCTGCATCGCACAGCAGATGTCGGTCCGTCTGACATCGCGCCTCACTTCCGTCATGGACGAGCGGGGAATGGCCGGCAGGGTGCGAGCGCGGCTGACTACAAGCGAGCTTTCATCACCTCATTGGTGACAGTCATTGCACAGCATCAGTCACAAACTGGCTTGTCACCCTCGGACTTGATCCGAGGGTCCATGGTTGCGGCTGATGAAAGTTGCCTGCATCGCACAGCAGATGTCGGTCCGTCTGACATCGCGCCTCACTTCCGTCATGGACGAGCGGGGAATGGCCGGCAGGGTGCGAGTGCGGCTGATTTGATGCATTGCTGCCAGTCATCGCACTGGAATCAGTCACAAACTGGCTTGTCACCCTCGGACTTGATCCGAGGGTCCATGGTTGAAGCCAAGCTTGGTCTTGGATGACAGGGCCGTTTCGACCACAGCGGCCCTGCTATTGTTCGGTCGCAACGGTCCCACCCAACTCCTTCAACCGCTTTTCCAGAAACCGCCGCTCCGGTTCCTGGCGCGTGAGATCGAGGGCACGCTGATAGGCGGCGCGCGCTTGCGGCACCTGGCCGAGGCGGCGATGAAGATCCGCGCAGGCGGCATAAGCGAGACGATAATCGGCAAGATCGCCGCGCGCCAGAATCGCTTCGATCAAATCAAGACCCGCAGCCGGAGCATCGCGCATCGCCACGGCGACGGCACGGTTGAGCTCGATCACCGGCGAGGGCGTCACGCGCAGCAACACGTCGTAAAGGCCGACGATCTGCCGCCAATCGGTGGCGCCCGGTTCCGCTGCTTCGGCATGAACGGCGGCGATCGCGGCCTGCAAGGTATAAGGCCCGAAGCGCCGCGAGGTCAGCGCCTGTTCCACCAGCGCCGAGCCTTCCTCGATGAAATCCCGGTTCCACAAGCTGCGGTCCTGATCTTCCAGCAGGATCAACTCGCCATCCGGGGCGCTGCGGGCGGCGCGGCGGGAATCCTGCAGCAGCATCAGCGCCAGCAGGCCGATCGCCTCAGGTTCTGGCAGCAAGGCGGTGAGCAGACGACCGAGACGAATGGCCTCGCCGCAGAGATCGTGCCGCGTCACGCTCGCGCCGGACGAGGCGTAATAGCCTTCGTTGAAGACCAGATAGACCACCCGCAGCACACTATCCAAACGCTCCGGCAATTCCGCGACTGGCGGCACCTGATAGGGAATGCGGGCATCGCGGATCTTCGACTTGGCGCGCACGATGCGCTGCGCCAATGTCGTCGGCGCCGTCAGGAAGGCATGGCCGATCTCCTCGGTGGTGAGGCCGCAGACCTAGCGCAAGGTCATCGCCACCTGGGCGTCAGGCGCCAGCGCCGGATGGCAGCAGGTGAAGATCAGCCGTAGCCGGTCATCTTCCATGCCTGCTTCTTCGGCTTGGTCTTGCTCGCTCGTACCGGGATCGATCTCGCTCTCGGCATCGAGTTCCGCCGCGATCTGCACCAGCGAGGCATTGAAGCGCGCGCGCCGCCGCAGATTATCGATCGCCTTGAAACGTCCGGTGGAAACCAGCCAGGCGCGCGGATTGGCTGGGATGCCGTCCTCCGGCCAACGTTGCGCCGCGGCAGCGAAGGCCTCGTGCAGTGCTTCTTCTGCCAGATCGAAATCGCCGCCGAGCAGCCGGATCAGGGTCGCCAGCACACGCCGTGAATCGGTGCGATAGACCGCCTCCACCATCCGTGCCGCTTCCCTGCTTTCGACCATCGCCCCGCTCTTCAAGCATCATCATTCGCCCTCGCACAATGCCGACAACAAACCAGGTTGTCACCCTCGGGCTTGACCCGAGGGTCCATGGTCGAGGGCGCGCAGAATGGGAAAGAGCGCAAAGACCCGGCACAACACCGCCGCCAATGGTCAGTTGCACGATGGACCCTCGGGTCAAGCCCGAGGGTGACAAGCAGGTATGCCGCTGCCGGACTGCGATGATGGGAGCCATCGACGTCACCCCCTCGCACAATGCCGGCAACCAACCGGCTCGTCACCCTCGGGCTTGACCCCAGGGTCCATGGGTGAAGCCGGACGCTGTCATAAGTGAGCGTTGCATTGACATATGCGATGGCCGCCGAGCCCATACCCTACCCCGCCGGCGCACAGTCCCGGCAGGGCCGGATCTCGATCGTGCCGTGCGCTGCCACCGGAATATGCGAGGCGATCTCGATCGCCTCGTCCAGGGTCGCGGCCTCGATCAGGTAGAAGCCGGCGATCTGTTCCTCGGTTTCGATAAAGGGCCCGTCGGTCACGTCGATCCTGCCATTGCGCAGCCGGACGATCGCCGCGCTGGCAGCTTTCTGCAGGGGCAGGCTGACGACATATTGCCCCTTCTCGGTCAGCTTCTCGTTGAAGTCGCGATGGGCGGCGAAGAATCCGGCCAGTTCCTCCTTGGGACGGGCGAAGGCTTGTTCCTCATCCCAATGGATCAGGCAGAGATAGCGCATGCATTCACCTCACATCACACGGACGCGCATCACGCACCCACCGGCAACACGCCCTTGGGCTCCGACAGATCCCAGATCGGCCGGATCTCGATGCTGCCGATCGGCGCCGAGGGGATCTTGGCGGCGACCTGGATGGCGTCGTTGAGATCCTTGGCATCGATCAGGTAGAAGCCGGAGAGCTGTTCCTTGGTCTCGATGAAGGGACCGTCGGTTGTCGCCACCTTGCCGCCGCGCACCCGCACGATGGTGGCGGCATCGGCATTCTGCAACGCCTGGGCGATCACGAAATGGCCGCTCCGCTGCAGCGTCTCGTCATAGGCCAGATGGGCGGCGATCAACGCATCCATCTCTTCCTTCGGCATGGCCGCCAGTTGTTCCTCGTCCAAATGAATCATCACCAGATACCGCATGTCATGCTCCCTCATCGCTCCTGTTATGACCGGCTGACCGGGCGTATCTCGATACTGCCCAGTTCCGCCATCGGGATTTTCGCGGCCACGCGCAGCGCCGCATCCAGATCCGTGGCGTCGATCAGGATGATGCCGGCCAATTGCTCCCTGGTCTCGGCAAAGGGTCCGTCCATCGCCCGGGTCCTGCCGGACTGCACACGGATGGTCGTCGCGGTTCGCACCGGCTCCAGGGCCAAAGCGAGGGCCAGATATCCGCTGCGTTGCAGCAGGTGATTGTACTCGGCTGAAGCCCGCAGCAAGGCGTCGAGCTCGATTTTCGACAGGGCTGCCATTCGCTTTTCCTCGACATAGAGCTGACAGAGATACCGCATGTTCCTCCCCATGATCTGCCGCAGATATCCCTGGTCGTTCGGCTGACACAAATTCGACAAAACAACCGCGCCTCGGATGCTTTTCCCCTCACCTCATGCGTTTTCCGATTTTTGGGCCCCGATTGTCGAAATCGCCTGCCCCGGGCGACTAGCTTAAGCAACAGCAATGGAGGTTTCCATGTGTCCCGCCGGCATCGCCACCCTGGCTTATATTCTCGCCGCGGCCGGCATAGGCGGCGGTGTGGTCTTTTTCGGGATGAAGGCCGGGCCAAAATCCTGGCCGAAATCGGGGTGCAAGGGGGCACCGCCTGCCACGACATTCAGGCCGCCACCGCGTCGCCGCGCCTCGCTCTGGTGAGAGCCAATGTGGCGAGGCCAAGAAAAACGGCAGGCGGTGAAGCCTGCCGTCGGGAAGTCAAAAAAGGAATGGTCTTAGTGGCGCGAAAAGCCGTAATAGCGCCTCAGGGCCTGGACCCGACCAATATCGATGTCGAAGTGACGGGCAATCGCCTGATCGCCCTGGCCATCTTCGAGCCATTGGCGCAAAGCTGAAACGGTAAGCTGCGCGACATGGTGTTGCGGTGCCGGCTCAGCCTGCCGCCCGGTACTGGACGGCTCGGCGCTAGACGGTGCGGGACTGGACTGCTCGCGGCTGGACACAGCTTTGCTGCGGCCACGCCATATCTGCCGGCCTGTCTCATCCAGCATGGGAAAGTCACGGCGTTCTGCGATGCGTTCCGCCATTTTCTGCACGACGGTGTTCATGCGAGCCTCTCCATAAACCCAAAGATGATCCGATCTTTTGTCCCAGTGCGGTGGGTATCCGAAACCCGCCAGCCGGATGGAAGTTCCGGCTGGCAGATCGATCGCTTCATTTTTGATCACGTCATTCTTGTTCATCAGCCCGCCTGATTTCAGGCGGCGTGCTTGGCCGTGTTCTTCACCGCCTTGATGGTCTTATGCGCATGGTGCGTATGGTGCGCATGATGCGAACGGTGCGTGGTCTCATCGTCCGCCTCACTGGCCTCGTCGGCGAGATCCTCGCTTCGCTTGCGCAGATCCTCGATCGAGCTCTGCGCCAGATCGGCACAGCATTCCTGCAGCTTGCGCCCAAGCTCCATCCAATTCTGTGTCCGCTGCGACGCAGCATCCAGCATCACTGCCGCCATCTGTGTCTCGGTCGTCAGGAGATCTGCCGGGCCCTGACAGTGCATCATTTCCTGCACCGTCTTCTGCATGCGGCCCGCGGCCTCGTTGAAGACATCCATCTGCCGACTATAGGTATCGGTGTAAGCCTCCTGCATCGTCTGGGTGAAATGCTGCAGACGCATCATCTGCGCATCGAGAAGATCGGTTGCGGCGCTGCCCGGGCGATACCAGCCCACGCCCAGCGTATTGGGCCATGCGAATGTGCTGGCGGAAAAGATGCTCTTGCTGTCGTCTGCTTTCATTGTCATGCCACTCCTCCACTATGAAGCGATGTCATTATGCTGCGTCGGGTAGCCGGATCGGCAAAAAGCTATATGCCCCAGTCTTGGCACCGCCAGCTGGTTTCTTGCCGTGAAAATGTTTCCGGCTTATTCGATGAGTAATGATCTGCTCCACCGTCTATGCGGCGGTTGCCTTGATCTGTCTCAAAGAAACATCAAAACAGTTCTGACCAATTGGTCGATTCTGTTTTTCATCATTCGCCGATCTTCCTCCCGTGACGGAAGCATCGCGTGAGGGGCATGCTAGCCGAAGCCCTTCGTCGATGCGACTCTTTTAGCGGCGAATGCGCGTGATATTTCAATGAAAGCGACGATTTCGATGCCTGTTCTCGACTCAATTATGGAATACCAGCAGAATCATCAAACAAATGACTGCACTGCATCGCGTGGCAATTGCCGATGCATTCAAGATATGCGCGCGAAGGCATGTCTATGCCGGTAGCGCCATGAAGATGATGTGAGTATCGCTATCGTTCTTGTCGCCGGACTGACATCGGTAACTGAAGACGCCATTCTCAATTTTTCAGCGATCATCCGCCGCCACATTAGCCACCTGCCGTTCATCGCATCGCAGGGCCTCTGTCACCGATGCTCCATCGAACCGCCCCACAAACGTCGCCGCGCTGTAGGCTCTTTGTCATGTAGCAGGACTATGCTCTGCGCGGTCATGAAGCGAGTCATGAGTCGTACATATTGCCTGACTCCTGGCATCATGATCGCTGGCTCCCGTCCGGTGCAAAGGAATGACGATGCCGCGCTGTCTTTCCGGGCCTCATGCCGGCCCGCTGCTCACACGCCGTGCGGCCTTGCGGCTGGCAGGGGCAAGCCTGGCCAGCGGTTTTCTCGCCGCACCTTATGTGGCACGCGCGACCGGCACGGCCGCAACCGCCCGACAGACGCATTGGCGCAATGGCAATCCTTTCAGCCTCGGCGTGGCCGCCGGTGAGCCTTCCGTCGATGGCTTCGTCCTCTGGACGCGCCTGGCGCCGGAGCCGATCGGAACCGATCCGCAAAAACCCGGCGGCATGGATCCTCATGCCGGCGATATCGAGATCGCCTATGAGATCGCCGCCGATCCGGATTTCCGCGATATTCATCGCAGCGGCAAAGCCATCGCCGAAGCCGCCTATGCCCATTCGGTGCATCTGGAACTTGCCGGCCTCGCGGCGAACCGGCCCTATTGGTATCGCTTCGCCAGCGGCGATGCAGTCAGCCGCGCGGGCCGTGCCGTGACTGCACCGCTGCCGGGCACGCCGCTCGATCGGCTCAAGATCGCGGTCGCCTCCTGTTCGAATTACGAGCGCGGCTATTTCAGCGCCTATCGCCACCTGACCGACGAGCAGCCGGATCTCGTGCTCTTCCTCGGCGATTACATTTATGAAAAGGTGCTTGCCCCCGGCAAGGCACTGCGTCCGCACAGCCACGGCGCCGTCGCTGCGGACCTGCACGGCTATCGCGATCGCTATGCGCAATATCGCCTGGACGAGGATCTGCAGCGGCTGCATGCCGAACTGCCGATGCTGATCACCCTCGACGATCACGAAGTCCAGAACGATTATGCCGGCGAATGGTCGGAGACTTTCGACCCGCCGGCGCGTTTCCTGGAGCGCCGCGCCGCCGGCTTCCAGGCATTCTACGAACATATGCCGGTGCGGCCCAGCCGCGCCCGGCCGCAGGGCCCGGATATGCGTATCTATGAGCGCTTCTCCTTCGGCGATCTTGCCGAGATCACCATGCTGGATGGACGGCAATATCGCGACCGCGAGGCCTGCTATGGCCCGCCCGATCGCGGTGGCGGCCATCTCGTCACCGATGCCTCCTGTCCTGAACGCCTTGACCTCTCCCGCTCGATCCTCGGCGCGACGCAGGAACGGTGGCTGCATGACGGCATCGCTGCCGCCGCGCGCCAGGGCACCACGCGCTGGAACCTCTTCGGCCAGGATGTGCTGATGGCGCAGTTCCGCCAGCCGCAGCCGGCACCGGAACACGGTTTTGCTTTTTCGACCGATCGCTGGGATGGCTATCCCGGCAGCCGCGCGCGGTTCATGCAGCAGCTTCACGCCACCGCCTTGCGCAACCCGGTCGTGCTCAGCGGCGACATTCACTCTTTCTGGGCCAATGACCTGCATCTCGACGCCGGCAATCCCGCCTCACCGCTGGTCGCCAGCGAATTCGTCGGCACCTCGATTACCTCGCCGGGGCCTGATTATCGAGCCCTCACAGCCTGGCTGCCCGCGAATCCCCAAGTCAAATTCTTCGACAGCCGTAAGCGCGGCTATATGGCGATCGAGATCACCCGCGACAGCCTGACGGCGCATTTCCGTACCATATCTGACGTGACCGATCCCAAAGCCAGCCTCAGCACCCTGCGTAGCTTCGTTATCGAAAACGGCCGCCTCGGTACGATGAGTGTATAACGGATGGGCAAACCGGCCATCGGCTGCAAGGATAGACTTGCGGTCCGGCTAAGGCCGCCCCCGGCCGTCCTTCCGACATGCGACGCTCAAGCGGCTGCAACGAAAATCAGCGTCAGGACACCGGCGAAATGTGTAAGCACGCCGATCAGGACACAGCCATGCCAGACGGCATCGGTCCAGCGGCCGACGCCGCGCCAGAAGATCGCCGCGCCGCCGGTATAAGCGATGCCGCCCAGCACCAGGAAGACAAGTGCGGTGAACGGGCTCCGATCGATGATCGACACGAGGTCGAAGAGAAACAGCCAGCCCAAAGCGAGATAAATGGGAATGAATGCACGGTCGTAGCGTTCGCGCAGAATCATCTTCAGGATGATACCGGCCACGGCCAAAGCCCATACCCATTCCAAGAGGCCGATCCCGAACGGGCCATGGAAACCGGAGGCGACGAAAGGCGTATAGGTGCCGGCAATGAGCAGGAAGATGGCGGCGTGATCGAGCAAACGCATGATCTGCCGCCGCCGCATCAGGTGCGGCGTCATGCGCTGCACCACATTGTAATACCATGAACAAAAGGAACAGCAGAGCAGACAGATACCGTAGGCAAGGCCTGTCAGGGTGCCGCGATGCCAGTCGAACAGGACACCCAGTGCGGTCAAGGCGGCAAGCGCCGAAACGCTGAAACCGAATGTTGCTGTCAGAAATGCCTGGTTGAGGCGGCGGTCCGCGCTTAGCGATGCGGTGCCGTCCGTGAGCCTTCGCGCCTGCATGACTTGATTGTACCAGTCCGACCCCATCACGTCATTGTATTAGTCCCTTGCATTCTCCATCCGATGGCGCTTGCTAAGCCATAAAAAGAAGCCCATGGTTGTTTTTGCTTCCGCTGCCTGCCCCGATGGCGAAACTCGCTTCGATACTTTCGGAACAAATCCACCGAAAAGATCACCGAGATCTATTCGGTCTATCTGAGGTTTTGCCGTGGTTTCACAGCTCGATGTCATTCCGCATCTGCGAGGCGCGCCTCGTTATTCACCGAAGCGAAACCGCTTCGTTTTCGGCTTGACCAACCATGAGTTATTCGTTGCCGTCGCGGTCGATCCACGCATTTGCAATGGCTGGTGCCAGGCTGGGAGCATTTCGTATGGCGAGTGTTCCAGCATGCTCTCGCAGCGGCGCGACCGCATCGAAGCAGGTATTCAATGCCTGCTCCGGCAGCGCACCGGCAGGGAGATGAACGAGAATGCTGATTCCGAAGAGAAGCCGACGGACGATTTAACCGCCGAGGATATCGACAGCTCGCATCTCGAATTCTGGAACCCTGCCGAACTCGAAGATGCCTTCTAATGGACTAATGCGCCATCAGCAGTGGCACTGTCGTGTGCTTCAACAGATGGCGCGTCACACCACCGAGAAAAAATTCATGCATACGGGTATGTCCGTAGGCGCCCATGAGGAGCAGGCTTGCCTGCTTCGTCTTTGCTGCCTCGATCAGGGATTCGCCGATCGATTTTAAGTGGCGGCTTTCGATCTGCCGCGCCGTAATGCCATGACAAGCGAGATATTGCATGAGCTGCGACAGACCCATGTCGACGTTTGCGTCTGGGTAACAAAAAATCGAAACGCGTCCAGCGGTGCGCAAAAAACTCGTCGCCTGCGCCAGGACATGACTGATTTGCAGGCTTCCATCCCAGGCAATTACAACATGCTTCAGGATTTCGTCCGGTGGATTCTTCGGGACGACAAGTGTCAGCCGTCCGGTAGCGGAAAGCGCCGTATCGAAAATTCGCTGAGATGCCCCGGAAGCCCGGTTCGGCCTGAAGCAAATGATCAGGTCGCTCAATCTGCCCATCAATGTCAGCGCAGCCGTCGGATCGCCGATGTGCTCAGTGAAGGAAACTTGGAAGGCAAATTCCGGATCGTATTCGTCCGTAACGCGATAATTGTGCTCTGAGGCCCATTTCTCCAATTGCACCCGGATTTCAGCTGTAATCGCTGCGCCGGCCGCTTCCAACTCTTGCTCATCCGTTCCCGCACCGGTGGCGACTTCTGACCCGAAAATCCGCCCGTTGGCCGGCTCCACCCGAAAAAACGCGACTTGCAGACACGCTCGGCCGCTTTTGATGATCTGTTGCGCTACATCGAGCAACCGATTGTCAAACGGACATTCATAAAGGGGGATCAGAATTCTTCCAGTCATCGCACGGTTTCGTTATACCCGGCTTTTTCGCCCACCGGAGTAGCTTCTTCAGTCGAGCGCTCATCCGCCGCTAAAGCTGCCACCAATTCGGAGGGATCGACCGTCCATGTCTGGACAATGCCTGGTCGATCGGGTTGAGGGTGCAAGTGGATCAGGGTGCTGACCCGGCGATACGCGATGAAGGAAAGATCGTCAATCGTCTCTTCATCGGTTTCGATTTCATAATTACCGGGGGGCTGAAGCTGATCAAGACCGGTCAAGCGAAACGGATGATTGAAAACGACGAAGGTGGTGACAGTGCGCGTGGTCATGGGATATCTCCTCATATCGGCCACGGCAGTCAGGACCTGTTCGGCCGGATCGAGAGAGAATCAGCGATCAGCGCGATCCTGTGCATCCATGTAGTTGTTAAATGGGGTGGCAGTGAGGCTTTACAATACGCGGGACAATATGCGGGGCGAGCGACCGGCGCTGCTACCGCAGCTGATCGACACAATGACCGGCCGTCCGGTAACTAGGAAAGATTGCTCAGGGCAGTTGCTCCTCGCAATCTTAGGTAGTGATTCGACCGCTGGGCCACAGATATCGCGTAATCGCGGCAATTTTGTCCTTGGCTTTTCCTGCCGGCGTCGCTAAGTGAACGGCCATTGGATGCTGGCGGGAACCCGCTCGGCGCCAACGCCGTGGGACAGCACGGCGTCACATTTCAATCATCTATCGTCGCCAGCGACCCCGCCGATGCCGCCCGCATCGGTGCGCTGTCGAAAGCGGGAACAGGCGGAACATGTCCTACGCCGTAAAAGAAATCTTCAAAACCTTGCAAGGCGAAGGGGCCCAGGCCGGGCGCAGCGCGGTCTTCTGCCGTTTTGCCGGTTGCAATCTGTGGTCGGGCCGCGAGGCGGACCGCGCCCATGCGGTTTGCCGTTTCTGCGATACCGATTTCGTCGGGATCGACGGCGAAAATGGCGGCCGCTTTGCCGATGCCGCGACGCTGGTTGCCGAGATCGCCCGCATCTGGGGCGGCGAGAAACCCGGCCGCTTCGTCGTCCTGACCGGCGGCGAGCCGTTGTTGCAAGTCGATGCCGTGCTGATCGACGCCCTGCACCATCAGGGCTTCGAGATCGCCGTGGAGACCAACGGCACGATCGAAGCACCTGCCGGGCTCGACTGGATCTGCGTCAGTCCGAAGGCCGATACCGAGCTGAAGCAAAGACGCGGCCATGAATTGAAACTGGTCTATCCGCAGGCAGAAGCCGATCCCGCGCGTTTCACCGGGCTGGACTTCACCCATTTCTGGCTGCAGCCGATGGATGGCCCGGCGCGGCAGGCCAATACCGCCGCCGTGGTGGATTATTGCCTTAGCCATTCGCAATGGAAGCTCAGTCTGCAAACCCACAAGCTCATCGGAATTCCCTGATGTTCGAATTGACCAAGCAATTCCGCTTCGAAGCGGCTCATACCTTGCAACGGCGCATTGAGACCGATTCCAGCCGCCGTATCCACGGCCATTCCTACCGGGCCGAGATCGCCTTGCGCGGCTATCCCGATCCGGCAACCGGCATGCTGGTCGATCTCGGCCTCTTCGAACAGGCATTGGAAGATGCGCGCGATGCACTCGACCATCGTTTCCTCGATGAGGTTCCCGATCTCGGCCCGGCCACCTTGGAAAATCTGTCGCGCTGGATCTGGCAGCGCCTGGTTCCCGTTGCACCCTCCGGGCTTTACCGCGTCACCGTCTATCGCGACAGCGCCGGTGAATCCTGCTCCTATTTCGGACCCGTGCAACTGGCGGGCCGGGCTGCAAGTGGAGCAGCGGCATGAATAATAAAGCCATCGTGCTGTTCTCCGGCGGCCAGGATTCCACCACCTGCCTCGCCTGGGCGCTGGAGCGTTTCGATCAGGTCGAGACCCTCGGTTTCGATTATCGCCAGCGCCATGCAATCGAGCTTGAGCAGCGCAACGTCGTCATCGCGCAGATGCGCGCCCTATCGCCCGCCTGGTCGGTAAGGCTGGGCGAGGATCACCTGCTCGATCTCGGCGTGCTGTCGCAAGTGAGCGACACCGCCCTCACCCGGGATGTCGAGATCATCGCCAATGCCCAGGGGCTGCCGAACACCTTCGTGCCGGGACGCAACCTGCTCTTTCTCACCTTCGCCGCTGCCCTCGCCTGGCGGCGCGGCGTCAAGCATATCGTCGGCGGCATGTGCGAGACGGATTTCTCCGGCTATCCGGATTGCCGCGATGACACCATCAAGGCCCTGCAGGCGACACTCAACCTGGGCATGGACCAGCGCTTCGTCCTACATACGCCGCTGATGTGGCTCGACAAGGCAGCAACCTGGCAGCTCAGCGCCGAAATCGGCGGCGGCGCCTTCGTCGATCTCATCCGCGAACACAGCCATACCTGCTATCACGGCGACCGTACGCAGCGGCACGGCTGGGGCTATGGCTGCGGCACCTGCCCGGCTTGCGAGCTTCGCGCCAGAGGCTGGGAACAGTGGCGGCTGGCGGTACCCGCGGCAGGAATATAGCACCACACAGTAAATTGATTGCGAACGACGGCCCTGGACGGGGGTTGCATTCCTTAGCAACATATGCGACCGGGCATTATGGCCGATCCGGTCCTGAAGGTTGGAAAGGACGCGTGCATGCAGGATCACCGTGCAGAAAAAGTGGCGGACGAGCCGTCGGATGACGACATCGCCGCCTTTTTGGATAACGCACCGGAGAGCCCGCATACAGCTTTGCGATCACTGTTGCGCAACGCCTTCTCCCGCATCGCCGACGCCGAATTCAGCCGCGGCAATGCTGCCCGCCTGCTCTGCGACGGCCCGGCCAATTATCCGGTCTGGCTGGCGGCTATCGCCGAGGCCAAGCGGGTCGTGCATCTGGAAAATTACATCATCGACGATGATGCGGTCGGCCAGCAGTTTGCCGATGCGCTGATGCGGGCCGCAGCCCGCGGGGTCAGATGCCGCGTGCTGTATGACTGGCTCGGCTGCGGCATCCGCACGCCGCGCCGCTTCTGGCGCATGCTGCGCGAGGCCGGTGTCGAGGTGCGCTGCTACAACCCGCCGCGCTTATCGACGCCCATCGCCTGGATCAGCCGCGACCATCGCAAATTGCTGACGGTCGATGGCGCCGTCGCCTTTGCCGGCGGCTTGTGCATCAGCAAGAACTGGGCGCCCGATCCCTCGCGCGGCCGTGCCCCCTGGCGCGATACGGCGGTCGAGATACGCGGCCCGGCGGTGCGCCATCTCGAGGCTTCCTTCGCCGATAGCTGGGCTGCCGCGGGACCGCCTTTGCCGCCGGAAGATCTGCCGCAGGACCTGCCGGTCGCGGCAAATGAGGATACCGCCGAAGACATGGCAACGCCGACCGTGCCGATCGGCGATGTCCCGCCCTCGCAATCGACCGACTTCATCGGCCCGCTCGATCTCTGGGTCGTCGCCGGGCGGCCGGACAATATGGGCCTCTATCGCCTGCAGCAGATGGTCGCCAGCACGGTGAAGCACCGCCTCTGGCTGGCCGATGCCTATTTCGTCGCCACCACCGGCTATGTGAACACCCTGACCGATGCGGCGCGGGCGGGGGTCGATGTGCGGCTGCTGGTGCCGGGCTCCAGCGACGTCCCCTTGATCAAGGCGCTGTCGCTCGCCGAATACCGGCCGCTGCTGGAAGCCGGCGTGCGGGTCTTCGAATGGAACGGCCCGATGATGCATGCGAAGACCACGGTCGCCGATAGCTGCTGGGCGCGCGTCGGATCGAGCAATTCCAATCTGGCGAGCTGGATCTCCAACCGCGAATTGGACATCACCATCGACGACCGCGTCTTCGCCCGCGCCATGGAGGCGATGTATCTGCGCGATCTGCGCAATTGCACGGAGATCGTCCTGCAGGCCGGCAAGGTCCGGCCCGGCGGCGGCTATGTCGCCGATGAAGAAGAGGATGCCGATTTGCCGCCGGCGCCGGCCGGACAAGCAACCACCTGGCCGCAACACCGCCCGAATCCGATCGGTCGCGGCAGCCAGCGCGCCAATGCCGGGCGTTTGCTCGCCGGCACGATCGGCGCCGGCAGCTCGATCGGCGCCAGCCTCAGCCAGCATCGCGCCTTGACCTCGACCGAAGCGCGGGTCATTGCAGTCGGTGGCCTGGTCCTGGTTGGGCTGGCGCTCCTTGCCGTCCTGGCGCCGAAGCTGATCGCCTACCCCCTGGCGGTGATCGCGGTCTGGATCGGCATCGCATTGCTGCTGCGTGCCTGGAGGCTGCATTTTGCCAGCAGGCCGGCGCAGGGACATAACCGGTCACAACATGATCGGACACGATCAAGTGACGGCCGCAGTTGATAGGGGCCCTGCATTGATATTGCTGGCCAGGAACACAACATTGCTATGATTGCCTGGAAAGTGGTCATGAGGAGCCGGTAGGTAGTCCAGCATGAAGATCATCAGTTGGAATCTGCTGCATCGCGCCGGGGCGAATTTGGGCGAGATCGAGAAACTCATCCAGCATGAACAACCCGATCTGCTGCTGCTGCAGGAAACCACCGAGGAGATCGACCTGCTGCCGGGCCTGGTCGGAGGCCATTATGCCAGGGCGCCCCTGCCGGACCGCCGCCACGGCCTTGCGGTCTGGAGCCCCGAGCCCTTGCATCAGGTGCCGGAAATTCTCACCTTGCCGCGCGGCCTGCTGATCCGCCGGGTGTGCCAGATCATCCTGCTGAAGGATTTCACCGTCGCCAATGTGCATCTCTCGCATGGGCAATTGCTGAACCGGCGCCAGCTTCGCCGCATTGCCGATATCCTGCCCCGGCGCGCCGCCATTCTCGGCGATTGCAATCTGGTAGGCCCGCCTCTGCTGCCGGGCTTCCGCGATGTCGGCCCCCGCCAGCCGACTCATAATTGCGGCAATGTCATTCCCCTGCGCCTCGACCGCTGCTTCGTGCGCGATCTCAATTGCGAGGAAACCACGATCCTCGGTCGCGGCGCGTCGGATCATGTCCCCATCACCGTCCGGCTCTCGCTCAACGCGGATGAGGAGCCCAGCTCCCGGCGCGACAAACGAAAAAGCATTCTCGCCCGCATGGCGCGCCGCGCGGATGCGCCGGAAATCGAGCTATAGCCCGCCACCCGGCAGCAAGGCATCGTCACAGCAAGTCGTCCTCGCCGACCGCATCCAGCCAGTTTGAGACCAGCGACAAACTGGCCTGGAAGACATAGCTTCCCTTGTGATCGCGCACCTTGACGATCATGACACGGCAGTCGCCGTCCGGCCATTCGTCCCGGGCGATATCGGGCAGCACCCTGATCGCTGCCGCGCGGACATCCTCGGGTCTCGCGAATTCGCTCCCGATCTGATCGCGGGTAGCCCGCCGTCCGCTATCGATGTCGAAATAGTATCGCATGCACATACTCCAAGTCAGTCGCGTGCCGCCTCCCGGGGACTCTCCTCCCGACACACCTGCTTTATCCGCCGTCCAAATGCAGATAATTGCCGTCGAAACCGGCGAATTCCTTGAGCTGTTTCACATTGGGGATGATCAAGCGATGATCGCGGAACACCACCAGGCCATCCTCGCGCAATTGCTGGAGCACCCGGTTCACATGCACCGTGGATATGCCCAGCGTATCGGCGAGCGCTTCCTGGGTCAGCGGCAGGTGATAGCTGTTCTCATCGGCCAGTTCCACCGTCTGCAAGCGCATCAGCAATTCGCAGAAGAGATGCCCCAAGCGCTGGTCGGACGGACGCTGGCCGAGATTGACTAGCCATTCGCGCAATGTTGCCGCATCCACCAATGTCGCCCACCACAAGGCGCGGGCGATGCGTGGATAATTCGTCGTCAGATCCTCGATAGTTTCCGGCGAAATGAACACGACCTTGCACGGGGTCAACGTGCACATTGCATGATCCATCCGCCGCAGGATCGCGACGTGAAGATCGCAGATATCGCCTGGCACCAGATAAGCGATGATCGAGCGGCGGCCATTTTCCAGGATCTTATAGCGGCAGACGAAGCCTTCGAGGATCAGGCGCACATGTCCGGGTGGATCGTGCTCGCGGATCAGATCCTGATACGCCTCGATCCGGGAAGACGTCTCGATCAGCGCGTCGAGGCGCTGCCGGTCATCGGATGTCAGCTTGCTGCCATGCCCCAGCTTCATCGTCAGCGGGTTGCCCATGATCCTCCTGCCGGCTGTTGCGGGCGACCGCTGCAACCGCGACGCATACTTTGCGCTCGACGCAGCGGCGATCCGCGTCGTGTTGATTTGCGCTGCTAAGCGCCGGCGGCTTGGTCGTCCTCGATCCGTTGCACGGTGGGGAACACCACGCGGGCAATCATACCAGATGGCTGCGCCGGTGCGATCTCGAACCTGCCCCGCAGGCCCGCCGCAAGATAGCGCACCAGTAAAAGGCCGGAAGAGACATCTGTCCCATCACCAGTCCCGCTATCCAGGCGGGCCAGCGCGGCATCATGGCCGAGCCCGTCATCCGCGACTTCCAGCAACATATGGCGATCGGCCACGGGCAGGAACCGGATGGTGATCTCGCCCGCTTCCCGGCCGACGAAGGCGTGTTCCAGGCAATTGGTCACCAATTCGTTGATGATCAACGTCAGCATCGTCGCCTGTTGATCATTGACCGACTGTCTGACCGACTGTCCGTCCATCGCCTCCACGCTGACCGAAACACGTTGATCCGTTCCGATGGTGTTCCAGAAGCGCGCTGATTCACGTAGATAGGCAGCAAAACCCTGCCCCTCGGCGCCCGCCAGCCCCTGTTGCAGCCGGCCCATGGCAACGATGACGCCGGAAAACCAGGCGAGGAGATCGCGGGCTTCCTCGCTTTCGACCGATCGGCTGCGCAAGCGCGTGAGGCTGCTCAAAAGCTGGAAGCAATTCGCCAGGCGATGGCGCGTCTCGACGAGCATTACATCCACATCGGCCTTGTCCGCCTTGTTTATGACGCGCGACTTCATGCATCTCTCCTTTCGGCGATAGGTGGTGGCCGGTGTCAGTGCCGTAGCCGCAAGCCCAGCGGACAAACCGAACCGCCTCAGCAGCAAAGATAGTTAGAAGATCGCGGGAGACTTCGCCTCAACATATGTTAATCGCCGGCACGATTGCGCCGCACGGATGGGCAGCGTCGTTCCTTTTGCCTAGCCGACCTGTGTCAACGGCGCATAGGTTTCAGGCCGCCGGTCTCGGAAGAATTGCCAAGTGTTGCGAACCTCGCGGATCATGTCGAGATCCATGTCATGCACCAGCAATTCATCCTGGTCGCGGCTGGCGATGGCCTCGATCTGGCCGCGCGGGTTGACGAAATAGCTCTGCCCATAGAACTCGCCGATATTCCAGGGCGCCTCAGTGCCGATGCGATTGATGGCACCGATATAAACGCCATTGGCGACTGCCGCTGCCGGCTGTTCCAGCTTCCACAGATATTCGGAGAGACCGGCGACGGTGGCGGAAGGATTGACGATGTAATCCGCGCCATTCAAAGCGAGTGCCCGCCAGCCTTCGGGGAAATGCCGGTCATAGCAGATATAGACCCCAAGCTTGCAATACCGCGTCTCGAAGACCGGATAACCCGAGGCTCCCGGCTTGAAGAAGAACTTCTCCCAGAAACCGGCGACCTGCGGGATATGGGTCTTGCGGGTCTTGCCGAGATAGCTGCCATCGGCATCGATCACTGCCGCCGTATTGTAATAGAGGCCGGTCATCGCCTCTTCATAGATCGGCACGACGATGACCATCTCATACTTCCGGGCGAAATCCTGCATCAGCCTGACCGTCGGCCCGTCGGGGATCCGCTCGGCGGCGGCATACCATTTGGCATCCTGGCTGGGACAGAAATAAGGCTGGGTGAAGACCTCTTGGAAACAGAGTACCCGCACGCCTGCTTTGCCCGCCTGTTCGATCAGCGGTGCATGGGCGTCCAGCATCGCTCTGGCGATGTCCTCCGGGGCCTTGTCGGTGGAAGTCTTGAGCCCCATCTGGATCAAGCCGCCGCGCAACATCGTCATCCCGCGTCCCTCCCCTCATTTGGTTCTCAAGATGAGTGGAAATGTTCCTCCGTCAGCATGATCCGCAGATTGTCCTCCTGCTGCTCGCCCACGGCAAGCTCATAGGCGTTGCGGCAGGCATCCCAGATCTCCGGCAGCCGGTCGCGCAAATGCTTCTCCAGCAATTCGGTGCTGTGAACATCGAAATCCAGCGCCTCGATCGCCACCTTCTCCGGCAAGGCGAACAGCACATTGCGCTCGCCATCATGCGCCCGCAGATAATAACCATCGGGCTCGATCAACAGATTTCCGGTGCTTTGCAGACTCATCGCCGTCACCTCATTCGTTTGGGTTACGTGCCATGCTTCAGACATAGTGAGTCTAATCGTCGCCGCGAGCCGATGGCGATGGTTTTCGCACCAGCTCATGGAATTGTGTTCGACTCACTACAGCCGTAACGGTAGCGGTCGCGGTGCAGGCCTAGCGGAGGTAGTGGCGGTTTGAGAATTCCGGATGCCGACAACAAAGCCCTCGACAGCGATCTACGCGCCACCAAAGCCTCCACCCTCCCCTCGCGCTTGGGGGAAGGGTCTGAGCTGCGCAAGGGACACGGAATGCCATTACAGCTGCCGCCTAGCTCCCTCCCCCCAAATGGGCGAGGGTTGGGGCGGGGCATGAGCGAAGAATGCTCCCGCATGAATGACCCGAAAAAATCATATCCCCATCCCTCACCTACCACCCCTCCTCCTTTTGCAATTCCGCTGTCACGTCTCGCAGCTTAGTATCCGGCATCATCACCTTGGAGACATGCGATGCTGGTCAAGCAACCTTACGATGGCGCGCCCATCACCGAAATCGCGAGCGATGACGCTGCGGCCGTCGATGCCAAGCTGGAGCGGGCGCATCGCTGTTTCCGCGACCGCGCCAACTGGCTGCCCGCCCATAAGCGGATCGAGATCCTGCGCCGCCTTGCCCGGCTGATGGAGCGCGAGCAGGAGCAGCTTGCCATGACCATCGCCCGCGAAGGCGGCAAGCCGCTGACCGATGCGCGGATCGAAGCTGCCCGCGCGATCAACGGGGCGGAAAGCGCCGCCGGCGAATTGGAACATCATGCCGGGCGCGAAATCCCGATGGGTCTGACGCCGGCCAGTGCGAACCGTCTCGCCTTCACCACCAAGGAGCCGATCGGCGTCGTCGCGGCGATTTCCGCCTTCAACCATCCGCTCAATCTGGTGGTGCATCAGGTGGTGCCGGCCATCGCCACCGGCTGCCCCGTCATCATCAAGCCCGCCGGCACCACGCCGCTCAGCTGCAAGCGCTTTGTCGAATTGGTGCACGAAGCCGGCCTGCCGCCGGATTGGTGCCAGCTCGCGGTGATCGAGGACAATGCCATCGCCGAACGCCTCGCCACCGATCCGAGCGTCGCCTTCTTCAGTTTCATCGGCTCGGCCAAGGTCGGCTGGTATCTGCGCTCCAAACTGGCGCCGGGCACGCGCTGCGCCTTGGAACATGGCGGGGCAGCGCCGGTCATCGTCGACCGCTCGGCCGAGATCGGCGCGATCATCGAGCCTTTAGCCAAAGGCGGCTATTACCATGCCGGCCAGGTCTGCGTCTCGGTGCAGCGCGTCTTCGTGCATGAGGCGATCAAGGCGGATTTCGTCGATGCCTTCACCGCGCGGGTCGGCAAATTGCGCGTCGGCGATCCCACGCTCGCGGAAACCGACGTCGGCCCGCTGATCCTGCCGCGCGAAGTCGATCGCGTGGAAAGCTGGGTCAAGGAAGCGGCGGGCGACAGCAAGATCCTGACCGGCGGCCAAAGGATCAGCGATTATGTCTATGCCCCGACCGTATTGCTGGAACCGCCCGCCAAGGCCAAGGTCTCCAGCCTGGAGGTCTTCGGCCCGGTCACCTGCATCTATGGCTATAGCGACCTCGACGACGCCATCGCCCGCGCCAACAGCCTCGACACCGCCTTTCAATCCGCCATCTTCGCTCGCGACATCGATGTGGCGATGAAGGCCGCGCGCCTGCTCGACGCCTCCGCTGTGATGATCAACGACCACACCGCCTTCCGCGCCGACTGGATGCCCTTCGCCGGCCGTCGCCAATCCGGCTACGGCATCGGCGGCATCCCCTATACGATGCACGACATGAGCCAGGAAAAGATGATCACGCTGAAGATGTGACAGGCCGCGTGATGCGGGTGCCGTTCATCAGCCTCTCCGATGGACCCTCGGATCAAGTCCGAGGGTGACAACCTTGCTTGTGAGGCGCCGCTTGCGATGAGAATTGGCCATGCTGAGGGTCATCGCACAACGCTACCCCTCCCCGCTTGTCACCCTCGGGCTTGACCCGAGGGTCCATGGTTGAGGTCGGACGCGGTGTTTGATAAGCGCCGCGATCCGGCTTATGCGGGTGCCGTTCATCAGCCTCTCCGATGGACCCTCGGATCAAGTCCGAGGGTGACAAGCGGGAACGGCATCTACGCCGTGCGATGACCGGCGACATCGCAATGATCATCGCACCACGCCAAGCACAGACAAGGTCGTCACCCTCGGGCTTGACCCGAGGGTCCATGGTTGAGGTCGGACGCGGTGTCTGATAAGCCCCGCGATCCGGCTTATGCGGGTGCCGTTCCTCAGCCTCTCCGATGGACCCTCGGATCAAGTCCGAGGGTGACAACCTTGCTTGTGAGGCGCCGCTTGCGATGAGAATTGGCCATGCTGAGGGTCATCGCACAACGCTACCCCTCCCCGCTTGTCACCCTCGGGCTTGACCCGAGGGTCCATGGTTGAGGTCGGACGCGGTGTTTGATAAGCGCCGCGATCCGGCTTATGCGGGTGCCGTTCATCAGCCTCTCCGATGGACCCTCGGATCAAGTCCGAGGGTGACAAGCGGAAACGGCATCCACGCCCTGCGATGACCGGCGACATTGCAATGATCATCGCACCACGCCAAGCACAGACAAGGTCGTCACCCTTCTACCGCAAGCTCGGTTTCGAGCTGACCGATCGCATGATCGCCGAATGCCGCCTGGGTTAGGCGGCATTCGCAGCGATCTCAAATGATGCCGCCATTGGCGCGCAAAACCTGGCCGTTGATCCAGCCGCCATCCGGGCCGGCCAGGAAGGCGACCGCATTGGCGATGTCGCACGGCTCGCCCAAACGTTCCAGCGGCGCCATCTTGGCCAGCTTGTCGATCAGTTCCGGCGATTTGCCGTTCAGGAAAAGGTCGGTCGCGGTCGGGCCGGGGGCGATGGCATTGACGGTGATGTTGCGGCCGCGCAATTCCTTGGCGAGCACGCTGGTCATCGCCTCGACCGCCGCCTTGGTCGCGGCATAGACGGCATAGCCGGGCTGCAACAGGCCGGTCACGCTGGACGAGAAATTGACGATGCGCCCGCCGCCGCGCAACCGGGCCGCCGCCTCGCGCATCGTATTAAAACTGCCTTTCAGATTGACGCTGACCTGGCGCTCGAAGCTGGCATCATCCGTCATCGCAAGATTGGTGACCGCCATGATGCCGGCATTGTTGACCAGCACATCGATGCCGCCGAAGGCCTGTTCCGCCATATCGAACAGCCGGCGCACGGCGGCCGGGTCGGCGACATCGGCCTGGGCGGTCAGGGCCTTGCCGCCTGCCGCTTCGATCTTCTGCACCACGGCCTCGGCGGCGGCGGCGCTGCCGGCGTAATTGACGATGACGGTGAAGCCCTCCCGGGCGAGCCGCTCCGCCACCGCCGCGCCGATGCCACGCGACGCGCCGGTTACCAGTGCGATCTTAGTATTCTGCTCCATGCCATTGTTATCTTTTGACATATCCGATCTCCTTAGAGTCTGGTTGAAGCTGATGCAGAAAAGATGCACCTGTTCTCTATCCGGATAATCTGTCATTATCTGGCATCAAAATCCGGAAATGGCGAACAATCCAGATGGACCGTTTTGATTCGATGCGGGTCTTCGCCCGGGTGGTGGAGCGGCGCAGCTTCACCCTCGCGGCCCAGGATCTCGGTTTGCCCCGCTCCACCGTGACCGATGCGGTCAAACAGCTGGAAGCGCGGCTGGGGGTCCGGCTGCTGCAACGGACCACCCGTCATGTCAGTCCGACCTTGGATGGCGAAGCCTATCACCGCCGCTGCCTCGCCCTCATCGCCGATCTGGAGGATGCCGAGGCGGCGTTCGGCGGCGCCCGGCCCAAGGGCCTGCTGCGGGTCGATGTTCACGGCACGCTCGCACGGCATTTCCTGCTGCCTGGCCTGCCTGCCTTCCTCACCGACTATCCGGAGATCGAATTCTATCTGAGCGAGGGCGACCGGCTGGTCGATCTGATCCGCGAGGGCATCGATTGCGTGTTGCGGGTCGGCGATCTCAAAGACAGCGATATGGTGGGCCGCCGCGTCGCCATGCTGGAGGAAGTCACCTGCGCCGCGCCCGATTATCTTGACCGGACCGGCCGGCCGCAAACGATTGATGCGCTGACAGCCGAAGGGTCACAGCATCGCATGATCGGCTTCCGCTCCTCGGCGACCGGCACATTGATGCCGCTGGAATTCACCCAGGATAACGAGATCCGCCACATCACGCTGCCGGCGACCGTCGCGGTCAATGGTGCCGAAAGCCTGGTCGCGGCGGCACGGCTCGGCCTCGGCCTCGTTCAGGTGCCGCGTTACCACATCGAGGATGATCTCGCCCAGGGCAGGCTCGCTTTGGTCCTGCCGGGCAATCCGCCCACGCCCTCGCCCGTCTCGCTGCTCTATCCCCGCACCCGGCAACTTTCGCCGCGTGTTCGTGTTTTCATCGATTGGGTAATTAGAGCTTTCACGGGCAGCGGCGGCCTGGCGTCAAGTGAGGATGTTGCGCAAGAATCTTCACCCCAGACCTGTAACGGCACATTATAAGCACCTGGCGAATATGCTAAGGATGGTAGAAGCAGCAGGTCCGACTGCGGTTCGGTCGTGTTCGGATGGCTCCACGAGGAGCCGGTTGATGGGAGAGGTCTATGGAAGACATCGTCGATCCGCCAATCGTAGGTATTGGCGCATCAGCCGGCGGCGTCAAGGCCCTGCAAGCTTTCTTCGAACATCTGCCCACCGAAACCGGCGCCGCCTATGTCGTGATCCTGCATCTCGATCCGGAGCATCGAAGCGAACTTGCGGCGATTCTTGGCAACCGCACAGATATGCCGGTGACGCAAGTTGAGGAAACAACAAAACTGTTGCCGGATCGCGTTTATGTCATTCCGCCCAATCGCCGGCTGAGCATTGCCGACCACTCGATTTCAGCTTTGCCCTTCGATGAACCACGTGGCCACCGCGCGCCCATCGATTCCTTTTTCCGCGACCTCGCTGAGCAGCAGATCGACAGTTTCGCCATCGTCCTGACCGGTGCCGGTGCCGACGGCTCGGTGGGCGTCAAGGCCATCAAGGAGGCCGGCGGCATCATCCTGGTCCAGGATCCCACAGAAGCGGAATATGCGTCGATGCCGCGTAACGCCATTGCGACGGAAACCGCCGACTTCATTCTGCCGATCAGCGAGATGGGCCAACGGCTGATCGACTTGCTGCATAGCCGCGATCAAATCAAGCCAGCCGAGGTCCGGGAAGCCGAAGATGAATCGATCCGCCGCATCCTGTCCCACGTCCGGGTCCGGACAGGACATGATTTCTCGCAATACAAGCGCGCCACCGTTTTGCGCCGCATCGCCCGCCGGGCCCAGATCGCGCAAAAGGAATCGCTTGCGGACTATTACAATTACCTGCGGGAGAATGTCGAAGAGGCTGTGGCCCTGTTCGGCGATTTCCTGATCTCGGTCACAACTTTCTTCCGCGATCCGAAATCCTTCAATGCACTGGCACAGCAGGTCATGCCACGGTTGTTCGAAGGCAAGAGCGCCAGTGACACGATCCGCGTCTGGGTACCGGGCTGCGCGACCGGCGAAGAAGCCTATACGATCGGCATATTGCTGCTGGAGGAAGCCAGCCGCCGCGACTTACGCCCGGAAATCCTGGTATTCGGCACCGATCTCGATGCCGGCGCTTTGGCCTCCGCCCGCGAGGGCCGTTTTCCCGCCACGATCGAAGCGGATCTGAGCGACGAGCGGCTCCGGCGGTTCTTCCTGCGCGAGGGCGATCATTACCGTGTGCGCCGCGAATTACGCGACATCGTGCTCTTCGCGAGCCATAGCGTGCTGCGCGATCCCCCCTTTTCCCGGCTGGATCTGATCTCCTGCCGCAATCTGCTGATCTATCTCGACCGCGATCTGCAGCAGCAGGTCTGCAACATTTTCCACTATGCCTTGCTTCCGAGCGGCTTCCTGTTTCTCGGCACATCGGAAAATGCCGATTACCCGAATGGATCGTTCCGGCCGGTCGACCGGGATTTCCGCATCTATCAGCCGGTCGGCAATTCGCGCGATCGGCGTTATTTCCTGCCCATCATCATGAATGCCGGCCGGACCGCTGATCATGGCGATGTGCAGCCGCGCCGCGTCCGAACAACGGACAATATCAGCGATGCCGCCCTCCACCGGCAGATGCTTGAACGCATCGCGCCGCCCAGCATGCTGGTTGAGGATACGCATCGCGCCATACACTTGTCCGATAGTGCGGGCCGCTACCTGCAGCCATCAGGCGGGCCGATCTCCATTGATGCCAGCGAACTGGTACGACCGGAATTGCGTTTCGACCTGCGCTCTGCCCTGCACCGGGCCTTTGAACGTGGCGAGCCGACCTTGACATTGCCGATTCCGGTCCAGTTCGACACCTCGCTCAACCGGGTTTATCTGCATGTCAAACCCGTGCCTCAGGAAGAGGGCCCGGCAACCCATGCGCTGGTCCTGTTCATCGAAGGCGGACCGGTGGAAAGTATCGGCGACGTCCCGGAATTGAATGATCGAAGTCCCGGCCTGGAGCAACTGCAGCAATTGCAGGAGGAACTGCAATTGGCGCAAAGCCAGCTTCGGGTCATGCGCGAGGATTCCGAGGCCGCGACTGAGGAATTGCGCGCCGCGAATGAGGAGCTGCAGTCGATCAACGAGGAATACCGCTCGACCTCGGAGGAGCTGGAGACCAGCAAGGAAGAGCTGCAGTCGATGAACGAGGAACTGCAGACAGTCAATAGCGAGCTGAAGTTGAAACTGGAAAGCGTCTCCCGCGCCCATAGCGATCTGCAAAATCTGATGGCGGCGACCGATGTGGGCACCCTGTTCCTTGACCCCTCGCTGCGCATCAAGCGTTTCACGCCGCGCATGACCGAGATTTTCAACATCACCTCGAATGACGAGGGCCGGCCGATTACGGATTTCACCCATCGGCTCGATTATGACAGCCTGGCGGACCATGCTCGTGAAGTTTTGCGAGATCTGACCCCGATCGAGCATGAGGTAAAAAGCCGCAATGACGGCTGGTATCTGGTGCGCATGCGCCCGTACCGCACGATGGATGACAAGATTGATGGCGTGGTCGCGACTTTCGTCGACATCACGCGCCGGCTCCGGGCTGAGCAAGCCTTGCGCCATAGCGAAGAACGCCTGCGCCAGGAAGCGCGTATCGTCAATCTCTCGCGCTCGCCGATCTTCGTCTGGAACTTTGATGACGGCATCATCCAGTGGAACCGCGGCAGCGAAGAACTCTACGGCTATACGCGCGAAGAGGCGATCGGGCAGCGTAAGGAAGTCATGTTGCAGACAGTGGTGCCGGGGTCTTCCTTCAACGCGGTCAAGGAAGCGTTGTTGAAAAATGGCAATTGGTCCGGCGAGTTGCAGCATCGCACCAAGGACGGCCGAATCCTTACCGTGGAAAGCCGCATCGAAATGGTAACGATCGGCGATTGCAAACTGGTGCTGGAGAACACCTTCGACATCACCGACCGGAAATGCTGGGAGCAGCGGCAGCAATTGCTGATGCATGAACTCAGCCACAGGGTCAAGAATACGTTATCCGTGGTGCAAGCCATGGCGCGCCAGACGATGCGGACATCGGAGTCGGGCCAGGACTTTCTGAAACGTTTCGACGGCCGCTTGATGGCGCTCAATCAGGCCCATACCCTGCTGATGAACTCCTATTGGGAAGGGGCCGAACTCGGCGCCATGGCCCGGGCTCAATTAAAGGCCTATCTGGTCGACCCGAACCGACTTTCAATCCAAGGCGAAAAAGTGATTCTGCCATCGGAACTGGCGACGCCTTTTGGGCTTATCTTTCACGAACTGGCAACAAACGCGGCCAAATACGGCGCGTTTTCAAACCAGAAGGGCCACGTTGACCTGAAATGGCATGTCGACAAGCAAAGCGAGCAGCAACATTTAAGCGTCACCTGGGAAGAACATGACGGACCAATCGTCGTCCCGGCTGCCAAAGAAGGCTTTGGCACCTCGCTAATCACCAAGGCCCTCCCGGGGGCAAACGTGAATATCGATTATCGGCCGCAAGGTGTGGTCTACGAAATAGAGCTGAAACTGCCGGAAAGTGGACCGAACAGTGCCGAATTCCAACCGCTTGCCCCTGGACGGTGAAAGACTCCTCATCATCGAGGATGAGGTTCTGATTGCACTCGATATGGAAGCCACTTTGCTGGATGCCGGCGCGGAGAATGTCGAACTCTTGACCACCCGCCGCGAGGCGATGGCCAATCTCGATGGACAAGGCTACACCGCCGCGGTGCTGGATATACGCGTCGGCAACGGTACCACCTATGAGATCGCCCTGCGCCTGAACGACGACAACATCCCCTTCATCTTCTGCAGCGGCCAGGATTTGTCAGCGGATATGCGCGCGAAGCTGCCGGACGCAATCCTCCTGCGCAAGCCGGTCATGCCGAGCGATCTCATCCAGGGCATCCTGCAAGCGATCAAGCAGCGGGCATAGCGGCGCCATCGGCCAAGTCACCGTCGATGGTCTCGCACGGCTGCAACGACAAACAAGGTTGTCACCCTCCGTCAGTGGTCTCGCACAGCCTCACTCTCTACTCGCTTGTCACCCTCGGGCTTGGCCCGAGGGTCCGTGGTGAAAGCCGCGTATAACGTCAGCCAGCGCGACGACCGAGCGCGATGCAGCCGCCAATCATCAGCCGCAACGATGGATCCTCGGATCAAGTCCGAGGGTGACAAGCGGAGTTGGCCTTGGGCATCCTGCGATAACTGGCGCCGTTGCTAATAAGCCACGTCAATGGTCTCGCACGGCTTTCACCGACAAACAAGGTTGTCACCCTCGGGCTTGACCCGAGGGTCCATGGTGAAGCCGGACATACGGTCAAAAGGATGTCTATGACGAGACGCATATCCACCTGCCGAATTCAGGATTATGCTGGTGCGGAGATACGGGCGCATCTCAGACGGGAGGCGAATATGGAAGTGAATGCCGATTTTTCCCGGCGCGCCGCAGTTCACGCCGCGCGGCTTCCCTGGATTCCCTCGCCGATCCCTGGCGTCGAGCGCCGCATGCTGGATCGCATCGGCGACGAAGTGGCGCGTGCCACGAGTATCGTGCGCTATGCGCCGAATTCGCATTTCGCACCGCATACCCATGGCGGCGGCGAGGAGTTTCTGGTGATCGAGGGCGTGTTCCAGGACGAGCACGGCGACTTTCCCGCCGGCAGCTATGTGCGTAACCCGCCAACCACGCAGCATAAGCCCGGTTCCGATCTGGGCTGCACCATCTTCGTGAAACTCTGGCAGTTCGATCCCGGCGATCGCACAAATCTGCGCCTCGATACTGCCACCGCCGCTTTTTCGCCTGCATCGGATCGGCCAGGTGTCGGCCTCCTGCCACTGTTCCATGACGATCGGGAAGATGTCCGCCTGGAAAAGTGGGCAGCGCATGCTGAGATCGCCCTCCCGCTTCCAGGCGGCATGGAACTACTGGTGCTGGACGGCAGCTTCGAGGAGGACGGCGAGATGTTCGAAACGCAATCCTGGCTTCGCCTGCCGGCGGGCGCGGCCCTGAAAGCGCACGCGGGTAAGAGCGGCTGCAAGCTTTGGATTAAAGCTGGCCATCTCGCTTATCCGCAGACCGCCCCGAGGTAAGCCGGATCGTCCTCAGAGCAGCTCCTCCGATACAGACACCGCTCGTCAGCCGCAACGATGGACCCCGCCGACGAAGGTCGGCCTGCGCCGACGGCGATCAAGTCCAAGGGCGACGGTCGCCCGCCCTAGATCAATCCCTGCGCCTTGAGGAACTCGGTGGCGACGTCATGGATCGATTTGCGCTCGACATCGACCTCGCCGTTGAGTTTCTGCATGGTGGCATCGTCGAGCTTGTCGGCGAGCGCTTCCAGGATGCCTTGCAGATCGGGATGCGCGTCCAGCGTTTCCTTGCGCACCACCGGCACCATGGCGTAATTCGGAAAGAAGTTCTTGTCGTCTTTCAGCAGGATCAGCTTCATCGCCGCGACCCGGCCATCGGTCGCGCCGACCACCGCGATGTCGACATCGCCATTGCCGAGCGCCGGATAGACCAGGCCGATCTCGATCGGGCGGATATTGGCCCTGCCCGCCTTGAAGCCATAGGTCTTCTGCAGGCCGAGCAGCCCGTCTTCGCGCTTGGTGAATTCGGCGGTGGTCGCCATCAGCGGCTTCTTGCCGGCGTTATAGGCGGCGGCGAGATCGGAGATCGTCACCATGCCGTCGGTCTTGGGATTGCCCTTGCGGATCGCCAGGGCATAAGTGTCATTGGCCTTGGATGGCTTCAGCCAGACCAGGCCCTTCTTGCCGTCGAGTTCCCTGACCTTCTCATAGGTCGCTTCCGGCGAGAGCTTATCGGTCACCTTGTTGAAGGTGATCAGCGAAGTGCCGGTATATTCCCAATAGAGATCGACCTCGCCGCTTTCCAGCGCGGCGCGGACGATATTGCTGCCCATGCCGTCCTTCTTGTCGACCTCGTAGCCCTTGCTTTCCAGCAATTGCTTGGTCATCTCGGCCATCAGGAATTGTTCGGTGAAATCCTTGCCGCCGACCGTCAGCGAGGCGGCCTGCACCGCCACGCTGGAGCCGAACAAAGCCGGGCCGAAGCAGAGGAGCGCCGATAGCGCTATCGCACCAATCCGTTTGAGATAGCGCATCGGGCTGGCCTCCTTACATCAGGTTATTGGATTTCAGGAATTCGGTGGCCACGGCTTCGATGGTCTTCTTGTTGACATCGACCTCGCCGTTCAGCTTCTGCATCTCATCATCGGTCAGCTTGGCCGAAACCGATTCCAGGATGTCCTTCACGTCCGGGTTTTTATCCAGGAAGTCCTTGCGCACCACCGGGGTCAGCGCATAGTTGGGGAAGAAGTTCTTGTCGTCCTTCAAGAGCTTCAGATGCATGGCGGCGATCATGCCGTCGGTCGCCTGGGCGGAGACCACATCGAGATCGCCCTGGCCCAGCGCCTGATAGGCCAGGCCCAGATTCATCGGCTTCACGTTCTCGCGCCCGGCTTCAAAACTATAGACCTTCTGCAAACCCAGCAGACCATCCGGACGCTTCGGGAATTCCGCCGTGGTGCCCATCACCAGCGGCTTGCCGGCACTATAGGAGGCCGCCATGTCGGAGATCGTCTGCATGCCATTGGTCTTCGGATTATCCGGGCGGATCGCCATGGCATAGGTGTTGTTGGCCTTGGAGGGCATCAGCCAGACCAGGCCCTTCTTGGCGTCAAGCTCCTTCACCTTCTCATAGGTCTGTTCCGGCGAGAGCTTGTCCTTCACCTTGTTGAAGGTGATCAGCGAGGTACCGGTATATTCCCAGTACATGTCGATCTCGCCATTCTCCAAAGCGGCGCGGACGATCTTCGTGCCCATGCCGTCATTCTTGACCACATTATAGCCCTTGCTTTGCAGGAGCTGCTTGGTGATCTCCGCCATGATGAGCTGTTCGGTGAAATCCTTGCCGCCGATGCGGATATCCTTGGCGCTGGCGCTCGAAGCACCGAGGCCGGCACCGAGGGTACAGGCGGCGGCCATGGCCATGAAAGCAGTGGTCAGTTTCTTAAAATTGATCATCTTGGTCCTCCCTGTTGATCAAGTTGTTTTAATTGTCAGCGAAGCGGATTTATTCCTTTCGGCACCAGCCAGTATTGCAGCAGCCCGATAACGAAGTCGGTCAGCACGGCGAGCAGCGCCGTCGGAATGACGCCGGCCAGCAGCATCGGCAATTCATCGAGCGCGATGCCGGTGAAAATGAGTTCGCCGAGCCCACCCGCGCCGATCAGGAAAGCCAGCGGCGCCGTGCCGACGCAGATCGCCAGCGCGGTGCGGATGCCGCTGAAAATGACGAAGAGCGCATTGGGAAATTCGACGCGCCAGAAGATCTGCCGCGGCGTCATGCCCATGCCTTGCGCCGCCTCGATCAGCATCTTCGGTACGTTGCGCAAACCGGCATAGGTGTTGCGCACGATCGGCAGCAAGGTCGCCATCCACAGGCCGAAGACCGCCGGTAGGGTGCCGATGCCGAGCGCCGTCATGCAGAGCGCGATGATGGCGAGGGTCGGAATGGTGCTGCCGAGATTGAAGACCTGCAGCGCAATCTCGGCGGTGCGGCGAAAGGCCGGACGCGAGAGGATGATGCCAGCCGGAATCCCGGTGACGAGCGCGAGACCGCCGGCATAGGCAACGAGCGCGATATGCTGGCCGCCGAGAAAAATGATATCTTCCTGATAGGTCAGGATGTCTTCCGGCATATCGCTGGTGAACCACCAGGTACCGACGGCAATAATCAGCACCAGCCAGGGAATGAGCCGCCCCAGCTTGTATGCCCTGCCCGTGCCGCCCCGCAGCGCCAGACGGGGCGCCGCCCCGGCGACCTTATCGACGCTGACATCGCTCATGCGGCGATCTTCGAGCTGGCCAGACTGCGGACGATCGAGCGGTAGGTCAGCACGCCCTGCAACCGGCCTTCCTCATCGACGCAAGGGATCACCGGCATGTCATGGGTGAACATCAGGGCGACCGCGCTGCGCAGGTCCGATTTGACCGGCACCGTCGCCCGCACCGGCTCGGCCGCGTCGCGGCAAAAGCCCTGCCCCGCTATACGATTGGCGAGGATGATGCCGCCAGGATGGCCCTCGCCATTGCTCATGATGATGGCCGGATGGCCGCTCTTGCTCATCAGATCGCGCGCCGTCGAAACCGGATCATCGGGCCGCACCGTATCGGCCGGCGCCAGCATGGCATCTTCCACCTGCACCAGGCGCAACAGCTTTAGCGAGCGGTCGCTGCCGAGGAAGGTCTCGATGAAGGGCGTCGCCGGATTGGAAAGGAGATGTTCGGGGGAAGCGAATTGCTCCAGCCGGCCGGCGCGGAAGATGGCGATCTTGTCGGCCATCTTCACCGCCTCGTCCAGATCATGCGAGACGAAGATGACGGTCTTGCGCAAAGTCTTCTGCATGCGCAGGAATTCGTCCTGGATCACCTCGCGGTTGATCGGGTCGATGGCGCCGAAAGGCTCATCCATCAGCATGACTGGCGCATCGGCGGCGAGTGCGCGCAGCACGCCGACACGCTGCTGCTGCCCGCCGGAAAGCTCTTTCGGATAGCGCTTCAGGAAGGTATCGGGCTGTAACCCGACCATCTCCAGCAGCTCGGCGGCGCGGGCCCGCGATTTCTTGCGGTCCCAGCCCAGCAGATCCGGCACCACGCAGATATTGTCCGCCACGGTCTTGTTAGGAAAGAGACCGATCTGCTGGATCACATAGCCGATCGAGCGGCGGAGCTGGATCGGATCGATATGCGTCACATCCTTGCCGTCGATGAAGACCTTGCCGCTGGTCGGTTCGATCAGCCGGTTGATCATCTTCATGGTCGTCGTCTTGCCGCAACCCGAGGGGCCGAGGAGCACGCAGATCTCGCCTTCCGGCACTTCGAAACTGACACGGTCGACCGCCGTGATGCCGCTGCCGGGCGTGCCGAAGGTCTTGGTGAGGTTTTCCAGCCGGATCATGCCGCCGCTCCCGTCGCCAGGCCCTTTGGCGTCAGCAATTTCTGCACGAAAGCGAGACAGAGATCGACGACGATCGCCAGGATCGACACGGCGACTGCACCGGTGATGAGCTGGCGCGGATCGGTCTGGCTGATGCCGCGCGAAATGAAGGTGCCGAGCCCGCCGGCGCCGATATAGGCGGCGATGGCGGTGACGCCGATATTCATCACCACCGCCGTGCGGATGCCGGCCATGATCACCGGCATGGCCAGCGGGATCTCCACCTGGCGCAGGCGTTGCAGCGCGCTCATCCCCATGCCGATCCCCGCTTCGCGCAAGGCCGGATCGACATCGGCGATGGCGGTATAGGTGTTGCGGATGATGGGGAGCTGCGAATAGAGGATGACGGCGATCACCGCCGGCACATAGCCTATGCCATAGCCGATCGGCGACAGAAGCGGGATCATCAGGCCGAACAGCGCGATCGAGGGTATCGTGATCAGCATCGAGGCGAGATACAGCACGAAATCGGCGGCGCGCTTCGATTGCGTGATGGCAAGACCGATCGGCACCCCGGTCACCACCGCGATCGACACCGCGACGCCGACGATGGCGATATGCTCCAGCGCGCGCGAGCCGATCAGGCTCAGGTTATCATAAGCGAATTGAAGCGTTTCCATGAGCTCGGCCTCTCAATTTCGCTGAGGGCAAGCACCGTCGCGTCAAAGCGCGTCGTATATGCTCGCCGCAGTTTCGTAGGTGTAGCGAATTGGCACCGATCCCTCAACCATCCAGCTATCGACTTTTTCTCCAGCCATCATGCGGCAGGCACCAGCCGTCGTCGTCACCGCGCCGCCATAGAGCCGGTTGGCGAGATTGAGGATGCCGGTCTGATGCATGGTTTCATTGCCGCTGCCGCAAGCATCCTTGATCAGCACGACATGGAAGCCGAGATCGACAGCATCCTTGACCGTCGCATCGATGCAGGCCTCGGTCCAGACACCGCAGATGAACAGCCAGTCGATGTCGCGCCGCTTGAGATCGTCAGCCAGCCTGCCCTTGCGGAGCGCGCTCGCTTCGGATTTCACGAAGACCAGCTCCTCGCCGACCGGCGCCACTTCCTTGCAGATCGCCGAAAGCGGATTGCGGCTGTCGCTGAAAGCCGAACTTCCATCCGGCATCACCGGATGGAAGCGGCGCATCTTCGCGCCGCCCGAAGCCCCACTGCCGGACTCGACGATATAGGCAGCATGCAGCACGGTCACGCCGCTGAAGCGGGCGACCTGCTGCAATTGCCGGACATTGCCGATGATCTGGTCGAAACCGGCCACCAGATATCGTTTATCCAGTCGATGCTCTTCCTGCAGATCGATACAGAGCAAAGCTGCCTGGTCGGTGGGGACCGACAGGTCCCCTCTCATACCTGCATCCCCAGCAATTCGTCTTCATAGGGGAAGCGCGACAAAACTTCGCAGCCCGTCTCGGTAATCAGGATTTCGTCTTCCAGCTTCACGCCCTCGCGGCCATGCTTTTCGCCGATATAGCTTTCGACGCTCACCACCATGCCTGGCATCAGCACGCCATCCTTGCCATAGGTGGCGTAATCGATGGCATGGGCGATGAACGGCGTCTCGCCATGCATGCCGACGCCATGCATCACCGAGGTATAACGCTGTTCGACGAAGCGATCGGGAATCTTCCAGGCCTTTTCGGCGATTTCGCGGAACTGCATGCCCGGCTTCACGATGCCGATATTATGCTGCACCTGATCATAGGCCATACGATAAAGCATCTTCTGGTAATCGGTGGGCTTCCCCGGGCCGCAGCGGAAGCTGCGCGAGAAATCGGAGAAATAGCCATAGCAGCCGATCATATCGGTATCAAGGGCGACGATCTCGCCCGGCCGCACCTTGCGCCCGCTCGCCTCATTGAACCAGGGATTGGTGCGCTGGCCAGAGCTCAGCAGGCGGGTCTCGATGAACTCGCCGCCCTGGCGGATCACTTCATGGTACATCGTGGCGAAGAGCTCGTTTTCCGAGACACCCGGCTTGATCGCCTCGCGCACCGCGGCGACCGCCGCTTCGGCGCCGGCCATCGAGACCTGCAGGCACTTGACCTCTTCATCGGTCTTGATCGCGCGCACGGCGAGGATCTCGCCCTGGCAATCCTTCACCTCGCAGCCGCGCTTTTGCAGCGCAATGGCATGGAGATGGGCACAGCGGTCGAGGCCGATCTTCATCGAGCCGCCGCCATGCTTCTTCAAAAGCTCGGTGATCTCGTCGGCGAAGGCGCCGGCGCTCTCATCGTCGCGGTTCGAGACCGAGGACCAGACCAGCTTCGAGGGCCGCGCCTCATCCACCGTGTCGAGCACCAGCGAGACGTGATAACTCTGCGGGTATTCGAAGAGGATCACCGGACCTTCGGTCGGGATGAAGAAATAGCGGGTCGAGTTGCGCAGGAAATAGCCGAACATGTTGCGCGAGCCGGTCGCGTAACGTTGGTTATAGGGGTCGAACAGAATGATCGCGCCATAGCCGGCCTTGGCCATCCAGTCGCGCAGCTTCTTCAACCGGCCATGCCGCAGCTTGTCGGCATCGATGTAAGAAGGTTCGGTATCGGAAATCCACATACCCCCGGCCGGGTCCGCTGCCACCGGATGGCGCATGCGGTTGGCAAAATCGACATTGGCGGCCTTTTCCGGATCGAAAACTACAACGCTCATTCTTGAAATCCTCCCTCGCGGTGCGCTTAAGATGCGACGATGCGGTGACAGGATTCATGCGGCGATCCGCAAATACCGTGCAGGATTCCGCAAAATCGGATTTGTCGCGCATTTGAGGGAAGCGGAACGAGGCGCGGCCCTTTAAGGAATCTGACGACGGCCGCTAAAACCATGCCAATGGGTCGCGACTCGCATAAGCGGTCAGGCGCGGCGCATATCCGTGGGCGAGCGGCCCTTGAATTCCTTGAAGGCCCTGGCGAAGCTCGACATGCTTTCGAAGCCGCAGGCCAAAGCCACATCGCGCACGGAGAGGCTGGAATGGGCCAGCAGATCGGCGGCCCGGCGCAAGCGCAGCCGGCGGTAATAGGCGCTGGGCGACATGCCAACCTCGTCGCGGAAGGCGCGTTCCAGCTTGTCGGCCGAGACGCCGAGCCGCAGGGTGAGATCCGTCATGCGCAGCCTCTCCTCCACCACCTCCTCCATCACCGCGATCGCCGAAAGGACGAGTTCGTTGCGGATGCCGGTGCGCAGGCGCAGCGGCATCATCTTGCGATCGACGCTTGAGCGCAGCGGGCTGTGCACGAACCATTCGGCGACGCCGGCCGCCAGTTCCGCGCCGCAATCTTCGGTGATGATATCCAGCATCATGTCGAGGCTGCCGACCCCGCCGGCCGAGGTGAAGCGGTTGCGGTCGATCACATAGAGATCGCGCCGCAGATCGATTTCCGGGAAGGCCTCCATGAAGGCCGGCTGGCTGGTCCAATGCAAGGTGCAGGCATAGCCGTCCAGCAGCCCCGCGCGGGCCAGCAGGAAGGAGGCATCGGCGACGGCGCCCAGCCTTGCCCCCGCGCGCAGGTTGCGCCGGATCCAGGCCAAGGCGGAATCGGCGATCAGGTGATCGGCATTGCCGCCCGAACAGACGACGATGCGATCCACCATCGGCGCGTCGCGCACGCCGAAATCGGGTTCGATGGAAACGCCGTTGGAGGCCTTGAGCTTGCCCGGCGACATGCCGACCGTGATCCAGCGATAGCATTGCCGCCGAGACAGGATGTTCACGGCGCGCAACGGCTCGATCACCGAACTAAAGGCCATCATCGGAAAGGCATCGAAAATCATCACCGCGAAAGTGATGGGCGCTGCCGGCGCGGCTTCCGCCTTCGCGCCTTCCGGCGATGCTGCCTGGCGCGACGATGTGCCCCGTGTCGATACGTCCCGTGTCGATACGTCCCGTGTCGATCCCGGCCGCGATGGTGCCTTCTGTGCCAAATCAACTCCTGTCCGCAGCTGGCCCTGCCGTCATTGCCCACCCTGCCGAAGTCTGATAATTCCCCTGGCCCAGCAACGACGTCAACTCATCCAGCATCGACAGGGAGGCTTGCCGTGACCGCTTCCTGGGCCCATTCCGACCCCAATCTGCTGCGTGCCCATCACGCCCGGGACGCCATCATCCAGGCCGGCCCGCTGCCGCCCGATGTGGCCGAGACGGCGCTACAGCCGCAAGGCGCATTCCAGGGCGGCCTGCTCTTCACCCCATCTGGCGGCGTGCGCGCGGCTGTCATCGTTTATTTTCATGGCGGCGGCTTTCTCGCCGGCAGTCCCGAGAGCCATCGCTGCGTGACCGCCTGGCTGGCGAAGATGAGCGGGTTGCGCGTTCTCTCTGCGCGCTACCGCCTCGCCCCCGAACATCACTTCCCCGCCCAACGCGACGATGCGATCGCCGCCTGCGAGCTGGCGGCCACCCTCCCTGGTGCCGGCGATCTCGTGCTGGCCGGCGACAGTGCCGGCGCCTGCGTGGCACTCTGGGGTTTGCGCGGCCTCCCGGCGGACCATCGGCGGCGCGTGCAAGGCCTGGTCCTACTCTATGGCGGCTACGGCCTCACGGACAGCGCCAGCATCGCCCGTTATGGCACGGCGGAAAACGGCCTCGATGCCGAAACCCTCGCCATCATGTATCGCCGCCTCGGCGATCCGGCGCAAACCGGCCTCGTCTTCCCGCCGGCCTTCGCTGCCGAAATCACCGAGCCCGCCTATGTCCTCGCCGCATCGCTCGACGCGGTTTTCGACGATTCCGCGATGTTGTTTCGCGCGCTGCCCACCAACCCCGCCAACCGCTTCGTCACCGTCGAAGGCCAGGACCACGGCTTCTTCAAGGCGACCGGCAAAAGCCAGGTCGCGATGCAGGAACTGCAAAAAGCCACCGACTGGCTCGGCGGCTTGATGCGAGAATAGGCAAAACTCGCCTCAACGAGTTCGCACAATGCCGACCAGCCCCCCGCTCCTCACCCTCGGTCTTGACCCGAGGGTCCATGGCAGAAGCCGGGCGTGATGCCAGATGCGACGACACCCGCCGCGCAAGGCGGGCAACGTTCATCAGTCGCGCCGATGGACCCTCGGATCAAGTCCGAGGGTGACAAGTGAGAGCGGCATCAACTGCGTGCAATGACCGGCAACAGTGTTGATGTTCATCGCACGGCGCAAACAACAAACAAGGTTGTCACCCTCGGGCTTGACCCGAGGGTCCATGGCAGAAGTCGAGCACGATGCCAGATGCGACGACACCCACTGCACAGGCAACGTTCATCAGTCGTCCCGATGGACCCTCGGATCAAGTCCGAGGGTGACAAGTGAGAGCGGCATCAACTGCGTGCAATGACCGGCAACAGTATTGATGTTCATCGCACCGCGCAAACAACAAGCAAGGTTGTCACCCTCGGGCTTGACCCGAGGGTCCATGGCAGAAGCCGCGCGTGATGTAGGGAGTGACGACACCCACTGCACAGGCAACGTTCATCAGTCGCCCCGATGGACCCTCGGATCAAGTCCGAGGGTGACGATCCAGTTTGGTGTTAGCGCTGTGCGATGACCGGCATCACCACCAACGAGCCCGCACAACGCCCACCATCCCCCGCGCGTCACCCTCGGGCTTGACCCGAGGGTCCATGGTTGAGGCAGACGCGCTGTTGGCCGGCCTCGCCATCGTCAAGCAATCGTATCAAGCACCCCGCCATCCACGCGCAGCGCCGCACCGGTCGTCGCCGAGGCCTGCGGCGAGCAGGTATAGACGACGAGATTGGCGACCTCCTCCACCGTGGCGGCGCGCTGGATGATCGAGCTGGCGCGGTGTTCCTTGACGAAGGCATCCGCCGCCTCTTCGATCGACTGGCCGGCCTTCTTGGCGTCGTCCTTCACCATCTCGGCGACACCTTCCGTCAAGGTCGGCCCGGGCAGCACGGCATTCACCGTCACGCCGGTTCCGGCCAGGCGCTTTGCAAGACCGCGCGAGACCGAGAGATTCGCTGTCTTGGTGAGGCCGTAATGAATCATATCGGCCGGAATGTTCAGCGCGGATTCCGAGGAGATGAAAACGATGCGGCCCCATTTCTTCTCCACCATGCCCGGTGCGTAAGCCCGCGACAGGCGCACGCCCGACATCACATTGATATCGAAGAAGCGGGTCCATTCTTCATCGGGGATCTCGAAGAAATCCTGCAATTGGAAAATGCCCATATTGTTGACCAGGATATCCGCCTTGGGCTCGGCCTTCACCAAAGCCTCGCAGCCGGCAGCGGTGCCGAGATCGGCGGCGACACCGCGCAGGCGCTTACCGGCGTCGGAGACGTTCTTGCTCAAGGCAGCGATCGTCTTGTCAACGGCGTCCTGCTTGCGGCCATTGACCACCACAGTCGCACCCGCTTCCGCCAATCCTTGCGCGACGGCGAAGCCGATGCCGGCGGTGGAGCCGGTGACGATAGCTGTCTTGCCGGTAAGATCGATTTTCATGAGGACATCCTTTCAGTGGTTTCGCCGAGCCTATCATAGGCTTTTGCGCACTGCCTATGCGCGGCGCCACGGTCGTTTTGATTCTTCCGCTCATCTTGTGGACGTTTGGATCACATTTCGCCCGTTTCACAATGCAGCAGCCGCCGATCCTCCCGGCAAGAGACGAGAGAAGACCGGCGGCCATGCAATGGCGCGATTGGGGGGTCACGCCACTGCGAGATTGGCCGGATCGATGAGGAGAATGTCCGCGCGCGTCAGGAAGCCTTCGTCAATCTGTTCTCCCGGCTTCTCCGCCTCCAGGCGGCGCAAGGCATGAAGCTCGATCCGCTCGGTAAAACCCTTGAGCTTGCGCCGGCCGATCGGCCGCGTCTCGGCGCGATCGAGCAAAGCGCCGCGACTGGAAAGCCAATCGACGATGTCGGTGACGGAAACCGGTGTCGCGCCGGCCCATGATCGGGTCATCGCATCCTCAAGTTCACCGTGGAAGCGATCGCACCGCCTCCGCCTGCTTGCTGGTTCGATTCCTTCTGCCGGAGCGGGTGCCGGTTCCCTGATCGAGAACCGGCCCCTGATTGAAGGCCGTGAGGCCCTCGTCCTTACGCCACCACGAGATTGGCCGGATCGGCAGCCGCGAAGATTTCCGCCCGGTCGGCGCGCGGCGGGTAGATCCACTCGCCGTTGATCTGCTGCTTCAGCGTCTTCGCCTCCATGCGGCGCAGCTTCACCTCGCGGTGCCAGCCTTCGGTGAAGACCGCACCCCAGGCGCCGAGATCGAGACAGGTCACGTATTTCGGCTGGCTATAGGGCTTCGTCGGATGACCGATCAGATCGGCAGCGGCGTTATGTCCGGCATGGCGGCCAAGGCTGATCGCATGCTGGCAGGACATCACCGCGTGGTTGCCGATATCGTCCGTTGCGGCATAAGCCGTGTCGCCGGTCGCGAAGATGGTCGGCACGCCCTTGACCTGCAATTCAGGCGTCACATGCAGGCGGCCGAAATTGTCGCGCTGGGCGTCGATCTGCGCAGTCAGCGGGCTGGCTTTCACGCCGGCCGTCCAGATCACCGTCTTCGAGGGGATATGCTCGCCGGTCGAAAGCGTGACGCCATCGGCATCGAGCGCCGCCACGGCTGCATTGACGCGCCATTCGATGCCCAGCTCATTGATCGCTTCCATGATTTCCGGACGCGGGCCGGGCCCGAGATCCGGGCCGATCTCGCTGTTGCGCTCGACAATGATCACCTTCACATCAGCCTTGTCGCCGAGGATCGCCCGCAGGCGCGCCGGCATTTCCGTCGCCGTCTCGATGCCGGTGAAGCCGCCGCCGCCGACCACCACCGTGTTGCGGGCCGGCGAGTCCGGCAGCTTCTTCAGCGCGGCAAGATGCTGTTCCAGTTTACCGGCGCTCGCCAGCGTATCGACGTTGAAGCTGTATTCCTTGAGGCCCGGGATCGGCGGTTCGACCAGCTTGCTGCCGGTCGCCAGGACCAGGCGGTCGTAAGAGAGGGTGAAGCTCTTGCCATCCGGGCCGGTCGCTTCGACTTCATGCTTTTCCGGGCGAATATGCTGGACGCTGCCCTGGATATAGTTGACGCCGACCGCATTGAACACGTCATCCAGCGGCGCCTGCATGGCGGTCGGGTTGATTTCATACAGACGCGGGCGCACATGCAGCACCGGCTCCGGGGCAATCAGCGCGATCTCCACCGCCCCTTCCTTCTTGGCCTGGTCCAGCAGGCGCGCCGCACTCAGGGCACTCCACATGCCGGCAAAACCGGCGCCGATGATCAGGATACGCTGTGTCATGTGACTTCTCCTCAGGTTGAGCTTCTTCGTTGGCCGAACGCGGGATGCGCCGGCCTTATACGAGGCAAAATTCGGGTGTTGCGGCACGCTTAGGTGCGAGCCGGTGGTCTAGGCGGTGATCTAGGCGATTAGAATGTTACGCCGTTAAATCCGACGATCCGCCCGCGGATGATCAGCCATCGCTTCCCCGCCGCTTCTTGGTGGTTGCTTCAGTGCGCGCCTCCGACCGTGCTTGCATCCGGCCGCTCAGCCAGTCCGCTACATCGACGCCGAAACTGGCCGGCGCCTTGCGGCCGAAGGTCTCGGCCACATCGGCAAGGCTGGTGCTCGCCAATTCCTCACGCATGCTCCTCTCCGCGCGCAGCATGACGGCGTGAATGGCACAGGTGCCGTCCATCGCCCATTTCGGCGGCTTGTCGTCAAAGACGGCGCAGCGTCCGCGAATATTCTGGCAGTCGAAGATCGGCTTCTTGCCCTCGATCGCATCGACCACGTCGAGGAAGCTGATCTCGCTTGCCGGCCGCGCCAGCCGATAGCCGCCGCGCACCCCTTCCGAGGCCACGACGATCCCGGCTTTCTCCAGCTTGGGGAATATCTTGGCCAGGAAAGACGGGGAGATTCCCTGCAACTCCGCCAGATCGCGGCTGCTGGTCGGTTCCGCATCCAACCCCACCAGCCAGAGCAGGCAATGCAGCCCGTATTCCACGCTGTTTCCGAAATGCGCCATGTCAGCTCACTACCTCGTCTTCATAACTAAGACTATATTAGTCCGAGTTACCCAATGCAAGGGCTTTCAGAAAAAACCGGTCCCGCGCGGCATCGTTGTGATCTGGGTCGCTCTGGTAAGTTTTGCGGTCAAACTCGCCGTATCGAGCGGTCCTGGGGATAGCGGAACACTTGTCGGGTTCGGTGGTTAATGGCGATGGCAGGTCGTTGCCGTCATGCATTTCCCGCCAGGCGATCCGGATTTCCGTTTCATGTCCCCAACCGAGCAGCCACCCTCCTCCGCGCCCGATACCGGCGAGACGCAGCCGAACCGGACTGCGCCTGAAGAGACACAGGAAGAAACGCCGGGGCGCGAAGAGGCCCGCGATGAGGGCCGCGATGAGGGCCGCGCGAAAGATGGTGGCCGCCAGCAAAACACAACCAAGGGAGACAGCAAGAAGAAAGAAAAGCGCGGCCTGTGGCAGGCGGCGAAATCACATCCGCGTGTCTCAATCCTGATTGCCGTTCTCTTGATCATCGCGCTGATCGGTGTGGTCATCTGGTGGCTGCATGCGCGGCATTTCGAGAATACCGACGATGCCTTCATCGATGCGCGGCAATTCGCCATCGCTCCGAAGGTGCAAGGCTATATTTCCGATGTGCCGGTGACCGACGATCAGCATGTCAATGCCGGCGACGTATTGCTGCGCATCGATCCGAAGGACTTCCAGGTTGCCTTGAACCAGGCCGAGGCGCAGGTCGCGGCGGCGCAGGCCAGCATCGCCAATGTCGATGCCCAGATCAGCGCGCAGCTGGCGCAGGTCGATCAGACGGAATCGGAAGTGAAACAGGCGCAGGCCGCGCGCGATTTCGCCGCCGCCGATGCCGATCGCTATCAGCAACTGGCGGCGCGCGGCACCGGCAGCGTGCAGCGGGCGCAGCAGGCGACATCCGATCTGCGCCAGCAGGAGGCCAATCTCAACCGCACCCAGGCAGCGGTCATCGCGGCACAGAAGCAGGTCGGCTCGCTCCAGGCGCAGCGCGGCACCGCCGAAGCGCAGCTTCAGCAGGCGCAAGCGCAGCGCGACCAGGCGCGCCTCAACCTCGACTACGCAACCGTGACCGCCGCGCAAGCCGGCCATGTCGTGCGCCTCTCCGCCGCCAAGGGCCAATATGTGCAGGTCGGCCAGAGCGTCATGATGTTCGTGCCGGACAATATCTGGGTGACGGCGAATTTCAAGGAAACCCAGATCACCGATATGCGACCCGGCCAGCCGGTCGATATCGAGATCGACGCCTATCCCGATACCGATTTCCACGGCCGCGTGCTCAGCATCCAGCACGGTTCCGGCACCGCTTTCAGCCTGCTGCCGGCGGAAAATGCCACCGGCAATTTCGTCAAGGTGGTGCAGCGCGTGCCGGTGAAGATCTCGCTTGAGAACGTGCCGAAGGATCTCGTCCTCGGCCCCGGCCTCTCGGTCGTCCCCAGCGTGCGGGTGAGATAGCATGGTGGTGAAAGGCGGCGATCTCGGCGGCAGCAGCAATCCCTGGCTGATCGCCGTCGTCGTCTCCATCGCCACCTTCATGGAGGTGCTGGACACCACCATCGCCAATGTCGCCTTGCGCCATATCGCCGGCGGATTGGCGGCAGGCATCGATCAGGCGACTTGGGTGATCACCAGCTATCTGGTCGCCAATGCCATCGTTCTGTCGATCAGCGGCTGGCTCGCCACCGTGATCGGCCGCAAGCGCTTCTATATGATCTGCGTCGCGCTTTTCACCATCAGCTCCCTGCTTTGCGGCCTCGCCTGGAGCCTGCCGGCTCTGGTCGCCTTCCGCGTCTTCCAGGGATTGGGCGGCGGCGGCATGGCGCCCAGCGAACAGGCGATCCCGGCCGATGCCTTCCCGCCGGAACAGCGCGGCCGCGCTTTCGCGATCTACGGCATCGCCGTCGTCGTGGCGCCGGTCATCGGCCCGACGCTGGGCGGCTGGATCACCGATAACTATACCTGGCACTGGGTCTTCCTGATCAATGTGCCGATGGGCATCCTCTCCCTGCTCCTGGTGAACAGCCTGGTGCATGAACCGGCCTCGACGGCGGCGGAGCGGAAGAAGCTGCGGCAGAACGGCCTGTCGGTCGATTATATCGGCTTTCTCCTGGTTGCCCTTGGCCTCGGCTGTCTGGAAGTGGTGCTGGACGAGGGACAGCGCAACGACTGGTTCGACTCAACCTATATCCTCGGTTTCGCCGTGGTCTCGGCAATCTCCCTGCTGCTGCTCATTCCCTGGGAGCTGACGCGCAAGGAGCCGATCGTCGATCTCCGCCTGCTCGGCAACCGCAATTTCGGCTCCTGCTTCGTCGTCATGCTCTGCACCGGCGCGATCCTGATCGCCACCACCCAGTTCCTGCCGCAGATGCTGCAGGAGCAATTCGGCTATACCGCGACCTTGGCCGGGACGGCGCTGTCGCCGGGCGGCTTCGTCACCATGATGCTGATGCCCCTCGCCGGCCGGTCGGTCAATATCGTGCCGCCGAAATATGCGATTGCCGGCGGCATGGCCGTTGTCGCCGGCGCGATGTGGTATGTCACCGGCCTCAACGGCGATCTCACCTGGTCCTATGCGGCCTGGGCCCGTGTCTTCCTGGCGATCGGCCTGCCCTTCGTCTTCATTCCGATCACCACCGCCTCTTATGAAGGCCTGCCGCGCGAGAAGACCAACCAGGCTTCCGCGCTGATCAATGTCGCGCGTAATCTCGGCGGCAGCCTCGGCGTCTCGCTGGCGCAAACCATGCTGGCCCAGCGCGAGCAGTTCCATCAAAGCCGCCTGATCGAACATGTCTATCCATCCAGCCCGCAATATCAGGAGACGGTGCGGCAGGCGGAACAGTTCTTCGGCAGCAAGGCGTCATCCGCCGCCGATACCTCGCAGCGCATCACCGATTGGATCGGCCAATTGCTGGCAAAGCAGGTCGCGCTGCTCGCTTATATCGATGTCTTCTGGTCCTTGAGCCTGATCGCCATCGCCGGCATCGTCGTCGCCCTCACCTTCATGAGCAACAAGACGCTCGGCAAGGGTCACCCCTCATAGGCTTTCCGCAAGGTGGGAAGGTCGATCTTCACCATCTTCATCATCGCCTGCATGACCCGCGAGGCGCGCGCCTTATCGGGATCGCGCAGCATATCGAAGATCTCCGCCGGGGCGATTTGCCAGGCAAAGCCGAACCGGTCGGTCAGCCAGCCGCATTCGATCGGCCCGCCGCCCTCGATCAGCCGGTCCCAGAAGCGGTCGATCTCCGCCTGGTCCTTGCATTTCACCATCAACGACACCGCCGGCGAGAACTTGAATTCCGGCCCGCCATTCAGCGCGATGTAATCCGATCCCGCCAAAGTGAAATTGACCGTCAGCACACTGCCCTGCTTCTTCGGCGAGTTCTCGTCATAATAAAGGTAGTCGCCGAGAGAGGCGTCCTGGCCGCAGGCCCGGAAGGTATCGACATAAAACTTCGCCGCCTCCTCCCCTTGCGTGTCGAACCACAGACAGGTCGCAATCTTGGACATGCTTTTCTCCTCCGGTAGTGGCGCTCATTGAACGCTTTTCTCGTTAAGTCGAATGTCACCGGCTATCGCACGACGCCGCTCACAAACTCACGTGTTACCCTCGGACTTGACCCGAGGGTCCATGGCAACAGCCGCGTTCGCTATCTCCCGTGGACCCTCGGGTCAAGCCCGAGGGTGACAAGCGAGAGCCGCAGTCGCGCCCTGCAATGACAGGCGGCATCAACGCCTCGCGATGAGAGACTGCACCGCCGCGAACCCTACTTCTCCATCGCCTTCTGGGCGGCGGCGATATCCATCCACATGATTTCCCAATGATGGCCATCGGGGTCCTCGAAGCTGCGGCCATACATGAAACCGTAATCCTGCTTCGGTCCCGGATCGGCCTTGCCGCCGGCTGTCGCGGCTTTCTCGACGGTCGCATCGACCTCGTCGCGACTTTCCGCCGACACGCAGATCAGCACCGCGCTGCTCGCCTTCGCATCGGCGATCTTCTTCGACGTGAACATCCGGTATTTGTCATGGCTGAGCAGCATGGCGTGGATCGTGTCGGAGAAGACCATGCAGGAGCCCGTGTCGTCGGAGAACTGCTCGTTCTTACTGGCCCCGATCGCCTGGTAAAAAGCCGTGGACCGCTTCACATCCGTGACCGGCAGATTGACAAAAATCGTCTTCGACATGGCTTCCCTCGCAGTGCTGCTATTTTGGCAAGCATCCTGGCACAAGACGCCCTCGGATTGAAAGCTGGAACCGGCGTGCATGGCTGGACCGGCCCCAGATTGCCGGGAACTTGCCCCGCTTGCGCCTGTTTTCGTTCATCTATCCGATCGAAACGGAGACAGTAGATGAAAACCGCTTTGTTTCACGGGATCGAAGAGCTTCAATTCGATGACATTCCGGAGCCGCCCGCCGGCAGCGTCAATACGCTGAAAATCGTCCTCGAGATCGAACCGGTCAACAGCGACCTCGACTCCTATGACGCTTTCGACGTGCGCCGGCCGGGCTGGCTGAAGAGCGAATTGAAACCGGCTGTTTCATAGCGAGAGGCCACAGATCGGTGAACTCGACAAGGAGCTCGCCCGCATCACCGGCTGGGATTCCGGGATGGGCCAGGCCATGGCCGCAGAATTCAATCGCACGAATTCGATCGCACAATGTCCACCAGCCCCCGCTTGTCACCCTCGGACTTGATCCGAGGGTCCATGGTTGCAACTGACCTGAGTCCGAAATACATCACTCCTCATCCGCCTCACTCGCACTGGGCAGCCAAAGCGTGAACTCCGCGCCCTGGCCGAGTTCGCTTTTGACCGACATATGGCCGCCGGCCCGTGTCACCAGGGCATAGCTGATGGAAAGGCCGAGGCCCGTTCCCTGTTGCGGCTTCGAGGTAAAGAAGGCGTCGAAGACGCGGGTGAGGTGTTCCGGGACGATGCCGATGCCGGTATCGGCGATGATGATATCGACACCCTCGACGCTGTTTTCCGCGCGGTCCTCGGAGCGCAGGGTGAGCGTGCCGCCTTCCGGCATAGCATGGACCGCATTGACCAGGAGGTTGACGATCACCTGCTGCAATTCGGTGCGGTTCATCGACACCGTGCCGATGGCGCGGTCGTCGCGCCGCACCGCGATATCGGCCTTGTTCAGCAGATGCTGGATCAGCACCAGGCAATCGGTCAGCACATCGGCCGGGGCGATGCGGTCGAAATAGCCGGCGAATTCCGCGGGCTTGGCGAATTGCAGGAGCTTGGTGACGATCAGGCTGATGCGGTGCACCTGCTGGTCGATCAGGGTGAATTCGGTTTTGACCGCCTCCGCCTCACGCCCCAGCAATTCGCGCGCGACATCGAGATTGCCCTGGATGACGGCGATGGGATTGTTGATCTCATGGGCCACACCGGCGGTGATTTCGCCGATCGCCGCCAGCTTTTCCGAGATCACCAATTGCTGCTGGGTCGCCTCGAGACGCTGATTGGCCTCCTGCAATTCGCTTGTGCGTTCGATCACGCGCTCATCCAGCACCTGCGCCCAGTCGCGGAGTTCCCGGTCACGCTCCTGCAGGCGGTCGAGCAGTGAATCGAGATGCCGGGCGACGCGGCCGATCTCGTCGCTATTGACCACCGCCCCGGTCCGCGCCCCGAGATCGCCGCCATCGACGCGGGAGATCGTGTCGTTCATCCGCTCCAGCGGCCGGAAGATGCGGGCGATCCAGCGCAGGAAGATCGGCATGGTGATCAGCGTCACCAGGGCGAGCAGGCCTACCGTCACCATCACGGTGCGGTACTTCATCTCCCGGAACGGCTTGTCGAGGAAACCGACATAGAGCATGCCGATGCGCTTGTCATGGCTGTCGAGGATCGGCTCATAGGCCGAGATATACCAGTCATTGACGACGAACGCGCGGTCGAGCCAGGTCTTCCCCTGGCCCAGCACCGTCTCGCGCACGATATTGGAGACGCGCGTGCCCAAAGCCCGGCGGCCTTCGAACAGCCGCACATTGGTGCTGACCCGCACATCGTCCAGGAACAGGGTCGCGGTGCCCTGGCTGCCGGCCGGCAGGCTCGCCGCCTTGTAGACCAGGTCGTTGATCGTATCGATGAAATCGAGATTCTGGTTGAGCAGCTCGCCACCGATCAGCGCGCCCGCCCCGCCATTGGCAAGGTCGATCGAGGTGCCGGAATGCACCACCAGGCCGCGCGTCTCCACCTTGCGATCGGTGGGTGCCGCTGCCGGCGTCGGCACCAGATCGATCCGCGCCCGCGTCGACAAAGTCGGCGAGAGTTCCGCAAGATCCTCCGCCTTGAAGAGATCGATCCGCGTCGTCGTCTGCCCCGCCAAGGCGGCGGCCACGACCGGCCAGCGGATCGGATTGCTCGACCTCGCCTGGCGCGGCGCCGCGGCAAGCAGCGTCCCATGCTCATCAATCATATAAAGGAAATCGAGATGAAGCTGCTGGCGACGCGCTTCGAGGAAGGTCTCGATGGCGCTGCGCGATCCGCCCTTCACCAAAGCGGCGAAGGCCGCCGACTGGCTGATGGCGCTGAGAGTTTCGTCATCCCGCTCCATGATGCGGTTGAGATATTGCCGAGCGGTGGTGAGATCGCCATTCACCTTGGCGCTCAGCACCTGGTCGAATTGCAGGGTCCACCAATAGAGCGCGAAGGCGATCAGTGCCGGCAGCACGATCACCGTCGGCAGCAAGGCGATGGCGAGCAGTCGCACGCGGACCGAGACGCCGCGCTTTTCCTTCGCCGCTACATTATCCTGTTTCGCCGTCCCGCTTTGCGATTGCGCTGCTTTGATCGTGGGGGCGATTGCCGGATTGCTATCGGCCCTATCCACGGTTCAAATGTTCCGGAAGATCAGACATTCCAGGCAGCGCATTTGCGGTCCAGCGTCTTGCGCGAAATGCCGAGGCGCCGCGCCGCTTCCGAGCGGTTGCCGCCGCTCGCTTCCAGGACCTTCAGCATATGCGCCTTCTCAATCGCCTCCAGCGCATCGGGATTGGCATTGATGACTGCGCTGTCACCATTGCTCCGGCCGGCGGCCACATCGCCCGTTACGATATCATCCGGGAAGCTGCCGAGGATCAGCGAGCGCTCGATGACATTGCGCAATTCCCGCACATTGCCCGGCCAGTCATAGGCTTCGAGTTCGGCGAGCACATTCTCATCCAGCTCCATCGGGGCCACGCCGAGCTGCGCGGAGATGCGCTGCATCAGCAGGCGGGCCAGCGGCGCCACATCCTCGCGCCGCTGGCGCAAGGGCGGCAGGTGGAGATGCAGCACGCTGAGGCGGTAATAAAGATCCTGGCGGAACAGACCGGCGGAGACCGCCTGGGGCAGATCGCCGTTGGTGGCGGCGACCAGGCGCACATCGACCGGGATCTCCCGCTCCGCCCCGACCGGCCGCACTTTCTTTTCCTCGATGGCGCGCAAGAGTTTCGATTGCAGCGCATAGGGAAGCTCGCCTACTTCATCTAGGAAGAGCGTCCCGCCCTGGGCATAGAAGAACAGCCCCTCGCGCGAAGAGGCCGCACCGGTAAAGGCGCCTTTAAGATGGCCGAACAATTCGCTCTCGATCACTTCCGGCGCGATGGCGGCGCAATTGACCGGCACGAAGGGCTTATCGGCGCGGCCGGAGAGCGCATGCAGCGAGCGCGCCGCCAGTTCCTTGCCGGTGCCGGATTCGCCGGTGATCAACACCGTGGTCGGCAGGGGCGCGGCGCGGGCGATCACCTCGCGCGCCTGGCGGATGCCCGGCGAAACCCCGATCAACTCATGATTGGCGCGGTCATTCTCAGGCATTGCCTGCAATTGCCGCTTCAGCACGAAATTCTCGCGATGCAGCCGCGAGCGGTCGAGGCAGCGGGCGATGGCGGTGAGGATCTGGTTGACGCGGAACGGCTTCAGCACGAAATCCGCGGCCCCGGCGCGCAAGGCCTGGATCGCGGTATCGAGATCGGCGAAGGCGGTGATCAGGATCACCTCGATGAAATGCCCGCCGCCGCGCAATTCCTCCAGCCAGGCAAGACCGGATTTCCCCGCCATGACATTGTCAAGGATGATGACGTCGAAATGGCTGTTCTCCAGCCAGCGCGCCGCTTCCTCGGCATTGGTGGCCACTTCCACCCGGCGGCATCGGCTGGACAAGGTCTTGACCAGGAAATTGCGCATGCCGGGTTCGTCATCCACCACCAGGATCGCGGCCTCTTTCAGCCATGGGCCGAAGGAGGTATCGGGGGCCGCATCCGCACGTTCAAGCAGCGGTGCAGGAGGCATGCTGTCGGCTCCATTCATTGACCGGCTATTCAATTGATCGGGTTTCTTTCATAGAAGCATGGCCGGCGCGCTGGCTGCAAGGGGCGTCGCGGGCGGCTGCAAAGACATCATTGCAGCAAGAAAAAAGGGCGGCGGCATTCGTGCGCGCCACCGCCCATTCCCCTGGGATTATCCGTCCGAATGATCGGCCTTAGTTATTCGAAAAGTTTCCAGGCGTTCTGCAGCGTCTGCAGGACACCCCAGAGCAGCGGGATGCCGACCAATAACCAGGTCACCACCAGTTGCACGCCATGCCTGCCGCTTTCCTCTTCGTTCGACATCCTCTCGCCCTCCCTTACGCCGGCTGGTTCTGCAGTTTCAGGTAATGCCGTTCATGCACCGCCTTCACCGCCAGATTGCACAGGAAGCCGATGAAGAGCAGGCCGGCCATGATATACATGGTGACCGTATAGGCATCCGCCTTGGCGACGCCGTGATCGATCTGGTACTGGCGGATGTAATTCACCAGCACCGGGCCCAGCACGCCCGCCGCCGACCAGGCGGTCAGCAAGCGGCCATGAATGGCGCCGACATATTGCACGCCGAAAATGTCGCGCAGATAGGCCGGGATGGTGGCGAAGCCGCCGCCATACATGCTGAGGATGATTGCATAGCAGGCGACGAAGAGGCCGATACTGCCCATTTGCGCCGTGGTCGGCACCAGCGCATAAAGCACGAGACCGAGCAGGAAGAAGCAGTAATAGGTGTTCTTGCGTCCGATGATGTCGGAGGTCGAAGCCCAGAAGAACCGGCCCAGCATGTTGAACAGGCTGAGCAGGCCGACGAAGCCAGCCGCCGCCACCGGCGTGATGCGGCCCTGGAACATCTCCTGGCTCATCGCCGAAGCCTGGCCCAGCACGCCGATACCCGCCGTCACGTTCAGGCACAGCACCCACCACAGCAGGTAGAATTGCGGCGTCTTCAGCGCCTCGTCCACATGCACCACCTGGTCGGTGATCAGCTTCTTCTGCTGGGAGGGCGGGACATAGCCGGCCGGTTTCCAGTTTGGCGCCGGGACGCGCACGATGAGCGCGCCGATCGACATGAAGACAAAATAGATGACACCGAGCGCGACGAAGGTCTCGGCGACGCCGACATGGGTCGCGCTGGAGAAATGCTGCATCAGGAAGACCGAGAGCGGCGAGGCGATGAAGGCGCCGCCGCCGAAGCCCATGATGGCCATGCCGGTCGCCATGCCGGGGCGATCCGGGAACCAGGTGATCAGCGTTTTTACCGGCGAGATATAGCCGATGCCAAGGCCGCAGCCGCCGAGCACGCCATAGCCGAGGTAAACGACCCAAAGCTGATGCGCCCAGACGCCCAGCGCCGAGATGATGAAGCCGCCGCCGAAGAACGACGCGGCAAGCAGCATCGCCTTGCGCGGGCCGACGCGATCGAGCCATGACCCGGCGAAAGCCGCCGAGAGGCCGAGGAAGACGATGGCAATGCTGAAGATCCAGCCAAGGGCCGTCAGCGTCCAGTCTTCCGGCGCGGATTGAGAAATGCCGATGAGCTTGGTCATCGGCAGGTTGAACACGCTGAAAGCATAGGCTTGGCCGATGCAGAGATGCACGCAGAGCGCCGCGGGTGGCACCAGCCAGCGATTATAGTTCATCGGCGCGACGATCCGCTCGCGCGATAGGAAAGGTGCATTGGATGTCATGGCTTGTCGGTTCTCCTGTCCCACTTTCTTTCCGGTCTTTTTCTCGTGACGGGTCGGCTTTTCATGGCCATTGCACTGCCTTCTGACGGACAGCCTGGCTCGATGCGGTGCGGCGGTCATTGCTCCGGCGAACGCAGCGCGCTGCCCGGCCTGCCCGGTCGCTATTCCCTATCGCTGATCGGCATAATCCCCGCACAACGTCCTGTGGACTGTTTCGTTCTTGACGCGGCGCACACCGCGAGTTCCCTATGCGGCAATATCGATGCCAGAAAGTTCCGCAGATGGAGGATCAAGCGGTTAGCCAGATCGCTTCGCTTGGTCTCAGACAGAATGTCCCAATCGCCAAGGAGGCGGCACCGCCGCCTGGACAAAATGACGCAACGAGGCCTCGTTCATGATGCAGTGCGGCATCATCCTGGGCGTGATGCGCTTGTGATCGACCCTTCTCCCGGCCCGGTGCGATTCTGTGACCGGCAGGTGAGGCCGAGCGCAGCGGTTAGCACGGGCCCTCGGATCAAGTCCGAGGGTGACAACCTTGTTCGTTGCTGACGTATTGCGATGTCATGATCCGGCGTTATACATCAACCGAGCTCGCAACCGGCAGCCACCCCGCTTGTGACCCGACGGTCCCTGGGTGAGGCCGAGCGCAGCGGTTAACATGGACCCTCGGGTCAAGTCCGAGGGTGACAACCTTGTTCCTTGCTGACGTATTGCGATGTCATGATCCGGCGTTATACATCAACCGAACTCGCAACCGGCAGCCACCCCGCTTGTGACCCGAGGGTCCCTGGGTGAGGCCGAGCGCAGCGGTTAGCACGGGCCCTCGGATCAAGTCCGAGGGTGACAACCTTGTTCCTTGCTGACGTATTGCGATGTCATGATCCGGCGTTATACATCAACCGAACTCGCAACCGGCAGCCACCCCGCTTGCCACCCTCGGGCTTGACCCGAGAGTCCATGGTGGCGGTTGATGAATGTCACGCGCTCCCCGCGCTGCCTACCCCTCGATCCAATGCGCCAATTGTTCCAGCGACTGGCGCGAACCGGCCTCATTGTCTTCCGGGCGCAGGCCTGGCGGCATGTTTTCGAACAGGAGCGTGACCAGCGTACCGCCCGGCGCCTTGTCGAAGGTGATGGTCAGTGTCATCTCGCCCGCGAAGGCGGGATCGTCGCTGTGGAAGATCACCTTCTCGACGATACGGCGCGGACGCGCCAGCACGGCGAAACGCACCGTCACCACATCTTCGTGCTCGCAAGTCTTGCCGCGCGGTGATTGCCCTTCCGCCGTCCTCTCGGCAGGCGGATGATAGAGCGACATCCGATATCCGCCGCCAACCCGCGCATCGAAGAGGTGTATCGCGGCGGTCATCTCGCCGGGCGGCAGCCAGTCCACCAGGGCCGAGGGCGTGATGAAAGCATCGTAGAGCTGCTCGGCACTGGCGCGAATGACCTTGGAGACAGTGCTGACCGAGCCACGGCTCGCCGGGATACCGGTGGGCGCGACACCGACCGGCGGGACACGGCTTGTCGGGATACTGGTGGCCGTCATGTCTTTCGGTGGTTCTGTCATATGGGGTCTCCTGTCCCAGCACCTGTTTTCCCGGCGTCACTTTCGCCGGCTCTTTATCTCTCCAGTTTTACCGCATCGCGCCCCGCATCAACCTCTGTTCAAGCCAACGTGATCATAAAGTCGGCCTGCGGCGATGCATCGGTTGTATTGGCCGCAGGCTAGATCAAGTCACGGACGATCTACCCTCCGGCGCGGTGCAATATCATCAAAGATTATATCGTCGTGTTGGGGGATCTCATCAAGCGGACAGCAGCGCGGCCGTGGCGCGGCCTCGGCTGGCCAGAGATGACGATGAGGGACACATCGCAGCAGCGGTGGCCATTGCGTGACTTGGCGAATTGCCACCGCGGCGTTGTATGCGGTGTCAGAACTTCCAGTAGAGCGGCACCACGACCAGGGTCACGATCAATGCCCAGGCCATGACGAGAAAACCAAGTTTCCAGAAATCCCCGAACTTGTATCCGCCTGGCCCATAGACCATCAGGCTGACACCATTGGCAAAAGGCGTGAGGAAGGATGCGCTGGCTCCCATGGCGACGCCCAGCATCATCGGAAGCGCGGATACGCCAAGCTCCGAGGCCGTCGCCAGGCCGATCGGCATCATCACCAGCGCCGAGGAGGTGTTGGAGATGAACTGGGTTATCGTTGCCGAGACGATAAAAATCCCCGCCAGCACGGCGAGCGGGCCGGCGCCTCCCAGCGCATTGACGACGTAATCGCCGATCAGGGCAGCGGCACCGGTTTCGGTCATGGCATCGCCGGCGGTATCATCGCACCGATCAGGATACAGGTGTTCCAATCGATGCCGCGGTAAAACTGCGGCAGCGTCAGCACGCGGGTGACAACCATGAGGGCTGCGCAAATCACTGCCGCAATGGGTGCCGGCACGATGTTGAAGGCAAGCAGGAGAACCAGCAGCAGCAGGATGGCGATCGCCCTGCCCGCACCGTGGCCCAATGCCACGGCCTGCTTCTTCACCACCTCCGGCGAATCGACGACCAGCACCTTCGGATCTGCCAGATAGCGATCCAGGGCCTTCCAGGTTCCCTGCAGCAGCAGGTGATCGCCCGCACGCAGCACGAGCGGTTCCTGGCGCATTTTGTCGTCGCCGCGCTGCACCGCCAGGACCATGAGGTCGCCATCCTCGGTCGCCATGCCTGGAAACGCCGTCTGCCCGATCATCTTGGATCGCATCGGAATCACAACTTCGGCCATGCCGGAGGCGCGGCTGAGCAGAACCTCGGCAACCGGGCCGGCTTCCTCGGCTTCGCGGACCGCGAGATGCATATCGAGGGCGAGGCGCCCCACCATCTCGGCACTGCCACGGACCAGCAACAAATCATCCTGGGCAATCGCGCGCTGCAACGGTGTCGCAGCATCGCCTTCCAGCACGGCAACCATGTGCAGATCCGCATAGCCCGTCAGATCCACCGCGTCCTTCGATTTGCCGATCAGGGGAGATGTCTCGCGGACGCGAAGATGATGCAGGCCATCTTCCAGCTGGTATTGCTCGACCAGGGTATGGGCATGGGCGCTGAAATCGGCGGGAATCGACTGGCTGCGCCGCTCGGGCAGCAGCCACCGTCCAAACAGGATGATGATGATGATCGTGCCGATCAGGAGCGGCACACCGAGGATCGCCCATTCGAAGAAGCCGATATGCCCGACGGCTGCCTCGTCGGCCAGGGTCGCGGCGATCACATTGACCGGGCTGCCCAGCAAGGTCAGCTTGGAACCGGTCAGACAGGCAAAGGCGAGCGGCATCATGAGGCGTGACGGCACCGCCCCGGTCCTGACCGCGACCACCACGGTGACGGGCAACATGGCCGCCACCGCCCCATTCATGCCGATCAAGCCGCTAAAGACAGCGGCAACGATCATGAGCGCAACCAGCCGGCGCGTATGGCTTTTGCCCGCATGGCGCATCAAAAGCTGGCCCGCCCAGGTGCCGACGCCCGATATTTCCAGTCCGGTGGCGATGGCCAGCAAGGCGGCGATCAAGATCACCACCGGATCGCCGAACCCGCTGAGGGTTTGCTGCATCGTCAGTACGCCGGTGAAATAGAGCGCCAGTGAGGCGCAGACGGCGACCACGGCCGCGGGCACGGGATTCCAGGCAAACAGCACCATTGCCGCCATGATCACCGACAGCGTAATCACGATTTGCGTCATGCGGCCTGCTCCGTGCGGCAAGGACCCTGCGGGCGAATCTTTTCCCGTTCAATAACCCGCGATCTCAATAACCCGCGATCTCAATAACCCGCGATTTCAATAACCGAGGGCAGCGCCATCGCCGCGCGGATCGGCGCCGCCTTCGAAGAATCCTTGATCGCGGTTGATGCGGATTGCATGGGCGTGGCCCAGATTGTCATTCCAGTCGGTGGTCATCTGGACCGGTTGCCCGCGCCGCTTGAGCTCGCGCGCGACCTCGTCCGAGATCCGCCCCTCGAGCGTCATATTGCGCGAGCGCGTGCCCCAGGTGCGGCCCATCAGCCAGCGCGGCGCCTCGATCGCCTGCTGCACGTCATAGCCGAAATCGATGATGCGGGTGACCAGCGCTGCCTGGGACTGCGGTTGCCCCTCGCCGCCCATCGATCCGTAAGCGAGATAAGGCTGGCCGTCGCGCAGCAGCATCGCGGGAATCAACGTGTGGAACGTGCGCTTGCCCGGCTGCAGGTGATTGGGATGGTTCTCGTCGAGGGCGAAAAAGGCGCCGCGGTTCTGCAGCAGGATACCGGTATCGCCGCCGGTCACGGCGCTGCCGAAATCATGATAGATCGACTGGATCAGCGACACGACCATGCCGTCGCGGTCGGCGGCGCAGAAATAGCACGTATCGCCATCCGGCGCGCGGCGTGCATGTGGCTGGGTATAAGGAATACCCGCCGGCACTTTGGCGATATCGAGCGCTCGCGCGGGATCGATCAAGCCGCGGCGCTCATCGGCATAGTCCTGGCTGATCAGGCGCGGCACCGGTATCTCCACGAAAGTCGGATCGGTCAGCCATTCCTCGCGATCGGCAAAGGCAATCTTCCGCCTCGGCCATGTGGTGATAATAATCCGCCGTGCCCTCGCCCCACGCCGCGACATCATAGCCGGCAATCAGGTTGAGGATCTGCAAAGCGGTGAATCCCTGGGTGCTGGGCGGCAGTTGATAGACGTCATAACCGCGATAACTGCCGGTGATCGGCTCGACCCATTCGGCCTGGAAAGCGGCCAAGTCATCGGCCGCCAGGGGCGAGCCCTGGGGCTGCAAGGCTGCGCAGATGCGGGTTGCAATATCGCCTTCGTAGAAGCCTTTCCTAGCGCCCTGGCTGGCAATTTGCTGGAGCGACCCGGCGAGCGCCGCCTGCACCAGGCGCTGGCCTTCGCGCGGAACGCACATGCCGGGCAGGAAGATCGCCGCGGTCTCCGGATAGGCCGCCAGGATCGGCTCGTCCTGGGGCAGCCAATCGGCGAGCGAGCGGCTGACCGCCATGCCGTCGCGTGCATAGCCGATCGCCGCATCGAACAGCCGCTCCCAGGAAACCCGGCCAAAGCGCTCATGCGCCAGGCGCCAGCCATCGATCGCGCCCGGAACGGTCAGGACGCCGAGGGGACCGCGTGCGGGTATCTCATTATCCTTGCTGCGCGGACGATAATAATCGAGCGTGGCCAGGCGGGCAGCCGGTCCGCTGGCATTGAGCCCATGCACCTGGCCGGTGCCGGGCTCGGCGATCAACCAGAAGCCATCGCCGCCCAACCCCGCCATATGGGGATAGACGACACAGAGCACCGCATTCGCGGCGATGGCGGCATCGACAGCACTACCGCCATTCTGCAACATGTTCAGCCCTGCCGCGCTGGCAAGATAATGCGGCGTCGTGACCACGCCGTTCTGCGCATATGTGGGCGGACGTCCTGTCCGGGGACCATTCGGATGACTCATAGTCGCCTCCTCCATCTCAGTACCCGAGGTAAACCGTGGCGGATGGCGTCGATGTCCGCCCGCGCTCTCTCATCCGCGAGCGGCAATGGCTCTTGCGCGAGCTACGATGTGCGATCGTCGAATTCTATGCCGACATCCCTGATCCGGTCGCCGGCGTGATTCATGTAGCGCGTCCAGACCGGCAGCAGGCCGCCGGCGACGAGGCTCAACAGGCCGATCCACCAGACCAGGCCGCCGCCGCGGGTCGCGCCGAAACTGATGATCGGAAATGAGGCGCAGAGCAATATCAGCGACAGACAATCCGCTTTCAGCTTTTTATCCATCCTGTCCTCCTCAGCGGAGCCCGTTTAGCGTATAAGAATCAGCGCCACCGTCGCCAGGCCCGTCAGCACCGCAACAACGATCGTCCAGGGAAGGGTTTTGCGCAGGACCGATCCCTCCTGGCCCTTGACGCCGGCAATACTGGTGCCCAGCACGATATTGGCCGGCGCGATCGCATTGCCATAGGCGCTGCCCGCCGCCTGGGCGGCGATCACCGTTTCCTTGGCAAGCCCGTGCAACTGCGCGACGCCACCCTGCACGCCGGCAAAGAGCACGTTCGAAGCCGTGCTGCTTGAGGTCATGAAAGCGCCCAAGGCACCAATGATGCTGGCGGCACCGGCATAGACCAAGGGTGGCGAGACCGCGGCAAGGCCATGGGCGATCGTGAGCGACTGGCCGCTATGATCGAGAATGCGGCTCGTCACCAGAAAGGCGATGACCGGCACCGAAGCGGGCACCGCATCGACCAGCAAAGCGGAGCCGATACGCTCCGGCGTGTGCCGCTGCGCCCAGGCGCGGTAATAGCCGCCTGCGCTGTAGATCAGCCAAACGATGATGGCCGTGATCAGGAGCATCGCACCGGGATGAGTGAAGGGCGCAATCGGCGAATAGCTCGCCGCCGCCGCATTGTGGATGCCATAGCCGGTCGCCACTTCCGGGAATGGCAAGCCGATCCGCACCTGGCGCAGCGCCGCGTTAAGCGGCGGGATCAACAACACGCTCAGCGTTACCGCCGTCAGAATGACATAGGGCAGGAACGACATGGCGAGGCTCATGACCGGCGGCGCCTCCTTTTGCTCGACGACCACGCGCTCCGTCATGGCCGGCCGGTCGGTGATATCGGTAATCGGATCGCGGTAGCGCGGCCAGCGCGACAAGGGGTAGAGCGACAGCAGGGCGACGGCGGCGGCCAGGAAGGTCGACAGTTCGGGACTGAACAAGGCGGCCAGAAGCTGGCCGACACCGAGGATGGTGCCGAGGATCAGCACCAGAGGCCAGGCATGGCGCAAGGCCGGACCTTTGCCATAGAGCCAGACGACGAAAAAACCGCCGAGATAGTTTGGAATGAGGATCAGGAGGGCCGATTCAAAGGCCGCCCTGGGGATATCCTCCAATTCAACGACTTGCAGGGTCGCCAGCCAGCCGACGCCGAGCGTACCGAAAAACCGGCCCCAGGCATGGGCCAGGACACCCATCGCCACCGCATAGACCGGCTTGACGCCGACGGCGATCAGCAAAGGCACGACGACGGCGACCGGCGCGCCGAAGCCGGCGATGCCTTGCAGGAAGGAGGCAAAGACCCAGCACAGCGAGAGAATGATGAACAGCTCGTTGCGGCTGAATCTGGCGATGCCTTGCCGCAGCGCGTCATAGGCCCCCGCCTGCTTGGTGACCTGATAGAGCAGCAGCGCCGGCCACATCACATAGAGGATGAAGATCGCATCCCACACGCCTTTGCCGCCAGCAACTGCCAAGGTCAGCCAGGGCGTTCGGAAGGCGGCGATGGCGACGATGGCTGCGGTGAACATCGCCATCGGCCCGGCTTCGGGGGCGCGCCATCGCAAAGGGACAAGGAAAACGAGCAGGGCGACTATCGATAAAATAGCCAGGGCCCAATGCAGGAAATCAACAGGGATCTGAACCGTCTCCCCTGCGTTCCTCCGATATATCGTCATCCCTGTGCCGCAGATGCGGAGATGCAATACTCAAGGCAGGAAACTCGAGGTCCGGAGATGCAATACTGTCTGGGAAATCCGCTGTGTATGGACTCCTTACCTAAAAATCGCACAAGTAGCAAGGATCACTACTTGTCCCTCGCGAACGCATTCAGCTGTGACGTGCAGGCGGACGGCGCGCTGGGGCGGCACGGGCGCTATTAACGTGGCCGATCCCGGTTTCCTTTTCTTACCGCCCGACCTCGATGACGCGGAGATTATTCGTCGTGCCGGCCTTGCCAAAGGGCACGCCGGCCACCACCACGACCAGGTCCGACTGATTGGCGAATCCCTCCGCCATTACCAGTTCGGATGCGCGCGCCACCATATCGTCATAGCTGGCGATATCGGCGGCTTGCACGCTATGCGCGCCCCAGAGCAGGCAAAGCCGGCGCGCCACATCGCGATCCGCCGTCACTGCCAGGATCGGCACGGCGGGCCGCTTGCGGGCGATCCGCGCCGCCGTGGTGCCGCTGGAGGTGAAAGCGACGATGGCCGGTGCGTGAATGGCTTCGGCGAGATCGGCCGCGGCCACCGCATGGGGTGCCGTCTGTTCCTCGCCCGCCTCGGTCGCCTGGAGAATGGACCGATAGAGCTTGTGATGTTCGGTGCTGCGGATGATGCGGTCCATCATCTCCACCGCCTCGCGCGGATAAAGGCCGCTCGCGGATTCCGCCGAGAGCATCACCGCATCGGCGCCGTCATAGATCGCCGTTGCCACGTCGGAGGCTTCGGCGCGGGTCGGTGTCGGCGCATTGATCATGGAATCCAGCATCTGTGTCGCAATGATCACCGGCTTCACCGCCAGGCGGCAGGCCCGCACCAGCTCCTTCTGCCGGCCCGGCACTTCCTCATGCGGGATCTCGACGCCGAGATCGCCGCGCGCCACCATGACCGCATCGGAGAGGCGGATGATGTCGTCGATCTTCTCCAGCGCCGAGGGCTTCTCGATCTTGGCGACGAGGCCGGCGCGATCGCCGATCAACCCGCGCGCCTCCAGCATATCGCCTGGCTGCTGCACGAAAGAGAGCGCCACCCAATCGACGCCCAGTTCCAGGCCGAAAGCGAGATCGGCGCGGTCCTTGGCGGTGAGCGGCGAGAGATCCAGCACCGTGCCCGGCAGGTTGACGCCCTTGCGGTTGGAGATGACGCTGCCGATCTCGACCTCCGCATCGATGTAATCGCTGCCGAGCCCGACCACCTTCACCCGCACCCGCCCGTCATCCAGCAGCAGATGATGCCCCGGCATCACCGCGGCGAAGATTTCCGGATGCGGCAGCGGAATCGCCTCCTTATCGCCCTCCGCGCCGCCGAGCACGAAGCGAATGCGCTCGCCCGGCGTGACGGAGAGCTTTCCGTCCTTGACCGTGCCGATGCGGATCTTCGGCCCCTGCAGATCCTGCAGGATACCGATCGGCCGGCCCAGCTCCTGTTCCAGCGTGCGGATGGCCGCATGCACCTTGGCATGGTCCTCATGCGTGCCATGGCTGAAATTCAGCCGGAAGGTATCGGCCCCGGCAACGAACAAGGCTTTCAACATCTCCGGCGCGGCGCTGGCGGGGCCAACGGTGGCGACGATCTTGGCACGGCGATAACGATGCATTTTCTTCCTGCCGCCGCATGGGCCGCGGCGGCTCCCTGTAATCCAGTAACGACGAACGCGGCCCACTATCGCCGAAGATGACAACCCTGTCATGCCCCGTTGCATAACGACGCCATGACAGTTTCGCGTCATGAAGCCACGGTCACCAGCCGCGCCCATGGACCCTCGGATCAAGTCCGAGGCTGACAAGCGGACTTGCCTCCACCCACTGCGATGACTGGCAACACCGCGATTACGACGCGCGACAACAGCATCGCACCACGTCAAAGCCAAACAGCGTTTTCATCAATCTGCTGGATAGTCATCGCCCCACGCCGCACCAAACAGGGTTGTCATCAATCTGCTGGATGGCCATCGCACCATGCCACACCAAATAAGGTTGTCACCCTCGGGCTTGACCCGAGGGTCCATGGCAGCGGCCAGGTACGATGTCAGATGCGGGCGAAGGGCCGGTGCAACGAGGCGACGTCTCGTCAGTCGCTGCGATGGACCCTCGGATCAAGTCCGAGGGTGACAAGCGGGGGATGGCTGGCGTTGTGCGTCATTGAGCGCGATCTATAACAGCCGGACGTCAAGCATCGCACCACGTCAAAGCCAAACAGGGTTGTCATCAACTCCTGGATGGCCATCGCACCATGCCGCACCAAACAAGGTTGTCACCCTCGGACTTGATCCGAGGGTCCATGGCAGAGGCCGAGTACGATGTGCAATGAGGCAACGTTTCGTCAGTCGCTCCGATGGACCCTCGGATCAAGTCCGAGGGTGACAAGCGAGCGTGGCATCGACATCCCGCGATGATCATCATGAAGCCCCTCCCCACCTCATCCCGGCGCAGCTTGGGGGAAACGGCGCCGGGATGAGGTCGCACCGGAGGGCAGCACCAGTGCGAAGGCGGAAAGCGTGGCGGTGGAATGCCACCGCCGGGGTGAGCGGCCACGGCACGCGCCGTGGCCGTCGATATCCGTGTCAGATATTCGAGCTGTGGATGGCGTCGATCACCGCGGCGGTGACTTCCTTGGTGGTTGCTTTGCCACCGACATCGGGGGTCAGGATGCCGGCACCCGTCACGCGCTCGACCGCCCGCATCAACCGCGCCGCGGCTTCCGCCTCGCCGAGATGATCGAGCATCTGCGCCGCCGTCCAGAAGGTGGCGACGGGATTGGCGATGCCCTTGCCGGTAATGTCGAAGGCGGAGCCGTGAATCGGCTCGAACATCGAGGGGAAGCGGCGTTCCGGATCGATATTGGCGGTCGGCGCGACACCGAGGCTGCCGGCCAGCGCGCCGGCGAGATCGGACAGAATATCGGCATGCAGGTTGGTGGCGACGATGGTGTCGAGGCTCTGCGGCTTCAGTGTCATGCGCACCGTCATCGCATCGACCAGCATCTTGTCCCAGGTGACATCGGGGAATTCCACCGCCACCTCGGCGGCGATTTCATCCCACATCACCATGCCATAGCGCTGCGCATTGGACTTGGTGACGACGGTCAGCAGCCTGCGCGGCCGCGACTGTGCCAGCCTGAAGGCATAGCGCATGATCCGCGTGACGCCGATCCGGGTGAAGATCGCGACCTCGGTGCCGACTTCCTCCGGCATGCCGCGATGGGCGCGGCCGCCATGGCCGGAATATTCGCCCTCGGAATTCTCCCGCACGATCACCCAGTCGAGATCGCCCGGGCCGACATTGCGCAAGGGCGAGGTGATGCCGGGCAGGATCTTGGTCGGCCGCACATTGGCATATTGATCGAAGCCCTGGCAGATCGGCAGGCGCAGGCCCCAGAGCGTCACGTGATCCGGCACATCCGGGGCGCCCACCGCGCCGAAATAGATGGCGTCGAATTTTTTCAGCGTGGCGAGCCCGTCGGCCGGCATCATCACGCCGTGCTTCTTGTAGTAATCCGAGCCCCAATCGAAATTCTTGAAATGGAATTTCACATCGCTCAGCCGCTTCTGCAGGCTTTCCAGCACCTGCGTACCGGCGGCGATGACCTCAGGGCCGATACCGTCCGCCGGGATTGTGGCGATCGCATATTCACGCATCTGATGGTCTCCGTTACGCGATGATTTTGATCAATGTTGAGCAGCTTGGTGGTGCATGGCCGTCCGCGCCGTACCGTTCTTGCGGCCTGCCTTGGCGAGGATCAGGGTCAGTGCCGCCGACAATATCAGCAAGCCGGCGACGAAATAGAGCCCGCCGAGGAAACTGCCCGTCACCTGCTTGATCCAGCCGATCATCGACGGCCCGACGAAGCCGCCGAGATTGCCGATTGAATTGATGGTGGCGATGCCCGCCGCCGCCGCCGGACCGGACAGAAACATCGTCGGCATGCTCCAGAGCGGCGGCTTCGAGCAGCTGATGCCGATATTGACCAAGGTCAATGCGGCCACCACCGCGATCACGCCGCCCGCCGATCCGGCGAAAACCAGCCCGACCGCCGCCAACAGGCAGGCGCCGACCACATGCCAGGTGCGCTCGCCGGTGCGGTCGGAATGGCGCGACCACAACACCATGGCCACCACCGCGATGACGGCGGGAATGGCGTTGACGAAGCCGATGCTGAGCGCGGACAGGCCGAATTGCTTGATGATCTGCGGCGCCCAGATGCCCAAAGTGTAGAGCCCGGCCGAGGTGCCGAAATAAACCAGCGACAGCGCCAGCACGCGGATATCGGCAAGGCCGCGCCAGACATTGTGGCTTGCCTGCGCACCCTTGGCCTTCTGCTCGGCCTCCATGGCGGCAACCAGCCAGTTGCGTTCGTCATCCTTCAGCCACATCGCCTTTTCCGGCCGGTCGGTGAGAATGATGAGGACGACGAAACCCAGCAGGATCGCCGGCACGGCTTCGATCAGGAACAGCCATTGCCAACCGGTAAAACCGAGCAGGCCATGCATCTGCAGCAGCGCGCCGGAAACCGGCGAGCCTAAAGCGGTCGAGAGCGGCGCCGCCGCCATGAAGATCGCCGTCACCGCCGCGCGCCGCCGCGCCGGGAACCAATAGCTGAGATAAAGGATGATGCCGGGAAAGAAGCCGGCTTCCGCCGCACCCAGCAGGAAGCGCAGCACATAGAAACTGGTGGTGCCCTGGACGAAGGCCATGGCGCCGGAAATCAGGCCCCAGGTGATCATCACCCGGGCGATCCAGATACGCGCGCCGATCTTGTGCAGAATCAGGTTGGACGGCACCTCGAACAGGAAATAGCCGAAAAAGAAGATGCCGGCGCCGAAACCGAAGACCGAGGGCGAGAAGCCGAGATCCTGGTTCATCGTCAGCGAGGCAAAGCCGATATTCACCCGGTCGATGAAGGCGATGAAGTAAAGCAGCATCACGAAGGGCACGATGCGCCAGGTGATCTTGCGCAGGACCCGCTTCTGCAAGGGATCGGCGTCCAAGGCTTCGGCCCGCACTGAATTGGATGTCGGCGACTTGGACACGCTGCCTCCCCGGCTTGTTATGACGATCGCAATTCTTCTGCTGCCGCGCCCCTGCTGAGGACGGATGGGAAAGCTAGGGCGGAAAACACCGTCACCTCAATTGGCATGGGTTTATACAAAAAAATGATATAATCTCCGCCTCTCTCGAAACCTTGCACGCAAAACTAAACCAGCCGGAAGGATCGTTTGATGGATTTGCACCAGCTCCGCTGCTTCCTGGCGGTGGCGGAGGAACTGCATTTCGGCCGCGCGGCGCAGCGTCTCGGCATGCTGCCCTCGGCGCTCGGCCGCCATATCCGGCTGCTGGAGGAAGATCTCGGCACCCGCCTGCTCGCCCGCACCACCCGCAATGTCGCTTTGACCGAGGATGGTGCCGCCTTGCGTGACGAGGCCCGCGGGCTGCTCGATCAGGCCGATACCCTGGCGGCACGGTTCCGGGCGCACAGCCGCAGCCAGGCGAGCAGCCTGCGGGTCGGCGCCATCGACAGCGCCGCCGCCGGGCTGCTGCCTTTGCTGTTGCATGATTTTCGCGAAGCCCATCCGGAGATCGCCGTGCAGTTGTTGGAAGACAAGAGCATCCGCCTGCTGCCGCGCCTGCTCTCCGGCCGGCTCGATCTCGCTTTCGTGCGGCCGCCGGAACATCCGGACGCGGCGCTGGATTTCTTCTTCCTCTTCTATGAAAGCGCCGTCGTTGCCGTGCCCAAGAGCCATCGCCTGGCGCGGCGCGAGAAACTTTCGATCCAGGATCTCGCCGAGGAGCCGCTGATCGTGCCGGAGCGCCGCTCGCGCCCCCATAGCCACGATCTCACCATCAAGCTCTTCACCGAAGCCGGGCTGCAGGCGCAGATCGCCCAGGTCGCCGAGGAGAAGCAGACCATCGTCAATCTGGTGGCGGCCGAACTCGGCGTCGCCATCGTGCCGCGCTGGACCGCGCGCATGGCGACCAAGGGTGTCCGCTATATCCCGCTCAAAGCCAGCGGCGCCCTTGCCATGAACAAACTCCCCCTCGCCGCCGCCTGGCCCCGCGGCTCCCGCGATCCCTTGCGCGATGACATGCTCGCCGTCCTGCAACGCAATCTCGCCGCCTATGCCGAACAGGCATGAGGGGGATCACGCCGCCAACAACAACGTCGTTTGCTTTGCTGCCAATGGTCATCGCACGACGTCGATCGCAAACTCGCTTGTCACACCCGGACTAGGTCCGAGGGTCCATGGTCGAGGCCCCCGGGATCGTCAACCTTGCTGGGGCTAATCATTCACGACGCAGGCAACAAACTCGCTTGTCACCCTCGGACTTGATCCGAGGGTCCATGGTCGAGGCCGGACAGAACGTCGGATAGATGCGACCGATCCGGTAGAAGCCCGGCAATATTCATCAGCCGCGCCGATGGACCCTCGGGTCAAGCCCGAGGGTGACAACCTTGCTTGTGGCAACCGGTATGCAACGAATATTGATGACAAGCGGCAATGGCACCGACATCCTGCACGGATCGTCAAGCTTGCTGGGGTTGAGCATCGCATAACGCTGGCGGCAAACTCGCTTGTCACCCTCGGATTTGATCCAAGGGTCCATAGTCGAGGCCGGACAGAACCCCCGATAGGTGCGACCGATCCGGTAGAAGCCCGGCAATGTTCATCAGCCGCGCCGATGGACCCTCGGGTCAAGCCCGAGGGTGACGATCTTGCTTGTGGCAACCGATGTGCGACGAACATCGATGACAAGCAGCAATAGCACCGCCATCCCTGCACGGATCGTCAAGCTTGCTGGGGTTGAGCATCGCATAACGCGAGCAACAAACCCGCTTGTCACCCTCGGACTTGATCCGAGGGTCCATGGTCGAGGCCGGAGAGAACGTCGGATAGATGCGACCGATCCGGTAAAAGCCCGGCAATATTCATCAGCCGCGCCGGTGGACCCTCGGGTCAAGCCCGAGGGTGACAATCTTGCTTGTGGCAACCGGTGTGCAACGAACATTGATGACAAGCGGCAATGGCACCGAGATCCTGCCTGGGATCGTCACCCTTGCTGGGCCGATTATCGCATAACGCTGGCAGCAAATCCGCTTGTCACCCTCGGACTTGATCCGAGGGTCCATCGTTGAGGCCGCTTGATGCCCGATAAAGCTGAAAAACCGCCCGGCCGCCACTATCACGCTGCCGCGCGCTGCTCTTCCCGGGCCGCTTTCCACACATCGCGCGCCGCATCGGCGTTCATGGCGGCGATGCCCAGCCCCACGATCAGATCGGGCCAGGCCGAGCGCCACAGGAAGCCGGTCACCAATCCCGCGCCGACGATCGCCACATTCGCGATCGCGTCGTTGCGGGCCGACAGGAAAGCCGCCTTGGTCAGGCTTCCGCCGTGGTGACGGAACCGGGCAAGCAGGAGGGCGCAACCGGAATTGACAAGGAGAGCCCCCAGGCCGGTCAAGGACAGCGCAACCGGCTCCGGCGCAACCGGTGCCATGAACTTTTGCCAGGCGGTCCAGATCGTTGCGATTGCCGGCACAAGCAAGATCATCGCCAAGGCCATGCCGAGCCGGGCGCGCGACCGCAAGGACCAGCCGAGCGCCATCAGGATCAATAAATTGACCGCGGCATCTTCCAGGAAATCGACTGAATCCGCGAACAGCGAGACCGATCCGATGGCGAGCGCGACGGCAAACTCCACGCCGAAATAAGCGAGGTTGGCGAGCATGACGATCGCCACCGCCCGCCGCAGGGCTGCGCTGCCTATATCCGCATCGGAAATATCCAAGTTACCGCACCCAACGCATCCGCGATTTAATCACGGATACAGTACTATAGGGAGCGGAAGGGAAACAGATATCATTCCCGCTGGAAACTGGCGCGATACTGCGCCGGCGAGACCCCGAGGCGTTTGGCAAAGACGATGCGCATGCGGTCGGGATTGCTGAAGCCGCTGTGATAGGCGACCGCCTTCAAGGCAAGATCGCTGCCTTCCAGCAAATTGCGCGCCACATCGACCCTGGCGCGTTCGATGAATTCATGCGGCGTGACGCCCGTCTCCTCGACGAATTGCCGGGCGAAATTGCGCGGGCTCATGCCGGCGATTTCGGCCAGCTTCTCGACCGGGAAGGCATCGGCGATATGTTCCATTACATGGGCCTGCACCCGGGCGATGGGCGAGCCGTCCTTGGCCGGCGCCGTGAGGAAGGGGCTGAACTGCGATTGCCCGCCCTGGCGCTGTGCCACGACGACAAGGCGCTTCGCCACTTTCAGCGACACCTGGGGACCATGATCCTCGGCCACCAAAGCGAGCGCCAGGTCGATCCCCGCCGTCACCCCGGCCGAGGTGACGAGGCGGCCGTCGCGCAGATAGATGCGGTCGTAATCCACCTTGGCCTCGGGGAAGCTTTCGGCCAGGCGCGCGGCATTCTGCCAATGGGTGGTGACATTGTGGCCGTCCAGCAATCCGGCATGACCGAACAAGAATGCGCCGGTGCAGATGGACCCATAGAGGCTGCATTGCGGCGCCGCCCCGGCCAGCCAGTCGCAAAGCACGTCATCGCGCGCTGCGCCCGGCAAAGCCGGACCGCCGGCGGCAAGCAGCACGTCGTAATTTTGTTGCGCCTCGTCAAAGCCGCGATCCGCCGCCATGCGCATGCCGTTGGACGCCCGGATCGGCTTTTCATCCTTGGCCAGCAGCAGCGTCTCGTAATGATCCGGCTGGGGCAGGAAGTTGTTGGCCTCGGCAAAGACATCGACCGGCCCTGCGACATCCAGCGCCTGCACGCCTTCATGAATGATGATGGCAACCTGTTTGCGCGGCATCTTCCGTTCTCTTGCTGTCACCCCCTATCTGCATAGACGGATTCAACCCTTCCGACAATGATACGCGCGACGGTCCGTCGGCGACATCGCCATCGCCCACGCGACATTGCCCCTGCGATATCCGCCATCGGGCCATTGCCTGGGCGAGATGGCCGCCAACAACGAAACGACGAGTGGCGATGCAACAGGCGCTGAACAATCATTGGTTTGCAAGGACCCGCGCCCTGCGGAAGGCGGCGTCCGCAAAAAGCGGATTCACGAAGAAACGCGATTGAAGCGCAGGGAAAAGAATGCGACAGTTCGGCGTTTCATCCTACACCGCCTCTGCAGATATCCGGGCGATCCGCTTCGGGTGTTCGTTCCGGCTTAGCGGTCCCGGCAGAAAAGCGCGTGCCATTGGCAGAATGCGGTGGTGCGGTTCCGTTGCCGAAACCCGGGTGAAACGCGATCATCAGCTCATCGGATCACGGCGCAAATACGGCGCAAACTGATCCCTAGAGACGGAGAAAGCTGATGAAAAACCCATCTCGTTTTGCCTCCTCCCAAGCCGGATCGTCTGAGCGGGATCTCTGGACATCTGCCCAGCCCGGCTGGCCCGATCAGCGCGAACCGGTCGAGCGCGACGCCGTGCGCCACCGCGAAGATCAACTCGACAATGCGCTGGCAGAAAGTTTTCCAGCCAGCGACCCGATCGCCTGCTATCGCTGCAACTGACGTTCTCAAGACTGATGACCGATCACACCCCTTAACGATTACCGCGCTGCCCCGCGCCTGGGTGACCGGCCTTCAGCCAATATTCACAACTGACAAAAAGGAGAGACTGACATGACCGAGACCATCGCTGGCATTCGCGTTCCCGACAGTGCGCTGGCCCGTGCCGCCACCCAATTGGTGCGCGATACCGAATCCGATCTGCTCTATCACCATTCGCGCCGCGTGTTTTTATGGGGCGCCCTGACAGGTGAACGCAAGAAACTGAAGTATGATCCTGAATTGCTTTACATGGGCGCGATGTTCCACGACATGGGCCTCACCGCAAAATATAGCAGCCCCGAGTTCCGCTTCGAGGTTGACAGCGCCAATACCGCCCGCGACTTCCTGAAGAGCCATGGTGTCGGCGAACAGGAAATCCAGGAGGTCTGGACCGCCATCGCCCTGCATACGACGCCGGGCGTGCCGGAACATATGAGCGCCAATATCGCCCTGGTCACGGCCGGCGTCGAGATGGATGTGATGGGCATTGCCTATCAGGATTTCTCGCAGCAGCAGCGGGATCATGTGTGCGAGCATCATCCGCGCGGCAACAATTTTAAGGAAAATATCATCGAGGCCTTCAAGGACGGCTTCATCAAGAAGCCCTTGAGCACCTTCGGCACCGTCAACGCGGATGTGCTGGCGCTCAAGGATCCGACTTATCGCCGTCTCAATTTTTGCAGTATCATCCGCGGCTCCGACTGGGCAAGCTGACCGCAAGGGGCTGGCCGGGAGATAGAACAGGTGCCATGCCGGGCGGCGCAGTCGCTGCCGCCCGCATGGAAGACGTCCGACAAATGTAACACATGCCTGAGAGGGACAGGTACCATGGCCAAAAATCCAGACACGAACAAGGCTCCGGGATTGACCAACGCGAC